>NZ_AYVY01000002.1 GCF_000503055.1 Mesorhizobium sp. LSHC420B00 | reverse complement strand
CGCGTGCGGCAGGCGCTTGCGGCGCCGGACGCAGGTTGCGCTGTTCCGAACTGTCGGCGCTGCGGCCAGATTTGGCAACGATTTCAGAAAGTTCCTTCAGCGCGTTGATCTGCTCGGAAACGGCACGGCGGATAGCCGTGGTTGATTCCTTTGCCTCTTCCGGCATCTCGATGACGCCTTTCTTGAGCTCGGCTCGGGTGAGGTCGAGCTCGCTCTTGATCGAGCCGGCGGTGCGCCGCATTTCCTCGGTCGCATCGGCAAAGCGCTTGGTAGCCGAATCGACCACTTCGGAAATCGCGGCACGGATCTTGTCGGCGGATTCCAGCGTCTTGCCTTCGGCGTTCTGCAGCGTCTGGCCGACCAGATTCTCGAACGAGCGCATGACCCGTTCGAGATCTTCCGACTTCTTAACAAGGCCGACGGCGAGGTCCTCCAGCGACGATTGCCTTTCGAGCGTGTGCTCGAGGTTGCTCTGGGCCGAGCTCAGCAGATCCGAGGCGCTGGACAGCAACCGGCTGTGCTCGTCGAACTTGGTGGCGATAGAGGCAACCTCGCGCAAGGTCGAGGACGACAGCTCGGTGAGCCGCGTCGTGTTCGAATCGACAAGGCGCGCCGAGCTGGCGAAAGTCTGGGCGGTCTTTTCCGTGGTCGCCGCGAAGCTTTGCGTGCTCCCAGTCAGGCGTTCGTCGACCTGGCCGAGATTGGTCGCCGCCTGCTCGATCAATTGACCGAGCTGCGAGCTGGAGGCGGTCATGCGGCCGATGAGGTCGGCAACGCTGTCGGCAAGCGTCGAGCGCGCGCCTTCGACGGCCGACAGAGTTTCGGCCGTGCGGCTGGCGAGGGCGTCGACGAGGGCGGCGTTTTGAGTGCGCAGCTTCTCTGTCGCACGTTCGGTGACCTCTTCCATGCTCTTTTGCAGCTCGGAGCCGCCCTGGGCGAAGCGCTCGACCAGAGGCCGTGCCGTCTCGTCCAGGATTTTCGATATTTCGGCCGAACGTGCCGCAAGCATCGTACTGAGCTCGCGAGTATTGGCACCGATGGTCTTTGCAGCGTCGTTGGTGCTCTGGCCGATATGCTGGCCGACCGCGGTGAAGGTTTCGGCGATCGTGTTCGCACGCGAGACTAACTGCGCCTCGGCGTTCGAGACCTGTTCGTTGAGCTTTTGGCCCATTGTCTCGGCAGTGTAGGCGAGGCGGTTCTCGACGCTGGCGACCTGCTCCTCGACGCGGGCCGCTGTGGCGGCAGCACTCGAGGCCAGGCGTTCGTCGGCACCGGCAAGCAGCTGCTCGATTTCACGGGCATGGACGGCGAGTTCCTGGCCAGTCTGCCTGGCGCGTTCGGCAACCCGCTGCTCGGTGCTGGTGAAGGCACCGACAATGTTGTCGGCATGTTCGCCGATTGCGGTGCTGCTGTCGGCGATACGGGACACCAGGCGATGATCGGCCTCCTCGAAGATGCGGCCGATCTCGGACGCACGTGCCGAAAGTGCTTCGGAGCCTTCGGCAATGCGCGAAATAAGTTGCTGGTCGGCGGCATCGAAAATGCGGCCGAGATCCGACGCACGTGCCGCGAGAGCTTCGGCGGATTCGCCGATGCGCACGCCCAGCCGCTCGTCAGCTGTTTCGAAATTGCGCAAGATGTCGCCGGCACGTGCAGCCAGCGACTGGGCCGTTTCGATGGCGCGAGAGACCAGCCTGTGGTCCGCCGCGTCGAAGGTACCGGCAATCTCACTTGCTCGGGTTGCCAGCTGATCGGCCGTCTCCTGGGCGCGCGCGAGCAAGGTGTTCGACGTGTCGTCGGCGCGGGCAATCAGTGCGCTCGACGTATCCTCGGCGCGGGCGGCGAGGCGACGATCCGCCTCCTCGAAGGTGCGGGCGATGTCCTCCGCCCTGGCGAGCAGAGCGGCCGAGGTCTGCTCGGCGCGCTCGGCGATCTTGCGGTCGGCATCGCTGAATGCAGCGCCCGCCTGCTCATGCAGAGCGCTGGTGACTTCCATGACCTTCTCGCGCAGCGCCCCGGCGACGAAGACCGCGCTTCTTTCGAGCACACTGCGAACGTTGTCGACACCCGTCGACAGCGCCCGCTCCATGGTGCTGGCGCGCTCCTCGATGATGCCTGTCTGCCGGCTGAACGCCTGCTCGATCTTTTCCACGTCGGCAGCGATGGCATCGGAGATGTCGGTGCTCCTGGCGGCGATCTGGTCGATATGGCCGGACAGCGAACGGTCGACATCCTTGCGCGTGTCGGCGAGCCTGGAGAGATCGTCCTGCAATGCGCGGGTCAGCATGTCGCGGCCCTCGGTCAGCTTGCCGACATGACCGGCGACAATCTCGTCGACCTCGCTGCGGCTCAATGCAAGCCTCTCCAGATCGGCTTCCAGAGCGCGCCTGAGGATGTCGCGGCCTTCGGCAAGCTTCTCGACCTGGCCGGCAACCAGCCCATCGATGCTCGAGCGGCTTTCGGCCAGCTTGGCGAGATCGTCCTCGAGCGCCTTCGACAGGGTCGAGCGGTCCTGGACGAGCTTCTCCGCGTGGGTAGCGACAAGGCTGTTGACGTTGCCAAGATCGGCCTCTAGGGCGCGCGAAAACTGTGCGCGATTGTCGGTTAATAGCTGCGACTGGTCGGCGATGGCGCCCCTGATCGTGTTGAGATCGGCCTCCAAAGCGCGTTTGAGGATGTCGCGGCCTTCGGCCAGTTTCTCGACCTGGCCGGAAACCAGCCCGTCGATGCTCGAGCGGCTTTCGGCCAGCTTGGCGAGATCGTCTTCCAGCGCGCGCTTGAGGATGTCGCGGCCCTCGGCCAGCTTCTCGACCTGACCGGAAACCAGCCCGTCGATGCTCGACCGGCTTTCTGCCAGCCTGGCGAGATCGTCCTCGAGCGCCTTCGACAGGGCCGAACGGTCCTCGGCGAGCTTGTTCATATGTTCGGAGACGACGCCCCGCACGGTCTCGAGATCGGTCTCCAGTGCGCGCGACAGCTGACCGCGATCCTCCGCCAGCTTCTCGGATTGACTGGCAATGACGCCCTTGACGGTGCTCAGATCGGCTTCCAGAGCGCGTTTGAGGATGTCGCGGCCCTCTGCCAGTTTTTCGACCTGGCCGGCAACCATCACATCGATGCTCGAGCGGCTTTCGGCCAACTTGGCGAGATCGTCTTCGAGCGCCTTCGACAGCGTCGAACGGTCTTCCGCGAGCTTGTTCATGTGATCGGAGACAACGCCGCGCACAGCCTCCAAGTCGCTCTCCAGTGCCCGTGACAGCTGGCCACGGTCTTCCGCCAGCTTTTCGGACTGGCCAGCGATGACGCCCTTGATCGCGTTCAGGTCCGATTCCAGCGCGCGCTTGAGGATATCGCGGCCTTCGGCAAGCTTCTCGACCTGGCCGGCAACCAGCCCGTCGATGCTCGACCGGCTTTCGGCCAGCTTGGCAAGATCGTCTTCAAGCGTCTTCGAAAGCAGGCTGCGATCATCGGCGAGCCTGCCCGAATGATCGGCGATCAGACCTCTGATGTCGGACAGGTCGTTCTCGAGCGACTGGGAAAGACCGCTGCGGTCTTGCGCCAATTTCGCCGAATGGGCCTCGATGAGGCCATTGATGCCGGCGATGTCGGATTCCAGCGCACTGGCGAGTATGGCGCGACCCTCGGCGATCTTTTCGACTTGACCGGCGACAAGGCCGTCGATGCTGGCGCGACTGTCTGCCAGCTTGCCGAGGTCGGCCTCGAGCGCGCGCGAAAGAATGCTGCGGCCTTCGGCGAGCTTTCCGACGTGCCCGGCAACCATTTCATCAATGATCGTGCGGGCTTGTACGAGTTTTCCAGAGTCTTCGTTCAAGGCCTGGGCGAGCCGGTTGCGGCCCTCTTCAAGGCTTTCTAGATGGCTGCCCAGCGAAGCGTCGATCGCTGCACGCGATTCGTTGACCTTGCGCAGATCCTCTTCAAGGGCGCGCGAGATCAGGCCGCGGCCTTCGGCAAGCTTCTGCACCTGGTTGGTCACCGCCGCATCGATTTCGGCGCGGCCCTCGGCGAACTTCGCCAGATCGGCCTGCATTGCCGCCGCCATCCGGTCGCGGCTTTCGGAAAGTTTGCGGCTGTGGTTTTCGACGGCTTCCTCGATGCCGGCGCGAGCATCCGCAAGCCGCTGGATGTCCGTATCGAACGATCGCGATACGACATGGCGCGCCGCTTCCATGCGCCCGGCGAAATCGCCGGCGCGGGCTTCGAGCATGGTCGAGGTCGATGAGATGATGTCGGCCATGTCGGCGCCGATCTGGGTCTTGCCCTGATCGATCATCGCCGACAGCGTCTCCTTGCTATCCTGGAAGGTGTGGGCGATTTCGCGCGCGCGCTCGACCAGCGTCTCGTTGATCTGGCGTGCGCGAGCCTCCAGCGCGGCGTTGAGCTTCTGCGTACCGGTGTCGAGCGCCTCGGCGCGGGTCTGGAACTCGCTGATCAGCGCCTGGCCACGTTCGGCAAGCGTCCGCTCGATGCCGTTGAGGCTGGCTTCGAATTCGGAATTGAGTGTGCGCGCGGCACCGCCGAGCAGCGACACCATGCCGGTCGTGCGGTCGTCGAGCAGGTCGGTCAGCGACCGCGTCAGGCCATCGGTGGTGTCCGTCAGCTTGGCGATGCGGGTGTCGAGCAGGCTGGCGAAGGCCTCGCCCGACGTCGACAGCCGGTCGGTGATCGATTCGAGCCGGCCTTCCACCGAATCGAAGATCGACATCGAGCTCCCGTTGATCCTGTCGATCAGCGTGTCGCCGGATTCGTTGATCGTCATCGACAGCTTGGTCGAGGCGTTGAGAATGCTGTCGCGAATGATATCGCTGGCGGCGTTGATCTCGTCCTTCAGCGTCTCGTGGGCACCGGTGATCGAGGCGCGCACACGCTCGGCATGGGTGACGACCGCTTCGCGCTCGCTGCCCAGCCCGTCGACCAGCGAGCGGATGCGGGACTCGTTCTCCGAATAGGAGCGCTCGATCTGGTTCACCTCGCTGTGAACCAGCGTTTCGAGCTCGACGGCGCGCGCAAGCGTGCGTTCGATGCCTTCGCCCATGGCCGCCACCTCGCGGCGAACCGCTTGGCCGATCATCATGACGCGATCCTGGGCAAGATTTTCCGGCTCGGCCAGACGGAAGGCCACCTCGGTCATCGACTGCGCGGCAAGGCGCATCTCCTGAGCGCGGCGAATCATCACTGCGAATGCCCAGAACAGGATGACGGGCACGATTGCCGCGACCGCCAGGCCGATCAGCTCGGGACGGGCGAAAAACTGATCGAAGGTGCGGATGTTCCAGATGCCAGGTCCGAACAACAGGTTCGCGAGGCCACCGGCGCCGGCGATCCAGGCCAGCGAAACAAAAGCCACGACCCAATAGATCGTGTTCGAGGCGCGCCGGTTGAGGGTGTGCAGGAGCGTCTTATAGTCTTTTTGACGATCGTCGTTGGCCGGCGAGAAAGCTGGCGGCTGCGAGCCATTGCGCGTTGCGACAGGACGCAACTCAGCCGGCTTGGCTTTTGGCGCGGGATTTAGGTTCTGGCTTTGATTGGCGGCGGGTGCTGCATTCTGGGCCTGGTCGGGGGCAGGCGCCTCGTTCTGGCTGCGGCCTTCGCGCGCCAGTTCGTCGGCGGCTTGCGATATCTGCGCTTCCAGATCTTCCATGGATGCCGCGATGTCGAAGTCGCCGCCGGCATCGCCGCTCAGATCGATATCAAGTGCCTTTTCGAGTTCCCTGGCTACGTCGCTGTCGAGCGTTTTTGTCGTCGTTGGTTTCTTCGCCATGCCTTCGCTACCCTGTACAAGCTGCCGCGGGACTTATGGTTGTGCTTATTGATTCTGCCTAGCGTGTCCCGCGCAGGAGGCTGAAAATGGACCTGTCGTATCGTAATGACACAGCGGGGTAAAGAAAACATGCATTCCGTCCGATACGTAAAACTTTAAATATAAGGTTAACACAGCCGTGATTCCGGCGCCGTTATCGCGACATTTTTCCGGGTCAATCATTAACCCGTTGTCCACCGGATACGCCTATTTTTTGCGGCGGTCGAAGAACGGAGTCTCAAAGTGATACGTGGCGAAAACGGCATTGCCTTCTCGATGCCCGGCGGTGACGTGTCAGGGACAGCTGGGGCGCGGCCGATCGATCTGGCGCATCTTGCGCGCCAGACGATGGGCGATCGGAGCCTCGAGCAAGAGGTGCTGGCACTGTTCGTGCAGCAGGCGCTATCGGTGCGCGACAAGATCGTCGATGCGGATGTCAGGCAGCGGCTGCTACTGGCGCACGGGCTCAAAGGCTCGGCGCGCGGGGTCGGCGCCTTCGCCATTGCCGATTGCGCCAGTGCGATCGAATGCCGGCCCGACGACGCCAGCACGCTGAAGCGCCTTGGCTCACTGATCGAAGAAGTGCGCGACTTCGTCGCCGCCATCAGCCGATAGAACTTATTCCCAAAACGCCACGCAGCGGCGCTTTCGCGCCGCAGTTGACTTGTCTGGCAGAGTGATTATGTCGGCTCAGACTCCCTTCAGGTGACAAATGACCAAGCTGACCTTCATCGCCCATGACGGCACGCATTTTGACGTGGATGCCGAAAACTGCTCGACCGTCATGGAAAATGCGATCCGCAATGCGGTGCCGGGAATAGAAGCGGAATGCGGCGGCGCCTGCGCCTGCGCGACCTGCCATGTCTATGTCGACGAAGCCTGGACGGCGGAGGTCGGCGAGCCGGAAGCCATGGAAGAAGACATGCTGGACTTCGCCTACGACGTCCAGCCGAATTCGCGGCTGTCATGCCAGATCAAGGTGCGCGACGCCCTCGATGGGCTGGTCGTGCGCGTGCCGGCCCGCCAAGGCTGAAGCCGATTTTTGCGGCTGCCGCTTGGCAGCGGACCAATGGTCATGCAGTGTCGCGCCGTTTTCCCATAAAGGCGCATGCTTCATGACCGCTATCACCAAGACGGACGTACTCATTGTCGGGGCAGGGCCTGTCGGCCTGTTTGCCGTATTCGAGCTCGGCCTCTTCGACATGAAGTGCCATCTGATCGACATACTCGACCGGCCCGGCGGGCAGTGCGCCGAACTCTACCCGGAAAAGCCGATCTACGACATTCCGGGTTGGCCCTCGATCTCGGCGCAAGGTCTGGTCGACAAGCTGCTTGAGCAGATCGCGCCGTTCAAGCCCGAATTCACCTATAACCGCATGGTTTCGAGCCTGGAAAGGCTGGAGGACGGCAGCTTCCGCGTCACTACCGACGAAAACGAGGTGTTCGAAGCCAAAATTGTGGTGATTGCCGCCGGCGGCGGCTCTTTCCAGCCGAAGCGGCCGCCGATTCCAGGCATCGAACCCTATGAAGGCAAGAGCGTGTTCTACTCGGTGCGCCGGATGGAGGACTTTCGCGGCCATGACCTCGTCATCGTCGGCGGCGGCGATTCGGCGCTCGACTGGACGCTGAACCTGCAGCCGGTGGCCAAGAGCGTGACGCTGGTGCATCGGCGGCCCGAATTCCGGGCAGCGCCCGACAGCGTCAACAAGATGTATGCCATGCAAGAGATGAAGCAGCTGGAATTCCAAGTCGGACAGGTGACGGGCCTGACCGGCAGCGACGGCCAGCTAGCCTCCGCCACGATCAAGGGGCCGGAGGGCGATGTCGAAGTGCCGTGCACGCGGATGCTGCCATTTTTCGGCCTGACGATGAAGCTCGGCCCAATCGCCGAATGGGGCCTCAATCTCCACGAAAACCTGATCCCGGTCGACACCGAAAAATTCCAGACGTCGGTGCCCGGCATCTTCGCCGTCGGCGACATCAACTGGTACCCCGGCAAGCTGAAGCTGATCCTGTCGGGCTTCCATGAGGTCGCTCTAATGGCACAGGCAGCCAAGCGCATCATCAGCCCCGGCGAGCGCATCGTGTTCCAGTATACGACTTCGTCGACCAGCCTGCAGAAGAAGCTCGGCGTGGTCGACTGAAGCTCGCCGGATTTCACCAGGCCGGTCTACTCCGCCAGGGCTGGGGCCGAAGCCTCGGCATGGCCGCGAAGCGTTTTCTCCGGCATCAGCCAGAGCGTGATGAACGACAGCAGCAAGGTCGCGGCGGCGGCAAGAAAGATCATCACGAACGGCGTGGCTGAGGCGATATGGCCGGCCGTCTGCGTGCCTTCGCTGGCCAGCGGCAGCCCGTAACCAAGGGCGACGGCACCAAGCATGGCGACGCCAAGCGCACTACCCAGCGAGCGGAGGAAGGTGAGAACGCCGGTCGCCACGCCAAGGTGCATGCGATCGACGGCGTTCTGGACCGAGACAGTGGCAACCGGAAAGGTCGTGCCTGTGCCCAGGCCTATGCAGGTCGTCAACACCTCGACAAGCAATAGCGAGGCATGCCCGGCGACCAGGCTGAGCACGCCGAGGCATAGGATCGAGAAAACAGTTCCGACCATGGCAATGCGCTTGTAGTGGAAAAAGCGTGGGATCATTCGCGCGCTGAATGTCGCACCGGCCACCGTGCCGAGCATCAGCCCAAGCAACGCGGTGCCAGATTCGCTGACTGACAGGCCGACGACCGATTGCAGGTAGACCGGCAGATAGACCGACAAGCCGACATTGGCGGCCTGCAGCAGGAACATCGACAACGTGCCGGCGAGAACGATCGGATTGCCGAGCACTTCCAGCGAGATCAGCGGTTCGGCCGCGCGCATCAGCCGCAGCGCGAACGCGCTCCAGAACACCGCTGAGCAGGCGAGCAGTCCAAGGATTTCACGCGACAGCCACGGATACTCGCTGCCGCCCCAGTTCAAGGCAAGCAGCAGCAGCGAGGTGGCCGCGACCAGAAGCAGCGCGCCGAGGCCGTCGATGCGGTGATGTTTTGCGGCGATCGGCAGCTTCTTGAGCGGATTGTTAATGATCGCCATCGCCAGCAGGCCGAGCGGAATGTTGATCCAGAAGATCAGCGACCAATGCAGATGTTCGGCGAAGGTGCCGCCGAGCAGCGGCCCGGCGATGCTGGCGACGGCCCAGGTGCCCGAAATCCAGGCGGCGTAGCGAGCCCGCTCGCGCGGCGGCACGAGGTCGCCGATCACGGTCTGCGTCAGGGCGAAGAGCCCGCCGCCGCCGGCGCCCTGGATCGCCCGGCCGACAACCAGGACCAGCATGTTGGGGGCCGTGGCGCTGACCAGCGACCCGGCGAGAAAGATCAGGATTGCCGCATAGACGGTCGGCCGGCGGCCATAGATATCGGAGATCTTGCCGTAGAGCGGCGCCACTGCGGTCGCGGTCAGAAGATAGCCGGTTACGATCCACGGCAGATATTCGGCATGCCCGAGCAGACGTGCCATCGTCGGCATCGCCGGCGCGACGATGGTCTGGTCGAGCGCCGCCAGCAGCATTGACAAAAGCACGCCGCCGATGATGGCGTTTTTCTCGGTTTCGGTCAGCGGCGTGCTGGTTTCCACCATCGCTTGCTTGTCGATAGCCTGGTCCATATCCGTTCATCCATTATGCCTGCGTGCACTTCCGCGACGGGCTGGGAAGCATCTAGTACGCCGATTGGCGTTTGCCGGAGGCTGATCCCTGCGAACCTGGCATATGTCGTTCGCTATAGGCCGATTTCGACAGCGGCTCGAAAGTTTTTCGAAGCTGGCACTATGCTTCGCCAAATTGGCTTTGTTCCAAATTTGGCTTTGTCCGACGCGGAGTTCAGCCGGGAGCGAGCCGTCCATTCTCAATGCGCTCGATGCGATAGTGCAAAAGCCGCAGGATGCGGCTTTGGAAATTGACGCTTTCCACACGATCGAAGCGCATCTGGTCCTGGTCGTGCTTGGCAAGCATGGCCGCTGTAATTTTCGCGGCCTTGGCCTTGGCCAATTCGCAGGTCTTTTCAGGGTAGCTCGCCTTCAAGGCGTCTTCTAGTTCGCGGCCATGGTTCTTGGCAATCTCGACGTGGCGTTCCTCATGGCGCTTGATGTCGGCGGACAAAGTCTCCCAGAACAGCTTGACGCCTGCATCGGCTTTGCGCGGGCGGCGCCACTCGGGAAGGATAACCTTGACCTTGACGGTAACGGCAGCGTCGGCAATCCAGCACGAGCCCGGCTTTTGCGCATAACTGACGCGGGTGGTGAACGCCATCTGGGTGGCGCCGGGATGCCGCGACCCGGTGCTTTTCACCTGAGGCCCGAGTTTCGACAGCTGGGTCCCGATGTCGTCGAGCGTCCTGCCGCCGATCGGGAAATAACTATATGTCTTGACGAGAGTCGTAGCGCCGGCCGGGAATGCGGTCAGAGCGAGCATCAGGGCGCAGAGGAGGGATCGTTTCATCGTGTTGCCTCTTTGCCCACCTTGCTTTACCGCCGTCTCCGGCGCAACGGAATTGATCCCCGGTCATGACGTGGGATCGAACATGGTTGATGGGCAATGATGACAGGGCGATGGCAGCTGGCGCATGGGCGCCATCTTGACCTTGGCGGCAAGGCCATCGTCGTCGGCATCCTCAACGTCACGCCGGACAGTTTTTCCGACGGCGGGCTGTTCGATGCCCCGGAAAAAGCGGTGGACCAGGCGCGCCGTATGGTGGAGGAGGGAGCCTCCGTCATCGACATCGGCGGAGAATCGACGCGTCCCGGTGCCTCTCCGGTGTCTGCAAAGGAAGAGCAGGCCCGCATAGTGCCCATCATCGAGGCGCTCGCGACGTCTGGCGGAACGCTGATCTCGGTCGATACCTATCGCCAGGATACGGCGCGGCTTGCCGTCCAAGCCGGTGCACATATCGTCAACGACGTCTGGGGCCTGCAGCGCGAGCCGGGCATTGCCAGCGTCGCTGCCGAAACCGGCGCCGGCCTTGTCATCATGCACACGGGACGGGACCGGCAGAAACTGCCCGACGTGATTGCCGATCAGCTCTTCTTCCTCAGGAAGTCGCTGGAAATCGCGCAACGGAGCGGTGTTGCCGACGACCACATCGTGCTCGATCCGGGCTTCGGCTTCGCCAAGGAGACAGCCGCGGAAAACCTTGACCTGATGGCACGGTTTTCCGAGCTTCGTGCGCTGGGCTTTCCGCTGATGGCCGGCACATCGCGAAAGCGCTTTATCGGCACCGTCACCGGCCGCGACGCAGCGGCAAGGGGCGCCGGAACCGCCGCCACAAGCGTCATCCTGAGGCTCAAAGGCGCGCATCTTTTTCGCGTCCACGATGTCGCAATCAACGTGGATGCGTTGGCTATTGCCGATGCTATGCTCGCACGTGAGATCGGGGAAAGCTGAGCCATGTATGTCATCCGCATGAAGAACTGCGCCTTCTTCGCCCGGCACGGTGTGCTGGACGAAGAGGAGACGCTCGGCCAGCGCTTTTATGTCGATGCGGCGCTCACGGTAGACCCCGGGCGGGCGCTGGTCGACGATTCTATCGAGGACACCGTCAATTACGGCATCGCCTTTGCGGTCATCGAAAAGATCATTACCGGCGAGCGGCGCTTTCTGATCGAAGCGCTGGCGCTCGAAGTGGCGAGGGCGCTGACGGCGCGGTTTCCGCAGATCAAAAAGGCCGAGATCACCGTGCGCAAGCCGAACGCCCCGGTGCCGGGTGTGCTCGATCATGTCGAGGTGACCGTTGTCTGGCCAGAATAGTAACAACAACACCGTCTATCTCAGCCTTGGCGGCAATCTCGGTGATCCGGCGAAGTCGATGGCTGCGGCACTGGGCATTCTGGATGCCGACGAGAGCACGCGCGTCGTTGCCGTTTCGTCGCTCTACCGAACGCCGCCCTGGGGCAAGCTCGATCAGCCGGATTTCCTCAATGCGGCGGCCGAGATCTCGACCGCGCTTGCGCCGCGGGCTTTGCTCGACCTTTGCCTCGACGCCGAGCGAAAACTGAAGCGGGTGCGGGAGGAGCGCTGGGGTCCGCGCCTGATCGACATCGACATTCTGGTGTTCGGTGACCGCATCATCCACGAGACCGGACTGGAGGTGCCGCATCCGCGCATGCTGGAGCGCGCCTTCGTGCTGGCACCGTTGGCAGAAATTGCACCGAAGCTTGTGGTCGACGGCAAGAGCGTGTCGGAGCGACTGGCCGCCGTCGACACGTCGGGTATTGAACGGCTGCCGTCAGGCCGGAAATGGTGGAAGACCTGACGCTGCCGCCATTGGTGGCCGAAAATCAGCCGGAAAACCCACCACCGTCGAGGAACATTTGTTCGTCCGGTGTCGTCTCCCGGCCAAGCATCCTGTTTCGGTGTGGAAAGCGGCCGAAGCGCTGGATGATGTCGCGGTGTTCTACCGCATATTTCAGATAGGACGGGGCTTTGGCGGCGGTAAGCTCCATCGATTTGAGCTGATCGGCGAGATCCTCCGAATGCTCATAGGGCAGATAAAGAAAGACGCGGAGCTCTTCGTCGAGCGCCAAGTCATGGCCGGCAGCGATCGCCTTCCCGGCAAAATGCCGCGCCAGCGGGTCCGTGGCGTACATGTGGCCAGTGCCGCGAAAGCAGTTTCGCGGAAACTGGTCGAGCAGGATCATCAGTGCCAGCGACCCTTCGGCGTGTTCGGACCAGCCGTCGCATTCGCGGCGGGCGGCGGCGAAGTGCAGATCGAGAAACCGGGTGCGGAAGTCGGCATCAAAAGCGTCGTTCTTCTCGAACCATGCGTCCTCCCCGGCGTGGCGCCAGAATCTGGTTACGGAGAGCGCGCGTTCGTCCAGTTCATCCATCATTCGCATCTTCCCAAGGATTAATCGGCCGGCTCGGATTTCTGCAGCACGCCGGCGGTTTCCTCATTGAGCGCCTGACCCGCGCGGCGTGGTGTGCTGAGCGGCGTCGGGATGGGGGTGCCAATATTGCCTTTGAGGAAGCGCCGTCCGGCGCGGATGCCTTCGGCCTGTTGAAGCTCGAAACGGGCAGCGTCGCGGCGGCGGACGTCCTCGACTACCTCGGCGACCTCTTCCGGGTCGACGCCGAGGGCTTCCAGCGTCGAGCCGCCGAAGACAAGCGCCGATTCGAACGTCTCGCGGAGCTGATAGTCAACGCCGGCACGGATGAGCTGCAACGCGGTGCCGCGGTCGAACGCCCGTGCCAGCACTGTCAGCAAGGGAAACTCCGCCTTGATCAGTTCCGCGATGCGCACGGCGGCATCGGGCTTGTCAACGCAGATCAGCACGGCGCGTGCCCGCCCGGCTCCCGCGGCTCGCAGGATGTCCAGCCGCGTGCCGTCGCCGTAATAGACCTTGAAGCCGAAATCGGCCGCTGCTTGGATCATTTCGACCTCGTTGTCGATGATCGACACGTCGATGCCGCGCAACAAAAGCGGCTGGCTGGCGATCTGGCCGAACCGGCCAAAGCCTATGATCAGCACGCTGCCGGTCAGGCCGTTGGCGACATCGACGCCTTCAAGCGACTGCTCGTCGCGCGGCGTCAGATACCGCAGTGCAATGATCGCCAACGGCGTCAGCACCATGGAAATGATGACAATGGCGGTCAGCATCGCATTGGCTTGGCCGTCGATAATGCCCACCGCAGCCGCCGCGGAATAGAGGACGAAGGCGAATTCGCCGCCTTGCGCCATGAAGACGGCGCGCTCGAGCGCTTCCCGATGGTCGGTTTTGAGGACGCGGGCAACGATATAGATGCCGATCGCCTTCATCACCATGTAGGCGACGACATAGATGGCAATGAGCTGCCAGTTGACGACGACGACATGCAGGTCGAGCGACATGCCGACGGCGAGGAAGAACAGCCCGAGCAGAATGCCGCGGAACGGTTCGATGTCGGCCTCCAGCTGGTGGCGGAAGGTCGATTCCGACAAAAGCACGCCGGCCAGGAAGGCGCCCATGGCCATCGACAGGCCGGAAAGCTGCATGGCGAGCGCTGACCCGAGAACGACCAGAAGGGCAGCTGCGGTCATCACCTCACGGGCGCGCGCATCCGCCAGGATACGGAAGAACGGATTGAGCAGATAGCGCCCGGCAACCACCAGCCCGACGATCGCGGCAAGGCCGATGCCGACCTCCGTCAACCTATCCGACAGGCTCATATCGGCGCCGCCCGGCGCGAGGAAGGCGATCAGCGCCAGCAGCGGCACGATGGCCAGATCTTCCAAAAGCAGGACCGAGACGATGCGCTGGCCCTTGGGCGTTGCCAGGTCGCCGCGTTCTTCCAGCAATTGCATGACGATTGCCGTCGAGGTGAGTACGAAACCGGCGCCAGCGACGAAGGATTGCGCGATCGGGAAACCTCCCGCCAGGCCGACGCCGGTCAGCAGAACCGCGCAGACGCCGACCTGCAGCGCACCAAGCCCGAAAATCTCGCGGCGCAGGCCCCATAGGCGTGACGGCTGCATCTCCAGCCCGATGATGAACAGGAACATGACGACGCCGAGTTCGGCGACATGAAGAATGGCTTCCGATTCGGAAAAGACGCGCAGCCCGAATGGGCCGATCACGACGCCGGCCGCCAAATAGCCGAGGATGGAGCCAAGTCCCATGCGCCTGAAGATCGGCACCGCAACGACGCCGGCGGCAAGCAGCGCCACCACCTGGATCAGATCGCTGTTCGATGCCTCTGCCGCCATGCCTGCCCTTCCGCTCTCCTGGGAGTCAAGCGGCCAAGATAGGGGCTTCGGAGCGGATCGAACAGTGTGAATCCGGCGCATTGTGCAGGCGATATTGCAGGCGCACTGCACAGGATAATGGCCTTCCAGGCGTTGCTTGTTTTCGCTATCCGGCGCTAAGGACGCCCGGCTTCGGCCAGTGGAGGGTGAGCGACGATCAAGTCACGGCCCTTTTTGAGGAGATGACTGACATGAAGAAGTTTTTGCTGGTTGCCGTTGGCATCGCGGCACTTGCCGGCTCTGCCTGTTCGAAGGCGCCGGAGTGCACGACCGAGATGCTGACCAAGAAGGCTCAGGACATGACTGCGGCACTTCAGGCTGCTATCACCAAGGATCCGGCCAAGGCAGCCGACCTCACAGCCAAGGTCCAGGCGGTCACAACCAAGTATCAGGGCGGCACGACAGCAGCCGAGGCCTGCAAGGCCTATGACGAGTTGATTGCAGCGATCAAGGGCTGAGCACCCATCTGCATGTCAAGGACGGCGGCGGCGTTTGGTTGCCGCCTTTTCACGCCGAAAGCTCAGTTCGGAGTTATGGAGCCGACCTCGACTGCATCGATCCGCTTCAACTTCATACCGATGACCGGGACCAGCTGCTGGTCGACCCGCACGGCAACGGTCACCGTCATCGAATTGTCGTCGGGGACAAGCGCCTGCATCACGCCGCGCAACTGATTACGATTAATGGTGAAAACCACCTTGTGCGCATCGACGACATTGCCGCCGATAATGTCGAGGCCGGAGCCGGCGGCCCCGCCCATGAAGCTGCCCTTGTAGCCCTGCCGGCCCATGTGTTCGATCGTTGCCGACATCTGCTGGGTGAACATACCGACCCGGCAGCCGCCGTCGAGCGACATGCCGACCTTGCCGTCAGGCGTCGAGCCAATGAAGCTGCAGGTGAATTTCGTGCCCTTGTATTTGCCGGCAACGATTTCTCCGGGGCCGACCCATTTGCCCTCGACCGATCGAAAGAACTGCTTGTCCGGTTCCGCCGCCGAAGCCTTTCCGGCAATGCCGATGGTTGCGACAAGGGCGAGCGCCACGTGCAGCACGTTGGACAAAATAACGCTTTTCATCGACGACACCCGGCAACAAAGAGACTGGTTTGGACGCTTCCGACCATGAACAAGATTGGTTAATGCTTTGTCACCCCAAGGCGGTAGTCACGTCTCGGAAGCGGATGTTTCTTTTTCTTTCTTTGCCGCAAAGGAGGTCAGCGCGGAAAGGAAATCGCCCAATCCTGGACGCCTGACGGCGTTAAAGGGCAGGGGCCTTGCCGTTTCCATCGCTGCAATGCCGATGCGCGCCGTCATCATGCCGTTGACGACGCCTTCGCCGAGCTTGGCCGAGAGCCGAGCCGCAAGGCCATGGCCGACGATCTGCTGGACGAAACTGTCGCCGACGGCGATCGACCCAGTGACCGCGAGATGGGCGAGAACGCTGCGCGCCAGGCGAAAAAAGCCTAGCGTGCCGGGGCGGCCGCCATAGAGCTCCGACAGACGGCGAATCAGCCGGCCGGCTTCGAACACGACATAAGCGACGTCGACCAGCGCGCGCGGACTGACCGCGGTCACCAGGGACACGCGCTTCGCCGCTTCGAGGATCATCATCTTGGCGCGGGCATCGAGCGGGCCGAGGATCTCGGTCTCGGCCAGCCGCACCAGATTGCCGCCATCGATGATCTCGCCGCGCAATTCGGCCAGCGAGCGCCTGCCGGCCGCGGTTTCGGGCTTGGCCGCGACAAATGCCGACAACTCGTCGACCACGGCGCGGGCGGCCTTCGGATCATCGCGGGCAATCGCATCGAGCGCCCGCTTCTGCAACTTTTCGACCTCGGCGAGGCGAGCAATCGCCACGAATTCGCGGATAAGGATGACTACAAGCGCCAGGATGGCGATCAATGCCATTCCGGCCGCCAGCCAGCCCAGCCACTCGGCGCGCTCGAACAGGTCGCGAATCAGCTGGTCGGTCCAGAGGCCAAGGGCGAGCGAAACCAGAACGCCCAGCGCGCCGAAGAACAGGCAGCCAAGCAGCGAACGTTTTCGCGGCGCAATCGCCGGCGGCGGTTCGGCAGCGACGACATCAGGCTCGTCGAAGACGTCGATCTCCGCCGGTGTGACCACGGCAAGATCCGCCTTCACGTTACGCGGCTTTCGCGCCGGCGCGGCCTCGGCCCCGGAATGGCGAGCCGTCGGATCTACCTTCGGCTGGGGCTCCGGCTCGATGCGAAAGGCCGCCGGTCTGCGGGGCGCGCTCATGCGAGATGATCTCCGATCAGGAACTGCACCGCGCGGTCGAGCCTGATATGCGGCAGCGACAGCGTCACGCCCTCGGCCGTGCGCTCGAGTTTCGGCGGGCGAAAGCGCACGAAGCGGATCGCCGGGTCGTCATCGTTCTGCTGGTGCTTCGATTCGAAACCATCGAACACCGCATCAACTTTCTCCGGCAAATCACCGGGAAATATGGCTGTTTCGGTCTTTCCGTCAAAGGTTTCGCCATTGATTTTTTCGCCACGCAATGGCGTGCCGATAATGACCGGCAAAGTCTCACGGCCCTGCTTGACCGTGCCTTCCCGAGTCGCGCGCATGGCCGCCATGGCGACGACGTCGACGTCGGCACCGGTGAAATTCGCCCGCGCCACGGCGCGGTCGGCAAGCCGCCGCACGATCGCCTGCAGCCGGTCGTGGCTTTCGTGGTGCAGATGGTCGGCCTTGGTCGCGGCCACCAATATGCGGTCGATGCGTCTTGAAAACAGGTCGGTCAGGAAGTTGCCCCGGCCGGGCCGGAAACAGGACAGGATTTCGGTGACCGCGCGTTCCAGATCGGCCATAGCACCGGGGCCGGCGTTCAATGCCTGTAAGGCGTCGATGAGCACGATCTGCCGGTCGAGGCGCGTGATGTGTTCGCGAAAGAACGGTTTGACGACATACGTCTTGTAAGCCTCGTAGCGCCGCTCCATCATCGCCTGCAGCGATCCGGAGCGGGCGCGCCCGAGGCCGAGTTTCGGCAGCGGCGCAAAGGTCAGCGCCGGCGATCCTTCAAGATCGCCGGGCATCAGGAAGCGGCCGGGCGGTAGGGTCGAAAGCGCCCGCTCGTCAAGCTTGCAGGCCTTGAGGTAGGCGGCGAAGCTCTCGGCGAGACGGCGCGCCGTCATCTCGTCGGCGTCGTCGTTGGGGTCGACGGAGGCAGAGAGCGCCTGCCATTCCCGCGAAAGATCGACACGCACCGGCAACACGGCCATCTCGAAGGCCTCACGCGAAAAATCGGCGTAGGACTTGCCGAGCAGCGGCAGGTCGAGCAGCCATTCGCCGGGATAATCGACGACGTCGACGGACAATTTGCCGGCGGAAAACATGCGGCTCCAACCGGAGGCCGATTCGTATTCGATGGTGAGCCTCAGTTCGGAAATCGCACGCGTCGAGTCCGGCCAGACACGGTCGTCGACAAGAGCCGCGATGTGATCCTCGTACTGGAAGCGTGGTACGGCGTCGTCCGGCTGCTCTTCGAGAAAGGCCCTGGCGATGCGCCCCGATTTTTGTGCCTCAAACAGCGGCAAGCGTCCGCCATGGACCAGATTGTGCACAAGGGCCGAGATGAACACCGTCTTGCCGGCGCGGGACAGCCCGGTCACGCCAAGACGCAGCGACGGAGCGAAAAGCCCGGCAGCGCGGCCTGACAACGTATCCAAGGCGATCTTCGCCTCGTCGGTGAAAGTCGTCAGCGATGATGCCAAAATCTGTTCTCGCGGGGCCGGTCAGCCACCGATATAGGCTTTGAGGCGCGGCTTTGAAATGGCCTCAGATATCGGCAGGCGTCAGGAAGGCTTCGAGATAGCCGGCGCCAGGCGCAGCCTCCGCAAGACTGCCGTTGAACCGGACCACCGCAAGTGCGGAGGTCGGGAAGCCGTGGTTCAGCATGGCCCGCGCGGTCTCGTTGCCGTCGCCTGAGAGCGCCATGGCGAGATCCTCAATCATCGGATTGTGGCCAATGACGAGCAGGGCGTCCAGCCCGCCATTCTGCCGGACGGCAGCGAGGTACGCGGCGGCATCGTCGTTGTAGAGCGCGTCAAAGAACAGCACCCGGCCCGTGTCCGTATGGCCAGCTAAGCTTTCCAGCGTCTGGCGGGCACGCCTGGCGCTTGAGCACAGGGTGAGGCCCGGTACGTATTTGCGAGAACGCATCAGCACGCCCATCGCTTCGGCATCGGCGAAGCCAGATGTATAGAGCGGGCGGTCGAAGTCGGCGACGCCGGGCAGCGCCCAGCCGGCCTTCGCATGCCTCAGCAGGTAAAGTCTGGTCACCGGATCCCCGTTGTGCCGGGCACCGAACCCGTCAATACGCCGCAGGATTTGCCATCAGAAGAGCTCCGTGCGCAATGGCAAGCGTCCTTCAAGCATAGCGAATCATGTATGAATTCGGTCGTATTCTTCGCAAAAAGGGCATCGCGGATGCCGTTTGTCCGGGACTAACAATTGCGTGAAACAGTCGTCGATTGACCTTGTGCAGTTTTCGGTCCGCGAATATATAGGCGCCAAATTTGGGGTTTGTTGGGTGAGTCGAATGAACGACATCGTTACCGCCGATTACGTACCCTCCGAAGACGAGCCGTTCATGAACGAGCGGCAGAAATCCTACTTTCGCCTGAAGCTCGTCACCTGGAAGAACGACATCTTGCGCGAAGCGCGCGAAACTCTCGAAATCCTGCAGCAGGAAAACGCCAACCATCCCGATCTCGCCGATCGGGCTTCCTCAGAAACCGACCGCGCCATCGAACTTCGCGCCCGCGATCGCCAGCGAAAACTCATCTCGAAGATCGATTCCGCCCTCCAGCGCCTTGACGAAGGCACCTACGGCTATTGCGAGGAAACAGGCGAGCCGATCGCGCTGAAGCGGCTCGACGCGCGCCCGATCGCGACCTTGTCGATCGAGGCACAGGAGCGCCATGAGCGGCGCGAGAAGGTGTACCGCGACGACTGAGTCGGCGGGAAAAACAGAGCGGCATCGGTAAAGCGTTCAAAATGGCCGGTTTTCCGGCCATTTTCATTGGCCGTTCGCTATCAGCCTATCTTTTCTGATTGGACAACTCGCCGAGGAGCTTCGTCATCTCGTCGTCGAGAGAGGGCGATGCCTTCGCCACCGGCTTGCTCGGCGTTTGGCTGAAGCGTGGCTCGTCGAGGGAAACCTCCAGCTCCTTCATCAGCGCATCGTCGATCGACTCGTGCTGTGCCGGCGGCTCGTATCTTGCCGGGGAGTCCTGTCTTGTCGGCGGCGGCGCATGCCGTGAAGCATTGGCGTTGACGGATCCATAATTTGGCAACGGTGTGACGTTCGATGGCGGTTTCGGCGCCGGTGCCGGCATTGTTGCCGGCATTGTCGCCGTCTGGCGGGCTCGGACAGGGGTTGCGGCTACGCTTGCCGCCTGCGGCGGCGCTTGCCTCACCGGCGCGGCTGTGGTCTGAGCCGATCTTGCTGCCGGCTGGTGGCTGTTATCTCCGGTCAATGCC
The DNA here is from genome assembly GCF_000503055.1 of Mesorhizobium sp. LSHC420B00. Taxonomy (GTDB): domain Bacteria; phylum Pseudomonadota; class Alphaproteobacteria; order Rhizobiales; family Rhizobiaceae; genus Mesorhizobium. The sequence goes on along the minus strand of NZ_AYVY01000002.1, from coordinate 786,249 downwards.
GGGCGGCGCAGCGCCGAGAGCCTGATGTCGCGCTCGACGACGACGTCGGTCGGACCACCGATCAAGAGCAGGTGCTCGATATCGTCGCGGCGCACCAGCACCAGCCGCCGGTGACTGTCGACCGCTGTGGCATCCATGACCGCCAGCCGCGTCTTGCGGTTCCTGCCGCCGGCGACGAATGTTCCGAAGGTCAGGCTGCGGACCAGCCTGATGATAAGAAGAATGATGAGCAGAAGGACAAGTACTGCAAACGTCCACAGGATTGCCGCGGCATAACCAGGACCCGCCACGCCATCCAGCCATTGCAGCATTGGTTCCCCCAAAATCAGCTTTCGAAGAGACGCGACACTAGACTGTTGCGGCAGGCCACCGCAAGTTGCCTTTCACGCTTCGTGAACAGCTTGAAACACCGGGAGCGGAACGGCGTCTTTTTAGCGGACATTTGCCGCCGGGCCTTTTCCCGACCCTGAGAATATGATTCAACCGACACCGGAATTCACGAGCAGGGGGAACATGGCCAAGGAAGCGCGCGGCGATTTCTATCCGGTACCTATCGTCGACCAGAACACGCGACCGGGCGCGGTCACCCGGCTCATCGTCTTCATCGTCGTCCTGACGGGGGCAGCGATCGTCTTCGGCCTTTTCCGCGAGCGACTTGGCGACCCATTCCTGCTCGGCATGCTTGGCGTGTTGGCGATGATCGGCGTCGGCTTTCTGTTCGCCACTGCGATCGGCTTCGTGCACGTCACGCCGCGCTCGACAAGCGACGAACTGTCGAAAGCTTTCGTCGATTCGATGTCGCAAGGCCTCCTGGTCACCGATACCAAAGGCCGGATCATCTACGCCAACCGGACCTATGCCGACATGACTGGCGCCGAGTCGGCCGCCGACCTCAAGACGGTCGAAGGTTTGCTTTCAGACGTTCCCGAGGCCTCAGTGACCATATACCGGCTGGCGTCAGGCCTGCGCGACGGCCAGGCGGGCGACGGCGAGTTTCGGCTCGCGCAGTCCATTCGGCCAGGCGCCGAATCGGGCGCGCGCTGGTACCGCGTCCGGGCCCGCGCGTTCAGCGTTCCAGGCCAGCGGCTGCCCATGCTTGCTTGGCAGCTTGCTGATATCTCGCGGGAACGGGCCGAGCAGGAGCGGTTCTTTCTCGACCTGCAAAAGGCCATCGATCACCTCGACCACGCGCCGGCCGGTTTCTTTTCGGCCGACCAGGAAGGCCGCGTCACCTATATCAACGCGACCCTTGCGGAGTGGCTGGGCATCGACCTGGCCAGCTTCACCCCCGGCGCCATCACGCTGCCGGAGATCGTCGCCGGCGACGGCATGGCGCTGGTCCGTTCGGTCAAGGCCGACGCGGGTACCACGCGCAATGCCGTTATCGATCTCGATCTGACGACGATGACCGGGGAGGCGTTGCCGGTGCGCTTCATGCATCGTGTTTCGGCCAGCCGAGAGGGGCTCAACGGCCCGACTCGCACCATCGTGCTCAACCGGACGCAAGGCGAGGACGCTTCGGCCGACCTTCGCGCCTCGGAAATACGCTTCACGCGATTCTTCAACTCGACGCCGATGGCGATTGCCGGCGTCGACCATGCCGGTCGCATCCTGCGCACCAATGCGCCGTTCCTGTCGCTATTTTCCTCGGTCGTCGACCGCGACGCGGTCGATCGGCGTGTGCGGCTGGATACGGTGATCCACGAGCGCGACCGGCCGGCCTTCGCCGCGGCGTTCGAAAAGGCACGCCAGCAACAGGCTGATATCGAGCCGATCGATACGGTGCTGCCCGGCAATGAGGAACGACACATACGCTTCTACGTCAATGCGGTCGCAGACGGCACCGGCGGCGAGGGCGCCGAGGAATCGGCCATCGTCTATGCCGTCGAGACCACCGAGCNTTCAACAATGTGCTGACCGCCATCATCATGGCCTCAGACCTGCTTTTGACCAACCACCGGCCGTCCGATCCGTCGTTCCCGGACATCATGAACATCAAGCAGAATGCCAACCGGGCGGCCTCGCTGGTGCGGCAGTTGCTGGCCTTCTCGCGCAAGCAGACGCTGCGACCGGAGGTGCTCAACCTGACCGACGTGCTCGCCGACCTAAGGATGCTGCTTGCCCGTCTGGTCGGCAACGATATCAAGCTCAAGATCGACCATGGCCGCGACCTGTGGCCGGTCAGGGTCGATATCGGGCAGTTCGAGCAAGTGGTGGTCAATCTGGCGGTCAATGCGCGCGATGCGATGCCGGCCGGCGGCGACCTCACCGTTCGCACCCGCAACGTCAGCGCCGGGGAATGCAAGACCTTTTCCTATCGCGAACTTACTCCGGCCGACTATGTGCTGGTCGAGGTCGAGGACAGCGGCAGCGGTATCGCGCCTGATGTGCTGAAAAAGATCTTTGAGCCCTTCTTCACGACAAAGGAGGTTGGCAAGGGAACGGGCCTCGGCCTGTCCATGGTCTATGGCATCATCAAGCAGACAGGCGGCTTCATCTTCTGCGATTCCGAAGTCGGCAAGGGATCCCTGTTCCGCATCTTCCTGCCGCGGCACATTGCGGAGGCAAGGAAGGCGGGCGAGGCTGGAGAAGTGCCGGCCGCACCTGCCAAGATCGCCGACTCAGCCAAGGATCTGTCGGGCTCGGCCACGGTGCTGCTGGTCGAGGACGAGGACGCCGTACGCATGGGCGGCATGCGTGCACTAAAGTCGCGCGGCTACACCGTCCACGAGGCGTCGTCGGGCGTCGAGGCGCTTGAAGTCTACGAAGCGCTCGGCGGCAAGGTCGACATCGTGGTCTCAGACGTGGTGATGCCGGAAATGGACGGCCCGACGCTGCTTGGCGAATTGCGCAAGCGGCAGCCCGACATCAAGTTCATCTTCGTGTCCGGATATGCGGAAGACGCATTCGCCAAGAACTTGCCGGCCGACGCACATTTCGGCTTTTTGCCCAAGCCGTTTTCGCTCAAGCAATTGGCCACGATCGTCAAGGACATGCTGGAATCCTGACCCTTCCAATGCTCCGCTTGCGCAATGCCGTGAGACTGCCATGATTGCAGGCGAAACGGGCGACGGGTTTTGGAAAGCATGCCGTGACGCCACACAACGAGGCCAGCAAGGGCGACTACGCAAGCACGGTGCTGCTGCCGGGCGATCCGCAGCGCGCAGAATGGATGGCGCAGACTTTTCTGGAGGCGCCGCGCTGCGTCAACCGCCGCCGCGGCGCGCTTGGTTTTACCGGCCTGTTTCGCGGCAAGCCTATCAGCATCCAGTCCACCGGCATCGGCGTCCCGTCATTCCTGGTCTACGTGCACGAGCTGCTGGATTTCTATGGTGCGAAAACACTGATCCGCACCGGCACCTGCGGCGGGCTGACCGCCGAGCTGGCGCTGCGCAGTCTGGTGATCGCGCAATCGGTGCGCGGTGAAAGCTCAGAAAGCGTTCAGAGTTTCGGGCTCTATCGTGCCAACGCCAGCCCCGATCCGGCATTGTTGGCCCAGGCGTTGACCCGGGCCGCCGAACTCGGCATCGACCAGCGGGCTGGCCTGACCATCTGCAGCGATATTTTTTATCATCCGCAGGGGCGTGAGCGCTTTGCCGAAGCGCAGGCACAGGGCGCGCTCGCCGTGGACATGGAAACCAGCGCGCTCTACCGCATCGCGGCCGATTTTGGTGCCCGGGCACTGTCGATCCTGACCGTCGTCGACAATGTGGCAACCGGCGAGCAGACCGACTATGCCGAACGCCAGGGGCTTTTCACCAATATGACCCGGCTGGCGCTCGACGTGGCGGCGGAGAGCTAGCGGCTTTCTGCCTTCCGGTGCTAATTCTCACGAGGTTGCGCATATTTTTTTCAACGTTTGGTGCAGGTCGAGGCGGTAAAGGCACCGTCCGGCTGCTTCATGATAACGTCGAAGGAGGGGGTGGTTCCGCTTTCCAGAGTCGCTTGCGTAAGCGAGATCGAGTTGCCGCCGCTGGTGTAGCCGCCCAGCGGACCCAGCCAAGTGATCACCCCGTCTGCATCCATCTGGTAGTTATAACTCTGCCGCGCGGTGCCGAAGCTCGCCGGACCGCTATAGACGTTTCCCTTGATGGTGATGTCGCCGAGGCTGAGGAACATTCCAAGCAGATAGACTTCGCAATGATAGGGGCCGTCCGGCAGCTTGCCGTCGCTGAAGCCGGCGCGCGCTACAGTCGTCGTCGCCAGCAGAAGCATGGTGATGAAAATGCAAGACGTTCGGAAGGCCATGGCGTCGCTCGTTTAAGGGTTCGAACTTGCCCCATTTCGCTGCGGCGCTGCAATCCTCGCCAGTGCTCTTATGATGCTGCTCAAAATTCGGGCATTGGCCTGTACATGAGTAAAACTTAGGCTGATACGGGTGATCTTTTCTCAGTTCGAACCTGGCAGGCGAGGTTCATCTCCTGCGCCTAATACATTAACCGACTGACAGAGCTGGGAAATCTCAGATCTCCGATCTTGCTCCGGTAATTGGCACAGCCGTTGCATGGTCTGTTCCGATGCAGTTAACCAGCTTGGGAGTTTAAAAGTATGAGGGGCAGTTTCTCGACAATAACAAAAATGTTTTCGGCCGGCGTGGTCACCGCCGGCCTGCTGATGAGCATTCCCGCCAAGGCGGCCGACGACACCATCAAGGTCGGCATCCTCCATTCGCTGTCGGGAACCATGGCGATCTCGGAGACGACGCTAAAGGACGCCATGCTGATGCTCATCGAAGAGCAGAATGCCAAGGGTGGCCTGCTCGGCAAGAAGCTCGAGGCGGTGGTCGTCGATCCGGCTTCCAACTGGCCGCTGTTCGCAGAAAAAGCGCGCGAGCTGATCTCGAAGGACAAGGTCGCGGCGGTGTTCGGCTGCTGGACCTCGGTGTCGCGCAAATCGGTGCTGCCGGTGTTCAGCGAGCTCGACAACATCCTGTTCTACCCGGTCCAATATGAGGGCGAGGAGAGCGAGCGCAACGTGTTCTACACCGGTGCGGCGCCGAACCAGCAAGCCATTCCCGCGGTCGACTATCTGATGAGCGAGGATGGCGGTTCGGTGAAGCGCTGGGTGCTCGAAGGCACCGACTATGTCTATCCGCGCACCACCAACAAAATTCTCGAAGCCTATCTGAAGGCGAAGGGCATTGCTGCCGAAGACATCATGGTCAACTATACGCCGTTCGGCTTCTCCGACTGGCAGACCGAAGTCTCGGCAATCAAGAAGTTCGGCTCGGCTGGCAAGAAGACCGCTGTCGTCTCGACCGTCAACGGCGACGCCAACGTGCCGTTCTACAAGGAACTCGGCAATCAGGGCATCAAGGCCGAGGATATTCCGGTCATGGCCTTCTCGGTTGGTGAGGAAGAGCTTGCCGGTCTCGACACCGCGCCGCTCGTCGGCCATCTCGCCGCCTGGAATTATTTCGAGAGCGTCGACACGCCCGAGAACGCGAAGTTCATCGCCGATTGGCACAAATTCATCAAGAACGACAAGCGCACCACCAACGACCCAATGGAAGCCCACTATATCGGCTTCAACATGTGGGTGAAGGCGGTAGAGAAGGCCGGTACCACCGATCCGGACAAAGTCATCGACGCCATGGTCGGTGTCTCGGTGCCGAACCTGACCGGCGGTTATTCGACCATGATGCCGAACCATCATATCACCAAGCCGGTGCTGATCGGCGAAATCCAGGCCGACGGCCAGTTCGAAACCGTCTCGCAGACGCCGGGCCTGGTGATGGGCGACGAGTGGTCCGACTACCTGCCTGATTCCAAGGACCTGATCTCCGATTGGCGCGCGCCTCTATCCTGCGGCAACTTCAACGTTGCCACCGGCAAATGCGGCGGCAAGGGAACCAACTAATCCTCCCGGTCTGTCCTCCCAGACCGCAAAGCCTCCGGGCGGGCTCCTTCTCCAGCCTGCCCGGAGGCGACATTCAACCTCCAAGAGCCACCAGAAACCGATGATCCTGATCCGCGCGATTGGCCTGATGCTGCTGCTCCTCCTGGGGGCGCTGCTGCCGTCGAACGCCAGCGAAGCAGATCTGCGCGCCGTCATCGCCAAATTCGCCACTGCCGCCAATTTTCCGGCGATCGAAGCCGTCGTGCGCGAGCTTGCGGCTTCCGGCGATCCGGCCGTCGAACGGCCGCTTGCCGCGCTTGCGGAGGGCAGCCTTTACGTCCGCAAGGCCGATTCACTGGTCTTTGTCGGCAAGGAGAGCGGCGACGGTATTGAGCTGCTCGATGCGCTCACCGGCGAAAAATCGGGCGAAGCTGCCAAGGCCGACATCACCAAGATCAAAGTCAACAACACGCTGCGCCGCGTCATCCGCGACGCGCTGGGCACACTGACGCTTGGCTCCAAGGACCCGGCCGTGCGCATTGCCGCCGCCGACACCATGTTCAAGACGCCGGACGCGGCAAACATCGAGCCGCTCGACACCGCCATCGCCAATGAGAGCGTGGCAAGCGTCAAGGCGCTGCTCGAACATGCCCGCGCCGCGTCGGTTCTCGTTTCCGACAGGCCGGAGGCCGACAAACTGGCGGCTATCGCTCTCATCGGCGCGCGCGGCGACCGCGATGCGGTGTCGCTGCTCACGTCTGTAGAGGCCAATTCCGAAGGTGCGGTGAAGGACGCGGCGACGGCTGCGATCGCCAATATCAATTCGACGCTGGCGCTGTGGGATGCCGGCCAGAATATCTGGTACGGCATATCGCTCGGATCGGTGCTGCTGCTGGCGGCGATTGGCCTGGCCATCACCTTCGGCGTCATGGGCGTCATCAACATGGCGCATGGCGAGATGGTCATGCTCGGTGCCTACACGACCTTCGTCGTGCAGGAGGTGATCCGGAATTCCTTTCCCAGTCTGTTCGACTGGTCGCTGGTCATCGCCTTGCCGCTGGCCTTCCTAGTGGCGGCGCTCGTCGGCCTTGTCATCGAGCGCGGGCTGATCCGCTTCCTCTACGGCCGGCCGCTGGAGACGCTGCTGGCGACATGGGGTGTGTCGCTGATCCTGCAGCAGGCCGTACGCACCATCTTCGGGCCGACCAACCAGGAGGTAGGCAACCCGTCATGGATGTCCGGCTCGTTCAATATCGGCCAGCTTGCCGTGACATGGAACCGGCTCTGGATCCTGGTATTCGCGCTTGGCGTGTTCGCGGTGCTGCTCTACGTGATGAAGCGCACGCCTTGGGGGCTGCAGATGCGTGCCGTCACCGCCAACCGCCGCATGGCCGCTTCGATGGGCATCAGGACGCCGTGGGTCGACGCCCTGACGTTTGCACTCGGCTCCGGCATTGCCGGCATAGCCGGTGTCGCGCTCAGCCAGATCGACAACGTCTCGCCCAATCTCGGTCGCGGCTACATCATCGACAGCTTCATGGTCGTCGTCTTCGGCGGTGTCGGCAATCTCTGGGGCACGCTGGTCGGCGCCTTCTCGCTCGGCATCGTCAACAAGTTCCTCGAACCTTATGCCGGAGCGGTGCTCGGCAAGATCGTCGTCCTGGTGCTGATCATCCTGTTCATCCAGAAACGCCCGCGCGGCTTGTTTGCGCTCAAGGGCAGGTCGGTGGAAGCATGATCACGGGACGTTTCTTTGCCGCCGGCGCCGATCGTCGCGTCGCCATCACCATCTTCGTCCTGCTGGCGGCCGCCATCGTCGTGCCGCTGCTCAACCTTGCGGTCTCGTCGACAAGTTCCTTCTACGTGCCGTCTTATATCGTGGCGCTCACCGGCAAATATCTCTGCTACGCACTGCTCGCCTTGGCGCTCGATCTCGTCTGGGGCTATTGCGGCATCCTCTCGCTCGGCCACGGCGCCTTCTTCGCGCTCGGCGGCTATGCGATGGGCATGTACCTGATGCGCCAGATCGGCTCGCGAGGCGTCTACGGCAATCCGCTGCTCCCCGACTTCATGGTGTTCCTGAACTACAAGGAATTGCCGTGGTTCTGGTATGGCTTCGACCATTTCTGGTTCGCGGCGGTCATGGTGCTTGCGGTGCCCGGCCTGCTCGCCTTCGTCTTCGGCTGGTTTGCCTTCCGCAGCCGCGTCACCGGCGTCTATCTGTCGATCATCACCCAGGCGATGACCTATGCGCTGCTGCTTGCCTTTTTCCGCAACGACATGGGTTTCGGCGGCAATAACGGCCTGACCGATTTCAAGGACATTCTAGGCTTCAACGTGCAGGCCGACATGACACGCTCGGCGCTTTTCGCGGCCAGCGCCGTCATGCTCGCGTTTGCCGTCTTCGTCACCTGGGCAATCGTCGGTTCCAAATACGGCAAGCTTTTGATGGCGGTGCGCGACGCCGAAAGCCGCACGCGCTTTCTCGGCTGGCGGGCAGAGAACGTCAAACTGTTCGCCTTCACCGTGTCGGCGGTGATGGCCGGCATCGCCGGTGCGCTTTACGTGCCGCAGGTCGGCATCATCAACCCTGGCGAGTTCGAGCCGTCCAATTCGATCGAGGTGGTGGTGTGGGCGGCCGTCGGCGGGCGCGGCACCATCGTCGGACCGATCATTGGCGCGCTTCTGGTCAATGCCGGTAAATCCTGGTTCACCGGCGTGCTGCCGGAGTTCTGGCTGTTTGCGCTGGGCGGCCTGTTTGTCGCTGTCACGCTGTTCCTGCCCAAGGGCATCATCGGCATGTGGGATTCCTGGCGCGGCAATGCCAAGGCGCTGCGGGCAGCCTCGATTGCCGAGGAAGCCGGCACCGATCCTGACACGCCGGTGCCGCCGAAAACCGATCGCTCGGCGGCGAGAAGGCCGGGCGACTGGTCGGCCTCCGGTGCCGAACCGCAGCCGGCGGAGTGATGGCCTGATGTCGAAGAGCAACACCATCCTCTATCTCGACGGCGTGTCGGTTTCCTTCGATGGTTTTCGCGCCATCAACAACCTGTCGCTAGTGCTCGACAAGGGCGAGATGCGGGCGATCATCGGCCCCAACGGCGCCGGCAAGACGACGATGATGGACATCGTCACCGGCAAGACGCGGCCCGACGCGGGCGAGGTCTTCTTCGACGGCGAGGTCGACCTGACTAAACACGACGAGGCCGAAATCGCCATGATGGGCATCGGCCGTAAATTCCAGAAGCCGACCGTCTTCGAAAGCCACACGATCGAGGACAATCTGATGCTGGCGCTGAAAGGCCCGCGCTCGATCTTCCCGGCACTGTTCCATCGTCGCTCGGCCGCGGAAGCGCGGCAGATCGACGACATTCTCGGCATCATCCGGCTTGGCGACAAGCGCGACGAACTCGCCGCCAATTTGAGCCATGGCCAAAAACAATGGCTCGAGATCGGCATGCTTTTGGCGCAGGATCCGAAGCTGCTGCTGGTCGACGAACCGGTTGCCGGCATGACAGACGCCGAGACTGAGGAAACCGCGCGGCTGCTTAGAGACATCGCGCGCGACCATTCGGTCATCGTCGTCGAGCACGACATGCATTTCGTGCGCGAGCTCGGCGTCAAGGTTACCTGCCTGCACGAAGGCTCGGTACTTTCCGAGGGCTCGCTCGACTTCGTTTCGGCCGACGAGCGCGTCGTCGAAGTCTACCTGGGGAGATGAGCATGGTCTGGCGCGTTCCGTTCCATCATTTCGACCTTTCGTTTTTCAGGCGTTGGAGAAAGCGCTGACCATGCTCGAAGTCTCCAATGCCACGCTGCATTACGGCGCCGCCCGGGCGCTGCGCGGCGTCTCGCTAAAGGCCGGCGCCGGCAAGATCACCTGTGTGCTCGGCCGCAACGGCGTCGGCAAAACCAGTTTGATGAGATCGATCGTCGGCCATCACCGGCTGACGAGCGGAAGTGTTGCCTTCGAGGGGAAGGCGCTCGACCGGAGCGCGGCGTATGATCGCGCCCGGTCGGGCATCGCATTCGTGCCGCAGGGCAGGGAGATCTTTCCACTGCTTACGGTGCGGGAAAACCTCGAATCGGGATTCGCGCCGCTGACGCGCGCCGACCGCAACATTCCCGGTCACGTCTTCGAGCTGTTTCCGGTGCTGAAGCAGATGCTCGCGCGCCGCGGCGGCGATCTGTCCGGCGGCCAGCAGCAGCAGCTTGCCATCGGCAGGGCACTGGTGATGCGGCCGAAACTGCTGGTGCTCGACGAGCCGACCGAAGGCATCCAGCCGTCGATCATCAAGGATATCGGCCGCGCCATCCGCTATCTGCGCGACCAAGCCGGCATTGCCGTGCTTTTGGTCGAACAATATCTCGATTTCTGCCGGGAATTGGCCGACGAGGTCAATATCATGGACCGCGGCCAGATCGTCCATACCGGCCCCGCCGAGGATCTCGACCGGGCGGACGTGCGGAAATTCCTGACCGTCTGAATTCTTATTGATTCTATTACTTTGCAACTCTGGCGCGCCGAAGATTGCGTGCTAGATTTTGCTTGGCCTTGGTGAGTCGGCCGCTTTCCGTACCAGTTCCAAATTGGTAGATCAGGGGAAGGCGCGGGCCGCTTGCGCGCAAGCCGCTCCCTCCAGCGATCTGTTGTCGTCCAACATTTCGGGTGCTTGGGAGCCAGGGCCAGACGATGGAGCGCTATGTCGAGGACTACCAGAAACGACGGCTCACGGAGCGTGTCGACATCATAACCGCCATCAACATTCTGAAATCGCAGGGATATGAACACGACGAACTTATCGCGGAGATCACCAAGGTCTTCTATGTCGATCTCGATGCTTTCAACGAGATCGTCAGGGTTGATCGGCGTCCGGACGAGCGCGCCGCATAGGCGGTAATCTAGGAGCCGGCCAGCCGGACCGCCGACAGCGGGGCGTCAGCCTGCGACCCGCTTCATCAGCGCGATGGCGCCGAATGGAGCGCGGACCTTGCCCTCTGTGATGAAGTAGACGAACACATCGCGTGGCTTGACCGGCGCGTCGGTTGAAGGATCGGCACGCGACAGGTCGGCCGGCACCTTGCCTTCCGCCCAGGTTTTTGCGCGCGCCGCCCATTCGTCGAGCGCCTTTGGCGTGTAGCAATCGGGATTGTCGTCGCTGCCGGTCTGCAGCCGCGCATAGATGAAATCGCCGGTAACGTCGGCAATCCCCGGATACTTGGCGTGGTCGGCATAGACGATGGCGGCCTTGTGCTTTCGCGCCAAGGCGGCGAACTCCGGCACGACGAAGCTGTCGTTGCGCACCTCGACGGCGTGGCGCAGCGCAACGCCGTCCTGCTTTTCCGGCAACAGCTTGAGGAAGGCCTCGAAATCGTCCGGGTCGAATTTCTTGGTCGGCGCGAACTGCCACAGGATCGGCCCGAGCTTGTCGCCAAGTGCCGCGACGCCGGACCCGAGGAAGCGCATGATCGATTCCCCGGCCTCGCCGAGCACGCGGCGGTTGGTGACGAAGCGGTTGCCCTTCAGCGAATAGACGAAACCATCCGGCGCCTCGTTGGCCCATTTGACGAAGGTCGGCCCCTTGAAGCTCGAATAATAGGTGCCGTTGACCTCGATGGTCGGCACCTGCCGGCTGGCGTAATTCAGCTGCTTGGCCTTCGACAATTTGTCCGGGTAGAAGGACGTGTCCCAGGGCTCGAAGGTCCAGCCGCCCATGCCAGCGCGGATTGTTCCTGATTGAGTCATGGTAGTCCTCCCGGTTTGCGGAAAAAGGATCACGCGATGGCGGTCGTCTCGACGGCTTTCGCCATGTCGACGACCGTCCATCCTGGCCGATATGGATTGGGCCGGCGACCCGTTTCGCGAAAGCCGTAGGCCTTATACAACGAAACGTTCCGTTCCATTCTGGAATTGGTGTAGAGTCGGATTTCAGGCAAGCTCCACAGGCGCGTCTGTTGCTCGGCCCAGTCGAGCAGCGCTATGCCGAAACCCTTGCCTTGAAAGACGGGCGCAACGGCGACGCTGAAGATCACTGTGTGGTCATCGTGCCGTTCGAGAACGATCAGGCCGGCCGGCTGTCCGTCCTGCTCCGAAAGCCAGACCTCGCCGCGTTCTATGCGCGGCGCATAGTCCTCGGTGACGGGGATCGGCGGCGCTCCGAACAGGGCAGTGTAGGGCGCGTAGGCGTCGGTGGTGAGCGAGATCACCGTAGGGAGATCATCGGCCCGAGCGGCTCTCATGATCAAAACTGGCCCGCGCCGGCAGCGGCCGCAATCACCTTGTCCATGCCGGCGGCTATCGCGGCGACAGCATTGCGGCTAGCGTCGCCCAAGCCGTGGCGTTCCGCCAGCCAGTGTGCGTCATTGTAGGAGAGCCAGACCTTGCCTTGCTCGTCCTCCCAAGCCAGCGCCTTGACCGGCAGATCGATGCCGGCAAGCTGCCGGTCCTGCATCAGTGGCGTACCGCCTTTGGGATTGCCGAAAATCAGGAGCTGGGTTGGACGCAGTGATGTTTCGACATTGCGCGCACCGGCGGCGTGGTCAATGCGGGCGAAGACCAGCAATCCTGCACGTTCCACAGTCTCGACCAGGCGATCGATGGTTTCGGCCACGCCGAAGCTGCTTTGGACCGTGATGAGACCGTTCTTTGCCATCACTCCGCCGCTTCGCGCTTGCCTCCGGGGCGCCGCTCCAGCAATTCCCTCAGGAACTGCCCGGTATAGCTGCGCTTTTCGCGAACGATGTCCTCCGGCGTGCCGGACGCCACCAGCTCGCCGCCGCCGTCACCACCTTCGGGGCCAAGATCGAGAACCCAGTCAGCGGTCTTAATCACCTCTAGATTGTGCTCGATGACGACGACCGTGTTGCCCTGGTCGACCAGCTCGTGCAGCACTTCAAGCAGCTTGGCGACATCGTGGAAATGCAGGCCGGTGGTCGGTTCGTCGAGGATGTAGAGCGTTTTGCCGGTTGCCTTGCGCGACAGTTCCTTGGCGAGCTTGATGCGCTGCGCTTCGCCGCCCGATAAAGTCGTCGCCTGCTGGCCAACATGGATGTAGCCGAGGCCGACCCGTTTCAGCGTCTCCAGCTTGTCGCGCACGCCGGGCACGGCGGCGAAGAAATCGACGCCTTCCTCGACCGTCATGTCGAGCACGTCGGCGATGGACTTGCCCTTGAACAGCACGTCGAGCGTCTCGCGGTTGTAGCGCTTGCCGTGGCAGACATCACAGGTGACATAGAGGTCGGGCAGAAAATGCATCTCGATCTTGATGACGCCGTCGCCCTGGCAGGCCTCGCAGCGGCCGCCCTTGACGTTGAACGAGAAACGGCCCGGCTGGTAGCCGCGCGCCTTGGCCTCCGGCAGGCCGGCGAACCAGTCGCGGATCGGCGTGAAGGCGCCGGTATAGGTTGCAGGGTTGGAGCGCGGGGTGCGCCCGATCGGCGACTGGTCGATATCGATGACCTTGTCGAGGAATTCCAGCCCTTCGATGCGGTCGTGATCGGCAGGATGCTCACGCGAGCCCATGATGCGGCGTGACGCCGCCTTGAACAAGGTCTCGATCAGGAAGGTCGACTTGCCGCCGCCGGACACGCCGGTGACGGCGGTAAACGTGCCGAGCGGGATTTCAGCGGTGACGTTCTTCAGATTGTTGCCGCGCGCGCCGACGACCTTCAGCCGGCGGTTCTTTTTCGCCTCGCGCCGAACCGCAGGCGTCGCCACTTCGAGCTCGCCCGACAGATATTTGCCGGTGATCGAGGCGGGAGTCGCCATGATCTGCTGCGGTGTGCCCTGGGCGATGATGTGACCGCCATGGATGCCGGCGGCCGGGCCGATATCGACGACGTAGTCGGCATGCAGGATGGCATCCTCGTCGTGCTCGACGACGATGACCGTGTTGCCGATGTCGCGCAGATGCTTCAGCGTGTCGAGCAGGCGGGCATTGTCGCGCTGATGCAGGCCGATCGACGGCTCGTCGAGCACGTAGAGCACGCCGGTCAGGCCGGAGCCGATCTGCGAAGCGAGGCGGATGCGCTGGCTCTCGCCGCCCGACAGCGTGCCGGAGTTGCGCGACAGCGTCAGATAGTCGAGACCGACATCGTTGAGGAAGCGCAGCCGCTCGCGGATTTCCTTGAGCACGCGCACTGCGATCTCGTTCTGCTTGTCGTTAAGCGAAGCAGGCAAATCGGTGAACCACTGGTCAGCCTTGCGGATCGACAGCTCGGTGACCTCGCCAATGTGCTTGCCGGCGATCTTGACTGCGAGCGCCTCGGGCTTCAGCCGGTAGCCGCGGCAGGCCGGGCAGGGCGTGGCCGACATGAAGCGCTCGATCTCCTCGCGCATCCAGGCGGATTCGGTTTCCTTCCAGCGGCGCTCGAGATTGGGGATGACGCCCTCGAAGGTCTTGGTCGTCTTGTAGGAGCGCAGCCCGTCATCATACTGGAAGGCGATTTCGCGCTCGCCAGTGCCGTGCAGGATGGCTTGCTTTGCCTCTTCGCTCAAATCCTTGAACTTGTCGCCGAGCTTGAAGCCATAGGCAACGCCCAGCGCTTCCAGCGTCTGCGCATAATAGGGTGAGGTCGACTTCGCCCACGGGCTGACGGCGCCGGCACGCAGCGAGACATTCTCGTCGGGCACGACCAGGCTGGCGTCAATGGCGCGCTGGCTGCCGAGCCCGTCACAGGTCGGGCAGGCGCCGAACGGATTGTTGAACGAGAACAGCCTGGGCTCGATCTCGGGAATGGTGAAGCCGGACACCGGGCAGGCGAATTTTTCCGAGAACAGCATGCGCTCATGCGTCTCGTTCTTCGACTTGTTGACCGAATCCTCGCCGGTCTGGCTGGCGTCGAGCGGCTTGTCGGCAAATTCCGCCACCGCCAGCCCGTCGGCAAGCTTCAGCGCAGTCTCGATGGAATCGGCGAGCCGCGTCGCCAGATCGCCGCGCACGACGATGCGGTCGACGACGACGTCGATGTCGTGCTTGTACTTCTTGTCCAGCGCCGGCACGTCGGCGATCTCGTAGAAGACGCCGTCGACCTTGACGCGCTGAAAACCCTTTTTCTGCAGCTCGAGCAGTTCCTTGCGGTACTCGCCTTTGCGGCCGCGCACCATCGGTGCCAGGATGAACAGCCGGGTGCCCTCTTCGACCGCAAGCACCCGGTCGACCATCTGCGAAACCGTCTGGCTCTCGATCGGCAGGCCGGTGGCCGGCGAATAGGGGATGCCGACGCGGGCGAACAAAAGCCGCATATAATCGTAGATCTCGGTGACGGTGCCGACCGTCGAGCGCGGGTTCTTCGAGGTGGTCTTCTGCTCGATGGAGATGGCCGGCGACAGGCCGTCGATCTGGTCGACGTCCGGCTTCTGCATCATCTCGAGGAATTGCCGTGCGTAGGCCGAAAGGCTCTCGACATAGCGGCGCTGGCCTTCGGCATAGATGGTGTCGAAGGCAAGCGACGACTTGCCGGACCCCGACAGGCCGGTCATGACAATCAGGCTGTCACGCGGCAGGTCGAGATCGACATTCTTCAGATTGTGTTCGCGTGCCCCGCGAATGGAGAGATATTTATGGTCGGCCATCGCCGGTCGCCGCCTCAGAATCTGGAATTCGTGGGATGGGCGGGTTTTCCCGACCACCCCCTATGTAGGTAATTTCGCCGCCTTTTCGAGAGACGCCACAACTCTCGACCAATGCGTTTAACCGCCTTTCGCGCGAACGGGCAAGCGGAAAGAACAAAGGCCGAACACGCTCCTGACAAAAGCTGCCCGTACAGCCGGCTTCACAATGCGTCTCGCGATCACATTTTTCGGTAATCGGCTATTCAAGGTTGACGTCCATGCGTCACGGGGGCAGACTCCAAACGTCAACGAAGCCGGCCGTCTTTCGATGGCCTCGCGGCCTGGGGCTAGCCTGCGAGATGCCGTGGGTTATGCGATGAGCGCTTCGACGACGACAGTCACAATGAACAGAAGGAGAGCAGAGGCATGACTCCACCGGATAGTTCCTTGAGGCTCCACGTGTCGCTGGAGCCGCGGCAGGTATAAGTGGCCAGGTCAGGCGTTTTGCGCTATCTGCCAACGTTGACTTGCCGATCCCCACAACAATCAGAGACCGCTAGTCGGATCGTCGGCTGAACGCCGCGAAGCATCCGAAATAAAAAGCCGGCAGTACACTCCCGGCAATTTGGATTCAGATCCAAGAAGCCCCGTCAGTTGCATAAGCAATGGCGGGGCTGTTCGTTTGAAGCGCACATTTGTGGTACATACCAGGCGAACTTAGCGGCTGGGAGGCCTGATCCCGCCGGTAGCGACATCGATGGTTATGCTACCGGAAATCCGAACTTCGGTATCGCCGATCTTGAACGTGCCGTTGCCGCTGCTGGGAACTGCGTCGTCTGGCTCTGGCTGCGGCGCTGGCTCGGCGATGCGATAGTCGCTGGTCACACCGGGCAGGGCGCCCCTTTGCGAAGACGTCGAATTATCTTGGGCAAGTGCCATGCCCACCAGCATGTTCGTGCCGGCAACGGTCGCGACGGCAACGCATAACAGGCTGGATGGACGGTTCGCGATCATCACCGGACTATAGTGCCGCGATAGCGGCAAGACCAGACCGACTGCCCTGAAATTGCTGGGCGCTCAGTCGCCTCAGTGCCGGCCGCCGCCTTCGCTCGTTCACGCGGCCTGTTTGCGAGTGTCGAAAACATGGTCAACGAGGCCCCAATCCTTGGCCTCCTGCGCGGTCATGAAAAAGTCGCGGTCGAGCGTGCGTTCCACTTCTTCGTAGGTGCGGCCGCAATGCTGGGCGTAAAGATCGGTCATGCGCCGCTTGGTGCGAAGGATGCCCTCGGCATGGCGCTGGATGTCGGAGGCCTGGCCCTGGAAACCGCCGAGAGGCTGATGCAGCACGATGCTGGCGTTGGGCAATGCGATGCGCCGCCCCGGCGTGCCCGCCATCAAGAGGAACGAGGCCATCGAGGCGGCGAAGCCCATACAAACGGTGGAGACCGGGCAGCTGATGTACTGCATCGTGTCGTAGATGGCGAAACCGCTGGTCACCACGCCGCCCGGCGAGTTGATGTAGAGCGAGACCTCCTTGTCGGGATTGTCGGATTCCAGCGACAGAAGCTGGGCGCAGACCAGCGCCGAGGTGCCGTCGTCGATCGGGCCGTTGATGAAGACGATGCGCTCGCGCAGCAGCCGCGAAAATATGTCGAAGGCGCGTTCGCCGCCGCTCGACTGCTCGATCACCATCGGCACCAGATTGGCAAGGCCGCTCATCGTTTCTCTCCGTTGACTATTGTCGTTCAGGCCGCGCGCAGGAAGAGGCGCGGGATGTTGGCGGCGATCTGCTTGTGCCTGGGATTGCGCGCTTCAAACGAAAGCCGACAGCCGGCGCCTGCCATCGCGATCTCCGGCATCGCTGCCCGAGCAAAACCATCATGGACGATGCGCAGATGCGTGCCGCCGGAAACGGTGCGATCGAGCGTAAAGGTGACGATGCTGTCCACCGGGCTGTCGTCCATTGGGCTGTCCACCGGGCTGCCGGGCGGCGCCTGTGTATCGCCGGGCGCCGGCCGTTCCCGCCAGGAATAGCGCAGCAGCCGTCCGGGATCGGCGTCGAGGATTTCGCATTCGATCGGCGCCTCGGGCGCTTTAAAGGCAAAGCGGCTACCGATCTTTGGTTCAATGTCGTTCGGCATCATCCAGGCCGCGAGCAGGTCCGGCACCGTCAGCGCCCGCCACACCTTTTCCGGCGGCTCCGGCAGCTCGCACTCGAACTCGATCTTGTCTGCCGCCATTTCCGCGCGTTCTTTGCCTCGGCTGGTCATTGGTCCATGTCCTTCAAAACCGTCTTGAGCCTTTCGATGCGCTCTGGCCAGAACGCGCGGTAGCGTTCGATCCAGCCGAGCAGTGGCGCAAGCCCCTTCGGATCGGCGCGGTAATAGGCGTTGCGACCGGCCCGGCGCTCGACCACGAGGCCGGCGCCGCGCAGCACGGCGAGGTGTTGCGATACCGCCGGCTGCGATACCGGCATGCCAGTGCGCAGTTCCGACACCGTCATCTCGCCGCCGGCGAGCCGCTCATAGACGGCGCGACGCGTCGGATCGGCCAGTGCCCGAAAAATCTCTGCTTCGATCATGTCAAAAGCATAAGTCGATACTTATCGGTTTGGCAAGCCGTGTTTTTAAGACAGGCGGTGTTTTTTAAGACGGGCGAGGTTTTACAAACTCGCTGGAAGCCAGCGTCTCACCATGTCAGGGGATCCGTTGAACGTCGCCTCGAAAACTGATGACGCGAGCACGGCATGGATATGAAGCATTTCGGAGCCGACGTTTCGGAAGCCATGTCGCCTGCGCGCGGCAACAACAAGCGACTGTCCGGCAGTCAAGACGACATGCTCTTCGTCGATCCACATCTCGGCCTTGCCAGCGATGACGGTAAGCACTTCCTCGACCGGGTGCCAATGTGTCGGGGCGCCAACCGCTGGTTCGACCCATTGTTCGAATATGCAAAGTTGAGTTGCGCCGTTGCGAGCCGAGACATGCATTCGGGTCTTTACCCCCGCCCGCCATTCTTCTTGCGGCTGATCGTCATGCGCAACCGTCTTCATGCGTTCGCCTCGATCCCATGGTCTGTGGAAATTCGACGCCAAGACACTACTTCTTGCTGACAACTATTGACAGTGCAGGGCCTGTACTATAGAACGAAAAGAGAACAAAAACGTTGTGGGAAAAGGCAGCGACGGCAGGCAGGGCTTATCCATAGCCTGTAAGGTGCAGCGACAGAAATCTGGTTTCGGATGAGCGCGGAGAAGTATCATGGCGGGTAGCGTCAACAAGGTCATTCTGGTGGGCAACCTCGGGGCGGACCCTGAAATCCGCCGCCTGAATTCGGGTGACCCGGTTGTCAACATCCGCATCGCGACGTCGGAAAGCTGGCGCGACAAGACGTCCGGAGAGCGCAAGGAAAAGACCGAGTGGCACAATGTCGTGATCTTCAACGATCAGATCGCCAAGGTGGCCGAGCAGTATCTGAAGAAGGGCATGAAAGTCTACGTCGAGGGCCAGTTGCAGACGCGCAAGTGGCAGGACCAGACCGGCAATGACCGCTATACGACCGAAATCGTGCTGCAGAAATTCCGCGGCGAGCTGCAGATGCTCGATGCACGGGGCGAGGGCGGCGGCCAGGTCGGCAACTATGCCGGTGGTGGTGCCAGCCGCGGGTCCGATTTCGGCCAGTCCGGCCCGGGCGAAAGTTTCAATCGCGGTGGCGCCAACAAGGGCACCGGCGGTGGTTCGTCGCGCGAACTGGACGACGAAATCCCGTTCTGATTTCTCGGGGCGGACTGCCCTTGCGGCGAAAAGCGCCAGCACCTTGGCCACGAAATGGCGTCCCGAAAATCTGTCTTGGATTTTCGGGACGTTGTGCGTTTGAGCGGTGAAAGGACGGATCAGTGAAAGCAAGGGTCACATGGGTCGAGGAGCGCACTTTCGTCGGCGAGTCCGCCAGTGGGCACAAGCTGGTGCTAGGCACTGCGTTCGGGCCGGAGGGCAAGACGCCGGGGCCGAGCCCAATGGAGCTGGTGCTGATCGGCACCGGCGGCTGTTCGGCTTATGACGTGGTCCATATCCTGGAAAAGGGGCGCGAGGCGGTCGAAGATTGCGTCGTCGAACTCGATGCCGACCGTGCAGAAGCCGATCCCAAGGTGTTCACCCGCATCCACATGCATTTCGTCGTCAAGGGCCGGGCGCTGTCGCACGACAAGGTAAAGCGCGCGATCGAGCTTTCGATCGAGAAATACTGCTCGGCCTCGGCAATGATGGCCAAGACCGCCGTGATCACCCATGACTTCGAAGTGATCGAGACGGCGAAGTAGGGCGGTTCCTACGTCGCCATCAGTGCCTTGATGCCGTCGGCGACGAACTGCACGGCGAGCGCCGCCAGTATGACGCCAAGCAGCCGCGTGAGGATCGAACGGCCGGTCTGGCCGAGGATACGGTCGATGCGCTCTGACAGCACGAACACCAGGTAGGTGATGACAAGGCAGATCGCGATGATGCCGACAAGTGCTGTCTGCGCGCTAAAACCCTGAAACGAGCTTGAGAGCAGGACGGTCGCCGAAATCGCGCCGGGACCCGCAATAAGCGGGATCGCCAGCGGAAAGGCGGCGATGTTGTGGATCATGTCCCTGGTGATGGCGACATCGCCGATCTTCTCCTTGCGGTCCTGCCGGCGCTCGAACACCATTTCGAAGGCGATGAAGAACAGCAGAAAGCCGCCGGCGACGCGGAAGGCCGGCAGGGTGATGCCGAAGACTGACAGGATCGACGCGCCGGCGACTGCGAACAACGCCATCACCAGGAAGGCGATGACCGAGGCGCGCACGGAGACCTGGTTGCGCTCCTCGCGGTTCATGCCGCGGGTCACGGCGAGGAAGAGCGGCGCCAGGCCGGGCGGATCGATCGTCACCAGTATGGTGACGAAGGCGTTGAACAGGCTGTCGAAGCTCGGCATGCTGACCCTCCCCGCCGGCAATGCCGGATAACGGGATTGGTAGAGCAAAGCGGTGCCAGTGGAAACCGTGCGGATCAGGGGCTGGCGGCGCGCCGCGCCAGAAACTCGACTTCGACACGCCAGGTGGCGCCGTCGTCATACGAGCGCTCGCCCAGCCAGCGGAAGGAATCTCCGGTGATCCGGGAAAAGCTCCAGCGTACCGAAGCGCCGGTGCCGTCTGCGCCCAATTGGACGATCGTGTCGCCTTCGACGCGGCCCAGCTGGCGGCTGTAATACTGGTTGCGCGGGTCGCTCCAGAAGATGTGCCAGGCGTCGACGCCTGAGTCATAGACGCGCAACGTCGTGCCATAGAAGGTCCATTTGCCGAGCGACGGCGAGGGGCCGGCGTCGCGAGCGGGCAGGATCCATACGTCCTGGATCGCGCGGCCCTCGAGCACCCAGCCGAAATGCACTTCGCCGCGCCCGGTCAGCACCTGGCCGTCCTCGAGATGGCGCGTGGCGTCGAACGTCCAGGCGCCGACGAAGCGGCCATAAAGGTTCAGTTTCTCGGCAAGGGCCGGTACGGGCCTATCGCTGTGCAGGGCCTTGGCAAAGGAATTGGACATGGCTTCGCTCTCATCTTGTCAGGAGACCGGTAAGCATAGAGGCCGACCGGGGTTCTGCGCTTGGGAAAAATTGCTATGTTTCGGCGATGACGACGAGCGCGCATAGGCTGGCGTCGGGCCGAGGCTGGCAGGTGTTGGATGTCGTCTGCATCGCTAGTGCCGCCGACAGGCCATTCGAGGAGGAGCATCGGGATTTCTGCGTCGCCGCCGTGACCAGCGGCACGTTCCGCTATCGTGCGCGCCAGGGCACGGCGATGCTGGCGCCGGGCGCGCTCCTGCTCGGCAATCCCGGCACCTGCTACGAATGCGGGCATGAGCATGGCACCGGCGACCGCTGCCTCTCCTTCCATTTCGGACTGGCCTATATGGAGCGGATCGTCGCCGACGCGGGCGCAAAGCAGCTTGATTTCAGCATGCCGCGCCTGCCGCCTTTGCCGGCGCTGGTGCCGCTGCTCGCCGAAGCGGAGGCGGCGCGCGAGATGGCCGACACCGGCGCGTTCGAGGAACTCGCCCTGCGCATTGCCGGCGCAGCCGTGACAGCGGCTTGCGGCGATACGGATCGGGGACGGGCGCCAAGTCGCCGTGACCAGAAGCGTGTCGCCGAAGCGGTGCGCCGCATCGAAATCGATGCCGACCGGCCGATCTCGCTTGCCGAACTCGCCGACGAGACCGCCACCAGCCCTTACCATTTCCTGCGCACCTTCCGGCACGTTGCCGGCATGACGCCCTATCAGTTCCTGCTGAGAGCGCGGCTGCACAGGGCAGCCGTGCGGCTGCGGACGTCAGATCAGGCGATCTCGGCGATCGCCTTTGCGGCGGGATTCAACGATCTATCAACCTTCAACCGCCGTTTCCGGCGGCTGATGGGCGAGACGCCGGGAACTTATCGCGCCCGCCGGCGACGCTCGTGAAAGGGTGCCACGGCCATATCGTCGCAATTGGTGTATCCTTTTGAATTTGCCGCTAAAAACGACACTGGAAAACTGCCGCGATTATTGGAGTTTCGGGCCGGCTTCCTATATAAGCACCAAGTGATTCCTGATTAGATTGTGATCCGATTTGACCGACCAAAAGACACCGCGCGGCGCCGACGGCGGCCCCACCGGCATCGAGCCGATATCCATCATCGAGGAGATGCAGCGCTCCTATCTCGATTACGCCATGAGCGTAATCGTCAGCCGTGCGCTGCCGGACGTGCGCGACGGCCTCAAGCCGGTGCATCGCCGCATCCTCTACGCCGCCTATGAGAGCGGCTATCACTGGAACCGCAAATATGTGAAATCGGCACGCCCGGTCGCCGACGTGATGGGTAAATACCATCCGCATGGCGACGCCTCGATCTATGACGCTTTGGTGCGCATGGCGCAGGATTGGTCGCTGCGCGTTCCGCTGATCGACGGGCAGGGCAATTTCGGCTCGATCGACGGCGATCCGCCGGCGGCGATGCGCTACACGGAATCGCGGCTGACCAAGGTCGCGCATGAGTTGCTGGAAGACATCGACAAGGACACCGTCGATTTCCAGGACACTTACGATGCGTCGGGCAGCGAACCGAAAGTCCTGCCGGCGCGCTTCCCGAACCTGTTGGTCAACGGCTCCGGCGGTATCGCCGTCGGCATGGCCACCAACATCCCGCCGCACAATCTGGGCGAGGTCTGCAACGGCGCCATTGCCCTCATCGACAATCCGGCGATCGACCTGCCGGCGCTGATGGAGATCATTCCTGGACCGGATTTCCCGACCGGCGGCATCGTGCTTGGCCGCTCCGGCATCTACAGCGCCTATTCGACAGGCCGCGGTTCCATCGTCATGCGCGGCCGCGTCAACGTCGAGCCACGCGGCAACGACCGTGAATCGATTGTCATCACCGAGGTTCCCTACCAGGTGAACAAGGCGTCGATGATCGAGAAGATGGCCGAGCTGGTGCGCGATAAGCGCATCGAGGGCATTTCCGACATTCGCGACGAGAGCGACCGCCAGGGTTACCGCGTCGTTATCGAACTGAAGCGCGACGCCGTCGCCGATGTCATCCTCAACCAGCTTTACCGCTTCACCCCGCTGCAGACGTCCTTCGGCGCCAATATGGTGGCGCTGAACGGCGGCAAGCCGGAATTGCTGACGCTGACCGACATGCTGAAGGCGTTCGTCGCCTTCCGTGAGGAGGTGATCAGCCGGCGCACGAAATTCCTGCTGCGCAAGGCGCGCGACCGCGCCCATGTGCTGGTCGGCCTTGCCATTGCTGTTGCCAACATCGATGAAGTCATCAAGCTGATCCGCACGGCGCCGGACCCGCAGACGGCGCGCGAGCAGTTGATGGAGCGGCGCTGGCCTTCGGGCGACGTGGAATCGCTGATTCTGTTGATCGACGATCCGCGCCATCGCATCAACGAGGACGGAACCTACAATCTCTCCGAGGAGCAGGCCCGCGCCATCCTCGAACTGCGCCTGCAGCGCCTGACCGCGCTCGGCCGCGACGAGATCGCGGACGAGCTGAATACGATCGGCGACGAGATCAAGGATTACCTGGACATCCTGTCGTCCCGCGCCCGCATCCAGCAGATCGTCAAGGACGAACTCATCGCCGTGCGCGACGAGTTCGGCACACCGCGCCGCACCGAGCTCGCCGAGGGCGGGGCCGACATGGAAGACGAGGACCTCATCCAGCGCGAGGACATGGTCGTCACCGTCAGCCATTCCGGCTACATCAAGCGCGTGCCGCTGTCGCTCTACCGGGCGCAGCGCCGCGGCGGCAAGGGCCGCTCCGGCATGTCGACCAAGGACGAGGATTTCGTCACCCGGCTGTTCGTCGCCAACACGCACACGCCGGTGCTGTTCTTCTCCTCACGCGGTATCGTCTACAAGGAAAAGGTCTGGCGCCTCCCGATCGGCAACCCGCAATCGCGCGGTAAGGCGCTGATCAACATGCTGCCGCTCGAACAGGGCGAGCGCATCACCACCATCATGCCGCTGCCGGAGGATGAGACGAGCTGGGGCGAGCTCGACGTGATGTTCGCCACCACGCGCGGCACGGTGCGTCGCAACAAGCTTTCGGACTTCGTCCAGGTCAACCGCAACGGCAAGATCGCCATGAAGCTGGACGAGGAAGGCGACGAGATCCTCGGCGTCGAAACCTGCACCGACAATGACGACGTGCTTTTGACGGCAAGTTCCGGCCAGTGCATTCGCTTTTCGGTCAGCGACGTACGCGTCTTCCAGAGCCGCAATTCGGTCGGTGTACGCGGCATAGCCATGGCCGATGGCGACCGGGTGATCTCGATGGCGGTGATCGAGCATGTCGATGCGCCGCCGGCCGAGCGGGCCGCCTACCTCAAGCGGGTGGTGGCTGAACGCCGGCTTGTCGTCGACATTGCCGCCGGTGAGGAGGAAGAAATCCAGCTTACCAATGAGGAGGTCGGCGAAGAGGCGGAGCTTTCCGACGAGCGCTACGAATTCCTCAAGGCACATGAGCAGTTCGTGCTGACGGTTACGGAATATGGCTACGGCAAGCGTTCGTCGTCCTACGATTTCCGTCTGACCGGCCGTGGCGGCAAGGGTATCCGCGCCACCGACGTGTCGAAAACGGCCGAAATCGGCCGCCTGGTGGCGACTTTCCCGGTCGGCAATGACGATCAGATCATGCTGGTTTCGGATGGCGGCACCGTCATCCGCGTCCCGGTCAACGGCATTCGTTTTGCCAGCCGCGCCACCAAGGGCGTTACGATCTTTAATACCGCAGAGGGCGAGAAGGTCGTTTCGGTGGAGCGGATTTCAGAGCCGCAAGCCGACGAAGAGATCGAAGAGAGTGTCGATGCTGAAGGTGGCGCTGCTACCGATGCCGAAGGTGGGGAGCCTGACACTACCGTCGAGTGAGTTTGCCGCGACGGCGCCAGCCCTATGGGCCGGCGTTCTCAAGAAACCCCAGCAATCTAGAAGTGGCGATAAGGCTTGCGGATGCCGAAGCCTTCGAACCGTTTGGTATTGGCCTTGGCGCGGACTCGCTGTGCTTCCTGATGCAACCCGAATACGGTAGCGATCAGCATGGCGACGGTCATTGCGGTGGCGAGCATGTAGATCAGCATGTGCGTGTTCTCCTGCGCCTAACAACGGTTAGATGGGTGTTTGGTTTCATCTTTCGAAGCTGCAACTTAGTGAACACTGCGTGAAGCCGTTGTGAGCGGCACATTCATCTGTCGTTCACGTCGGCCAAAAGGTTCATGGGGCGGGCCTGCCGATCGGATTTGCCTTTAGGGGAGAGGCTCGCTAGAAGCACCTGCCATGACCGAACGCATCGCCCTTTATGCCGGCTCTTTCGACCCGCTGACCAACGGCCATCTCGACGTGCTGAAGGCGTCGCTGGCCGTGGCGGACACCATCTATGCGGCGATCGGCATCCATCCCGGCAAGAAGCCATTGTTTTCCTTCGAGGAACGGGTCGATCTGATCGAAACGGCAACGAAGGCGGAATTCGGCAGCGACGGTGCGCGCATCAAAGTGGTCGCCTTCGACGGTCTGGTCATCGACGCGGCCAGGAAGCATGGCGCCTCGATCATGATCCGCGGCCTGCGCGACGGCACCGATCTCGACTACGAGATGCAGATGGCCGGCATGAACGAGACCATGGCGCCTGAGCTGCAGACGGTTTTCCTGCCCGCCAGCCCCTCGGTGCGCACCATTACCGCCACACTTGTGCGCCAGATAGCTTCGATGGGAGGCGACATCCGCCACTTCGTGCCGGCGGCCGTGGCCGGCGCGCTCACCGCCAAATTCGCGAAATAAATGCATGTCGCTCAAAAGTGGAGCCCGGTTTTGGGTAACGACATGCATGAACGAAGATATTCGGAGAAAGATCCCATGCAGCTGAAAAAGCTTGCCTTCTTGCTTGCCGTGCTTGCCGGTCTTGTGACGGCATCCGTGTCGGCCTTTGCCGCCGATCCGGAAAACACCATGATCGTAACGCTGAAGGACGGCGACGTGACCGTCGCGCTGAGGCCCGACCTTGCGCCGAAGCACGTCGCGCAGATCAAAAAGCTGGTGCGCCAGGGCGCCTACGACAACGTTGCCTTCCACCGCGTCATCGACGGCTTCATGGCGCAGACCGGCGACGTCAAGTTCGGCAATATGAAGAGCGGCTTCAATGCCGACGCCGTCGGCACCGGCGGTTCCGATCTTCCCGACCTGCCGGCCGAATTCTCCAGCACCGAGCACTACCAGCGCGGCGTGGTCGGCATGGCCCGCTCCGACGATCCGAATTCCGCCAATTCGCAATTCTTCATCATGTTCGCGCCGGCACCGCCGCTCGACGGCCAGTACACCATCGTCGGCAATGTCGTCAGCGGCATGGAGCTGGTGGACCACATCAAGAAAGGCGAAGCGGCGCAGAACGGGACGGTGACCGACCCCGATCGCATGATCAAGGTGCGTATCGCCGCTGACGGCAAGTAAACCCAAGTTTCAAAAGGATATTCTGACATGGCCGAGATCAAGGACCGCGAGAACGCGCTTATCATGGACACGACCAAGGGCAAGGTCGTCATTGAATTGTTCCCAGACCTGGCGCCCGGCCATGTCGGCCGCATCAAGGAGCTGGCGCGCGAAGGCGCCTATGACGGCGTAGTCTTCCACCGCGTCATCGACGGCTTCATGGCGCAGACCGGTGACGTGAAATTCGGCAATTCCAATAAGCCGTCTTTCGCGCCGACCCGCGCCGGTACGGGCGGTTCCGACAAGCCCGACTTGAAGGCCGAGTTCTCCAACGCCAACCACGGCCGCGGCACCTGCTCGATGGCGCGCTCGCAGAACCCGAACTCGGCCAATTCGCAGTTCTTCATCTGCTTCGACGATGCCGCCTTCCTCAACCGCCAGTACACGGTGTGGGGCCAGGTCATCGAAGGCATGGACAATGTCGACAAGATCAAGCGCGGCGAACCGGTGCAGGATCCCGACAAGATCGTGTCGCTCAAGGTCGCGGCCGACGTGAAATGACCAGCCGGGCTGTCGCGGCCATCGCATTTGTGCTCGTCGCGGCGGCCACTCCGGCGGTGGCGACGGAATCGATCGTTTGCAGCGCCGACGGCGGCGCGGCATCGATCGACGTGTTGATGGGACACACAGCCGTCATTGCAGTGGCGCGCGTGTGGCTGGATGCCGGCGGCAAGACATGGACCACGGACGGCCAGCCGGGTTCAACGAAAGTCATCGTCGGACAGGCATTCGAGGACGACGAGCGTATGCTGATCGATCTCACTGATGAGGGCCTCAGCTCGATCGTCGCCAGATTGCGGCTGGTCAAGGCCAGCGAGCAGTCCAGTTTCGCGATGGGCGGCACATTGAGCATAGACGGTGTCGGCGCCTGGGCGGTGACCTGCCCGGAACCTTGAGGCGGGGATTTCTTGCGCGTCGACCTTTTTGACTTCGATCTGCCGGAGGAGCGCATCGCGCTTCGCCCAGCCGAGCCGCGCGACAGTGCCAGAATGCTGGTGGTCAGGCCGGGCGCGGGGCTCGAGGACATGACCGTGCGCGACCTGCCGTCCCTGCTCAAGGCTGGTGATGTGCTGGTTTTCAACGACACCAAGGTCATTCCTGCGCAGCTGAAAGGCATCAGGCGGCGCGGCGAGGCAGCGGCGCAGGTCGAAGCCACGCTGCACATGCGGACGGCGCCCGACCGGTGGCTCGCCTTCATGCGGCCGGGCAAGCGCGTCGCCGCCGGCGATCGCATCCATTTCGGTCATGATGCCAATTCCTGCTTTCTCGGCCAGCTCGACGCGACCGTGATCGAGAAGGGTGAAGGTGGCGAGGTGCTGCTCGGCTTCGACCTGTCGGGTCCGTTCCTCGATGAGGCTCTGCACGCCGTCGGCCACATCCCGCTGCCGCCCTACATCGCCTCCAAGCGTGACGACGACGAGCGCGACCGCAGCGATTACCAGACCATCTATGCCAGGGAGGAGGGCGCCGTGGCCGCGCCGACGGCGGGGCTGCATTTCACGCCGGAGCTGTTTGCCGCGCTCGACGCCAATGGCATCGAGCGCCGTTTCGTCACGCTGCATGTCGGCGCCGGCACGTTTTTGCCGGTGAAGGCGGACGACACCGCCGACCACAAGATGCACGCCGAAACCGGTTCGGTCAGCCCGGAAACCGCCGAGGCGCTGAATGCGGCGAGAGCAAAAGGAGGGCGCATTATCGCTGTCGGCACGACATCGCTGCGTTTGTTGGAGAGCGCGGCTGGCAAGGACGGCAGGCTGGCCGCATGGTCAGGCCCGACCGACATCTTCATCACGCCCGGCTATCGCTTCAAGACCGCCGACATGCTGATGACCAATTTCCATCTGCCGCGTTCGACGCTGTTCATGCTGGTTTCGGCCTTCTGCGGTTTGCAGACGATGCACGCGGCCTATGCGCATGCCATTGAGAACCGCTACAGGTTCTATTCCTATGGAGACGCAAGTCTTCTGTTCAGGGAGGATAACGATGGACGATGACCTGGAAACTTTCGGCCGCGAAGCCTTGCTCGCCGAGGTCAGGAAACTGCGCGCCGGCATCCGCCAACACCGCGACGCCACCGGCCATGATCTGTGCTGGCATCACCCCGACCTCTGGTCGCTTTTACCCGAAAAGACCGAGCCGGCGATTGCCGTGCCGCCCTGGCCGAAATTCATGCGCGGCTGCATCCGCTACCGGCAGTCGCTCGACCGACAGGCTCCGGACGCGCCGGTGTTCGACAAGGAGTTCGATGGCTAGGGAATTCAATGACTAACGCATTCGCCTTCAAGGTGCTGGCGACCGAAGGCAGAGCCCGGCGCGGCTCAATCACCATGCCGCGCGGGGAAATCCGCACGCCCGCTTTCATGCCGGTCGGCACCGGCGGCACGGTGAAAGCCATGTATATGGATCAGGTGCGCGGTGTCGGCTCGGACATCATCCTTGGCAATACCTACCACCTGATGCTGAGACCCGGCGCCGAGCGCGTGGCTCGGCTCGGCGGCCTGCATGAATTCGCCCGCTGGCCCTATCCGATCCTCACCGACAGCGGCGGCTTCCAGGTGATGTCGCTGTCGAAGCTGAGGAAACTGACCGAGAACGGCGTGACCTTTCGTTCGCATATCGACGGCGGCGCCTACGAGATGTCGCCGGAGCGTTCCATCGAGATCCAGGGGCTGCTCGATTCAGACATCCAGATGCAACTCGACGAGTGCACGGCGCTGCCGGCCAAGGAAAAAGAGATCGAGCGTGCCATGGAGTTGTCGTTGCGCTGGGCCGAGCGCTGCAAGACGGCGTTCGGCGAGCAGCCCGGCAAGGCGATGTTCGGCATTGTGCAAGGCGGCGATATACCGGACCTGCGGCTGCGCTCGACGCAGGCGCTGAAGGCGATGGAGCTGAAGGGCTACGCGGTCGGCGGGTTGGCCGTCGGCGAGCCGCAAGCGGTGATGCTGGAGATGCTCGACATCACTTGCCCGGAGTTGCCGGCTGATCGGCCGCGGTACCTGATGGGTGTCGGTACGCCGGACGACATCTTGAAGTCGGTGGCGCGCGGCATCGACATGTTCGACTGCGTGATGCCGACGCGGGCAGGGCGGCATGGCCTTGCCTATACACGGCGCGGCAAGGTCAATCTGCGCAACGCCCGCCATGCCGACGATCCGCGCCCGCTCGATGAGGAAAGCGACTGCCCGGCCGCACGCGACTATTCGCGCGCCTATCTGCACCACCTGGTGCGCTCGCAAGAGGCGCTCGGGGCGATGCTCCTGACCTGGAACAATCTGTCCTACTACCAGCAGCTGATGCGCGACGTTCGCGAAGCGATCGGGGCTGGCAGGTTCGCCGGACAAGCTGAGATCATCACGCAGCAATGGGCAAACGGTGACCTCCCCGTCCGGTAGGCGTGCTCGCCAGGAATCCGGCTCCAGGGAGGAGTCGCACCTGCCATGAACTGTTTTGAAACGTCTGCCTAATAAGCATTGCCGGACGACATCGGGCGAGGATCAAGAACCTGTTCGTTTCGGGGCAAGTTTCAGTTCCTGGCACGACGGTGCGGACGAATGGCAGCGCCGAGCCTTCGCCTTCGCCCTCCGTGGCGGTCCAGCAATGGACGGCGGGGTCGTTGCTTGCCGTTCTGGTCATCGCCGTGACCGGCTTGGTTTTGCGCTTGCTTGGCGCGCGCGGCGACCTTTGGCTGGACGAGATCTGGAGCTTTGCGCTGATTGAGCCGCTGACCTCGATCGACCAGATATTCTGGCGCGTCAATCACGACAACAATCATTTCCTCAACTCGGTCTATCTCTATCTCATCGGCCCCGACGCTTCGCCTTTGATCCAGCGAGGCCTGTCGATAGCACTAGGTGTTGCCACGACAGTTGCGGCGGCAGCGACCGCCGCACCGCACGGACGACGGGCGATGATTGCCACAAGCCTGTTGTTTGCCGTGAGCTATCCGATGGTGCACTACGGCTCGGAGGCGCGTGGCTATGCCGGCCTTGTGCTCTTTACGCTGCTTTCGGTGGTTTTTCTGGAGCGCCGGCTCGACAACAAACGGTTGTCTGGCACGGCCTTGGCAGCGGCGATCCCTTTCGGGTTCCTATGCCATCTCACCATGATCGGAATGGTGGCAGTCCTCGCAATCTGGACCGCGTGGCTCGCCTGGCAGCGTACGGCGAGGGTCAGCCGTGTCGTTGCGGATCTGGCGTCGATCTTCCTGCCGGCCTTGCTTGCCGTGCTGCCGCTGGCTGCCTGCGTGTTTATCGGCGGCAGGCTGTTCGGCTTCAGTGTCGGTGGTGTTTCGCCGTTCTCGATTGCCGCCTTCGCGCAGGGCTATGGCGGAATGATCCGCTCTCTGTTCGGGCTGCCCCCCTGGTTCGGCGACTGGCCGTATATCGTTGCCGCCTGCGGTCTTGTTGGCCTCTCCGCTGGTGTCTGGTGCGATCGCCGGGCCAGCCTCTATGTCATCGGGATTATCGGACTGCCTTTGCTCATGGCGGCGACACATCTGCCCAATCTCGAGTTTCCGCGCTATTTCATCATCAGCGGAACATTGCTGCTGCTCTGGGCCGGCGAGATGATCGGTCGCGGCTTGGCTGCTCGCGGGACTGCCAGGCTATTTGCGGTGGGAGCACTGGCGATCGTGGTGAGTGGAAGCATTTCGTCGCTGCTCCAATTCTATCAGTACGGACGCGGCTCGTACGCTGCTATGGTCGATGAAATGACCAGGAACGGCACTGCCGCCTATGCGAGCAACAGTGATTTCCGCACCGCCATGGTCGTCGATTATTTTGCGGCGCGGACGGATCGTCGGGCTTGGCTGGTTCCGGAAAACAGGATGTGCGCCGACCGGCCGGCTTGGCTGATCCTCGAGGGGGATGTGGACAAGCAAGCCGAACATGTTGAACCGACGGCCGCATGCACTTTGGCGTATGAACGGGCCGACGCGTCGAGACACTGGGGGTTTTCAGGCCTGAGCTGGACGCTCTACCGGCGACAGGATTGAGACAACTTTGCCCTCCTCAAGCACCCTCAGGTGCTGAGCGACGTGGACGCGCGCAGGCTGCAGCCGGTGATCCGAAAGCTGCCGTCAGGCTGTAGTTCGAGCGTGTAGACCGCCTCATAGTCCTTGCCATCCGGGCCGACGATCAGCACCTGCTGGATGATCGAGGTCGGGCTCGTCTCGCGAACCTTGCCGAAGGAGTAGGTCTGCGGTTGGCGCACCGGCGGGTAGCCGTTGGTCACCATGTTCATGAAGGTATCGACAGTTGGAAAGATGCGTTTCACATTTGGTGCGGCAAAGCTGTAGGCCGTCGCTCCGTCGTTGGCGATGAAGGCCTTCAATTGACCATCGATGACCGTTTGCGCCGCCTTGACTTCGGCGTCGCCAGCAAAGGCCTGGGATGCGAAAATGAATGGAACGACTGCGAATGCGAAAAACGCGCGGCGCATGGCCTGTCTCCGTTGTCCCTGAGAAATCGCTGTCCGAGGTACATGATACTATACGCTTTGCAGTGCTCGAGGGTTTCAGCCGAGCGCAAACATTCGGCGCCGCGAGCTGTGTCCAGACCGAGAAAGCATTGTCGAGGCTAGAACAGCCTGAGCGATGGCCGATGCTTGAAAGCCAGGCGGCAGTCTGCCACAAGGGCCGCTCGATTTTACCTAGAGCGTGCGATGTTGGGCAGGACCAGGCAATGAAAGCATTTTTCGTGCAGATAAAGTGCGATCTGGGCAAGGCCTATGACGTTGCCAGCGCCCTGGCCGATGCCGAGATCGCTTCCGAAATCTACTCGACAGCCGGAAACTACGACCTGCTCGCCAAATTCTATGTCGACGACGAGGAAGACATCGGCCACTTCGTCAACGAGAAAGTGCAGATTCTTCCCGGCATCAAAGACACGTTCACGGTCGTCACCTTTCGCGCGTTTTGATCCGCATCCGGCATCTGCCCGGACACGAAGCAAAGCCTGACTACGGCCCTATCGGCACTGCCTTAATTTTAGGCAAGAGCGATATACTGATCGCCGGCGCCCACCAAATCACCGATTGCGCTTGATTTTCTCCAACGAGGCCAGTGAAATGGCGCCACAGGGGAGTATACGATTGGCAGCGTTCGATGAAATGCTTCCGGAAGTTTCCGGGCTGAGAAAACCGTATTCGGCTTACGATCGCTGGCTGAAGGAACAGGACCCGGCCAGGCTTAACGAGAAGATGCAGGACGCCGAACGCGTCTTTCGCAAGACCGGCATCACATTCGCCGTTTACGGCGAGCAGGAAGCATCGGAGCGGCTGATACCCTTCGACATCGTTCCGCGCATCATTTCCGGCAACGAATGGCGACGGCTGACGCAAGGCATCGAGCAGCGCGTCCAGGCGCTGAACGCCTTTCTCGACGACATCTACCATCGTCAGGAAATCTTGCGTGCCGGCCGCGTGCCGAAGGAGTTGATCGCCAAGAACGAGGCGTTCCTGCCCGAAATGATCGGGGTGCGGCCGCCGGCCGGCGTCTATACCCATATCATCGGCGTCGACATCGTACGCATCAGCGAGAACGAGTTCTACGTGCTGGAGGACAATGCGCGCACGCCGTCCGGCGTCTCCTACATGCTGGAGAACCGCGAGACGATGATGCAGCTCTTTCCCGAGTTGTTCCAGCAGATCAAGGTGCGGCCGGTGGAGAATTATCCGCAGCTCTTGCGCCAGTCGCTGGCCGCAGTGCGGCCGCAAAGCACCAAGGGCGCGCCGACCATTGCCGTGCTGACGCCGGGCAGCTTCAACTCGGCCTATTTCGAACATGCTTTCCTTGCCGACCAGATGGGGGTGCAACTCGTCGAAGGGCAGGATCTGCGCGTCGTCGATGGCCATGTCGCGATGCGCACGACCGAGGGCTACAAGCAGATCGACGTGCTCTACCGGCGCGTCGACGACTCGTTCCTCGATCCGCTGACCTTCCGCCCGGACTCAGCCCTTGGCGTGCCGGGCATTATGGACGTCTACCGCGCCGGCAATATCACGATCGCCAATGCGCCCGGAACCGGCATTGCCGACGACAAGGCGATCTATTCCTACATGCCCGAAATCGTCGAATTCTACACCGGCCGCAAGGCGATGCTCGGCAACATCCCGACCTGGCGCTGCTCGGAACCGGACAGCCTGAAATATGTGCTGGAGCACATCGACGAACTGGTGATCAAGGAGGTCCACGGGTCCGGCGGTTACGGCATGCTGGTAGGACCTGCGGCGACCAAGAAGGAATGCGAGGATTTTTCCAAAAAGCTCGCGGCAAAACCGTCGAACTACATTGCCCAGCCGACGCTGGCGCTGTCGACCTGTCCGATCCTGACGGACAAGGGGCTGGCGCCGCGCCATGTCGATCTGCGCCCCTATGTGCTGGTGTCCGACCGTATCCAGATCGTGCCCGGTGGACTGACGCGAGTAGCGCTCAAGGAAGGCTCGCTGGTCGTCAATTCCTCGCAAGGCGGCGGCACGAAGGATACTTGGGTGTTGGATGATTAGAGCGAGTGAATAGTGAGTAGCGAATAGCGAATAGTGAGTAGCGAATAGGGAAGAGGGGCACCAACACGACTATTAACTCTTACAGGGACTTGATTGTTTGGAAGGCGGCCGT
Organism: Mesorhizobium sp. LSHC420B00; assembly: GCF_000503055.1. Taxonomy (GTDB): domain Bacteria; phylum Pseudomonadota; class Alphaproteobacteria; order Rhizobiales; family Rhizobiaceae; genus Mesorhizobium. The sequence continues at coordinate 752,201 of NZ_AYVY01000002.1, read as the reverse complement.
TGAATTGGCTGTAGATTGCTATTCGGCAACGAAAGCCTTTCCGAGCAGCGAAGTTTACGGGATGACGTCTCAGATACGGCGATCATCTGTATCGATTGCGGCAAATGTCGCCGAAGGGCACGGGCGAGAAAACACGGGATCGTTCGTTCAATATCTTCGCATAGCGCAAGGTTCTTTCAAAGAGTTGGAAACGCACCTAATCTTGTCTGGAAGGGTAGCGCTGATGGTTGAGCAGGACGTATTGCGTTTGCTTGGCCAGGCCGATGAGATCGGGAGAATGCTGCGTTCGATGATCAGGAGTCTGCAACAGAAATCATGAAGCCGATTTTCCCCTATTCGCTATTCGCTATTCGCTACTCACTCAGCATCGAGGCACGTTGACATGCTTCTCGGCCGCACCGCCAACGGGCTCTATTGGATGAACCGCTATATCGAGCGGGCGGAGAACATGGCGCGGTTGGTGGATGCCGGCCTGCGCATGGCGCTCACTCGCACGCAGAATGCTTCGGAGGAGTGGAATTCGGTGCTGCTCAGTGCCGGCTCGGACGCCAGCTTCACGCAGAAATATTCGGACTACACCGCCGCCAATGTCGCCGACTACCTGCTGCGCGATACGTCGAACCCGTCGAGCACGATGTCGTCTATCGAAACGGCCCGTAACAATGCCCGCATGGTGCGCACAGCATTGACGCGTGAAACCTGGGAAAGCATCAACGAAGCCTGGATGTCGCTGAAACGGATGTTGGCCAAGCCGATCGACGAGCGCGACCTGCCCAGCGCGCTCGACGCAATCAAGCGCGAGACGGCGCTGATCCGCGGCTCGTTCTACGGCACCATGCTGCGCAACGAGATCTTCGATTTCTCGCAGCTCGGCACCTATGTCGAACGCGCCGACAACACCGCGCGCATCCTGGACGTGAAGTACTATGTTCTGTTGCCGTCGATCTCCTGGGTCGGCTCGACGCTCGACAACTACCAGTGGGAATCGATCCTGCGCTCGGTGTCGGCGCACCGCTCCTACCGCTGGGTCTATGACGCCGACTACAAGCCGAGCAACATCGCCGACTATCTGATCCTCAATGTCCGCATGCCGCGCTCGCTGACCTTTTGCTACCGCTTCCTGACGGAGCATCTCAAATTCCTGGGTGACGACTATGGTGAGCGCCACGCCTGTCATGCGACGGCCGCCAAGACCCATTCCATGCTGACGGCCGGCTCGATCAAGGATATTTTCGACGCCGGCCTGCACGAATTCCTGGCCAATTTCATCCGCGACAACACCAGGCTCGGCGATGAGATCGCGCAGGATTACAGGTTCTATTGAGCATGATCCCAAAAAACGAAGACCGGTTTTCGGTAAGGCTCATGCTCCAGGGACGAGAGCGATGCGGCTGAAGATCACCCACCGGACCGAATACCGCTACGATGCGCCGGTGCATTATCTGTTGCAGCGTTTGCGGCTGCTCCCGGTGAACGGGCGCACCCAGACGGTGCTGTCCTGGGCGCTGAAGATCGAAGGCGCGCGCGAGGAAGTGCGGTTCACCGACCATTTCGGCAATGATACCCGGCTGTTGAGCGTCGAGGGCGAGCGCGACTTCATCACAGTCGAAGCAGCTGGCGAAGTGGTGACGCGCGATACCGCCGGTGTCTGCGGACCGCATCAGGGTTTCGCGCCGCTCTGGCTGTTCGGCCATGAAACGCCGCTGACGACGATCGGCAGCGGCATTCGTGAGCTTGCTGCCTCGGTGGGCAAGGGCACCGACATCGAAAGGCTGCACCGGCTAATGGCCGTGATCGGCGAGCGTGTCGCTTATACACCCGGCACCACCAACGCGACGACGCCGGCCGAAGAGGCCCTTGCGCTCAAGACCGGCGTTTGCCAGGACCACAGCCATATCTTCGTTGCCGCGGCTCGCGCCATGGATTTCCCGGCGCGCTACGTCAGCGGCTATCTGATGATGGATGCAGCGATCGAGCAGGCGGCAAGCCACGCTTGGGCCGAGGCGCATGTCTCGGGCCTGGGCTGGGTCTCCTTCGATGTCGCCAACGGCATTTCTCCCGACGAGCGCTATGTAAAGGTGGCGATCGGCCGCGATTATCGCGACGCCACGCCGGTATCGGGAATTCGGCTGGGACAGGCGGAAGAACAGCTTGCGGTCACCGTCACCGTGGAGCAGTAATCCCGGCAAGATTGTTGCCAAAGAGATTCGATGACCTATTGCGTCGGCCTGAAGATCGATCGCGGGCTCGTGTTCATGTCGGACACGCGCACCAATGCCGGCATGGATTCGATCTCGACCTTCAGGAAGATGCATGTCTGGGAGGAGCCGGGCGAGCGCGTCATCGTTTTGATGTCGGCCGGCAATCTGGCGACAACCCAGGCCGTAGTCAGCCTGCTCGACGAACGCACCAAGGCAGTGGCGGAGCGCCATGCCACGCTGCTCGAAACGCCCTCCATGTACCAGACAGTCCGGTTGGTCGGAGACACCGTCAAGGAGGTCATCGCCAGTTCGTCGCCGGCCGGCGAAAAGGCGGATTCCTATTTCAACGCCTCCTTCATCCTCGGCGGTCAGATCAAGGGCAGCGCGCCGCGCCTGTTCATGATCTATCCGGAAGGCAATTTCATCGAATCGACCGACGATACGCCGTTCTTCCAGATCGGTGAGACCAAATACGGCAAGCCGATCATCATCCGGACCTACGAAAAGACGATGAGTTTCGCCGAGACGGTAAAGCTGTTGCTGGTGTCGTTCGATTCGACGCTGAAGTCGAACCTGTCGGTCGGCCTGCCGCTCGACCTGCTGTTCTATGAAAAGGACACTTTCAAGGTCGGCCTCAAAAAGCGAATAAACCATGACGATCAATATTATCGCACGATCTCGGATAGCTGGTCGAACGCGCTGAAGACCGCCTTTGCGAGCTTGCCTGATTTTCCCGAATGAAAACCTTCGTTTTTCGTGCTCTTTGATCGCGGCTCGCTGAGGCGCTACGGAGGCGAAGATGAATAGCAACGAATTCCGCGAATGGTCGCTGCGAGCGGCTGAATGGGGCGCCGACTACAGAAACAGCCTTCGCGAAAGACCGGTGCGGCCGCTTGTCGAGCCGGGCGAAATCTTCAAAAGCATCGATGTCGCGCCGCCGGAAGACGGCGAAACGATGCAGGCAATCTTCGCCGATTTCGAGCAAAAGATCCTGCCGGGCATGACGCACTGGCAGCATCCGCGTTTCTTCGCCTATTTTCCGGCCAATGCGGCCCCGGCCTCCGTCGTGGCCGAGTATCTGGTTTCCGCAATGGCTGCGCAATGCATGCTCTGGCAGACCTCGCCGGCCGCAACCGAGCTCGAGATGCGGGTCGTCGAGATCGGAAGAGCACACGTCTGAANCAACAAGAGCGGCCTGCAAGGCCAGCCGATCGTGCGGGTCTATTCTTCCGACCAAGTCCATACTTCCATAGACCGGGCGATCTGGGTGTCGGGCATCGGCGAGGCGAACCTCGTGCGCATTCCGGTCGCCGGACGCTTTCGCGCCATGCAGACGGCGGCTCTGGAAGCGGCGATCGTCACCGACCGCGAAAACGGCATGCTGCCGGCCGGCATCATCGCCAGCGTCGGCGGCACCAGTACCGGCGGCACCGACGATGTCGCGGCTGTTGGCGCGGTGGCGAAGCGGCACGGGCTCTACCTGCATGTCGATGCCGCATGGGCCGGCTCCGCCATGATCTGCCCCGAGTTCCGGCATTTCTGGGCCGGCGCCGAACATGCGGATTCGATCGTCTTCAATCCGCACAAATGGCTGGGCGCACAGTTCGATTGCTCGATGCAGTTCGTTCGCCAGCCGGAAGACCTCGTGCGTACGCTGGCGATCAAGCCCGAATTCTTGAGAACACATGGCCGCGACGGGGTCATCAATTATTCCGAATGGTCGGTGCCGCTCGGACGGAGGTTCCGCGCGCTGAAACTTTGGTTCCTGCTGCGTGCACATGGCTTGGAAAATCTGCGAACCATGATCCGCAATCATGTCGCCTGGAGCGAGAGCCTTGCCGCGCGGCTGGCTCGGGAACCGGATTTCGAGATCGTAACGGAGCCGATGCTGTCGCTGCTCTCGTTCCGGCATCTTACGGCTGCGGGCATCGACTCTGACAAGCACAATTTGCGGTTGGTCAGCGCGATCAACGATGACGGCCGCATCTACCTGACGCAGACTCGGGTGGACGGGCAGGTGGCGATCCGCTTTCAGGTCGGGCAGTTCGAAACGACTGCGGCGGACGTCGATACTGCTTTCGAGGTCATCACTGAGATCGCGCGGGGCCTGAGTTGATAGCCTCGTCGAGATTGCGCCGGAGCTTTTCTCTCTGCAGTCGCCCGATTTTCATTAGCCGGCTCATACCTGTTCATGGCTTTCGTTTTCAGCTATAGACGAGAAAAACGAAAATGAGAGGTTGCTAGATGTATCTGTCGCCGCGTCATTCCGAAATCATCCAGATGGCCAAAGATCATGGCCGCGTACTGGTCGAGGAGTTGGCGACGCATTTCAACGTGACGCCGCAGACGATCCGCAAGGATCTCAACGATCTCTGCGACCAGCGGCTTTTGTCCCGCATTCATGGCGGGGCATTGTTCCCGTCCGGCATCGAGAACATGGAATATGAGGCCCGGCGCAAGATCGCCGCCGAGGAGAAGGAGGCGATCGGCCGCGCGGCAGCCCGGCTGATCCCTGACAACGCCTCTCTGTTCATCAATATCGGGACCACGACGGAAGCGGTCAGCAAGTCGCTGCTCGATCATATTGGCCTGATGGTCATCACCAATAACATCAATGTTGCCAACAGAATGCGCATATATCCTTCGATCGAGGTGGTGATCGCCGGCGGTGTCGTGCGCGGTTCCGACGGCGGCGTGGTCGGCGAGGCAGCGGTCGATTTCATCAGGCAGTTCAAAGTCGATTTTGCGGTGATCGGCGCCTCGGCCATCGACCATGACGGCGCACTGCTCGACTTCGATTTTCGCGAGGTGAAGGTGGCTCAGGCGATCATCGCCAACGCGCGGCATGTGATCCTGGTGTCGGACCAGACCAAATTCGAGCGCACCGCGCCCGTCCGCATCGGCCATCTGTCGCAGGTCAACACCTTCATCACCGATCGTTGCGACATCCCGTCGGTGCGCAAGATCTGCCAGGAGGCAGAGGTTCAGCTGATCGAAACGTCGCTCTCCTAGAGATGCCGCTGCGGCATCTGCCGCCGATCATATTTCGTTTGACATTCGTTATCATTTCGAAATAATCCCGCCACGGTTTCGCAAAACTCAAAAATGCTGCAATGCGAAATCGAGGGAGGACTTCTTTGGGCGCATCACCGATCCACGACATTTTCGTCATCGGTGGCGGCATCAATGGCTGCGGCATTGCCCGCGATGCCGTTGGGCGTGGCTTTTCGGTCTTCCTTGCCGAGATGAACGATCTGGCCAGCGGAACCTCTTCCGGCTCGACCAAACTGATCCATGGCGGCTTGCGCTATCTCGAATTCTACGAATTCCGCCTGGTGCGCGAAGCGCTGATGGAACGCGAGATCCTGTGGAGGAACGCGCCGCATATCATCTGGCCGATGCGCTTCGTGCTGCCATACGCCAAGGGGCTGCGTCCGGCCTGGCTGATCCGGCTCGGGCTTTTTCTCTACGACCATATTGGCGGGCGCAAATTGCTGCCGCCGACGAAAACGCTGGACATGGCCAAGGATCCGGCCGGCAAGCCGCTGAAGCCGCTTTTTCGAAAGGCGTTCGAATATTCCGACGGTTGGGTCAACGATGCCCGGCTGGTTGTGTTGAACGCCCGTGACGCTGCCGAGCGCGGTGCAACCGTTCGAACCCGAACAAGGGTCGTCAGCGCACGCCGCGAAGGCAATCTCTGGACGGTCAGGCTTGAAAACGTGCGGACCGGCGATACCGAGGAGGTCAAGGCGCGGCTGCTGGTCAATGCCGCCGGCCCGTGGGTCGATCAGGTGCTTTCAGCCACCGTCGGCTTGAACGACGTGCACAATGTCCGCCTCGTGCAAGGCAGCCACATCGTCGTTGGCAAGAAATTCGACGACCCACGCGCCTATTTCTTTCAGAACAAGGACGGGCGCATCATCTTCGCCATCCCATACGAAGACGAGTTCACGCTCATCGGCACCACCGACCGGGACTATCCCGGCGATCCGCACGACGTCAGGATCAGTGATGCCGAGATCGACTATCTCTGCGCTGCGGCAAGCGAATATTTCGCGCAGCCGGTCAATCCGTCGGATATAGTCTGGACCTATTCCGCGGTGCGCCCGCTCTACGACGATGGCGCCTCAAAGGCGCAGGAAGCCACCCGCGACTATGTGCTGAAGGCCGATGGAGGCGAGGGTGCCGCCCCGATCGTCAACGCCTTTGGCGGCAAGATCACGACCTACCGCCGATTGTCGGAATCGATGCTCGAGAAGATCGAGGGTTTTCTCGGCAAGCGCGGCAAACCATGGACGGCAAACGCGCCGCTGCCCGGCGGTGACTTTCCCGTCACCGGCTTCGATGCCGAGGTGGCGAAACTGAAAACGGCGTACCCGTTCCTCGACGCGCGGCTGGCCCGCCGGTTGACTCGGCTCTACGGCACCCGCGCAAGGAAGCTGCTGGGCCTCGCCAAGTCGAACGTCGATCTTGGCCGCAACTTCGGCGCCGATCTCTACGAAGCCGAGGTGCGCTACCTCGTCGAAAACGAATGGGCGATGACCGCCGAGGATGTATTGTGGCGCCGGACCAAGCGCGGCCTGCGTCTCAGCCGTGAGCAGGCGGCAGTGCTCGACGAGTTCATGCGCGGAATAAGCCGGCAGCACGTAGCGGCTGCCGAATAGGGACGGCCGACTAATGCAGAAAGCCTGGGAGGAGGCATCATGCTTGAACTGAGAAACGTGACGAAGACGGTGGGTGCGGCGGAACATATCCGCGACGTCTCGCTGACGCTTCAGCACGGCTCGCTCAACGTCCTGCTCGGGCCGACGCTCTCCGGCAAGACCAGCCTGATGCGGCTGATGGCGGGCCTCGACGTGCCGACCTCCGGCTCGGTCTGGTTCGATGGCAAGGATGTCACCGGCATGCCTGTGCAAAAGCGCAACGTCGCCATGGTCTACCAGCAATTCATCAACTATCCGGCGATGACGGTCTACGAAAACATCGCCTCACCGCTGCGGGTGGCCGGCACGGATCAGGCAACGATCGACAGGGAGGTGCGCAATGCCGCCGCCCTTCTCAAACTCACGCCCTATCTCGATCGCACGCCTCTCAGTCTGTCGGGCGGCCAGCAGCAGCGCACCGCGCTGGCCCGCGCCATCGTCAAGAATGCCAGCCTCGTGCTGCTCGACGAGCCGCTCGCCAACCTAGACTACAAGCTGCGCGAAGAATTACGCGCGGAACTGCCGAAGATATTCGCGGCCGCCGGCACAATCTTCGTTTATGCCACGACCGAGCCGCACGAGGCCTTGCTGCTCGGCGGCAACACGGCGACGCTTTCCGAAGGCAGCATCACCCAGTTCGGGCCGACCATCGAAGTGTTCCGCAAGCCGGTCGATCTGGTGACGGCGAGAACCTTCGCCGATCCGCCGCTCAACACCATCGTGCTTGCCAAGAAGGGCCTGGATTTCCTGCTCGAGGGCGGCGTGAAATTGCCGGTGCCGGCCGAACTCTTCGGCATTGCCAATGCGATCTATACGATCGGCTTCCAGCCTCATCATCTTTCCCTCGATCGGCCCGACGCCGCCGCGGTGCCGGTGCGCGCAAAGGTGACGATCACCGAGATCACGGGATCGGAAAGCTTCATCCATCTCGATTTTGCCGATGCGCGCTGGGTCATGCTGACCCACGGCATTCGCGACTTCGAGCCGGACGAGGAGGTCGAGGTGTTCATCGACCCGCGCCACATCATGGTCTTCGACGAGCACGGCCGCGCCGTGGCCGCGCCGAAGCTGGCGGCTTAGGAGGAAGCGATGGCGCGCATCGATGTCAATCATATCCGCCACTCTTATCTGCAGAACCCCCGCACGGATGCCGATTTCGCGCTGAAGGAAGTGCACCACACGTTCGAGGATGGCGGCGCCTATGCGCTGCTAGGCCCGTCCGGCTGCGGCAAGACTACGCTGCTCAACATCATTTCGGGATTGCTGCATCCCTCGCACGGCCAGTTGCTGTTCAACGGCAGGGACGTGACCAATCTGTCGACCCAAGAGCGCAACATTGCCCAGGTCTTCCAGTTCCCGGTGATCTACGACACGATGACCGTCTACGACAATCTGGCGTTCCCGCTGCGCAATCGCGGCGTGCCGGAGGCCGACGTCGACCGCAAGGTGCGCGAGACGCTGGAGATGACCGGGCTGGCCGATATGGCCAAACGAAAGGCGCGCGGACTGACCGCCGATCAGAAGCAGAAAATCTCGCTCGGACGCGGGCTGGTGCGCTCCGACGTCAATGCCATCCTGTTCGACGAGCCTTTGACCGTCATCGACCCGCATATGAAATGGGTGCTGCGCTCGCAGTTGAAGCAGCTTCACCGCCGCTTCGGCTACACCATGGTCTATGTCACGCACGACCAGACTGAGGCGTTGACCTTCGCCGACAGGGTGGTCGTCATGTATGACGGCGAAATCGTGCAGATCGGCACACCGGCGGAGCTGTTCGAGCGCCCGCGCCACACCTTTGTCGGCTATTTCATCGGCTCGCCCGGCATGAATGTCATGCCGGTGGCGATCGACGGCAAGACCGCGAAGCTGGGCTCGCAGCAGATCGAACTGCCGGGCGTGCCCAAGGCGGGCGGCGGCGCCATCGAGCTCGGCATCCGTCCCGAATATGTGCGCCTGGGCAGCCAGGGCATGGCCGTCCGGGTCAGCAAGGTCGAGGACGTCGGCCGCCACAAGGTGGTCCGTGCCAATCTCGAAGGGCGCGAGATCGCCGCCATCATCGGCGAGGACGAGACAGTTCCGGCTGATCCGAAGGTGCGGTTCGACCCGGCCGGCATCAACATCTATGCCGATTCCTGGCGCGTCGAGATGGGAGCCTGAAGTGGAAAAGACCTGGAACAACAGAGCCTGGTTCCTGGTGCTGCCGGTGCTGCTGCTGGTGGCGTTCTCGGCGGTCATACCGCTGATGACGGTTGTCAATTATTCGGTGCAGGACACTTTCGGCAACAACGTCTTCTTCTGGGCCGGCACCGAGTGGTTCGAGGAACTGCTTTCCTCCAGCCGCTTCTGGCAGGCGATGATCCGCAACCTTGTCTTCTCCTTCATCATCCTGGCGATCGAAGTGCCGCTCGGCATCTTCATTGCGCTCAATATGCCGAAGAAGGGTTGGGGCGTGCCTGTTTGCCTTGTTTTGATGGCGTTGCCGCTGCTGATCCCGTGGAACGTCGTCGGCACCATCTGGCAGGTGTTCGGGCGCAACGACATTGGCCTGCTCGGCTATTACGTCAACGCGCTCGGCATCGACTATAATTATGTGCAAGATCCTTATGACGCCTGGGTCACGGTCATCATCATGGACGTCTGGCATTGGACCAGCCTCGTCGTTCTGCTCTGCTATGCCGGCCTGGTCTCGATCCCGGATGCCTTTTATCAGGCGGCCAAGATCGACGGTGCCTCGCGCTGGGCGGTGTTCCGTTACATCCAGCTGCCGAAGATGAACCGCGTGCTGCTGATCGCCGTGCTGCTGCGCTTTATGGATAGCTTCATGATCTACACCGAACCGTTCGTGGTGACCGGCGGCGGACCCGGCAACTCGACGACCTTTCTTTCGATCGATCTCGTCAAGACGGCGCTCGGCCAGTTCGACCTCGGCCCGGCGGCGGCGATGTCGCTGGTCTACTTCCTTATCGTCCTGTTGTTGTCATGGGTGTTCTACACCGTGATGACCAATTACGACGCGGAGCGCTGAGATGAGCCGCGCTGACGAAAGAGCCGACAGAGTGAGCGAGACGACAGCTTCGCAAGGATTAGCCAGCACGCTGCGGCAGGACGAGATCGCACGGCTGATGCGCCGTCGCGGCGAGGAGTCGCGTTGGTGGTGGATCGTGCCGACGCTCTACATCATCGTTCTGCTTTTGCCGATCTACTGGCTCATCAATATGAGCTTCAAGACCAATGGCGAGATCGTCTCGTCGCTGACGCTCTACCCGCACGCACCGACATTGGCGAATTACCGCACCATCTTCACCGACGCGTCCTGGTATTCGGGCTACATCAACTCGATCACCTATGTGGTTATGAACATGGTGATTTCGGTGGCCGCAGCACTGCCTGCTGCCTATGCTTTTTCGCGCTATCGCTTCCTCGGCGACAAGCATCTGTTCTTCTGGCTGCTGACCAACCGCATGGCGCCGCCGGCGGTGTTCGCGCTGCCATTCTTCCAGCTTTATTCGGCCTTCGGCCTTATCGACACCCATATCGCCGTGGCTCTGGCGCATTGCCTGTTCAACGTGCCGCTGGCGGTGTGGATCCTCGAAGGCTTCATGTCGGGGGTGCCGAAGGAGATCGATGAGACCGCCTATATCGACGGCTATTCGTTCCCGCGCTTCTTCATCAAGATCTTCATGCCGCTGATTGCGAGCGGCATCGGCGTGGCGTGCTTCTTCTGCTTCATGTTCTCGTGGGTCGAGCTGCTGATCGCCCGCACGCTGACGACCACGGACGCCAAGCCGATCGCCGCGACCATGACCCGCACCGTTTCGGCCGCCGGCATGGATTGGGGGCTGCTCGCCGCAGCCGGCGTGCTGACGCTGATTCCCGGCGCGCTCGTCATCTGGTTTGTGCGCAACTACATCGCCAAGGGCTTTGCCCTGGGGAGGGTATGATGGAGCAGGTCGACAGAAGCCCATGGTGGTGGGCCGTGCTGTTTCTCGCCCTGGTCGTCGTGGCCTGGGTGGCCCTTCAAATCGATTTCGTGGCAATAACGGTAGGCTTCAGCGATCCGGCCAATATCCGCCTGTGGGGATTTAACCTCTCGTCCAACCTCGATTTTTCGTGGATGGCGTGGACGTGGCCGACCGCGGCCTTCTTTGGAACCATCTTTCTGCTGCTTTGCGGCATGGCGGTGTGGGAATACGTCTCGCCGGGCGGCAATCCGCGCGTCGGCGTGCTGCGCTTCGAAACGACGCGCGGCGACCGCTTGTTCCTGTCGCTGCTTGGCAGTGCCTTTATCCATCTCGCTTGGCTGGGTCTAGTCGGACCCAATCTGTGGTGGGCTCTCGCTCTCTCCGTGGTCTACGCCGTCGGCGTGTTCCGCTACGTATAGAGGGGGAAACTGTTGGAACGGCGGCGTGCCGGCCGCCGATCCAGATCGCACTTTGAACTTAACAGTGGAGGAAATACATGCGACGGCAATTCTTGACATCAACAACTGCGCTTGTCCTGTTGCTCGGGGCAAGCAACGCCTATGCCGGAATGGACGAGGCCAAGGCCTTCCTGGACAAGGAAATCGGCGACCTGTCGACGCTCGACCGCGCCGGCCAGGAAGCCGAAATGCAATGGTTCATCGATGCCGCGAAACCTTTCGCCGGCATGGATATCAAGGTGGTTTCCGAAACCATCGCCACGCATCAGTATGAATCGCAGGTGCTGGCGCCGGCCTTTACAGCCATCACCGGCATCAAGGTTACGCACGACGTCACCCAGGAAGGCGACGTTGTCGAGAAGATCCAGACCCAGATGCAGACCGGCCAGAACCTCTATGACGGCTGGGTCAACGATTCCGATCTGATCGGCACGCACTGGCGCTACCAGCAGGTGCGCAACCTGACCGACTGGATGGCAGGCGACGGCAAGGATGTCACCAATCCGAATCTCGACCTGAAGGATTTCATCGGCACCTCGTTCACCACCGCGCCCGACAAGAAACTCTACCAGCTTCCTGACCAGCAGTTCGCGAACCTCTACTGGTTCCGTTACGACTGGTTCAACGACGAGAAGAACAAGGCGGACTTCAAGGCCAAATACGGCTACGACCTCGGCGTGCCGGTGAATTGGTCGGCCTATGAGGACATTGCAGCGTTCTTCACCGGGCGTGAGATCGACGGCAAGAAGGTCTACGGCCATATGGACTATGGCAAGAAGGACCCGTCGCTCGGCTGGCGGTTCACCGACGCCTGGCTGTCGATGGCCGGCAATGGCGACAAGGGCATTCCGAACGGTCTGCCCGTCGACGAATGGGGCATCAAGGTCGACGAGAATTCGCGTCCGGTCGGTTCCTGCACGGCGCGCGGCGGCGACACCAATGGTCCGGCTTCCGTCTACTCCATCCAGAAGTATCTCGATTGGCTGAAGGCCTATGCACCGGCGGAAGCCCAAGGCATGACCTTCTCCGAATCGGGGCCAGTTCCGGCGCAGGGCGCGGTTGCCCAGCAGATCTTCTGGTACACCGCCTTCACCGCCAGCATGGTCGACGCCAGCGCCAAGGCCGTGCTGAACGACGACGGCACGCCGAAGTGGCGCATGGCGCCGTCGCCGCATGGCGTCTACTGGAAGGACGGCATGAAGCTCGGCTATCAGGACGTCGGTTCCTGGACGCTGATGAAGTCGACGCCGACCGACCGCGCCAAGGCCGCCTGGCTCTACGCGCAGTTCGTCACCTCGAAGACGGTCGACGTGAAGAAGAGCCATGTCGGCCTGACCTTCATCCGCGAGAGCACGATCCACGACAAGAGCTTCACCGAACGTGCGCCAAAGCTCGGCGGCTTGATCGAGTTCTACCGCTCGCCGGCGCGTGTCCAGTGGTCGCCGACCGGCACCAACGTGCCGGACTATCCGAAGCTGGCACAGCTCTGGTGGCAGGCGATCGGCGATGCTTCGTCGGGCGCCAAGAGCCCGCAGGAAGCGATGGACTCGCTCTGCGCCGAGCAGGAAAAGGTGATGAGCCGCATCGAGAAGTCGGGCGTCCAGGGCGATATTGGCCCGAAGATGGCCGAAGAGCATGACCTCGCCTACTGGAACGCCGACGCGGTCAAGAAGGGCAATCTCGCTCCTCAGCTCAAGATCGAGAACGAGAAGGAAAAGCCGGTCACCATCAACTACGACGAGCTGGTGAAGAGCTGGCAGCAATAGGACCGTTTGATGCGGGCGTCCGCGCCCGCATCGCCATGCTCAGGGGAGGCGGCATGTTGCCGTCTCCCCTGTTTGCGTGAACGGCTCCGCGCCGTCTGGCGTCGAGACACCGTAGCACCTTTGAATTCGCTTCGACGGGAGAGAGAATGACCGGATACATCCTTGCAATCGACCAGGGGACGACATCGAGCCGGGCGATCCTGTTCGCCGACAAGATGAAGGTCGTCGGCAGCGGGCAAAAGGAATTCACTCAATATTATCCGGCCTCCGGCTGGGTCGAGCACGATCCCGAGGAGATATGGGCAAGCGTCGTGGAAACGGTGAAGGCCGCGCTGAAGACAGCTGGCCGCAACGCAGCCGAAGTCGCCGCGATCGGCATTACCAACCAGCGCGAAACCGTCGTCATCTGGGACAAAGAGACCGGCAAGCCGATCCACAACGCGATTGTCTGGCAGGACCGCCGCACCGCGCCGCTATGCCAGAAACTGAAGAAGCTGGGGCTGGAGAAGAAATTCACAAAAAAGACCGGCCTGCTACTCGATCCCTATTTCTCCGGCACCAAGATCGCCTGGATGCTGGACAAGGTGAAGGGCGCCAGAAAACGCGCCGAGAAGGGCGAACTGCTGGCCGGCACCATCGACAGTTTTCTGATTTGGCGCCTGACTGGCGGCAAGGTCCACGCCACTGACGCCACCAATGCCTCGCGCACACTGGTCTACAACATCGAACAAAATGCCTGGGACGACGAGCTGCTGGCCATTCTTGGCATACCTGCAAGAATGCTGCCGCAGGTGAAAGATTGTGCCGATGATTTTGGAATCACAGACAAAAGCCTGTTTGGTGCAGAGATCAGAATCCTCGGTGTGGCCGGCGACCAGCATGCGGCGGCGATCGGCCAGGCCTGTTTCGATCCGGGCATGATGAAATCCACCTACGGCACCGGTTGCTTCGCGCTGCTCAACACCGGCAGCGATCTGGTGCGTTCGAAGAACCGGCTTTTGACCACCATCGCCTATAGGCTGAACGGCAAGACCACCTATGCACTGGAGGGCTCGATCTTTATCGCCGGCGCCGCCGTACAATGGCTGCGCGACGGCATCAAGGTGATCGGCAAGGCCGAGCAGAGCGGCAAATTGGCGGCGGAAGCTGATCCAACGCAGAACGTCTATCTGGTGCCGGCTTTCGTCGGGCTCGGCGCACCGCACTGGGATGCCGAGGCGCGCGGCGCCATCTTCGGGCTGACCCGCAATTCGGGGCCGGCGGAATTTGCCCGCGCGGCACTGGAATCCGTTGCCTTCCAGACCCGCGACCTGCTTGACGCCATGCGAAAGGACTGGAAGGGCGCCTCGGCCAAGACCGTGCTCAGGGTCGATGGCGGCATGGTGGCGTCGGACTGGACCATGCAGCGGCTGGCCGACATTCTCGATGCGCCGGTCGACCGGCCGACAATTCTCGAGACGACGGCGCTTGGTGCGGCTTGGCTGGCCGGCTCGAAGGCGGGTGTCTGGCCGAAGGCCGCGGAATTCGCCAGGAGTTGGGCGCTCGAGCGCCGGTTCAAGCCGGACATGGATGCTTCGACACGTGCCGCCAAGCTGGCAGGTTGGCGCCACGCTGTACGCAGGACGCTCAGTACTCAATAGGCAGGGATGCCACCGGATACGCACTAATGAAACACCCGCGCCGTTTCGGGCGCGGGCCTGCAGCCTCTAATCTAATGCATGTCGCGCAAACAGCGGTTTTGCGATAGCGCGTCGCATGAGGCCGATCGAACGCGACGCGCTTTAGGACTCAGTAAGGCGACCGGCACTGCCGGCGCGGACCGTAGTTGGGCTGGTAAGTGTTGTCAGAAGCGCGATAGCTCCGATAACGGTCGTAGCACCACTGCACGTGGGCATCGCCACGATAGACACGATTCTGGCTGTTGACGATAGCGCCCGTAATCAGCGCTCCGGTGGCGAAGGCGGCCAGCGGGAACCAGTAGTCACCGTGACGGCGATAGCCGCGACGATATTCGCGATAGCCGCGATGGCCACGCCAATACATGCCATCGTCACGCGCAAAACTGCGCCGGGAGAAATCGCGACGCGAGAAATCGCGGTTGAAACTCCGGTGCCTCCGCCACGGCTCGTACTGGACGGTCTGGACATTCGAGGTGATCCCCTGGGCCGGGGGCGCATAGCTGGGCTGAGCGTTGACTGGCACGATCTCCGCGGCAGCGAATGAGATCGAAAGAGTGGTCGCCAGCAGGCCCGACATGATCCTATTCATGATCTTCTCCTTGAAACGCATGTCCCTTATCGCGGGAAACGGGCAGGCTGCGCAAATTGTTCCGCCAAAAATCCCAAGTTGCTGATCCGCAAAGGTTCTCCCGATTTGCTGCTTGCCTTTGTCGCCATAGAGGGCGAGCTTCGGCCTTGCGCGAGAGGGAGGCAGTTCCGTCAACGCCGAAGCGCTCCGCAAGGCATGATGACACTGCTGGAAAGCCCGGTGTGCGAGCCGTCTTTTTCCGGTTGACCGGCAGAGGCACTCTCCCTATGTTCCGCGCAATTTCGAGGGCGGCCTTTCTGAGCCCGCGGGAGCGCGTAGCTCAGCCGGTAGAGCAACTGACTTTTAATCAGTAGGTCATGGGTTCGAATCCCATCGCGCTCACCAAAATCCAGATGTACGGCCCGGAGACATGGGTAACAGTTTGTACCTAAGAGATGGGTGACAACCTCGTGCCGAACGCATGCGGTGGCCTTAACCACCCGCCCCATCGTCCATCATCGTGCCGGTGAGCGCCTCATAGGCTCTGCTGCACAGCTGCGAATGCGGACAATCCTTCACGATAAGCGCCGGCACCACCGTGAGAACCGCTGCGGCAAGGATTTGCGGGCAAAGACCGACGGCGCTTACCTTTCTGCCGAACACGCCGGCCAGGAAAAAGTAGAGACCCTGGGCCATGCAGGCTGCCGTCAGAATGCCCAGAAGCGTGCTCGTCCCTCTTGCGAAGGGCGTTGTATAGCTGTCGGGAAAACCCAGCGTGCCGAGATCCATCGACCATTGCAGCGCCAGCACGACGCTCAATGCCGCCCAAACGAAGGCCGTCTTACGAGTGAACAGCGTCCGCTTTGGTTTGTTGCTTAGATCGGTCATGAAATCACGTCTGAATGCGCGCCGGGACATGCGCAAGCTCCCGGTCAAATCAGCGAGACACTACCGCCGGCATGGCGTTCGAGCCGGCCGGCGAGGTCGAGCTCCAGCAGCACCATGAACACTTGGGCGGGATGCAGGCCGGTGTGGCGGATGATCTCGTCGACTGCTACCGGCGTCGGGCCGAGTGCCTCGACGACGCGGTCGCGGTCATCCTCGCGCGGCGGCGGCGTTGCCGGAAAGTCGGGCGGCTCTTCAAGCGGCGATGTCCTTGGCGCCCAGGCGCCGACCAGCGGCGCGATCGCACTGGTGACATCGGCGGCCTCGGTGACAAGGGTGGCGCCGTCCTTGAGCAGGCCATTGGTGCCGGCGGCGCGCGGATCGAGCGGCGAACCGGGAACGGCGAAGACCAGTCGGCCCATCTCACCGGCAAGCCGGGCGCTGATCAGCGAGCCGGAGCGCTGTGCGGCCTCGACCACCACCAATCCCAATGCGGCGCCAGCAACAAGCCGGTTGCGGCGCGGAAAATCCTGCGCGCGCGGCTGCCAGCCAAACGGCATTTCCGAGACGATGGCGCCACCGCGCTCGGCAATCTCGTCGCACAGCCCGGCATTTTCGGGCGGGTAGGGCAAATCGATGCCGCCGGCGAGCACACCGATCGTGCCGGTCGAAAGGCTGCCCTGGTGCGCGGCCGTATCGATGCCGCGCGCCAAGCCGGAGACGATGCCATAGCCGTCGCGGCCGAGATCCGCCGCCAGCATCCGCGCCATCTTGATGCCGGCCAGCGAGGCGTTGCGAGCGCCGACGATGGCGACCGCGGGCAAGCGGAAAACCGCACTACTGCCCCTGACCGCGAGCAACGGCGGCGGATGGTCCATGCTCTTCATCAGCGGCGGATAATCCGCCTCGCCGATGCCGACGAAGCGGGCGCCCGCCCGCCTGGCTGCCTCCAGCTCGGCCTCGGCCTCGGCAATGGACGGAATGCGGACGATTTTTTTGGCGCCACCCGAAATCATCAGCTCCGGCAGCATCGCAAGCGCTGCTTCGGCCGAACCGAACCGGTTGATCAGGTCGCGAAAGGAAGCCGGGCCGACATTCGGCGTGCGGATCAGGCGAAGCCAGCTCAGCCGCTGCCGGTCGCTGAGGCGCGGCCCGGCGGCGGGCTCGCTCACTCCTTTGCCCCGATCTTACCCTCGGTGCCGGCAAGCAGCCGCGCAATGTTGGCGCGGTGCTTTATGATGACGATCAGGCTCATCGCCGCGAAAAGCCCGGCAATCTGCGGCGTGCTCAGGAAGTACAAGGCCACTGGCACGACGACCGCTGCCGTCAATGCCGCCAGCGAGGAGTAGCGGAACAGGAAAGCCACCGCGAGCCAGACAACGGCGAAGATCACCGCCACCTGCCAGGCAAGGCCGATCAGCACGCCGACGTAGGTGGCGACACCCTTGCCGCCCTTGAAGCCGAGCCAGACCGGAAAGAGGTGGCCTAGAAACGCACCGAAACCGGCCCAGAGTCCGAGCTCAGGTGCAAAGCGGCCGGCGATCAGCACAGCCGCGGTGCCTTTAAGGGCGTCGAGCAGCAGGGTGGCCGCCGCCAGACCCTTGTTGCCGGTGCGCAGCACATTGGTGGCGCCGATGTTGCCGGAGCCGATGTTGCGCACGTCGCCGAGGCCGGCGGCACGGGTGATCAGCAGCCCGAAGGGGATCGAGCCGAGAAGATAGCCGAACACCAATGCCAAGACGGGACTGTAAGCCATTGTTCCCCCGAAGTTTCCTTGGCTGAACGGATTTGAAGGCGTGACGCCTGTTCCGTCCTAGGCCGAAAACACTGTGCGGCCCGCCACCATCGTTTGCAAGACTTTGCCTTGCAGCCGCGCGCCTTCGAAACAGGTGTTTTTCGAGCGCGAGCGGATGCCGCTCTCGCTGACGATCCATGGCTCGTCCAGATCGACGAGTGCAAGGTCGGCCAAAGCCCCCGGTTTCAGCGTGCCGCCGGGCAGGCTGAACAATCTAGCCGGCGCGGTGGATAAGGTCTCGACCAGCCGGAGCAGCGTCACGTCGCCATTGTGATAGAGCCGCAGCGCCGCGCCCAGCAGCGTTTCCAGCCCGATGGCGCCGGCCGCAGCATCGGCGAAGGGCAGGCGCTTGGTGTCGACGTCCTGCGGGTCGTGCGAGGAGACGATGAGGTCGATGGTGCCGTCCTTGACCGCCTCGATCATCGCCAGCCGGTCTTCCTCGGCGCGCAGCGGCGGCGTCAGCCGGAAGAAGGTGCGGTACTCGCCGACATCATTCTCGTTGAGCGACAGATTGTGGATCGACACGCCTGCTGTGACGTTGGCGCCGTCGGCTTTTGCGCGCGCTACCGCGTCTGCCGCCATAGCCGTCGAGATCTTGGCAGCGTGATAGGAGCCGCCGGTCAGGCGAGCCAGCGCGAGATCGCGCTCCAGGGGGATTGATTCGGCCTCGCGAGGAATGCCGGCAAGGCCAAGCCAGCTTGCGTAAAGGCCTTCGTTCATCACGCCGGCCGAGGCGAGATCGGCGTCCTGGGTTTCATGCGCGATGACGCCGTCGAAATCGCGCGCGTAGGTCAGCGCGCGACGCATCACCAGCGCGCTGGCAATAGAATGCCGGCCGTCGGTGAAGGCGACCGCTCCAGCCTCGCGCAATAGGCCGAATTCGGTCATCTCGCGGCCTTCCAGCCCCTTGGTGATCGCTGCCGCCGGAAAGATGTTGACGATTGCCGTGTCCTTGGCGGTGCGCAGCACAAACTCGACCAGTGCGACATTGTCGATCACCGGGTCGGTATCGGGCATCATGACGATTGAGGTGACGCCGCCCGCCGCCGCAGCAATGCTCGCCGATGCGATGGTTTCGCGGTGTTCGCCGCCCGGTTCGCCGATGAAGACACGTGCATCGATCAGGCCGGGGATGATCGCCTTACCAGCGCACTCGATGATCGTGGCGTCTTCGGGCGCGCCCTGGTTCAAGGCCGCCTTGCCGGCGGCAACGATTTTGCGCCCTTCGACGATGACGGTGCCTATCTCGTCGATGCCGCGCGATGGGTCGACGATGCGGGCGCGGCTGAAGACCGTTATGCTCATGCGCCGTGGCCCTCGTGGTTTCGACGGGGGTCGAGCAGCGCTTCCATCACCGCCATGCGCACGGCGACGCCCATCTCAACCTGTTCCTGGATAACGCTTTGCGGGCCGTCGGCGATCTCGGAGGCGATCTCGACTCCGCGGTTCATCGGGCCGGGATGCATGACCAGCGCACCGTCCTTGGCCGCTTTCAGCTTCTCGGCGTCGAGCCCGAAATAGCGGAAATATTCGCGCACCGAGGGTACGAAAGCGCCTTCCATGCGTTCGCGCTGCAGGCGCAACATCATCACCACGTCGGCGTCCTTCAGACCCTCGCCCATCGAGCGGGTGACGATGACGCCCATCTTCTCGATGCCGGCGGGCAAAAGCGTCGAAGGGGCGACGACCCGTACTTGGGCACCGAGTGCGTTGAGCAGAATGATATTGGAGCGGGCCACGCGCGAATGCAGGATGTCACCGCAGATCGCCACGATCAGCTTCGACAACGGACCCTTGGCGCGGCGGATGGTCAGCGCGTCGAGCAGCGCCTGCGTTGGATGTTCATGAGCGCCGTCGCCGGCATTGACCACCGAGCAGCCGACCTTTTGAGCAAGAAGTGCCGCCGCGCCCGCCGATTGGTGGCGGATGATCAATATGTCGGGGCGCATGGCGTTCAGCGTCATCGCGGTATCGATCAGCGTCTCGCCCTTCTTCACCGACGAGCTTGCCACCGACATGTTCATGACGTCGGCGCCGAGCCGTTTGCCGGCCAGCTCGAACGACGATTGCGTACGGGTCGAGGCTTCGTAGAAGAGATTGATCTGGGTGCGGCCGCGCAGCGTCGATGTCTTCTTGTCCGATTGCCGCGAGATGGCAACGGCCCGGTCCGCCCGGTCGAGCAGAAGCTCGATGTCGGCGGGGGAAAGATCGCGGATGCCTAGAAGATGGCGGTGGGGATAAAGTGGAAGGGACGATGCGTCAGTCATCTCAAGTCGCTGCTATAGGGGGGAGGCTCCGCGGCTGCAAGCACCGGCTTGGGATTGGATCGGTTCTCCCCGGTATTTTCGTCGCGCGCCGCCGGCCATAGGCTATAAACCGCGATGACTTTGGATTCGCAGACTTCAGGTGATAAGGACGAAGCGTGACCGACGACGTGACCAACCAGCCGCCGCCGCTGGCCGGCGGCAACGCCTGGCGGGGCGATCCGTTGCTGATCCAGCTTGCCGAGCGCTTTTCCGATCCGGTGCGCAAGGACCTCGACGGGCTTGGCCGTTTCGTTTTGACGCATGAGGCGCAGGAACTGGCCCGTCTTGCCAATGTCGAGACGCCGAAGCTCAGGACCCATGATCGCCAGGGCCGGCGCATCGACCAGGTCGAGTTCCACCCCGCCTATCACGCGCTGATGCGCCGCTCGGTCGCCAACGGGCTGCATTCGTCGGTCTGGGAGAATGGCGACGCCGAGATCGGCCGCCGCCACCAGGTGCGCGCCGCGCGCTTTTACCTCACGGCTGAGCTCGAAACCGGGCATCTTTGCCCGATCACCATGACCAGCGCTTCGCTGGCAGCGCTGATGGCCAGCCCGAAACTGTTTCGCGAATGGGCGCCTCGGGTGACGACGCGCAAATACGATCAGGGCCAAAAGCCGCCGGTCGAAAAAGCCGGGCTGACGCTCGGCATGGGCATGACCGAGAAGCAAGGCGGTACCGATGTTCGTGCCAACGTCACCAAGGCCGAGCGCGCCGGCAGCGGTTTTTATCGCCTGACCGGCCACAAATGGTTCATGTCGGCGCCGATGTCGGATGCCTTCCTGGTGCTCGGACAGGCGCCGGAGGGACTGTCGTGCTTTCTGGTTCCCCGCTTGCTTGGCGACGGATCCGGCAACGGCTTCCGCTTTCAGCGGCTGAAGGACAAGCTCGGCAACCGCTCCAATGCGTCCTCCGAGGTGGAATTCGTCAATGCAATCGGCGAGATGGTTGGCGAGCCCGGCGCCGGCGTGAAGACGATCATGGACATGGTGACCCTGACGCGGCTCGACTGTGCCGTCGCCTCCTCGGCGATCATGCGGGCCGGACTGGCCGAGGCCGTCCACCACACGCGCCACCGCCAGGTGTTCGGAACCAATCTGATCGAGCAGCCGCTGATGCAGCGTGTGTTGGCCGACATGGCGCTCGACGTTGCCGCCGCTACCGCGCTGTCGTTCCGGCTGGCGCGCTCCTTCGACGAGGCGGCCGGCGACCGCGGCGAGGCGGCCTTCGCCCGCGCCATGACGCCGGTCGTCAAATACTGGGTCTGCAAGATTGCGCCGCCGCTGCTCTATGAGGCGATGGAATGCCTCGGCGGCAATGGCTATGTCGAGGAGGGGCCGCTCGCCCGCTACTATCGCGAAGCTCCGGTCAACGCGATCTGGGAGGGTTCAGGCAACGTCATGGCGCTCGACGTGTTGCGAGTGCTCGGCCGCGCGCCAGGCCTGTTCGATGACGTGCTGGCCGGCATCGACCGCGATCTCGGCGCTGGCGGACGCGGCACCGTCGGCGTGCTCAAGGCAGCAATGCAGGTCGCTGCAACCGACGAGGGCTCAGCGCGGCTGTTGACCGAGCAATTGGCATTGTCGGCGGCGGCGGCAGAGCTTCGCAGGCTGGGGGCAGGGCGGATCGCCGACGCCTTCGTCGAGACGCGCCTCGCCGGCCAGTGGCGCAACACCTATGGAATGCTCGATTCGCGCCACGATGCGCGGATGATCATCGACACGCTCTACCCGCCGATCAACTAGTGCCGTCGCCCGGGTCGTAGCCGCTTTTTTTCGCGCGCCCTGTGGATGATCGTTAACCTTAACAAATGGTTTCCATTGCGGCGGCCGGTGGCAAAGCCCAGTGTTATGGTTAAGGCAAGGACTGTTCGGCTGAGCGGTCTTTGTCCTGCGAAGCAGGAGCGTCATGCGGCATATTTTGAGCTCTTTTCTGGCATTGCATTGGGCGGCCGTTTTCGCCCTGCTGGCGTTCATCTGCATCGATGGGAATCGTGGCGTCGCGGCGGCCCTTGGCGTGCTCGGCGTTCCCGTCCAGAACACTCGCTTTGCCGATCTTGAAAACGCCGTCGTCGTGGCGCCGCTCGCCGTGGCATTGCTTGTCGTCGCGGTGCTGTTCTGCTGGGCCTTTGTTGAAGCATTGACCAGCGACGCCACCAACCCGGACCCAGCCGACAGTGTTGTGCGGATCGCCTTCATCTCGGCCTCGGGCGTGCTGTCGTTGATCGTCATCGGCGGCGCTGCGCAAGGTATCAATGGGCTGTTCATGGTTGTCGCCGTGCAATTGGCGGCACTTCTGGCGTCATATGTCGCGATGCTCGCCGAGCGGCGCTCAGCCGCTGCCGCGGCAGTTCCAGTGACCGGCGAAATCCGCGCGGCCGCGCATATCATGGCCAAGGCAGCGGCGTACAATTCCTCGCTTGCGCGCATTTCGGGCCGGCCGGATTCGAGGGACGATCGCTGATGCGCACCTTGTTCGCGCTGTGGGCGGCTCCGCTCCTCCTGTTCTGGGGCTGGTTCTTTCTGTCGCTCAACGACATCAATTTCGGCTATGTCATGCTGAGCCGCCAATTGCACGATCTCGTTTTCCAGCTTTATGGGCAGATGCTCGGCGTCGATCCGGCGCTCATCCCGGGCATGGTGGCGAAGGCTTGCGTCTTCGACGGCCTACTGCTGATGGCGTTCTGGGCATTTCGCCGCCGCAAGGCGATCGGCAGCTGGATCAAGGCAACGCGCAATCGCTATTTCGACCAGGCATCGACTCCGAGCGCCTGAAGCCGGTCGAGAACACCCTGCAGGATGAAGGCCGCCGCCGCTGAATCGATCTTGCCGGCGCGTTTCTTGCGGGAAAAATCCATCTCGATCAGTGTCCGCTCGGCCGCCACCGTCGACAGCCTTTCGTCCCAAAAGACGAACGGCAGATCGGTCAATCCAGCCATGTTGCGGACGAAAGCGCGGGATTTTTGGGCGCGTGGGCCTTCCGAGCCGTCCATGTTGATGGGGAGGCCGATCACCACTGCGCCGGCATTTTCCTTCTGCAGCAGAGCGAGCAGCACCGCGGCATCGAGCGAGAATTTCTTGCGCATGATGACAGGGCGCGGGTGCGCGAAGGACAAGCCGCGGTCCGAAACCGCCACGCCGATCGTCTTGTCGCCGAGGTCAAGCCCAGCCAGGGTCTTGCCGCCGCCGAGCCGGCCCGGCAACTCCTCGATCGTGATGATGCCCAACGGCTTTTCCTTTGACCGCGACGCCGCACTTCCTATACGCGCAACATATGCCGCGGCACTTTAATTTCGCCGTCGGCGTTCTAGCCTCTACCGAAGCAAAAATCGAGGAAGGCATTGATGAAACTTACCTGGTACGGACACTCGGCATTCCGCGTCGAAATCGAAGGCGCGAAAATCCTCATCGACCCGTATCTGGTCGGCAATCCGTCATGGACAGGCGGCTGGGAAGAGCCGGCCGAAGGGGTCACGCACGTGTTGCTTACCCATGGCCACAGCGACCACATCAGCGGCGCCGTCGAAGTGCTCAAGAAAAGCGGCGCGATGCTTGTCGCCAATTTCGAGATTTGCATGTACCTGGTCGGCAAAGGCGTCAGTGACAAGCAAATCAATCCCGGCAATATCGGCGGTACCGTCGATTGCGGCGGCTTCACCACCACTTTCGTTCAGGCTCTGCATTCATCGTCCTTTCTAGGCGAGAGCGGCCAGAACACCTATCTCGGCAATCCGGGCGGGCTCGTCCTGCACTTCCCCGAGGATAAGACGCTCTACCATATGGGCGACACAGACATCTTTTCCGATATGGCGCTGATCAACGAGTTGCATGAGCCGAAGATCGGCATCGTGCCGATCGGCGACCGCTTCACCATGGGTGGCGCGGTGGCAGCTCTTGCCTGCCAGCGTTTCTTCAAGTTCGAGACGGTCGTTCCCGCTCACTTCGGCACATTTCCGATGATAGATCAGACCGCCGACAAGTTTGTGGCCGGGCTGGACGGATCGGGTGTGAAAGTGGCGTTGCCGAAGATCGGCGAGACGATTACGCTGTAGGAATAGCGAACCGGAATGACGACATGGGTCTGAGAAACTCTCTTTGCATTTCTATGCTGGTTGCCGCATCGCCGGCGCTGGCCGCCGAGGATTTCATCGAGGGCATCTATCTGCAATCGGAGGATCTCTGCGCGCAGGCCAAAAAGGATACGCTGCAGACGGTGATCGAGGGCGGCAATATCGTACTGTCGGCAAACGGACTGGAAAGCATCGAATATAACTGCGAGTTCCTGCAGATCACCAAGGCGACACGGTCGCCAAGCTGGGCGGTGACCGCCATCTGCCAGGAGCCGGGCTACGTCTTTCCGGATGTTCTCTCACTGACTCAGATGAACCCGAAGCAGATCGACCTGGTTTCGGTTCGGCCTGCCGCGGACGAAAGCGAGCAGAGCGGCAACGGTGGCAGCTATTTCCTCTGCGACGGCGTGGCGATGCCGTAGGGCAGTTGTCGGCACGATGCATGTTGCGCGGCACGCGCTGCGCCGCTATAGCGCTGGTTTTCCCCGAGGCACAACATGTCCGTTGATATTAAAACCGTGAAGCGCGTCGCGCACCTTGCCCGCATTGCGGTGAGCGAGGAGGATGCAGAGCGCATGACCGGCGAATTGAACGCCATTTTGGGCTTTGTCGAGCAGTTGAACGAGGTCGATGTTTCCGGCGTCGAGCCGATGACCTCGGTCACGCCGATGGCAATGAAGAAGCGCCAGGACGTCGTCACCGACGGCAGCAAGGCAGCCGACATCGTCGCCAACGCGCCGGCAACCGAAGAGAACTTCTTTCTCGTGCCAAAGGTCGTGGAGTAGCTGGCCGATGGTAATCGAGATCGCCGCGGAGACGCCGCTGCAGGACGATGTGCGTGGGCTGGTCGAGGAGCTCAACGCCACATTGCTGGAGTTGACGCCGCCGGAGCATTGCTACCATTTGACGGTCGAGCAGATGGCGGACCGCGACACGACCATCTTCATCGCCCGCGATAACGGCCTTGCCATCGGTTGCGGCGCGCTGAAGCGCCACGATGCTGTCGTCGGCGAGGTCAAGCGTATGTATACGCGGCCTTCGCATCGCGGCCGCAAAATCGGTGCGATGATCGTCGAGCGGATTGAGGGCTTGGCGCGCCAAGAAGGGCTGAAGCGTCTGGTGCTGGAGACGGGCGACCGTCATCCCGCCGCCTGGACCGTCTACGAACGCGCCGGTTTTTCGCGCTGTGGGCCGGTGCTGAATTATCCCAATTCCGAGTGGTCGGTGTTTTACGAAAAGAGTCTTGCCTGATGAGCGACCTGACCCAGCTGACGATTTCGCAGGCCCGCGCCAAATTGCGCTCCAGGGAGATCACCGCCACCGAAGTCACCGAGGCTTATCTTTCGGCTATCGAGCGAGCCAATCCGGCGCTCAATGCCTATGTGGTGGTCACTGGCGACAAAGCGCGCGACATGGCCAAGGCCTCCGACGCGAAACTGGCCAAGGGCGAGGGCGGGTCGCTCGAGGGTATCCCGCTCGGCATCAAGGATCTGTTCGGCACCGAAGGCGTCCACACCCAGGCCTGCAGCCACGTGCTTGACGGGTTCAAGCCGCGCTACGAATCGACTATCACCGCCAATCTGTGGGCGGATGGCGCCGTCATGCTCGGCAAGCTCAACATGGACGAGTTCGCCATGGGCTCGTCCAACGAGACCTCGTATTACGGGCCTGTCATCAACCCGTGGCGGCGTTCGCGGCTCGACACGGTGGTAATGCCGACGACACATCAGGGCGAGGGCGGCTTCGTTTCGGCGGGCGGCACCAGGACCGCGCGCACGTTGGACAATGCCCAGCTGGTGCCGGGCGGTTCGTCCGGTGGCTCGGCATCAGCCGTCTCGGCCTTCCTGTGCGCCGGCGCTACCGCCACCGACACCGGCGGCTCGATCCGCCAGCCCGCCGCCTTCACCGGCACGGTCGGCATTAAGCCGACCTATGGCCGCTGCTCGCGTTGGGGCGTCGTCGCCTTCGCCTCGTCGCTCGACCAGGCCGGGCCGATCGCGCGCGACGTGCGCGATGCCGCGATCCTGTTGAAGTCGATGGCTTCGGTCGACCCGAAGGACACGACCTCCGTCGACCTGCCGGTGCCGGATTACGAGGCGGCGATCGGCCGCTCGATCAAGGGGATGAAGGTCGGCATCCCCAAGGAATACCGTGTCGACGGCATGCCCGAGGAGATCGAGGCGTTGTGGCAGAAGGGCATTGCCTGGCTGAGGGATGCCGGCGCCGAGATTGTCGACATCTCGCTGCCGCACACGAAATACGCGCTGCCGGCCTATTACATTGTTGCGCCCGCCGAAGCCTCGTCCAACCTCGCCCGTTACGACGGCGTCCGCTATGGATTGCGCGTGCCCGGCAAGGACATTGTCGACATGTATGAAAAGACCCGCGCCGCCGGCTTCGGGCGTGAGGTCAAGCGCCGCATCATGATCGGCACCTATGTGCTTTCCGCTGGCTACTACGATGCCTACTATCTGCAGGCGCAGAAGGTTCGTAACCTGATCAAGCGCGATTTCGAAAATGTGTTTGTCGCAGGTGTCGACGTCATCCTGACGCCGGCAACGCCGTCCGCCGCCTTCGGCATCGCAGACGAAGACATGGCCGCCGACCCGGTCAAGATGTATCTCAACGACATCTTTACGGTGACGGTGAACATGGCCGGCTTGCCCGGCATCGCGGTTCCGGCCGGGCTCGACGCCAAGGGGCTGCCACTCGGCCTGCAGCTGATCGGCCGGCCTTTCGACGAGGAAACGCTGTTCCAGACCGCCCATGTCATCGAACAGGCGGCCGGCACATTTCAGCCGGAAAAATGGTGGTAGGATCGTTTCTCATCTGAGGGGGTGAGGGATGTTCTTCTATGTCTCCAAGGTCCTGTGGCTCTTCGTCCAGCCGCTTAATCTCGCGATCATCCTGCTGCTGGCTGGATTGCTTGCGGCATTGGTCGGGCGCAAAAGGCTATTTGCCACCGGCAGCGTGCTGGCCTTCCTTGTCCTGGCACTGTCAGCATGGACCTCGCTCGGCGCAGTGATGCTCAATCCGCTCGAGGAGCGTTTCCCTAAGCCACCCCTGCCGGAAAGGGTTGACGGAATCGTTGTGCTCGGCGGCGGTATGGACGGCGCCATCAATTTCGTTCGCGGCGGTTATGAACTCAACGCCAGTGGCGATCGAATTGTCGAGGCAGCCGTGCTGGCGCGGCGTTTTCCGACAGCGAGAGTCGTCATTTCAGGCGGCCCCGTTGCAATAATCGGTGAGGACGAAGGCGACTCAACCACGGCGCCACGCGTACTCACTGCGCTCGGCGTGGCGGCCGATCGTCTGATCCTGGAAGACAAGTCACGCAACACCTACGAGAATGCCGTCTTCACCAAGCGGCTGATTACGCCGAAACCCGGCGAGATCTGGCTGCTGGTGACCTCAGCCTTCCACATGCCGCGCGCCAAGGCGCTGTTCGACAGAGCCGGCTTCCCGACGGTTCCATGGCCGGTCGACTACCGCACCTCCGGTAAGGAAGGTATCAGCCTGTTCCGCAAATCTACCAACGAAGCGCTGCAGACCACGACCATCGCGATTCGCGAATGGATCGGGCTCGTCGCCTATTGGCTGTCGGGCCGCATTGATCAGCCTTTTCCCGGGCCAGGCGGCTGACCGAGCACCGCCTGCCGCGCCGCCGAGAAAAATTGGCGGCGCACCAGCACCGCCAGAAGCAGCAGCGTCGATAGCACGAAAACGGCGGGATCGACGAACCAGCCAAGATAACCGATCGAGAAGAACACGCCGCGCAGCCCGGAATTGAAATGCTTCCCGGCCAGCATGTTCATGCGGGCCGCGCGCCACACCGCCGTCTCGGTGACCGGATTGCGCGACGCCTCGCCATGCGGAATCGGCACCGCGCCGATCAGGATCGAGCAATAGTTGAACAGCCGGTAAGCCCAGCCGAACTTGAAGAAGGAAAAGGCCAGGATCAGCACCAGCCCGAACACCTTCGTCTGGAAGGCGGCGCGTGAGGATGTGGCGCCAAACGGCAGGTCGCTCAGCACAGTGAGAACCTGATCGGAAGTGCCGAGCAAGGCAAAACAGCCGCCGATCGCAATTAGCGAACTGGAGGCAAAGAAGGCGGTCCCCTGTTGCAGGCCGCTCATGATGGCGGTGTCGACGATGCGGATCTCGCGTTCGGCCATGGTCCTCATCCAGGCCTCGCGCTGCGCGTTCATCGCCCTCGTCAGCGACATGCGGCTGACCAGCATTCCGTCGGCGGCGAGCGTATGCAGCACCCACGCGGCAAGGAAGAACCCCAGCGCAGCAAGGTCGGCCGTCGATAAATGAAAGGAATCGCTCATGCGGTGCTTTTACCACAGGCGGAGGGGACGCTTCGATGGCCGAAGCCGGAATGTCGCTGCCGGAGCAAACAAGGTCGGCAGGCGCAGCGCCGCGATCTTCAAAACAGCGGAAAACATCATGGGAATTCCTATATGTAGATCTCAACAGGGTCCCAGGAGAAAACGCCCACGTGTTCCTTTCGGTTTTCGACCTGTTCAAGATCGGCATCGGCCCATCGAGTTCGCACACGATGGGGCCGATGACGGCTGCGCGGCGGTTTCTCGACGAGATTGCGGGAGACGACTGGCCGCGTCCGGCCGACGCCAGGGTCGACCGAATCGCGGCCAGCCTGCATGGCTCGCTCGCCTATACCGGTATCGGCCATGGCTCCGATCGCGCCGTGGTGCTCGGCCTCGCCGGCCAGACGCCGCAGACGGTGGATCCTGACCACGCCGACGGCATCGCCGCTCGCATCGCCGCCGAGAAGCGGATTTCGCCGCCCGGCCATCCGTCCTATCGTTTCGACCCGGCAACGGATCTGGTGCTGGATCGCAAGACGCCGCTGCCGGGTCACGCCAATGGCATGGCGTTTTCTGCCTATGATGCCGGAGACCGGTTGCTGCTGAGGCGCGTCTACTATTCGATCGGCGGCGGCTTTGTCGTTTCCGAGGAAGAATTGCAGCGGATGAAGGCGAGGGGCTCGGCGACAACCGAAGGCAAGAAGGTTCCATATCCGTTCAAGAACGCCGTCGAAATGCTCTCAATGGCAGCGAAAAGTGGCCTTTCCATCGCCGAGATGAAGCGCGTCAACGAGGAGACGCAGATGTCGCGCAAGGAGCTCGACGCCGGCCTCGACGGCATCTGGAGCGCCATGAAGGGATGCATCGAGCGCGGCCTGTCGCAAGACGGCATCATGCCCGGCGGACTGAAGGTGCGCCGCCGTGCCCGGATGCTGCACGACAAGTTGCAGGAGCAATGGCAGCAGAACCGGCCCAACCCGCTGCTCGCCAATGACTGGCTGTCGATCTATGCAATGGCGGTCAACGAGGAGAACGCCGCCGGCGGCCGTGTCGTCACCGCGCCAACCAATGGGGCGGCCGGCACTCTGCCCGCGGTGTTGCGCTATTGGCTGCATTTCCATCCCGAAGCCGACCAGCCGAGTATCCGCGATTTCCTGCTGACGGCGGCGGCCGTTGGCGGCATCATCAAGACCAATGCTTCGATCTCGGGGGCCGAGGTAGGCTGCCAGGGCGAGGTCGGTTCGGCTTCGGCGATGGCTGCGGCGGGATTGTGCGCCGTCATGGGCGGCACGCCCGAGCAGGTCGAGAACGCTGCCGAAATCGCGCTGGAACATCATCTCGGCATGACCTGCGATCCGGTCGGCGGCCTGGTGCAGGTGCCGTGCATCGAGCGCAACGCGCTTGGCGCTGTCAAGGCGGTGACCGCCGCTTCGCTGGCCATCAAGGGCGATGGCGTTCATTTCGTGCCGCTCGATGCGGCGATCGAGACGATGCGCCAGACCGGCCTCGACATGAACGAAAAGTACAAGGAAACCAGCCTTGGCGGATTGGCCGTCAATGTCGTGGAGTGCTGAGCGCCAGTCTGGCGGCCTGGACCACCACTGTGGAGAAGTCGATCAGGCCGTTGACGCGTTCGCGTGCTGGGCTAAACCTTAAACGATGTCTCTCAATCTCATAAAGCTTTGCGTCGGCTGTGACAGCGTCGAGGATCTGGAAGAGTGGATTGCCTTCCGCCTCGACGAGCGGCGCCGCGCCGGCGAACCGGCCGAACACTACCACACCACCCGCATGGTGCCGACGCGCGGCGCCGAGATCACCGACGGCGGCTCGCTCTACTGGGTGGTCAAGGGCAATGTCCAATGCCGTCAGCTGATCACCGAAATCCGGCCCTTCACTGATGACGATGGCATCGGCCGCTGCCATCTGATCCTCGATCCCGAGGTCGTGCGCACCGACTGGCAGCCGCGCCGTGCATTCCAAGGGTGGCGCTACCTGAAGCCGGCGGACGCGCCGGCCGATCTCGGCAAGGGCAAAGCCGGGCTGATCGAAATGCCGCCGAAGCTCAGGCGTGAGCTTGCCGATCTCGGCCTACTCTGACGCCAAGAACCGTAACGCCAAGGGCACCGGCCGAACGCTTGTCCGCAGTTGCCATCATCACCGGTCCTGCAGGTCGCCTGATCTGGGCTTGCAAGCTGGGGAACAACGCCACATCTTGAATGTCATGAGCGACAAGAAGCAGCCCGTGCCTGCAAAGGCCAATCCTGCGCCGGTCGAGTCCCAATCGAGCACCGGCGAGATCGACGCCTTTCTCCGTCAGGCAAGGACGCTCGCTGCATCCGCCACCGGTTCAGGCAGGCTGATCCTGTCCCTCGACGCTACGATGAGCCGCCAGCCGACCTGGGATCTCGCCTGTGCGCTGCAGGCCGAGATGTTCGACGCCGTCGGCAAGGCTGGGGTGCTCAAGGTTCAACTGGTCTATTTCCGCGGGCTTGGCGAGTGCCGTTCCTCCGCATTCGTCACCGATACCGAAGCTCTGAAGCAGCTGATGACGCGCATCGACTGCCGTAGCGGCCACACCCAGATCGGCAAGGTGCTCGCCCATGCGCTGAAACAGACGGCGGCGGCCAAGGTCAACGCGCTGGTCTATATCGGCGATGCGATGGAAGAAAACATAGATGATCTGGCCGAAAAGGCCGGTAGCCTAGGTCTGCACGGCGTTCCTGTCTTCGTTTTTCAGGAAGGCCATGATGCCGGTGCAGAAAAGGCGTTCAAGGAAATTGCACGGCTGTCCAAAGGGGCCTGGTTCCGGTTTGATGGGCGGGCTGCCGCGACCTTGGCCGGCCTGCTTTCGTCCGTCGCCGTGTTTGCGACCGGCGGTCTGAAAGCACTGGAGGACCGGGGCAGGCCGGAGGACCGGCTGATGATCGAGCATCTGCGGGGCGGCGGAAACTGATGGGCGCGATTATCGCTTTTGTAGCATTGCTTCTGGTGCTTCTCGGCATGCTCACCATCTTCCTGCGCGCCGATCCGGGGAAGCTTGCAGGCGGCATGAGGACCCTTGGACCCGTGCTGCTCGGGCTGGTCGGCGTTGCCGTGCTGCTGGTCGGGCGCGAGGGCCTCGGCGGCTTGATCCTGTCGGCCGCGCTCGCCTGGTATGGCTCCATGCGCATGAATCAGCCGGCCGCAAAACTGGCACCGGGCAAGCGTTCGACGGTGCGTACCGCGGCGCTTGAGATGGAACTCGATCACGACACCGGCGGCCTCGAAGGCCTCGTGCTGGCTGGGCGCCATGAAGGCAAGATGCTTGGCTCGATGGGGCTTGCCGAATTGCAGCAACTTTATCGCGAGCTCTCCGGCGATCCGGAGAGCCGCCAGCTGCTAGAGACGTATCTTGACGGCAGATTTCCCATCTGGCGCAAAGACGCTGATGCGAATGGTGGCGAAGGGCTGGGTGTTGCGCCAGGTTCGGGCGCCATGACTAAGGAGGAGGCCTACAAGATCCTTGGTCTTGAAGCGGGGGCTGCCGCGGCGGATGTCCGCAAGGCGCACCGCCGCCTGATGCAGCGCCTGCACCCCGATATCGGTGGCACGTCTTTCCTGGCGGCGCGGATCAACGAAGCCAAGGACGTCTTGCTCTCCAATCACAACTAGTCTCCTTCGACGCAGAACTTTCGGGAAAGATATCGTTTCGCGCCCTTACTGCTGGACGGCGTAGCACTCGATCTTCTTCTTTTTCAAAGCGTTACAAGCCCTCCAGGCGGCGGTCTTCGAACCAAAACCACCGAACCGGGCGCGGTAATAGGTGACGCCGTCTTTGTCGAAGGCGACGGTGAAACCGGAGGCATCGGCCAGAACGGAGGGCACCTGCTTCGTCGCCTTGTCGAGGAAAGCCTTTGCTTCGGATTGCTTTGGCGAAGAGGCGACCTGTATTGCCCAGCCGGATGGCACCGACGCCGTGCTGACCGGATCGACCTCTGCAGCCGGTTCGGCATAGGCTGCGGCGACCCGGGCCGTCGCCACATCGTCCGCTGTCGCCACGGCCGCCGTCTTGACCTTTCTGGTCTGAACGACCGGAGTGGTTTCTTCAACGACGGGAGCATTTTCCTCGACGAGGGAGGCAACGGCATCGTCGTCCGGCTTACTATCCGGCGTCGGCGCGTCATGCTTCGGCAGAAGCACCTTGGCCAGGGCTGAAATCGGATTGCCGCCACCGGCTTTGGCAATCAGCATGCCGCCGCCGCGCGACGACGCCTTCGGCATGTAGGCATTGATCAACCCGGCCATCTGGCTGTCGCGGCTGCCGCCGGACCTGCCGCCCATGACCACCGCTACGATGCGCCGGTCGCCATCCGATACCGAGGAGACCAGGTTATAGCCGGAGGCGCGGGTATAACCGGTCTTGATGCCGTCGACGCCCTTGATGCGTCCGAGCAGACGGTTATGGCCGTTGATGCGCTGTCGCCCGTAAAGAAAGGAGCGCTGCGAGAAATAGCCGTAATATTGTGGAAAATGCTCTCTCAGGGCGATACCGAGCAGCGCCATGTCGCGCGCCGTCGTGAACTGCCCGGGATCAGGCAAGCCGTTGGCGTTGCGGAAAACGGTTCCCCGCATGCCCAGCGCCCGCGCCTTGGCGGTCATCATGCGGGCGAAATTGGCCTCATTGCCGCCGAGCATCTCGCCAAGCGCAGTTGCGGAATCGTTTGCCGATTTGGTCACCATCGACAGGATGGCGGTCTCGACCGTGACCGAGCCGCCCCGCTTGACGCCGAGCTTTGTTGGCGGTTCGGCAGCGGCATTGGCCGAGAACACGACCGGAGAATTCCTGCTGATCCTGCCCTTCGCCAATGCCTCGAACGTCAGATAGAGCGTCATCATCTTGGTAAGCGAGGCCGGATAGCGCCGGCCATCGGCATCCGACGAATAAAGCACCTTGCCGGACTTGGCATCGATGACGATGGCCGCCGACTTGGCCGCCATGGATGAAGCCGCGTCCGCGACGACGAAGCTCATCGCCATAGCGAGAATCATGATCGTTTTGAGGGGGGACGCGGATTTGGAAACGAAGCCCGACAACGCCTTACGCACTGATAGTTCCTTTGAATTTCCGTTGCCTTGGAGGCGGCAAAGGGTCCTGCCTCACCTCGGGCCACGCTAACGCGGGCAGCGTTACCAATCCGTTTATGGTAACCGCCGCGTTCACCCTTTTCTGCGGGATTGAGCCTCTCTTTATTCGAATCTTAGCGATTGCCGGCGGCTCACGATGCGCATTGCCGCGGAAATCTTGACTTTTTGTGCACTGCACAATATATTTACACGCATTGCACAACGCGGCCCGGACAAGGCGCGTCCATCGTCCAAAGGCAACCGTTCAAGGGAATGCGTGAAATGACCCAGACCTATGAAGATTTCAGCAAATACGGCAAGGAATTTGCCGACACCGGATTGAAGAGCTTTGCATCGCTGTCCAAGGGTGCGCAGGCCATCGCCACCGAGGCGGGCGAGTACACCAAGAAAAGTTTTGAGGCCGGCAGCGCCGTTGTCGAGAAGCTCTTCTCCGCCAAGTCGCTGGATAAGGCGATCGAAATCCAGTCCGACTACGCCAAGCAGTCCTATGAGAGCTTCGTCACCGAGGCCACCAAGCTTGGCGATCTCTATGCCGAACTCGCCAAGGAAGCCTACAAGCCGTTCGAATCGATTGTCGCCAAGGCGAAGTAAATTCGACGAACGTTCCAAGCCGGCCCTTGGGCCTCAAAAGACAGACCCGGTCGCGAACGCGCGGCCGGGTTTTTTCATGCCAGCTCGAAATCGGGGTCCTTGCGGTCTTCACGATTTGAAAAATCGGTCAAGTTTGGCCACCTAGCCATATTGTCAGCTAAACAGAAGGGCTTAAAATCGTCCATCGAGCACCTACATGTCGAGCATGCATGAGGATTCGAAAGAGGCAGGACTACGTGACTACAGGTTTGACTGCCACGAGCTACGTGGTGCGAATGCAGAACGGCAGCAACGGCAATGAGGCCGGTCGCGGCACGGCCGTCATCACGCGCACAAAAACCAAGACCAAGAAGCCCAGTCTGTATCGGGTCCTCATCCTTAACGACGACTACACACCCATGGAGTTCGTGGTTCACGTGCTGGAGCGTTTTTTCCAGAAGGATCGCGAAGCCGCCACACGCATAATGCTTCATGTTCACAATCATGGGGTGGGCGAGTGCGGGGTCTATACATTCGAGGTGGCCGAGACCAAAGTGTCTCAGGTCATGGATTTCGCCCGACAGAATCAGCATCCGCTGCAATGCGTGATGGAGAAGAAGTGAGGTAACATGCCGGCTTTCTCCCAAGGCCTGGAAAAGGCGCTTCACCAAGCGCTGACGCTCGCCAATGAGCGGCACCATGAATATGCAACCCTTGAACATTTGCTGCTCGCCCTGATCGACGACACCGAGGCGGCCGCAGTCATGCGTGCCTGCAACGTCGATCTCGACGAGTTGAAGCATACGGTTCTCACCTATATCGACACCGAGCTCGACAATCTCGTCACCGGCTACGATGAAGATTCCAAGCCGACGGCCGGTTTTCAGCGCGTCATCCAGCGCGCGGTGATCCATGTGCAGTCGTCAGGCCGCGAGGAGGTGTCCGGCGCCAACGTGCTCGTCGCCATCTTCGCCGAGCGCGAGAGCCACGCCGCTTATTTCCTGCAGGAACAGCAGATGACCCGCTACGACGCGGTCAACTACATCTCGCATGGCATTGCCAAGCGCCCAGGCGCTTCCGAGACGCGGACGCCGCGCGGCGCCGACGACGAGCAAGGCAGCCAGGGCGGAGCTGAGCCGCAAGAAGAAGGCGGCAAGAAGAAGCAGCAGCAGGACGCGCTGACTGCCTATTGCGTCAACCTGAACAACAAGGCCAAGGCTGGCAAGATCGATCCGCTGATCGGTCGCGAGAGCGAGATCAACCGGACTATCCAGGTGCTGTGCCGCCGGTCCAAGAACAACCCGCTCTATGTCGGCGATCCCGGCGTCGGCAAGACGGCGATCGCCGAAGGCCTCGCCAAGCGCATCGTCGAGGGCGACGTTCCCGAAGTGCTGCACAATGCCACCATCTTCGCGCTCGACATGGGCACGCTGCTGGCCGGCACCCGTTATCGCGGCGATTTCGAGGAGCGGCTGAAGCAGGTCGTCAAGGAGCTCGAGGACTATCCCGGCGCCGTGCTGTTCATCGATGAGATCCACACCGTGATCGGGGCAGGAGCCACCTCTGGTGGCGCCATGGATGCGTCGAACCTGTTGAAGCCGGCGCTGTCGTCCGGCGCGATCCGCTGCATCGGCTCGACCACCTACAAGGAGTTCCGGCAGTTCTTCGAGAAGGACCGCGCGCTGGTGCGGCGATTCCAGAAGATCGACGTCAACGAGCCGACCGTCGAGGACGCCATCGAGATCATGAAGGGACTGAAGCCCTATTTCGAGGAGTTCCACAAGGTTCGCTACACGAGTGAAGCGATCAAGGCTTCGGTCGAGCTCTCGGCCCGTTACATCAACGACCGCAAGCTGCCGGACAAGGCGATCGACGTGATCGACGAGACCGGCGCCTCGCAGATGCTGGTGCCCGAAGCCAAGCGCAAGAAGACCATCGGCATCAAGGAGATCGAAGCGACGATCGCCACGATGGCGCGCATCCCGCCGAAGACGGTTTCCGCCGACGACGAGAAGGTGCTGCAAGGTCTCGACATCGAGTTGAAGCGCGTCGTCTATGGCCAGGACACCGCGATCACCGCGCTGACTTCGGCCATCAAGCTGGCGCGGGCCGGCCTGCGGGAACCGGAAAAGCCGATCGGCTCGTACCTGTTCTCCGGTCCGACCGGTGTCGGCAAGACGGAAGTGGCCAAGCAGCTCGCCGCCTCGCTCGGCGTGGAGCTGATCCGCTTCGACATGTCGGAATATATGGAACGCCACACCGTTTCGCGGCTGATCGGCGCGCCTCCCGGCTATGTCGGCTTCGACCAGGGCGGCCTTCTGACCGACGGCGTCGACCAGCATCCGCATTGCGTGCTGTTGCTGGACGAAGTCGAAAAGGCGCATCCGGACCTGTTCAACATCCTGTTGCAGGTCATGGATCACGGCAAGCTGACCGACCATAACGGTAAGCAGATCGACTTCCGCAATGTCATCCTGATCATGACCACCAATGCGGGCGCATCCGACGCGCAGCGCGCGGCGATCGGTTTCGGTTCGACCAAACGCGAAGGCGACGATGTCGAAGCGATCAACCGGCTGTTCACGCCGGAGTTCCGCAACCGTCTCGATGCGATCATTCCGTTCGGCTCGCTGCCGGTGCCGGTCATCCATCAGGTGGTGCAGAAGTTCGTCATGCAGCTGGAAGCGCAGCTTTCCGAACGCGGCGTGACCTTCGACCTGTCGCAGGATGCAATCGCCTGGCTGGCCGACAAGGGCTATGACGAGCGCATGGGTGCGCGGCCGCTTGGCCGTGTCATTCAGGAGCACATCAAGAAGCCGCTGGCCGACGAGGTGCTGTTCGGCAAGCTCAAGAAGGGCGGCACGGTGCGTGTCACCGTCGAGAAGAAGGAAACCGGCGAGACCGGCCTGAAGCTCGAATCGCTCGCCGACGAGGCGCCGGTGAAGCCGAAGAAGGAAGAGCCGGACGACGTGCCGAAAGCCAAGAAGGCGGTGGCGAAAAAGCCCGCCGGGAAAAAGGCGGTGGCGCAGAAGTCGGAGCCGAAGGGCAAGGATGGCGGCAAGCGCAGCCTGGTGCCGCAACTGCCGCGTAAGAACTGACAATCCTGCAAGTAAAAAAGCCCCGGCAACGGGGCTTTTTTCATGAAGCTTGTGGTCGAGTGTCGGCCGAGCGGCTTCGCCCCGATTCAGTTTGCCAGCGCCGTCCGTATCTTGCCGGCGTTCTCAGCCAGGACTTCAGGCTGTTCCATCTGTCCGCTGTGCGGCTTCAAGGGGATGCCTTCGAAGCGCGGAATGACATGGACATGGAGGTGGTAGACGGTCTGGCCCGAAGCTGGTTCGTTGAGCTGCATGACCGTGACGCCATCGGCATCGAAGGCCTTCTTTACTGCCCGCGCAACTTTCTGCACGTGAGCGAAGAGGGGGCCAAGCACCGCCGGATCCGCGTCGAGCAGGTTGCGCGACGGCGCTTTCGGCACGACCAGCGTGTGACCCGGTCCTTGCGGCATCACATCCATGAAGACGATGACCGCATCATCCTCGTAGACGCGGTGCGAAGGGATTTCTCCGCGCAGGATTTTTGCGAAAATGTTGCTGCTGTCGTAGGTTGCTTCGGCCATGGCGCACGCTCCGGTTCTTGGCTCGCGGTCTCGTGTAGCGAAGCTGTTGCGGGCGGGCAAGACGATCGGTCGACATCGGCCATGCAGGCTCGAACGTGGTTGAGCGATCGGGCGGGTTTTGCTACTCCGCCATGTCCTTGCGGAACGGGGTGTGCTCTTCCAGATATTCGCTCATCCGCTCGACTTCGCGCCGCTCGCGCTGGAGGTAGTCGGCCACTGCATTGCGCAGACCTGGATGGGCGATGTAGTGCGCCGAATGCATCGTCACCGGCCGGTAGCCGCGCGCCAGCTTGTGCTCGCCCTGCGCACCGGCTTCAACCACCTTCAGCTTTCGCGAGATGGCGAAATCGATCGCCTGATGGTAGCAGACCTCGAAATGCAGGAACGGGTGGTCCTCGATGCAGCCCCAATTGCGGCCGTAGAGCGCGTCTGAACCGATGAAGTTGATGGCGCCGGCTATGTAGCGCCCGTTGCGTTTGGCCATCACCAGCAGGATGTCGTCGGCCATGCGCTCGCCGATCAAGGAGAAGAAATCGCGGTTGAGGTAGGGCCGGCCCCATTTCCTGCTGCCGGTATCCATGTAGAACGCGTAAAAGTCGTCCCAGGCTTTTTCGGTCAGATCCTTGCCGGTCAGCCAGTCGATCGAGATGCCGTCGGCGAGCGCCTCACGCCGCTCCTTTTTCATCGCCTTGCGCTTGCGCGAGGCCAACGTCGAGAGAAAATCGTCGTAGCTCGAAAAGCCTTCGTTGAAGAAGTGAAACTGCTGGTCGGTGCGATGCAGGAAGCCGGCTGCCGCCAAGATCTGGACATCATCCTCCGGCGCGAAGGTGACATGCGCGGAAGACACGCCGAGCTTATCCGTCACCGCCTTTAGGCCGGCCGCAAGGCCGGCCTTGACGGTGGGGCTGTCCTCGCGCTTGCCGACCAGCAGGCGAGGGCCGGTGACGGGTGTGAACGGCACCGCGCATTGCAGCTTCGGATAGTAGCGCCCGCCGGCGCGTTCGAATGCGTCCGACCAGCCATGGTCGAAGACATATTCGCCCTGGCTGTGCGACTTCAGATAGCAGGGGACCGCACCGAGCAGCTTGCCTTGCGCGGTTTCCAGCCTGAGATGATGACCCTGCCAGCCGGTGCGTCGAACGGCGCAGCCGGAATCTTCTAGCGCGCTCAAAAAAGCGAATGAAACAAGCGGGCTGTAGGCGTTTTCTGCCTCGCCCCGCGTAGTGCCGCCGAGGCTGTCCCATTCCGCGCTGGTGAAGGCGCCGATGCCCGCGGCGATGCGGATCGACAGCTCCGCATTCGCCGTTTGTCTGTCGCAGTCGTCCCCTTGATCCATGTGGCTTACTTAAGCTCGCTGCGAACCCATACAAGCCCGTTCAAGCAAGCCGCACAAGATCGGGCTCGAATCCTTCGAACGTCATCTGGTCGGCATATTTGAAGGTCAGGTCGACGGCAGGTTGGTCATGCACTGTCCAGGTGATCACCGGCATGCCGAGCCTTTCACGTACGAACGACACGAACCGGTTCGGCAGGTCGCCGGCGGCGTAGGAGATAAAGGCGATGTCATGCGCCAGCATGGCGAAATGCGCCTCGATCAGATGGTTGTCGTTGCCGTAGGCGGTCAACCCGCCGGGTATGCCGGGTGCATGTTTCGGGAACTCGCGGATCAGCCAATGGTCGAACGACATGATCGCGGTCTTGCCCTTATAGCGCTTGAGCATCTTGCCGACGCCTTCGACCAGGCCTTCGTCGTGTCCGGCAGCGCCTTTCAGCTCGACAACCATCGGCACACGCCCGTCGACCAGATTAAGCGCCTGCTGCAGCGTCGGCAAATGGTCGGCGGTGCCGCCGACCTTCAGCGCCGTGATCTCAGCAGCCGTACGCTGCCAGACGAAGCCGTCCTCGCCGGTCAGCCGCCGCAGATCGCCATCGTGGATGATGACGGGGACGCCGTCGGATGACAGGTGCACGTCGCACTCGATCGCATAGCCGCGCTCGGCTGCCGCGGCGAAGGCGGAAAGAGTGTTCTCCCAGCGCGCCTTGTTCATGTCGTGGAGGCCGCGATGGGCGACGGGCCGGGCAGTCAGCCAGGAAAGGTCGGTCATGGTCGCAGTCCCGGTC
The DNA here is from genome assembly GCF_000503055.1 of Mesorhizobium sp. LSHC420B00. Lineage (GTDB taxonomy): Bacteria > Pseudomonadota > Alphaproteobacteria > Rhizobiales > Rhizobiaceae > Mesorhizobium. Next base: position 712,044 of record NZ_AYVY01000002.1, on the reverse strand, counting down.
ATTCGACTTCGAAGATCGCTTCGATTTCCACTGCGGCATTAAGCGGCAGGGAGGGGGTGCCGACGGCGGAGCGGGCGTGCTTGCCGCGGTCGCCGAGCACGGCGACGAGAAAATCCGAGGCGCCGTTGGCGACCAGATGCTGTTCGACAAAATCCGGTGCCGAGGCGACGAAGACGGTGATCTTCACCAGGCGGCGGATCTTGTCGAGATCGCCAAGTGCCGCCTGGGCCTGCGCCAATATGTTGATCGCACAGTATTTTGCGGCTTCCTTTCCGGTCGCGGTGTCGACATCGCGGCCAAGCAGCCCGCTCGCCTGGAGCTTGCCCTCCTTGAGCGGCAACTGCCCGGCGGTGAACAGCAGATTGCCGGTCCTGCAATAGGGAACGTAGTTGGCGGCGGGCGCAGCGGCAGCCGGCAGCGTCACGCCGAGATCGCTTAGCCGCTTTTCGATTGTTTCGCTCATGCTATTTCCCTATTGCTTGAAGGTGCCGCGCAGGCCGGGCCGAAATTGCTATTTTTGCCTCGCTTCCGCCACGACTTTTTTTAAGCTGGACCATCTTTCCATGCGGCCTGCCATTAGCCGCGATGATCGGAGCACCCCATGCGCGCAACGCGCCTCGCATTCAACGCCGTTCTTCTGACAGCGGCTTCCTGGGCGGCTCCCGCTTTTGCGGTGCCGGCGCTGCAGGCGCACCGTGCCGTCTATGATATCACCCTGGACAAGGCGTCGGATCGCTCGGGGATCACCGGCATATCGGGCCGTATGGTCTACGAGTTCAATGGCTCGCCTTGCGAGGGCTACACGGTAAAGTTCCGCCTGGTCACCCAGATCGTCACCAACGACAATACTAGGCTGACCGACCAGCAGATGACCACCTTCGAGGATGCCGAAGGCAAGACCTTCTCCTTCGTCAACAAGTCCTTTGTCGACCAGAACCTCGACAAGGAGGTCAAGGGGACGGCAACGAAGGAGGCCAATGGTCTCAAGGTCGAAATCGACAAGCCCGAGAAGAACAGCCTGGAACTCGCCGCGACCCAGTTCCCGACCCAGCAAATGGTTGAAATGATCGGCAAGGCGGAAAAGGGCGAGCGTTTTTACGAAACCAACCTGTTCGACGGCTCGGAGGATGCCAACAAGGTGATGACCACCACCGTCGTCGTCGGCAAGCAAGCCAATGCCGACAAGACTGATCCGGAAGTGCCGGCGCTGGCCAAGCTCGCCAGCGACAAATACTGGCCGGTTGACATCGCCTATTTCGACGATACCGACAAAGGCGGCGAGGAAGTGCCGGAATACCGGATCAGCTTCAAGCTGCACGAGAACGGCATCACGCGCGGTCTCGTAATGGACTATGGCGAGTTCTCGATGACCGGCAAGCTGGTCAATCTGTCGCTGTTCGATCAGCCAAAGACCTGCCCGTCGAAATAGGCTCGAACCGACGGCAAGCTGCTGCCGGCTGCTCTCCGCGATAGTGGCGCTTGATCTTGCGGGCATGTTGCACCGACTTGAGCATGCCGCAATTGCATATCAACGTCTTACGACGGTAAGCGCCGCGGGGGGAGCAGGTTGAGCAGGATCGACGTTTTTGTGGCGCCGCGGCCCAATGCGACGCTGATCAAGGCCATGACATTCGTCAACCGCATTGTCATGCTGCACGGCATTCCGGGGCTTCGCGACCTGTTGCCGTTCAACCGTCTGGCCGGTCTGCGCGGCGTCGCCAATGTCCGCCACATCGATTTTCCGGAGGACGACCGGCAAAGGTTGAAGGCTTGTTGCGGCGCGGGCAAGGCGACGTTCATCACGCCCAACCATCCGGAGTTCTTTACCGACTGGATGATCGACAAGGAGGTCGTCTCGCGGGTAAGCCCGCTGGCGGCATCCTGGGCCACGCACGGCGTCGTCAACGGGCTTGGCCGGCTGATGCAGAAATTCTGGCTGGCCAACAATCTAATCGCCCAAATCCCGGGCAATAGCGGGGCCGCCAAGGAACATTCGGTGGCCTGGGCGCTGAAAGGGCACGGCGTTCTCCTGCATCCCGAAGGCGGCGTCGGCTGGCATGCCAACATCGTTGCCCCGCTGCTGCCGGGCGCGGTCGAGATGGGGCTCGAAGCGCTGAAGCGCGGCCGCCTGACGGATCCGGATTTCAAAGTTTGGATCGCGCCCGTGATCTGGAAGCTCGCTTTCACGGGGAATGTCGAGGCAGCGCTGGCAAAGGAGTGCGCCTACGTCGAGCGCAGCCTGAAGATCGAACGCCATGCCGCCGATTCGCTGCCGGAGCGCGTCCATCGTATCTATGCGACATTGCTGTCGCGCGATGAGGCTGCATATGGCCTGCGGTCCGATGAGCGGGTTTCGTATGACGCACGTCAGAAGGACCTGCTCGTGGAACTCGGCCGTCGCCTTGCTGAACTTGTCTCGGTCGGCGCCGGCACGCTCGACAGTGGCGAGCTTTTGCGCCGGTCGCGCCGCTGGCTGCGAGAAAACACGGATGATACCGGAAGCCGGAAGCAGGTCCGAACGCTGGCGGATACGATCCAGCGCTTGCGGCGTGTCGGGCCCTGGGCTTCAGCCAATCCGCGCATCACGCAGGAGGAGATCGCCGAACACTTGAAGCGGATCCGCAACGATTATTGCAAGGGTACACTGCGCGATACGATCGACCGTTTCGTGCCGCAGCCGGCAGGCCCACGCCGCGCCCATATCCGGGTGCCGGACCCTTTAGGCTTGCACGCCTATAAAGGCTCCGTCGAGGCGGCACTCGTCGAACTGCACGACCGCATGCAGGAGACCATCACCAGCACCATAGCGCAACTCCAGGCCGGCGGCGGCTTCATTTTCTATGCTAATCCCTTCTATCATCGTTAGCGGCGTGTTGGTCGGCGCAAGATGAAGGAGTGCGGCAAGCCCCATGGCGGTCTATGTCGATGCGGCGATCTGGAAATGGGTCGGCCACCGCTGGTGTCATCTGCTGGCAGACGACACCGACGAGCTGCATCGCTTCGCCGCGCAGCTCGGCATCAAGCGCTCGTCCTACCAAGGGCCGCCGAAGACATCGGCGCCGCATTATGACATAACCGGGTTCGAGCGCGACCGCGCGGTGCGGCTCGGCGCCATCGAGTGCAGCCGCGAGGAGATCGTCGCTGTTTTCCGGCGTGTGCGCGTGCCGAGGGGGAAGATGCGACGATGACATTGACGGCATTTTTGGCTTACTGCGCCGCGATCACATTTGCCGCCGCCACGCCTGGTCCGGCGATGTTCACGGTTATCGCCAATGGCGTCTCGCTTGGCTTCGTTCGCGCTTTCCTGGCTGGTCTCGGCATCGCCGCAGGCGACGCGGTGCTGGTCACCTTGGCACTGCTCGGTCTCGTGGCGCTGGTACAGGCCTTCGAATGGGTTTTTTTAATCCTGAAGTATGCGGGTGCTGCCTATCTGGTGTTTCTCGGCATCCGGATGTGGCGATCGGCCTCCGCGCGATCGCATGGACAGCAGGCAACCCAGGCAAGACTGTTTCGATCGTTTTTCCTCGGTATCTCCATCGCATTGGGCAATCCCAAGGCGATCCTGTTCCACGCCTCTATCATGCCGCTGATTCTTGACCTCAATACGATGACCTTCGCCGATGGGCTGCTCGTGGTTGCGGTCGTGATCTGCGTCAACATCGTCACCATGGGCTTCTACGCAGCGCTCTCCGGGCGGGCTTCGAGCTGGTTCAAGACGCCAAGGCGCATGCGGCTGATGAACAGGTTTGCCGGCGGCGCCATGATAGGCACCGGTGCGCTGATCGCCGCACGCTGAGCCGCAAGACGCCACAGCGCTTGCGTTTGTCGCGCATCCCCTCTATATGCGCGCACATTCCACACACGGACTTTGGTGTCTGCCCGGGAGAAATCCGGCGGAAACCTCCGGTGGCGTTCGAGGACCAAGTCCAAAAAATGCCTGTGTCCGTGGAGGCTAACCGGAAAGGAAATAAGAATGGCTCTGCCTGATTTCAGCATGCGCCAGCTATTGGAAGCTGGCATTCACTTCGGCCACCAGACCCACCGCTGGAACCCGAAAATGGCGCCCTATATCTACGGCGCCCGCAACAACATCCACATCATCGACCTCTCGCAGACGGTGCCTTTGCTGCACCAGGCGCTGAAGCAGGTTTCCGACACTGTTGCCAAGGGCGGCCGCGTGCTGTTCGTCGGCACCAAGCGCCAGGCCTCCGACATCGTCGCCGATGCCGCGCAGCGCTCGGCTCAGTACTATGTTAACTCGCGCTGGCTCGGCGGCATGCTGACCAACTGGAAGACGATCTCGAATTCCATCCAGCGCCTGCGCAAGCTCGACGAGATGCTGGCCGGCGAGGCTCAGGGCCTGACCAAGAAGGAGCGCCTCAACCTCGACCGCGAGCGTGAGAAGCTCGACAAGGCGCTGGGCGGCATCAAGGATATGGGTTCGACGCCCGATTTGATGTTCGTGATCGATACCAACAAGGAAGCGATCGCCATCCTCGAGGCCAAGCGTCTCGGCATCCCGGTCGTTGCCATCATCGATTCCAACTGCGACCCGGACAAGATCGACTTCCCGATCCCCGGCAATGACGATGCGGCCCGCGCCATCCAGCTCTATTGCGATCTGATTGCCAAGGCTGCGATCGACGGCATCGCCCGCCAGCAGGGCGCACTCGGCGTCGACATCGGCGCATCGGTCGAGGCTCCGGTCGAGCCGGCGCTCGAACCGACCCCGGCCGCCGAGAGCCCGGCAACCCAGACCCCGGAAGCATAATAGCGAAGGCCGGCTGCGGCCTTCATCTTTCCAATATGTTGGCGCGGTAAGCGCTACCGGCACCAGGCGCATCATCGAAACTCGATGGTGCGTCGGTGCATTTAGACAAAGAGGCGACAATGAGCATTTCGGCTGCACAGGTCAAAGAACTCCGCGACTTGACCGGCGCGGGCATGATGGACTGCAAGGCGGCGTTGAACGAGACCAACGGCAACATGGAAGAAGCCATCGACTGGCTGCGCAAGAAGGGCATTTCCAAGGCCGACAAGAAGGCTGGCCGTACTGCTGCCGAAGGCCTGATCGGCGTCGATTCCGGCGTCCGCGAGGCAGCGATCGTCGAGGTCAATTCCGAGACGGATTTCGTTGCGCGCAATGCTGCGTTCCAGGAGATCGTCGCCAATGTCGCGAAGGTCGCGCTTGCCTATGGCGGCAAGACCGAGGCCGTTGCCGCTGCTCCCTATCCGGGCTCGGGCAAGTCGGTCACCGAGACCATCAAGGACGCAGTCGGCACCATCGGCGAGAATCTGGGCTTCCGCCGCTCGGCCAAGCTCACCGTCGAGCACGGCGCTGTCGCAACCTACGTCCACAATGCGGTTGCCGACGGCCTTGGCAAGCTCGGCGTGCTGGTCGCCATCGAGACGACAGGCAACGCGCAGGCCGCCAACGCCTTTGCCCGCCAAGTCGCCATGCATGTCGCCGCCACCAACCCGATGGCCTTGACCACCGAAGAGCTCGATCCGGCCGCGGTCGAGCGCGAGAAGGCGATCTTCGCCGACCAGGCGCGCCAGTCCGGCAAGCCGGAAGCGATCATCGAGAAGATGGTCGAGGGCCGTTTGCGCAAGTTCTACGAAGAGGTCGTGCTGCTCAAGCAGGCTTTCGTGCTCAATCCCGACATCACCGTCGAGAAGGCGCTGAAGGATGCCGAAAGCGAGATCGGCGCGCCAGCCAAAATCGCCGCCTATCTGCGCTTCGCGCTCGGTGAGGGCATCGAGAAGGAAGAGACCGATTTCGCGGCGGAAGTCGCGGCAGCGGTCAAGAAGTAAACTATTCGTTTGAAAGGCTTTTTCGGCCGGGTGTCCGCGAGGATGCCCGGCCGATTTCTTGCGCGGTGTCGATAAAGGCGCGGAGCTTCGGGGCCATCGCGGCGCGGCGCGGGAAATAGAGGAACAGTCCCGGTTCCTCGATCGATGCCTCGCCAAGGACTTCGACCAGCCGGCCTGCCTCGATGTCGGGCTTGACAAGCGGCTCGAACAGATATGCGAGGCCGATGCCGGCAAGGGCCATGTCTTTTGCCGACAGCGGTTCGCTGACGACGACGCTGCCGCGCGTCTCGACGCCGATATCCTTGCCCTGGTCTGACAGATCCCAACGGTAGAGCGCACGTGATCGCAACAGCCGATAGCCGATGCAGTTGCGGGTGGAGAGATCAGCAATTGTTCGCGGCTTTCCGTGGCGGCCGATATAGGCCGGAGAGGCGACAATGGTCGTCCGGAACGGCTGAGTCAGCCGCACCGTCACCATATCCTCGGCGATCATCTCGCCCAGCCGGATGCCGGCGTCGAAACCCTCGCCGACGATATCGCTCAGACGTTCGTCGGTGACGATCTCCACCGTCACGTCAGGGTAACGTTCCGCCATCGCCGTCAGGATGGGCATCAGCGCCAGAGGCAGCGCCAAACGCGGCGCGTTGATCCTGAGCAGTCCGCTTGCCCGGCCTTTGACAGAGCGGATGCGTTCGATCCGGTCGGCAATGTCTTCCAGCGCCGGCTCCGCCGCAGCGACGAGGGCGGTGCCAGCCTCGGTCAGCGAGACGCTGCGTGTGGTGCGGGCAAACAACGGCTGGCCGATTCGCTCCTCCACCAGCCGCACCGCATGGCTGACCGCTGACGGGCTCATGCCGAGCTCGGCGGCCGCCGAGGCGAAGCCGCCACGCCGCGCGACGGCAACGATTATAGGTAGGTGGCTAAGCAGATCGCGATCCATTCATGCATGGTATCGCATAGTCCATTCGGATAATGCAATCTTATCGGATAGGGAAGAAGAACGCATCTTTGGCTGCATCACACGGCAATCGCCGAGCAGCCAAGGAGACGTCCAATGACCGACCTCAAGTCCGAACGAACCCGTAATCTCGAGACAGTGCGTAAATTCTTTGACCTGATGCACCGCAAGGACATTGAGGCATGGGGCAACCTTTGGGCTGAAGATGGCTGAATCCTTGTCTTCTACCCGCCGGCAGGATTTGGAAGCAGCATCGATGGTAAGGCCGCGATCCTGGCGGCCTTCCGAGGCCTCTTCGGCAATTTCGAATCCTTCGACTCCCAGCTGACAGCCGTCTATCCGGCAGCGGATTCGGACGCGATCGTCGTTGAGTACAAGAACCGCGCGATGCTGATTTGGCGGCTCTGAATACACCAACAGCAATATCGCGATCTTCCGCTTCGAGAGCGGTCTGATCAGCGCCTACCACGACTATTTCGATCCGCGTCGGTTCCAGGTGGTGGTCGATGCGCTGGCCAAGGCCTGACTGCATATCCCAGGCAAGGACCTCAATCCCGTTTTCAAATTTCAGGAGAAAATCCATGACCATGTCCTACTACACGCTCGGCAACAGCGGGCTGCGTGTCACTCGTCTGGCGCTCGGCACCATGACGTTCGGCACGGAATGGGGCTGGGGCGCGGAGAAGGAAACGGCGCGCGCCTTGGTTGATGCCTATGTCGAAGCCGGTGGCAATTTCTTCGATACCGCCGATCTCTATACCGGTGGCACGGCCGAAACCTGGCTCGGCGAATTCATCGCCGAGCGTGGGCTGCGCGACAAGGCGGTGATCAGTACCAAATTCACCTACAACGCCGAACCGGGTAATCCAAATGCCGGCGGCAACGGCCGTAAGAACATCCTGCGGGCGGTAGACGGTTCGCTGAAGCGGCTCGGCACCGATTACATCGACCTCTACATCCTCCATACCTGGGACAGGCTGACGCCACCGGAGGAGGTGATGCGGATGCTGGACGATCTGGTGCGCGCCGGAAAGATCCGGCATGTCGGTCTGTCCGACGTGCCGGCCTGGTACGCAAGCCGGGCGCAGGCGATCGCCGAGCATCGCGGCTATGAACCGGTTTCGGCGCTTCAGCTCGAATATTCGCTGGCCGAGCGCAACATCGAGCTCGAGTTCGTGCCGTTCGGCACGCGCTATGGCGCTGGAATCATGGTCTGGAGTCCGTTGGCCAGCGGCCTGCTCAGCGGAAAATACCGTTTCGATACAATCGTCAAGGATGGTGGCCGGCTGGAGACAATGCGTGGTTCGACCAATCCCGGTTTCCAGAAATTCACCGACCGCAACTGGCAAATCGTCGCCGAACTGGAGAGGGTTGCCGGCCAGCTCGGCCGCAGCATGGCCCAGGTCGCCCTGAACTGGGCGGCAAACAGGCCAGGCATTGCGTCCGTCATCGTCGGCTCCACCAGGCTTGACCAGCTCAAGGACAATCTCGGCGCGCTTGATTTCGACATTCCCGAAGACCTTCGGGCACGGCTCGATGCGGTGAGCCGGCCGGTCACGCCCTTTCCGTATTCGTTCTTCGGCCCTGAAATACAAGGCGGCTTGACCGGTGGGCAGGCGGTTGGCGACAAGCCGGCAAGCTATCTGCCGGATCTGCTCATGCAAGGCACTTTTGCCGGCGTGAGCTGACGGCTATCCCAGTCCACGATCTCAACTTTCCGGCTCGGGCGCCGCGTGACATCGCGGCGCCCTTCGTGTATCGGAACGCCCAGTGTTTCGGGGCGCCACCGAAGCGCGTCACACGCATGATGACGAGGACCAGATGACGGTGAAGCCCCTCTACCGACGTGTCTTGCTGAAAGCGTCGGGCGAAGCGTTGATGGGCGAACAGCATTTCGGCATCGACGTATCGGTGGTCGACCGCATCGCCGCCGACATTGCCGAGGCCCGCGCACTGGGCATCGAGGTCGGTGTCGTCATCGGCGGCGGCAACATCTTTCGCGGCGTCGCGGTTGCATCAAAAGGCGGAGACCGCGTCACCGGCGACCATATGGGCATGCTTGCCACGGTCATCAATTCGCTGGCGCTACGCACCTCGCTCAACAAGATCGGCGTCGACGCCGTGGTGTTGTCGGCGATCGCCATGCCCGAGCTGTGCGAAAGTTTTTCGCAGCGTCAGGCAACCGCCTACATGAACCAGGGCAAGGTCGTCATCTTCGCCGGTGGCACCGGCAATCCGTTTTTCACCACCGATTCGGCTGCAGCCCTTCGCGCCGCCGAGATCGGCGCCGATGCTTTGTTCAAGGGCACTCAGGTCGATGGCGTCTATTCGGCTGATCCCAAGAAGGACCCGAACGCGACACGCTTCGAGCGCATCAGCCATAGCGACGTCATAAAACGCGGGCTTTCGATCATGGATACCGCGGCGATTGCACTTGCGCGCGAAAACAACATTCCGATAATCGTCTATTCGATCCACGAGAAGGGTGGTTTCGGTGATATCCTGCGTGGCGGCGGCCGTTGCACGGTTGTCGCCGACGATTAATCCGGACCGTGAACCCGAAAGAGGGACCAGTTCGCGGATTGAGGCTCGAACAGGGTTTTACCCTCAAGGCAGTGAACCCGGGCTAAACGGGTCGAGGAGACGATGATGAGTGGCGAATACGACGATCTCAAACGGCGCATGGACGGGGCGATCGCCGCGTTCAAGCATGATCTGGCTTCGCTGCGCACCGGCCGCGCGTCGAGCAGCCTGCTCGACGCCATCCAGGTGCAGGCCTACGGCACCGCCATGCCGATCAACCAGGTGGCAACCGTGTCGGTGCCGGAGCCGCGCATGATCTCGGTTTCGGTCTGGGACAAGTCGATGGTCAGTGCCGTCGACCGCGCCATCCGTGAATCCAATCTCGGCTTCAATCCAATCGTAGACGGCACCAATCTCAGGATCCCGTTGCCTGAACTCAACGAGCAGCGCCGCAAGGAGCTTGTCAAGATCTCGCACGGCTATGCCGAGAATGCCCGCGTCGCTGTGCGTCACGTTCGCCGGGACGGCATGGACTTTCTGAAAAAGGCGGAAAAGGACGGCGACATCAGCGAGGACGACCACCGCAAACGGGCCGACCAGGTTCAGAAACTAACCGACGAGACAATCAGCACCATCGACCACCTGCTTTCCGACAAGGAAGCGGAAATCATGCAGGTCTAGGGTCTGGCCACGGCTGGCCCGGAAGCGAGAACATGGCAACGCCCGCGCATGTCGCGATCATCATGGACGGAAACGGACGCTGGGCCAAGGCGCGCGGCTTGCCGCGGCTCGCCGGTCACCGCGCCGGCGTCGAAGCGCTGCGCAAGACGGTGCGCGCCGCCCCTAACCTGGGGATCTCCTTCCTGACCGTCTACGCTTTCTCGTCGGAAAACTGGTCACGGCCGAAATCCGAAGTCAGCGACCTCATGGGCCTGCTGAAGCTTTTCATCCGACGCGATCTCGCCGAGTTGCACCAGAGCGGCGTCCGAATCAGGGTCATCGGTGACAGGGCAGGGCTGCAGCCCGACATAAGAGGCCTGCTCGAGGAAGCCGAAACGCTCACTCTCCGCAACGAGGCGCTGACGCTGGTCATCGCCTTCAATTATGGCGGGCGCGACGAGATCGTCCGCACAGCGCGCAAGCTCGCCGCGGCGGTGGCGCGTGGCGAGATCGACAGCGAAGCGATCACGGCAGAGTCCTTCGCCAACTCGCTCGATACAGAGGGCATTCCGGACCCGGAACTGGTTATCCGCACCAGCGGCGAGCTTCGGCTGTCGAATTTCCTGTTATGGCAGGCCGCCTACAGCGAACTTGTTTTTTTGCCTTGCTACTGGCCCGACTTCAGTCGCGAGCACCTGTCCGATGCACTGCGCGATTTCGCCGGCCGCGAGCGCCGCTTCGGCGGACTTGCCGCCCAAGACGTCGCCTCGGGCTGAGGGATGAGCAACCTTCAGCTCCGCGTCATTTCGGCCGTCGTGCTTGCCATCGTTACGCTCGGCCTGACCTGGCTTGGCGGACTGCCCTTCCGGTTGCTTTGCGCTGCCATGGCGGCGGTGATCTTCTACGAGTGGACGCGGATGAGCCGCCCCGTTGCGCCTGCAGGTGCTAATGCTACGGCAGGTTTCCGCTTTCTGCCCGAGGCGCTGATCGTGGTCTTTATCGGTGCCCTCATCGCCGGCCTGCCTGCGTCTTTGCTGCTGCCGCTCGTCGCGGCTCTGGTTGCTGTCGCTGCCATCGCGGCGTCGATGCGCAAGGCAGGACCGTGGGAAGCATCCGGCCTTGCCTATGCGGCGGTTTCCGGCCTGTCGCTGGCCTTCTTGCGCGACGGCGACCGTTCCGGGCTGCTGGCCATCCTCTTTCTGTTCGCCGTGGTTTGGGCGACCGATATTTTTGCATATTTCGTCGGCCGCTCCGTCGGTGGTCCAAGGCTGGCGCCGTCGATCTCGCCGGGCAAGACGCGGAGCGGGGCGCTCGGCGGGGCGATCGGCGGCGTGGTGGCCGGGCTGCTTCTGGCCGCCATAGCCGGAACGGGCAACGTTGTCGTGCTTGGCGTGATCGCACTGGTGCTTTCGATCGTCGCGCAAGCCGGCGACCTGTTCGAATCATGGGTCAAGCGACGCCACGGCCGTAAGGACTCCGGCGCGCTAATACCCGGCCATGGCGGCATCATGGACCGGGTCGACGGGCTTGTCGCGGCGGCTTTCGCCCTATACGTCATCGGCTGGATTTCCGCGACCGCCGACCATCCCGCACAGGGACTGTTCCCGGTTTGAGCGGCATCCGACGGCGGGCTGGCGCGGGTTGCGCCATGGATTCGCCTGGATTGATGTCACAGTCGCGGCGTGACCTGCGCCGTGGATGAATTTGAGGGCATGAATTGAACGAGATTCTTCACGCGGTTTTCAGCACAGAGGGCTTTGTCCTCGGCACGCTGGTGCCTTTCCTGTTCGTGCTGACCGTGGTCGTTTTCGTCCACGAAATGGGCCACTACCTCGTCGGCCGCTGGTGCGGTATCGGCGCAAAGGCCTTTTCGATCGGTTTTGGTCCTGAAATCATCGGCTTCAACGACAGCCGCGGCACGCGCTGGAAGCTTTGCGCCATACCGCTCGGCGGCTACGTCAAGTTCGTCGGCGACATGAACGCGACGTCGAGCCAGCCCAGCTCGGAGGAGATCGAGGCGCTGAGCGACGAAGAACGCAAGGTCGCCTTCCACACGCAGCCGATCTGGAAGCGCGCGGCGACAGTGATGGCGGGGCCGCTGTTCAACTTCCTGCTGACGATCGCTGTCTTTTCCGTGCTTTTTTCTGTCCATGGCCGTCCCGTGCTGGAGCCGATGGTGGCTGAGGTTACCGTCGGCAGTCCGGCGGCGGCGGCCGGCATCATGCCCGGCGACCGATTCGTCAGCGTCGACGGCAGCAAGGTCGAGACCTTTGCCGAAGTCCAGCGTCTGGTCTCCGGCCGTGCCGGCGACAGCATCACCTTCGTCATGCTACGCGGCGGCAAGGAAATCACCGTCACGGCGACGCCGCGCTTGATGGAACAACAGGACGCACTGGGCAACAAGGTCCAGGTGGCCGTGATCGGCGTCGTCAACAACAAGGAACTCGGCCAGCCACGGCTGATCACCTACAGTCCGGCCGGGGCGGTCGGGGCAGCGGTCCAGGAAACCGGACACGTCATTCAGCGCACCGGCCAGTTCCTGCAACGTTTCGTTGTCGGTCGCGAGGACAAGTGCCAGCTGGGCGGCCCTATCAAGATCGCCAAGATGTCGGGTCAGGCGGCAAAGCTCGGCTTTGAATGGCTCGTACAGCTTGTTGCATTCCTGTCAGTCGGGATCGGGATTCTCAACCTTTTGCCGATTCCCCCCCTCGACGGAGGGCATCTTCTGTTCTACGGCGTGGAGGCTGTCATCCGGCGGCCGGTGTCCGAACGGATGATGGAAATGGCTTACCGAAGCGGCCTCATATTGGTGCTCGGCTTCATGGGCTTTGTTTTCTGGAACGATCTGTTTGGGTGCTGAAATCATGAAGGAATTTGGCTTCGGCACGAGCAATGTTGAGACGCCGTTTACCATGCGTGGGGATATGCGTGACGCGAAAGCCACGCCACAGGGTTAAGTAAATACAAATTAACCAGAAGCCTTGCGTGTAGGGAAAATCCGGTTAATACGGTAGGGGAAATTACCGCACGTCCGGTTTTCTCGCCGTGGGGACTTCGAGAAAAGGTACAAAAGCCCGATGAAGGCAGCATCCAAGTTTCTGAGCGCCGCGTCCGCGGTGGCTATGTCCGCCGCTCTGGTTGTACCAGGCGCGCTCGCAGTGCAGTTCGTTGCCACATCGGCCGCCGAGGCGGCTGTCGTCTCCAGAGTCGAAGTCACCGGCAATCAGCGTGTCGACGCGGACACCATCCGCAATTACGTGACGATCAAGCCGGGCAAGGCGTTTTCCAGCTCCGACATCGACGATGCGGTCAAGGCGCTGTTCGGCACCGGGCTGTTTTCGGACGTGCAGATCAACCAAGTCGGATCGACGCTGGTCATCAAGGTTTCCGAATACCAGGTCGTCAACCAGGTGCTGTTCCAGGGCAACAAGAAGCTCAAGGACAACGCGCTTGAAGCTGCGGTGCAATTGAAGCCGCGCAGCACCTTCTCGCAACAGCAACTCGACACCGACGTTGAGGCGGTCAAGGCCGCTTACAGGCGTATCGGCCGCGACGACGCCGCCGTGACCACCCAGATCATGGATCTCGGCGATAACCGCGTGAACGTGGTCTTCAACATCAACGAAGGCGGCCGCACCCAGATCGCAGCGATCAATTTCGTCGGCAACAGCGCCTATTCGAGCCGCCGTCTGTCGGACATCATCTCCACCAAGCGCTCGTCCTTCCTTTCCTTCGTGCTGCGCGACGACGTCTATGACGAGGACAAGCTGCGGGCCGACCAAGAGCTGTTGCGCCGCTTCTATTACAATCACGGCTATGCCGACTTCCAGGTCGTCTCGGCTGTCGGCGAACTCGACGACACCACCAACAAATACACCGTCACCATCACGGTGCAGGAGGGCGAGCGTTATACGTTCGGCGATGTCAGTGTCGAAAGCACAATCCCCGAGGTCGACAGCAAGTCGCTTGAATCGGTAGTCCAGACCCACAGGGGCGATGTCTATAACGCCAAGGACGTCGAGGACACGATCATCGCGCTGACCGAGAAAGTCGCCGGTTCGGGCTATGCCTTCGCCCAGGTGACGCCGCGCGGCGATCGCAACTTCGAAAACCACACGATCTCGGTTGTGTATACAATCGACCAGGGCACCAAGGCCTATATCGAGCGCATCGAGATCCGCGGAAACGATCGAACGCGCGACTACGTCATTCGCCGCGAATTCGATGTCAGCGAAGGCGATGCGTTCAACCAGGTTCTCATCCAGCGCGCGAAGAGGCGGCTGGAAGCGCTCGATTATTTTGAGAAAGTCGAGATTTCCACCGTTCCGGGCTCTGAGCCGGACCAGGTCGTGTTGGTGGTCGACGTAGTCGAGAAGTCGACCGGTGAATTCTCGATCGGTGCCGGCTATTCGACTGGTGGCGAAACGTCAGGTCCGTCCGTCGAAGGTTCTATCAGTGAGCGCAATTTCCTCGGTCGCGGCCAATTCATCAAGGTGGCGGCGGGCGGCGGCAAGAACTCGCGCGACTACAGCTTCTCTTTCACCGAACCTTATTTCCTTGGGCGGCGCATCGCGGCCGGCTTCGACATCTACAAGCAGAGCCGAAACTACGACCATTACGACAGCGATACGACGGGCGCGACAGTGCGTTTCGGTCTGCCGATCACCGACAACATCACGACGCAGCTCGCGTACAATATCGCGCAAGAGAAGTACGAGTTCGACGAAGACTGCGACCCAATGGCCGGTTGCAACGTCTCCCAGGCGATCCAAAACGGAGTTAACGAGAGCCCATGGCTCAAGTCGTCGGTCAGCCTCGGCCTGATCTACAACACCATCGACGACATGAAGAACCCGCATGACGGGCTTTATGCCAATGTCAACACCGAAGTGGCCGGCGTCGGCGGCGACGCCAAGTTCATCAAGGTCACGGCGCGCGGCAGCATCTATCAGACGTTGTCCGAACAATTGGATCTGGTAGGCCTCATTTCCGGCGGCGCCGGCCATGTCCAGGGATATGGCGGCGGCGATCTACGTGTCTTCGACCATTTCCAGAGCAGCGACCGTATGATCCGCGGCTTCGAATATGGTGGCATCGGCCCGGTTGCCTTGGACAACCGCAACGACCATCTCGGCGGAACCACTTATTTCAACGCCTCGGCCGAAGCCCAGTTCCCGCTGCCGGTTATCCCGGAAAGCTTCGGCCTCCGCGGGGCAGTGTTTGCCGATGCGGCAACGCTCTACGGCAGCAAGATTGCAAGTGGCCTCGTCGATCAGTCGACAACCGGAATGGAATGGCGCGCTTCTGTCGGTGTCGGCCTGATGTGGGCATCGCCCTTCGGTCCGATCCGCATCGACTATGCGATCCCGGTCAAGAAGGAAAAGACCGACGACGTGCAGGAATTCAACTTCGGTATATCGACCCGCTTCTGATGAGCGGGTAACGATGCTTCCGGCTCGTTTGGATCCGGATGGGCGGTGACCCGACACTACAGCGCAGCGCGTCCTATTGGACACGCAAAGGATGTTGTAGCACTTTGTTTTTGCGCATGATCCTTTCCGAGGATCGACTTCCGATTTCCGGGGTCATGCGCTAGCTGGATATTGCTTCTGGAATGACCGATCCGGTGTTCTTCGCGCCCTCACGCCGGTATACGGCCGGCGAAGTCGCGAATCTGACCGGCTCGACGCTTGTCGATTCCGGTCTCTCCGATGTATCGATCGAGGCTCTGGCGCCCGCCAACGAAGGCGGCGAGAACGCGCTTGTCTTCGTCGATGGGAGGCGCAATTTCGCGCTGATGCAGTCACTGCGGGCGGCAGCGGTTCTCTGCCCCGCCGAATTTGCCGGCAAGGCGCCGGCGGGCATTGCGGTGCTGGTGCATCCGCGCCCGCAGCAGGCTTTCGCAATGGTCGGGCGCCTGCTTTTCCCGGCGGCTGCAACGCCTGGACCGATGACCGGCGAAACCGGTATCTCGCCGCACGCCCATCTCGATCCGACCGCCCATGTCGAGGCCGGTGCGATCATCGAAGCAGGCGCGGTCATCGGGCCGCGCGCTGCCATCGGCAGCGGAACCGTCATTGCCCCGCATGCGGTTATCGGTCCTTCCTCTCAGATCGGCCGCGACGGCTATGTCGGTCCAGGTGCAAGCGTGCAATATGCGTTGATCGGCAATCGCGTCATCATCCATGGCGGTGCCAGGATCGGCCAGGATGGCTTCGGTTTCGTTGCCGGCGCCAAGGGTCCGGAGCGGGTTCCGCAGATCGGCCGCGTCATCATTCAGGACGACGTCGAGATCGGCTCGAATACGACCGTCGATCGCGGCGCCATGTCCGACACGATCATCGGCCAGGGCACCAAGATCGACAATCTGGTGCAGATCGCCCACAACGTTCGCATCGGCCGCAATTGCATTATAGCCGGGCTTTCGGGTATTTCCGGTTCCGTGACGGTAGGCGACAACGTCACCATGGGTGGCGGCGTCGGCCTTGCGGATCATTTGACCATCGGGTCCGGGGCCAAGCTTGCCGCAAGAAGCGGGTTTATGAGCAATGTGCCTGCAGGTGAGATTTGGGGAGGATATCCGGCGCAGCCGATGGCGGAAGCCATGCGCGAGATAGCGGCCTTGCGCAGACTTGCACGGACGCGCAAACAGGGTGAGGGGGGAAATGGCTGAGATCGCAGCGGCGACGCTCGAAGCGGTTGACATAATGCGGCTGATGAAGCTCCTGCCGCACCGCTATCCGTTCTTGATGATCGACCGCATTGTCGACATAGATGGCGACGAATCCGCCATCGGCATCAAGAACGTCACCATAAACGAGCCGCATTTCCAAGGTCATTTCCCCGACCAGCCGGTCATGCCCGGCGTGCTCATCATCGAGGCGATGGCGCAGACGGCCGGCGCCATCTGCATCCGCAGCCTCGGTACGGAAAAGCCGTCGCTGGTTTATTTCCTGACCATCGACAACGCCAAGTTCCGCAAGCCGGTCGTTCCAGGCGACCAATTGAAAATTCATGTGAAGAAAATCAAGAAACGCGGCAATCTTCTCAAATTCGCCTGCGAGGCCCTCGTCGATGGCACCAAGGCGGCGGAAGCCGAGATCTCGGCAATGATGGTCGCAAGCGGCTGACAAACGAATGCTAATGAAAATCCAGACAGTCATCCATCCATCGTCGGTCATCGAGGCAGGCGCCCAAATCGGCGAAGGCGCCCGCATCGGACCCTTCTGCTACGTCGGCCCCGACGCCGTGATCGGCGACCGTGTCGAACTGGTCAGCCATGTGTCGGTGATGGGCGCGACCACCATCGGTGCATCGACCAAGGTCTATCCGATGGCGATACTGGGCGGGCCGCCGCAGAACACCAAGCACAAGGGCGGCCGTACCACGCTGGTGATCGGCGAGAACTGCGCGATCCGCGAAGGCGTCACCATGCATCTCGGCACCGATTCCAGCCGCGGCGAAACGACGATCGGCGACAACGGCAATTTCCTCGCCTATGCCCACATTGCACATGACTGCGTGGTCGGCAGGAACGCCACCTTCGCCAATCAAGCGACGTTAGGCGGGCATTGCGAAGTCGGTGACAATGTCTACATCGGCGGCCTTACCGCGGTTCATCAGTTTGTCCGCATCGGCGATAACGCCTTTCTCGGCGGTTGCTCGGCGATCGTCGGCGACGTCATTCCCTACGCCATCGCCGTTGGCAACCGTGCCAGCCTTCGCGGCCTCAACATCATTGGCCTGAAGCGCGCCGGCCTGCCGCGTTCCGAGATCCACTTGCTGCGCAAAGCCTACAACACGATCTTCGATCGCTCTCGGACCGTCGGCGAAAACATCGAGTTCGCCAAGGCGGAATTCGCCTCGTCGCCGACGGCCATGAAGATCGTCGATTTCATCGCTGGCCGCGGCAAGCGGCACTATGCCGTGCCGTCGCTCAAAGGTGGCGACGGCGACGATACCGATGATGAAGACTGAGGGCAGATGACGAAGATTGAGGCTGCCGGAAAGGGCCTTGATCTCGCGCCAGATGCCAAGGTCGGCATCATCGCCGGCGGCGGCAGTCTCCCGGTCGAAATTGCCCGAGCGCTCGCCCGGCAAGGCAAACCTCCCTTCGTCGTCATGGCGGCGGGCGAGGTCGACCGCATAGTCGATTTCGAGCCCTATGAGCAGGCAAGCTTGAGGCTGGAGGACGTCGGCTCGCTGCTGCCGATGCTCAAGCGGCATCACGTTACGCATCTGGTGACCGCGGGACATATTACGCGCCGCCCCAGGCTGAGCGCCATGCGCCTCAATTTGGGCCTGCTCGCCTGGCTACCCAGCCTTCTCGTCGGTGTAACCCGGGGGGACGATACGGTGCTGAAACTGTTCGTGCGCAGGATCGAGCGCAGCGGCATCAAGGTTGTCGGCGCTCACGAGATCGTGCCGGAACTGGTCGCCGCTGAAGGCCCGCTGACCAAGATGGCGCCACGCAAATCCGACTGGCGCGACATCGAGGCGGCGCACGCTGCAGCAAAAGCTATCGGCGCGCTGGATATTGGCCAGGCGGCTGTTGCGGTTGGTGGCCGCGCCATCGCGCTGGAAGGCGTCGAGGGCACAGACGGGCTGCTCGAGCGGACAAAACAATTGCGCGGGCACGGCAGGCTGGCTGGCAGGAGCCGTGGTGTTTTGGTCAAATGCGCCAAGCCCGGTCAGGAACTGCGTGCCGATCTGCCCTCCATTGGCCCGCTGACCGTCGAGGCGGCGCATGCCGCCGGACTGGCCGGCATTGCCGTCGAAGCCGGCCGCTCGCTGGTGCTCGAAGGTCCTGCCACCATCGGGCGTGCCAATGCACTCGGCCTGTTCGTGATCGGCCTGCCTGCTGCGGAGCCGGCGCATGGCGAATGAGCAGCCGTTGAAGATAGCCGTCGTCGCCGGCGAGGAGTCCGGCGACCTGCTTGGCGCCGACCTCGTGCAGGCGTTAAAGCGCATGACCGGGCGCGAAGTTCGGCTCGTAGGCATCGGCGGCCGCCATTTGCAGGCGCTCGGTTTGGCGCCATTGTTCGACGGCAGCGAGATCGCGCTGATGGGGCTTAGCGCTATCCTGCGCGACCTGCCGCGCCTGATGCGGCGGATCGGCCAGACGGCAAACGCGATTGTCGATGAAAAGCCCGACTGCCTTATCACCATCGACAGTCCGGATTTCTCGCTGCGCGTCGCCAAGAAGGTGCGCGCCGCCGATCCGACGATCCCGATCGTCCACTATGTCTGCCCGAGCGTATGGGCTTGGCGGCCGGGCAGGGCGGCGGCGATGAAGCCATATGTCGATCACATTCTTTGTATCCTGCCGTTCGAGGTGAAGGAACTCGCTCGCCTGGGCGGGCCGCCCGGCACCTATGTCGGGCATCGCCTTGCACACGATCCGGGCATAGTCAGTGCCGCCAGGGCGCAGGCGCAGCCGCGTGACCTCTCCGCCGACCGTGTGAAAACGTTGCTTGTATTGCCCGGTTCGCGTCGCGGCGAGGTGCGGCGCCTGGTCGGGCCGTTCGGCGAAACGGTATCGATCCTGCGGGCGCGCGGGCACCGCTTGCGCTTGCTGTTGCCGACGGTGCCGCACGTCGCCGACCTGGTCAGGACCTCGGTCGCGAGCTGGAACGAGAAGCCGGAGATCATCCTTGATGCCGAACGCAAATGGCAGACCTTCGGCAAGGCCGATGCGGCGCTGATCGCGTCGGGGACGGTATCGCTGGAACTGGCACTGGCGGGCGTGCCGATGATCTCCTGCTACCGGCTCGATCCGGTCATGCGCATGGCGCAGGGACTGATCAAAGTTTGGAGCGCAGCCTTGCCCAATCTCATCGCCGACCGGCCGGTCGTGCCGGAACACTACAACCAATATGTGCGTCCGCATTATCTGGCGCGCCAGCTGGAGGCGCTATTCTCCGATACCGCCTACCGCGCCTGGCAGAAGGACGGTTTTGCCGACATCGCCGGGCGTATGGCAACCGACAAGCCGTCAGGCGAGATGGCGGCGGGGGTGGTGATGGGCATGGTGAGGAAGTGAGCGAGTAGTGAGTAGCGAATAGGAAATGGTGCTGGCCGTAACAGCCAAGCTGCTTCAGCTACTACTCGCTACTCGCTACTCGCTACTCGCTACTCGCTACTCGCTACTCGCTACCTTCACCGCTTCGCGATCGGCACGTAATCCCGTTCCGGCGCACCGGTATAAAGCTGGCGCGGACGGCCGATCTTCTGGTGCGGGTCCTCGATCATCTCTTTCCACTGCGCGATCCAGCCGACGGTGCGGGCAACCGCGAACAGCACGGTGAACATGGTAGTGGGGAAGCCCAGCGCCTTCAGCGTGATGCCGGAATAGAAATCGACGTTGGGGTAGAGCTTCTTCTCGATGAAATAGGAATCGGTCAGCGCGATCTTTTCCAGCTCCATGGCGATGTCGAGCAGCGGATCGTCCTTGATGCCGAGCTCGCCCAGGACTTCGTGCGCGGTCTTCTGCATGATCTTGGCGCGCGGATCGTAGTTCTTATAAACGCGGTGGCCAAAGCCCATCAATCGGAACGGATCGTTCTTATCCTTGGCGCGCGCAATGAATTCCGGGATGTGATCGACATGGCCGATCTCGCCCAACATGTTCAGGGCTGCCTCGTTGGCTCCGCCATGTGCAGGACCCCACAGGCAGGCGATGCCGGCAGCGATACAGGCAAAGGGATTGGCGCCCGACGAGCCGGCGAGGCGGACGGTCGAGGTCGAGGCGTTCTGCTCGTGGTCGGCGTGCAGGATGAAGATGCGCTCCATCGCGCGCGCCAGCACCGGATTGATCTTGTATTCCTCGCAAGGCACGGCGAAGCACATATGCAGGAAGTTGGCTGCGAAATTCAGTTCGTTCTTCGGATAAATGAACGGCTGGCCGATGTGGTATTTATACGCCATCGCCGCGATCGTCGGCATCTTGGCGATCAGCCGCATCGAGGCGACCATGCGCTGATAAGGGTCCGAGATATCGGTGGAATCGTGATAGAAGGCGGACAGCGCGCCGACCACGCCGCACATCACCGCCATCGGATGGGCATCGCGGCGAAAGCCGGTGAAGAAGCGCGACATCTGCTCATGCACCATGGTGTGGCGCGTCACCCGGTAGTCGAAATCGTCCTTCTGCGCCTTGGTCGGTAGTTCTCCGTAGAGCAAGAGATAGCAGACTTCGAGGAAGTCGCCGTGCTCGGCCAGCTGGTCGATCGGGTAGCCGCGGTGCAAGAGAATACCGGCATCGCCATCGATGAAGGTGATTTCCGATTCGCAGCTCGCCGTCGACGTAAAACCGGGATCGTAGGTAAATACGCCGGTGGTGCTGTAGAGCGAACCGATGTCGATGACATCAGGTCCTACCGAACCACTTCGTATCTTGAATTCATGGGTTTTGCCGTCGAGTTCCAGTTTTGCCGTCGACGCCTGGGTTTTGCCGCCAAATTCCATCTTTGTCGCAGGTTCGGTCATAGCAAACTCCTTTTTGTTTCCTCAGGCCGGCAACGGCAAAACATTGAACCCAACACGTCAAAAGCATCGGAATACGCACATTTGCGCCCGCAATTGAATCTGCGCGCCAGATTAGGCCAAGACCCAATGTTGCACTGCGAAACACACCTTTCAATGCCAATCTTCTTGGGCCAGTTTCCTAATCGATTTGATCGGCAATCCGCGCCAGGCCTTCCTCGCGGCCAAGCACGGCCAGCACATCGAAGACGCCGGGCGAGGTGCTTTTGCCGGTGAGCGCGGCGCGCAGAGGTTGGGCCACGGCGCCGAGTTTGTGGCCGCCGGCCTGCGCATAGTCGCGGATCGCGGCTTCCGCCGAGGCGGCAGACCAGTCCGAAATCGTGGCCAGTGCCGCATGAGCGCCCCGCAGGATCGCGCGCGCCTCACCGCTGAGCAGCGCCGCCGCCTTCTCGTCGACCGGCATCGGCCGCTCGACGAACAGGAATGCAGCCCCTTCAACAAGTTCGACCAGCGTCTTGGCGCGCTCCTTCAGGCCTGGCAAAGCGGCAAGCAATTGCGCCTTGCGTCTGTCGTCGAGGCTAGCTGCGATCGCCGGACCGCCGTCGAGATAGGGCAGAGTGGCGATGAAGATGTCGAGCAGCGCCGCGTCGTTCATGCGGCGCATGTGCACGCCGTTCAGCGCCTCGAGCTTGGCGAAGTCGAAACGGGCGGCGCCCTTGTTGACGTCGCCAATGTCGAACCATGCGATCATGTTGGCGATCGACATGATCTCATCGTCGCCGTGGCTCCAGCCAAGCCTCGCCAGATAATTGAGCAGCGCCTCCGGCAGGTAGCCCATGGCGCGATAGGCCTCGACGCCGAGCGCACCGTGCCGTTTCGACAGCTTGGCGCCGTCGGCACCGTGGATCAGCGGGATATGCGACATCGACGGCACCTCCCACCCCATGGCATGGTAGATCACCGTCTGGCGGGCGGCGTTGGTCAAATGGTCGTCGCCGCGGATGATGTGGGTGACGCCCATGTCGTGATCGTCGACGACGACGGCATGCATGTAGGTCGGGTTGCCGTCCGAGCGCAGAATAATGAAATCGTCGAGATCCTTGTTGGGAAAGCGCACGTCGCCCTGGACGCGGTCATGCACAACCGTCTCGCCGTCTGTCGGCGCCTTGATGCGGATCGCCCCCTTGGCGCCGGCCGGCGCCTCGGAGGGGTCGCGGTCGCGCCAGCGGCCGTCATAGCGGGGAGGCAGCCCCTTGGCTCGTGCGCTCTCGCGCATTGCCTCCAACTCGGCAGGCGTCGCGTAACAATAATAGGCCTTGCCCATGCGAACGAGTTCCTCGGCCACCTCGCGATGGCGCGGCGCACGCTCGAACTGCGACACCGGCTCACCGTCCCATGTCAGGCCAAGCCAGGAAAGCCCGTCGAGGATGGCCGCGGTTGCCGCATCGGTGGAACGCTCGCGGTCGGTGTCCTCGATGCGCAGCAGCATCGTGCCGGCTGTGTGCTTGGCATACAGCCAGTTGAACAGCGCCGTGCGCGCCCCGCCAATATGCAGATAGCCGGTGGGCGAGGGGGCAAAACGGGTGACGACCTTGTCGGGCATGGAACTCTCAGGCAGGCGAAGGAAGTGGGTTTGCGGACTTTCGCGCGTTGCGCGTTCATGTAGCATAGGAGGTCGAGGGCGCAAGGGGCAGACCCGATGGCTGTGCGAGGCCGTGGTGCGGGCGAGGGCGAGGACGTTGGCAGCGGCGTCAGCGAACGCTTGCTGTTTGCCGCGCCCGTGCCTGTCCTGCCGGCACCGGCATTGCTGCCGGTTCCACGCTTTGATGCCCCGTCGCTGCCGGCGAGCGACCCAGCAACGGTTCTCGTGCCCGCGGCCGAGCCCATCGTGCGCCTACGCCGGCGTTTCCGCCTCCCGTCACCGTCCCGTATCCGCAACGGCGTAACCTCGGCGGTCGGCCTGGAGCTCGACCGTGGGGTCGCCTTCCTGCTGGTGCCGGTGTTCCTCGCATGCGGGGTGGTCGTATATTTTGCGCTGGCGGTGGAGCCGGCCTTTCCACAGCCGATCGCAATCGTCGCCTTGGCAGCCCTCTGTGCCGTCGCCTCGCGGTCGTGGCCCAGAACCCGCCTGTGCTTCA
Organism: Mesorhizobium sp. LSHC420B00; assembly: GCF_000503055.1. GTDB lineage: Bacteria > Pseudomonadota > Alphaproteobacteria > Rhizobiales > Rhizobiaceae > Mesorhizobium. The sequence goes on along the minus strand of NZ_AYVY01000002.1, from coordinate 688,467 downwards.
TGGCGGCGTTGCTCTGCGCGCTTGGCGTGCTTGCCGCCAAGGTCGAGACCTGGCGTGTCGGAACGCATATGCTCGGTTCCGAAATCTCGACGCGCCTCACGGGTCGCGTCGTATCGTTCGAGCCCATGGCGAGCGGCCGCATCAGGCTGACGATCGATGTGATCTCAACCGCCAGGCCGACACTGCGCTACATGCCGGAACGGGTCCGCGTTTCGGCGATGAAAATACCGGCTGAGCTGACCGCCGGTTCCGAGATCGCCGGCTATGTGCGGCTGCTGCCGCCGACCGGGCCGGTGCGGCCCGACAGCTATGATTTCTCCTTCGACAGCTATTTTGCCGGTATCGGCGGCAGCGGCTTTTTTCTCGGCAATCCGAAAGTCGTGTCGTCGGGCAGCATGCCGTTTGCCGCGCGGCTTTCTTCCGCGATCGAAGACGCGCGCGAATCCATCGCCGACCATATCCGCAGCCGCATCGGCGGCGCCGAGGGCGAGATTGCTGCTGCGCTGATCGTCGGCGTGCGCGCCGGCATTCCCGAGGAGATCAACGAAGCGATGCGGCGTACCGGCATCTACCACATCATCTCCATCTCGGGGCTGCATATGGCGTTGGTCGCCGGCACCATTATGGCGCTGCTGCGCGGCGCCTTTGCGCTGTTTCCCGATTTCTCATCGCGACGGCCGGTCAAGAAATACGCGGCGGCCGCCGCGCTTTTTTCGATTGCGGCCTACCTCGTCTTTTCCGGCATTGTGGTGGCGGCCGAACGCAGCTTCATCATGTTGGCGGTGATGCTTATCGCCGTGCTGTTCGACCGGGCCGCGCTCACCATGCGCAACCTGGCGATCTCGGCCATCGCGGTCATTCTGGTGTCGCCGCACGAGGTGGTCGGTCCGAGCTTCCAGATGTCCTTCGCCGCGACGGCGGCCCTTGTCGGCGCCTATGCAGGCTGGTCCGATTACCGCGCCGGCGGGGCCACCACGCCGCCGCCCCGGCGGTCGCCGCTACGCTTTGCCACTAGAAAGGTACTGATGGGCATGGGCGGCCTTGCGATGACCTCGATCATTGCAGGGAGCGCCACGGCGCTTTTCGCCATATGGCATTTCCAGCGCGTGGCGCCGCTCAGCCTGTTCGCCAATCTGGCCATCATGCCTATCGTCTCACTGGTCGTCATGCCCTTCGCCGTCCTCAGTGCGCTGGCGATGCCGTTCGGCGCGGATGGGCCTTTCCTCTACGTGATGGGCAAGGGGCTGACGGCGATGATCGCCCTGTCCGGGTGGATCTCCGAGCGCTCGCCGATCGATGCGGTCGGGCTGATTTCGCTGAGATCTGTCCTTTTGGTGACGATCGCCCTCGTCATTGCCAGCATGGCGACGACCTGGTTGCGGCTCGTGGCCCTTCCTTTTGCGCTCGCCGGCTTGCTAACGACAACGCAGACGCGCGTACCCGATGTATTGATCTCGGAGGACGCACGGCTCGTCGCGCTGCCGATCGGCAGCGGTGAACTCGCGGTCAACCGGGCACGCCCGAATGAGTTCACCATCGACAACTGGAAACGCGCGCTCACATCAGAGGCTATCGTCGCGCCGGAAACACCTGGAAAGAACGATCCGCAATTCGACATTGCCGATCCGGCCGACTTACCGCCGGGCATGCCGTTCATTTGCACGGACGGTCTCTGCCTTGCCAGGCATCCATCCGGCGCGATCATCGCGCTAGCCAATGACCGCGATACTGCACGGCCAGCCTGCGCCTTTGCCAGCTTGATCGTCATCGACGACGCCACCGCCCATAATCCCTGCTACTACGACCGGCTGGTCCTCGTCGTCACCAAACGGCAACTGGCGCGCGCGGGAAGTGCGGCCGTCTATTTCGATCCACAAGCGGCAACACGCGCCGAAATCCGCTTCGCCGTCGAAAAATCATACCGGCCCTGGCACGTGCAGCGGAAATTTTCACGCGCGGCGCGGGGCATGCCGCCATACCGCAGAGCCGACAAGCCAAAAAGCCGGCGCCAAGGGCGCAGCTCAGTAGCGGCGGATCAGCCCAACGAGCTTGCCCTGCACCTTGACCCTGTCTGGTCCGAAGATGCGCGTCTCGTAGGCCGGATTGGCGGCTTCCAGGGCGATCGAGGCGCCCTTGCGGCGGAACCGCTTCAGCGTCGCTTCTTCCTCGTCGACCAGTGCCACCACGATCTCACCGGGGCTCGCCGTATCGGCATTGCGGATGATCACCGTGTCGCCGTCGAAAATGCCAGCCTCGATCATCGAATCGCCTTTGACCTCGAGCGCATAATGCTCGCCGCCCATGATCATGTCCGGCGGCACCGAGATCGAATGCGTCTGGTGCTGGATGGCATCGATCGGCACACCAGCGGCGATGCGGCCCATCACCGGGATAGACACGGCGGCGACGACATCGTCGTCATTGCCGGCTGCAGGGACGCGCGACGATGTCGGCTTGCCTTGCCGAGGACCTTGCCCAAGACTGCCCTGGATGACACTCGGCGAGAACTTGCGTGCCGCATTGAGGCCGGGGGCGATCGAATCGGGCAGGCGCAGCACCTCCAGCGCACGGGCCCTGTTGGGCAAACGGCGAATGAAGCCGCGCTCCTCCAGCGCCGTAATCAGCCGGTGGATTCCCGATTTGGAAGCCAGGTCGAGCGCTTCCTTCATCTCGTCGAAGGAGGGCGGGATACCGCTTTCCTTCAGCCTTTCGTGGATGAACATAAGCAGTTCGTGTTGTTTGCGTGTCAGCATAGCGACCCCCAACAGAATCAGAAAAACAAACCCAGAACAAACACTATCTGTTCCAGTTGTGTTCCGCAACTGTTTAAAGTTTAATGAATGTGTTAGGGCTCGGGTAACGATACCACTCGCCAAACCGGGACGCTGCATTTTCACCGCCGCGGGCCTCATCGCCTTGATTCTGCTTTCGTTTGCGGCCTCTGGGTTTCCAGAAGGCGGCACTGGTATCGGCCGTCAGCCGGCAAAGGGGCACGGAATTGAAGCCGTATCGACTGTGCGGTTTGGTCAATGCACCGTGAACGAAACGAACTCAAAACGCCAACCTTGGGTTGGCTTGGCTCCTGGTTTCCACCGCGTGGTCAGGCAACTTGTCGCCGGTGGAGCCTTGCTGCGCGATACCAGGTAATGGAGAACCGCTCGTGACCGATGGATGCCGTCGATGCGTGTCCGGCGTTGCGGTGAATCTTGGGGAGCAGACAAATCATGACAGGAATTCCCGATCTCGTGGCCATAAGGGCGATGGATGCTGCAGATCCGCTGCGCGCGATGCGCGACCGCTTTGTGCTGCCGCAAGGAGTGATCTATCTCGACGGCAATTCGCTAGGGGCCGCTTCGCGTGCCGCTTTCGATGAATTGAGCAAGGCAGTGACCGAAGAATGGGCGCATGATCTCATCCGCGCCTGGAACACGGCCGGCTGGTTCAACATGCCGCTCGAACTTGGCGACCAGCTCGGGCGCCTGATCGGTGCCGCGGCCGGCCAGACGGTGGTCTGCGACACGACATCGGTCAACATCTACAAGCTGCTGCACGCCGCCATGGCCATGCGGCCGGAGCGGCAGGTCATCGTCGCCGAGGGCGACAGTTTTCCGACAGACCTCTACATGGCTGAGGGTGTGGTTTCGACGCGAAAAGATACGCTGCTGCGCCTCTCGGGGGTCGACGCGCCGAGCATCGAAGAGCTGATCGACGAACGCACCGCCGTGGTGCTGGTCAACCACGTCAACTACAAGTCGGGCGAACTGCGCGACATGCCGGCGCTGACGCGCAGGGCCCAGGAAGCCGGGGCGATGATCGTCTGGGATCTCTGCCACACCGCCGGTGCGATGCCAGTCGAGCTCGACACGGCAAACGCCGATTTTGCCGTTGGCTGCACCTACAAATATCTGAATGGCGGACCGGGCGCGCCTGCCTTCATCTATGCGGCTGAGCGGCATCTTGCCGACATCCAGCAGCCGCTCACCGGCTGGTGGGGCCATGCACGGCCCTTCGCCTTCGAGCCAGGCTATGCGGCCGGCACCGGCATCCGCCGGTTTCTGTGCGGCACCCAGCCGGTCCTGTCTATGCGCACGCTGAAGGGCGCGCTCGACATCTGGAACGATGTCGACATGACGGCGGTGCGCAAGAAGAGCATCGCGCTGGCCGATCTGTTCATCGAGCTTGTCGAGGCAAAGTGCGGCACTTACGGGCTAACGCTCGAAAGCACGCGCGACGGGGAAAAACGCGGCAGCCAGATTTCATTCATGCACGAGCATGGCTACCAGATCATGCGCGCGCTGATCGAACGTGGCGTGATCGGCGATTTTCGCGCGCCATCGACCATGCGCTTCGGCTTCACCCCGCTCTATGTCGGCTATGCCGATGTCTGGCAGGCCGTCGAAGTGCTTGAGGACATCCTGCGCACCGGTGCGTGGAAGGATGCGCGCTTCGCCATCAAGGCGGCTGTCACTTGAGATTGATGCGAGAGCTGGAATCGTGAGGCTGGCGACGACGCGCCGCGCGATGCTCACGCTCGTTGCAGGGCCATATTGCCAGGGGAGGGCGCAGGGTGTTCGAACGTCACATTGCCGATTGGGACAACGCCTATGCCAACGGCGCCAACATAGCCGGCAGCGATCGCTGGCCGGCGGCCTGGGTCGAGCCCGCGCGGGTTTTTCGCGACGTGCTTTCGACCGAGGGCCGGGCGCGGCTCGACATGGCCTATGGCGATGGCCCACGCAACCGGCTCGATCTTTTCCTGCCGGCCACCAAGCCCAAGGGGCTCGTGGTGTTCGTCCATGGCGGCTACTGGATGGCATTCGACAAGAGTTTCTGGTCGCATCTTGCCGCTGGCGCTGTTGATCGCGGCTATGCCGTGGCGATGCCGTCCTACACGCTCTGTCCGCAGATGCGCATTGGCGGCATCGTCAAGGAAGTCGGCGCGGCGATCGGCAAGGCGGCGGGGATGGTCGCAGGGCCGCTGATGCTGACCGGACACTCGGCCGGTGGCCATCTTGTTAGCCGGATGGTTACTACGACGACGCCGCTGGCGCCCGAAATTGTCCGGCGCATTCGCCATGTCGTATCGATCTCGGGTGTGCACGATTTGCGCCCGATCATGCGCACCGACATGAACGAGACGCTGGCGATCGATGAGGCCGAGGCGCAGGCCGAAAGCCCGGTGCTGCTGCGCCCGATGGACAAGGCCCGCCTGACCTGCTGGGCCGGCGGCGGTGAGCGCGCCGAATTCCTGCGCCAGAGCGCGTTGCTGGCCAACATCTGGATCGGCCTGGGTGCCGCGACCAGTTCGGTGGTCGAGCCTGACCGGCATCATTTCAACATCATCGACGGTTTGGCCGATCCAGACCATCCGCTGACCCGGACCTTGATCTCGGAGTGAGGCAGGTTCAGCGTAGCATCAGCACGTCGCAAGCGGCGCCCGCCGCCGCGGCGGGCGTGAACGGCGCACGGACGATCAGCCCGTTGGCATCGGCCAGCATTTTCAGCATCGAGGAATCCTGGATGCTGAACGGCGTCGCCACGAGCGTGCCGGCGTCGTCTGTGACAACAGCCCGCACATAATCTTGCCTGAGATCGTTGGCCGGCATGGCAGCGCCGAGCCGTGCCTCACGCATATCCTGCTGAAAGGCGCGGCCGCCGAGCCGCGCCAGCAGCGGCTTCAGGAAGAGCTGGGTGCAGACCAGGCTCGCCACCGGATTGCCGGGCAAGCCGATGCAGCGAATGTCGCCCAGCCGCCCGAACATCAGCGGCTTGCCCGGCCGCATGGCGATCTTCCAGAAATCGAGAGTCATGCCTTGCCCGGTCAGCACGTCATGGACGAAATCGTGGTCACCGACCGAGGCACCGCCCAGCGTGACGATGACGTTCGCGCCAGCCTTCACGGCCTTTTCCACCAGCGCAGCGATCGCCTCCCTGCGGTCCGGCGCGATGCCAAGGTCGAGCACTCGCGCACCGACCGACTGTGCGGCGGCGGCGACACCATAGGCGTTGGAGGAGATGATCTGGTCGGGGCCAAGCTCGCTGCCCGGCGGCAGCAATTCGTCGCCGGTGGCGATGATGGCGACCAACGGCCTTTTGACCACGCCGACCTCGGGGTGGTTGGCCGATGCCGCCAGCGACAAGGCCGCCGGGTCGAGCAGGCGGCCTTTGTGCAGCAGGACGTCGCCTTTGGCGAAATCGAGCCCGAGGCGGCGGATGTTTCGCCCCTGCACCGTCGGCTCCGTCACTTCGACGACACCGCGGCCGAGATCGCGGACGTTCTCCTGGATGACGATGGTGTCGGCGCCTTCGGGAAGCGGCGCGCCGGTGAAGATACGGACGGCCTGCCCCTGCTGCACCGTCCCGGCAAAGCCGCTTCCGGCCGGCGCCATGCCGACCACCGAAAGCTTTGCTGGTAAGGACGCGATATCAGCCGCCCGCACGGCATAGCCGTCCATGGCGGAGGCGTTGAACGGCGGCTGGGTGCGGAGCGCCACAACCGGCTCCGCCAGCACGCGGTCGGCGGCATCCAGCAGCGCGACGCGTTCGCCCTGCAGTGCAGCTGCGCCGTCCAACAGGCGCTCGAGCGCCTCAGCAACTGGGACCAGCGCCATCAGCGGCCTGCCTCGGTGACCCCATCTTCGGTGATCTTGTAGTCGCCGGATTTGCCGCCGGTCTTTTCAACCAGCCTGATGCCGGAGATGACCATGGCGCGGTCGACCGCCTTGGCCATGTCGTAGATGGTCAGGCAAGCGACCGAGACGGCGCTCAGGGCCTCCATCTCAACGCCGGTTTTGCCGGTGACGCGGGTCAATGCTGTGACCTTCAGGCCGGGCAAAGCTGCGTCCGGCTCGATATCGACAGATATCCTGGTCAGCAGCAGTGGATGGCAGAGCGGGATCAGTTCATGCGTCTTCTTGGCCGCCATGATGCCGGCGATACGCGCGGTACCGAGCACGTCGCCCTTCTTGGCATCGCCGGCGAGGATCATGTCCAGCGTCTCGGGCCGCATCGACACGAAGCCCTCCGCGACTGCCGTGCGCACCGTCTCAGCCTTGTCGCCGACATCGACCATGTTGGCTTCGCCGCGCGCGCCAAGATGGGTGAGGGCGGCCGCCATCCTCAGATCGCCTCTGCCGGCGCCTTGCCCGTCAAAAGCAGGCGCGTTGCAGCGGCCACGTCCTGTTGACGCATCAGGCTCTCACCGACCAGAAAAGTGGCGATGCCGCTCCGCTCCAGCCGGCGGCAATCGTCATGCGAAAAGATACCGCTCTCGCTGACCAGAAGGCGGTCGGCGGGCACCATCGCGACCAGCCGTTCCGAGGTCTCGAGGCTGGTTTCGAAGGTCCGGAGATTGCGGTTGTTGATACCGATCAGCCGCGACGACAGCTGCAGCGCGCGTTCCATCTCAGCCTCGTCATGCACTTCGACCAGCGCGTCCATGCCGAGCCCGAAAGCTGTCGCTTCGAGTTCTCTTGCCAACGCGTCGTCGACGCTGGCCATGATGATCAGTATGGCATCGGCGCCCCATGCCCTGGCCTCGTAGACCTGATAGGGATCGAACAGGAAATCCTTGCGCAAGGCAGGCAACTCGACGGCAGCGCGCGCATCGCTGAGGAACGCGGGCGCCCCCTGGAAAGAGGGTGCGTCGGTCAGCACCGAAAGACAGGCGGCACCGCCTTCCGCATAGGCCCTGGCCAGCGCCGGCGGATCGAAATCGGCGCGGATCAGGCCTTTGGATGGGCTAGCCTTCTTGATTTCGGCAATCAGCGCGAACCTGCCGGATTGGCGCTTTGCTTCAAGGACGGAAAGAAAGCCGCGCGGCGCTTCGGCGTCCGTTGCCCGTGCCTTGATCTCGGCAAACGGCACTTGCGCCTTGGCCGCCGCGATCTCGTCGCGCTTGTAAGCCTCGATCTTGCGCAGGATGTCGGACATAGTTCTAACCGTTCGAAATCTCGACCAGCCTGTCGAGCACTTTCAGCGCGCGGCCGCTGTCGATGGCCTGCGCCGCCGTCACCATGCCGTCGGCAAGTGTCGTCGCCTTGCCGGCCACCACCAGCCCGGCGCCGGCATTCATCAGCACCGTGTCGCGAAAGGCGCCGGCGGCGCCGCCCAGCATGTCGCGCAGTGCCTGGGCATTGTGGGCGGCGTCGCCGCCGCGCAACTCGTCCTTGGTGTGACGCTTCAGCCCGACCGCTTCCGGGGTCAGCACAAAGCTGCGGATCTCGCCGCCGGCCAATTCGGCGACCTGCGTCTCGCCGGTGGTGGTGATCTCGTCATAACCGTCGCCATGGACGACCCAGGCATGGTCGGCACCAAGCTCCTTCAACGTTTCTGCCACCGGCATGATCCATTCGGGCAGGAACACGCCGACCATCTGCCGTCTGACACTGGCCGGATTGGAAAGCGGACCCAGCAGGTTGAAGATGGTGCGGGTGCCGAGCTCGACCCGGGTCGGGCCGACATGCTTCATCGCCGGGTGGTGCGCCGGCGCGAACATGAAGCCAACTCCGGCCTCGTGGATGCAGCGGCCGATCGTCTCCGGAGGGATGTCGATCTTGACGCCCAACGCGATCAGAACATCGGCGGCGCCGGTCAGCGAGGACAGTCCGCGATTGCCGTGCTTGGCGACGGGCACGCCGCTGCCGGCGGTGACGAAGGCGGATGCGGTCGAAATGTTGACGCTGTGCGAATTGTCGCCGCCGGTGCCGACAATGTCGATGGCGCCCTCGGGGGCTTCGACGCGCAGCATCTTGGCGCGCATGGTGGCGACGGCGCCGGCGATCTCGCTGACGGTCTCACCGCGCACCCGCAATGCCATCAGGAAGCCGCCGATCTGGCCGGGGGTGGCGTCACCGGACATGATGATGTCGAAGGCCTCGCGCGCCTCCTCGAAGGAAAGAGCGCTACCGGCGGCGACCTTGGCGATGTGGATCTTCAGCGCGCTCATCTGGCCAGGGCTTGGGTTACGGCCGTCTGATCGATGCGGACGTCATATTGCGTCTGCAACTGCGCCACCAACTGGTCGAGCAGGTCGTCGGACATACCGGAGGTGAAGGATTTCTGCGCGTCCTGGGGTACTGAGTTGGCGTCGGCCCCGGCGGGCTCGAATACCTCGGCAACCTTGAACAGGATCTGTCCGTCGCCTGTGGGCGAGGGGATTAGCCCGGTGCCGCCTTCGCCGACGCCGAACATCGCGGCGGCCCCTTCCTTGCCGAAATCGACGTCGTCAGCATCGCGCTTGACACCGCGCTTGGTCTGCTTTTCGAGCTTGAGCTCACCGGCGATCACCTCGAGCGTGGCGCCGGCCTTGAGACGCTTCTCGAGCTCTTGTGCCTTTGCGGTAAGCCGTTTGGTGGTCTCCGCCGCGGTCCAGTCGGCCACGACCTTCTGGCGGACTTCGTCCAGCGTGCGGTCGCGGGCCGGCGTGATCGCGCTCACGTCGTAGAAGACGAAGCCGTTATCGGCGGTGGTGAGGCCTTCATTGTCGGTTCCGGGTTCGGATTCGAACACCGCCTTGATGAGCGCCGGCGATTCCGGCAGGTCTTTGACGATGCTTTCATCCGGCCTTCGGCCGGTGCGGTCGATGGCGTCGATGGTAACGACCTTCAGCTTCAATTTGGCAGCTGCCTCAGCGAGCGAACTGCCGGAGGCGCGAGTATCCTCGTAATTGTCGTGCACGTCCAGCAAGATGCGACTTGCCTCGCCCAGTGCCAGATCCTTGCGGATCTGCTCGGACACTTCGGCCAGCGGCTTCACCACTTCGGGCTTGATCTCGGTGACGCGCAGCAGAACGGGGCCAAAGGCGCCCTGTACGACCGGGCTGACTTCATTGGCGTTGAGCTTGAAGGCAGCATCGGCAACCGCCTTGTCGGCGATCTTGTCCTTGGCCAGCGTGCCGAGCAGGGTGTCGGCCGGCGTCTTGCCTTCGGCGGCGACGATCTTGTCGAAGGTCGCGCCGGTCCTGAGCGAATCGAGCGCCGCCTTGGCAGCATCAGGCGTCTTGAACACAAGCTGCTCGATGGTGCGCATCTCGGGCGTGGTGTAGCGCGCCTTGTTCTTGTTGTAGTCGTCGCTGACCTGTTGATCGGTCACTGCGCTCAAATCCATGATGTCTTCCGGTTCGAGCCTGACATAGGAGAACTTACGGTATTCGGGCGCGGCGTAGGTTTTCTTGTTCTCCCCGAAATAGGCCGAAAGCACGCTGTCGGACGGCGCTTCTATCGGTTCGACCAGCGATTTCGGCAAGGTCAGGTAGTCGATTGTGCGATCTTCGCCGCGATAGAGCGCGACCGCCTTGAAGAATGTATCCGGGGCTTTGAGGCCATCCGAAACCGCCTCGACGATCTGCTGGCGGACCGCCACCTGGGCGCGGTTTTTCAGATAGTCCTCCGGCCGCATGCCGATCTGCCGGAGCAGGTACTCGAAGGTTCGCCTGTCGAAGGTTCCGCCAGGCCCTTTGAACGCCGGGTCTTCGCGGGTCAGTTCGGCCAGCCGGTCCTTGGACAGGCCAAGGCCGAGCTTGCGGGCCTGCTCGTCGAGGACGGCGCCCGAGACGAGTTGCGCCAGCACCTGGTTGTCGATGCCGAGCGCCGTCGCCTGCTCACGGCTGATGCGCTGGCCGAATTGCTGCGACATTACGCTGAGCTGGCGATCGTAGGCGAGGCGGTATTCGTTGATCGAGACCTTGGTGCCTCCGGCCGTAATCACGGCGTCATGGCCGGCAAGACCGCCCATCAGCCGCCCCGAGATGCCCCAGACGGCGAAGCTCAACACCAACAATGACAGCAGCAGTTTCGCGACCCAGGTCCCCGCCGCGCTTCTCAACATACCAAGCATGAGTACTTCCGATTTTTGCGCATTTCGCATGCGCCGAGTCTGAAACAAGCGCAATAGCGCCCTTCCTGCTCACTGTCGATTGCTTTGTGGCCTGATTTTGATAGTGAGAGCCAGCTGGAAATTGCCCGGAGAAACAAATCCCATGACGCCTGGAATCCGCCCGCTCGTCGCCGGCAACTGGAAAATGAACGGGACCAGCGCCTCGCTCAACGAGCTCAGGATGATCGGCAACGGCTTCATGAGCGGGCTCGACGCCGAGACCGAAGCCGTGGTCTGCGTGCCGGCGACCTTGCTTGCGCACGCCGCCGAGATTCTGTCGCGCACGCCGGTCCGGGCCGGTGGTGAGGATTGCCACACCGAGGAAAGCGGCGCCTATACCGGCTGTATTTCGGCGGAGATGCTGAAGGATGCAGGCGCCAGCCATGTCATCGTCGGCCATTCCGAATGCCGTGCTGATCGCAAGGAGAACGATGCCATAGTGCAGGCCAAGGCCTCCGCCGCATGGCGCGCCGGGCTGGTGGCTATCATCTGCATTGGTGAGACAAGAGCCGAACGCGAAGCAGGAGCCACGCTTGACGTGCTGTCGCGCCAGGTTGCGGGCTCGGTACCGCCAAACGCCACGGCGTCCAACAGCGTCATTGCCTATGAGCCGGTATGGGCGATCGGCACCGGCTTGACCCCGACCGCCGCCGACGTCGCCGAGGCGCATGCGCATATCCGTGAAGAACTGGCGCGGAAGCTTGGCAATACGGCGGCCAAGATGCGCATTCTCTACGGCGGCTCGGTCAAGCCGTCCAACGCCGTCGAGTTGCTCGGCGTCAGGAATGTCGACGGCGCGCTGGTCGGCGGCGCCAGCCTGAAGGCAGCGGACTTCCTCGGCATCGCGGAAGCCTATCGAAACATCGCTTGATACCGGGACTGCTTGCCGGATTTGAGCGGACGGCCGGCGCCAGAATCGTTGCAAAGGACGCATTGCTTCCCATATTCCGGCCACGGGCTTGGAAATGCCGTCAAAGCATTGTATTGAGCCGCCTCCAAATCAGCGGCCGCGCAAGGCCTTGCCAGGATAAATTATGGAAACCGTACTGATCGTCGTCCACCTCATGGTCGTGCTCGCGCTTGTCGGCGTGGTGCTGCTGCAGCGCTCCGAAGGCGGCGGTCTCGGCATCGGCGGCGGATCGGGCTTCATGACCGCGCGTGGCGCCGCCAATGCGCTGACGCGGGCGACAGCGATCCTGGCCGCGGCTTTCTTCGTCACTTCGCTGACACTGTCGATCGTCGCGCGCTATGGCGAGAAGCCGATCGACATTCTCGATCGCGTCCCGGCGAGCTCGGACGGAGCAGGCAAGGGCGTACTCAACCAATTGCCCGGCACCACGACGCCGCCTTCAGGCAACACGGCGCCGACCCCGCCGTCCGGCAATGGCGCGGCAACGACGCCTCCGGCAACAGCCCCGGCGACGCCGCCAGCGACAAACGGCGCCACCGCGCCGGCCACGCCGCAGGTCCCCAACCAGTAATCGGGCATCTGATGCCGCGATCTGTTGTCGTTTGAACACAGTCGCGGCAAATGCCGCACAATCACGAAGATTCGACCGCGCCCTACGCTTGAGGCGCTTCCGGCTAATCGATTATACATTGCGCGCGGCATTTTCGGCGTCCTTGGGGGGCGCCGGGCGACGCCGTGGGCAACAAGCATTGAACGATCGGATCTTCCCCATGCAGCTTCGCAGCTTCATTTTTGCCGGCCTTTGTGCCGTGCTCAGCCTAGGTGCGCCCGCTTACGCGGCTATGCCGACGGCAAATTCGGCTCATAAAGCCGCGACAACAACTGACGTCGTCAACGTCGCTGCCAAAAGCGATGCGGCGCAATTGAAGCTTCTCAAGAAGAAGAAAGATCCGACGCCGGACGACCTTGCGCAGATCCGCAAGATCGAAGCCAAGATCGCAGCCGACAAGGAAGCCGCTCGCGCCAAGGCACTCGAAGCCAGGAAGCTGGCGATGCGCGAGGCGGCGAAAGCCAAGGCCGATGCGGAACGGCAGGCATTCCTTGCCAAGGAGAGCCAGCCGGTCGCGGCGGTCAAGGTGGCTGATGCCAAGCCGGCCAAGAAGAAGACCGTCAACATCATCGAACCGATCGCACCCATCGCGCCGATCCAGTCGGCCGAGCCGATCCCGGCCGAGGCCATGAACGTTGCGCTGACCGGCAACAATGGCGAATTGCGCAGCGAACCGGTCGGGCAGAAGCCGCAGAGCGTCGGGCTGTTCGCGGGACTGTTCGGCGGCACATCCTCTTCATCGATGTCGCTGCTTCCTGAGACGCGCGCGCTCGACGCCGCGCTCGAAAGGAAGCAGGCCAAGCGCCAGTTCAAGGTCAAGCCGGAATTCGTGCCGCAGGAGGTCGAATTCACCGGCTACAACCCCGGCACCATCGTCATCGATACCAGCGCCCGCCGTCTCTACCTCGTCGAATCATCGTCAACCGCCCGCCGTTATGCCATTGCGGTCGGCCGCGAAGGCCTGCAGTTCAAGGGGACGGTTGCCGTCGGCGACAAGCAGGAATGGCCGCGCTGGATTCCGACGCTGGATATGCAAAAGCGCGAACCCAAGCATTATGGGCAGTACAAGGACGGTATGCCCGGCGGCGGCGACAATCCGCTCGGTGCGCGCGCCATCTATCTCTACGATGGCAAGAAGGATACCCATCTGCGCATCCACGGTACCATTGCACCGCAGTCGATCGGAACCAGCGCCTCCAATGGCTGCTTCCGCATGATCAACGAGCACGTCATGGACCTCTACCGCCGGGTGAAAGTAGGCACCAAGGTAGTCATCATCTGACGCTTTACAGATCGTGCCAAAAGGGCCGGCCTCGCCGGCCCTTTTGTTTTGATACGTCCATGACCAGAGCGCCTTCTTGGGAAAAAGCCTTCGCGGCGGTTTTTTCTCTGGCGGAATCAATTCGGCCGCGTTAAGCGATGACTCCCATGGCGCGATATGTATTCATCACAGGCGGCGTGGTTTCCTCACTTGGAAAAGGCATTGCTGCAGCGGCCCTTGGGGCTCTCTTGCAGGCGCGAGGCTATCGCGCACGCATCAAAAAGCTCGATCCCTATCTCAATGTCGATCCCGGCACGATGTCGCCCTACCAGCACGGCGAAGTCTTCGTGACCGATGATGGGGCCGAGACCGATCTCGATCTTGGCCACTATGAACGCTTCACCGGCCGCTCGGCCAACCAGCAGGACAACATCACCACCGGCCGCATCTACAAGAACATCATCGAGCGCGAACGGCGCGGCGACTATCTCGGTGCCACCGTGCAGGTCATTCCGCATGTCACCGATGAGATCAAGAATTTCGTGCTCGACGGCAATGACGACTATGATTTCGTGCTGTGCGAGATCGGCGGCACGGTCGGCGACATCGAGGCGATGCCTTTCCTCGANCCGGCCGCTCGGCCAACCAGCAGGACAACATCACCACCGGCCGCATCTACAAGAACATCATCGAGCGTGAGCGGCGCGGCGACTATCTCGGCGCCACCGTGCAGGTCATTCCGCACGTCACCGACGAGATCAAGAACTTCGTCCTCAACGGCAATGACGACTACGATTTCGTTCTGTGCGAGATCGGTGGCACCGTCGGCGACATCGAGGCGATGCCGTTCCTGGAGGCGATCCGCCAGCTCGGTAACGACCTGCCGCGCAACAACGCCGTCTACGTCCACCTGACCTTGATGCCTTACATTCCGACGGCGGGCGAACTGAAGACCAAGCCGACACAGCATTCGGTCAAGGAGTTGCGCGGCATCGGCATTGCGCCTGATATCCTGCTGGTCCGCGCCGACCGGCCGATCCCCAAGGAAGAGCGCAGAAAACTGTCGCTGTTCTGCAACGTGCGAGAAAGCGCCGTCATCCAGGCGCTCGACGTGCCGCATATCTACGACGTGCCGATGGCCTATCACAATGAAGGGCTGGATTCGGAAGTGCTGGCCGCCTTCGGCATCGATCCGGCGCCGAAGCCGCGCATGGAACGATGGCAAGCGGTGTCCAACCGCATCCACAATCCGGAAGGCGAGGTGACTATCGCCGTCGTCGGCAAATATACCGGCCTCAAGGATGCCTACAAATCGCTGATCGAGGCGCTGTCGCATGGCGGCCTCGCCAACCGGGTCAAGGTCAAGCTCGACTGGATCGAAAGCGAGATATTCGAGAAGGAAGACCCGGCGCCGTGGCTGGAAAAGGTCCATGGCATTCTCGTCCCCGGCGGTTTTGGCGAGCGCGGCTCGGAGGGCAAGATCCTGGCGGCGAAGTTCGCGCGCGAGCGCAAGGTGCCGTATTTCGGCATCTGCTTCGGCATGCAGATGGCCTGCATCGAGGCGGCTCGTTCGCTGGCCGGCGTCGAGCACGCATCATCGACCGAGTTCGGTCCAACCGAGGAGCCGGTCGTCGGCTTGATGACCGAATGGCTGAAGGGCAACATGCTGGAAAAGCGCAGGGAAACCGGCGACCTCGGCGGCACCATGCGGCTCGGTGCCTACCAGGCCGACCTCGCCAAGGGATCGAAGATCGCCGAGATCTATGGCGATACGCAGATTTCCGAACGCCATCGCCACCGCTATGAGGTCAATGTCGACTACAAGGAGCGGCTCGAGGATTGCGGCCTGGTGTTTGCCGGCATGTCGCCGGATGGCGTGCTGCCGGAAACGGTCGAATATCCCGACCATCCCTGGTTCATCGGCGTGCAGTATCATCCCGAGTTGAAAAGCCGGCCGCTCGATCCGCACCCGCTGTTTGCCAGCTTCATCGAGGCGGCGGTAGAGCAGTCGCGGCTGGTCTAGATTAGCCGCCGATGCGAACTTACGTCGCGCTGCTCTACAGCATCATCCTGGGCGAGGGGCGGCGGGTCGTCATGTCCGATCTCAAGGCGATGGCCGAAGGCCTGGGCCTGAACAACCCGCGCACACTGGTGGCGACCGGCAATCTGGTCTTCGAGGCGCAGGAGACAGAACTCGCGGCGTTGGAGCAGCGGCTGGAGGCGGCGTTCGCAAAGACTTTTGGCCGCCATGTCGACATCATCGTGCGCCGCGCCGACGGCTGGCTGAGGCTGGCGGCCGGCAATCCGTTCCCAGCCGAATCGGCTAAAGCCGCGGACCAGGTGGCGGTGCGCGTGATGCGGGCGCCTGTTTCCCCCGATGCGGTCTCTGCGCTGCAGGCCTATATCGGCAGGAATGAAAAGCTGCAGGCGGTCGGCGGCGACATCTGGATCGTCTTTTCGCGCGAGACGCCGAGTTCGCGGCTGCTTGCGGCGGTGAGCCACAAACGCCTCGGCATCGGCACGTCGCGCAACTGGAACACCGTGCGCCGCCTGGCCGAGATGGTCGCAGAATGAACGGGGCGGCTTGCGCCGCCCCGAATCCGTTTAGGCCTTGGCCATCTTGGCCCAGGCGCCGAGTGCCATCGTACGCAGCACGTAATAGATGACGCCGGCAATTGCCACGCCGAAAAACCAGCCATAGACGCCCCACCAGGACGGCAGCAGGCCGGTGAAGTTGGGCAGGATCGACGAGAAGACCGCGCCAATACCGGCGGCGATGAAGGCATTGACATGCCAGCCGCCCTGGAAGCGGAATTCGCCATTCTCCCTGTAGAGCGCCTCGACATCGACCTCGCCCTTCCGGATCAGGTAGTAGTCGACCATCATCACGCCGAAGATCGGCCCCATCGTCGCGCCAATGATGTTGACGAAGGAGGCGGCACTGCCTTCCCAGGGCGCGAAGGGATAGAGCACTAGCGCGATCAGCGCCGCGATGTAGCCGCCCTTCTTGAAGTCGATCTGACGTGGAAAGACGTTGGAGAAGTCGAAGGCCGGCGACACGAAGTTTGCCACCACATTGATGCCAAGCGTCGCTACGGCAAAGGTCAGGGCCGCGAGCGCCGCCAGGAACCAGCTGTCGAATTTCGCCGAGATCTGGTCAGGATGCAGCAGCACCTCGCCATAGACGTCGAAGGCGGCGATTGTGGTGACGCCGGCGACCAGCGAGAACAGGATGAGATTGACCGGCAGGCCCCAGATGTTGCCCTTGCGCAGCGATGCCTTGTCCGGCATAACGGGCGAAATCGCAGAAGTTGAGGTAGAGCGCTGAGAAATAGGTCACCCAGATCGCCGCCACAGCAAACAGCGAGGTCCAGGAGCCCGGCGTGCCCGGCACGCCCGCGTCCTTGGTCTTTTCCAGCAGCACATCCATCGGGATGTCGCTGGTGAAGGCGAAGGTGCCTGCCTTGATGCAAAGATAGATCGCCAGGATCAGCATCATCACCCACACCGCCGGTCCGGCCCAATCCTGGAAGCGGCGCACCGTTTCCATGCCCCTCTGGATGATCAGGAGCTGCAGCGCCCAGATGACGGCGAAGCAGATCACCTCGAGCCCGGAGTGGCCGAGGAAATGTGTGCTCTGGTTGAAGTCGGCGAACCATTGCGAGCGGATCAGCAGGGCTACGATCGCGCCGGAGGCCGCCGCCGTCTGCGCGCCGTACCAGAAGCAGGCGACGATGGCACGCACCAGCGCCGGTATGTTGGCGCCCCAGATGCCGAAGGAGGCGCGCGCCAGGACCGGGTAGGGCACCCCGGTCTTCACGCCGGCATAGCCGACCATGTTCATCAACGCATAGATGATCAGCGAACCGATACCGATGGCGATGATGAAGTTGACGAAGCCGCCGCAGAACAGGAACAGGCTGGCAGCGAGATAGTAGCCCCACAGGCTGTGGACGTCCGACGTCCAGACGTTGAAGATCGAGAACGGTCCCCAGTTTCGAACCTTCGCCGGAGCGAGATCCTCATTGTACAGGTCCGGTGATGCGCCTTGTATGGTCATAGAGATGTCCTCCCCTTGTTACCGCACGCGCCTCCACGCGTGGCACGCAGGTTAAGCCTGACGCAGGGGAACCGGCAAGCAGACGATTTGCCGGCTTTGGGCTTAAAGATATTCAATGAGAAACGCGCTTATCGACCGGACGCTGCCGTGGCTGCGATATTGAGCTTCGCCCTTGATTCGGTCTCTGCCTTGTTGTCGGCCGGTCGAGCACCGGAGACCGGCGAGACTTCGAAATTGGCCCCGAGCCAGGCTATTGCGCCGGTCACGCCATCGAGGACATAGGTTGCGGCCGTCGGTCCGTTCGGCTTCACGCGGATCGAGATGCCGCCAATTTCGTTGATGGCCTCGAAACCGTGTTCGTCCGATGTGTCGTCTCCGAGGAATATCGGCCGCCGGCCGACAAAGGGCGGAATGTCCATGAAACGCCGGATGGCAGCACCTTTGACGGCTTCCAGAGGCATGAGCTCGACGCCGGCGTTTCCGGGAAGCACCCGATAACCCTTCGGAAGCCGGGCCAATGCCTGTTCGATCAACTGGATTGCCGGCGCAAGCAGTTGCGGCGCTGCTCTTGTATGGACGGCAAGGACCGGACCCTTGCGCTCGACATAGACCTTGCCGCTGCCCAGTTCGGCCTCGATCTCGTCGGCAAGGGCGGCGATGTCGGCAGGCGCGTCGGCGGCATCGATCGGACCCGTCGGCGTCAGCCGGTGCTCCAGCCCATAGAGGCCGGCGATCCTCAGCTTCAGCGGGTGGAACAGCTTGTCCACAGCGGGGATCGAGCGGCCGGTGATGAAGGCGACCGCACCATCCAGCCGCTGCTCGATGTGCCCAAGCAGATTGCGCAATTCCTCGCCGACCGACACCGCGTCGGGATGGGCAGCGTGTTCCAGCAGGGTTCCGTCGATGTCGAGGAAGAGCGCCCATTGCCCTTCCGGCAGGTCCGGCGCCGGCGGTTGTTCAAAGCTTTTCACGACGCTGCCTTCCGTGCCCGCTCGAACATCGAGATGACGTTGTTGGTGTTCGACGGCGGGCGCTCGCCAGTTCCGGTCACCCTGTCGAGATCGCCGCGTTTGCGCAGGCGCGCGGCATCCAGCAACATGCTGCCGGCCCAGCGGTAGACATTATTGTCGCGGACCATCTCGCGCATCGGCCGCAAACGCTCGCGCTGCTCTTCCGGCGTCATCGTCAGCGCCTGCAACAGCGCCTCGCTCATCATGGCTGCATCGTAGGGGTTGACGATCAGTGCCTCCAGCAATTCGCGCGAGGCGCCGGCGAAGGTGCTGAGCAAAAGCACGCCCTGTTCGTCGTCGCGCGCCGCGACGAATTCCTTGGCGACAAGGTTCATGCCGTCATGCAGGCTGGTGACCATGCAGATGTCGGCGGCGCGATAGACCTCGTAGACCTGCTCCTGCCGATGATGTTCGGCGACCATCAGGATAGGGCTGTATGTCTCGCTGCCATAGCGCCGGTTGAGCTCCTCGGCACAGCGGCGGCATTCGTCATGGAGTTGCTGGTAGGCCGGCAATGTCCCCCGGCTCGGCGCCGCGATCTGCAGGAAAACCACCTTGCCTATCCATTCGGGATATCTGGTGAACAATTCGTCCAAGGCATGGAAGCGATCGAGAATGCCTTTCGTGTAGTCGAGGCGCTCGACGCCAACGCATAGTTTGGTCTCCGCAGACAGGCCGAATCTATCGCGGACACGGGCGCGGCACTCCTCGACAGACGGCAAACTTGCCAGCAATTGGGCCGGCCATTCTATGGAAATGGGATAGGCGTGGACCAACGTGGTCTGTCCGCCATAGGAGATCGCCGCGTCGGCCCGTTCTATGCGGCTCTCCAGAAAGCGGTCGACACTTTCGGTGAAGTTGTTGGCATGGAACTGGGTATGAAAGCCGATGATCGAACTGCCGAGCAATCCCTCCAGGATCCGCTCACGCCACGGACAGATGCTGAACACTTCCGAATTGGGCCACGGGATGTGCCAGAAGGTGATGATGATGGCGTCCGGCAGGCGCTGGCGGATCATGCGCGGCAGCAGCGCGAAGTGGTAGTCCTGCACCAGCACGATCGGCCGCTCGTTGCGTGCTTCGGCAACCACCGTATCGGCGAACTTGCGGTTGACGGCCTCGTAGGCGTCCCAGTCCGAGGCGCGAAAGATCGGGCGGGTGAAGGCGATATGGCAAAGCGGCCATAGGCCCTCATTGGCGAAGCCCAGATAATAGCCCTGATATTCCTCCTCCGTCAGCCAGACCCTGCGCAGCGTGTAGGACGGATTGCCTGGCGGCACTTGCACCCGGTCGTCCTTGTCGACCGTGAGACGGTCTGNGACGGTCTGCCGTTCCGCCGCCATAGGCGATCCAGGTTCCGGCACAGGCGCGAGTGATGGGCTCGAGTGCCGAAACCAGCCCGCTGGCCGGCACCAGAAGTTGGACCCCGTCATCCTTGATGTTGTGGATGTAAGGTTCGCGGTTGGACACGACGATGACCTGTGCGTCCGGCAGGTCGTCGGCCAGGATCTTACGCAATGTGTCGGGCGACCATGTGACCAGCGCCGCGTCGGCCGACTGGCCGTTCTTTTCGAACTCGCGCAGCACCTTGCGTGCCGCTTCCGATGCGACATCCTCGCTCGGCGTGTATGCGGCCGCCGTTGCGCGGCCGCGGCGCTGGCGGGATATCGATAGGAGAATGGCAAAAGCGGAAAAGCCAAAACTTGCAATCAGCAAAACCCAGAGCAGGTCTACAGTATAATCTGACATGGAATGTGATCTCGCCTCCGGCCGCCGATAGCCGTTTTTATTGGTTTTTCTGGTTCGCTGCCGTGCGACAACAACAGTTCCCACGCCGCCCATTTTTGCAACGCACAAAGAGGCTATCGGTTCCGGACGATTGCGGTGCCGCGCGTCGTTTTCGATGCGCCGCAGCGAGGCGGCGTCAGGTGCGCACGATGAGCGGTACCATCCCCTCATACCGATCGGCGAGAAAGGCGACGACCCGACCACCGACACGCTGGAATGTGAGGTCGACCACCACCGAGCCGACACCCAGATGCCGCAGTGTCAGCGTGTCGATGCCGATCGGCAGCCTCGGGCGGGTGACCCGGATTTCACCGTCCCAGCCATCGATTTCCAGGCCAAGGCAGGCCTGCATCAACATGAAGGCCGATCCCGCCGACCAGGCCTGCGGCAGGCACGCGACGGGATAGGCGATCGGCGCTTCGCCCGGCGACCTGGTAAAGCCGCAGAACAGTTCCGGCAGCCGCATGTTGAAATGGACAGCCGACTCGAACGTGCCGCTCATCAGCCGCACCACGCTGTCGCGTACGCCATAACGTGCCAGGCCGGCACCGCACATGGCAGTGTCGTGCGGCCAGATCGAACCGTTGTGGTAAGACATGGGATTGAAGAATATCGCATCGTCGGCCAGCGTCCTGACGCCCCAACCCGAGTGGAACGACGCCGAGAGCAGCTGATCGGCGACCAACTGCGCCCGTTCCGGCTCGGGCAGCCCGACATAGAGGAGATGGCCGGCATTCGACGTCCGTACCTTGCAGACCTCGCCGGCACCGTCGATCGCCATGGCGTAGAAATTGAGATCGTCCATCCAGAAATGGCGTTCGACCGCGGTGCGCATGGTTTCGGCGCGTTCGTCCCAATGATCGGCCTTGTCGTCCTCGCCACGGCGGCGGGCGAGCGCTGCCAGACCACGGAACGCAGCAAAGACATAGCCTTGCACCTCCACCAGGGCGATCGGCCCCTTGGGCATGCGACCGTCGGCATGGAAGACCGAATCGAAGCTGTCTTTCCAGCCCTGGTTGGCGAGGCCGGACTCGGCGCCGCGCTGATAGGTAACGAAGCCGGTCGCGCGGCTTATCTCTTCGGTCCATTCGGCCGCAGCACAGAGCGATGGCCACAGGCTGTCGAGGAACGCCATGTCGCCGGTACGATCCGCATAGGCACAAGCGAGATGAATGTAGAGCGGCGTGGTGTCGACACCGCCGTAATAGCGGCCAAACGGGAGCTCCCGCAGTGCCGCCATCTCGCCCTTGCGGGTCTCGTGCATGATCTTGCCCGGCTGCGAATCGCTGAACGGCGACGTTTCGGTTGCCTGATGCTGGGCGAGGAAGGCGAGCACGCCGCGCGCCAGCCCGGGATTCAACCACAGCATCTGCAGTGCGGAGATCACCCCGTCGCGGCCAAACGCCGTCGAGAACCAGGGTATGCCGGCATAGGGGTAAGGTCCGGTTGCAAGCTCGGTGGTCAGCAACGCCACGTCCGCGCGCGCGCGCTCGATCCAGTCGTTGAAGACGCGGCCAGAGCTGTGCACCGTCGCGCCGTGGCGGCGTTTGGCGCGCATGCCGAAGCGAGCGCGGGCGGCGGCAGCCCGAAAACGGTCGCGGTCGGGTGTCTCCGCCACTTCCGGGCCGACTTCGATATAGAGGACCTCGCTGCTGCGCTTAGTCACCGCAATCAGGAAATCCGCACGGTTGGTGGTCAAATTGTCCGGGGCTTGCGAGAACGAGATCGCCGACAGGCGCACAAGCTGGTCCAGCCCGTCATATCGAAGCACCACGGACGTCGGACTGGTCTCGGCGGCATGGGCTATCCCGCGCTTGGGCCGGGTCGAGCCGCGCACCTCGAACATGTCACGGAAATCTGCTGCGAAATGCAAGGAAACCCGAATGGCCGACGATTCCTGGCTGTAGTTGGAAAGGGTGATGCGCTCGAACAGCCGGTCCTGCCAAAGCAGCCTGACGCGTTCTATGTGGATCGCGCCCTGCGGAATATCCCGGCCACCGACACTCTGAATCGGCACATTGGTCAGGTTCGAGGTGAAAAGCACATTGTCCTGGCTGAGCGATGCGCCGAGCAGTGACATTTGCCGGCCACCGACCGTCAACCGAAATTCCGAAAGCACACGCGTGTCGTCTCGGAAAAAGCCGTCGCCGGCGCCGCGGATGTCGCCATAGGCGTCGGCCACCGCGAAGCAGTCGCCTTGCTTGAGGGCGAACAGCCGGTGCGGCTCCCGAGGCGCGACCTCGTCGAGAGAGGCAAGGGCTACGGCGGGATCAAGCTTACGCTCGTCGAGTTGATTCATTCGTCACAAACTCTGTCGTTTCGTTCTCAACTTCCACAATGACGCCGATCAGGACGCTCTCGCTTCACCGGGAGCACCGATCAGGTGCGCATAGGCTGCCACATAGTCGTGGGCCATTCTCGTGGCAGAAAAACGGTTCTCGAATACGGCTCTCACCTGACGCCTGTCGAGGCGTAGCAATTCCGGTATCGAGGCGACCGCAGCGTCGACTGTATCGACAAGGAAACCGGTCACACCGTGGTCGATGATCTCCGGCAGGGCACCGCAATTCCAGGCGATTACCGGCGTGCCGCAGGCCATCGCCTCTATCGCGGCAAGGCCGAACGGCTCCGGCCAATCGATCGGAAACAGCAGGCCGGCCGCCTTGCCGAGGAATTCCGCCTTTCCGTCCTCTTCGATCTCGCCGATATAGTCGACACGGTCGCCGTCGATCAGCGGCTCGACAGTGTCGTGGAAAAACGCGCGGTCGTCATCGCCGATCTTTGCGGCAAGCTTCAGTTTCAGCCCGGAGCGCAAGGCGATCTCGATGGCACGATCGGGGCGCTTGTCGCGCGACAGCCGGCCCAGGAACGCCAGATACGGCTCGTCCGCATCCGTCTCGAAAGTCGGCTCGTAGATATCGATCGGCAGCCCGTGATGGATGGTCGCCAGCCAATTAGCCTTGGCGAGCCCGGCTCTCTGGCTGCGGGAAATCGAGATCATCGGAAAGCGCGGAAAACGTTCGTAGGCCGGCGCCAGATCGACATAGTCGAGCCTGCCATGCGGTGTTGTCACCGTCCGGTCGGGCATGTGTTCGAAGAAAGGAAAATGCAGGAAGTGGCTGAGATGGAAGTGGATGACGTCGAACTGCTGCGCACGGTTCCTCACCTCGGCAAGCATCGAGAGATGCGCCGCGGTTTCGGATTTGTGGGGGCGCGGATCGAGACGCAGCGCACGCTCGCGACACGCCACCAATTTCGCCGACGTCTCGGTATCGCCGCTGGCGAACAGGGTCACGTCATGGCCAAGCTCGACCAATCCTTCGGTCAGATAGGAGACGATGCGCTCCGTCCCTCCATAGAACCGGGGTGGCACGGATTCATGGAGCGGCGCCACATGGGCTATTCTCATGTTTTGGCATTTCCCTCAAAAAAAGACTGCTCGTGGGATCGAAATGCATCAGCCGCGCTAACGTTCCCGTACAACGGCAAGATGTCGCGCAATTGGGACTGCTGGAACTTCTCGTCCAGCCAACATTTTTCACGGCAAGCCTCTTTTGCCGGGAACCAAAGGGCCAGTTCGCGAGTTTAGTGGGGTTCGATCGTACGCATCCGGTCGACGGGGAGGAAACGATGGACCGCTTGCAATTCTTTTCGCCCGTGCGGATTTTGCGCGGACAGGGACAGCCTGTGGAGGAGATCGACAGCGTTGCCGAAGCGATGGCATTCCTGCGAAAATGGCCGGCCGGGCGGCGCGGGCCGGTTTACCAATGTGCGGTGAATTGCTGTGCTGCGGCCATGGCCGGCCGGATGTCGGCCGAGGAAGCGAGAAAGGCTTTTGCCGGCTTCGCCCGGATCACCCGCCTGCTCGAGGGCGATCGGCCGTTGCCGGTGAGCGGCGAGGATCGGCATCGCGCGGATGCGCTGCGACGATAGCGCCAGCTGCCGCTAACCCTCAAAACAAGATATCATTCAGCCGGAACGCCCGATCGGCGACCGACTCGCTTTCGCGAACAGTCGTTTGAACTGGGCTACAGCACCGTTCTCGGCGATGTAATCGCAATAGGCGGCGTAATCGGGGTCGCGTGACAGATGGCGTTCCTCGGTGATGGCGCGAAGTGCATAGACGGCGTTGAGCCCGAGCAGGATGGCGGAGTGCCGCAGCGCTTCAGCGGGTCCCGTAGCGGTGAGGAAAGGGACGGAGACCAGCCACCAGGAGAGGTTTTTCGAAACATAGGCGGGGTGCTTGATCCAGCGATACGGTCCGCAGGTGATGATTCCGCGGTTGGTGAGATTGGAAAATCTCAGGCCAAAGCTCACGGTGGACCAGACAAAAATCAAGACGCAGAAGACGATCGCCGATCCCCAGAAAACCTGGAGCGCCGGTGTGGGCATCACCGCCGTCCAGTTGGCGCCCGTTTCGTAATTCAGGTAGGCACGGGTGGCGGCATTCATGGGTTCATAACAGGCAAGACAAACCAGCCAGCCGAACACAGTGGGCTCGACGGTGCGGATATGGTTGTCGAGGACGCGCAGCGTGAAAATGTAGCCGACGACCGCGACAAGGACATCCACCATGAACAGGAGATCGATTGCAAAAGCGTGCCAGCGCATGATGTCGAATTGATACGGTTGTTCCAGTCCGGCCAGGATCGAACCTAGCGCGGAGCACAGATAGACGAACATCAGCGGCAGGAAGAAGCCTTTGACGATCCAGCCCCGCACATGCTGGCGTATCTGCTCAGTCCTTTGCGGCACGGCGCCGCCGAGGACGAATGCACCGATTTCGGCATATGAATCTTCCGGATCGGTTTGCCGGCGATCGACATAAGCAACATAAAACGGCGCGGTGACGAGCAGCGCCGGCAAGGTGTCGTAGAGAGCTGCCCAGTAGGGGGCGTAAAACTCACGCCGGTATTCCGGCAATATCCAGTAGACTGCGGCAATCGTCGTGAGCGTGACGATGAAGCCGATGAGTTTGCGCATGACGCGCTCGACTTCAAGCGCTCGCATCGGCTTTGCCTGCAATCCCGTTGAACGCCTTCGAAACGTCTGGAAATAGGCCGTGTCGACCGCGATCATCGCTGCCGCGGTAGCTGCAATGACAGTCATGGCCTGCAAATGCACAGGCCAGCTTCTGTCGACGAGCACCCCGACGGCCAGCGCAAGACCAAGCAGTCCTGCAAGGCCGGTGAGGGGCGCGGTCGCGGATTTCGGTTGGAGCGTCAAGCTACTACTCCCGTTGTCGTGAGGGTTTGATCGTCGTGGGCGGCCGGCACGGGTCACGTGGTGTGCCCACCCGCCGCCGCTGGAGCCACTTGAGCAGCTGCTACACTCCACCGCTGCCGTTGGATCCGCCGCTGCTTGTTCCGTCATTGCCGCCGCTTGAACCACTGCTGCCACTCGAACCGCTGCTGCCGCTTGAACCACTGGTGCCGCTCGAGCCGCTGGTGCCGCTCGAGCCGCTGCTGCCACTCGAACCACTGCTGCCGCTTGAGCTGCTGGTGCCGCTCGAACCACTGCTGCCGCTTGAGCTGCTGGTGCCGCTCGAACCACTACTGCCGCCTGAACTGCTGGTGCCGCTCGAACCGCCGATGGGCCCCTTGTTGGCGTTGCGCGGGGAGGGATAGTTGTTAGCGCCCTCGCTTACATTTTCGCAGGTGCACTTGCGCTGATATTTGGTGCCGAAAGCACTGCGTTCATTGCTCGCCTTCTGGCAGACCACCCTATGGCAAATCAAAGTCGCTTCGGTTGTCTCGGGGGTAAGGCCTGTGATGACTATTGCGGTTGTCGTGGCCGCCATGCCCATGATTGTGAACCGGAGTAAATTCCGAAAATTTTGCATAGATACCTCGCTTTCTGACGCCTCGCTTCTCGGGCTTTCGCCCAAGCTTCCTCATTGTCGAGCGGGTGTTTGCAACAAGGCCGCATACGGATCGCTTACGCCTCAGCGGTCGGGCTCAGGGGCGGCGTAAAAACGTTGGACAAAGCGCAGACAATGGTGCCGCATTGCGGTATTTCGATCAGAAAAAGACCAAAGATGCGCTTTTCGGGGGAAACAGATAATGTCGAAACGGCTTAGACTGGTGTTGGGAACGGCCGGCGCAATTGCCGTCGCCATCGTCTGGGGGATCATCGCCACGTCGATGGGGCTGCCATCGATCCTGATAACCGTAGGAGCGGTCGCGATCGGCGCCGGCATCTACAGCTATCAAAGCCGGAGCTGATCCGGCATCCGGCGACGGCGGCTTAGCCCAAAAAATCCCACAGTCCCGGACTGCCCGCGGCAATGTTCAGTGTACGAAAATTACCAACGGCAGCGTCCTGTGGAACGTGTGGCCTCTCGAAGCTATTGTGGTGGCGGTCCGAGACACCCCCGCCTCGGGCCGTTGGCTCACCCAGCCGAGTGGTCCGCTGCTACCCAATGGCGGCGGACCGTTCACCCGCAAGACGGACCCCGGAAGACGGACATTGTGCCGAATCGAGGGAGAACCATGGTCGTTGACGAGATTGCAGCGCGGCGCCTGAAAATTCTGATCGAGCAATATATCGAGACCAGGAAGAGGCGCCACGATGAGGTTTCTACCGCAGCGGCTGAGATCGCCATCAGGGCTGTCATGCCGAATTGCCCGGTCTCCGGAAAAGCCTTGGACGACATGATTGCGGCATGTGCGTTCGAACATGGGCTGGGGGTGCTGTTCGATCGACCTGACGCATGAAGGCTAAAATTAGATAAACCGACCAACCGGAACCGGCATGCCGAGATATTTTTTTCACTTCCGAAACAATGACGGCCGCTTGACGGAAGATTTCGAGGGTCAGGAGTTGGACGGTTTGTCCGCGGCTCAGGATAACGCCATGGCTTCGGCCAAGGAAATCCTGGCCGAGGGCCTGCTCAGCGGCAGCCCGGTCCTGACAGGTCTTTCCTTCGAAATCTGCGACGAGAACCGGAAGCTGCTATTCCGATTTCCCTTCTCGGAAGCTGCCGAAAAGGCTGGCACTCGACCGTGATTGGCCAAAGGCCCGCAATGCGGGCGAGCTTTGTCGAGCCTGGCTGAAAAACCGCATGTCGCGGCAAGGCGGTCGTTGGCGCAAATCAGCACCATAAGCAAATTAGTAGCATAGCTGCCGGCACAAAGCAAGAACAAACATGGCTTGCCTTGCCGACAGGGGAACTATTTATGCTCCCGTTTGTCGGCCCAGGGCTACCGTAGCGTTCCAGGATCTCGAGGGCAGGGGACTGACCAAGGCGAGCGCGGCGAGACTGATCCGCGATCGCGACGGCCTGATCTCCCTGGTCGCCGAGTTGGGCTCTCTGACGCTCCAGGCGCGACGAGGGCGCCTGACACTTTCGACGCACATCTGCTGCGGGCATTGCCCTGCTGTGCGCAAATATGTGATGAGGAGGTGCCGCGCCATCGTTGCGGCGCGCAGATTAAGCCGGGCAGTGTGCTAACTTCCGCTGGCAATCGACCAATTTCCGGACCGGCCTGGTACGTGACCGTGATCTTGAGTCGCAGTGCATGGGAGTTCCATTCCCGATCTTGGCTTATTACGTGCACCGGAAGCGCTTCGTTGCGGGATAAGGCCATGTCCTTCAGTCGGAACTCGACGTCATTTCGCGTCTGATGACGGCAGAGTTTCTCTCTGCCGTCATCAGAACACATACCGAATGCTGGAGGATACAGGTGAAATTGAGAGACGCGGCACTTGCTGTTTTTTCAAACAAACGCCGAGGCGTGGCTTGGTATAAGATCGCACAGAAGAAGGCGGACAGATACGGCTTCTATGTCTATTCCAGCCATATGGTCTGGAAGGACCAGCCATTTTTCCGCAAGGCACTGCAGCGGGTCAAAAACATCCGCGGGATTCCAGATCCGCGAGCTTTTGTCCTGCAAAGCTGCCTACGATCGATCGAGCGGATCGACGGCGATGTGGCCGAATGCGGCGTAAGGCAAGGCCGGTCGACGATATTCATGCTGATGAGCGATCTTCGGCCACGGCACTATCACCTTTTCGACTCGTTCGCCGGCCTCTCGGAGCCGACCGCAGAGGATCGCAAGCGAAACGGCCAAACGCCGTGGAAGTCCGGCGATCTCAGCACTGACGAGAGGGTAGCCAGAGAGAATATTTCGGACTTCGGCAACACAACTTTTCATGTGGGATGGATACCGGAAACTTTTCCCAGCGTAGCCGACCGGCGTTTCGCCCTGGTCCATATTGACGTCGATCTATACGAGCCGACGCGTGACGCGCTTGCCTTCTTCTACGATCGGGTGTGCGCACATGGCATCATCATATGCGATGACTACGGCTCCGCGCTCTGTCCTGGAGCCCGAAAGGCCTTTGACCAATTCTTCGAAAACCGCCCGGAAGGCATTATCGAACTTCCAACGGGGCAGGCGATTGTCGTAAAGGCAAGCTAGTCCTGAATGGTTGCGGCGGCTCTCCATCGGATGAAGCGAGGACGTCGCCGAAAGCCATGATGGAAATCGGCAGGGCAGGGGTATCAATTCTCGCTTGATGGCACCTGAGACGGAGCAAAATAGGCATTGAAGAACTGCTCAACGATCTCGTCGACGACTGAGTTCTTTACGTGCCGCAAGTCCTCTCTGTAGCTACGAGCAAGGCCCCCATAGGTGACAAGCTCGAACGAGGGAAGATAATGGACATTGTCCCGTTCCCGGCAGACTTGACCAAGCACGGCGCGAAGAACGGACTTGCCTTCAGTGCTCGCGGTGACGACATCCGCGTCCTGAAATGTGCGCGCCAATGCAACCGGTGAGACCGTGAGAATTATCGGCGCATCGGGTTTGCGTTCACGGACCATGTCCACGGCAGCCATCACGTTGGCGTAGTTTTCCTGAAAGCTGCTGACGTGAAGCGTTGTTTCCTGCATTCCGCCGCCGCCGAGATAGAGCGGCTTCTGCGCTGCTGCTTTGCCACTGGCCTTGTTGATGAAGACCTCGGTCATTCCAAAGGTGAATATGAATGCCGTGGCGGCATCGAAGCCAGCCCGCATTTCCCGGTTTACGCTCCCGATCACCTCTTTGAGAACTTCCGGAGATTTGGCGAAAATACCGCGCCGATACGGGTCCTGAAAGCTGGCCGAGCCCCAAGGGACGCGTTTCTTGACCTGCCACCAGTCGTCGTCTGCCTGATCCCACACGCCAAGCATTTGCTCGAGCTGGAGGCGAACAGTGAAAGTGTTGTAGAAGTTCATATGTTCCTGCCGAGGCAGCTCATCTACAATGGCCTCCGCGGGGTCGAAGCTGATATTTCCGTAGGACGGGACGCATGCGATGCGTCTGTTTGTCAACGCGCGTCGAATTTCCTGCGCAAAGCAACTCCCCATCGTGAAGAATATATCGTCAGAAGTTAATACGGGGGTCTTGCGTATAGTAATGGCGCCAGAGCTTACAAAGTCGCCATACTTCGCGTTCAATTTATCCGACGCCATCAGACGGACAGGTTTGGCGTATCCGAGTCGATTGCGTATCCGAAGGTACCTTCGTTTAACTCGCTCCAGAAATGGCACAGTCGCTCCATAGTGGTCACAGCTGGCCCCAACCGCAATGCCGGACATGTAGTCCGCTTCCCGGCTAGCTGCAATCAGAAGGATTCAAGATTGACTATTCGAACGACGTCAGACCTCAGATGCGGTTCTTTTGGCGCATGTTGTCGCGGCGCAGTCTGGTTCCGCTTCACGCTTCATTGAGGCGTCTGTCGGGCTGTCCGCTGACCCCGACAGTTGTGCAGAAATCGCCTTTGGTGGATCGGCAACGCAACATGAGCCGCGCCCTTGGGACCGGGGGATCTCTCTCGCGCACGTCTGGCGTAACCCAAGGCAGACCGAGGGATTAGGGCCTACCAGAGAGGGTAATTGTCCTCCGGCTCAGCTTCCTCGTCAGCTTTTCCTCGTTTTTTTATGACCATCCGCACCAATGCTATTGCGGCTACAACCAGCAAAGCAGCGGATGTCCAAAAAAATATACTATTCATGGAAAACATTCATAGTTTTTCTCTCGTATACGTCAGTATATTAGAGGTTTCTCTTTGGAAAAGTTCAGAAGACCCTGTTCCATAATCGCGTTGGCAACAATCCTGGCAGCGGAATCCGCTCCCTTCTCGGTGAAATGCACCTCGTCGTAATAATTTCTATCCAAAGTCTCGCTGCGTTGGCAAAGGTAAGGCAACGATCCATGGAGATCAACGACCGAGGCGCCGGTTCGCTCGGCTATGTCTTCCACAATGCGTCTGTGTTCCCAAACCGCGTTTGCAGCGGGATCGTTTGGGTCTTCCTGCCGATAATTGGGGTTTACGAAGAGAACCGAGGCTCCGGCTGCCTTTGCGAGGACGACCAGTGCACTAAAGTTCGCACGAAACGCGTCTGGTGGATTGTGCGCAATGTGCTTCGAATTTCGACGTCCATCGCCTCGACGTCGAACAATGTTCCCGACATACGCGGTCGCCAGATTTTGCCGTCTTTTGAACCAACCCGAAAGCCCGCCACCTGACGGTGGCTCGAACCAGGAGCAGGAATACTGGTTGTAGTCTCGAGACAGTCCTTCCAGTCGCCGAGGATGAACATCATTGTGGGTATAGTAGTATACGATAAGATTAGGTGACAATGGTGCTACGTGGAAAAGAAGTCTCAAAACGTTCTCGACCGAGGTATATCCGCCAACTCCTGCGTTGACGATGTCAATTTCGACTCCCGGTTTCAGATCCCTCAGGTATTCGCCCAGCCGGTGCGGATAAGTACGGCTATCGTCTTCTATTCCGGTACAATAAGTAGACGATTCTCCCATACAGACAACTCTTAGACATTGCTCCGGCTTCGGCATGGCGGTTTCCGGGCCCCGGAAGCCCAGGCTATTGTGTCTCGATCTGCCGTTGCCCGAGTGCCACACAGGATTCAGCTCATATAGGGTATAGGGGTTTGGCCGAACCAAAGGTGTCGGGCAACCAGCCCATTTGGCAATCAAGCCTGGGAAACCGATCTGGAGCAGCGCCCTATCGCCTAGAAGCATAATGAGGCCTTTGCGCAAAGTGCGCCGCGCTCTCCAAAGTTGCTTTTTAACCACGTTCATCTCGACACCATGTAGCAACGCCTTTCGTGCGCGTGCTCAATCGGGCTCAAACTCACCGCGGTAGTCCATTGCGAGGGCGGAATCCTGCTTCGGCTTATGGAGAACGCAGTTACCAGCCACCAGCACGTCCAGATCCGTTCCCATGAAGCAGCGAAAAGCATCCGTCGGGGAACATACGATCGGCTCGCTGCGCACATTGAAACTGGTGTTCACCAAGACAGGACAGCCGGTAAGCGCTTCAAACCGGGTGATCAACGCGTGGTATAGCGGGTTGGTCTCGACGTGCACCGTCTGAATCCTGGCCGAATAGTCGACATGCGTGACGGCAGGAATCTCGGACCGACGGACGTTCAGCTTGTCTATTCCGAACATAGCGGCCTCGGATGCAGTCATCGCGCGGTGACGGCTCTGCTTAACCGGAGCAACGAGGAGCATATAAGGCGATTCACCCTCCAGATCGAACCAGTCCGACACATGTGCCGACAGGACTGAGGGGGCGAACGGACGAAAACTCTCGCGAAACTTGACCTTGAGATTGAGCGTCTTCTGCATATGGTCCGACCGCGGATCTGCAAGGATGGATCTGTTGCCAAGCGCCCGTGGTCCGAATTCCATCCTGCCCTGGAACCACCCCACCGCCTTGCCGTCGGCCAGCGCCGCAGCCGTGGCATCGATCAGTTGGTCGGTTGGCATGACTTCGAAAACGGCTTTGGCTCGGCTGAGTTGCGCTTCGATCTCGCTCTGACCGAATTCCGGACCGAGATAACTCCCTTTCATGGAATCTTGCTTGGCTATAACCCGCTCACCGCCGAGTTTAAGATGCCAGGCGGCGAGTGCTGCCCCAAGCGAGCCTCCTGCGTCGCCGGCTGCGGGCTGAACCCAGATTCTCTTGAAGGCACCATCTCTGAGCACTTTGCCGTTCGCCACGCAGTTAAGCGCCACACCGCCGGCCATGCACAGATTGGGAATTGCAAAATCTCGTGCCAAGCTGCGGGTCAGCCGAAGAACGATCTCATCGGCGACGGCTTGGATGGACGCGGCAACGTCCATGTGAAAATCAGTTAACGGATCGGTATCAGGGCGCCTTACCGGCTGTCCGAAGAGGCTGGCGAACCGTGCGTTCGTCATTTTCAGTCCAGTGGCATACGCGAAATAGCTTTGGTCGAGACGGAAGGTTCCGTCCTCCTTCAGGTCGACCAGCTTTTCCAGGATCAGCGATTTGAACCGAGGCACACCATAGGGGGCCAGCCCCATCACCTTGTATTCGCCACTGTTTATCTTGAAGCCGAGATAATAACAGAACGCTGCGTATAGAAGCCCGAGCGAATGCGGAAACCGCAATTCCCGCACGACATCGAGAGTTGCGCCCCTGCCGATCGCAACTGTCGTGGTTGCTTTCTCGCCAACGCCGTCGAGAGTCAAAACCACAGCTTCGTTAAAGGGCGACGGGAAAAACGCGCTGGCCGCGTGGCTCACGTGGTGTTCGGAAAAAAGGATCCGGGATGGATCCTTGAAGCCGCGGTCGATTCTGCGGAGTTCGTCGAAAATGATCCTCTTCTGAAATAATTTTCCCGTCAGCCAAGCGGGCATCGCCTTTCGGAATGAATCGAATCCGCTAGGAGCGGCGTCGAGATAGGTTTCAAGCAGACGCGAAAATTTTAGCAGCGGCTTTTCATAGAATACGACGTAGTCCACATCCTTCAGCAAGACACCGCCGGTCTGCAAAACGGACCGAATGGCGTTTGAGGGGAAGCGTTCGTCGGCTTTTCGACGGGTGAACCGCTCCTCCTGGGCCGCCGAAATGATGGCGCCGTCGACGACGAGGGAGGCCGCGCTGTCGTGGTAGAAAGCCGATATGCCCAATATATTGGTCATAATATTGTCTTCAAAACTGATTGGTCATCGAGTTCAAATCGTTCTTGGTTCTTCGTTCAATCCAAAATGTATCATTGGAATGCGTTCTTTGGAGCCGTCGGCAGATCACTCTGACCAACCGGCGTGCAAATCCGACGGGAAATACCACCCCAAAGAACGTCGATGCACACACCAAGTCGGAAAACCAACCATTGGTCGCAGCCCTCTTGGAGGGCACGTTGTGAATGTCAGACACTATTTTCGCCCACCACGAGAATGCACCCAAGCTATTGGCAAACGATTGAGCCGAAGGAACAAAGCTTGTCAAGGACGCGGCGTATCACCGAGCCGATTGAGCCCGTGCGGCAGCCTTGACGGTCGCCATTCAATGAGTCGGGTTCGGCATTGACTGCGGCTCCGAACGAAGCCACAGACATGGAATAGGATATGAACTATCGCGGATGCTCAAGCGGCGTCCCGAAATCGTGCGGGTCGGCAGAGAGCAGAGGCCCTCCGGTACCAACGCACATCGCATCGGGAAATGGAATGAGCGCAAAGAGACGAATTTCGGCGGTGCTGGCATACCCGCTGGTTAAGCGTCTGATCATCGAGAACCTGCCGCCGCACAAAACGCTGTATCTCGCCGGTTTGCTGTGTTCGATCGCCGTTGCGGCGACGACCGCCGCGTCGGCTTGGATCATGAGCACCATGGTCAATAGCATCTATGTGGAACGCAACGCTGCCGCCGCATGGGGTATCAGCGCCGTAATCATCGGCATTTTCCTGGTTAAGGGCATAGCCGCCTATTGCCAGACCATCACGACGGGAAAGATTCGCCGGGCTATCGTCTCGGACCTGCAAAACCGCCAGTTTTCTCGAATGGTGCGTTTCGACATCGGTCGTTTCGCCAATCAGCATCCGGCGAAATTCGTCTCCAAGATCATGTTCAACGCGCGCGCCGGGTCATCCGTTATTCTGACGCTCACGAGCAGCACCGTCTCCGATGTGCTGACGCTGATTGGCCTGGCAAGCGTCATGGTCAAGCAGGATCCGATGATGTCGCTGATATCCGTGGCGGTTCTGCCGCTGCTGTTCCTGTCGGTGGGCGCCATAACCAGGAAGCTCAAGGCGCTGGCAAGGGGCGAGACGGAGTTGGCTGCACTGGTCCAGTCGATCGGCACGGAAGCCGTCGAAGGTATCCGGACCATCAAGTCCTTTCAGCTCGAAGACAAGGCGGTCGCCAGCTTCGCAAAGGCCGTCGGCAAGATGGAAAGGCGCGGCATCCAGATAAACCGGACGTCAGCGTTGATGAGTCCGTTGATGGAGACCGGCGGCGGCGTGATCATCGGGCTGTTCGTCATTTATGCCAGTTGGCAGACCCTCGGCAACGGCAAGACCCCGGGCGAGTTCATGGCCTTCATAACGGCCTTTCTGCTTGCCTATGAGCCCGCCAAGCGGCTGGCCCGCGTCAATGTCGATATCCAGAAGCAGATGGTGGCGGTTGAGCAGATGTATGATTTGATCGATACGCCCGAGCAGCGACAACTCGCAACCGCCGGCGAGCGCCTCACCGATGTCGAGGGCGGTATCCGTTTTGAAGATGTGGCCTTCTCCTACGAAGGCAACAGCCCGGCGCTGCACGGCGTTTCCTTCGAGGTACGGCCCCGTGAGAAGCTGGCGATCGTCGGCCGCTCCGGCGCCGGCAAGACCACCATCGTCAATCTGATCCTGCGCCTCATTGAGCCGGACAAGGGCCGGATCCTCATCGACGGAAAGGACATTTCCAAGATCGGCCTCGCCGACGTTCGCGACAATATCGCACTGGTGTCACAGGATGTCTTCCTGTTCGAAGGCTCGATCCGCGACAACATCCGCGACGGACGCCCGGGCGCCACCGATCAGGAAATCGAGTCCGCGGCGGACCTCGCCCGGGTCACCAGCTTTTCCTCCAGCCTTGAAAACGGGCTCGACACTCTTGTCGGGCCGAGTGGCACCAACCTGTCGGGCGGGCAGAAACAACGCGTCGCCATCGCGCGCGCGCTGCTCAAGAATGCTCCGGTAATCGTCTATGATGAAGCAACGTCCGCGCTTGACGGCGAAAACGAACGGGCGGTCATGGAGGCTGCTTTCGACGATGCATTCGAGCGCACGGTGATCTGCATTGCGCACAGGCTTTCAACCATCAAGGCAGCCGATCGCATCCTGGTGTTTGACGCTGGCATTCTGGCGGACGCCGGGACTCATGACGAGCTTGCCAGGCGCAGCGAAATTTATCGCTCGATCTTTCACCTGGAGGCGTCCGGCCCGATCGTCGAGGGCAGCAAGCAGCTGCGGCAAAGCGTTTTGCGCTGACGGCGATGACCAGTTTTTATCACGGTTCCTATGTCAGGTATGTGATTGCTGGGATAGGCCTGCGATTGCGCCGATACACAAAGGCCGCGCGGACATTGTTTGCCGGCTCCAAGCCTCATTCCGTTCTTGAGCTGCAGGCCAAGGCCGACGCGCTGATCGCGCGCAGGGACTGGACAGGCCTTGAAGCAAGTATCAATGAAATGGCCATCATGGCTGACCGTTCCCGCAACGCCGAGCTGATGCAGAAGGCAGGACAGGCCTTCGAACGGCTGGGCAACTTCGCCCGGGCGGCCGAGCTACGGCTTACCGCTCGCCGGCTGCGGAAGGGGAAAAATGCCAACGAGTGGACCGGGGAGAACCTCGGTTCGGATACACTGCTGATCGATCTTGTGGAGGATGACCCGCGCAGCCTTGGCCGGGTTATCCGCCACGCGCGACTGGCCGGCGCCGCCGCTGCCTATGCGCAAAGTGCAACAATTCGGGCAGAGCCGCGGCTCATATCAATTCTGCAGCGAACGTTCCCGAAGGCGACCGTGGTCCCGGCGCAGCAGGATGTGATCGGCGACAAACATGCGACCTTCGAAGATCTCGCCTGGGTGTTCGGACGCGATGCCGAGAAACTTGCCGCCGACTTCGTGCCGCTGCGAGCAGATCCTGGGCTCGTCGAGACATTCCGCAAGCATTATCGCTCGATCACGGATCTGCCGCTGGTCGGCCTCTCCTGGGGTAGCAAATCCCACACCAAGGACGTGCCTGACTTCCCCGAATGGGCACGGTTCATCGCCCAGACACAAGCGACATTCGTTTCGCTTCAGTACGGACAGATCAAGCCGGCGCTGCGGCGCCTGCGCAATGGCAATGACGCGCGTCTTATCTATGACGACAGCGTTGACCAGATGGTCGATATGGACCGGTTCGCTGCACAGGTCGCAGCGCTCGATGCCGTCGTGACGATCAGCAACACGGCGGCTCATCTATCCGGAGCACTTGGTATTCCGACTATTTTCCTGATCGACGACAATTTTCAGACGGCGTGGCCAGTCATCGGCGATCGAACGCCCTGGTATCCGAAGGGCGTCGTCATTCGTAAGGAAGGGCGCGCGTGGTCGGTGGTGCTCGACGAGGTTGGTCAAAGACTCTCGTCGATCTTGACGACGCATTCCGACGCTGCCTGTTGAGGATCGCCGTGCCGAACAGACGATCCGTCCTTCAAAAAGCAAAAGCTGCGGACCTGCGCCCGCAAGCAGGCGCGGGCAAGCGGCTACAGACGCTTTTTGATCGAGCAAAGGAACTTCTTAAACGGCCCTCGCGTCATGCCGACGAAAGCGTCGAACGGCATATGAGGCTGATGGCGGAGAGCGTCGAGCGAAGCGACTGGAAGGCGGCCCGGGACCATGCGCTGGCACTCGGCCTGCTCGGTGAGCAGCTTGGCGATCGCGGGCTTGTCAAGAAAGCCGGGCGTGGGCTCAGACGTCTCGGCGGCGGAAACCGTGCCTGGCGGTTGATTGCGTCGAGCAAGCAAATGCCAGGCAGGCCCGAATGGGATGGCAGTGATCTTGCGGGTCGCAGGCTTGCCGTCGAGCGCCGCGAAGGCGACCTTGCGATTTTCCTTCAGTTCGCGTCGTTGCTTGGCCCGGTGGTCGCGGCTGCCGAGCGATGCATCGTCTCGGTCGAGCCGCGACTGGTGCCACTCTATCGCCGAACATATCCTGCGCTCGATCTCAGGCTGGAGGAACAGGGGGAGGTGGCGGCGGTGGACGCCGATGTCTTCGCCTGCTTCGAGACACTGGCGAAGCACTTCTGGCCGGATGAACCGGCAGCACGCGCGCCCTTCGTCCCGTTGGAGCCGGACCGCCGATTGGTCGCCGAGTTGCGCAGCACCTACCTCGATCGCGGCCCCGGTCCTCTGATCGGCTTTGCCTGGGGAAGCCTGAACAAGGCCAAGGACCTGCCGGCCCTGGACGATTGGCGGGCGTTGCTCGGCAGCCTGCCGGGACGTTTCGTCAGCCTGCAATATGGCGATGTCGGGCCGGCGCTCTCCGAGTTCGAGCACTGGGCGCCGGGACGCATCATCCATGACGCTTCCGTCGACCAGTTGTCGGATATGGACCGCTTTGCCGCGCAAATCGCTGCGCTCGATGCCGTGGTGACGATCAGCAATACCGGCGCCAATCTGGCGGGGGCGCTTGGCGTCCCAACGGTCGTCATGCTCGACGACGGGTTTCGGCTGTCGTGGCCCGCCTTCGGCGAGACCGTGGCCACATATCCAAGCGTTCGACTGGTCAGAAAAGGCGGCCAGGCATGGGCGTCCGCAATGCAGGAAGCAGGTGGACGGATCAGGCAAATCATCAGTGGAGTTGCTGATGGCCGATAGCCGATTTCTTCTCCGGTTGCGCCGCGCTATCGCGCTTGCCGGTTACAAATACAAGGTTTGGTTCCGCAGTCATCGGCGGCAGCTTTTCCTTCGCTGGCGTGACGGCGATATTGCCGATCAGATGGCGGATTATCGGCGAAGCATCGAGGCGCGCGATTGGTCGGCCGCGCTGCCGAAAGCCCTGGCGCTAGCATCGATCGCGAAGTCGAGGGGCGAGGTACATCTGCTCGACGAGCTCGGCAAGGCGCTGATGCGGATGGGCGCTTACGGACCGGCGGCCGAACTCAAGATCGCCCGGCGCCATATCGTTGAAGGCCGTGTCGAGCGTGAGTGGCTCGGCCAGGATGTCTCGGGCCAGGTACTGCTCGTCGACCTGATGGAGACCGAGAAGCAGGGGCTGGCCACCGCGATCCATCATGCGAGTTCCGTCGGCCGCGCGCTCGCCCGCGCCGCACGATTGATCGTGCTCGTCGAGCATCGGTTGGTGCCGTTGTTTCAGCGGACATTTCCCATTGCCGATGTGCGGGCTGTCGGTCCCGGGAACAAGGCCGCCTACGCCGAGGCGCAGGCCTTTGCCGGCGTCCAGCATCTGACTGCTGTGTTCGAAACCAATGAGGCGACGATCCGGGAGCATTTCGTCCCGCTTAAACCGGATCCGGCGCGGGTCGCTGAACTTCGCGCCCGCTACAGCGAGGACGGCCGGCCGCTGGTCGGCGTCGCATGGGGCAGCTCCAATCCCGGCAAGGACCTGCCGCCGCTGGCGGCGTGGCGTCCCCTGCTTGGCCGACAGGACCTTCGGTTCGTTTCGCTGCAATATGGCCGGACCGAGTCAGACCTGAAAATCTTGACCGATGGCGACCCGACACGTGTGTTGCACGACCCTACCGTGGATCAGCTTGTCGACATGGACATGTTCGCCGCGCAGGTTGCAGCGATGGACGCCGTCGTAACCATCAGCAACACCGGGGCCCACCTGGCGGGCGCCCTCGGCGTCCCGTCGGTCTTCATCCTTGGTGACGGCTTCAAACGTTCGTGGCCAGTGGAGGGCGACCGCACGCCCTACTATCCTTCGGCCGTGCTGGTCTCAAAGCGCGAACGGCCCTGGGCCGACGTGATGGACGAGGCGCGACACCACATGTGCTCACTCATCGCCTCTAGTTGACTCCGCCACGCCTGGCATCGCGAACGCACTAGGAAGGCCACAGCAGCCAAGTGGTCAAGGGCCTTTTTTTACGGCGAGAACGCTGTAAACTGCCGGCTGGCGGCTGGTTCAAGACTTGGAGGGCGATGCATATCTTTGGGTAGGTCGGGGAACAAGTCGGCTTCTCTTATCAGCGAAGACTTTGTGCAGCGGCTCCTCGCGGTGTACAGGCTTGTGCATCCAGGAAACCTGTTCAGGCGGGGGCGTATCTACGCTCGCGGCAGGGCAGAGACGAGGACGGTCTACTTCGTCCCACACAATCGCAACAATGTTCGTCTGCTGGCTGATGCCGCTCAACTTCTGGTCGACGGCGGCATTCAATGCGTATTCGCGCATATTGACGGATTGAAACGCGGCGGCGTCGCACGCCCTGAACTAAACGCCCGGGGAATGTCGCATATCAGCTTTGCTGAGCTCAAGCGGACGATCAGACCCTGCGACATGCTGGTGACTGGAAATGACTATGCACCGCAATTTTTTAGGCGGTTCATAGATTCTATCAACTTCGGAATGGTCCGTGTGGTCGGCCTCATCGGAGGTGCGAGACTGCTGCAGCCGCATCGATTTGTGAGAGCTGACTACATCCTGTCGATGGGACCGGCAGCGCTGCAGCAACGACGACAACCGACCTACATTGTCGGCTCCCCGGTAATTGAGCGTGCTGTCGAAAACGCGGGCGCCAGGCACGATGAAGGGCTTTTCGTGCTGGTGAACTTCAAGGGGGATATCGAAGACCTCGCAGACCGCCAATCGATTGAAGCGGTGGCAGCCGCATGTGCGAAACTCGGCCTTGCCCATGTCGTTAGTGTCCATCCTACGATGTTCGCAAAAGTCGACATGCCGAACAAATCGCCCGTAGACTTCGCACAACTGCTCCCGGACGCCCTGGCGCTAGTAACTCGCCCAAGCACCACGGTTTACGAAGCGATCGCCTGCGGCATTCCGGTGGTGCTCTTTCCGCTGGTTTCGCCGATGGTCGAGTTCGACAGTCCTATGGGCGCTTTCAAACCAACATGGTCGGAGCATCAACTCGTCGACGATATCCTTGCTGCGGTCAGGTCAAGACCGACCTATTTTGAGCAAAGCCGGGACTTCCTCAATGCCAATCTGTCGATTGATCCGAAGATGCCAGCTTCGCAACGGATCGCCAATGCTTTGATCGATATTTACAACCGCTGATTTTGCGCAATCAAAGTGCTCGCAATCGGAGGCCTAAGTTGAGATTGTTGTCCAACTTCTTTGCAAAAAGGCCGCCACTCCTTGTCGTCTCGTTTCCCAAGTCCGGGCGGACGTGGCTGCGCGTAATGCTTGACGATCTGGGCGTCAATGCGGCTTACACGCATGATGGTTCCGACCACAAGGAGCTGCGTGACATTGCACAGATCAGCACCGACAAATCACGCTACAAACGGCAGCGGATCCTATTTCTGACGCGAGACCCCCGCGACACTGTGGTGTCTGGATATTTTCAGGTTTGCAAACGCCATCAGCTGGGAGCAGGTCCGATAGGCGAATGTGTAAGGAGCCCCAAACACGGCGTCGAGAAGATTGCCCTTTTCAATCTGCAGTGGTTCGCAGCCGCAAGTTACATGCGAAAAATTGCGCTTCTGCGCTATGAAGATATGCAGCGGGATACAAACGACGCTTTGCGCAGTGTCGGAAACTTTGTGGGAAAGTCCTTCGACGAGTCCAACCTTGCTGATGTGGTCGTCAGTAGGTCGTTCAAACGAATGCAGCAATCTGAAATCTCAGGAGAACTGGGTGCGCGCTATGGCGGAAAATTGCGACCACGCAATCCTGACGACCCGGAAAGTTTCAAGGTTCGAAAAGGTAAGGTCGGTGGTTATTTGGACTACCTCAGCGTAGATGATGTAGCCTTCTGCGACAATGTACTTGCGCGGCTCGATTACTGGAAGCGGCTCGATGAGGCCTTCCTGCGGCATGGCATATCTTATATCGGCGACAGGGGCAGGTGTGAATTGATCCGATGCATCGGTTTGTCTGCGGATGCGGACATAGCGGCACGACGCCGATAGCTACGATTTTGCCTCATATGCCGATGCCTTTTTTGCCATCTAGGTTCTGCTCTCCGGTTCGAGAAGGCCGAGAAGCAGGTCTGGCTGGCCACAGCGATCCATCATGCGAGTTCTATCGGCCCGCGCGCTCGGCCCGGGCCGATCCCCAGATCACGGCCGCCTACGGCCGAGGTGATGGACGAGGCGGAGAAGAACATGAGGCGCCTGCTCGAGGCCGCTCGAGCCTGACCGTACAAATCAGCAGGGCGGTTGAGCATCCAGGCAGTTTCCTATACTGGTCTGGCCCGGCTGGCGGAGCCGGCAAAAAGCTTTCGAACCGAAGATCTTCCTGCGGAGCCAATGATGTGCGGATTGTTCGGCGTCTATCGTGCCGAGGGCTTTTCGCCCGACGATATCCATCGTGCCGACCAGGCCCGCGACACGCTTGTGCACCGCGGCCCGAATTATGGCGGCGCACGTGTCACCAGCGATCTCTATCACGGGTTTCGGCGCCTCAGCATTATCGACCTCTCGGCGGCAGGCAATCAGCCCATGGTCAGCGCCGACGGGAAGTTCGCGATCACGGTCAATGGTGAGATCTACAACTATCGCGAGCTCCGCGCCGATCTGATTGCCAAAGGCTGCGTATTCACCTCGCAGTCCGATTCCGAAGTTGTGCTGCATGGCTATCGGGTGTGGGGGCTCGAAGGGCTCTGCGAGAAGCTGGACGGCATGTATGCGGCCGTGATCCATGACGGGGAACGCCGCAAGCTGCATGCGATCCGCGACCGGCCGGGCATGAAGCCGTTCTTCTACTTCCATTCGGGACGCCGATTTGCCTGGGCGTCGGAACTGAAAGCGCTGCAGACCTGGCTCGGCGACGATCTGCCGCCGATCGACGAGACGGCTGTCCTGGACTATCTCGCATGCCGCTATATTCCAGCGCCCAAAAGCCTTTACCGCAATATCTTCAAACTTCCGGCCGCAAGTCGGCTGACATTCGATCTGGAAACCGGCCGCGTCGATGTCGGGCGTTACTGGACCATGCCTACCGAACTCCGCTCGGACAATGACGACCGCCTGGCCGACGGGCTGCGGGACCGCATGCAGGCGAGCGTTGCCGCTCACATGGTGAGCGATGTGCCGGTCGGCTATTTTCTCAGTGGCGGCATAGACTCGGCGGTTGTCCTGTCGCATGCCGTTGCGGTGAACCCCACGGCAAAGGCGTTTTCGATCGGCTTCGAAGATCCGAGATTTGACGAGAGCGCGCAGGCGGCCAAGGTCGCGGCGCTGTTCGGCGCCGAACACGCGATCCGGATCCTGCAGCCGACAGAGCTCGATGACGTCTTCGACCGCACGCGGGAATGGTATGACGAGCCGCTTTCCGACAAGGCCGCCATCCCGGCGTTTCGTGTCTGCGAATTTGCCAGCCGCGACAGGACCGTCGTGCTGACGGGCGATGGCGGGGACGAGCTTTTCGGCGGCTATCGCTCATACAAGCGGTTTAGCGGCATTCGCAGGAAGCAACGTTTCGTCCCGTTCGGTTCACAGAGCGGGTGGCGCCTGAAGGACCGCAATTTGCGCCTGATCACCACGCGTGACCCGGTCGAGCTCTCCATCGCCATTGGCTCCGGCAGAACGAGATGGCAGCGCGACGTCTATCGCGAACGCCTTGCCATCGCTGCTGACTATGATGAACTCGCCCATCTCAGGGCGTGGTGGAAGCCGGAACTCGGACCGTTGCGCAGCCTGCAATATCTCGATTTTCATACCAGTCTGCCCAACAATATCCTGACCAAGGTCGATCGGTTGAGCATGTCGGTTTCGCTCGAAGCGCGTATCCCGTTCCTGTCGCGAACGATGATCGAATATGCGTTCAGCCTGCCGGAGTCGTTTCTTTACAAGGATGGCCAGCTTAAGGGCGGGCTTAAATACGCATATCGCAATGTTTTGCCGGCAAGCACGCTCAAACGTAAGAAGCAGGGATTTGGTCTTCCACAAAGCTGGAAGCGAACGGCCGTGGCTTCGCAATCCGAGGAAAGCTATCAGGAGGCGGT
The DNA here is from genome assembly GCF_000503055.1 of Mesorhizobium sp. LSHC420B00. GTDB lineage: Bacteria > Pseudomonadota > Alphaproteobacteria > Rhizobiales > Rhizobiaceae > Mesorhizobium. The sequence goes on along the minus strand of NZ_AYVY01000002.1, from coordinate 645,010 downwards.
ATTGTCCGGTTTCCTGAAAGGCGCCAAGTTTTCGAATGCCTCCGCATAGCCACCCTCAAGGCTGCCAGCATTTCTTTTTTGCCGTGACGGAGCGGGGTCGGGCCATGGGAGCACTGCCGACATGGTGATGCGGACCGGATTCATATGCGGCTGCGGTCATAGCGGCACGACGTTGATCGCGACGATCCTCGCAGCCCATCCCGACGTCTACCTGCCGTTCCAGGAAACCAATGTCTTCTTCAAATGGACGCCGCTGGCGATGTTTCGCTATTGGAAGCTGAAGCGCGCGGCGCGCGGTGCCGGAAAGACCTTGCTGCTTGAAAAAACGCCGCGGCATATCCGTCGCGTCGGCCGTATTCGCCGCCTCGTGCCCGGGGCGCGTTTCGTGATGCCGGTGCGGGACGGGCGCGACGTCGTGGCGTCATTGGCCAAGCGTCTTGGCGATCCAAGGGAGGCGCTCGACCGCTGGATCGGCGACAATGCGCTCGTTCTCGCCGAACAAGGACAGCCGGATGTACTGATCTATCGCTACGAGGATCTGGTCGAGGATCCGGCCAAGATCGTCGAGCGCATCTGCGGCTTTCTCAACCTGCCCTTCAGCCCGGACCTGCTCGACTATCACAGGAAGCCGCAGCAATGGTTCAAGCCGGCCGAAGTCGAACTTGAGAAGCAACATACTGCACTCCGCAACCAGCAGGTCAATCAGCCGATCTATGACGGGCGCGGACGATGGAAGACCGACCTTGGTCAGCAGGAATTGGCGGAGCTTACCGAGGGCCGTGGGAAGCCCCTGATGCAGGCTTTCGGGTACCTTTGAGCGATACGCCCGATATTTTCACTCTGGAAGCGCGCGCGGATAGCCAAACTGATCGAAGTCGCGCTCATATGCGCGATAGATGGAATCCGCCAGTTCTGGCGTGAAGTAGTCGGCAAGCCTGCGACGCGAGGAGGTGTGCAGGGGCGGCATCGCCGCGCGCCGCATATCGTCGCCTGCACCGACATGATCGAGAACCCGTTCGAAATCCTTTGCGAAAGTCTCGGTCTTGCCGATGAGGTCGAACGCAACTCCTGGAACTTCGACAATGTCGCTTTGCCTCTGCCAATGTTTGTCGATGCGCCATGTGGACGTCTTGCAGGCAAAGGCGACGAAATCTGCAAAGGACAGGCTCTTGTCAGCGCCGACAGGCAGCGCCGGATCGGCCCGTTCGCGGTGGGCCAGATAGACCTCGACCCTGCCATAGCCAGGCACAAGGGGACGGTCGCGATATTGGTCGGCCCAGCACGACAACAGCCTGGTGTAGGGATTGCGAACGAAGGTAAATCGCAAGGCTTCAGCACTTGTCGCCATGTGGTGGAACTGCACGATGCCATGGCGAGGCGCCTGCAACCGTGACGCCTTTCGGTTGTGGACCTTCCAGTTCTGGTCGCTGCGCCACCCCGACACGGTGTCGTTGCCGATCATGGCTGCAAGGTTGCTTCGAATGCGGCTGCTGGCCGCCTTCGGCGTTGCCAGGTACAGGATCTTGAGTTGCGGGACCACGTCGATCAAGTCGTCCGGCAGGTATGCGGTTGCCACGGCCCTGCGGTAGAAGGCGAGGGCTTCCGGATGCGCCCAGGCAAGAAACGGCTCCCTGACTACGTCGCGAAGGCTTTGCAGCCGTGGCCGCAACGAGCGCTCGAGGCGACGGAATGCGCCGAGCTGGGGTTTGCCCGGCACGACATTATCGGGCGAAACATGGCTGGTCGTCATCGGCAAAAACCCTCGCCTTGAAATCAGTCTACCTGTCGTGGCATAGGCCTGTAAGCAGGCAGACTGTCTTTACCGCATTGCCCTATCCAAGGCTGGCTTACGGCGCTTAATAGACCGCGAAGAAACTCCCGCCAAGTTCGAAAGCTCAATTGAGGTGGATAGAGGCATCGCGCGTCGCACGGGCTTGTCACAGCACGACCAACGCTTCCGGCCCTGGTGCAGGACAATGATCGCCTTTTGTGCTGCGATGTTTTTCCGGGGGTGGGAAGGCGTTAGACAACGCAAATGTTCCGCCAAATTTTTTACATTCAATCTCTAACTTGGCAGCGTCGACAGACTTACGCTATACGCCGCGGTGGGCACGGTAAACGGGGGACGAAACCACTCACGGATCGAGCTCGAATGTGCTGAAACGATTTCGGAAAATCAAAACAAAGGTTGGCCGAACGGTCGCCAAAAGGACCATACCGGCTTCTCCGTTTTACAAGCGATACCCGTATGGCGGCAAATTGACGATACTGACCGCCGATCGGCAAGGATTGTTTGATCCCGATCACGGATTTTTCTACAATCGCATTGCGAAGTCGGCCAACTCTACGGTCACAATAAACTTGGCCCAGCTTAAATTTCGCGAAAAGTTCCAGCTCGCCGGCGCGAAGAAACAATTGCTGCAGAGCGACACCCTGTTGCGTCCGTCGCAATTGACCGTCGATCAGGTTGATTCGATTTCGAACGTGTTCGCGTTCACGTTTGTGCGGAATCCCTACAGCCGCGTGCTGTCGGCCTATTTGGATAAGGTCGCGACGGGAAAGAAAAACATCGGTAAGCGCGGCAATATCCCGACTTTCTGTGAATTTTGTGATCTCCTGGAAGATGGCTGGCTGTATGCGGACCTCCATTGGGCTCCGCAGACATCGTCGCTTGTCATGCCCACGTCCGAGTTTGATTTTATCGGTCGTGTCGAAAATTTCGCCGAGGACTTCCAAAAGGTGTGGGATCGGATCAGTGGCGGCAGGCAAATCAGCAACACCATCCACCGCAGCCAAAGCCGAACGGATGCGACGAGCAAGGCCGACGATTACTATGATAAGAGATCGCGCGGGATCGTCTCTAGCCTCTATGCCGAGGATTTTGAGGCTTTCGGCTACTGACGGCAATGCGCGGCTTCTGCTCGGCGGCGCACAGTCTACCTCAGGAAAACGACACTCCAGTCGATCATGTGCAAATCTTCACGGCGTAGCGAGGTCAAATGGCTCTGTCTCAGCATGATCGGCAGGTCCAAGCCGAACCGACAGTGCCGATCCTGTTCGTGCGCCAGCGTTATGCGCCTTTCGGTGGAGGCGAGATCATGCTGGAAAACATCATGGCCGCGTTCGCGGCGCGTCAGCGGCCGGTGGCCGTGCTCTCCGGCGACTGGCCGCGTAATGAAGGGATAGAGTTCATCCATTGCGCCGGCCGCCGCTTTCCGCGTTCGCTGCGGGCGACGTCCTTTGCTCAAGCCGCCTGCCGCAAGATCGCCGAGATGCCACGGGCGCTGGTGCAGAGCAACGATCGCCTCCCGTGCTGCGATGTCTTCCGGGCCGGGGAGGGCGTTCATGCCGCCTATCTTGCCGAGCGGCGGCGTTTCCAGACGCGGCTTGGCAGGGCGGCAATGGCGCTGAGCCCTTTTCACCGCCAGACGCTGCGCCTCGAGCGCGCAACCTATGCCAGCCCACGGCTCAAAGCTGTCATTGCGATTTCGAAAATGGTCGCAGACGACATTGTCCGTCACTACGATTATCCGGCGGAAAATGTGCACCATATCCCCAACGGCGTGGACCTCGACCGCTTCAATCCGCAACTGCGCCAACAGCATCGGACCGCGGTCCGCGCGCGGCTCGACGTCGACGATAACAGGTCGGTCGTCCTGTTTGTCGGCTCGGGCTTTGCGCGAAAGGGGCTTCTTGCACTGATGAGGGCTGTCGCCAGGCTCGATGGCGAGCCGGAATTGTGGGTCGTCGGCCACGATTCGCGCGCCAACGCCTTCAGGCAGGCTGGTGACAGGCTGGGTCTCGGCGCAAGGCTCAAGATGCTGGGGCCGCAAAAGGACATGTTGCCGTGGTACGGCGCGGCCGATATTGCCGTGCTGCCTTCCATCTATGATCCTTTCGGCACAGTGGTGATCGAGGCCATGGCCAGCGGCTTGCCCGCTGTGGTAAGCACCGGCTGCGGAGCGCGCGAGCTTGTCGAGCGGTTCGAGCCGACGCTTGTTTGCGACGCGGCCAGCGAAAGCGACCTCGCTGCAGGGCTCGCGCACGCGCTGCAGTTGTCGTCACGATGTGAGACCGCGACCCGGGTGAGAGCGGCGGCCGAGCATTATGATTTCAACGTCATGATAAAGCGAATGATGGCGCTGTATGAAAGCCTTGATCTGAAATGATTTTCGACTTTGTTGGATTAGGTTAGTACCCTCAGTGCGCTAACAGGCCGGGAGCCGATGCTGCAGATACATTCGAATGACAGCGGCAGCTTTGATGCCGGAACCTTCTGACCGTGCCGGTGCTCTCGGTCGTTATCATCACCCGCAATGAGGAGGCGTCCATCGCGCGCTGCCTTCGTTCGGTGGATTTTGCCGACGAAATCGTCGTTCTAGACAATGACAGCAGCGACAGAACCAGGGACATTGCCGGTGATCTCGGAGCCAAGGTTTTGATGACCCTTGATTGGCCCGGTTTCGGCGCGCAAAAAAACCGTGCGTTTGCCGCGGCAACGGGGGATTGGATCCTTTCGCTGGATGCCGATGAGTGGGTGGAGGCGCCGCTCGGTGCGGAAATCAGAGCCGCAATCGCCGACCCAAAAGGCTATGACGGCTTCGAAATACCGAGAAGATCGCGCTTTTGCGGGCATATTGTCCGCCATGGCGGCTGGTCACCCGATCTGGTGCTCAGGCTATTTCGTCGCCGCTCCGGGCGCTTCAGCGACGATACCGTGCACGAGAAAGTAGTGGTGAACGGGAAGGTCGGGCGATTGTCCCAGCCGATCGAGCACGACTCCATCGCCGACCTGGCGGATGCCCACGACAAGATTGGCCGGTACGCCGAAGCGTCCGCCGCGCGGCTGCTTGCCGAGGGCAAAAAAAGCTCGATAGGCAAGGCGGTTTTGCGCTCTGTCTGGGCTTATATGCGCAGCTATGTTTTCCGGCTGGGATTTCTGGACGGTTCCACTGGGGCGATGGTTGCCGCTTATTCCGCCAGCTACACCTATCAGAAATGGGCGCGTGTGGCATTGGGGAGCGAGGCCAATTCCACCCGAACCAGCAAGACCGAGGCCAGGACAAATCTGTGAGAAACCGGCTTGCGCGACCGCCATTGTTGCCGAGCCATCGCCAACTAGTTAGTGTACGACCGTTAAAATCGAAAGCCAGGGTAGTGAATATGACTGATGCGTTTAGGGTATTTATCGGATGGGACAGCCGTGAGCCGATCGCGTACGACGTCGCGCGCCACTCGCTGCTCAAACATGCGTCGGCGCCTGTCTCCGTCATTCCGATCAAGCAGGACGAGATGCGTAGCCGCGGGCTGTACTGGCGGGAAAAAGACCCGCTCGCCTCAACGGAGTTCACCTACACGCGCTTTCTGACGCCCTTTCTCGCCGGCTACACGGGTTGGGCCCTGTTTTGCGATTGCGATTTCCTGTGGCTCGGTGACGTCGCAGGCCTGCTGAAGTATACGGACTCGGAAAAGGCGGTCTATTGCGTCCAGCATGACTATACGCCGAAGGCCACGACCAAGATGGATGGCGTGGTCCAGACATCCTATCCTCGGAAAAACTGGTCGTCGTTGATGCTGTTCAATTGCGCGCATCCCTCGGTCAAATCGCTCACGCCAGAGGTCGTGAACCAGGAAAGTGGCGCCTATCTTCACCGAATGCAGTGGGTTGCCGACGAAGATCTGGGCTCATTGCCGGTAGAGTGGAATTGGCTCGAAGGCTGGAACGAAAAGCCTGCTGTCGGCACACCTAAGGCGGTCCACTATACGAGCGGCGGCCCGTGGTTTGCCGAGTGGCAGAATGTCGACTATGCCGATTTGTGGATAGCAGAACGCGACGAATTCCTGGCTTCAGATCAAGCACAATCTTCTCAGAGCGCAGTTCGATAAGCGCCATCGTGTTTGGCAGGTGAGCGCTTCCGAAGTGGAATCGATTTCGTGTCGCGAAGAGCGCAGCAACCAGCCGTCAGACGCTGGGCGTCGACAACAATGCGTGGTGCCGCCTTGGGGCGGGACCGGGGGCGGATTGTGCCTAAATCTGGCGGTTCCGGCCGGATAAGATGCCGCACCAGGTAAGGATCAGCTCGCGGCAATATGATCGGTCTGGGGTCCGTCAGCTCTTTCATCGGCCTAGCCGGCACGCGAAAGTCGACCATGCCGTCATTGCGAAGACGCCTCGATCGTTTTTTGGAAAACCGCGGGCCTAAAATACCGCGGCTGCAGCTGAACCATGTCGAGCGCCTGGCGCTGGTCCGTCGCCATGGTGATTTTTCCCTTGCCTATTCGGCCGCCGTGCAGAAGGGGCTTCATTACTTCGGCGATGCCCAGGGCTACATCGCTTACGGCAGCAAAACGCGACATCATTTCGCGCTCGGTGACCCAATGGCTGCCCCGGCCGATCGGCGCGACTATATCAAACGTTTCGTCGAGGTTGCAGGCAGCCCGTGGTTCGTGCAGATCGGCGAACAGACGGCGCGCGTGCTTGCCGGGCTTGGCTATCAGGTCAACCGCCTTGGCGTCGACACCAGGCTTGTCCTGCCCGGCCACGACTTTTCCGGAAGGCGCAATGAGACAGTGCGCTATTCCGAACGTTGGCTCTTGAGGAAGGGGTTTTCCTTTGCGGAGGACAACGGGACCGTCTTCCTCGACGAGATTGCCAGGCTCTCCCAGAACTGGCGGGCAGACCGCATCGTCAAGCGCTGGGAGATGAGGTTTCTCAACAGGCCCTTTGCCGATCACCTTGGCATCGACATGCGCCGCTTCGTCCTGCACGGTCCGGATGGAGAGCTCGTGGCCTTGCTGGATTTCGATCCGCTGTTCAGTGACGGCAAGGTCATCGGCTACACCACCTCGTTCAAGCGCAAGCACATCGATGCCTCGGCGCATGCCGAGATCGGCCTGACCAAATTTGCGGTCGACCGCTTTCGCAACGAAGGTGTTTCCGTCGTTACCCTCGGCCTGTCGCCGCTGGTCGAAATCGGACCCAGCGGGTTTGTCGAAAGCGATTTCTGGCGGTGCGCTTTCCAGCGCGCCTATGAATCGCCGTGGGTCAATCGCACCCGCTTCAACCTGCAGGGGCAGGCGGCCTTCAAGCGCCGGTTCCACGGTGTCGAAGAGCCGACCTATCTCGCCTTTCGCAAGGGGACCTTTTTCGAGGCGCTTTCTCTGCTCCGGCTGATCAGGGCCGTCTAGTGCCTGGTGGATGGGGCTCGTCGTCTCCCAGTATGTCGACCTCACACCGGCCAGGCTTGGTTGTTTAGGTGGGAAAGGAAGGCCGCGGCGGGATGCAAGAGACCGGCCGCGAAGCGCCGGACGGTTCTTGCTGTCGTCCCCAGTCCCGCCGGGGCACTTTTGGTAGCCCGAGAACGGCTCCGCATCAGCGCCAAGGGGTCGGATTCACGGTTGCTGCAGCGTACCGCCAGGAATAACGAGGGTACCTTGGCCTGGCCTTGAGTATCTGAAGCCTATGAAGAACAAAGCGACGATGATCAAACAAATGACGATGACCGCGACGACGCTGCCAGGACGGTGTCCGGTATCTGGCGGTTGGACCATTGCCTTCCCGCATGGCTATCGCCGTTGACCTTCTTCATTCTCCAGCCGAGCATGACGACTGTCAATGGATGCAGGAGTTGCCCCCGCCGTCTGTTGCGCAAAATGTTTTCCCGTGGGTTAGTGGCGGCGCGTTGAGTTGGCCAAATGATCGATCAACCTCTCCCCGTTCACGGGAGAGGGTATCGTCCTTCGACGAACTCGCGAGGCAGGTGGGCGGCGCGGACTCAACCAATATTACGGGAAGACCGCCGCGTATTCGCTGCGGAAATCCCCGATGACGTCGTCGACCGTCATGTCGGGGTCGCCCTGGAATGTGTACATCGTATTCCACACCGAGTTCAGCCAGTCGGTGTCGGATATGTTGAAAGGATTCTGGACGCTGAAGCCGGGCTTTTTCAGCGAGTCGAGGACGAGCTGGTTGCAGGCGTCGAGCTTGTCGGTCGGAACGTCCAGGCGCACCGGGCTCGATCCCTTGATGGAAGCGAACTCGGCGTTGATCTTGGGGTCGACGACGGTACCGGCGAAGTCGAGCTCTGCCTTGAGCACGTCATCGGGCTGGCCGCCGAGGATGCCGAACGCATCCACCGTCACCGATAGCGCCTTGGTGCCGGGAATGTTGATGCAGCCGAAATCCTCGCCGAGCACCTTCTTGTTGGCCTTCCACTGACCCTTCATCCAGTCGCCATGGATCTGCATGAGCGTCTTGCCCGAAATGACCGTGCTGGTCGTCTCGTTCCATTGCCGGTTCACCCAGCCCGCGTCGGCCTGGCTGGTGATCTTGCGGAACATGTCGATCGCGTCGCGCAGGCCTTTCTCGTCGAACACAGTCTTGTCAGGCGTTTCACCATAGAAGCGGTTGTATATGTCCGGGCCGGCGACGGCAGCGACCAGGGCATGAAAGAGATAGCCGGCCTGAAACGTGTTGCCGCCCACTCCGATGAAGGTGAAGCCGGCCTGCTGGACCTTTTTCATGTCGGCGAACATATCGTCGAGCGAGGCCCATTTGGTCGGGTCGACGCCGGCCTCGGCGGCGACCTTCTTGTTGTAGTAGATCATCCCGTCGATATGGACGCCGGTCGGGATTTTGCGGATCTCGCCGTCGACCTTGATTGACTTCAAAACCGTTTCGGGAAAATTCGGCGTCGCCCCGATCTTGTCGAAATAGGCGTCGAGCGGCTCGCCCAGTCCGCGTTTGGTCAGATCGCGATAAAGGCCAGGCTCGGAGTTGATGAACAAATTGGGTGGTGTGCCGGCGACGATCAGGCTGACCAGCGGGCTGGAGCCGGCCTGCTCGTGCGGCACGGCCATCTCGGTAATCTTATTACCTTTCGCTTCGAACGCCTTGACGATCGCGTTGAGCGCGCCGATCTCGCTCTCATTCGACCATGTATGGAACAGTTTGAGCTCGGTGGCGGCGGCGCTGGCGAACGGCGCGGCGCCGATCGCCAGCGCCAGTCCAAATGCGCCCAGCAGTCTCTTGGACGTCAGTCTTCTGGACATCGTTTCCTCCCTATTGATGTTAAATCCGACTCCGAGTTTCGGCGTCGAAAAGATTGAACCGGTCGGCCGGAAAGATCGCTCTGACGCTGGCGCCGTCCCGCAGCGCGCCGATCTGCGAATGGTCTACATGCACAGCCAGCAGCTCGTCGGCGGCCGCCAAGAAGGCGGTACCGTCGCTACCGGTCTTTTCGCTGTAGCGCAGCGGCAGGTCGAAGATGGCGGCCGGTTTGCCGCCATTCGGCCTGCCGATCGAGAAATGCTCCGGCCGCAAGCCGACCAGCACCTTCATGCCCGTGGCCGGCTGCCTGATGAAGGAATAGTCGGACAGGTCCATCTCGACGCCGGTCGACCGGTGGGTCGCGACGACGCGGTTGCCGGTGAGATCGATCGTCGTCTCGAAGACGTTCATCGGCTGCGAGCCGACAAAACGAGCGACGAAGAGGTTGGCCGGCCGCTCGTAGATCTCGTCCGGCGTGCCGATCTGCTGGATGACGCCGCCGTCCATTACAGCGATCCGCGTCGCCATAGTCATCGCTTCGACCTGGTCATGGGTAACGTAGACGACCGTCTTCTTGAGGTCGTGGTGGAGCTTCTTGATCTCCAGACGCATCTCGGTGCGCAGCTTGGCGTCGAGGTTGGACAACGGCTCGTCGAACAGGAACACGTCGACATTCTTCACCAGCGCGCGGCCGATGGCGACGCGCTGGCGCTGGCCGCCGGACAGTTGCGCCGGACGGCGGTCGAGCAGCGGTTCGATACGCAACAGCTGTGCGGCCCAGGCGACACGCCGCTCTATCTCGCCGCGGTCGAGCCGTTGCGCCGAGAGGCCGAACTTCAGGTTGCCGCGCACCGTTTTTGTCGGATAGAGCGCATAGGACTGGAACACCATGGCCAGGCCGCGGTCCCTTGGGATCGAGATCGGTGACATCGCGGCCGCCGATGGTGATCGAGCCTGCGGTCACCTCCTGCAGGCCGGCAAGCAGGTTAAGCAATGTGGTCTTGCCGCAGCCGGACGGGCCGAGCAGCACCAGGAACTCGCCGTCATTGACGGTGAGGTCGAGATCCTCGAGCACGGTGACGCGCCCGAACTGCTTGACGATATTTTTGAATTCGACCTTCGGCACGGCTATCCCTTGATGGCTCCGGCGGTGATGCCCTGGACGAAGAATTTGCCGAGCCCGAAATAGACCACCAGCGGCGGGATGGCCGTCAGCAAAGCTGCGGCCATGTCGACATTGTAGTGGACCTCGCCGCGCTCCGTGATGACGGTGTTGGCCAGGATGACGGTCATCGGTTGGGCGCCCATGCCGCCAAAGGTGAGCCCGATCAGGAAGTCGTTCCAGACGCTGGTGATCATCAGGATCAGCACGACGATCATGATGTTGCCGGACATCGGCAGGATGATCTCGGCGAAGATGCGCCAGAAGCTACCGGAATCCATGATCGCCGCGTTGATGATCTCGGGCGGCACGTCCTTGTAGAAATTGCGGAAGATCAACGTCAGCAGCGGCATCGCCAGCACGGCGTGGATGACGGCGATCGCCCAAATGGTGCCGTAGATGCCGAGCGAGGCGGTCAGGGCGACCAACGGGATCATGATGATCTGGAACGGCACAAAGGCGCACATGAACAATACGAACAGAAAGGGGCCAGCCCAGCGGACGTTCCACAGAGCCAGCGCGTAGCCGGTGACCGACGCCAGGGCGATCGACAGGAACAGGCTCGGGAACAGAATGGCGAGCGAGATGAAGAATCCGTGCCTGACACCCTCGCACGTCATGCCCGAGCAGACTTCTGCCCAGGCCTTCCACCAGCCTTCGAATGTCCAGGTGGTCGGCAGCGAAAAGACCTCGCCGAGCGCGATCTGGTCCATTGTCTTGAAAGAGGTGACGATCACCACGTAGAGCGGGATCGAAATGAAGGCCGCGCACATGGCGAGGAACACGAGGACGGCGATCGACGCTCCCTTGATGCGGCGGCGCCTACGGGGGTAGACGCGCCCGCCGATGCGCGCGGCCGCTGATGTCTCGTAAGCGGACACGGCATTCATACGGCGGCGGCCTGGCGACGGCGGACTTGCCAGGCGGTGACCAGCATCAGCGGCAGGAAGACGGCAGCCGTGATCAACAGCATGATGACTGCTGAGGCGGACGCGTAACCGATGTTGGAACGGGTCGAATAGGCGTTGATGACGAAATAGGCCGGCGTCCAGGTTGACGTACCGGGTCCGCCATTGGTCATGGCGAGCACGATGTCGTAGGTCTTGACCACGCCGAGCGACAGCAGGATCGCGCAGGTCAGGAACGTGAACTTCAGCATCGGAATGATGATCTCGACGTAGAGCCGCCAGAAGCTCACGCCGTCGAGCTTGGCGGCGCTCCAGATTTCCGTGTTGATCGACTTCAGGCCGGCCAGCATCAGCGCCATGTAGAAGCCGAGCCCGTGCCAGATCGAGGCGAGAATGATGCCGTAGATTGCCGTGGCAGGATCGGCCAGCCAGTTGAAATTGGCGCTTTCCCAGCCCAGCTGGTGCAGGAAGTTCTGGACACCGAGGGCCGGGTTGAATATCCAGCGCCAGACGATGCCGGTGACGATCAGCGACACCGCGAGCGGATAGAGAAAAATCGTCCGGAAGAAGCCTTCGCCGCGCTTTTCCTTCTCGATCATCGCGGCCAGGATGAAACCCAGCACGATGGCGAGCGCGCTGCCGATCGCCAGGACGACGACGTTCCGGAGCGAGGTCATCCAGACGCCGTCGCTGAAAAGCCGGTCATACTGGCGCGCCCAAACTGCGGGGTCGATCGCGTAGTCAGGGAAACGACGCGAACGCGTGAACGACATCCAGATCGTCCATCCGATGGCGCCGGCGAAGGCCACCAGGGTGACAGTGAGCGCAGGAATCAGCGCAAGCTGCGGCGAGACCTTGCTCCACCTGAGCGCCATTCGGGTTCCTCCCTCGAAGGCCTGCCTTAGCCGATCGCGGCTCTGGCAATTTTCATATTAGCGTTAAACCAATCATGACGATATCGCTCTGTCAACAGTGACAAGCAAATCGGGATCAAATGGCACCGGGCATTCGAGAAAACGACGCTGCAGCGCAGCAAACCCGCGCTTTGGCGGGTGAGAATTCATATTGACAAAGCGCGCGGCGGGGAGCAAAGGCGATATTAACGCTCATACGAAATTCGACCTATCGGGAGGAAAACGTCATGAAAGGGATCACCGGCTTCGGCCACGCCGCCATCAAGGTGAAGGACCTGGACGCCAGCCTCGCCTTCTATAGGGACAAGCTCGGCTTTCCCGAGATGCTGCGCCTTCACAATAAGGACGGCAGCACTTGGCTGGTGTATCTCAGGATCACGGAAGAGGTGTTCTTGGAGATATTTCCCGGCGCGGAAAACGATCGCGCTCCCGGCTGGAACGCCAACGGCGTCAATCACATGTGCCTGACGATCGATAATCTTGACAGCTTCTGCCCGGCGATCGAGGCCAACGGCATCAAGCTGACCGCACAGATCAAGGACGGGCTCGACGGCAACCGCCAGGCCTGGATCGAGGATCCTGACGGCAATCGCATCGAGCTGATGGAGATGCACGCCGATTGCCTTCAGTACAAGGGTCTGAAACGGTTGCGCGAAGAGGGATTGCTGCCGGCTTAAGTCCTCTCAGGCAACATGGCCAATGTGACGAGATCTTGCAGAGAACCCGTACCCGACTGAAGGACATCGCGGTGGCCACCGGCTACTCGGCGAACACCGTTTCGCTGGCGCTGCGCGGCAGTCTGCGAATTCCGGAGGAAACGCGCGACCGTATCCAGTCGGCCGCGCAGAGCCTGAACTATTTTCCGAACACCATCGCGCAGGCGCTGGTCAGCCGCGAGACGCGGACGATCGGGCTGGTGCTCACCGACATCATGAACCCGACGCTGACGCTGGTGTCGCGTTTCCTCGAGAGGGAGCTCGCCCAGCGTGGTTATTCCCTGATGCTGGCCGCCAGCGACCACGATTCCGCCAAGGAGTGGAGTGCGCTGAACGTGTTCCGCTCGCGGCAGGTCGACGGCATCCTCATCTATCCGACCAACCACGACCGGCTCGACCACATCCGCGCGGTGCGTCAGGTCGGATATCCCGCACTGGTGCTTGCCGATATTCCGGTTGCCGGCCTCGACGTGGTGGCGATCGACGACCGCAGCGGCGGCTACAAGGCGGTCCGGCACCTGATCGAGCGCGGCCATCGTCGCATCGCCATGCTCGACGCGGCGCAGCTGCTCGGCAACAGCGAAAAGCATGACGGCGCGTTTCGCGCCGTGACCGAGGCAGGGCTTCCCGCCGATGCGCTCGTCGTGGTCAAGCCCGGCGGCCATTCGGCGACCGACGGTTTTCAGGCGATCGGCGAGGCAATGAAGCCGAAGCAGCGGCCGACGGCGCTGTTTGCCACGACCGATTCGCTCGCCATTGGAGCGTTGCGCTGGTGTCGCGAGCAGGGCGTCTCCGTGCCCGGCGAACTGGCGATCGTCGGCTATGACAACACCGAAGCGGCGGACTTCAGCTCGGTGCCGATCACATCGATCAACTATGCCGCCGCCGAGGTCAGCAGCCATGCGGTTGAGCGGATCCTGTCGATGATCGGCAAGCCGTTACCGACGCCGATCGTGACGCTGATCGATCCGGAACTGGTGATCCGCCAATCCACCTGAGGCACGGCGCGTTCGATCGTCAGACACGACCAGCGTGGCAGCGCGATGCGCAGTGGCGGAGCGGACGTTGCTCACCGGTTTCGTGCGCCCTACGTGTGCAGCGAAAGATTGATGTAGCTGAGGGGCTTTCAGTTGCGGCGGCAAAATCGTAAATTCGGTTACGTTTGGGCGGGCATCCTCGCCAAATTGGTCTGACAGAGACATTAAGAAGATAATGAAATGAATATGTTACGCCACAGACTTGCGGTGGCGCCAATGATGGATGGGGAAGATAGATAAATAAAATCAAATGTTTATGAGGGTTTGTGTGCAACAACTGCACACGAAAGTTCTCCTTCTCGTCCATATCCGTTCTTGCGACGGAGTATCCGACCGCACTCTTAGGACGCCTTTTGAATAGCTGCGCTGACTTATCTCGCGAGGGCCGTCGCCAGTGTATCCGCGATCTGCCGTCTGCCAGATGGCGGACGTCACACAAAGCTGATCCCACGCGGCGCTGCTGATGTCCTCGACACCAATGCCCGGCTACGCATGCGTATTGTGCGGGAGCCGTAACAGTGCCTGCGCTCGCTGCAATATCAAAAGATGCTCCGGCTTCAGGGAGGCCACACCCACCGCCCATTCGGTCGGCGGTGAAAGCGCGTCGTTGCAATGCAAGTGAAAAAAACTACCGGGCAATCAAAGCAGACATTTCTGGACTGTTTGTCGAGCGAGGCGGAGTTTGGCGCAACGCTTGAACTTCAGCCGGGACCGAAATGGCCTTACCGTCCGATCCAGATCACGACGCCCGCGAAACACTTCGACTGATCGGTCCCGATCCGCAGAACTGGGTGCCGGATCGGGAGGGCATCGACCACAATGTCTTCATCGTCGGTGGCGGGCAGACGGGCGCGACCTTCGCCTTCGCGCTGAGGCGCGCCGGCATCGGCAAGGTCACGGTCATCGACGCCGCATCGGACGAAGGCAAGGCCGGCATCTGGCTTACCCATGCGCGGATGAACCGGCTGCGGACGCCGAAAGGCCTGCCGGGACCAGAACTCGGTCTGCCAGGCTTGAGCTTTCAGTCATGGTATGAAGCCCGCCACGGTGCGGAAGCGTATGCCGGTTTCGACCGCATCGCGCGGACGGATTGGGCGAGTTACCTGAAATGGTATCGAGAGTTCCTCGGTATCGGCATCCGCTACGGCACGCGTCTCCTGCGCATCGAGCCGGCTGCCGGGCATTTCCGCCTCGATCTCGAAGCGGAAGGCAAACGATCGGTCGAAACAGCGCGCAAGATCATCCTGGCCAATGGCTTTGGCGGCAGCGGCGGTGCGGTGATACCGGATGTGTTCGCAGCTCTTCCCCCGGGTATCGTCGCGCACAGTTCGGCGGCAATCGATTTTGCCTCGCTCAAGGGCAAGGCGATCGCTGTCGTCGGTTCCGCGGCTTCGGCATTCGATGCAGCCGGGACGGCCCTTGAGGCCGGGGCAAAATCGGTGCGTCTCTTTGCCCGCCGCAACAGCATTGCCAGCGTGCCGATCAATCGCGTCCGCGGCTATCCCGGTGCCTATGACAACTATCCGCTGCTGCCGGATGCGGTGCGCTGGCGCCAGGCGCTGCGGTTTCGCGATGCCGGTTCGACGCCGCCACCCGATGCGGTGGAGCGGGTGGTGCGGCACCAGAATTTCCACCTGCACCTCGGCGCCCCATGGACGAAGGCCGGTGTCGACAGCGGTAAGGTCGTCACAGAGATCGCCGGTGAGACGTTTGCCTTCGACTTCGTCATCGCCGGTACCGGCTATTTCGCCGACCCGACACGCAAGCCCGAATTCGCCGATTTCGCCGCCTCTATCCGCCTGTGGCGCGACCAGTACGCGCCGCCCAAAGCAGAACGCGATAAATTCTTCGGCGCCCATCCCTATCTCGGTCTCGGTCATGAATTCCTTGAGAAGGCGCCGGGCGAGGCGCCGTTCCTGAAGGATGTCCATGTCTTCAATCCCGGCGGCTTCGTCAGCTTCGGCCTGCCGATCGGCGATATCCCGTCGATCAGGCGCGATGTGCCCGCCGTGGTTGCCCGCATCAGCCGCGATCTCTTCCTCGCCGATCTCGACAGCCATGAGAGCCGCATAACCGGCAGCCATCCGGCCGAATTCGGCGAAGAGGCCTATGCCTCTGCCGTTTGGCGGCCGGCGCAGACCATCGCGGCGGAATAGACGCATTTCAATGGACAAGTGCCGATGACCTTCAGCCCTGACCTTTCCGACCCGTTCGTCGCCACGGCGGTTGAGTTGCGCGAGATCTTCGATCGGGATGCGGTGGCGCGTGACAAGGCCGGCGGACGGCCGGTCGAACAGATCCGGCTGCTGAAGGAGAGCGGCTTGCCGTCGGCGCAGATTCCCAAGCGCTATGGCGGCAAGGGCGCATCCTGGCTGTCGGTGCTTCGCGTGGTGCGCGAATTCGCCCGCACCGATGGTTCGCTCGCCCATCTCTACGGCTACCATCATCTGCCGCTTAACGGCGTGTTGTTTCGCGGCACGCAGGCGCAAAAGGATCAGCTGCTAACGCGCTCAGCCCGGGAAAACTGGGTCTGGGGCAATTCCGGCAACGCCATGTCAAAGACCTCGACGGCCAAGCGCAACGGCAAGGGCTGGATCCTCAGCGGCTTTCGGCCTTTTTCTTCCGGTTCGCATATCGCCGACTATATCCAGGTCGCCTGGGAGGACGGTCAGGACCGGCTGGCAGCGGCGATCCCGGCCGATCGCGAAGGCATCGTCATCGAGGACGACTGGGATGGTGTCGGCCAGCGCCAGACGGGTTCCGGCAAGGTGACCTTCAAGGATGTGCATGTCTGCGACGACGAACTGATCGGCTCACCCGCGGCGCCGCTAACGCCGTTCCAGACGCTGACGTCACTTTTCCAGCAGGCGGTCCTGCTCAACCTGTTCGTCGGCAGTGCGCAGGGAGCACTGAGCGAAGGGCGCGACTATACGGTCTCGCAATCGCGCCCCTGGATCTATTCCGGCTACGAGAAGC
The DNA here is from genome assembly GCF_000503055.1 of Mesorhizobium sp. LSHC420B00. GTDB lineage: Bacteria > Pseudomonadota > Alphaproteobacteria > Rhizobiales > Rhizobiaceae > Mesorhizobium. Next base: position 628,248 of record NZ_AYVY01000002.1, on the reverse strand, counting down.
ACACGGACGACCCGTTCGTGCAGCGCAAATATGGCGATCTCTATATCCGAACGCTCGCCGCGGCCGAACTCGCCGATGTGGCGGCGAAAAGCCTCGATGCCGCCTATAGCCAAGGCGAGGCCTTGACCCTGGAGCAGCGCGGGCAGACGGCGATCGATCTCGCCACCGCCAATGTCTATGCCGGGCAAATCGGCCTCGATGCCTCGAGCGAGGTTTTCGAGGTGATGGGCGCCCGCTCGGCCACCAAGGCCAACGGCTTCGACAGGTTCTGGCGCAACGTGCGAACGCACACGCTGCACAATCCGGCCGAGTACAAGAAGCGCACCATTGGCACCTGGTTGCTGACCGGGGAATTCCCGGTCGGCGGATTGTATCGCTGAGGAGGCGGGAGACATGGCCAGGCGCAAGGACAAGCTCAAGCTTGGAGCGTTTCTGCTCTTCACCGGCCACCATGTCGCCGCTTGGCGTCATCCGGCGGCGGGCGAGGGAACCAGCCTCAGCGACTACATTGAACTTGCCAGGTTGGCGGAAGCGGCCAAGTTCGACACGATCTTCTTCGCCGACGGCGTCGCGGCGCGGCTGAAGGATCTGGAGGTCGCCAGCCGCAAGGCGCATAGCGGCGTCTATCCGTTCGAGCCGATCACGCTGCTGTCGGCGCTTTCGGCGGCGACCAGGAACATCGGCCTGATCGCCACGGCTTCGACCAGCTATTCCGATCCCTACAATCTGGCCCGCCAGTTCGCTTCGCTCGATCATTTGAGCGGCGGCCGTGCCGGCTGGAACCTGGTCACCTCTTCCGATCCGGAAGCGGCGTTCAATTTCGGCCACGAGGCGCATATCCAGCACGGCGACCGCTACGACCGGGCTGAAGAATTCGTCGATGTGGTGCTCGGCCTCTGGGACAGCTGGGAAGACGATGCCTTCTCGCGCGACAAAGCGAGTGGGCGCTATTTCGACAAGGACAAGCTGCACGTGCTGAACCACAAGGGCCAGCACTTCAAGGTGCGCGGTCCGCTGAACACGCCGCGAACGCCGCAAGGTCATCCGGTTGTGGTCCAGGCCGGGGCGTCCGGTCCGGGCAAGGAGCTGGCGGCTCGTACCGCGGAAGCGATTTTCGCCGCGCAGATCACGCTCGACGAAGCCACCGCATTCTATGCCGACGTCAAGGGCAGGCTCGGCAACTATGGCCGCTCGGAAGATGACCTGAAGGTGCTGCCTGGCATCTTCCCGGTCGTCGGCCGGACCGAAGCCGAGGCGCAGGAGAAGTTCGAACAGCTGCAGGACCTGATCCAGCCGGAAGTCGGCCTCGGCCTGGTGTCGGCGCTGGCTGGCGGCTTCGATCTCAGCTCATACCCGCTCGACGGGCCCGTGCCGGATTTGCCCGAGACCAACGCCGGCAAGAGCCGGCAGGCTCTGGTGATCGACCTGGCACGGCGCGAGAATCTGACCATTCGGCAGCTCTATCTGCGCATCGCCGGCGCCCGTGGCCACTGGCAGGNGAGCGGTTCGAGAATTACGGCGCCGACGGCTTCAACATCATGGCGCCGATCATGCCTGGCGGCTTGAAGGATTTCATCGAACTGGTGGTGCCGGAACTGCGCCGCCGCGGCCTGTTCCGTCAGGAGTATGAGGGCAGGACCTTGCGCGACAATCTCGGCCTGAAGCGGCCGGCAAATCGGTTTTCGCGGTCCGCCGCGGCAGCCGCGGAATAGGCAGACCATGGCGCGCGACAAGCTCTTTCTCATTCAGCCGGGTTTCTCCGACCCGAAACATCCAGGCCGGACATTCGTCTGTCCCTATTGCAACCAGGTCGAAGGGATGCTCGCCGCCTTTCCCGATCTCGCCGCCAGACTGGACGTCGAGCGCGTGCCGTTCGCGAGGCCGAGGGACAAGGTGATCGACGCGCTCGGCGAGCGGCATCAGTCCCTGCCGGTGCTCGTCATCGGCGGCGATCCGCCCACCGACCTGCCGACGGCCAAGGGCCAGGCCTTCGCCGACGACACCAAATGCATTCTTGCGCTTCTGGCCGAGCGCCACGGCTTCCCGCATCTGCATGAGTGACAGCATGACCTTCGATCCCGATACCTCCAATCCATGGATCGCCAAGGCGGTCGAGCTGCGCGACATCTTTGCCCGCGACGCGGTCGAGCGCGACCAGCTTGGTGGCAGGCCGAGCGAACAGATACGCCTGCTCAAGGAAAGCGGCCTGCTCACAATCGTCATCCCCAAGGAATTCGGCGGCGCCGGCGAACCCTATTCGACGGCGCTGAAGATCGGCCGCGAGTTCGCCAAGGTCGACGGCTCGATCGGCCACATCTACGGCTACCATTTCAGCGCATTGATCGCCGCCAGGCTCAATTCGGACGAGCCGCGTTCGGCCGATCTGCTGCGGCGTTCGGCTGCCGGCGACTGGTTCTGGGGCAACACCGGCAACAGCTTTTCCAAAACGCTGTTCGGTCGCAAGGATGGCGAGTGGACGATCGTCAATGGTTTCAAACCCTTCGCCTCCGGCTCGCATGTGGCCGATTATCTTTCGACCTCGTGGGAAGACGAGATCAGCGGCGAGAGGAAATTCGCGGCAATCCCCGCGGACCGTGACGGCATCACCATTCTCGACGACTGGGATGGCATCGGCCAGACGCAGACCGGCAGCGGCAAGGTCGCCTATAAGGACGTCAGGATCCACGACAGCGAGCTGGTGCGCGGCTGGGTCGACGCGTCGTTGCCGATCCGCACCATCGGGCCGCTGCAGCAGCAAAGCGTTTTGCTAAATGTTTTCATCGGCACAGCCCAGGGCGCTCTGCTGGCGGCACGCGACTACACGATCAACAGTTCGCGCCCATGGATGTATTCCGGAGTCGAGCGCCATATCGACGATCCTTGGATCAAGCGCCAGTATGGCGAACTCTGGGTCAAGACGCAGGCGGCGACGGTGCTGGCCGATCGCGCGGCTGCGGCGATCGATCATGCGATCGCCCGCGGCAAGGCGCTGACCGAGGAAGAGCGCGGCGAAGCGGCCGTTGCCGTCGCTGCGGCCAATGTGCTGGCGGGGGATGTCGCGCTGGAGGTCACGACCGAGATTTTCGAGGTGATGGGCGCGCGCTCGGCGGTGCGCAAATACGGCTTCGACCGTTTTTGGCGCAACGCGCGCATCCACACCTTGCACAACCCCGCCGAATACAAGACCCGCACCGTCGGCACCTGGTATCTGACCGGCGCTTACCCCGAGCCCGGCGTGTTTCGATGAGCAGCCGGCAGCTCCATCTCAACGTCAACATCCTGCACGCCGGCTTTTCGCCGGCGGCATGGCGGATGGACGGCGTCGACCCCTATGCCGCCTTCACCGTCGACCACTATGTGCAGGTGGCGAAGATCGCCGAACGCGCCAAGCTCGACGCCGTATTCCTTGCCGACCAGGCGGCGATCTCGGATCGCATCGACTATCGTCCGATCACGTCGCTGGAGCCGACCATCGTGCTGGCGACGATGGCCGCCGCAACAGAGCGCATCGGCCTGATCGCCACCGCTTCAACCAGTTTCAACGAGCCGTACAACATCGCCAGACGCTTCGCGACGCTCGACCATGTCAGCGGCGGGCGCATCGGCTGGAACATCGTGACCACGGCCGATCCCGCCTCGGGTCGCAATTTCGGCCTCACCGGTGCGATCGATCACGGCCGGCGCTACGAGCGGGCGGCCGAATGCGCCGAGATCGTCAAGGCATTGTGGGACAGCTGGGAGGACGATACCTTCATCGGCGACGTGGCCGGCGGGCGCTTCGTCGATGCCGCCAAGGTTCATGCCATCGAGCACAAGGGCGCGCATTTTTCGGTGCATGGGCCGCACAATGTGCCGCGTTCGCCGCAAGGGCATCCGGTGGTCATCCAGGCCGGCGGTTCCGATGACGGCAAGGAGCTCGCCGCACGCCACGCCGAAGCCGTCTTCTCGGCCTCTCAATCCCTCGAAGAAGCGCTTTCCTATGCACAAGAGCTGAAGACACGCGCCCAGATTTACGGCCGCACCGGCGGCGTGCCGCTCAACCTTGCCGGCCTGGCCACCATCATCGGCAGCACCGAGGGGGAAGCGGAGCGGCGGCAAGAAGAGCTGTGGGATCGCATCCCGCTCGACTACAGCCTTGGGCGGCTGTCCGGCGTGCTCGGCATCGATCGCGAGCGGCTGAAGCTCGACGAGAAGCTGCCAGAAGGGATTCAACTGCCCCCCAATGGCGGCCACACCTTCTTCAAGGCCACACTCGCGCTCGCGCGCAGCAACGATTTCACGGTTCGCCAGCTGATCCGGGCGCTGAACGGCAGCACCGGCCACCGCACCATCGTCGGCACGCCGGAGCAGATCGCCGACGATATCGAAAGATGGTTTGTCGCCGGCGCCGTCGACGGCTTCAACCTGATGCCGGACGTGCTGCCGACCGGACTGGAGGTCTTTGTCGATACGGTGGTGCCGATCCTGCGCCGGCGAGGCCTGTTCCGCACGGACTATGAAGGGCGCACGCTGCGAGACCATCTCGGCCTTGTCCGGCCCGAAAGTCGTTTTGCGCCGCAGCCGCACAAGGCGCCAGGGTTGCTCGGGGCCACCCATTGAACGATCATCAAACGACAACGGAGCTGAAAGTCCTGTCATCGACCTCCATGCCCGACAAAAATACAGGCCTGACAATGAGCGCTGATCCCGAATTTCTCTGGTACATACCGAACCAGGTCGATCCCGGTCACCGTGGCGAGCCGGCCGCCGTGGACCACAACAGCCTGGACACACTGACCAGCCACGCGAAGGCGCTTGAGGACCACGGCTGGAAGGGCGCGCTGATCGGTACCGGCTGGGGTCGGCCCGACACGTTTACCGTCGCGGCCGCACTCGCCGCCCGAACCACCTCCTTCGAGCCGCTCATCGCGATCCGCCCGGGTTACTGGCGGCCGGCGCACTTCGCATCAGCCGTAGCCACGCTCGATCAGCTGACTGCCGGTCGCGTGCGTATCAACATAGTGTCGGGCAAGGACAACCTCGCTGCGTATGGCGACAGCGAAGGCGACCAGATACATCGCTATGCCCGCACCAGAGAGTTCATGCGGCTGGTTCGCAAACTTTGGTCCGGAGAGAACGTGACCTTTGCCGGCGAGCACTTCCAGGTCACAGGGTCTACCGTCATGCCCCGCATCCCTGTCCGTTGCGATCGTCGCCATCCCAAGCTCTACTTCGGCGGTGCGTCGGAGGCGGCCGAGCGGGTGTCGGCCAGGGAGGCGGATGTGCAGCTCTTCTGGGGAGAGCCGCTCGACGGCGTCCGGGAGCGGATCGAGCGGCTCAAAGCCTTGAGCAGGGAACTCGACCGAGACCTCCCGCCTCTGGAATTCGGGTTGCGGGTTACCACGCTGGTCCGCGACACCACTGAGCAGGCCTGGGCGGACGCCGAGGCGAAGGTTGACGAGATGGCCAAGGGCAAGGGCGCCGGCTGGAACGATCACGGTCGGGCGGTAGCGGTGGGCCAGCGGCGTCTGCTCGATCTGCACGCGCGCGGCGAGGTCCTGGACGACAACCTCTACACTGCGCCGGGCAAATACGGCGGCGGCGGCGCCGGCACCACCTGGCTGGTCGGCTCGGCCGCCGACGTCGCCCGCGCGCTCGGCAGGTACCGGGATCTGGGCATCACGCACTTCGTGCTCTCGGACACACCGTATCTTTCCGAGATCAAGCGGCAGGGCGATCAGTTGCTTCCGCTTTTGCGCAATGGGGCCCAAGCCGCGCTTCTTGAACCGGCAAGTGCCGGCGAGTGAAGCGTGTGCAGGGAACGGTTTGGATGAAGAGAACGATTTTGGGTCCGGAAGGCCCGCATGTGAGTTCGATCTGCCTGGGATCAATGACCTGGGGTCGTCAGAACACCGAGGCCGAGGCGCACGCACAGCTTGATCGTGCGGTCGAGCGTGGCGTGAATTTCATCGACACAGCAGAGGTCTATCCTGTCAATCCGGTTCGAGAAGACTCGGTCGGTCGAACCGAAAGCTACATTGGAAGCTGGCTCGCGCCGAAAAGCCGCCGTGACGATTTGGTAATTGCCACCAAAGTGTCGGGTCTCGGCCAGGACGTCGTGCGCGGCGGCGCGAAGATCAACGCCGAGACGCTGCGGACCGCGGTTGAAAATTCACTGCGCCGGTTGAGGACGGACTACATCGATCTGTACCAACTCCACGTACCCAACCGAAGTCACTACCATTTTCGCCGGGTCTGGAGCTTCGATCCGTCCGGACAGGTGAAGGCTGAGACTGTGGCCGGCATGGCCGAATGCCTGGAAACGCTCGCCGCGCTTCGCAATGAAGGCAAGATCAGGCATTTCGGGCTGTCGAACGAAACGACATGGGGCATCGCGCAGTGGCTGCGCTTGGCCGATGACGATGTCGGTCCTCGCCCGCTGACGATCCAGAACGAATATTCGCTGCTCTGCCGCTACTACGATACGGACCTCGCGGAGCTTGCCGTGAACGAGGGGGTAACGCTGCTTGCCTATTCGCCTGCGGGAGCGGGTCTGCTCAGCGGCAAATACCGGCCCGACTACTCGCCCGAAGGATCGCGTCGCGCGCTCAATGGCGATCTCGGCGGCCGTTGCACGCCGAGGGTGTGGCCGGCGGTCGACGCCTATATTTCGATCGCCCGGGAGGCCGGCATCCACCCTGTGACGATGGCAGTCGCTTTCGTCCGGTCTCGCCCATTTCCCGTTGTCCCCATCGTCGGGGCGACCAGCGTGGAACAACTGGACCATGCGCTCGATGCAGCCTCGGTCGCACTGTCGCCGGACATACTGGCACGGATCGGCGAGGCGTACAGGGCGCATCCAATGCCATTCTGATGTGACCGGTGCCGCTTCAATCAATCGGCATGCCACGTGCCGGGTAGCCGAATAAGCCAGATTGGCAAATAGGGAAGACGATGTCACAGCCGGCCGCCTTCAGCATCCGCCCTTCCGACGCTGACCTACGCGGTGAAGCGGCGCTACGGCGGCGTTATCGAGCGCCGCAAAGCGCGCATACCGGAAACTGGAACGAAGCCCTCGAGGCGATCCTTTCGCATCGCTCGGTCCGCAACTATCTGGCCAGGCCGCTGCCTGAAGGCACGCTGGAACTGATCGTCGCTGCCGCCCAGTCGGCGCCAACTTCTTCCAATCTCCAGGCGTGGAGTGTCGTCGCCGTCGAGGATCCGGCGCGCAAGGCGCGGCTTGCCGGACTGGCGGCGATCAATCGCCATATCGAGCAGGCGCCGCTGCTGCTGGTCTGGCTGGCCGATCTGTCGCGGCTGCGTACCATTGCCAAGGCAAATGGCCGGGCGGGCGAGGGGCTCGACTATCAGGAGAGTTTTCTGCTGGCCGTGATAGACGCCGCACTTGCAGCACAAAATGCCGTGGTGGCGATCGATGCGCTCGGGCTCGGCTCCTGCTACATCGGCGCCATGCGCAATCATCCGCAGGAGGTGGCGCGCGAACTCGGCCTGCCGCCGGAAACCGTCGCGATGTTCGGCTTGACCGTCGGCTGTCCCGATCTCCTGGCCGCGACTGACATCAAGCCCAGACTGCCACAGACAGTGGTTCTGCACCGTGAGCGCTACCAGTCAGCTCCGCATCCGGACGATCTCGCAGCCTACAACCAGACGCTTCGCACCTTCCAGCAGGAGCAGTCGATGCCTGAGGTCGACTGGACCGAGCTGATGTCGAACCGCATCGGCAGCACGGCGGCGCTGAAAGGCCGTGATCGCCTGGGCGAAGTGCTCAAAGCGCTGGGCTTCAAGCTAAAATAGGCGCGCGCGCCTGCTCGCGAGACCGAGGTGAGACTATTCCGCAGCGACGATGGCGATGCGGGCCGGCAGCGGCACTGGCGGCGTGAAGTCGAGAGCCCCAAGCCGCCGCGCCTCGGCCTTCAGCCAACCATGGAAGCGCTCGACTGTCGCCAGCTTCGCCTTGTGCGGCGTGGTCGCGAAATAATAGGAAAACTCGACCGGCTGCGGCGAGCCGAACGGACTGACCAGCCGCCCTGCGGCAAGGTCAGGCTCGGCCAGTCGGAATTTGCCGAGACCGNGAGACCGATGCCCTTGCCGGCCACAGCGGCATCGAGCACCAGCGACGACTGGCTAAGCCGTATGCCACCTTCGACAAGCCGGCCAGACAGGCCATTGGATCGCAGCCAGCCCTTCCAGTCCGGGCAGCTAGGATCGCGTTCTGGTCCTTCCTCATGCAGGATCGGCGCGTTACGCAGCCCCTCCGGCCCGCGGTAGAGGCCGTGCGTACGGGCAAATTCCGGGCTGCAGACAGGCAGCACCGCTTCCGAAAACAGCCGTTCGGTGACGAGGCCGCTATAGGCGCCCGAGCCGTAGCGGATGACACAGTCGACGTCTTCGCTGGCAAAATCGGCAAGCCTGGTCGATGCATCGACCAGCACTTCGAGGCCGGGCACCGCATCGCGCAGCGCGTCGAGGCGCGGGATCAGCCATTTGCTGGCAAAAGAGGGCGCGACCGACACCTTGATCGGTGCATCTTCCTCGTCGCCGGAAATGCGTGCGACCGATTCGACAACGACGTCGAAAGCCTCGGTGAGACCAGGCATCAGCGCCTGGCCGGCCGAAGTCAGCAGAAGCTCGCCGCGGTTGCGCTGGAACAGTGGTTGCCCGAGGTGATCCTCGAGCAGGCGGATCTGCTGGCCGATAGCGGCGGGCGTGACGTGGAGCTCTTCCGCCGCCCGCGTAAAGCTCAAATGGCGGGCGGTTGCGACAAAAGCGCGAAGCGAGGTCAGCGGCGGAAGTCTCGCCAGCGTCGGTCGCAGCTTCCTTGTTTTCGCACGAATGAAATCAACCATGAGGCGCATTCAACACTTTCAGGCCCGGCGCGACGAGGGCGGGCTTTGCGCCAAAGCACGCAGGGGAAAATTTCGTTTGCCGCAGCGTCGCGCCAGCAGGAACGGAAATCTAAGAAATCGCAATGTCTACTATTCTTGTAGAATAAGGTCGGGATGCTGATTTGGGCGGCGACGAGCCTCGCCGGATCCAAAGCCGGGTCCTGGAATGAAACCGTCGTGCGAAGCGGCGCTTTCGGCAGACGATAGAAAATCATTCTTCCGGTTTTGCGGCGCCACGGGGATCATTGCGTCGAGGCGCCGAAATGCGTTCGGCCGCCGGATGCAATCCGTTTTCCGGAGCCCAAGACCATGTCTGTCAATCGTCGTCATTTCAACCAGCTGTTGCTGCTTGGCGGTGCGAGCTTCGCATTGCCCGGTCTTTCCTTTGCCGCCGAAGGCACGCCGGTCCAGGGCGGCACGCTCAACTGGGCCTACTATCCCGACCCCACGTCGCTGATTGCCATCAACACCTCTTCAGGCACCGGCCAGGCCATCGGTCCCAAGGTCAATGAAGGCCTGCTTGATTTCGCCTATGACCTCAGCCCGAAACCGCTGCTGGCGACCGAGTGGTCGATCAGCGATGACGGCCTGCGCTACACCTTCAAGCTGCGCCAGGGCGTCAGATGGCATGACGGCAAGGACTTCACCTCACAAGATGTTGCCTTCACCATCTTGCGGCTGAAGGAGGCGCATCCGCGCGGCCGCATCACCTACCAGAATGTCACGGCGGTTGAGACGCCCGATCCGCACACCGCCATCATCGTGCTGTCGAAACCGGCGCCCTATCTGATCACGGCGCTGAGCAGTTCGGAATCGCCGATCGTGCCGAAGCATGTCTACGAAACGTTCAAGCCGGCGGAACAGCCCAAGCTGGAGCAGACGATCGGCACCGGTCCCTTCGTGCTCAAGGAATGGGTGCCCGGCAGCCATCTGATCTTCGATCGCAACCCAGACTATTGGGACGCGCCGAGGCCCTATCTCGACCGTGTCGTCCTGCATGTCATCCTCGATCCGGCTGCGCGCTCGGCGGCTCTTGAAACCGGTGAGATCGACATCGGCGCCAATCCCGTGCCGCTGGCCGATATCGAGCGGCTGAAGGCAAACCCCGCTCTGGTCGTCGACACCAACACCTACGCCTATTCTGGCCCGCAGCAGCAATTGTTCTTCAACTATGAAAATGAAATCCTGACCAAGCGCGAGGTGCGCCTGGCCATTGCCCATGCGATCGACCTGCAGAAGCTGGTCGACATCGCGCTCTACGGCTACGCCCAGGTATCGCCAAGCCCAATCAGCACCGCACTGCCCAAATGGTACGACCCGAGCATCAAGGCGCGTGAGCCCGACCCCAAACTAGCGGAGAAACTGCTCGACGATGCCGGCTATAAGCGCGGCGCAGACGGCAAGCGCTTCAAGCTCCGGCTCGCCTACAATGCGTTCCTGCCGGCGTCCTATGCCGACTTCATCAAGCAGTCGCTGGCAGCGGTCGGTATCGATGCCGAGATACTGAAGCTCGATCTGTCGACGTTCCTGAAGACGGTTTACACCGACCGCGCCTGGGATTTGGTCATCGAATCGCTGTCGAACACCTTCGATCCGACGCTCGGCGTGCAGCGCGCCTACTGGTCGAAGAACTTCAAGATCGGCCTCGTTTTCTCCAACGCCAGCCACTATGCAAACCCCGAGGTCGACCAGATCCTTGAAGCCGCCGCGATCGAGCCTGACGAGACCAAGCGGCGCGAGCTCTGGTACAAATTCCAGCACATCATCCATGACGACGTGGTGTCGGTCGATCTCGTCGCCGCCGGCGCCCAGATCGTCGCCAACAAGAAGGTCCGGGATTTCGCGCCCGGCGCCCAGGGCATCAACAACAGCTTCGCGCAGATCTGGCTCGCGCCAAACGCATAAGCATTTGGATCTCCTTTTTCTGGGATTGGCGCGTGAAGCCGCCGATCCGACTTTTCTCCATGAAAGACAAATCGCGCAAACGCGGAGTACCGACCATGACCATCAACCGACGCCTATTCAATCAGTTCCTGCTGCTGGCCGGCGCGAGTACCGCGCTTCCCGCCGGGGCCTTCGCGCAAGACGCAAAGCCGGTGGCCGGCGGCACGCTCAACTTCGTCTACTATCCCGAGCCCAACCAGATCGTTTCCATCAACACCAGCGCCGGCGGGCCGGCCACCATCGGCCCGAAGATTTTCGACGGCCTACTCGCTTACGACTACGACCTCAATCCAAGGCCGCAACTGGCCACCGAATGGTCGATCAGCGACGACGGGCTCGAATATGTCTTCAAGCTGCGCGAGGGGGTGAAATTCAGCGATGGCCACGACCTGACATCGCAGGACGTGGCCTTTTCGATCTCGCGGCTGCGCGAAGCCCATCCGCGCGGGCGCATCACCTTCCAGAATGTCACCGACATCGACACGTCGGACCTGCATGTCGTGAAGATCAAATTGTCGAAACCGTCCGCCGCGCTGATCTCTGGCCTGGCCGCGACGGAATCGCCTGTCGTGCCCAAGCACATCTACGAGAAGCTGAAGCCGGCCGACGATCCGTCTTTCGAGCAGATCATCGGCAGCGGACCGTTCGTGCTGAAGGAATGGGTGAAGGGCAGCCACATCATCGTCGAAAAGAATCCGACCTATTGGGATGCGCCCAAACCCTATCTCGACCGGATCATCTTCCGCTTCATCACCGATCCCGGCGCGCGTGCCGCAGCGCTGGAGACGGGCGAGGTCGACATTGGGCCGAACCCGGTGGCGTTCGCCGATCTGGAGCGTTTCAAGGCGCTGCCGCAATTCGTCGTCGACAGCACGGTCTTCGCCTATAGCGGCCCGCTGCACCAGCTGATCATCAACCTCGAAAACCCGATCCTGAAGGAGAAGAAAGTCCGTCAGGCAATCGCGCACGCGATCGACCTCGACGCGGTGAATGCCATCGTGTTCTACGGCTATGGGCAGGTGTCGCCGACGCCGATCAGTGTCGTCAACAAGAAGTATTTCGATCCCGATGTGAAGGCCGCGACCGTCGATACGGCGCTGTCGGAAAAACTGCTCGACGAGGCGGGCTTCAAGCGGGGAGCGGACGGCATCCGCTTCAAGCTCAGGCTCACCAACAACCCGTATAACCCGTGGGGCTATGCCGACTTCCTCAAACAGGCGTTGGCGAAGATCGGCATCGACGCCGAGATCCAGAAATTCGACTTCGGCACCTATGTCAAAACCATCTACACCGACCGGACCTGGGACCTGTCGACGGAATCCTGCGGCAACATCTTTGACCCGAGCGCCGGCGCACAGCGGCTCTACTGGTCGAAGAACATCAAGATCGGGCTGCCGTTCTCGAACGGCGCGCACTACGAGAACCCTGAGGTCGACCGACTGCTGGAAGCCGCTTCCGTCGAGCTCGACGAAGCCAAACGCAAGCAGCTGTTCTTCAGGTTCCAGGAGATCATCGCCGACGAGTTGCCGATCATCAATTTGATCGCACCGCCGACCATCATCATCGCCCGCAAAACCGTCAAGAACTACGCGCCGGGTGCGGAAGGCCTGTCGGCCAGTTTCGCCGACGCCTATATCGATCCGAACGCCTGAACCAGCGGATGACCGAAAAGAAAAGGGCCGCATGTCGATGCGGCCCTTTTTCGTTTCTGTCATTTGTGGGGCTGCAATCTCAGGCCAGAGCACGCAGCCTTGGGCTGGCGCCGACCAGAAGGCCAGCCAGGGCGATGGCCTGCGCCAGCTGTTCACTGATGGAACTCGATTCCCAGGCAACGCCGCGCAGCGGATGGCCGACGGCAAACAGATTGCCGTGGGTCTTGCCGTTACCGGCAATCACTTGGCCGCCATGCGTCGCGTCGATGCCGAAGCCGGTCGCATGCGGCCTGACGATGCCGTTATCGAGCAGGCTTTGGACGAATGGATCGGCGACCCGCCGCCAGTCATGCTCCTGATGGCCGCGGCAGTTGACGACACCATCGAAACGCAGCCGTTCGACCGCGCCGCTATCGCGCCAGCGGATCTCAGCGGCAATGCCGTCGGCCTGCGGATGGAGTGCCAGCACCCGTCCAGCTCCACCCACCCATCGGCCTTGGCTTCGCGCCAGCGCAACGCGCTCAAAGCTCGGCGGCGCCGCCCGGTGCGCGGTGACGTCCCAGAAGGCGCGCAGATGGCGTGTGAACTTTAGACGCTCCCTGTCGGTAGCGCCTTGCCACAGAGCCAGGATCCATGGCCGGATCGTCAGCGGCAGTCCTTGCCAGTCCAGGCCGGTGGCTTCGATTGCCCGGCGTTCGGCCTTGACCAGTACGAGAAGCGCCCTGGTGGTTTTCGGCAACGGACGCTCGGCGAGAAAGTCGCGCCATGCCTCGGTGTTGCGCCGTGGCTCGACAATCTGTCCCCGCCGCGACACGACACGGTAGCTGCCCTCGAAGCCGCGCGCTTCCATGCTGGCGACGACGTCGACCATGCTCAGGCTGGACCCGATCAGCAGCAGTTCCTTGCTGCCGGCTAGCCGGTCGAGTGCCGCCGGATCCCAGGGATTGGCGACATAGCGGGGATCGCTGACGATGGCTGCTTCCGTGGCGGATGGCTCGCTCTGGAACACTCCGGTTGCCAGCACCGCCTCGTCGGCCGGCAATTGCTGGCCATCGCTGGTGCCGACGCAGACACCCGATGGACCGGTCAGCATGTCGATGGCGGACGCCTTGACGTGGCGCAGCGAGGAACGCCCGTCCGCTTCTCTGACGGCTCTCGTCAGTTCGGACTGGACATAGCTGCCGAATAGCCAACGCGGCGGGCTGGAGTCCGGGACATCTTCGGGCGGCGTCCAGCCATGCTCAGGCCCATTCGCCACGAGCCAGCGAACGAGGTGATCGGAATCGTCCGGATGCAGCGAGAAGATGCGCGCCGCGCCGTTGACCAGATGTTGTGGATCGACGGTGCTGTAGGCAACGCCGCGACCGAGCTCCGCCCGGCGCTCGATGATGGTGATCGCCAGTGGTTCGGTCGAACGGTCAAGCAGCTTGATCGCGGTAACCGCGCCGGCAAAGCCGCCGCCTACAATGATGATTGAACGAGGGATCGAACGCGGGGAGGAAGAAGTATGAAGCATCAAGGACCCTTACGACGCCGGCGGTCCGTGGCTCTAGCCCATCACCCCGGCAGCGACCATCGTGCTGTCCCATAACCCGATGTCAAAAAACAATAATTGCCAGCTGGCGAAAGGCATTCTTTCGCTCAGCGGGTCTGGCAGGCGTTAGAGATGAAAGGCCTTTGCGACCAGCCCGAGAAACGCCCCCGAAGAGCCCCAATGACTGAAGATCGAAAGATAAAGCTTGGAGCCTTCATCCGCGGCCCTGGACATCATGTCGCTGCCTGGCGCCATCCTGATGTCCCCGCCAATCCGGGCCTGAGCTTTCAGCACTACGCAGAGGCCGCGCGCACCGCCGAGCGCGGTCTCTTCGACATGGTCTTCCTTGCCGACAGCCTCAGTGCGCGCAATGGCGAGCAGCCGATCGAGACTTTCGAGCGCACCGGCCATGTCGTGCATTTCGAGCCGCTGACGCTGCTGTCGGCGCTCTCGACCATCACGCAACGGATCGGGCTGGTGGCCACCGCTTCGACCACCTATTGGGAACCTTTCCACCTGGCGCGGCTGTTTGCCTCGATCGACCACCTGAGCGGCGGCAGGACAGGCTGGAATGTCGTCACCTCGGCCGATGCGCCGGCGGCGGCGAATTTCAGCCGCGACCAGCATCCCGTTCATGCCGACCGCTATGACCGCGCCGAGGAGTTCGTCGCCGTGGCGCAGAAGCTGTGGGACAGCTGGGACGACGATGCTTTCGTCGCCGACAAGGCTTCGGGCATCGCCATCGACCGGCATGGCATCCATGCCCCTGACCATGCCGGCCGGCATTTCCGGGTCAAAGGGCCGCTCAACGTCGCCCGCCCGCCGCAAGGCCATCCCGTCATCGTCCAGGCGGGTTCTTCCGATGCCGGCCAGCATCTGGCGGCGCGGACGGCGGAAGTGGTCTTCACCGCCCATCCGACCATCCAATCGGCGCGCGGTTTTTATGCCGAGCTGAAAGGCCGGCTGGCGTCGTTTGGCCGCTCTGCCGATTCCCTGAAAATCATGCCCGGTGTCTTCCCGGTCGTCGCGCCGACGCGCGCGCAAGCCGAGGACAGGTTCGACGCCATCCAACGCCTGGTCGATCCCGTGGTCGGCGTCGCCCTGGTTTCCGGATTGCTCGGCGGCGTCGATCTTTCCGGCCATCCGCTCGACGGACCGTTGCCGGAACTGGGCAGTTCCGATGCGGTGAAGAGCCGCCTGAAAGTCGTCTCCGAATTGGCCTCGAGCCGGAACCTGACCATCCGGCAATTGTATCTCGCCGTTGCCGGCGCGCGCGGCCATTTCCAGATCGTCGGCACGCCAAAAGACGTGGCCGACATGATGGAGGAATGGTTCGTCGGCGGCGCGGCGGACGGATTCAACGTCATGCCGCCGATCCTGCCGACGGGCCTCACCGATTTCGTCGATCTCGTCATTCCGGAACTGCAGCGGCGCGGCCTGTTCCGGACCGCTTACGAGGGCGGGACGTTGCGCGAGAATCTCGGCCTTGCGCGTCCGGTCCGCGGCGCCACCGAACACCAGGAAAGGAAAGCATCATGAGCGCGAGCACGATCGATTCGGAGACGTTTCGCCAATGGCTGGCCGATGGCGAGGAACTTGCGGTGCTGGATATCCGAGACAGCGCGATTGTCGGATATGCCTCGCCGCTGTTCGCCACCAATCTGCCCGCAGCACAGGTCGAGGCGGAGATCGACCGCTTCATCCCGCGCAAGGCGGTGCGCACCGTGCTGGCGGATGACGGCAGCGGCGTCGCCGAGCGGCTTGCTGAGCGATTTGCCGAGCGCGGCCGCAGCCAGGTGTTCGCACTGGCCGGCGGAATTCCGGAATGGACGAAGGACGATGTGGAAGGCTTGCCGACCTTCGACACGCCGGGCGTCGATTTTTCGCTGGCGATCCGCGACGAGAAGGGGACGCCGGTCATTACCGTTGCAAAGCTTGCGGCGCTCAAGGCCAAGAAAGCCGACGTGGTCGTGCTCGACAGCCGGACGGTGGCGGAATTCGACAAGGACCATGTACCGGGCGCCATCAGCGTTCCGGGTGCTGAGCTGGTGCTGCGCTTCGCCGACCTGGTGCCGTCGCCGGACACGCAGGTGATCGTCTCCTGCGCCGGCCTGCCGCGCGCCACATCGGCGCGCAGACGCTGATCGATGCCGGCGTGCCCAACAAAGTTGCTTATCTGCACGATGGCACCAAGGCGTGGCGCGAGGCCGGCCTTGCGCTCGAAACCGGCAGGACTGCTGCCTATGGTTCGGCGAGCGAGGACGCGAAGCGATTCGCCGAGGAGCGCATCGCAAAACTTGCCGAAGGCGACAGCTTCCCGCGCATCGATGCGGCGACGGCCGCAGCCTGGGCGAAGGACGAGAGGCGCACGACCTACCAGCTCGATGTGCGCACGCCGGAGGAATTCGCGGCAAGCCACATTCCGGGCTCGATCGCGTCGGAGGGCGGGCAGTTGCTCGGCGTCGCCTATCGAACCATTGCCGTGCGTGGCGCCCGTGTCGTGCTGATCGACGATCTGCTCGGTGTCCGCGCGGCGACGACGGCGCACTGGCTGCAGCGCCGTGGCTACGAGATCGCCATCCTCCAGCATGACTTCCAGTCGGCCAGCCTGGTGGAAGCGGCGTAGGGCAGGAGCTGTCGGGCGATTTTTGGAGGCAGCTATTCGGCGGCTTCCTTTTGACGGCGGCGGCCTGAAAGGACATTCTTCTGCATCGCCGTCAGCGAAGACCGCACCGCATTGGCGCCGTGCTTCAGCATCTTCGCCTCATAGTCTGACAGGGCTTCAAGCAGCGGCTTGTCGCCGCGTTTAGCGGCCACCAGTTCAGGCACCAGCAGCCCGGCGTCATAGATCGCGGTGTTGCCGCCGAGCGCGCGAAAATAGGTCATGGCATGGATGGCATCGCCGAGCAGTGTCACCTGTTTCGTCGGCCACGGATCGACAGGCTCTGAGCTGTGGACATGCAGCAGCGCCACCGTCGACGGGTCGGTGTAGCGAATGAGGTTGAGGATCTCCGGATGCCAGTGGCCGATCTTCGAGATCAAGAGGCCGAGCAACTCCGAGCCGGAGAACTTCGCCAGCGCTTCGTCCGTAGCGAGTTCGTCATTTTCATAGGCGGTGTTCCACCAGACATAGCTGGTGGTGTTGTTGAAATGGAAACCGGCAATGTCCTTGTGGGTGTCGTCGTCCAGCCCGATCAGCCCATGCTTCCGAAATGCCTCGACATTGACCCGATGGCTGGTGACCATCAGCCCGTGACCTTCCGTCGGCCTGACGCCGACATTGTAGTCGAGCAGCAGCGGCGAGATCTGGTGAAGGGCAGCCGCATGCAGCGTCATCTTGCCGGCCAGGCGCCTGACGCCGGTGTCGAAGCTTCGCGCATGCGGCACCAGCTGCTGGCGCACGCGCGAGCGGGCGCCGTCGGCACCGACCAACACATCGGCATGGATTGTCGAGCCGTCCTCGAAATGCGCGATCACCGAACCGTCCGGCTGCTCTTCGTAGCGGGAATAGACCTTGCCGTAGCGCACGACGCCGTCGAGGCCGGAAAGCAGCACCTGGCGCAACGTGATGCGGCTCACCGACTTTTCGATATGCGTGTCGTCGGCCTCGCCGAGTGCGTTGCCGCCACCCCAGGCGTCCTCGCCCAAGGTCTCGAAATTTTCGTCGAGCAGGATGTTGCGGTCCGGCGCTCGGCCGAGCGTGGCGACAAAGGCCTCGTAGAGTTCCGGCGGCAAGTTGGCGATCAGCGAATCGATGCCACGCTGGCGGATGCGCAGCCGAAAACCCTGGACGTAGTCATTGCGGGCGCGATCCTTCTCGAAGACCGCGACGCTGATGCCGTTCTTCTTCAGGCCTTGCGCCAATGTCAGGCCACCGGGGCCTCCGCCGATGATAGCGACTTCGACATGTTCGGAGATCATGGCGTCGCTCACCCGACCGCCTTGAGCCTGGGTTTGACAGCGGCAACAGCCGGCGGCTCGGCCACTTGGCTGGTAGCGTGGCGGCTGAGCGCCGCCTTGGCGGCGATCGTGCGGATCATATGGTTCTGCGGTGCGTGCGAGCGGGCAGTCAGCGTATCGCGGTGGTGACGCTCGAGCTGGAAGTCTCTGTTAAGACCGGGATTGCCGGCAAGCTCCAGCGCCAGCGAGGTAACTGCCACGGCATTGTCGATGACGACATGCCTGACGGTCATGCCGTCGGTGCCGACCGGTCGGCCGGCGTCGACGTCATCAGCGAGCGAGCGCAGCAGCCGCGTGCTGGTTGCGAGCCTGACCTCGATCTCGCCCAGCCCTGCCTGGATGTGCGGCACGGTCGACAGCGGCGCGCCGAGGCTCGCCGGCGCATGCGTGGTGACGAAGGAGACCAGCCGGTCACGGGCAGCGCGGGCGGCACCGTGGTAGACAGCGCCGATCAGCGAAAAGAAGAACGCCGTCGCACCTTCCTCCCGCCGCAGCGGCTCGGACGCCGGCTGCGCCTCGGTGATGTCCTCGGCAGGCACGGCGACATTATCCAGAATGACGTCGTCGCTGGCGGTGGCCCGCATGCCGGCGGCGTTCCATGTCTTTTCGACGCGCAATCCCGGCGCATTGGTCGGCACCAGGAACGAGGCGAGGCGCGGTTGCGGCTCGTCGGTCAATGCCAGCAAGTTCACCCATTTCAGGATGGGAATGCCGGTGACGTAGTTCTTGTGGCCGGATATCCGCCAGACATTGCCGTCGCGCCGGGCAATGGTTTCGGGCGGCTTGCCATGGGCGGGCGAGCCGATCCCCGGCTCGGCCTGGGCGGCATTGATCAAGGCAGGGCCAAGACGGCCGGCCTCGACAATCCGCTGCACCAGATGGCGCGGCCATTTTCCGGATTTCCGCAGCGCATACTGGCTGTTGTAATGCATGGCCAGCACAAGCGCCGTCGACGGCTCGCCGCGGCCGATCTCGGCGATCACCGCCTGGGCTTCCGTCAGCCCGCCGCCGAGGCCGCCATGCTCGCGCGCTGTGACCAGGCCAAGCAGACCGGCCTGGTGAAGCCGGCCGAAATTGGCAAACGGAAATTCTCCGGTCGCGTCGTGATGTGCGGCGGTCAGCGCGAAGTCGTCGGCCAGGCTCGCTACCGTGTCGAGGAGTTGTGGGAACTCGGGGATCGTCGAGGTCATATGCTGGCTTCCTCTCAGGCGGCGGCGCGGATGGTCACCTGATCGAGCGGCCGGCGATCGACCCAGGCCTCGACGTCGAAATCGCTGGCAAGGAAACCCCAGTCGCGCAGGAAATCCTTGTAGTGGGAAATCGCCGCGACGAGCTCAGGCTGCAGTCCGAGGCCGAGATGGTTGTGGACATCCGGACCGTTGGCGGCCAGCACCTGTTCTTCGGTGGCGCCGGATTCGCGGGCGACGAAGCGCCGCGTCTCTTCCGGATGCGCCTTAGCCCAGGCGCTGGCGCGCAGGATCGTCTCGATCAGGCGCGTGACCAGATCAGGGCGCTCTTCGGCCAGCAAATCGTCGACGGTCAGCACACGCGGCGAACCGGAGTTGATGCGGATGTTCGGGTCGGGATGAAAGCCGAATTCGGCGACCTGGATGGCGCCGATCAGATTGGCGACATTGATGCCGGCCGTGCCTTTGACATAGATGGCGTCGACCTCGCCACGGATCAGCGCGGCTGCCTCCTCGCCATAGGCCTGTTTGCGCTTGAGGCCGAACAGCGACGGCCCTTCCTGGCTGTCGAGCACGCTGTCGGTCAGCCCGATGTCGACGATCTCGACGTCGGCATGGCTGAGGCCTTCAAGCGAGAGCGCCGAGACCAGCCCTTTCAGCGCCGTCGCCCGCATGAAGTCGACGATGCCTTCCGGACGCCGGGCGATGCCGAAGCGGCGGCCTTTCAGGTCCTGGGTTGTTCTGATGCCGGTGCCGGGCAAGGTGATGATCGCCTGGAATTCGTCGGTCCAGGTGATGCCGACGAGACGCGTCTTGCGCCCTTCGGACCGCGCACGGATCGGCGGCACGTTGCCGCCGTGGCGGAACGACCAGTCGAGTGTGTGGTTGAAATGGCTCTGGCGGATGTCGCGGTTGGGTGAATCGATGATCGACTTCAATTCGATCCCCTCCTTGCGAAAGGTTTCGTCGAGAAGTCCGAGCTGCGCCGCAAGCCCGACAGGCGTCGGCACCGGGCAGCGTGTGTACCAGATTTCGGAGATCGCAGTCGTGGTCATGAGTGCTCCTCAGGCGTTGCGCAGGCCGGCCTGCTTCATCAGCGGCAGGATGTTCTCGCCGAAGAATTCGAGGTCCGGCTTGAAGTCGAAGAAGGACAATTGCAGGCCATCGATGCCGGCGTCCTTGAGCTTGACGAACTGGTCGACGATCTGCTCGGGCGTGCCGATGAGATAAATGTTGCCGCCGACCTTGGCGTAGGGATCGTCGCGGCCTTCGCGGCCCTTCCAGGCCTGGGCGTCGCTGTTGAAGGTCTGGAACCCTTTCGGCGTACGGCTGTCGGCACGGGCGACGATCTGGTCGGCGACGGCCCAGGCTTCCTTCTCAGTGGGACGGCTGATGACCAGCGGATTGAGCAGCGTGCGCACGGTGCGGCCGACACCGAGGGCGGCGTCCTTCACCTTCTTCGTATGCGCCGGCAGCGCCTCCAGCGCGCTGGCGATGTCGGAGCCGGCCGGGCTGGTGACGAAGACGATGTCGGAATAACGGCCGGCAAAGGAAATGCCGGCATCGGAGCCGGTGGCATTGACCAGGATCGGCCGACCGTAATTCGGCTTCGGCGTGACGAAGCCGCCATTAAGCTTCCAGCTCGATTCTCCAGAGAAGGAGAAATTCTCGTCGTCCTGCCACAGCCGCTGCAGCACTTCGACGAACTCGGCCGCGAGTTCGTAGCGACGGTCGTGCTCGATGCGGTTCCAGCCGAACATCTCGTGTTCGACGGCGCGATGACCGGTGACCACGTTGATGCCCCAGCGGCCGCCAGAAATGTGATCGAGCGTGGCGCCGAATTTGGCCAGATGCAGCGGATGCCACGGGCCGTAGAGAACATGCATGGTCGAGATCAGCATGATCTTCTTGGTGATCGCGGCCATGGCTGCAATGGAGACGAAACTGTCCAGCGCCTGGCCGTTGAAGACCCCGCCATAGCCGCCCTTGGGCAGCCACTGGCTGAGCGCAAAGACGAGGTCGAAGCCAAGCTCCTCGGCCTTGAGCGTCAGGTCGCGATTGTAATCGAAGCGCCAGTCGGTCGAGCGCGGCAGGGTCGAGTTGGTCCAGCCGCCGGCCTGGATCGGCAGGAACAGTCCGAGCAGCACCGGCTGCTGAAGCGCTTTCGATAGCGGGCTGTCCGGATAGTCGGTCGGCGCCTTGAAGAAGGGCGTGCCGACGATGGAACCAGGCTTGTGGGCGAGCGTCATGGGGGAATCTCTCGGGGAAGGAGAAAGAGATGCCATGCGCGAAAGACCGCGCATGGGGCGGCGGATCAGGCGACGATATGGGTTGATGCGAGGCTGCCGGCATTGCCCTCGGCGCCCACTGTGTGATCGGCGATGCGCTTGTTGTAGAGGGTGATTTCCGGCTGGCTGACGATGCCGATGTCGGGCAGGTCCTCGACAAGGATCTGCTGGATCGCGGCCCATTGCTCGAAGCGCTTTTCGTGATCGACCTCGACGGCGGCAGCTTCAAGAAGTTCATCGACCTTGGGATTGCTGTATTTCGACCCGTTGGAGAACGGCACGCCCGGTTTGAAATTCTTCGACCAGTAGAGCCGCTGCACGCCGACCGTCGGATCGAACAGATTGCTCATGCCGTTGAAGGTGAAGTCGAAATCGCGGTCGGTGTAGATGCGCTTGGTGTAGGTGGCGAAATCCTGGCTGCGCACGGTGACCTCGATCCCGACCGCGGCCAGTGCCTGCTTGATGTAGTCGGCGCCGCGCTTGTAGGTCTCGCCGCTCGGCACATAGTCGTGGACAAGCTTGAGGCGGGTGCCGTCGGCACCGCGTTGCAAGCCTGCTTCGTCGAGCAGTTTCTCGGCGGCGGCAGTGTCGACCGGATAGGTCTTCAGGTCGGCGACGAACCATTTTTTCAGATTGGGGTTGATCGGACCGGGCATGGTCTCGCCATAGCCATAGTTGATCGTCTCGCGGATGACGTTGCGGTCGATGACATGGGCGAAGGCGCGGCGGACCCGAACATCCTGGAAATAGGGTTTCTCCAGGTTGAACTCGACCCGGCTGACACCGTTGGAATACTGATAGCCCTGTTTCTCGAAGCCGATATGCGGCAGCGTCTCGAAGCGCTGCAAGTCGCTGTACGGGATCGGCGTTGCCGGCGCCAGGTCGATCTCGCCGGTTTCCAGCGCCAAGGCACGCGCCGAAGCGTCCGGGATGAAACGCACGATCAGCCGGTCGAGATAGGGGCGCGGCGCGTCCCAATAATCAGGGTTGCGTTCATAGACGATGTGGCTGCCGCGGACCCATTCCTTGAAGACGAACGGGCCGGTGCCGACCGGCGCGACGTTGACCGGATTTTCGGCTGCCTTGCCGCCGTCATAGAGATGCTTGGGCACGATCGGCGTTTCGGCCGCGGCCAGCGCCGTGATCAGGTAAGGCGCCGGCTTTGACAGCACCAGCGTGACGGTCAGCGGATCCGGTGTCTGGATGTCGATAAGATTGAGGAAGGTGTTGCGGCCACGAGGGTGAACATCCTTGATCGTGGCGATCGAATAGGCGACGTCGGCGGCGGTGAATGGCTGGCCATCATGCCACTTCACGCCTTCGCGCAGCTTGAAAGTGTATTGCAGGCCATCGTCGCTGAGCGACCATTGCCTGGCCAGTGACGGGCGCGGCGTGAGATCGAAATCGTAGGTCAGCAGGCCCTCGGTGGTCTTTGCCGAGACGTAGACGGAATTGAACGCCGTGTGGGCGATCGTCGTCAGCACCGGCGGCTCGGCCGAGAGCAGCAGCGTCGCCGTTCCACCTTGTTTCGGCTCGGCTGCGTAGGCGCCGCGCGATGCGGGCAATAGGGTGGCTCCGAGCGCTGTTGCCGAAAGGCCGAGAAACCTACGGCGGTTCGGGGTGAGGAAATGAGACATGGCGCCTTGGTCCTTTTTTGCTGCCGGCATCAATCGGCCGGTCGTCGGCAGCCGGGTGAAAAATCCATCGTTCCAAGAGCCGGCCCGTTTGTGAAAAGATTTGGCCGCTTCGCTCCCGCACTTAAGATTTCATACTTCAAACGGCTATTTTTGTAGCATGAAATAAAAGTCTATTCTGAAACATTGCCATTTTCAGAACAAAATTTCTTAAATCAGGTTTGACAATGTCTATAAATCTTGTCAACTAAAAAGCACGGAACTTTCCGGGAAACAGCAAACCCGCATCGTCAGCCACAGCCGGGATAGCGAAAACGATGTCGACCCTGACGCGCATTGGCAGAACCTTTCGGCGCACGGCCATCCAGGCGGTGCCAACGGTTCTGGGCATCGTGATCCTGAACTTCTTCCTGCTCCAGCTTGCGCCGGGCGATGCCGCCGACGTCATGGCCGGCGAGGCCGGTTCGGCCACGGTGGAAACCATGGCGGCGTTGCGCCAGCGCTTCGGACTCGACAATCCACTGCTCGTCCAGCTGTTCAACTATCTCTACAATCTGGCGCATTTCAGTCTTGGCTTTTCGCCGCGCTACGGCATGCCGGTCGCCGACCTGATCGGCCAGCGGCTGCCGGGAACGCTGTTGCTGATGGCGGTGGCGCTGACCATCGCCATCGCACTCGGTCTCGTCCTCGGATCGTTGATGGCCGTGTTTTCGGGACGCCTGCCGGATCGTCTGCTTTCGGTCGTTTCGCTGCTGTTCTATTCGATCCCGGGCTTCTGGATCGGGTTGATGCTGATCGTCCTGTTCTCGGTCAAGCTCGGCTGGCTGCCGAGCGGCGGTTCGGGAACCATCGGCAGCAACCTGACCGGCCTTGCCGGCCTCTGGGACAAGGTGCGCTACATGATCTTGCCGGCGCTGTCGCTGGCACTGTTCTACGTGGCGATCTATGCGCGGCTGACCCGGGCGGCGATGCTGGAAGTCCAGTCGCAGGACTATGTGCGCACCGCCGCCGCCAAGGGCCTGTCGCCGACCGTCATCACCATCCGGCATGTCCTGCGCAACGCACTGATCCCCATCACCACCATGGCCGGCATGCATGTTGGCGGCATGCTCGGCGGCGCCGTGGTCGTCGAGACCGTCTATTCCTGGCCTGGCCTCGGGCGTCTCGCCTTCGAGGCGGTCATGGGCCGTGATTTCACGGTGCTGCTCGGCATCTTGCTGCTGTCGTCGCTGCTGGTCATTGTCGCCAATGCGACCGTCGATCTGCTGCACGCCTGGCTCGATCCCCGCATCGGAGTACGCTGATGGCTTCCACCGAATTCGCCGCCGGCGATGCCCGCTCCCGCCGCCTCTATGCCGATACCCGCGAGCCTGCGGTGTCGGCTGAACCCGAGGCGAAGAGCTGGAGCAATCTTCACGCGCCCGACGCGCGCTCCGCCTCTGCGGCGTCGGTACCGATTGCGGCCGGTGGCCGGGCGCTGAAGGTTTTCCTGCGCAATCCCAACGCCATGTTCGGCGTGGTGTTCCTGTCGCTTGTCGTGCTGGCAGCCTTGCTGGCGCCCGTCCTCTATCCGGCCGATCCTCTGTCGATGGTAGCACGGCCCTTCCTGTGGCCGGGGCAGAATCCGGCCTTCCCGCTGGGCACGGATTCGATGGGCCGCGACGTGCTTTCCGGCATTCTGCATGGCGCGCGGATTTCGCTGTTCGTCGGGCTGATGGCGACCGCGCTCGGTCTCAGCTTCGGCATCCTCGTCGGCGCTACCGCCGGCTATTTCGGCGGCTGGATCGACGACCTGCTGGTACGCCTGGTCGAAATCTTTCAGACCATACCGAGCTTCGTGCTTCTGGTGGTCATGGTGGCGATCGCGCAGCCGACGGCGCCTGTGGTGACGGTGGCGATCGCCGTCATCACCTGGCCAACGGTGGCGCGGTTGACGCGTGCCGAATTCCGGGCCATCCGCGAGAAGGATTTCGTCATGGCTGCCCGTAGCCTCGGCTACGGCCATGCCCGCATCATCTTCCGCGAGATATTGCCCAACGCGCTGCCACCTTTGATCGTGACCTCGTCGGTGATGGTGGCAACCGCGATCCTGATGGAATCGGCGCTGTCCTTCATGGGCCTCGGCGATCCCAATGTCGTCAGCTGGGGCTCGATGATCGGAGCCGGTCGAGAGCTGATCCGAACCGCCTGGTATCTGACGGCACTGCCGGGATTAGCGATCGTCTTTACCGTGCTGGCGCTGAACCTGATCGGCGACGGCCTCAACGACGCGCTCAATCCGCGCTTCTCGCAGGAGCGCTAGAGATGGCCACTCCCTTGCTCAGGGTCGACAATCTGACGGTTCGCTTCCCGACCACCGAGCCGGTCAGCCGGCTGAGTTTCGAGGTTGGCGAAGGCGAGACGCTGGCGATCGTCGGCGAATCGGGCTCCGGCAAATCGCTGACAGCACTTGCCCTGATGCAGCTTCTGCCGCGCTCGGCGAAGATCCCCAATGGCAGGATCGAGTTCGCCGGCAGGGATCTGCTCGGTCTCGACCAGAAGGCGATGCGGAACTTGCGCGGGCGCGAGATCGCGATGATCTTCCAGGAGCCGATGACCTCGCTCAACCCGGTGCTGACCATCGGCCGGCAGATCACCGAGGTGCTGACGCTGCACGAGGGCATACGCGGCAAGGCAGCGCGGGCGCGGGCGATGGAATTGCTCTCGCTTGTGCGCATTCCCGATCCGCAGCGGCGCATCGACGACTATCCGCACCAGCTTTCCGGCGGCATGCGCCAGCGCGTCATGATTGCCATCGCCGTTGCCTGCCGGCCGCGCCTGCTGTTTGCCGACGAGCCGACGACGGCGCTGGATGTCACCATCCAGGCGCAGGTGCTCGACCTGCTCGATACGCTGCGCCGCGAACTGTCGATGGCGGTCGTGCTGATCACCCACGATCTCGGTGTCGTCGCGCAATGGGCCGACAAGGTCGTCGTCATGTATGCCGGCCGCAAGGTCGAGCAGGCGTTGCCGGGCGCGCTGTTCAGAACACCGCTTCATCCTTACACGCGCGGCCTGCTGGCTGCGTCGCCGCGGCTGAAGACCAATCTCCACTACCGCGACGCCAGACTGACGGAGATTCCCGGCAGCATCGTCTCGGCTGCCGGCGAGAGAGGGTGTCCGTTCCGGCCGCGTTGCGCGGTGGCGCGCGACAGCTGTGCCCATTTCGTACCCGACCTCGTCGAGGTGAGCGAGGATCGCCTCGTTGCCTGTCCCTACAGCTTCATTCCGGAGGTTGCGCATGGCGTTGCTCTCGGTCTCTGACCTCTCGACGCATTTCCACGCCCAGGGCGGTGCGCTGCGCGCTGTCGACGGCGTTTCCCTCGAGGTCGGGCGCGGCGAAACGGTTGGTCTCGTCGGCGAAAGCGGCTGCGGAAAATCGACACTCGGCAAGACGATCATGCGGCTGGTCGATCCGACCGGCGGCAAGATCGAGTTCAACGGCACCGACATCACCGTTCTCGACGCCAGCCGGCTGAAGGCGGCGCGCCGCAATATCCAGATGATTTTTCAGGATCCGTTCGCATCGCTCAACCCACGCCACACGATCGGCGACATCCTGACCGCGCCGCTGAAAGTCCATGGCATCGGCAACAAGGCCGAGCGGCGCGGCATCGTCGAGGACATTATCGAGCGTGTCGGTCTGCCGAAGGATTCGCTCGGTCGCTACCCGCATGAATTTTCCGGCGGTCAGCGTCAGCGCATAGGCATAGCACGGGCGCTGATCCTCAATCCGGAACTGGTCGTCTGCGACGAGCCGGTGTCGGCACTCGACCTCTCGATCCAGGCGCAGATCCTCAACCTGCTAGTCGACATGAAGCGGCAGCTCGGCCTGTCCTACCTCTTCATCTCGCACGATCTGTCGGTGGTCCGCTATTTTGCCGACCGGGTGCTGGTCATGTATCTCGGCCGCATCGTCGAAAGCGCCGACAATGCGACGCTGTGGACCTCGCCCAAGCACCCCTACACGCGCGCGCTGATGGACGCCGTGCCGGACCCGTTGCGCCGGCGTCAGGCCGCGCCGATCCATGGCGACCTGCCGAGCCCGCAGAACATCCCGAGCGGCTGCCGCTTTCACACGCGCTGCCCGCTGGCGACCGATCTTTGCCGTTCGCAGGAGCCGGCATTCCGGGCGATCGCGGCGGGACACCACGTCGCCTGCCACTACGCCGAACCAACCCTCAACTGAAAGTTCAACGGAGCAGAAAAATGTCCGATTACCGCTATCTTGGCCGCAGCGCCTTGAAGGTTTCGCCGCTCAGCCTCGGCACGATGATGTTTGGCGGGCCGACCGAGGAAAATGTCGCACACCGCATCATCGACAAGGCGCGCGAGCAAGGCATCAATTTCATCGATACCGCCGACGTCTACCACAACGGCAAGTCCGAAGAAATCGTTGGCCGCGGCATCAAGGCGACGCGCGATCATTGGGTTGTAGCGACCAAATTCGTCAACTCGCATGACAAGGGTCCCAATCTTGGCGGCCATTCGCGCAAATGGGTAATCCAGACCGTCGAGAACAGCCTGCGCCGCCTCGGGACGGATTACATCGACCTGTTCTACTTCCACCGTGCCGTCTTCGATGCGCCGCTGGAGGAGCCGGTACGGGCGATTGCAGACCTAATCCGCCAAGGCAAGCTGCGCTATTTCGGCGTGTCGAACTTCCGTGGCTGGCGCATTGCCGAAGTCGCGCATCTCGCCGATGAACTCGGCATCGACCGGCCGGTGGCCAGCCAGCCGCTCTACAACATCGTCAACCGCACCGCCGAAGCTGAGCAACTGCCGGCCGCCGCCTATTTTGGTCTTGGCGTCGTCTCCTACAGCCCGCTGGCGCGCGGCGTGCTGACCGGCAAATACGAGCCGAACCAGGCGCCAGCTGCCGACACGCGGGCCGGCCGTGGCGACAAGCGTATCGCCGAGACCGAGTGGCGCCCGGAATCGATTGAGATCGCCAGGCAGATCGCGGCGCACGCAAAATCACGCGGCGTCTCCGCCGCCGATTTTGCGCTGGCCTGGGTTCTGAACAACCGGCTGGTCACGGCGGCGATCGCCGGCCCGCGCACCGAGGAACAGTGGGACAGCTACGCTAAGGCGCTGGACTTCAGGCTGACCGCTGAAGACGAGGCCTTTGTCGACCGCCTCGTCACAGCCGGCCATGCCTCGACGCACCGATTCAACGATCCGAGCCATCCGGTCGAAGGCCGCGTGCCGCGTTCCGAGCCGGCCGCACCGATCCCGCTGACGCGGCCTCTGCGCGCCGCCTGACGGTCAGCTGTGGACTGGCGGGGCCGGCGGCCCGCCAGAGTCTCCAATCGTTTCGGACAGATGAGAGAGCCCATGAATTTCCATGTCGAACGGCTGCGCCAGAGCATCGTCGTTTTGTCAGGCAACACCCATAGGCCATCGAAATCACGGACGCTGGCGCATCATCTGGGTGAGGCACTGCGCGAAAGATTATCCGCCACGGTGAATTTCCTCGATCTTGTCGATGCCGGCCGTGGTCTGGGTGCTGCGTTCACGCGAAAGGAATTGACGCCGGAGGCGCTGAATGTGGTGGAGGCTGTCGAACAGGCCGACGCGCTGATCGTGACGACGCCGGTCTACAACGGCTCCTATGCCGGCCTCTTCAAGCATCTGTTCGACCTCATCGATCCGCTGGCGCTTGTCGACCGGCCGGTGCTGATCGGCGCGACAGGCGGCGGCCAGCGCCACGCTCTGGTGGTCGAGCATCAGCTTCGCCCGTTGTTCGGCTTTTACTCCGCACTGACCGTGCCGAGCGCCGTCTACGGCAGCGACAGCGACTTTGCCGATGGCAAGCTCGTGGATCCGCTAGTCCTGGCGCGGGCCGGACAGGCTGTGGACCAGTTCGCGGCCCTGCTTTCCGCGCGGCAGCCGAACAGCCAACCGGTCAGGCTGGCCTCGGGCTGACGCATAACATTGCTCAGACTAGCGGAGAGCAAATTCAGTTCGCCGATAAGCCGCAGGCAACGCCTTTGAAGTCGATACAGCCCGATGCTGTCACTAAAGTGGTTGAGGCAGTGTGCATGCCAGTTGCGTGTCAAGGCCTTGTTCAGCCAAGCGAAGCTATTGATGGTCATCTGATCGATGGTCGGGCCGGTGGGATGACGGAAGATTTCGTGTGCACCACGTGTGCAGTGAGCGGCGTGATGTGCTAAATGGCCTTCAGTTTGCGCCAGCATAGTCGTAAATTCGGTTACGTTTGGCTACGCGCTTCTTTCCAAATTGCTCAGTCGTTCCAACAGGGTATTGGACGGACTGACGCATAAAAAAGATAATAAAATTAGTATGTTAGAACACAAAGTTGCCGTTGCACCTATGATGGACTGGACGGACCGGCACTGCCGGTTCTTCCATCACCAATTGACGCGCGAGGCGCTGCTCTACACTGAGATGGTGGTGGCAGATGCGGTCATCCACGGCGCACGCGAGCGGCTGCTCGGCTTCGACGACAGCGAACATCCGGTGGCGCTGCAGCTCGGCGGCGCCGATCCGGGAAAGCTGGCCGAGGCGGCGCGCATCGGCGAAGCCTTCGGCTATGATGAAATCAACCTCAATGTCGGCTGTCCGTCCGACCGCGTCCAGTCGGGCACGTTCGGCGCCTGCCTGATGAAGACGCCGGTGCTCGTCGCGGATTGCGTCGCTGCGATGAAGGCGGCGGTGAAAATACCGGTTACCGTCAAGTGCCGCATCGGCGTCGACGAGCAGGATCCGGAACCGGCACTCGATGCCTTGGCCGACGGTGTTTTCGCGGCCGGCGCCGACGCGCTGTGGGTGCACGCCCGCAAGGCCTGGCTGGAAGGTCTGAGCCCAAAAGAAAATCGCGACGTCCCACCGCTCGACTATGGCCGCGTATATCGGCTGAAAGCCAGAAAACAAAACAAATTCATCGGCATCAATGGCGGCATTCAATCTCTTGCAGAGGCGCTGAGGCATCTCGACCATGTCGATGGCGCTATGCTCGGCCGCGCCGCCTATCACACGCCCGGGATACTGACCGGCATCGATGCCGCGTTTTACGGCGGCACGGCTGAGCCGTTCGATTTTGCCGCGCTGATCGATGCCATGGCGGATTACGCGGCACGCCATATCGAGCAGGGTGGACGCCTCGGGCATGTCACCCGGCACATGGTCGGGCTGTTTCACGGCCTGCCCGGTGCACGCCGCTATCGGCAGATCCTTTCCACCGAGGCGACAAAGCCGGGTGCCGGACCGCAGGTGCTCAAGGCGGCTTTCGCAGAAGTCGATTTCGGCAGGACCGCAGAGGCGGCCTGAGGAAAGAAGTTAATCCCGCAAAATCATGCGATCGCCACGGACGTCGAAGCCCGATAGCGAGCCGATGAAATTCATGCCGAGCAGGCTCTGGCCGAGCGTGCCGGGTGCGGCGATCATGATGGGCATGTCCTTGCGCATGATGCCGCCGATCGACAGCTCATCGGTTTTTACGGCGGCGGCGCGTGTCATGCCGTTGGCGGTAGAGATCGGTATGGTGAAGCGGAGAGCCGCCGAATTGAACCCGACCGCCAGTGCGTCCTCGGCGGTCAGCACGGTGCTGGTCGCGCCGGTATCGACAACCGTCAGGATCGGCGTCCCGTTGATCGTGACACGCGCTTCGAAATGGCCGTTGCCGGCCTTGTCCAGGGTGACGGTGGCATGGCCTTCGTCCACGCCCAGTGCCAGCGGACTGCCGGGAACAAAGCCGGCGGTGACGCGGCTGGCGAAATCCTGCAACTCATAGCGGTACTGATAGCCGGCGATCAGCGCCAGCACGATGGCACCCCAGGCGCCGAGGCTGCGGGCCATGGTGCCTAACGGCCTGCCCGATCTGAGCAGGCCGGCGCCGACGAGCGCCGCTAAAGCGCCAAGCCAGATCAGCTGGCTGAAATCGTAATTCTCAATGCCGAACGTGCTGCCGGCGGAATCGTTGAGCATGAGCAGGAGCACACCCGCCCCGATCGCGACGATCAGAATCCACAACAGTCGGTTCATCTCTGCGGCCGGTTCACGAGAGGGCGTCGCGTTCGCGTGCCATGCGGCTGCGACGGGTTTCCCGGCGGGGGCGTCGCTCGACCGTTTCCAGCCTTGCCGGCAGCTCGGCCATGACGCTGCGGCGGGTTTGCGGGGTCATGTCGATCCAGGCGGCGATTTCCTCGCGCGTGCGCCCGCAACCGAAACAGAAACCGGTTTTCATGTCGATCGAGCAGACCAGGATGCACGGGGATTCAATGGCCGTCATGAGGATTTCCTTGGCTAGCCTCCACATGGTGCAACGACAAAGTCAATGCAAGCCCTCCGGGGTGCGCCGCCGACAAGTGCTTTCGCGTCAATACCTCGAAGTTGTGCCGAGGTTGTGCCGGCTGGCCAAGGCGGCTATGCCGCTCACCAATTCACAGGGACGATCGCCATCGACATGACCAGCGCGCTGCCTTTCGACGATTTTCGCGAACTCCTGATGAGCCTGCCACCGGCAGATATGGCGGCCGAGGCCCACGTGCGCCAGTTGTTTGCCAAGGCAGACAAGCCCGAAGGCTCGCTCGGCCGCATCGAGGACGTCGCCGCCTGGCTCGCCGGCTGGAGCGGCCGCGCGCCGCCGGCGGTGACGCGGCCATTGGTGGCGATCTTTGCCGGCAATCATGGCGTCACCCGCCACGGCATTTCGCCGCGCCCCGCCGCCGCCACGGCAAATGCGGTCGAGCTCTGCGCCGCCGGCGGTGCAGCGATCAACCAGATCTGCATCGCCAACGATCTCGGCTTGAAGGTGTTCGATCTGGCTCTGCACATTCCAACAGCCGACATCACCGAGGACGCGGCACTGGACGAGCGCGGTTGCGCCGCCACCATGGCCTTCGGCATGGAAGCGATTGCCGGCGGCACCGACCTGCTTTGCCTTGGCGACCTCGGCGTCGGCAATTCGACTGTCGCCGCGGCTCTTTGCGCGGCGCTGTTCGGCGGCACCGGCGCCGACTGGGTCGGCCCTGGATCGGGGGCCAACGCAGCGATGCAGAGGCGCAAGGCGGAGGTGGTCGATGCCGCGATGGCGTTTCACGGCGCGAGCCTCAAGGATCCGCTGGAAGCGCTTCGCCGGGTCGGTGGACGGGAATTCGCAGCGATCTGCGGCGCCATTCTGGCGGCGCGGATGCAGAAGATCCCGGTGCTGCTCGATGGGTTTGCGGTGACCGCGGCCGCTGCCGCCCTATATGCCGCCAACCCCGCCGCGCTCGATCATTGTCTCCTCGCAAGCCTATCGCCGGAGCCGGGCCATGCCAAGGCCGCCGAGCGCCTCGGCCTTCGCGCGCTGCTCGATCTGGGCGTCAGCCAGGGCGAGGGGGTAGGGGCGGCTCTTGCCGCTGGACTGGTCAAGGCGGCCGCGCTGACCAGCTCCGGCATGGCAGCCGCGGTCCGCGGTTAAGCATTCAGCGCCGGCGCGAAGCAACCGCCTTGGTCGGCAGCGCCGGCAGTTCCTCCATCACCCGGCTCAGCGGGAAGATGGCGATCGCCTCGGTGCCTTCGCGTAGCCTGGAATGGAGCTGGAATTCGCCGCCATGCATGGCCAGCAGGCCCTGCACGATCGGCAGGCCAAGCCCGGTGCCCTGTTCGGCGCTCTTGATGGCGATCGAGCCCTGGCCGAAGGCCGAGAGTACGATCGGGATCTCGTCTTCCGGTATGCCCGGCCCATTGTCCTTGACGGAGAGATATTGCCCGCCGCCCGCCGTCCAGCCGACGCGCACGCGGATTTCGCCGCCGGTGGCGGTGAACTTGATGGCATTGGACAAGAGGTTGAGCGCAATCTGCCGCACCGCGCGTTCGTCGGCGAACAGGCGCGGCAAGGCGTTTTCGAAATCCTGGACGATGCGGATGTCCTTGTTGCGCGCCTTCAGCTCCATCATGTGGCAGCAATCCTCGACGACGGAGAGCAGCATCATCGGCTCCTCATTGAGCTGGTAGCGACCCGCTTCGATGCGCGACAAGTCGAGGATTTCGTTGATCAGGTCGAGCAGATGCTGTCCGGAGTCATGCACGTCGCGGGCATAGTCGCGATAGGTCGGGTTGCTCATCGGGCCGAGCACCTCGTTGGCCATCACTTCGGAAAAGCCGAGAATGGCGTTGAGCGGCGTGCGCAGTTCGTGACTCATCGAGGCCAGGAAACGTGATTTCGCCAGATTTGCGTCTTCCGCCCGCCGCCGTGCCTCGTCCGACATCGATTTCGCCGTCTCCAGTTCGGCGATCAGCGCGTCCTTTTCGGAGCGGAACGACAGCAGCATCAGCGAGGAACGGTTGAGCTGGCGCGCCACATAGGCGAAGAAAGGCAGCGAAGCGATCAGCAAACCTGCCATGATCACCTCGACGGGCAGCCATAGTTTCGCACTGGCATAGGCATAGATGGCGACCGGGAGGGCGAAGGTCGCCAACAGCGCACCGCGCAGGGACGATGCCAGGATCGCGGTTGCCGACATGGCGAGCAGCAGCACCACCGCCTTGGCGACCTGGAACTGATCGATTTGGCAAGTTTCGCAGCCGAGCCATGCGAACCAGGCCCAGCCAAGCCCGCAAAGAAAATGGCCGATCAGGAAATCCCTATGCGTTTCCAGCGGGTTGAGCTCGGACGCCTGAGTGACGCGTCTCGCCATGAATGCAACGATGGTGTAGCAGATGAATGTGAACAGCGCCCAGACGCCGATCTCCTTGCCGACGCCCGCGAGCAAGCCTGCGGCGGCAGTTGCCAGAACGAGCAGCGGGACGACGATCACGCCGCCGGTCATCGACAGCGCGTGGAGCTTCAACAGCTCGCGGTCGAAGTCGGGATTTCCGGCTTGCTGCGAAAGACGGTCGCGCGTCTTGCGGACCGCGCGCGCGACATCGCTGTTGCGATGGCGTTTCCTGCGGTCCACAATAAACTTGTCCGCCGTGGTCGAGCGTTGCAGGGGCATGAAGTCTTCAATTTACGCGGGCAGCAATTTCAAATCGTTAAGCTACGTTCGAATGATTAACCAACGGTTTGCCATATGAGCCGTTCGTGGTCGCGATGGCCGCGCCAGCGATACTATGCGCCGCGCCCGCGAAGCCGGTGGCGCAGGCTGATGGACTATGGGCTGACGCTCATCGTGCTTGGCCTGCTGATCCTCCTGGCGGCGCGCCTCGACCGGGTGGAGACGCGCAAGGCGGAGGGCGCCGCGCTCGTCAATGACGGCGATAGCATCACCCTCGGCAGCGAGCGTGTCCGCATGCGCGGCATCGACGCGCCGGAATATTCGCAGATCTGCCGCAAGGACGGTGCCGACTATCCCTGCGGCAAGCTCGCGCGGCAGTCCCTGGTGCGGTTGATTGCCGGCAAAGCGGTTTCCTGCAGCGGCTGGCAGCGCGACCGTTACGGCAGGCTGCTCGGCGATTGCAAGGCTGGCGGCAAGGATCTCAANATTCTGCTCGGCCTGCTGATCCTGCTCGCCGCACGCCTCGACCGTTTCGAGACGCGCAAGGCGCAAGGGGCGGCGATCGTCAACGATGGCGATTCACTCACTCTTGGCACCGAACGTATCCGCATGCGCGGCATCGACGCTCCGGAATACCAGCAGATCTGCCGTAGGGATGGCGCAGACTACGCCTGCGGCAGGCTGGCGCGCCAGGCGCTGGTGCGGCTGATATCAGGCAATCCGGTGACCTGCAGCGGCTGGCAGCGCGACCGTTACGGCAGGCTGCTCGGCGATTGCAAGGCTGGCGGCAAGGATCTCAACCGCGCTCAGGTCGAGGCCGGCTGGGCGGTCGCCTTTGGCGATTTCGAGACCGAGGAAGCCGCTGCGCGCGCAGGCAAGGCCGGCATCTGGGCCGGAACTTTCGACGAGCCGAAGAACTGGCGCGAGAGCCACGGGCACGAGCTGGTCGAAAGAAAACACGGGACCTTGGCGTCGATCGGCGACGCCCTGCGGGAGATTTTTCGCTTCTGGTGAGCTGCGCCTATGATTCGTCGAGATGCACGAGAGGATAAAGATGAAGCTGTTCGACGGCGGGCGCGCGCCCAATCCACGTCGGGTTCGGATTTTCCTGGCTGAAAAGGGAGTTGAAGTTCCGCTGGTGCCGGTCGACATGGGTGCGCTGGAGCACAAAGAGCAGCCGGTCAGCTCGCGCAATCCGCTGAAGCGTCTGCCGGTGCTCGAACTCGACGATGGCACCATCATCACCGAGTCCGTCGCAATCTGCCGTTACTTCGAGGAACTGCACCCCGAGCCGGCTTTGTTCGGGCGTGGTGCGCTGGGCAAGGCAATCGTCGAGATGTGGCAAAGGCGCGTGGAGTTCAATCTGTTCGGCTGCGTCTCCGCGGCGTTCCGGCATATCCATCCCGCAATGAGGGAATGGGAGATCCCGCAAATCCCCGAATGGGGCGAGGCCAACAAGCCGAAGGCGATCGAATTCCTGAGATTTCTGGACACTGAGCTCGCCGGCAGGGAATTCGTCGCCGGCGATACCTATTCGATCGCCGACATCACCGGGCTGGTCGCCATCGACTTCATGAAGCCGGCTCGCATCAAGGTACCCGAAGAGTGCACCAACGTGCTGCGCTGGTATCGGGCAATCTCAAGCCGGCCGAGTGCCGCCGCCTGACAATGAGTTCCGAATGAGCGAAGAGTTGGAAGCCTTGGCAGCGAGGGTACGCGCCTGCCGCATCTGCGTCGATAAGCCGGCCGGCAGGCCATTGCCGCACCAGCCGCGTCCGGTGCTCAGGCCATCTTCGAGCGCCCGCATCCTGATCGCCAGCCAGGCGCCGGGTACCAAGGTCCACGTGTCAGGCATGCCGTTCACCGACGCCTCCGGCGACCGGCTGCGAAGCTGGCTCGGCGTCGGCAGCGAGGAATTCTATGACACGGACAAGTTTGCCATTGTGCCGATGGGCTTTTGCTTTCCGGGTCAGGACGCCAAGGGCGCCGACCTGCCGCCGCGCCGCGAATGTGCGCCGGCCTGGCGCGTATCGCTGATGGCGCTGATGCCGCAAGTCGATCTGGTGCTGACGATCGGCATCTACGCGCAAAGCTGGCATATGGGCGCGGCGCGCCGTCCCTCGCTGACAGAAACAGTCTTGGACTGGCGCGCCATCTGGGCGGCACCGACTGACCCGAAAGTCCTGCCGCTGCCGCACCCGTCCTGGCGCAACACCGGCTGGCTGAAGCGCAATCCATGGTTTGAAATGGATTTGCTGCCATTTCTAAGATCGGAAATCCGCTATCGCATCGGCTAGGCATTCAGCAAGAAATCACTCGCTTTCGCGCTATCCGACAGAATTTCTTTCTTGTAAAAGGCCATGACAAGAGGGAATATGGTAATCTATTCCGCGAAGCGCGCAGCGCATGAGGGGACGCGCTTTAAATTCTTGTTTTTATGCATATCGTTGTGCCAAAGCCGCTGCGCACTTTGGACGACTTGCATCAGGGGGAGCACCCAATGGACCGCCTCGATAGAAAAATCCTCCGCCTCCTGCAGGAGGATGCGACGCTTGCGGTCGCCGACGTCGCCAAGAAGGTCGGCCTGTCGACGACGCCGTGCTGGCGGCGCATCCAGAAGCTCGAGGAAGAGGGCGTCATCAAGCGGCGCGTCGCCATCCTCGACCATGAAAAGGTCAATGTGCGGGTCACGGTGTTTGTGTCGATCCGCACCAATTCGCACAGCCATGAATGGCTGCGGCGCTTTTCGGAGGTCATCCAGGAATTTCCCGAAGTGGTCGAATTCTACCGCATGAGCGGCGATGTCGACTATCTCTTGCGCGTCGTGGTGCCCGACATCGCCGCCTACGACGCCTTCTACAAGCGGCTGATCGCCAAGATCGAGATCCGCGACGTGTCGTCTTCCTTCGCCATGGAGCAGATCAAATACACCACCGAGATGCCGCTGGATTACATGGTGCTCGACAAGGAGTCCGGCGCCAACGCCGCTTGACATTCTTCTGCTTAGTTCTTCTTTTTGTTGAGGAAAGTCCAGGGCGAGTTGACCGGCAGCGTGATCGTGTCCGGCACGGTGTCGACGTTGACCACCTCGGCCTTGCGCACAGTGTAGCCCGACTGGATGACACTGACGCCGTCAAGGATGAAAAGCTGGCTCTTCTCCATGCCTGGCTCTAGTGCGCCAGTTATCGAAACCGGCTGGTAGGCCTCGGACATCCGGTAGGGTTGCGCAGGCGTAACGAGGACGATCTGGTTGGGCGGCGGCGTCGGCATATGGCTGCAGGCCCCTGTCCAGGGCACCAGCAGGAATTGATAGACGAGATCACCGTCGCGATCGACCGGCAGTGCGTAGCCCGCGAGCTGCACGGTCTGGTCCTGCAAATCGTGAGAGAGCGTTTCGCCATGATCCGGCATTTTGGCCGCGATCATTGGCAGTCCGACGCTTTCGGCGGCTGCCTGGGTCGCTGGGCGCAGATCCTTCCAGAAAATGTGCATGGTCCCAGCGGAAGCGCTTGCCGCGATGGCGGACGCCAACAAGGCAGTCGCCAAGACCGCGCCTGATTTAAAACGGTTGCTCATCGCTGCTCCGCTGTTGAGCCTTGATCTGCGGACATCAAGTAAAGCTGCCGCTGTCCACTGGTCAACGCTCAAGCCGCATCACATGCCGGCGCGAGCCGGCTATGCCAATCTCGCGAAAGCCACGGGCGACGAACATGCCGCGAAACCCCATGAAGCTGTAGCTCGGCGAAGCATCGTCGACCGGATAGGCTTCGATCATCCTGGCGCCTTTGGCAACGGCGTGATCGATGGCCGCGTCGAGCAATGCGCTTGCCAGCCCGCCACCGCGCAGCGCTCTCGGTACATAGAAGCAGACGATCGACCAGATGCCCATCTCGCTATCGTCCTGCTGCCGCGACAGCCTGCGGTAGGTCTCGCGCGGCGCGACCGAGCACCAGCCGACGGTCCGGCCATCGATCTGGGCGACAATGCCGACCGGCGTGCCAGCCTCGATCAGCGCCATCATCGCGCGTTTCTTCTCGTCGTTCTCGACATGCTCGCGGCGGTCGAGGTTGCGCCAGGCCATGCACCAGCAATATTTCGGCCCGCCGGGTTGCTCGAACAGGTTTTCGAAATCAGCGCGCGTCGATTGCGTCACCTGGGTGAAGCGCACTTTGCTCAGGTCAAGCTTTTCTGGCGGCGAGCCGTTCGAGCGTCTTGGCATCGGAAAGTTCCTTCACGGCGTCCTTGCCGATCCAGCGCGCAGTCCTGTCTGTCGAGGCCGCTAGTTTTTGCGCCAGGGCAAGGGCAGGGCCGTGCAAATTCATCGATCGTTTGCCGATCGAACGAAGCGCCCAGTTCACCGCCTTCTTCACAAAATTGCGGCCGTCGGTCGCATGCGCTTCGATGATCGACAGGAATTCGAGGAAGGTCGCCTCGGGTTCCTTCTTCCGGTGGACCACCGACCAAGCCATCATCGCAAACGCCGTGCGCCGAACGAATTCCCGTTCGTCGACCGCGAATTCGGCGATCAGTTCCCTCCAGCAATCCGTATCGACAAAGAGATCGGAGACCCCGTCGACGATATCCCACGAGTCGAAAGTCGCCGCCCATCGTCTTGCATCCGCGGCGGAGAACCGCTCTGGATCGGCGGTCACGGAGGCGATGAACTGCGCCTCCATGATGCCTGTCTGCCAAAGCTCGAAGGCACGGTCATGGTTGCGCTTGATCTTCTTGGCAATCTGCCGCTGCACGCCATGCGAGATACCGAGCGCACGTTCGATCTTGATGCCGTAGCGCAGCATGCCAAGGCGATTTTCCTCCGAGGCGATCGAGCGCAGATGAGCGACGATTTCGTCGGCGCTGGATTGAGGCGAAAGCTCGGCCACGGTGAAATCCTATTTCTCCAGCCGCGCCAGCAGCGAGGACGTGTCCCAGCGCTTGCCGCCCATCGCCTGCACGTCCTTGTAAAACTGGTCGACAAGTGCCGTCACCGGCAGTTTGGCGCCGTTGCGGTCGGCCTCGGCGAGGCAGATGCCAAGATCCTTGCGCATCCAGTCGACGGCGAAGCCGAAATCATATTTGCCGGCATTCATCGTCTTGTGGCGGTTCTCCATCTGCCAGGAACCGGCCGCGCCCTTGGAAATCACCTCGATCACCTTTTCGATGTCGAGCCCGGCCTGCTTGCCGAAATGGATACCTTCGGCCAGTCCCTGAACGAGGCCGGCAATGCAGATCTGGTTGATCATCTTGGTGAGCTGGCCAGCCCCTGCCGGTCCCATCAACCCGACCATGCGGGCATAAGCATCTATGACCGGCTTGGCCCTGTCGAAGGCGTCTGGCTCGCCGCCGACCATCACGGTCAGCACGCCGTTCTCAGCGCCTGCCTGACCGCCGGAGACCGGAGCGTCGAGGGACGAAAACCCGAGCGCTTGCGCCTGCTGCGCCAGTTCGCGCGCGACCTCGGCCGATGCCGTGGTGTTGTCGACGAAGATGGCGCCCTTCTTCACTGAATTGAAGGCGCCTCCGGCGCCGGTCGTCACCGAGCGCAGATCGTCGTCATTGCCGACGCAGGAAAAAACGAAGTCCTTGCCCTCGGCCGCCTCTGCCGGCGTCACGGCGAAGCTGCCGCCATGCTGGGCAACCCACTGCTCGGCCTTGGCCCTGGTGCGGTTGTAGACAGTGACGTCGTGACCGCCCTTGTTCTTGAGATGCCCGGCCATCGGATAACCCATGACGCCAAGACCGAGAAATGCCACCGAAGCCATGTTTTCGAATCCCTTAGAAACCTGCTTTGCGGCCTTCTTATCGGATCAGGCAAGGGGATGGGAGTCAGCGGTGCAGATGGATGGTGATACGCCGTTCGATCCACTCGACGCCGTGGCGCAATGTTTCGACGATGACCAGATAGATGATCGCCGCCCAGATATACGACTGAAAGTCGAAGGTGCGCGCATAAGTGAGCCGGGTGATGCCCATCAAATCGTAGACCGTGATGATGGCGACGATTGCCGAGCCCTTGATCATCAGGATGATCTCGTTGCCATAAGGGCGCAGCGCCACAATCAGCGCCTGCGGCAGGATGATTTTCCACATCGTCTGCAGTTTGTGCAGGCCGAGCGAGGCGGCACCTTCCCATTGGCCCCTTGGCACGCTCTCGATCGCCCCACGCAAAATCTCGGCCTGGTAGGCGGCCGTATTCAGCGAAAAGGCGAAGATCGCGCAGTTGAACGCTTCGCGGAAGAAGCCCCACAGGCCGACCATCTCGAGCTCCGGTCGGAAGGAGCCGACCCCGTAGTAGACCAGGAAGGTCTGCGCCAACAGCGGCGTGCCGCGAAAGAAATAGACATAGGCATAGGCGAACCCCGAAAGGATCGGATTGTTCGACATACGTGCATAGGCGATCGGCACCGACAGGATCGCACCAAGCACAATCGAGATGGCAACCAGCAGCAGGGTGATGCCAAGGCCGGATATGTAGCCGGGTGCATATTTCTGGAAGAACTCCGGGTTCCACGCAGTGACTAGGTAGACGACCACGCCAATGCCGAGAGCGATCCACAGGCCGACCAGGACATGGCCGAGGATGCGTTGGCGCGACCAGCCGCGTGCGGGCGGCGGCGGCCGGTCAACCTTCAGCGTGTCGGTGGCCAGGCTCATCTCTTGACCTCGCTGCCGCCAACCGCTCGTTCGATCGCATTGATGCCGAAGGAGGAGACGATCGCTAGCAGGAGATAGATCAGGCCGGCAAAACCGTAAAACAGGAAGGCGTGCTTGGTGACGCGAGCGGCAACCCCGCTCTGCCGGAGGATCTCGTTGAGGCCGACGGCCGAGACGAGCGCGGTGTCCTTGAGCAGGATCAGCCAAAGATTGGCAAGTCCGGGCAATGCGATGCGGATTAACTGCGGCAGTACGATCAGCCGCATCGTCTGGCCGCTGGACAGGCCAATCGAATAGCCTCCCTCATATTGCCCTTTTGGAATCGCGCGGAAGGCGGATAAAAACACCTCGCTGGAATAAGAGGAGAAGATGAAGCACAGCGCGATCATCCCGGCGACGAAGCTGTTGACGTCGGCCGATGTCCCGGGGCTCACCAGCCGGACAATGTATTGCAGGATTAATGGGATGCCGAAGAAGATCAGAAACAGCGTGAGCAGCTCGGGTATTCCGCGAAAGATCGTGGTGTAGATGTTCCCGGCCAGTCTCAGCGACGGCTCTTCCGACTGTTTGGCCAGCGCCACGAAAAAGCCGAGCGTCAGCCCGAAGGGCAGCGTGGCCAGCGCAAGACATACTGTGACAAACACACCCGCGGCGATGTCGTCGAGCCAGCCTTCGGGTCCCCAACTGAGAAGCGTCAGTGCGCTCTGCATCCGCCTGCCTGTTCTCCTTAAGGCTCGTTGAGACCCGTACCGCATCACCCCTCGTGCGCGGCATCCTTATAAGAACGGCGGGAATCTCCCGCCGTTCACGTTGTCCTATGTCGGTCGATCAGGACTCGCCGCCGTAAACGTCATATTTGAAGTATTTGTCGTTGATTTCCTTGTACTTTCCGTTTGCGCGGATCGCGTCGATCGCCGCATTGAACTGGTTGACCAGGTCGGTCTCGCCTTTGCGCACGGCAATGCCGGCGCCCGGACCGTGGATTTCGATGACGGGCTTGATTGTGCCGACCAGCTTGCAGCAGGCGCCGTCCGGCGAATCCAGCCATTGCTGCAGCACGACGATGTCGTCATTGGCGGCATCGAGCCGGCCATTGGCCAGATCGAGCTGGTATTCCTGCGCGGTCGGATACGGCTTGACGGTGCTGTCGGTGTAAGTCTTGGTCGAATAGTTGAAATGCGTGGTGGATGCCTGCACGCCGATCGTCTTGCCGGCCAAATCTTCCTTGGTGACACCCTTGATATCAGTGTCCTTAGGCGCGGCGATTGCCGGCGGCGTATTGTAATATTTGTGGGTGAAGTCGACCTTCTCGGCGCGTTCCGGGGTGATCGACATAGACGCGACAATGGCGTCGAACTTGCCTGCCTGAAGGGCTGGAATGATGCCGTCCCAGTCCTGCGCGACAAAAGTGCACTTCACCTTCATCTCGTCGCACAGTGCCTTGGCGATATCGATATCGAAGCCCACGAGCTGGCCGTCGGCGGTGAGGTTGTTGAATGGCGGATACGCTCCTTCGGTGCCGATCCTCAAGGTTTTTTCCTGGGCCTGGGCAACGCCAAGCGTCAGCAGCGCAGCCGATGCGGCGAGCGCGATACGCAGTGCAATACGCATAATGGTCCTCTCTGTTGGTCCCGGCCGTCGTTCCCGAACGGCTCTGTGGGCGGTGCTTTTGACCGCCCGCTGGCGCGATACTCCCATTCTTTCCCAAGAAAAAGCAACTGCAAAACCGCCGCTTGAGGGAAGGTCATGTTCAGAAAACGGTGACGCTGGGTCAAACGCCTAAATGGAGAGAAAGTGGCGGGAAGCTCCCCGCGGCCGCAATCTCAGCGCGTCAGGCCGGTGGCGCGTTCGATGAAGTCGGCTATCGAATTCGTGTCGTCGAGATCGAAGACCGGCAAGTCTTCGCCGACAATGGGAAAGTCGGAGGCGACGGCGATAATGTGTGGATCGCCTGCCGAGAGCGGTGTCCGGTCCTTGGCCTCGAGCCGTCGCGTCTCGATTTTCTTGTGCGCCTCGCGCTTGTAGCCCTCGACCAGCACGATGTCGGAGGGTGCCAGCCGTGACAGGATCGCCTCCAGCGTCGGCTCGTCCTCGCCACGCAATTCGTGCATCAGCGCCCAGCGCCTGCCCGACACGATCGCCACCTCCATCGCTCCCGCCTGGCGATGGCGAAAGCTATCCGCTCCAGGTTTGTCGATGTCGAAATCATGATGGGCGTGTTTTACAGTCGACACTTTCCAGCTGCGCCGGACGAGTTCGGCTACCAGCTTTTCGGTCAATGTCGTCTTGCCGGAGTTCTTCCAGCCAGTGATGCCGAAGATACGTCTGTTCATGGCTCGATGCTCTGCAACAGATGCGCGGCCCGGGCAAGGTCGTCGGGAGTGTTGATGTTGAAGAAGGGATCGATCTCGGCCCCTCTGGATTTCAGGATGGGAAAATCCACTTCGACAAAACCGTGCCGGTCGATGAACGCCGAAACGCGCCGGTTGTCTTCCTCGACGAGAAATTGGCGCAAGGCCTGGTCGAGCCCCAGCGGCCAGAGCGCAAACGTCGGATGCCGTTTGCCGCCGGAACAGGCAACGGCGATCGAGCCCGGGCGTGCATAGGCTGCCGCGAGCAGCCGCTCGACCATATCCTTGGGCAGGAAAGGCGTATCGCCTGCAGCCGTGACCAGCGCCTGGCAAGTGGTGTCGGAAGCCCATTCGAGGCCGGTCAGGATCCCGGCAAGCGGCCCGGCATAACCCTTGACGGTGTCGGCAAGCACGGGAAGCCCCGTCGCGGCAAACCGTGCCGGATCGCCATTGGCGTTGAGCGCCAGCGGGCCGACCTGCGGGCCAAGGCGCGAAACGACACGGTCGAGCAGGGTCCAATCGCCAAGCGCAAGCAGCGTCTTGTCGCCGCCGCCCATCCGGCT
The DNA here is from genome assembly GCF_000503055.1 of Mesorhizobium sp. LSHC420B00. Lineage (GTDB taxonomy): Bacteria > Pseudomonadota > Alphaproteobacteria > Rhizobiales > Rhizobiaceae > Mesorhizobium. The sequence continues at coordinate 584,611 of NZ_AYVY01000002.1, read as the reverse complement.
CGACCGGCCGCCGGCCAGAATGATCCCTGCGATATCTCGGCCCATCGTTTGCTGCTAGACCCTATGACCAAATCAAGTTTTCAAATCAGACGGTCGTCAACGGTCGCGCCTATATGCCGTCCGGCGCCATGTCCGGTCCAGCGCTTTCGGCAGCTGTCTTTCGCCGGCCGACGATCCGTTCGCGGTAGAGCGCATAGAGGCCTGAGGCGATGATGATCGTGGCACCGACGATCATCGGCAGATCGGGGACATCGCCGAAGATCGTGAAGCCAAGCAGGATCGACCAGAGCAGGGCGGTGTAGCGGAACGGCGCGATGAAGGAGATATCGCCCACCCGCATCGCCATGATGATGAACTGGTAGCCAATGAGCACGAGCACCGCCGCCAGCGCCAGGAATGCCGTGCTTTTTCCCGTCATCGGCGTCCAACCGCCCATCGGCGAAAGCAATGCTGCGCCCAGAACGGTCATGGCAAGAGCGGTGGCGGTCGACACCAGCAATGTCGGAATTGCCTGCGGAATCCGCTTGGTGGCGAGGTCGCGCACCGCGCAGCATGCCACGCTAGCCAGTGCCAGCAGAGAAAACATGCTGAACCCTTCGAAGCCCGGCCGCACAATGATCAGCACGCCGGCAAAACCGACGGCAATGGCCAGCCAGCGCCGCCAGCCGACGCCCTCGTTGAACACAAGCGCGGCGCCCATCGTCACAGCCAGCGGCAGCGCCTGCAGCACGGCGGACACATTGGCGATCGGAAGATGTGCCAGAGCAACCAGGAACGACACCGTGGCGCCGGCCTCGCTGGCGACGCGCAGCGCAACTGTCGGCTGCAGCATCGAGCCAGGCCGGGCAAGCGCGCCGCGTTGCCACGCAAGCAGGGCAACGAAAAGCGAAGCGAAGGCGCCGCGGATCAGCATGACCTGCGCCATGTTCATCGATTCCGACGAGAATTTGGTGATTGCATCGTTGAGGGTGAAACCAATCATGGCCACCATCATGAACAACGCGCCGCGCAGATTTGGCGAAAGAGGCAAGGCGATTACCGGGTGAGTCCTGCAGCAAGCGTCTAGCAGGCACCCGCAAAACAGCAACGTCAAAGGGCTGGGCCACAGCCTTTCTGTGGCCCGTGACATCTACCTCGCAAGAGCGGCAGGCTTATTTGCGCGTCAGCACCTCGGTGCCGTTGCCTTCCTTGCCGGCAATCGTCCACAGGCCATGCAGCGAGCCGTCTTCCTGCACCTTGTAGACGACAAGGCCAACCGCCTTGCCCATGACATAGCCGGCGGAGAAGGCATCGTCGTTGCGCATGCAGATGCCGTCCGAGGACGAGCCGCCTGTCTCCCAATGGATCGTGCAGGTAGTCTCGCTGGTCAGCGTAATCGTCGCGTCGCCACCATAGGACGATCCATCGAAGTTGGTGCCGGCCACGGCATAGGTGCCGCCGATCGACTGGGCCGCCGCGGGCAGGGCCGCGAAGCTGAGCAATGCAACAGAAAGAATGAGTTTGTGCATATCGTATTCCCCCACTGGGCGAAGAACCGCTCCAGAGCAGAGGCTAGGCCCGAACGGGCTTGCGGTAAATCCGGTAACCGTTTGCGGACAAGACCTTTTCTGGGTGTGATCCCGAAATGTGCCGTTCCAAAGGATGGGTTCGGAGGGCAAATCGATCACACTGCGGCTCGAGGAAAATTTTTCGACGAGATCAAATTTGCTCGGCAAGATTCACCAAATTGGTCATTGTAGGCTTCTGATCTTGTCTGGGGAGGTGGTCCATGATGAATGCACGAGGCAATGCGGACATGCTTGGCACAGGCAGCAGGCGGCACGTTTCGTCGGCTTCCCGGTTCTCTTCTGCACTGGCGGTTATCCTCATGGCGATGGCGCCTGCCTTCGCCGAGAACGGCGCTTCGGCGTCGGCAGTCGAACGGATGTCCACGCCGGGTCACGAAGCGGATGAACTCGCTCGCCGCGTCGGGAAATGGTCCGTCGTCAACACGATCTGGCCAACGCCCGGCGCCCAGCCGATTGTGATGACCGGGCTGGTGGCCGAGCGTACGATGATCGGCCCCTTCATGCAGGAGGTGATGCGACCGGCGCCCGGGTCGAAAATCCCAGACTTCCAGCGGATAGCCTATTTGAGCTATGACCGGGTGGAGGGCCGCTGGAAGTATGTCTCGATGGATACCCGTTTCCCGGCAGGGATCATGCCCGCCTGGAGTTTTGGTGGCGAGGAGGACGGCAAGATTTCGCTGCTTTTCGAGCCGCTTGGTTTCGTCGGCTTCGGGCCTGAGGTCGAAGGGCGATTCACTGCCTCCGATTTCGTCATTTCCAGGGACGGCGACAATCACGAAGTGGCCGAGCAGCATTTCCTCCAGGCCAATGGCAGCGGCAAGAAATGGCTTGCCGTACGATACGACTACACGCGTCAACCGTGACTCGTTAGCAAAAACAACGGGTTGCGAATATGTTCCGAGGTCGCCGGATGCTCACGGTCCCCTGAGGCTGCCGGCGATCGCTCCGATAAGCGGGTCGTATTTCGATTTCAAGGCTGGCGGATAGTCGATCCAGACCGTACGGATGACACCGTCTTTTCCGAACAGGCGGCGTTCATAGAAGATGTTCTCGCCTTTGATGCCCGACAGCACCGCCCAGTCCTTGCCGGTCTTGCTGTAGGTAATCTTGTAGCCAGGTTCCTTGCTGCCCCTCTGGGCGGAGACGAAGGCTGTCGGAGTTTCATCATCGATATTGAGGATGCCTGAACAGATCAGGCTGGCGCCATCAGCGGTGAGCCATTGTTGTCCATCGCCATTGTCCGGCTCAGGCTGGCGAAGAGTGAAGATCTCATCCGGAAAGGTGCAGACGGTACCGAAGCGCTCGTTCGTATAGGTGAGTGGCGCGGCAACTGCCATGGTCCCCGCCATCACTCCGAAAAACGTCGGGATTGCAAAAAGCCGCTGCATGAGCCTTGCCTCGAAGCCGATGCCAAGGCGATTATTCTTGCACGAAATCGGTGAAAAATCAGCCGCCGGTGACGCTCATATGCCGCGACACCGATGGGCGGTTGGTGCGGCGATCAATGATGAAGTCGTGGCCTTTCGGCTTGCGGCCGATTGCTTCGTCGATGGCGTCGGCGACCAGCTCGTTGCCTTCGGACGCACGCAGTGGTGCGCGCAGGTCGGCTGCATCTTCCTGGCCGAGGCACATGTAAAGCGTGCCGGTGCAGGTCAGCCGGACCCGGTTGCAGCTTTCGCAGAAATTATGCGTCATCGGCGTGATGAAGCCGAGCCGCCCGCCGGTCTCGGCGACGTGGACATAGCGGGCCGGGCCACCGGTCTTATAGGGAATATCGCTCAGCGTGAACTGGCGCTCGAGTGCTGCGCGCAGCAGCGACAGCGGCAAATACTGGTCGGTGCGGTCGGCGTCGATCTCGCCCATCGGCATTGTTTCGATGACCGTCAGATCCATGCCGCGGCCATGCGCCCAGCGCAGCATTTCCGGCAATTCGGCATCATTGAAGTCCTTCAAGGTCACCGCATTGAGTTTTACCTTCAGCCCCGCCGCCTGCGCCGCGTCGATGCCGTCCATGACCTTATCCAGATTGCCCCAGCGGGTGATCTGGCGGAATTTGTCGGCATCGAGGGTGTCGAGCGAGACGTTGATGCGTTTGACGCCGCAGTCGGCGAGCTCGGTGGCAAAGCGTGAAAGCTGCGATCCGTTGGTGGTCAGCGTCAGCTCTTCCAGCGCACCGCTCTCGAGATGCCGCGAAAGCTGGCGCACCAGATGCATGATGTTCTTGCGCACCAGCGGCTCACCGCCGGTGAGGCGGAGCTTGCGCACGCCCTTTTCGATGAAGACCGTGCAAAGCCGGTCGAGCTCTTCCAGCGACAGCAGGTCCTTCTTGGGCAGGAACGTCATGTCCTCGGCCATGCAATAGGTGCAGCGGAAATCGCAGCGGTCGGTGACCGACACGCGCAGGTAGGTGATCGTGCGACCGAAAGGATCGATCATATCCATGCTTATGCGCTTCCCGTGGCCGTGAACGGCTTCGTTATATATGGCTATGTGATGCGAGCCAACTTGCCATTCAAGATAGAAGCTCGCGATCTGCGGTAACATCCCGACGCCGACAGATCATGTCGGAAGTTCTGAAACGGCCTTTTCCCTCAACGCGAAGCGGCGTAGGGAAGGCTGTCTTCCGCAGGATCCACCAGCATGACAGCGCCAAAGGAACTCAGGGTCTCGAAGGACCGCAAGCTGCTTTCCGTCACCTTTCCGGGCCATCAGCCGTTCGAATTGCCAGCCGAGCTGCTGCGCGTCGCCTCGCCGTCGGCCGAGGTGCAGGGCCATTCGCCCGAACAGCGCGTCACCGTTCCCGGCAAGCGCAATGTAGCGATCCTTAAGATCGAGCCGGTCGGCAATTATGCCGTGCGCATCACCTTCGACGATTTCCACGACACCGGCATCTTCACCTGGAATTACCTGCATACGCTGGGTCATGAGAAGGATGCACGCTGGGCCGCCTATCTCGCCGAGCTGGAAGAGAAGGGGCTGAGCCGCGACCGCTGACTGATTTCGCGGGACGCTTCGGTCAACGCAGCATCGCCAGTATCTCGCTGGTGTCGTGATAAAACGGCGTGCCTTCGATCAGCCGGTCATCCTTGAAGCGCAAGACTTCGGCAAACGGCTGCTTGATGGTTGCACCATTGGCCCGCGATGTCCGCGAAAGCGTGCAGCTCATGAACACCATGTCATCGTTTTGGGCGACCCGGAGGTCCTCCACCGCCACGTCGCTCCAGATTTCCCGCATCTTGCGGAAAAGGGCGCCAACGCCGTCGAGGCCGTTCCAGTCACCGGCATAGGGCAGGGAGCGAGGCTCATGCACGACAATCTCGACATGAAATGCGCTGGCAAGCGTATCGAGGCTCTCCGAGCCTGATTGTAGGAAACGCATTTCAACATTGAACATGTTTTCAATAAGTTCCATGGCGGTGCGTCGCCGGCCGAGCGGTTTCTCCATTTTTTGACCTCCGTTTCTGTCAGCACGAAAGCGGTTTGCGCTTGTTCGCGGTCCCTCGACACCCGTTTCCTGATGACCGACAAACGGGCATCGTGTCGTGAAAATGTCATGCGTCTGGAGTAGCGCCGGCAAAGGTTGGAGACGAAAACATGTCCATGATCACCAGCGTCGAACAGCTCGAAGCGCTCTATGGCCTGCCCGGCGAGGCGTCGGTGGTCAAGGAACTCGACCAGCTGATTCCTGAATACGCTGCTTTCATCGAAGCTTCGCCGTTTGCTGCGCTCGCAACCTGCGGGCCTGAAGGGCTGGACTGCTCGCCGCGCGGCGATCTCGCCGGCTTCGTCCGCATCCACGATCCGAAAACGCTGATGATGCCGGACCGGCGCGGTAACAACCGTGCCGATTCGCTAAGGAACATCCTTCGCGATCCGCGCGTCGCGCTTCTGTTCCTGGTGCCGGGTTCCGGCACGACGCTGCGCGTCAATGGACGCGCCCACATCACCACCGATCCCGCGCTCTGCGCCTCGTTCGCAGTCGAGGGCAAGCCGGCGCGCTCGGTGACGGTCGTCGAGGTCGATGCGGTCTATTTCCAGTGCGCCCGCGCCATCCACCGGTCGGATCTGTGGAATCCGGCAAGGCATGTCGACCCGAAATCGCTGCCGACCGCCGGCCAAATCCTGGAAATCACCAGCCGCAAGAACATCGACGGCGAGGTCTACGACAGGGAATGGCCGGAGCGCGCGCAAAAATCGATGTGGTGAAGAAATTTGGTGGTGAGGGAATTTGGTGGTGAAGCACTGGGCCGTCAGGCGGTCTTCAACACCTCGGCAATCTTGCGCATCTGTTCGCCGATCATGTCGCATTGTTCCGGCGTCGACTGGCTCATCGCCTTTTCGATCAGCGTCATGTGGACCTTTAGGGCCCGCATCAGCAGTGCCTCGCCTGCCTCAGTCAACGTCAGCCGCAGCACGCGCTTGTCCTTCTCGTCGCTCTCGCGGCGCAGCAGGTCGCGGGTCTCCAGCTGCGGCAAAAGCATGGTGATGTTGGAGCGACCGACCAGCAGGCGGCGAGCGAGGTCGTGCTGCGACATGCCGGGATGGCGGTAGAGGTTCATCAGCACGTCGAGCTGCGCCGGCTTCAGGTCGAGCGGCGCCAGCTTCACCGCCAAGGTGCGTTCCACCACGTGGCAGGCGCGCGCCACCGCAACCCAGTTGCGAAAACGCGGGTTGTCCCAGGGCAGGTCTTGCTTAATGTTCATGTTTGAACTATTATGTTCATGCTTGAACCAATGGATGGATCGCCACTATGGCATCATTTGGACTGAAGGTCATCCGCGGCACGTTCGGCGTGGCCGAGCATGTGGCGCCGCGACTCACCGGGCGCGCTGCATTCGAGCTGTTCTGCCGCACGCCGCACGAAAAGAGCTTGAGCCATGGTGAGCGCCGCGCAATCGATCGCGCCGCCGATTTCATGACCGAAGCGCGCCATCACCGGCTAAAGACCAGAACCGGCTGCGTCATGGTGCATGAATTCCGGCCCGAGCCGGGCAGGGCGGCTGCAGGCACCGTGCTCGTCATCCATGGCTGGCGTTCGCGTACCGAATACATGCGCACATTGATCGAAGCCTATCGCGATGCCGGCTACAAGGTGGTCTCGCTCGATTTGCCGGGCCACGGCCAGTCGCAGGGCCGCCGGCTGACCCTTGTCAGTGCCGTCGATGCAGCACGGGTTGCCGGCGAATGGTTCGGCCCATTTGCCGCCATCGCCGGCCATTCCTTTGGTGGTGCCGTCGCCGCCAATGCCGTCGCCGGTTCAATCAGACATATCCCGCCGTTGACGGCCGGGCGGCTGGTGCTAATCGCTGCGCCGAGCTCGCTTCCTGCGATCTTTGCCGATTTCAGCCGCATGCTGAATGTCGGCTCGCGCTCGCAGATCGCCATGGCCGACCGGGTCGAGCGCATCGCCGGCCGGCCGCTGCACGAATTCACCGGTGACCGCCAACTGGCAAGCGCGCCGCTGCCGACGCTGGTGATCCACGCGCCGGACGACCGCGAAGTGTCCGCCGATCATGCAAGGCTCTACGCGCGTGCCGGCGACCATGTGCGGCTGTACTGGGCCGACGGGCTCGGCCACCGCCGCATTCTCGCGGACAAGGGTGTGGTGGAGCGCGCCGTTGGCTTCGTTGCCGGCAGGCTGGAGCCGTCTCTGCAGTGACCTGAATGTCTGTTCTTGTCTGCCGGGTTCGACCGTCACGCCGCCCCGGTGCTGGCCATCGCTATCCAAGCCGCCATTGCCCCGGCCACCGTCTCCAGAAGAGCCGAGCGCGACGCGCCGTCGCGCGCCTGGATCGACATGCCGTGCTGTACGGTCGCATAGAAGGTCGCGGCCGTACCGCAGTCGAAATCGGCCGGCAACTCCCCCTCGGCCACGCCACGCTCGAGGCGTCTCAGCAAGGCTTCGCGGTTTTCGGCACGGCGACGGCGCAGATCATCGCAGATGGCGCCGCGGCTCGAGTCCTGGTGCAATGCGCCGAGCGCGATAAGGCAGCCTTGCGGACGGCCGGTCTGCGAATAGGCCCTGGCCGTCTGGCGCAGGAATCGCTCGACCGCCTGGCGTGCGGTCGGCGCCTTTTCCAGCGCAGACCAGATATCGGTGCCTTCCACCTGCGTGTAAAGCTCGGTCGCCTCGAGGAACAGCGCTTCCTTGCTGCCAAAGGCTGCGTAGAGGCTGGGTGAGTTGATGCCCATTGCAGCGGTCAGGTCGCTTATCGACGCGCCCTCATAACCCTTGGCCCAAAACACTTCCATTGCCCGCCGCAAGGCGGCGGTTCGATCGAAGGTGCGGGGGCGGCCTCGTTCCGGCATGGTGTGCTTTCTGTGTTGATCGATACATAATTCAGTTGACGTGGTTCAGCAAGGCTGGCAGGTATTTATGTATCAATCACTACAAAATGGAGAAGCAAATGTCATCCAGGAGCTTGAACGGCAAGGCCGCCTTCGTCACCGGCGGCAGCCGCGGCATTGGTGCGGCGATCGCACGAAGGCTCGCGGCCGACGGCGCGGGCGTGGCGATCACCTATGTGAATGGCGAGGAACGGGCGCGTACGGTGGTCGGGGAAATCGAGGCGGCCGGCGGTCGGGCCTTCGCCATCAAGGCCGACAATCGCGATGCTGCCGCGATCGAGGCGGCAGTCAATGAGGCGGTAAGAGCCTTCGGACGGCTCGACATCCTCGTCAACAGCGCCGGCATCTGGCGCGCTGCGCCGATCGATGCCCTGTCGCTTGCCGACTTCGATGAGACGATGGAGGTCAACCTCAGAGCCCCGTTCGTCGCGGCCAAGGCAGCAGCGGCGCATATGGGCGAGGGTGGCCGGATCATCTCGATCGGCAGCAACCTGGCCGAGCGTGCCACCGATGCCGGCCTGAGCGCCTATTCGGCCAGCAAGGCTGCCTTGGTTGGCCTGACCAAGGCCTTTGCACGCGATCTCGGTCCGCGCGGCATCACCGCCAATGTCGTCCATCCGGGGTCGACGGATACCGACATGAATCCAGCAGGCGGCCCGCACGCCGAGCATCAGCGCCAGAAGATGGCGACGCCTCGCTTCGGCACGGCCGACGAGATCGCCGGCATGGTCGCCTGGCTTGCCGGCCCCGAAGGGCGCTTCGTGACAGGCGCAGCATTGACCATCGACGGCGGCGCCAACGCCTGAGGCTTGGCTCACGGGCGCAACCATTTGGTCGGGAGCGACGGCGGATTCGCTCCACCCGTCACGATGTTGTGAAACCGTTCTGCAACAGACGTTCCGAAATTTATGGAAGCTTAACGAAATCAGTATGAATCAGTATAGTCACGCCTTACATCCGCCATGCGGTGGGCGAGACCGTGAAAGCGGTGCGGAACGGGATCCGGGTTCAACCGGAGCGGGTGATCCATGAAACTCCTTGGAAACAAAGCCACCGTGCTGCCGTTTGCGGTGGCCGTGGCAATGCTGGCCTTCGGCGCGCCGCAGGCTGAAGCACAAGGGTTCTTCGACATGCTTTTCGGCGGCGGCGTCAAACACGCACCGCCGAAAGGTAACTTTCCCCCGCCACCGTCAAAATACAAGCCGAGGCCCAAGGCGCCGGCCGCTTCCGGTGGTGGCGGTGGTGGTGCGCAAATCAGCAGCCCGTCCTATTACACCTACAAGAGCGATCCGCTGGTGCGCGTCGATTTTTCGGCACTGTCGGCAGCGCCTGAACCGGCAACGCCGCAGGATGCTGCGTTCGAGCCGGCGGCCACCGGGGCTGCATTCCGCGAAGCCATTGCCGGGCTCGACGGCTATGACCTCTATGCCGAGAAGGACATCGCCAAGGCGCTGATCGCCTACTACTCAGCCAATCCGGATTTCATCTGGGTGACGGGAACCAGTCCCAGCAGCCGTGCGCAGGATGCGGTGCGGGTGCTGGGCGAAGCCGCGAGCTACGGCCTGACGCCCGCCGACTACACCGTCGAAATTCCGGCAGCAGGCACATCGGCGGGCGATGCCGATGAACGCCTGAAAGAGCTGGTCCGCTTCGAGATGGCGCTGTCGGCACGCGTCCTGCGCTACGCCCGTGACGCACAAAGCGGCCGCGTCGATCCCAACCGCATGACCGGCTACTACGATTTTCCGCCGAAGCCGCTCGACATGGAAGGGGTGCTGAAGACGCTGGCCCATACCCAGCAAGCTCGCACCTACCTCGAATCGCGGCATCCACAGAACGCCGAGTATCAGGCGCTGCGCGTCGAACTGGAAGCGCTCCAGGCCAGCGCCGAAGACGAAATCACCATCGATCCCAATCTGCTGCTGAAGCCGGGGCAGACCAGCCCTGAACTGCCGAAGCTTTTGACAAAGATCGCGCGCAATCTCGATGACGAGATGGGCGGCGCCTATGGCGAGGTCCTGGCGAGGCTCGCCACCAGCGAGGTCTACGATCCGGAGCTGGTGCCGGTGATCAAGGCGGTGCAGAAACGGGCCGGCATGAAAGGCGACGGCGTCATCGGCCCACGTACCGTTGCATCGTTGGCCGGAACGTCCAAGGCCGACAAGGTTCAGAAGGTTCGGGTCGCGCTCGAAGAGTTGCGCTGGCTGCCTTCCGACCTCGGCAGCCCGCGTGTCTTCATCAACCAGCCGGCTTTCACCGCGAGCTATATCGACGATGGCGAGGAGAAGCTGAAGACCCGCGCCGTCGTCGGCAGGCCCACCAACCAGACTGCTTTCTTCTATGACCAGATCGAGCAGGTCGACTTCCATCCCTATTGGGGCGTGCCGCAGTCGATCCTGGTCAATGAGATGCTGCCGCGGCTGCGCCGGGATCCGGGCTATCTCGACCGCGCGGGCTATGAGGTGGTCAATGCGCGCGGTAAGCGCATTCCCTCCTCCTCGGTCAATTGGGGCGCCTATGGCGCGAAGATACCCTACGGCGTGCGCCAGCTGCCGAGCGAGGCCAATGCGCTGGGCGAGTTGAAGATATTGTTCCCCAACAAGCACGCCATCTACATGCATGACACGCCGCAGAAGTCGTTTTTCCAGCGCGACATGCGCGCGCTCAGCCATGGCTGCGTGCGCTTGCAGGATCCGCGCGGTATGGCGGCTGCCGTGCTCGGCACCTCGGTCGACTACATCGAGGACAGACTGAAGCTCGGACATTCGACCGAAGACGTGACACGCAAGATCCCGGTCTATGTCGCCTATTTCACCGCATGGCCGGACCTGTCCGGCAATGTCGAATATTTCAACGACGTATACGGCCGCGACACAAGGCTGCAGCAGGCGCTCGACAGCACGGAAGCGGTGCGTTCGCCGGCAAGCTGAGGAATGCGGGTCTAGCGCTGAAAGAGCGGACGCCGGAAGCCGGCCTCGCGCCCGGCGATCAGCCAATAAACCAGGCCGGCGACAACGCCTGCCGCTGCAATAATACCGACATCGGCCCAGCGCTCCGGGTTCGTATCGTCTGGTACACTGGGCCAGATCAGGGCGAAGCCGCCAACCGCAGCCGCGGCGCCGAAGATCATATGCAGCCAAAAACTGCGCAGCGAGAAAAACTCGGCAATCAGTGCGAAGATCAGCGTCTGCAGGGCAGTCAGCACGATCGTCAGAAAATAGATGAACATGCCGAGCGGCGGCAACAGCAGCACCGCAACGGGGCTGACACCCATGACGTCGAAATAATTCGGCGCATTTGGCAGCGAGCTCAGCCCGCCATAGATCGCCGCCACCGCGATCAGCCCAACCAGTACCGCTATGAAATAACCCGCGAGCATCATCAGAAAGCGTTTCAATACGTGCTTTACCGTCGCCATGCCCACCCCCGCGCGCAATGATAGCACCCAGTCAGCCATCAAAGTCATATCTGCGCAAGGGTGTGCCGAAGGCCCGGGACCTTCGAGGCGCGCCATTTTTTAGAATCTGGACCGTTGGCGGACAGCTTCATTTCGGCGCGGCTGTCACCGGATCATAGGTGATTTCGACTTTGGCCTTGTCGTTCGTGTAATAAATGACGGTGTAGGCGCCGCTGTCCCAATCGATTTCCTTGATGTAGCGGAAGTCGTCGCGCTGCTCGACTTTGGCAATGATTTCCGACAGCTTCTTGGCATTCTGCGCCGGCACCGGATTTTCGTCAGCCGCAAAGGCCGATCCGCCGACAAGCAGCACGGCGGCCGCCAAAACAAGTCTGGACATGGCTTTCCCTCACATCTCGATCACCAGAAACTCGTTTCCATACAGGTTTGTTCCGGGATCGCGGAGCGTTGCGCTACAACGAGGCGCCGTCCGTACCTGATCTATGGCCGCCGAAAGAACAAGGCGACTGCTTAAAATCATGATGCGTCGCCTCAACATCGCGGCCATAACAGTGCCGACGGTCACTCGGGGGTCTACATGCAAATGCGTCATGCCATCATATTTGTACTTTCCATACTTTCCATCCCGTCCGTTTCGATGCCTGTGCAGAAAGCCGAGGCGCTGGAACCTGAACGCTATACGGTCTATTGCGCCGACGACCGTATCGAAGTTTCGTTCTGGGATATCGAGCAGATGAAGGTGCGGGCCGGCTCCAACGTTTGCCAGTTCCAGAGCTACACGAGCTACAGCAGCGCCTTGAATTTCGCCCAAAAGAATTTTGGGGGCGAGGGGGCGACCTGCAGCTGCTAGTGGTAAAAATCTGACGCTTGGTGCCCAATGCGGATTATCTGTTCCGACCCTTTCCGGTCGTACAGATGTGGCAATGTTACGGCGTCAGTTGACCCGTTCCGATCATTGGCCATCTTGCAACCCTTTGAAATCTGGCGCTAGATGGGACATGGGACCATTACTGCGCGAGGTCTCTATGGCAAACACAGAAGAAGGAACGCGCGTAGCAGGAGTTTGGCTTGCGATCGCCTCTATCCTGCTGGCAGGCGCGCTGGTCGGCCATGGGCCGATCGATCCCGATATGGGTCGCCAGATGGGAGTCATCACCGACGACCCTGTCCGATGGGCGATCATCCATTGGGTTTCCGCGGTAGCGCTATCACTGTTCGTCCTGACAGGTCTGATCGTGCTGGCGGCCAGATCGCGCCTCACCGAGGCGTGGTGGACGTTGTCTGCCTGGGGTGTGCTGACTGTCGGCGCCCTCTGGACCATGACGACCGCGGTGGCCGAGGCCACCGTGGTCTCCGCCGCTGCTGCCGCCGGGGACACGGCAACTTTCGAGGCCTGGTGGGCATTTTCCGAAGGAAAGGCCAACGGCTTCATGTTTTTGGCGTTGGCCGTTGCCGTGATCGCTGGCAACGAGGCGCAGACCACTCACCGAGCCACGCCGGTCTGGGCATCGTACATCGCAGTCGTGGCCGGAATTGGAGCCTTCCTCGGTTGGCCCCTGGGCATGTGGCTCGGAGTCACCCTGGGCAGCTTCGTCTGGGTCGTGGCATCACTGGTGATGTCCCTGTGGACACTTTGGTTCGGGTTGGGTTTAGCGCGGACCGTGATCGGGCTGCGGCCTCACAATGGGTGACATCGAGTCCGTAGCGGGAGCGTAGCGAGCGACCCGCTTGATGACCGCGACGGGCGCTCCAGCCGCTCCCAGGCGGCGGGGATTGCTTCGCGCCGCTGAAAAAGGCCTCGACGCGCGAGTTTGCCGAATGGGCGATATGCTTGCAGTGGGCGCGATAAAGCCGCTTCAGCAGCCGGAGCGAAAGGCAGGTTTACCCAGAGCGGGCCTACTGCTTCGGCACCAAGCGTCAGATTTTGACAACTAGCCGCTCTGACTTGGAATTGATTCAGGAAAGCAGATGGTGGGCGATGCAGGGATTGAACCTGCGACCCCACCCGTGTGAAGGGTGTGCTCTCCCGCTGAGCTAATCGCCCGCTCGTTGCCCGAAGGCCAAGCGCGCCGCGATATAAGGGAGGCCGGCCCGCGAAGTCAACCACTTGTCGGTCGGCATCTGGCGGTCCGGACTATGGCCGGCTTCAGCCCTCTGCCGCGGCCATCAGCCCTTGTACCATATCGAGCGTCAGCGAATCGAAATGCGAGATCACCGCCGACGGTTCAAACTCCCGCACATGACGGTCGGTGTAGCCGAAATCGACTGCCACCACCGGAATGCCGGCGGCCTTTGCCGTGTCGATGTCGGTCTGCGAATCACCGACCATCAGTGCACGGTGCGGGTCGCCGCCGGCACGCGCGATGGTCTGCGTGAGATGGCGCGGGTCTGGCTTGCGGAACGGAAAACTGTCCTGGCCGCAGATCGCCGCGAAATGCCTGGTCATGCCGAGCGCCTCGATCAGTGCCACCGAATTGGCCTCGTATTTGTTGGTGCAGATGGCCAGCAGGTACCCGGCCGCCGCGAACCGCGCGATCGCCTCCGGTACGCCCGGGTAGGGGCGCGATTTGCCGGGAATGTTAACGGTGTAATGGTCCAGAAACAGCTTTAGCAGGCGGTCGTGCTCCTCCACTGCCAGCGACCTGTGCTGCGCTGCATGGGCGCGCTCTATCATCACCCGGCCGCCATGGCCGACGAAGCGCTTGAAGCCGGCTTCGTCGACGGCCGTGAGCTGGCTGGCGGCAAGGCTGTGGTTGAGGCTGTCGAGCAGATCCGGCGCCGTGTCGATCAGCGTCCCGTCGAGGTCGAACACGATGATCGGTCGGGTCATGGCCTGTCCTGTGACGATTTGATTGCCGGCAGGCGATAACCGCTGCGGCCCGTTCAGGCAAGCCGGCTTATGCATCGCGGGCAAGGTCCTTTGACCAGCCCGGCAAAAATGCTACGAGCGCCGAAACAAATCTCGGGACCCGGCATGGATGCGAGGCAATTGAAGGTTGAGGCTGCGCGGGCAGCGCTTGCCCATGTCACGGACGGCATGCGGCTCGGCATCGGCACCGGCACGACAGCGGATGAGTTCGTGCGGCTGCTCGCCGACAAGGTCGCCACCGGCCTGACTGTCATCGGCGTGCCGACCTCGGAGCGCACCGCCGTCCTTTGCACCGAGCTTGGTGTGCCGCTGTCGACCCTCGAGGAAACGCCCGAGCTCGACCTCACCATCGACGGCGCCGACGAGATCGATCCGGCGCTGACACTGGTCAAGGGCGGCGGCGGCGCGCTGCTGCGCGAAAAGATCGTCGCGGCGGCCTCCGCCCGCATGATCGTCATCGCCGACAGCTCCAAGATGGTCGAGATGATCGGCCGTTTTCCGCTGCCCATCGAAGTCAACCGATTTGGCCTGCGCGCCACCGAAATTGCAGTTGGCGCAGTGGCTGCAAACCTTGGCCTTTCCGGCCCTGTTACACTGAGGATGACGGGGAGCCAGCCATTTGTTACGGACGGCGGCCATTTTATCCTCGATGCATCTTTTGGCCGCATTCCGGATACAAGAGCGCTTTCGAATGCTCTCCACGCCATTCCGGGCGTGGTCGAGCATGGTCTTTTCATCGGGCTGGCATCAACGGCCATCATAGCCGGTGGCGACGGCATCCAAACCGTCCATGCCGCCCGAAAACCAGGGAGTTTTACCGATCATGATGTTGCATAACCGGGTTGGCCGCTTTTTTGCCATTCTGGCGGCCTCGGCCGTTTTCGCGTTTTCGTCGCCGGCGTTTTCGCAGGATGTCACTGATGCGCATTTGAAGGCGGCGCGCGCCGCGGTCGCGGCGATCCATGCGACGGATACGTTCGACAACATCCTGCCGCAAGCTGCCGCGGCGCTCGAGCAGCAGCTGATCCAGAAGAACCCGGACATGCAGGAACTGATCGCCAAGACGATCAACGAGAAGGCGATGGCCCTGGCATCGCGCCGCGCCGACCTGGAAAAGGAAGCAGCGCTTGCCTATGCAAAAGTGTTCTCGGAAAAGGAACTCACTGAAATCGCCGCCTTCTACAATTCCGATACCGGCAAGAAGCTGCTCGACAACGGCTCGATCGTGACGCGCGAGCTGGTGAAGGCTGCCGACATCTGGCAGAACGGCCTGGCTCGCGATCTCGCCCAGCAGGTAGGCGAGACCCTGGGTGCAGCGGCGAATGCCAAGGCGCCGGCCGCACCTGCCGACGGTGCCGCACCTGCCGACGGTGCCGCCCCGGCCGATGGCGCTGCTCCCGCGGACGCCACACCGAATTGATCGCGGACTTCCGAGCGGCCTGACCGCCACTGGACCAGAAAGCCCGGCAAGTCCGGGCTTTTCTTTTGATGGTCGGCAGCCTACCTGTCTCGGTGTTTGAGGGGCAAGGAGTTCAGCCATGGCCGGTTACGACTACGATCTTTTCGTCATCGGCGGCGGCTCCGGCGGGGTGAGGGCGGCGCGCGTCGCGGCAGCACTCGGCAAGCGGGTCGGCATCGCCGAGGAATACCGCTATGGCGGCACCTGCGTGATCCGCGGCTGTGTGCCGAAAAAGCTCTATGTCTATGCCTCCCAGTTCCCCGAACATTTCGCCGACGCCGCCGGCTATGGCTGGACGGTGCCTGAGGCGCATTTCGACTGGCCGACGCTGGTCGCCAACAAGGACCGCGAAATCAGCCGGCTGGAGGCCATCTACCAGAACAATGTGCAGGGTGCCGGCGGCGAAGTCTTTCACTCACGCGCCGTGCTGGTCGATCCGCATGTGGTGCATCTTCTCGGTGAGGATCGCACCGTTACCGCCGACCAGATCCTGATCGCTACCGGCGGGCGTCCGGCACCGCACCCGGCATTGCCCGGCCATGAGCACTGCATCTTCTCCAACGAGGCCTTCGACCTCAAGGAGCTGCCGAAGGCAATCATGATCGAGGGCGGCGGCTATATCGCCGTCGAATTCGCCAATATCTTTCACGGGCTTGGCGTCGACACGACGCTGGTCTACCGCGGCAAGGAGATCCTCAGCCGTTTCGACATGGACCTCCGACGCATGCTGCACGAGACGATGGAAAAGAAGGGGGTAAGAATTCTCTGCCACGCCGTGTCAGAGTGGGTCAGGAAGCGGCCTGACGGCCGGCTCGACGCGCTTGTCACCGGCGGCACGGTGCTGACGGTCGATCAGGTCATGCTCGCCATCGGCCGCATTCCCAATACCGAGAACATGGGCCTGGAAGGCGTCGGCATCGAGATGACCAAGACCGGGGCAATCCAGGTCGACGGATACTCCCGCACCAATATCGACAACATCTGGGCGATCGGTGACGTCACCCACCGCGTGCAATTGACGCCGGTGGCAATCCACGAGGCGATGTGCTTCGTCGAGACCGCCTTCAAGGACAAGCCGACGGCGCCCGACCACGACACGATCGCGACCGCGGTCTTTTCCCAGCCCGAGATCGGCACGGTCGGCCTGTCGGAGGATGAGGCGGCAAAACGCTTTTCGGATCTCGAAATCTACCGCGCCACCTTCCGGCCAATGCGGCACACGCTTTCCGGCCGCGATGAAAAGATGCTGATGAAGCTGGTCGTCGACGGCGCCTCGAAAAGAGTCCTCGGCGCCCACATCCTCGGGCCGGATGCCGGCGAAATGGCGCAGCTTCTCGGCATACCGCTGAAGGCCGGGCTGACCAAGGATGATTTCGATCGTACCATGGCGGTGCATCCGACCGCGGCGGAAGAACTCGTCACCATGTACAAGCCGACTTACCGGGTGAGAGATGGTGAGCGCGTCTGACGCGACAAGAACCCATCGCGGCAACGGGATTGCCGCGATGGAAGTGCGTGAGTTTTTTTACAGCAGCGTTCCGCGCAGGATCACCAGCGCCACAGAAAAATAAATCACCAACCCGGTGACGTCGACCAGCGTGGCGACGAACGGAGCCGATGCGCTGGCCGGATCGAAGCCGATGCGCTTCAGGGCGAACGGCAGCATCGATCCAGACAGCGAGCCGAAGGTGACGATGCCAACCAGCGTGGCGCCGATCGTCATTGCGATCAGCGGCCAGTGGGGGCCGTAGTCGTAGAAGCCGAGATACTGCCAGAGCGCGATGCGGCAAACGCCGACTACGCCAAGGATCGAGCCAAGCACCAGACCAGTCGGCAGCTCGCGCAGGGCCACCCGCCACCAGTCGCCAAGGCCGATTTCGCGCAGCGCCAGCGCCCGGATGACCAGCGAGGTCGCCTGCGAGCCGGAATTGCCGCCGGAGCTCATGATCAATGGAATGAATAGCGTCAGCACGATCGCCTTTTCCAGCTCGCCCTCGTAGCTCTGCATCGCGTTGGCTGTCAGCATCTCACTGACGAACAGCGCGCATAGCCAACCGGCGCGCTTCTGGATCATCGCCAGAAAGCTCATCTTCATGTAGGGCTCATCCAGAGCTTCCATGCCGCCGAAGCGATGCACGTCCTCGGTCGTTTCCTCGATCATCGTGTCGATGATGTCGTCGATGGTGACAATGCCGAGGAGTTTGCCGTTGTCCACGACCGGGACGGCGAGCAGATCGTATTTCGAGATCAGCTGTGCGACCTTCTCGCTATCGGTCAGCGGCGACACGGTAATAGGCGCGCGATCCGGCGCAACCGCCATGATCAGCTCATCCGGCTCACCGGCAATCAGCCGGCGCAAGCTGGTCGAGCGCAACAGGACATGCGTTTTCGGATCGACGATGTAGATCGCGTAGACGGTTTCGCGTGTCCGCTCCACCTTGCGGATGTAATCCAGCGTGCGGGCCACGCTCCAGTCCGGCGGCACGCTGACATATTCGGTCGTCATGAGCGAGGCGGCGCTGCCCTCGGGATAGCCTAGAATGGCAAGCAGCGTCGCGCGCAGCGGCGGCGCCAGGCCGCCGAGCAGTTCGGAACGAGCCGGTTCGTTCAGATCGCGCAGTATGTCGGCGGCGCGGTCGACCGACATGGCCGCAAGCAGCCTGCCTGCCCTGCTGCGGGGCAGCGCCTCGACCAGTTCGGACGCGCCGTCGAGTTCAGGCTGGTCGAAGATCTCGACCAGCCGCTCGAACGGCACTTCGCAGAGCAGATCCGATGCTGTCTCGCGGGGCTCCTGATTCAAGGCCTCGACGATATCGGCGATGTGTTCGTTGGCAAGCACGCGGGCGATGGCGATAGCATCGCCGCCCGCGACAGGGGAAAACTCGTTCATGGCTCACTCCTTGCCGTCCGGCAGGACGTGAGCCGGTCAGGTCACGTCAAGCGGACGGCGGTTGCGTTCGACTGTGACTGTCGCCAGGCATGGCGCGGTGACCTTTCTGCTCGCGGGTTCGGGTTGGGATCTCTGCGAGCCGGCGCAACATAGGAGCGCGCCTTGCCGAGTCAATCGCGAGAGCGGGTCAAAACGGCGGCAAACCGACTGGATCGCGAGACTGTGATCGGGCTGCGTGGCAGGCTGGCTGGATGCCGGCAGTGGTGCCGCGGCTATCTCTGCTTCAGCCGGCGGGGAAAGCGCAGCCATTTGTCCTCGGCCGGCCGCGTCGGCTGCGTGAGGATGGTGGTGAGCTCGACCGGCAAGCTCGGAACCAGCGGCTTCTTGGTCGCGACGCCGTCGGCGATCGCAACCACGCTGTGGTAGAATTCGGTTCCCGCGACCGATCTCGGCGGCGTCGCCTCATGCATGATCGAGATCACCGTTGCGTCGGGGCAATTGTCCTTGATCGCCTGATGGAAGGCAATTCGTCCTTCAGGATCGAGCGCGCCGGTGGCTTCATCGAGGAACAGCAGTCCGGGCTGCTGCAGCACGATGCGGGCGACGACCAGCTTCTGTTTCTGCCCACCCGAAAGAACCTGATCCCAGATCTTTCCTTCACGGCTCTCATCGGCCAGATGCTCGATGAAGTCGCCGAGGCCGGCCTTGTGCAGGGCGGATGCGACCTGCCGGTCGGCGTAATCATGCTCGGAACCGGGCAGGCAGACAAGCTGCTTCAGCGAGACCTGCTGCAGCTTCACCTCCTGGGCGGCGTAGAAACTCCTGACCCCTTCAGGGAAGACAATGGTGCCGCGGCCATAAGGCCACAGGCCGTTGATCGCCTTGATCAGCGAGGTTTTGCCGCATCCGGATTCGCCCTTCAGGAACGTCCACTCGCCACGCCGGAAGCGCAAGTTTGCAGCGCTCAGGAACGGGGTGGCGTCCTCGCCCTGATGCGCCAATTCGAGCTTCTGGATGGTCAGGCCGAACACCGGGTTCTGGCGGTCGTAACGAAAATCGGAGCGGCCGGTCAGCCCGTAGAATTCCTGCGGGTGCTGGACGTTTTCGATCGCATTTGCGAGTTCGGTGACTCGCTGGCTGTTGGCCCGCACCGCGGCGATGGCAGGCATGACGTGGATGAACCATGAACACTGGCTGATCAGTGAATTGACCATTTCAGAGCCAGTTATGTAACCCTTGAGATCGAACCCGTTGTGGATGAACGGCACTAGCCCAGGCCCGTAGGCCACAATGCGGGCGCCGATGAAATTGTAGATCAGCTCGAACGAATTGTAGCCTGTGTTGACGATGTTCAGCCGCGCCCAGGTGCGGTCGATGTCGACATAGCGCTGGCTGTGCACCGTCTTCTGCACGTTCTCGCCTTGCGATGCGGCGACATGAAAACTGCGGCGTAGGAACGTGATCAGCTCGCCGCGATAGCTGCCTTCGGCCTGCTGCATTCTGACATTGAGCCGTTCCAGCAGCCTGCCCAGCTTGACCGCGATCCAGGTGTTCAACGGCACGTAGGTGGCGACTGCCAGAAACGCGAGGACGGCGCTGCCATAGCTGCCGAGGAACTCCAACCCTTTGACCTCCGCCGAGTGTGCAAGCAGTTGCTGGCCGACGAAATACAATGAAGTAGCAACGGCCAGGACCCCCATGGCGAGGCCGATGGCTCCGCCCGTCATATCCTTGATCGATTCCTGGATGCGCTGGTCGATATTGTCGGGAGCGGCGGCGCCTGACGAACCATGCTGAGCGTGGAAATGCGTGTGATTGGAATCAAGCAGGGCTTCGTTGAACTGGCTGTCGAGCCAGCCTCGCCATTTGCGATGCAACGTTGCGGATACCAGGCTGCGGATACCGGTAAAACCCGCATCTTTGAGCACGACCAGGAGGACAAGTATCCCGGCATTGGTCAGCAATGTCTGAAGCGGCGTGGTGTTTGCGGCATCGTGGAAAAAGGCGATCGAGTTGACCAGCTCTCCGGATGCTACGGCAAACCATACGCCTGCCTTGCTGGAGAGCGCGGTGAGCAGGGCGATCACCAGTGTCAGCGTCCAGGCTTCCACCCAACGGTCTGAGAACCAGTAGGCCCGCATCAGTCCCCAGAAGCTGCGCATCGACGATACGGGCGTCAGGGGCGACTGCCTTGCGGCACCGCGGAGCCATTTTTCCGATATTGAATGTCGCGTTGGTCTATCGACCCGAATCACTAATCCCGCCCAAACGGTTTTTCTTTTGTTACGGACAGTAACACCAATTGATCATTTTCCATTAGCTTTTCTCCAACCGCAGGTGGATTGGCTGGCCGGCCGTTGCAGTGGAGCAACAGAATGAATGCTCACGGCGCTAAGCTGTCACGTTTCGAGGGGCGGAATATCAACGCAATTTCAAACAGTTACTTGCCCGCCCCAGAGCAGGTAGACACCTTCCCCTAGGGAAGGTCTTCACACAGCTTTGTGAACATAGAAGCGCCGTCCAGCAGTCGATTTTCACAAGCTGAACCGATCTTCAGCCCGCCTTTACGGTCAGGTCCGACCTCGTCGGTGGCCAGAACGTGACCGTATGATTCGTGGTTGAAGCCGCCTTGTCACGAACCCGTAATCAGCCAAGCAATGACTTCTCCGGCACAGTCTAGGATGCGGACCAACATCCATTAGACCATGCTTTTTTAGAGCGCGAACAAAACTGCGTTTGACAATGATGCGCTACGGATCGAACCTGCCGGGGCGCATCCACGTTTGAACCGGGGGGAGTTCTTCATGCTTGCACGGACTTTTTTTGCCGCGATGCTCGCAACATTTGCCTGGCTGCCGCAAACATATGCCGGCAGCCAGACCGTTCCTGCAAACGCCGAGGGGCAGGTCGAGTTCAACACTCCGTCCGGCAATATCGGCTGCATCTATACGCCGAAGGGCGGCACCAGCACCTACGAGCCGCAGGATGGCGGACCGGAGCTGAGCTGTTCGCGTGTCGAGCCCAGCTACATCACCATCATCCTCGGGCCGAAACGCCCGGCGACGCTGATCAAGTATCCGGGCGAGCAAGGCTGCTGCGGCGACGTCACCAAGCTGGCCTACGGCAATAGCTGGAGCAAGGGGCCGTTTTCCTGCCAGTCATCCACCAAGGGATTGACCTGCACCGGCAAGCATGGCCATGGCTTTTTCGTCAGCAAGGCCAAGGTGACGGTGAAATAGTCCGGCTCAGTTGGCCGTTTCCAGCTCGCCGCGTGCCTTGGCCGCTGCAACCTGGCGGATCGCATCGGCAAGCGTATCGGCGTCCTGGGCTCCCATTACGGCATATTTGCCCTCAAGCAGAAAGCACGGCACGCCCGATATGCCCATGCGCGAAGCGGTGGCGATTTCGGTGCGCACCGCCTCGACATCAGCGTCGGTCGGCAGCAGCGTTTCGACCACGGAGGCATCCATGCCGGCCTCGCGGGCGGCTTCGATCAGCACGGCATGATCGCCGAGATTGGCGCCTTCCTCGAAATTCAGCTGGAACAGCCGGCGCACCAGCCGGTTCTGAACGGCCTCGCCGGCAGTCCCGGCCCAGCGAATGAGCCGGTGCGCATCCAGCGTATTGGGCGCGACCTTGATGGCGTCGAAGGCAAAGGAAATCCCTTCAGCCTCGCCCAACGGCTCGATCCGGGCATGGATTTCGCGGATGCGTTGCTCGCTGCCGAATTTCGCCACCATGTAGTCGCGGCGGTTCTTGCCTTCGGGCGGAATCGTCGGGTCGAGCTGGAAGGGCCGCCAGCGGATGTGAACGTCGATATCGACGGCGGCAATCGCCTTGTCGAGCCGTTTCTGGCCGATAAAGCACCAGGGGCAGACGACGTCGGAGACCACATCGACGGTAATCGAGTTCTCGTCGTTCATCTTGATCTCCTGTTCTGAAGAGGTCACTTCGGTTTGCGCCACCAGGTCGGCAACTGATAACCGTATATGGGCGTCTTTTGCGGATGTTCCAGATAGTTCCAATAAGCGAGCCATTGCCGGTTGTTGTGCTGCGTCGGCACCATGTAGTTACCGGAGATCAACAGCCGGTCGAGGACGCGGACGGCGGCGACATAGTCCTCCTTCGAGCGAGCTCTCAACATCGCCTCGATCGCCGCGTCCACCGCCGGATCGGCGACGCCGGCGAGGTTGAACGAGCCTTCGGCCTTGGCGGCAGCGGATCCCCAGCGCCCGGTTTGCTCGATACCGGGCGACAGCGAGTTGTTGAAACCGGTCGAGCCGACCAGCACCTCGAAATCGAAACGCTGCTTGCGCGACTGGATCTGATCACCGTCGAGGCTGCGGATACCGACATCGATGCCGAGCTTCTCAAGCGTGCGCTGATAGATAGCGGCAAGTCGCTCTTCGTCCTGCGAGGCGGTCAGGATCTCGAAACCGAACGGCTTTCCCTCGGGATCGAGCATCGCGCCGTCCTGCACCGTATAGCCTGCGCTCTTCAGCAGCTCGAATGCGGCCTTCAGCACCTTGCGGTCCTGGCCAGAGCCGTCGGTGACAGACGGCCTGTAGGTGCCGTCCATGACATCTGCAGGCACGCGGCCGGGGTAGGGGGCCAGCAGGGCCTTTTCCTTTTCGCTGGCCGGGTGGCCGAGCGCGGAGAGTTCGGAATTCTGCCAAAAGCTCATCGTTCGCGTGTATTTGCCGCCGAATAGATTCTTGTTGGCCCATTCGAAATCGTAGAGCATGCCGAGCGCACGCCGCACGACCGGATTGGAAAATTTGGGCAGCCGCGTGTTGAACAGAAAACCGTTGACCACCGGCGGAATGCCGGTGTCGAAAGTTTCGGCGATGACCTCGCCCCGGTGGAAGGCCGGAAAGTCGAGATCGCGCTCGCGTTTGACCGGGTCGCTGTCGTCGTCGATGGCGCAGATGCCTTTCTTGAACGCTTCCTGCTTGGCGTTGGCGTTGAGGAAATATTCGATGGTGATCTGGTCGTAATTGTCGAAGCCGCGCTTGGACGAAACGTCCTTGCCCCAATAGTCCGGATTGCGCTTGAACACGATGCGCTGGCCGGGCACGACTTGCGCCACCGTGTAAGGGCCGCTGCCGGCCACCGGCTTCAGCGTGGTCCTGTCGAATGTGTCCTTGTTGAAAGCGTGTTTCGGGATGATCGGCGTCAGCGCAATGATCAGCGGAAATTCGCGGTCGGCCTTGTCGTTGAAGGTGAAGCGCACGCTGCGGTCGCCGGTCTTTTCGAGCTTGGCAATCGCTTTCATCCGCTGGCTGTAAGGTGGCCGGCCCTTCTCGGTGAAGACGTCATAGGTGAACAACACGTCTTCCGGCGTCACCGGTTCGCCGTCCGACCATTTGGCCCTGGGATCGAGGTGGAATTCGATGCCCTTGCGCTCGGGATCCATGTCGGCGGTATCGGCTAGCAGGCCGTAGAGACTGAAGGCCTCGTCGTAGTTGCGCTGCATCAACGGCTCGAAGACGAGATTGCCAAAGGCTTGATCCATCATGCCGCGCGCCGTCGTGCGCAGGCTTTTCAGGATGAATGGATTCAGATTGTCGAAGCTGCCGACGACGCAATAGGTAATGCTGCCGCCCTTCGGCGCGTCGGGGTTGACGTAGTTGAAATGCTTGTAGTCGGCCGGCAGCGCCGGCTCGCCCTGCATGGCAAGCGCGTGCTTCGGTTCCGACAGGGCCGGTTGCAGGGAAAGGCCGACAAACAACATTGTGGCGATCAGCCAAATGACAACGCGGCCCATGACCGTCTCCTTCCCGATTCGATGCGCAGCATACATGAGCCGGTCGTGCACCGGCCAACCCCCTGAGCCAATCCTTCGGCCAAGATTCGCGAGGCTCGGGCTGGATTCGGCATCGCTTGCAGTGTAACACGCCGTCCGAAGTCATTCTGTTGCCTCATTTCGGCAACAGGTAGCTGGACCACACGGCGCGAAAAAGCCGGTTCCGGGATCATTTGAGAGGAATGCACGACATGACCAGCCTGAACAGCAACGCGTACCGCCTGTCGGTCATGGCCGCTGGCGTGGTCGGCATTCTCGGCGCCGGGATTCCCGCTGCTTCCGCGCAGCAGCAACAGCAGATTCCGCAAGGCTGGTTCAAGGCCTGCACCAAGCAGGAAGACGTCGACATCTGCAATGTCCAGAACATCACCACCGCCGGCAACGGCCAGCTCATCACCGGCGTCAGCCTGATCGAATTGAAGGGCAAGGTGAACCGCAAGGTGTTCCAGGTGACGGTTCCGACCGGCCGGCTGGTTCCTCCCGGCATCGGCCTCCAGATCGACGGCGGCAAGGCGCAGAAGCTCGACTATGTGATCTGCTTCCCGGACCGCTGCGTGGCGGAAGTGCCGCTGACCGATCAGCTCGTCGCATCCTTCAAGAAGGGATCGGCGCTGACACTAACCTCGATCAATTTCCAGAACCAGCCGAATCCGATCAAGATTGCGCTGACCGGCTTCAGCGGCGCCTTCGACGGCCCGCCGCTGCAGCAGTCGGACATCGAGGACCGGCAGAAGAAGCTCCAGGAGTTCGTCGCCAAGAACAACCAGGATTTTGCCAAGAAGCTCAAGGAAGAGCAGGAAAAGGCGAAGGCCGCAAACTGATCGACGGGTTTTCGAACCAAAAAAAGCGGGGTTCATGCCCCGCTTTTTTTGTTTGGACCGGCCGTTTGTCGGGTCCAGCCATGTCTCAAGCCTGTCCCAGCTCCCAGCCATATCCCGACTAAGTCAATGTCTCAATTGGTGCTTCGGTTCGTAGCGCCCGTCCGGCCTCTTCTCGAACATCTCACCTATCTGTGGATGCCGGACCGGTTCGCCCGACCGGTCCTCGAGCAAATTCTGCTCGGACACATAGGCGATGTATTCCGTTTCCGAATTCTCGGCGAGCAGATGATAGAAGGGCTGGTCCTTGCGCGGTCGCACGTCAGCGGGGATCGCCTCGTACCATTCGTCGGTGTTGGCGAATTGCGGGTCGACATCGAAAATGACACCACGGAACGGAAACAGCCGGTGGCGAACCACCTGTCCGATCGAGAATTTGGCTGTCTTCATCGCACTCACCACTTGAACTTCTTGGACGCCACGCATCCTGGAACACGCAAGGAACGCTCCAAGACTTTAGACTCTAACGCATCGGTCCGGCAAAGATTGGTCCAGACCTTGCCGTCGACATGTTCGTTATTTGGCGCAGACTCTGCGTCAATTCAATCCCGAAGCGCGTGACGCCGGGTTGAGTTCGCAAGATGCGGAGCAAGGGCGGTACCCAAGATCGCTAGCGCTCAGCCGGTTTTCGCAATCCACCAAAAAATGCCGCAAAACCGCTGCCGGGTCGCAGACCCTCGCGCATAAAAAACGCCCGCAACGGCGCAAACCCTTCAAGCACACCAAGACCAGCGCTGCGCGCCAACTGGGCCGGCAGCATGTCGGAAAGCAACGACATGTTGAGCAGGTTGACCGCGCTACTGCGCGCCAGGATGTCCGGCCGCCGCTTGAAATCATAGGTCGCAAGCGCCTTGGCGGCGCCCGGGTCCGAGCGATTTCTGCTTGCGGTACCAATCAGGTCGTCGATGTCCCTGATGCCGAGATTAAGGCCTTGCGCGCCGATTGGGGGAAACACATGGGCGGCTTCGCCGACAAGCGCCACGCGGTCCTGCGCAAACCGCCACGGGCTCACCGCTGAAAGGGGGTAGACCTGTCGGCCGGGCTCAACCGACACGCGGCCCAGCATCGATTGCATCCGCTGTTCGACCCGCGTCGAAAGCTCGGCGTCGTCAAGTGCTGCAAGGTCCCTGGCGGTATCGGGCTCGAGCACCCAGACAAGGCTGGACCGGTTGCCGGGCAGGGGAACCTGTGTGAACGGACCGGTCTCGGTGTGGAATTCGGTCGAAGTAAAGGCATGGTCGCTGCGGTGACCGAAATTGAGCACCAGCGCCGCCTGCGGATAGGATCGGACCGATGTCCGGATGCCGGCTGCCTCGCGGGCCGGCGACTGACGGCCATCGGCGGCAACCGCCAACGACGCCTCAATCTCGCTGCCGTCGGCGAGAACGGCATGGGCATGGTCGGCATCGAGGCGCCATGCCTCCACCATCGACTTTCGCCACTCGATGCCCGCATGCGCGCCGACAGCCTCGGCTAGCGCGCGGTTGAGAACGCTGTTGGGCACGTTCAGTCCGAATTGCTCTTCGTCGATCTCGCTGGCGCGAAAGGTCACTGTCGGGCCGCGGATCAGCCGGCTTGTTGCATCGACGATGCGCATCACCTTGAGCGGCGCTGCGTGCGGCCTGATTCTATCCAGGATCCCGAGCCGTTCTAACATCCTCAGGGCAGGGTTCATCAAGGCTGTCGTCCGGGCATCGGGGCCGGCTGCCTCGGGTCCGACGAGCGTCACCGGAAAGCCGGTCTCGGCAAAGCCAAGCGCCGCGATCAGCCCTGCGGGGCCGCTGCCGGCAACGAGTATCCGTGCTGTTTCCCGATGATCCAAATTCGGCTTCCCGATTGCGAGGTGAGGCCTATCCGACCTGCCGGTCCATATAGGTCAGGTGATGTCGCTTGATCAACGCGGCGATTCGGCCCATTCGGTTGCCATGACCGGCCAACAAGACGATTTCAGCCACCTGGACGGTATCGGCCGTGCGATGGCGAGCGTTGCGCGCAGCCCTCGACTGACGGTGAGCGTTGTTGCTGGCATGGGCATCGCCCTTGCATGGCTCCTTCTCGGCGCAATTGCAGTTCGTGGTGCCGTAAGCCGGCTCCCGGGCACCGATGCACCCGGTGACACTATGCTGAGATATCTGCCGCAACTGCCGCTGCCGGATTTCCTTGCGCGTTTCTTCGCCCTCTGCCTTGCGCCGGCGCCGCTTCACGCAAGCCTAGGCGCGCAAGGCGGGGCACTCACCGCGATGTGGCTGTTGATGGCCATCGCGACCATGCTGCCCTCCGCGGCGCCGATGATCCGAACTTATTGCGAGATCGCAGATACCGCCAGGATCAAGGGGGAGCCGGTCGCCCATCCGTTGGTCCTCGTCGCTGGATATTTAAGCGTCTGGCTTGCCGTCTCGGCAATGTTCGCAGCCCTGACGCTAGCAGTCGATGCATTCGCGTCACCCGGGCAGATGCTCGATCCGGCGGTTGGAATTGCCGGAGCAGCCGCGCTGTCGATCGCTGGTCTCTATCAGTTCAGCTGGCTGAAGGAAGCCTGTCTGGAGAAGTGCAGAAATCCGTTCTCGGTCCTGTTCGCCAACTGGAGCGCCAGGCCCATTCGCATTTTCCGGCTCGGCATGGAGCAGGGCCTGTGGTGCCTTGGATGCTGCTGGGCGCTGATGCTGGTAATGTTTGCCGTCGGCGTGATGAACGTGTTCTGGATGGCGCTCATCGGCCTGTTTAGCCTGGTCGAAAAACAGACGGCAGGCAATCTGCCGACGCGGCTGGCCGGCGCGATACTGCTTGTCTGGGCAGCCACGCTGCTAGTAGTCTCGACATGAGGGGGAGAATTCGATGACAGACCAAAACTGGGCAATGAAGGGAGAGCTCGTCCTCTCCTGCAATTGCACGGTTTTTTGCCCTTGCGTGCTGTCGCTCGGCAATCATCCGCCGACGGAAGGCTATTGCCAGACCTGGGCCGGATTCCGCATCGATGCCGGCCATTTCGGCGAGGTCGACCTGTCTGGTCTCAATCTTGGGCTGATCATGGAAATCCCCGGCTATATGAGCCGCGGCAACTGGACTGCCGGCCTGTTCATCGACAAGCGCGCCTCGGTCTACGCTGTGAAGGCACTGACGAAGATATTCACCGGCAAGGCCGGCGGAACCACATCGCTGCTCTCGATCCTGGTCGGACAGTTCCTCGGCGCCGAGCAGGTGCCGATCACCTACGAGACGCGTGAGAAAACGCGCATCTTTCAGATACCGAAGATCATCGATGGCGCGGTGACGCCGATCACCGGCAAGGATCGCGACAAGGATACGGTCATCACCAATTCGGAATACTGGATCGCGCCGGAGATCATCGTCGCCAAATCCGACAGGAGCAAAATGCGGGCCTTTGGCCGCAACTGGAACTTTGCCGGCCGCTCGGCCGAAATCTGCAAGCTGGACTGGCGGGGACCGTGAGCAAGAAGACGACGGCCAGGAAAATCGCCGACCGGATTCCGCGGCCGAAGAAGAAAGTCACATGGCCGCAGGCGCGGGCGTTCTCGGTCCATCTCTTGACCGCGTCGGGCTCATTCCTGGCGTTTCTGTCGCTGGTCGCAGCAAGCGAGCAGCGCTGGACGGCGATGTTCTGGTGGCTAGGGCTGGCGCTGTTCGTCGACGGCATCGACGGGCCGATCGCCAGGAAGCTCGACGTCAAGGAAATCCTACCGACATGGTCGGGCGAACTCCTCGACAACATCATCGACTACGTGACCTACGTGCTGATTCCGGCCTTCGCGCTCTATCAGCGCGGCTTCATGGGCGAGCGCCTGTCGTTCCTGTCGGCGGCGATCATCGTGGTGTCGAGCGCAATCTACTATGCCGATACCGGCATGAAGACGAAGGAGAATTTCTTCAAGGGCTTTCCAGTCGTCTGGAACATGGTGGTGTTCACGCTGTTCGTCATCGAACCCGGACAATGGGTTTCCTTCGCCGTGGTCGTGGTGGCCGGCATTCTCACCTTCGTGCCGATCCATTTCATCCATCCGGTGCGGGTGAAGCGGCTGCGGCCAGTCAATCTCGGCATGACGCTGCTTTGGTGTGCTTTCGGCGCGCTGGCGCTGGCGCAGGCCGCGCTTGCCTCCTTCTATGACCAGATCGGCGTGCTGGGCGAGCAGGTCAGCGATTTCATCAAGATCGGAATTACGGTCACCGGGCTTTACCTCGCTTGCATCGGCGCTATCATGCAGTTCTTTCCAAATCTCGGCGCCAAGCCGGACAAGAAAGCCTGATCCCAAGAGAGCCGGAAAATGTCCAAAGCGATCCGCATCCACGCCAATGGCGGTCCGGAGGTCCTGACCTATGAGGATACCGATCCCGGGCGGCCGGGCTCGGGGCAGATTCTGGTCAGGCACACCGCGATCGGTCTCAATTTCATCGACGTCTATTACCGCTCGGGCCTTTATCCGCCGCAGGGCGGATTTCCGCTGATCCCCGGCGGTGAGGCGGCCGGCGTGGTTTTGGAGGTCGGCACAGATGTCGACTGGCTGACGCCCGGGGATCGCGTCGCCTATGCGGTGACCACCGGCGCCTATGCCGGGCAGCGCGTGATCGCCGCCGACCGCGTGGTGAAGGTGCCTGACGGCATCAGCGACGAACAGGCTGCGGCTATGATGCTGAAGGGCATGACCGCCGAGTACCTGTTGCGCCGTACGTTCAAAGTGAAGGCGGGCGATACGATCCTGTTTCACGCGGCGGCCGGCGGTGTCGGGCTGATCCTCGGCCAATGGGCCAAGCATCTCGGCGCGACGGTGATCGGCACCGCAAGTTCGACCGACAAGATCGAGCTCGCCAAGGCGCACGGCTTCGACCACGTGATCAACTATCGCGAGCAGGATTTCGTCGCCGGTGTTGCCGCCATCACCGGTGGCAAGAAATGCGACGTTGTCTACGATTCGGTCGGCAACGATACGTTCCCGGCCTCGCTCGATTGCCTGCGGCCGCTCGGCACGTTCGTCAGCTTCGGTCAATCGTCTGGGCCGATCCCGCCCTTCAGCATCTCATTGCTGGCGCAGAAGGGCTCGTTGTTCGCAACGCGGCCGACGCTGTTCGTCTATAATGCCAAGCGCGAGGACCTCGAGGCTTCCGCCGCCGCCTTGTTCGATGTCGTGCTCAGCGGTGCCGTCAAGATCAAGATCAATCAGCGTTACGCGCTCAGCGATGCCGGCAAGGCGCATTCCGATCTCGAAGGGCGCAGGACGACCGGGACAACGATACTTATCCCCTGAGCGCCCGCAGTTTCGGCCCGCCGACGCCGCGGTTCTTGCGAACTGCGCTTTACCGCTTGAGTTTCCGCTGAAATTCTTGAAGCTCTTTCAAGTCGTGAGGCGCTTACCGTCGAGAGCAGGGCGCGCATACGATGTTTGCGGGAACACAGAACATATCTGGCAAACCAGATGGAGGCACTGTGAGTGCAGATCAAGACGGCGCAAACCTGCTGGAGGTTCGCGGCCTCACCAAGATATTCGGCACGCTGACGGCGTGCGACCATGTCGATCTCAACATCGCCAAGGGCGAGATCCATGCGTTGCTTGGCGAGAACGGCGCCGGCAAGTCGACGCTGGTGAAAATGTTGTTCGGATCGCTGGAACCGAATTCCGGCGAGATTTTCTGGAATGGCCAGGCAGTCCGGATCACCAGCCCCGGCACCGCAAAAAAGCTCGGCATCGGCATGGTTTTCCAGCATTTTTCGCTGTTCGAGGCGCTGACGGCGGCGGAGAACATCGCGCTGTCGCTGGATGACGGCTCGCCGATCAGCACGATCGCGGCCAAGGCGAGGGCGCTCTCCTACAGTTATGGCCTGCCTCTCGATCCGCTATCGCTGGTCGGTGATCTGTCGGTCGGCGAGCGTCAGCGTATCGAAATCATCCGCTGCCTGCTGCAGACGCCGCAACTCATCATCCTGGACGAGCCGACTTCGGTGCTGACGCCGCAGGAAGCCGATAAGCTGTTCGAGACGCTCGAGCGGCTGCGTTCGGAAGGAAAATCCATCCTCTACATTTCGCACCGGCTGGAAGAGGTCAAACGCATTTGCGACCGCGCCACCGTGCTGCGTCACGGCAAGGTGGTCGGCCATTGCAATCCGCGCCAGGAAACCGCGTCTTCGTTGGCGCGGATGATGGTGGGCAACGAGATTCAGGCTGTGGTGCGGGCGCCGGCCGAAGATATCGAGACCGCGCCGGTGCTGCTTCAAATCCGCGAACTCACCCGCAAGCCGGCGACCCCGTTCTCGATCCCGCTCAGGAACATCAATCTCGAGGTCCGCGCCGGCGAGGTGATCGGCATTGCCGGTGTGGCCGGCAACGGCCAGGGCGAATTCTTCGAGTCCGTTTCCGGCGAGGTGCTGCAGCAGGATGCCGGCTCGGTCCGCATCCGCGGCAAGGATGCCGGAGGCCTCACCATCACCGGCAGGCGCCTGATGGGCGCTGCCTTCGTCCCGGAAGAGCGGCTCGGCCATGGCGCAGCACCCCGCATGAAGCTTTCGGAGAACCTGCTCCTGTCGCGCCACGCCACCGACGGCAAGATGCTTGTCGGCGCCGGTGGAATGGTCAAGAGCGATGCAATCTATACCGCTGCCCAGCGCATCATAAAGGTGATGGACGTGCGCAAGAGCGCGCCGGATCCGGAGGCTGCGGCTCTTTCGGGCGGCAATCTGCAGAAATTCATCGTCGGCCGCGAACTCGACCGCCGGCCAAGCGTCCTGGTGGTCAATCAGCCGACCTGGGGGGTCGACGCGGGTGCGGCGGCCCATATCCGCCAGGCGCTGATCGAGCTAGCGCGCAGCGGCTCGGCGGTGCTGGTGATCAGCCAGGACCTCGACGAGCTGTTCGAGATTTCCGATGCGATCACGGTCATGCACAATGGCGAACTGTCGAAGCCGCTGCCGATAGCTGAAGCGACATTCGAGAAGATCGGACTGCTGATGGGCGGCGCCGAACCCGGGCATGCCGAACATACGTTGGAGACGGCTTGATGCGCCTCGAACTTGTAAAACGCCCGCAGCGCTCGATGCTGTTTTCAGCACTGTCGCCTTTCATCGCTTTCGTTTTGACGATCATTGCTGGCGCCATCATGTTCGCGCTGCTCGGCGTCAACCCGTTGACCGCGTTCCGCATCTACTTCATCGAACCGATCAGCCAAGTCTGGCAGCTGCATGAACTGGCGATCAAGGCCGCCCCCCTGATCCTGATCGCGGTCGGACTGTCGGTCTGCTACAAGGCCAACATCTGGAACATCGGCGCCGAAGGCCAGTTCATCCTGGGCGGCATTGTCGGCTCGATCTTCCCCGTGCTGTTTCCGCAGTTCGAAGGCCCATTGGTGCTGCCGTTGATGCTTCTTTTTGGCATGATCGGTGGGGCCGCCTATGCCGCAATCCCGGCACTGCTGAAGACGCGCTTCAACACCAACGAGATCCTGACCAGCCTGATGCTGGTCTATGTCGCCCAGCTCTTCCTCGATTGGCTGGTGCGCGGGCCGTGGCGCGATCCGCAGGGTCATGGTTTCCCGCAGACCATCCAGTTCAACGACTCGGCTATCCTTCCGGAACTCCTCCCGGAATCCGGCAGGGCGAACTGGGGATTTGTCTTCGCGCTGATCGCGGCAGTGCTGATCTGGATTCTGATGAGCCGTATGCTGAAAGGCTTCGAGGTCCGCGTACTCGGCTCGAGCCCGAGGGCAGGGCGCTTCGCCGGTTTTGGCCTCAGCCGCATGGTTTTCTTTGCCTTTCTGCTATCGGGCGCACTGGCCGGGCTTGCCGGCATTTCGGAGGTCTCTGGCGCCATCGGGCAGTTGCAGCCTGTGATCTCGCCCGGCTACGGATTTACCGCCATCATCGTGGCATTCCTCGGCCGGCTCAATCCGCTGGGCATCGTTGCCGCCGGCCTTGTGCTGGCGCTGACCTATCTCGGCGGCGAGGCGGTGCAAAGCGCGCTCGGCATTTCCGACAAGGTGGCGCGTGTGTTCCAGGGGATGCTTTTGTTCTTCGTGCTCGGCTGCGACACGCTCATTCACTATCGCATCCGCCTGACCGGCCTTTCCGCGCCGAAACTCGAGGCAGCACCGAAGCTGGAGGAAGCCCGCTGATGGACATCACCGTCAACATCCTCTTGACCATCGCCACGGCGGCGACGCCGCTGCTGATAGCGGCGATCGGCGAACTGGTGGTCGAACGTTCCGGCGTGCTCAATCTCGGCGTCGAAGGCATGATGATCATGGGCGCGGTCGGCGGTTTCGGCGCCGGCTATCTGACCGGCTCGCCGTGGATAGGGCTGTTGGCGGCAATTGCCATGGGGGCAGTGTTCTCGCTTCTGTTCGCGGTCATGACCCTGTCGCTGGCCACCAATCAAGTGGCCACCGGCCTGTCGCTGACGCTGCTTGGCCTCGGTCTTTCCGGCATGATGGGGACGAATTTTGTCGGCCAGCCCGGCGAGAGGTTGCCTAACCTCGATATTCCCGGCCTGACCGCAATCCCCATCGTCGGCAGGCTGCTGTTCGGTCAGGATCCGATCTTCTACATCTCGATCGCGCTGACCGCCGCCGTCATGTGGTTCCTGTTCAAGACCCGCACCGGGCTCACTCTGCGTTCGATCGGCGACAGTCATGCATCCGCCCATGCGCTTGGCATCCACGTCATCCGCTACCGCTATCTTTCGGTGATTTTCGGCGGCGCTTGTGCAGGCCTTGCCGGCGGCCACCTGTCGCTGGTCTATACACCGCAATGGGTGGAGAACATGACCGCCGGCCGCGGGTGGATCGCGCTGGCTCTGGTCGTCTTCGCCTCCTGGCGGCCATGGCGGGTGTTAGCCGGCGCCTATATTTTCGGCGCGGTCTGGATCGGCCAGCTTCATGCACAGGCATTTGGCATTCCGGTCCCCTCGCAACTGCTTTCTTCGCTGCCCTATCTGGCAACCGTCGTGGTTCTCGTTCTAATCTCGCGTAACAAGCGTCTGACGATGATGAACACGCCGGCTTCCCTGGGCCAGCCCTTCGTTCCGGATCGTTGACAACAAAAAGACGGAAGCTCCAAGGCTTAACTCAGAGAGGTAACACAATGAAAAAACTGCTTATTGCCCTGATGGCGACGACGGCCGCATTGTCACTGGCGGCGTCAGCCGAGGCGGCGGACAAGTTGAAGGCCTGCTGGGTCTATACCGGCCCGATAGGCGATTTCGGTTACTCCTACCAGCACGACCAAGGCCGCCTCGAGGTGGAAAAGGCACTCGGCGACAAGGTCGAGACCGCCTATCTCGAGAACGTCTCCGAAGGCCCCGACGCCGATCGCGCCTTCGAACGCCTGGCACGCGAAGGTTGCAAGATCATTTTCGGCACGTCCTTCGGTTTCATGGACCCGGAAGTGAAGATCGCCAAGAAATTCCCCAAGGTGATGTTCGAGCACGCCACCGGCTACAAGACGGCCGAAAATCTCGGCATCTACAATGCGCGTTTCTATGAAGGCCGCTACGTGCTTGGCCAGATCGCCGCCAAGCAATCGAAGTCGGGCGTCGCCGGCTACATCGTTTCCTTCCCGATCCCGGAAGTGGTGATGGGCATAAATTCCTTCATGCTCGGCGCGCAGTCGATCAACCCGAACTTCAAGGCGAAGATCGTCTGGGTGAACTCCTGGTTCGATCCGGGCAAGGAAGCCGACGCAGCCAAGGCATTGTTCGACCAAGGCGCCGACATCATCGTCCAGCACACCGACTCGACCGCTGCTTTGCAGGTGGCGGAGGAGCGCAAGCTGCACGGCTTCGGCCAGTCCTCCGACATGATCAAGTTCGCGCCGCACGCGCAGCTGACCTCGCTGACCGACGAGTGGGGCCCGTACTACATCAGCCGGGTCCAGGCGGCGCTCGACGGCACCTGGAAGCCCGACAATGTCTGGCTCGGCATCAAGGACGGCGCCGTCAAGCTGGCGCCGTTCACCAATATGCCCGACGACGTCAAGGTGATGGCCGAGGCCACCACCAAGAAGATAGCCGACGGCTGGAATCCCTTCACCGGGCCGATCGTCAAGCAGGACGGCACACCATGGCTGAAGGACGGCGAGGTCGCTGACGACGGCACGCTGCTTGGGATGAATTTCTACGTGAAGGGCGTCGACGACAAGCTGCCACAGTAAGCAACCGGAAACACATCGAACGAAAGGGCGCCACGCGGCGCCCTTTTTGTTTTGGATTGAACGATATCAGACCGCCGAGCCGTAGAGGTCGTAAGCGTCGGCACGATCGATCTTGACCGTGACGATGTCGCCGGCGCGCAACGGCCGCCGCGACTGGATATGGACCGAACCGTCGATTTCGGGCGCATCGTATTTGGTCCGGCCCTTGGCCGAATTGCCATGTGCTTCGTCGATCAGGACCGGCAGGCGCTTGCCGATTTTCTTGGTGAGTTGCGTTGCCGAGATCTTCTGCTGGCGCTGCATGAAGCGGTGCCAGCGGGCTTCCTTGACCTCCTGAGGCACTTGCTCGAGGCCGAGCTCGTTGGCACGGGCGCCTCTGACCGGCTCGTATTTGAAGCAGCCGGCACGATCGATCCTGGCCTCGTCCAGCCAGTCGAGCAGCATCTCGAAATCGTCGTCCGTCTCGCCGGGGAAACCGACGATGAAGGTGGAGCGAATGGCGAGATCCGGACAGATCTCGCGCCAGCCGCGAATGCGCTCGAGCGTCTTCTCGCCATGGGCGGGCCGGCGCATGTTCTTCAGCACCTGCGGCGAGGCGTGCTGGAACGGGATATCGAGATAAGGAAGGATAGTGCCTTCGGCCATCAGTGGGATGACGTCGGCGACATGCGGATAGGGATAGACATAGTGCATGCGCACCCAGACACCGAGCTTACCCAGCTCTTCCGACAGATCGAGGAATTTCGCCCGCACTTCGCGATCGCCGAACATGCTGGTCTGGTATTTGATGTCGATGCCGTAGGCGCTGGTGTCCTGCGAGATGACGAGGATCTCCTTGACCCCGGCCTTGGCCAGCTTCTCGGCCTCGCGCAACACGTCGGCGGCCGGCCGCGATACGAGATCGCCGCGCAGCGCCGGGATGATGCAGAAGGTGCAGCGGTTGTTGCAGCCTTCCGAAATCTTGAGATAGGCATAGTGGCGCGGCGTGAGCTTGACGCCCTGCGGCGGCAAAAGGTCGATATAGGGATCGTGGCTCGGGGGAGCGGCCTCATGCACTGCCGCCATCACGCTTTCATAAGCTTGCGGGCCGGTGATGGCGAGGACGTTGGGATGTCTTTCACGGATGACGTCCGGTTCGGCGCCGAGGCAGCCGGTGACGATGACCTTGCCATTCTCCGAAAGTGCCGAGCTGATGGCGTTGAGCGATTCGTCGCGGGCCGAATCGAGGAAGCCACAGGTGTTGACGACGACCAGGTCGGCGCCGTCGTGCTTGCGGGCGATCTCGTAGCCTTCGGCGCGCAGGCGCGTGATGATGCGTTCCGAATCCACAAGGGCTTTCGGGCATCCAAGACTGACGAAGCTGACACGAGGGGCGGACATCAAAGCTTTTCCGGATTTTCAGGATTGGCGGCGCAGTACCACAGTTGTTGCCGCATTGGTATGGGCAGCGGCTGCAGCGAAACGCAAGCGCCCCCGAAGGCTGGCCGAAGTCGAAGTGCCGGCCGATGCGAATTCGAGTCGATGCGTCAGCTCACCGCACTGCTGACATGCGGCAAGACTTCCACCGCGCCTCGATAGATCATATCGAGCGCGACATAGAAGATGATCAAAAGGCCGATATAGGCGATCCAGCGGTGGCGGTGCAGCAGCTTGGCGATGAAGCTCGCGGCAAGGCCCATCAGCGCGATCGACAGGACCAGGCCGATCACCAGCACCTGGAAGTGATCGCGCGCTGCGCCGGCGACTGCCAGTACGTTGTCGAGCGACATAGAGACGTCGGCGATGACGATCTGCAATGCAGCCTGACCCAGCGTCTTCTTACGCGCCTTCCCGGCCACCATATTATCGCTGTTGATATCGGAATTGGACAACGCCTCGGTCGCCTCCACTTCGTCGGCATGGGAGGTGCGCAGTTCGCGATACATCTTCCAGCACACCCACAGCAGCAGGATGCCGCCGGCCAGCAGCAGGCCGACAATCTGGAGCAGAGTGACAGTGATAGCTGCAAAACCGATGCGCAGCACCGTCGCCGCCACCACGCCGATAAGGATCGCTCTCTTGCGCTGCTCGACCGGCAGGCCGGCAGCGGCAAGGCCGATGACAATGGCGTTATCGCCTGCAAGCACGAGATCGATGGCGATGACCTGGAGCAGGGCAGAGAAGCCCGCGGCGGTGAAAATTTCCATCGACTGGGAGTTCCCTTGCTGGTTGGCCGGCCGTTCGGGTTGAATGCCTGGAGGCCCTAACGTGTATGGTTCCCGCGCGTCAAGGGACTGGTTGGAACAAGGTCGGCAAACCGCCCGTCACGGCGGCAACATACAGAGTTTGCGACGATCGGCCCGAAACACCGGCGAAAATGCGGCCAGAGGTCGCGAATGCTTAGTTGTAGAGATTGTATTTGGGCCA
Source organism: Mesorhizobium sp. LSHC420B00 (assembly GCF_000503055.1). Lineage (GTDB taxonomy): Bacteria > Pseudomonadota > Alphaproteobacteria > Rhizobiales > Rhizobiaceae > Mesorhizobium. The sequence continues at coordinate 546,822 of NZ_AYVY01000002.1, read as the reverse complement.
GTCGCTTTCGGGAATTTCGTCGCCGATCCGGTAGCGGAGTTGCAGGACTTCCATATGGTCCGGCGCTGTCTCGCATTTGAATTTCAGCCGGTACCATTGTCCCTTGCTGCGAAAGGCAGCGCCCGGGCTCCTGATCGCATCGGCGCCCATTTCGGGCGTCGCGAAGGCGTAAGCGACGACGCGATCGGCTCTGTATTTGTGGTCGTCGCGGGTAATCCGGTCGAGAATTTCGGCGTCGCATCTCTGCTCCAGCCGGGTTTGCGGATCGAGTTTCAGCAGGCCGGCGCGCAATGCGCTGTCCATGGCGCTGGCCGGCCAAGCCAGCATCAAGCATGCGAGGACCGCAAGTTTATTCATGGGCGGGAGAAGCACCATATTCGGGCGCGGAAATCAACCCGATGAGGCGTCGGCTGCCGGTGGACGCTGATCGATCATCCCGAACGAAGGTGGCTCTTTTGCTGGGCTGAGCGTGTGAAAAAGGTCGCGCGGCGGAGTGCCGAGGCTAGCAAACAGCTCGGCCGGGAGGTTCTCCACACCGTCAATGGGATTGCCGAGGGCTTTCGCGAAGACAGCGAAATCGGCGGGCGGCAAGCTCGTTAGAAGCTGATCTAGATCAGTGTCCCGTTCAACTTTGATCCGCTCGATCGATGACAGGGCTAGTGGAAGCATATCGCTCAGTAGTTTGGCGTCGTTCTGCTTGTAATTCGTCCGTTGACCATAATCGACCTGTGTGAACTGGCCGTCAGCCAACTGCACGAGGAGAAGCCGGTCCATCGCCCATGTCCCATCCGCGTAGTGATCGCCGTATCCGAAGTGCGCTACCACCTTGCGCCGTAGATCGAGGAGATGTCTGTGCTTTGCGCGCTGTTCGTCGGTCCAACCGTTAGTCAATGGCATCGCGCCGCGCTGGTCATTCGAAGTCGCAACCCTCGCATAAAGCAGCAAGGCGTGCTGGAACAGTGAGCCCCCAATCGATGCTCGCTCGTCATCCTGAAACTCGGTTTCGACAATAGCACTTTCGCGCCCCACAAGACGTGCGAGCATCGCCACCTTGTGGGAAGCGGACTTTAGATCGAGAAGAGCGGAGCCTGCCTCCACACGACGACGAATCGCCTTGCCGATAGCGCGAAACGGAGCGCGGTTGGGCAGACGCTCGGCAGCGCCGCCTATGTCGAACACCTGGAGAGAAGGGGGGTTGACAGAAACCATCATGGCACAGGGTACTATCACGTAATGGCATGGCGGAGGGAGTGGGATTCGAACCCACGGTGGGCTTGCACCCACGCCGGTTTTCAAGACCGGTGCCTTAAACCGCTCGGCCATCCCTCCAAGGTGATTTTTCAATCACTTAGGATATCGCGAGAGGGCGGGTTCGAGCAGTCGGTACCGGATTGGCACCAGGACGTTCCCCGACCGGTTCGCGCTTCATTCCTGTAAAGCCGCATTCAACACCAAGTCAACCATGGTGACCGCACCTTTGGGCGCGATTCAGGACGGTGAGCAGCCCGGCATGGCGACCTGTGTTTTGTGCTGAGTGTGGAAAATCGTTTTTAAAACCCGCACAGACTATTAATCGTTGTGCGCCGATATGTTGGGCGCATTAAACACATGTAAGTAAATCGTATTCCGGAGTTGATTTTGGCCGTACTTGGCGCTCTCCCGCCCGGTCTTCGCTGTAGACCAATTCGAGAAGCCGACTGGGAGGGAGTGGTCGACTGTCTGTGCAGGGGCTTTCCGGCGCGTAACCGGAGTTACTGGATACAGGCTCTGACCCGTTTGTCGCAGCGGCCCGCAGTTGCCGAGTTCCCACAATATGGCTTTGTTTTGGAGCATGCCGGTCGGATCGTCGGCGTTGTGCTCACCCTTTATGCTCGCTACCAGGGGTCGGAGGGCGACGAAATCCGCTGCAATCTTTCAAGCTGGTCAGTCGACGCAGAATTCCGTCCCTACGGCGCCATGTTGGTTGCGGCGGTTCTCAAGCGAAGGGATGTGACCTACACGAACATTTCGCCGGCACAAGCGACATTGAAAGCCAACCGGGCGCTCGGCTTTCGGCTCTTCTCCAGCGGACAATTTACCTTCGTGCCGGCTTTAAGTTCGGCGCAGCGGTCATGTCGCGTGCTCGAAGCGCGTCCCGATCTTCCGGAATTGGCGATGCTGTCCGAGAGTGAGAGATACATACTCTCTGAACACTCCACGCTGGGCTGCCTGTCGTTGATCTGCATTTGCGACGGAGCAGCGTTTCCCTTGGTGTTGATGCCGCGCCGAATGTTGCACGGTCTTATCCGATGCCATCAGATCATCTATTGCCGCTCGCTCGCGGATTTAAGCCGGTGCGCCGGTGCCGTGGGGCGCTTTCTCTTGCGAAGGGGAATCCTGGTTTGCTTTGTCGACGCCAAGGAGCCGATTCCAGGTTTGTTGGGGTGGTACCGCGCCAACAAGGGGCTGAAATACTTCAAGGGCCCCAGACCACCCGCACTTGGAGATCTGACGTTCACCGAGCTTGTGATATTCGGTCCCTGAATCTGCGCTCGGAGACATGCCAACGCCGGGCAGCAAAGCGTGCGGGCACGAATGGCGCTGGTGATCGATACGCGATGATTTTCATGCCGATCGGCGAGACGGTCGTGCCACAATCTCGCCCGGTTCCGACCACAATCGGTTAATACGGTGATAAACAATTCCTGCGCACAAAAGGATTGGGGTTGGGAGTCGCCGGCGTTTCTGGAGTGGGTGCTTTGGCACCGCCAACGTTAAAGCTGCGGTGCCTTCGTCGAGACTGTAGGGGACAATCGAAAATGCAGACTACGGCGCGCCCGCGTCTTCGTCGCGCTTCCGCTTTCGCGCTGTTTGCCTTGTCGGCAGCCTTTCTTGCGGCATGTGCCGGGCCGCAGCAAAAGGCGATGGTCAACAAGAAACCACGCTCCAAGGAATATTTTTCCGAAGCCGAATACGGTGTGAAAGCCAGCCCGCGCGTGATGTTCAAGACGTCTCGCGGACGCGATCAGCTCGGCAGACCCTATCAGGTGCGCGGCAAGTGGTACTATCCAAAGGAAGACAAGCGTTACGCCAAGGTTGGCCTCGCATCCTGGTATGGTGAGGCCTTCCACGGCCGGTTGACCGCCAACGGCGAAGTCTACGACATGGCAGATCTGACGGCGGCGCATCCGACCATGCCGCTGCCGAGCTATGCGCGTGTCACCAACATGAAGACCGGCAGCTCGGTGATCGTGCGCGTCAACGATCGCGGACCCTATCATGATGGACGCATCATCGATGTGTCTAAGCGCGCTGCTGAAATGCTCGATTATGCCAATATCGGTACGGCCGAGGTGAAGGTCGAATATGTCGGCCGTGCGCCGCTCGAAGGCAATGACGGTCAATATCTGATGGCCTCGTACCATCCCGGCAACAGGGCACCGGATCCATCGGACGGTCTGCCCAGCGGTGTCATGGTCGCCATGAATGGGCCGTCGCCGAGCCTGCCGGTAAGCGCCGCGGTGGTGCCGTTCCCCGGTCAGCTGACGAATTCCGGGCAGGCATCGGAAGCTGTCGTTGCGACGCAGGCACCGGCCTCCGGCGATGTGACGCTGCCCGAATTTGGACCGATCGTGCCGGAGCGTCCGGAAATCAACCTGCCGGCGCAATCGCCATTCACTGTGGCGTCGCTGTCCTATGCCAATGAGCGCGTGCAGCGCGCCTCCAACGCCTTCGCCGCGCTGGATGGCGTCGGCATGTCGCCCGCCGAGATTCTTCAATCCTGGAAACGGCAAGCTCCTCCAGCCGGGTCGCCCACGGACTATGTCGCGGCGGGTTCGTTCGAGGATGCCGCCGAAGCCGAGCGGGTGGCGGCCAAACTTTCCAGCTTCGGCAAGACCGAGATCCAGCGCTCCGAACTCGACGGCAAAGGCTGGTACTCGGTCAACCTCTATGCCGACGGCCATGGCAGCCTGGACGAGATGCTGCAGGCCGCGTGGTCGCATGGTGCGCCGGATGCGCTTGCCGTACGCAACTGATGGCGGGTCGCCTGGCTTTCTCGTGCGCGATTGATCCGCCGTGGAAAAGCCTGCTAGCTTCGGCCAACTTGCAAAAGAGCGCCGGCTGACTGGTCGAACCCGATGAAATTTTTCCGTCCTTCCACCGGGCTCATGACGCTCGGCCTGCTGCTGCTCTCGCTTGTGCCGGTCTCAGCACAGCTTTTCGAGACCAAGGCCGCGCAGGCCTTCATGATCGACGCCGAAACCGGCACCGTGCTGTTTTCCAAGGATGCGGACAGGTTGATCCCGCCGGCCTCGCTGGCCAAGCTGATGACGATGGAAGTGGTCTTCGACGCCATCAAATCAGGGCGCATGACGCTCGACGACACTTTCGTGGTCAGCGAGAACGCCTGGCGCAAGGGCGGCGCTCCTTCGGGGACATCGACCATGTTCGCGAAACTCAAGTCGACGATCCGGCTGGAGGACCTGATCCAGGGCGTGACCGTGCAGGCGGCCAATGACGGCTGTATCGTCATCGCTGAAGGAATGGCCGGGTCCGAAGCGAATTTCGCGGCGCAGATGACCGAGCGCGCCCGCCAGATCGGCTTGCAGAAATCGACCTTCGTCAATTCCACCGGTCTGCCGGCCGACGGGCAGCAAACGAGCGTTCGCGAGCTTGCGCTTCTGGCCCTGCATATCTGGCGCAACTACCCGGATCTCTACCGCTATTATGGCCAGAAGGATTTTAGCTGGAACAAGATTTCCCAGAGGAACCGCAACCCGTTGCTGGCCATGGATATAGGCGCCGACGGCCTTGCAGTCGGCGCCAGCGAGCAATCCGGATTCGGCATAGTCGGCTCGGTCAGCCACAATGGAACAAGGATGATTGCGGCAATGAGCGGACTGGCAAACGACCGCGAGCGCGCCGAGGAAGCGCGAAAGCTGCTCGACTGGGGCGTTCGCTCGTTCGAGAAGACGGAGATATTCGCCAAGGACGAAGTGGTTGGCGAAGCCCAGGTCTTTGGCGGCTCCAAATCCGGCGTCGCGTTAAAGGCTAATGGACCCGTGGAGATCTTCCTACCGATCGCCAACCGCGACAAGCTCACCGCCAGGATTGTCTATGACGGACCGGTGGCAGCGCCGGTGGAGGAGGGGCAGCCGGTGGGTACGCTGCGCGTCTGGATCGGCGATACGCTGAGCCAGGAGACGCCGCTTTTTGCCGCCGAGTCGATCGGTGTCGGTTCGTTGCCGCAACGCGCGCTCGATGCCGCCAAGGAACTGGCCGTCGGCTGGCTGCGTTAGCACCGTCGCGGTGGACCTTTTTTCCCGCCGGGACTATACGGTCCCCGAAGTATGGACAAAGGCTTTGGCGCGCGGATTTTTCATCACTTTTGAAGGCGGCGAAGGAGCAGGCAAGTCGACGCAGATCGGGCGGCTGGCAAAGAAGATGCGCGCCAAGAAATACGATGTACTGGTGACGCGTGAGCCGGGTGGCTCGCCGGGCGCGGAGGCGGTCAGGCATGTCCTGCTTTCAGGCGCAGCCGAGCCGTTCGGCCCCAAGATGGAAGCGCTGCTTTTCGCCGCCGCGCGTTCCGACCATGTCGAACAGGTCATCCGGCCGGCAGTCGAGCGCGGCTCGGTCGTGCTTTGCGACCGCTTCATGGATTCCTCTCGCGTCTACCAGGGCGTNCTTTACGACGACGGAAAAGCTGGAGATAGCCCAATCTCTTGCGGCGGCCGGCAGTCGAGCGCGGCTCGGTCGTGCTTTGCGACCGCTTCATGGATTCCTCTCGCGTCTACCAGGGCGTCACCGGAGGCCTCGACCCGGCATTCATGGACGCGTTGGAGAAGGTCGCCATCAACGGCATGGTGCCGGACATGACGCTGATCTTCGACATCGACCCCGCCGAGGGACTGAGGCGCGCTACCGCCCGACGGGGCAGCAGTGACGGCCCGGACCGCTTCGAGAAGGAAACATTGGCCATCCACCAGCGCCGCCGCGAGGCGTTTCTGACGATCGCCGCGGCTGAACCCGAACGCTGCGTCGTCGTCGATGCATCAGCCGACCCGGACACGGTGGAGGATGTCGTTACCGCCACCGTCTTCGCGGCTCTCGAGAAGATGATGCCGGCGCAAAGCAGACAGGCGGCGCCGGCATGATTTTCGAACGCATCGCACCCGAACAGCACGATACGCTGGACGGGGTGCCGGAGCCATCCGAGACGCCGCGTCTCGTCGGACATCTTCAGGCCGCCGATATGCTTGCCGCCGCCTATCGCTCGGGAAAGCTGCCGCACGCGCTGATCTTTGCCGGGCCGGTCGGCATCGGCAAGGCGACGCTGGCCTTTCACCTGGCGCATCACCTGTTGAAGCACGCGGCCTTCGGGCAGGCGCCGGAAAGCCTTGCCGTTCCCGATCCGGCATCGTCGCTGTTTCGTCAGATCGCCACCGGCGCGCATCCTTCGGTGCTGCATCTTACGCGCCCCGCAAACGACAAGACCAAGAGCTTCAAGACCGTGGTCACCGTCGACGAGATCCGCAAGGTCAGCCGCTTTCTGTCGCTGACCTCGCATGACGGCAGCTACCGGGTGGTTATCGTCGATCCCGCCGACGACATGAACACCAATGCTGCCAATGCCTTGCTGAAGAATCTTGAAGAACCACCGGCGCGCACCTTGTTCATCCTCATCGTCCATGCGCCGGGCAGCCTGCTGCCGACGATCCGGTCGCGCTGCCAGATGGTGCGGTTGGCGCCGCTCGATGCCGAGAGCTTGATGACGGTTCTGGAGGGCATCGAGCCACCGCCACCGGAGGATCCTGCGGCGCGCGCGGCGCTGGCGGAACGGGCAGGGGGCAGCGCCCGCACTGCGATCCTGTTGACGCAATATGGCGGGCTGGAAATCGCCGCCACCCTCGACGCCCTGGTGATGGCCAAAAAGACAGATGTCGCCGGCGCCTACCGTCTTGCCGAGGCGGTCGCCGGCCGCGACCAGGCGATCCCGTTCGAGACATTCAATCGCCGCGCACTTGATCTTCTGTCGGCCGGCGCCAGCCAGGCCGCGCTGGCCGGCGATTTGGCGCGGGCCAAAACGCTGTCGGATACTTGGCACGAGGCTTTGAACGCTATATCTGAAACCGAGACCTACAATCTCGACAAGAAGCAGCACGCCCTGACCATGATCGACCGCCTGAATTCTGCAATGCGAATGTGACGGCCGCTGGCGTGGCTTTGAAGCCCCTGAGTTTTGATCCCAATCAATCGCAGGAACTTCGAAGCCACCACATTGGCGTCGGATGGCAATTGCCGTTTCGATGCGATATCTCACCGCGACATCTTTCATTCAGACATTCATGACGGCTCATCCATGGCACGCGAAAAATACTACGTCACGACGCCGATTTTCTATCCGAACGGCAAGCCGCATATCGGCCATGCCTACAATGTCATCGCCAGCGACACGCTGGCCCGCTTCCAGCGGCTCGACGGCAAGGACGTCTTCTTCGTCTCGGGAACCGACGAGCACGGTTTGAAGATGCAGCAGACGGCGGACGCCGAAGGCTTAGCGCCGAAAGCGCTTGCCGATCGCAACTCGGCGATCTTCCGCTCGATGCTCGAAGCGACCGGTTGCTCGAACGACGTTTTCATCCGCACCACCGAGGAGCGTCATTACAAGGCCTGCCAGGCGATCTGGACGCGCATGGCTGAGAATGGCGACATCTACCTCGACCGCTACAGCGGCTGGTATTCGGTGCGGCAGGAAGCCTATTTCGACGAGGCCGAAACCAAGGTCGGTGACGACGGCGTGCGCCGCGAACCACTCGGCTCGCCCGTCGAATGGACCGAGGAAGAGAGCTATTTCTTCCGCCTTTCCGCCTATCAGGACAGACTGCTCGCGCTCTACGAGAACAGCCCCGAATTCGTCGGACCGGCGGAGCGGCGCAACGAAATCATCAGCTTTGTCAAATCCGGCCTGAAGGATCTGTCGATCTCGCGCACCACATTCAAATGGGGCGTGCCGGTGCCCGGCGATGAGAAGCATGTGATGTATGTCTGGGTCGATGCACTAACCAACTACATCACCGCTGCCGGCTATCCGGATCCGGCCAATGAGAGATGGTCTTTCTGGCCGGCAAACGCCCACGTCATCGGCAAGGACATCATCCGCTTCCACGCGGTCTACTGGCCGGCATTCCTGATGTCGGCTGGCATCGAATTGCCGAAGCGCGTGTTCGCGCATGGTTTTCTGTTCAACCGTGGCGAGAAAATGTCGAAGTCGGTCGGCAATGTCGTCGATCCGTTCGCGATGATCGAGCACTACGGCCTTGACCAGGTGCGCTATTTCTTCATGCGCGAAGTGCCGTTTGGCCAGGACGGCAGCTACAGTCACGATGCCATCGTCAACCGCACCAATGCCGATCTTGCCAACGATCTCGGCAATCTGGCGCAGCGCTCGCTGTCGATGATCGCCAAGAACTGCGGCGGCGTGGTGCCTAAGCGCGGCGAATTGAGCAATGCCGACAAGGCGATCCTCGATCAGGCCAATGCCGCCCTTGTCACGGCGCGCAGGACGATGGCCGACCAGGGCATCCATCTGGCGCTGGCGGCGATCTTTGGCGTGGTGGCGGAAGCCAACCGCTATTTCGCCGGCCAGGAGCCATGGGCGCTGAAGAAGACCGATCCGGCACGCATGGAAACGGTGCTGTGGACCACGGCTGAAGTGATCCGGCGTGTCGGGCTGCTCTGCCAGCCCTTCATTCCGGAGTCGGCGGCAAAGCTGCTCGACCTTTTGGCGGTGCCGGCGGACAGCCGCGATTTCGCGAATGTCGCCGAGGCTCACGCGCTGGTATCCGGTACGGCGCTGCCGGCGCCGGAACCGGTATTTCCACGCTATGTCGAGCAAACGGAAACAAGCGCCTGATGCTGGTCGACAGTCACTGCCATCTCGACTTTCCGGATTTCGCCGAGGAGCGGGCGGCCATCGTCGCCCGCGCAAAGGCTGCCGGTATAGGTCACATGGTGACCATCTCGACACGCGTGAAGCGGTTTGCGCAAGTGCTTGAGATTGCTGAGAGTTTCGACGAAATCTATTGCTCGGTCGGCACCCATCCTCACAATGCCGGCGAAGAGCTGGATGTGACGGCTGAGGACCTTGTGCGNGTGTCGGCCGCATGGTGACGATCTCGACGCGGGTGAAGCGGTTTCAACAAGTGCTTGAGATTGCGGAGACTTTCGATGAGGTCTATTGCTCGGTCGGTACCCATCCGCACAATGCGGCCGAAGAGCTTGATGTGACTGTCGAGGATCTGGTGCGGCTGTCCGATCATCACAAGGTGGTGGCGATCGGCGAGGCCGGGCTCGATTATTTCTACGATCATGCGCCGCGCGATGCACAGGCGCAGGGCTTTCGCACCCACATCGCCGCGGCTCGTGAGACCGGTCTGCCGCTGGTCATCCATTCACGCGACGCCGACGACAACATGGCTGATATCCTCGAAGAAGAAACAGGGAAGGGCGCCTTCCCCTTCATCTTGCACTGTTTTTCATCGGGGCGCCGGCTGGCCGAGATCGGCGTGGCGCTCGGCGGCTACGTTTCGTTTTCCGGCATCCTGACTTTCAAGAACTCCGCCGAGCTGCGCGCCGTCGCCGCCGATGTGCCGCGCGACCGTCTGCTGGTCGAAACCGACGCGCCATACCTTGCGCCGATCCCGTTTCGCGGCAAGCGCAACGAGCCTGCCTATGTCGCGCATACAGCCAAGGTGCTGGCCGACACGATCGGCGTCAGCGAGGCCGAGATCGCTGCTATCACCACCGACAATTTCTTCCGGTTGTTCAGGAAAATGCCGCGCCCGAGCGCGCCGGGCGCCTGACGCATGAGCGATCGGTTGCGTCTTACCGTCCTCGGCTGCGGCTCATCGCCGGGCACGCCACGCATCACCGGCGACTGGGGTAATTGTGATCCGACCAACCCAAAGAACCGGCGCATGCGCACCGCAGCGCTCGTCGAGCGGATCGCGGCGAATGGCGCCAGGACCACGGTCGTCATCGACACCGGCCCGGATTTTCGCGAGCAGATGCTGCTGGCATCGGTCAGGCGCATCGATGCGGTCGTCTATACGCATCCGCATGCCGACCACATCCACGGCATCGACGATTTGCGCGGCTTCGTGCTCGAGCAGCGCCATCGGATCGACATCCATGCCGATCAGGTTACCATGCTGCGGCTGAGGGAAGCGTTCCGCTACTGTTTCGAAACACCGAAAGGCAGTTCGTATCCGCCGATCGTCAACGCCCATATCATCGACCACAACAGGCCGGTGGTGATCGAAGGCGAGGGCGGCGCCCTCACCATCGAACCGCTGCCGCAAATCCACGGCGACATCATCTCGCTGGGTTTTCGTATCGGCAATCTCGCTTATTGCCCTGACATCAGCGACTTTCCGGGAGCGACAGCCGAGCGTATGCGCGGGCTGGACATGCTGGTCATCGACGCGCTGCAATACACCTTCCATCCGAGCCATCTGTCGCTTGGCCAGGCGCTCGGCTGGATCGAAAGACTGGCGCCGAAGAACGCGGTGCTGACGCATATGCATGTGCCGCTCGACTACGCCACGGTAATGGCCGAGACGCCGGCCAACGTCGAGCCTGCCTATGACGGCATGACGATCGAAATCCCTTACAAATCAGCGTAAAGGACCAAGGTTTTCATAGCTGGGTTACAGAGTTCGCTCACCGCCCAGCGGCTCGCTTATGCTATCTTCGCCACGTCCTATCGGCCATGTCAGTTCCATAATCTATCTTATGCGACTGAAGCCTGTAGCGTCCACTGAAGCCTGTAGCGTCCGTTGGCAGCGAGACAGCATTTGTGGGGCAACGGCGTGCTAGGGTTGCGAATCATGAACACACTGCTTGCAAGTCTTGCCCTCACCCTCGCCTGCGCATTCACTGACGCGCGAGCGCAGGACTTTGATCGTGCGCCAGGCGAGAATGACCTGGCTTTCGCGAAACGTGTGGTTGGGTTCGCGGACAACGTTGATCCGCACACCACAGCCGTGACCTGGAACGGCCTCCAGACACTGTTCGTCGATTACCAGACCACTGAGGAATATCCGGAACGCCCACTCGTCGCACTACAGCAGCAACCCGACGGGTACCGTACAATCCAGGTCACGCTTGGCGAACACGAAGGCGGCACGCCAGAGATTACAGCGCTCGGCCTCGTCAACGCCGATCACGATCCGGCAAAGGAACTGACTGTCATACTTGCCTGGCCTGTTTCGCACTACGACGTTTCGGGGACGCTCTACGAAGTTCGCATCTTCGACGCCCCCAAACCGGGCCAGAAGGCGCTGACGCAATTGAAAGTGAGCCAAAAGTTCGACGCCACCTGCGACTGCGGATGGCGCGACGGCACGACGAAGCGTTTCCGTTTCAAGACGATCAGGGCGGTCAAGGCTGAATTGAAGCGCTTGGGCTATTAGCCGCCGGCGAGAGCTCGCTTGCCGGATGCTGCCCCCGCCTACCCGGTGACCGGCAACCGTCACGAGCGCCGGCACAGGCTGGGTCGCTCGTCAGAATTCCATATCCCCGAAGTCACCGCCATTATCGGAGCTGGCATCGTCTGCCTGGTCGGCTTCGTCCGGCTGCGGTGCCGCCAAACATGCCGGCGATCGCATTGCCGAGCAGCACGCCGCCTGCCACCCCCATCGCGGTCTGCGCGGCGCCGGCAAGGAACCCGCCGCCGGCCCGCTGTGACTGGTCTTGTGGCTCCTCCGCGGCAGCAGAGGCGGTGCGCGCTACCCGCGGAACCGAGCCTGAGCGCCTGCCGCCGCTGCGGCCGAAGAAGCCACTGAGCGGTCCACCGCCGGCAGGCTGCCGCGCCTGCTCCTCCAGCTCTTCGATGCGCGCCTGCGCTGCGTTCAGGGCCCGCTCCTGCACCACGATCGTCTGTGCCATGTAGTATGGCGCCCCAGGCTGCTGGGTGATCTGGTCCTGGATCAAGCGTTCCGCTTCGGCATCGCGCGGCGGCGCCTGGCGCTCGACATTTGCGAGCTTCTCGAAGAGCTGTCCGATCGCCTGCTGGTCGTTTCTGTCCATGATGTACTATTCCGGTCTCGGTCCGACGCGGCTATTCGCGCTCGCCGGTGAAGTTCAGCAACAGCTGGAAGATGTTGACGAAGTTCAGATAGAGCGAGAATGCACCAAAAACGGCGAGCTTTTGCTGTGTTTCGGCGCCGAAGTTTTCGGCGTACTGCTCCTTGATCGTCTGCGTGTCCCAGGCCGTGAGCCCGACGAAGACGGCGATTCCGATCACCGAGATCGCAAACTGCAGCGCTGTCGAACCCAGGAAGATATTGACGATGCTGGCGATCACCACGCCGATCAGGCCCATGATCAGGAAGGACGAGAACTGCGTCAGGTCGCGACTGGTCGTATAGCCATAAAGGCTGGTGGCGCCGAACATGGTGGCGGCGATGAAGAAGGTGCGGGCGATGCTGGTGCCGGTAAAGACCAGGAACACGGAAGCCAGCGAGAGACCCATGACCGCGCAGAACGCCCAGAACATTGCCTGGGCCCCGGCCGCCGACATCGTCTGCATACGGAACGAGAACAGCAGCACAAAGGCCAGCGGCGCCAGCATCACCACCCATTTCAGCGGGGTGGAGAAGATCGGCACGTAAAGGGCGGGCGTGGAGGCCACCACGAGGGCGATCACGCCCGTAACGACGAGGCCAAGGCCCATGTAGTTATAGACGCGCAGCATGTGCCGGCGCAGGCCTTCGTCGTAGACGGCTCCGGCTCGGGCTCTGGTCCCAATGTATCCCAGATTGTTCATTTGGTTCTCCTTCTTAGAGGTAGTCGATCAGTAGAGTGTTTTGGCGAGCGCTTCGGCCGTGCGATCGAGGCCGCGGACATCGCTACGTGCGACGACTGCGTAGGCGACCTCGCCGATCTGGAAATAGGCCGAGGAAACCTCGCCCGACGGAACGACAGTCGGCTTGACGACGTCGAATGTTCCGGGCCGGATGGCGAACAGCGAGAGCAGCCCCATCTCTTTTGTCTCGACAGCCATCTCGACGCTCGGGCCGAACTGCGATGGGTAGATCTGCACGTCACGGACCGTCCAGTCCGTTGGCAGCGATGGCATGACGATCGCCGTGGCGGCGCGGATTTCGTCGGCATTGTAGCCGGGCGCCTCGAGTTGTGACGACATCGCCTCGCGCACGAGCGTCGTCCGATGCGCCCGGACTGCGTCCTCCACATAGGCGGGCGGATGGGTCGAAGCGACGACTTCCGTCACCGATATCGGTCCGATGAGCCCGTTCGCAAGCCAGCCGGCGGCGACGAAAACAGCGACAGCCGCCGCACGCTGCAAAGCACCAAGGACACGGCCGCGCGCTAACCCCCGCTCCAGCCGCCGTGCCGCATCAGCCGTCGCCGGCCGCGCCATGCCTTTCGATCCGGCAAGCGCCACGCGCAGCTCGTCACGCGTCCTCAGATCAGTCATCACCCGCGCGGCCGCTTCCGGGCGAGCCGAAAGGAACGCCTCGACCTCGATGCGACGAGCAACGTCCAGCTGATCGTCGACATAGGCGTCGAGATCGGTGTCGGTGACGGGATCGCGCAGTTGGTTCATGATCCACCTCCGACGATCTTCAGATGGCTTTTCGTGCGTGCCGGTGCCGCGTCCTCCATCTCGCGGAGTGCCGCACGCGCCCTGCCGATGCGCGACATCAGCGTGCCAAGCGGCACGCCGCTAACCTCGGCCGCCTCGCTGTAGCTAAGCCCCTCGATGGCGACGAGATGCAGCGCGCAACGTTGCTCTTCCGGCAATGTGAAAAAAGCGTCGCGCACCTGTGCCAGCCGGACGGAATGTTCCTGCGGAGCCTGGACGCTGGCCTCGGTGAGATGGCCGGCCTGTTCGATGCGCACCGCTTCGGATTTGCGGGATCGCAAGCCGTCGATGAACGCATTGTGGACGATTGACAGCAGCCATACGCGAAGATTTCCGCCTGAGCGGAAGCTGCCGCGTCGCTCATAGGCACGCACCAGCGCATCATGCACCAGATCCTCTGCATCGGCGCTGTCGCGCGTCAGCGAGCGTGCGTAGCGGCGCAGCGAACCGAGCTGTCCCAGAATATCGAAGCGTGGCATCGGCCGTTTCATGTCCTGTTTACGGAGCAGGTCGGGGTTTTAATCCCGCTCTCCCCGAATTTTTTCGGCTCGCCGCGCTCTCGTCCTGGGAGATCTCGGGCCTGCCCTCGCCCGGCAGATAGTATCGGCCGCCCTCGAGGCAAACCGGCGCCGAGTTGGCGCATATGAAACCGCTGGCAAAGCACGGCCGGTTTGCGTATCACTCCGCCGCCAACGGAACCTTATCGATGTTCGAAAATCTCCAGCCCGCGCCCGCCGACAAGATCCTTGCCTTGATCGGGCTCTATCGCGCCGACCCGCGTCCCGACAAGGTCGATCTTGGGGTCGGCGTCTATAAGGATCGCGACGGCAAGACGCCGGTGATGCGCGCGGTGCGCGAAGCCGAAAAGCGGCTGCTGCGAGGCCAGGACACCAAGACCTATCTCGGCCTTGCCGGCGATACCGCCTTCAACGCGGCAATGGCTAGGTTGGTGTTCGGCCCAAAAGCCGACATGACGCGCATTCGTGCGGCACAGGCGCCCGGCGGCTCCGGCGCGCTGCGGCTGGTGGCAGAGCTGCTGAAAAGGACCCGCGCCGACGCGACGGTCTGGCTATCGGATCCGACATGGCCGAACCACATGCCGGTGATGCGCGCCGCTGGCCTGCAGATACGCGAGTACCCCTATTTCGACGTTGCTTCTGGTGCGGTTCGCTTCGACGACATGCTGGATGCGTTGAGAACCGCGAATCCCGGCGACGTCGTGCTGTTGCATGGCTGTTGCCATAACCCGACGGGCGCCAATCTAGACATCTCGCAATGGGCTGCCGTTGCCGATCTCGTCGTTGAGCGTGGTCTGCTGCCCTTTGTCGACATCGCCTATCAAGGCTTTGGCGAGGGGCTTGATGCGGATGCCGCCGGCTTGCGCCTGCTGGCGGCGAAAGTTCCGGAAATGGTCGTTGCCTCGAGCTGCTCGAAGAACTTTGCCGTCTATCGCGACCGCGTTGGTGCAGCGCTGATCATGGCGAAAGACGGTGCGCAGGCGGATATGGCGATGGGCCAGATGCTGTCGGCGGCGCGCGCCATGTATTCGATGCCGCCGGACCATGGCGCGGCTGCGGTGCGCATGGTGCTCGAGGACGCTACGTTGCGGGCCGACTGGGAAGCAGAGCTTGAAGAGATGCGCCTGCGCATGCTGCGGCTGCGCGTCCAGTTCGCCGAAGCGCTGCGGCGGCAGTCCAACTCCGACCGTTTCGATTTCGTCGCCAGCCATCGCGGCATGTTTTCCCGGCTTGGCCTGTCGGAAGCGCAAGTCGAGCGGCTGCGCGCCGAGCATGGCATCTACATGGTCGGCGACAGCCGCATCAACGTTGCCGGCCTGCCCGAGGACGGCATGGACGCGCTCGCCAAGGCGATTGTCTCCGTGCTCGACTGATACTTTTTGCTTGACCATGATCTTTTCCGAAAACCGGCTTCCACGATCATGGTCTGGCCGCCGATCTGTGGACAAGGCGCCCTCACCGGCTGAAGCTGTTGGCCGCACAGCCGTGTACAGGATAGCGTTTCCCAGATGAAACCCTCGAAAGACATTTCCCGGCTGATCGAGATCATGGCAGCGCTGCGGGCGCCGGAAACCGGCTGCCCGTGGGATATCGAGCAGGACTTTTCGACAATCGCGCCATACACGGTAGAGGAAGCCTACGAAGTGGCGGACGCCATCGCGCGGGGCGACCTGGACGATCTGCGCGATGAACTCGGCGATCTCCTGTTGCAAGTGGTCTACCACGCGCAAATGGCCGAGGAGGCCGGCGAATTCTCATTCGGCGATGTGGTCGAGGCCATCACCACAAAAATGATCCGCCGCCACCCGCATGTTTTCGGCGACGAAAAGGCGCGCAGCGCCGGCATGGCGAAGGGCATGTGGGAAAAGATCAAAGCGGAGGAAAAAGCGGAGAAGCGCAGCGCCCGCCTCGTCCGAGGGCTCGACCCCGAGGACCATGGCAAGGGCTTTCTCGACAGCGTGCCGGTCGCCCTGCCCGCGCTGACCCGGGCCCTCAAACTGCAGGAAAAGGCCGCCCGCGTCGGCTTCGACTGGAGCGAGGCGGCACCGATCCTCGAAAAGATCGAGGAGGAGATCGGCGAATTACGCGAAGCGCTGGCCAAAGGCGACAGCGCACCGATCAAGGACGAGTTCGGCGACATGCTGTTTGCGATCGTCAATCTCGGCCGGCACCTCAAAATCGATTCCGAAGCGGCACTCAGCGGCACCAACGAAAAATTCCGGTCGCGCTTCCACCATGTCGAGCAGGCGCTGCAAGCGTCGGGAAACAACCTCGAAGAGGCGACGCTGGACGAGATGGAAGCGCTCTGGCAGCAGGCAAAAAGCGCGAAATAAACGCCCTACCCATTGTTTTGACGTCGCAATCGGCTTTCTATCTCTTGTCGAGCACTGTGTGTGGCCTTGAGCGCGATGGTCACGCTGCCATCCTCATTGTCATCACGCGAGACGATGTCGCCGTTGCGGTAAAGCCAGTCGACGACGCCGAGTTGGTCGGCCTTGAGCGTGACCGTGAACGTCTCCAGTTCGCCCGACATCATCGTCTCGATGATCGCCTTCAGCGCATCGATGCCTTCGCCGGTAACCGCCGATATGGCGATAGGCGGCGCCTTCCTGCCGTCAGCACCATCGGCAAGCAGCCGCGCGCGGTTGCCCTCGTCGAGCCGGTCGATCTTGTTCCACACTTCGATGACGCGCTTGCTATCGCGGGCATCAACGCCGAGATCGGCAAGGATGCGCTCGACATCTTCGGCCTGTGCGGCCGTATCGGGGTCGGAGATATCGCGCAGATGAATGACGAGGTCTGCCTCGACCACTTCCTCCAGTGTCGCCCTGAAGGCCGCGACCAGATGCGTTGGCAGGTCGGAAATGAAGCCGACCGTATCGGAAAGGATGACCGGCGTTCCGTGCCGCAGGCGCACGCGGCGCAGCGTCGGGTCGAGCGTGGCAAACAGCATGTCTTCCGCCAGCACCCCTGCTCCGGTCAGCCGGTTGAACAGCGTCGACTTGCCGGCATTGGTGTAGCCGACGATCGCCACCACCGGAAACGGCACCTTCTTGCGCTTGGCGCGGTGCAGGTCGCGGGTGCGGCGCACCGTTTCGAGCTCATGCTTCAGCTTGGTGATCTTGTCCTGCAACACACGCCGATCCGACTCGATCTGCGTCTCGCCAGGGCCGCCGAGAAAGCCGGCGCCGCCGCGCTGGCGCTCAAGGTGGGTCCAGCTCCGCACAAGGCGGCCCTTCTGGTAGTTGAGATGGGCAAGGTCGACCTGCAGCGTGCCTTCCTTGGTGCGGGCGCGCTCGCCGAAAATCTCCAGGATCAGCCCGGTGCGGTCGAGCACCTTGGCGTTCAACTCTTTTTCGAGATTGCGCTGCTGTACCGGTGTCAGCGGATGATCGACAATGACCACTTCCGCGTGCCCCTCTTTGACGATCTCGGCGAACTCCGCGACCTTGCCGCTGCCGAGCAAGGTCGCCGGGCGTGGATCGTTGACGGTCACCACTGCCGTGTGGACCAGGTCAAGGTCGATGGCGCTGGCGAGGCCGACCGCCTCGTCGCGACGGGCCTCGGCGGAACGGGTCAGGCGCGGGCGATTGGTGTCGTCGTTGCCACGCGGCTGCCGGGTAAGCACCGGCACGATGACCACCGCCCGGGTCGGACCGTTGGCCTCTGTCCCGGTCTGATGTGCTGGTTTTCCGCGAACGCTGCGGTCCGCGTCTTTCTCACGTGCCAATCAGGCGCCCTGGCTTTCCTCACCATCGAACATCTGAACCGGCTGGCTCGGCATGATCGTGGAAATGGCGTGCTTGTAGACGAGCTGGGAATGGCCGTCGCGACGCAGCAGAACGCAGAAATTGTCGAACGAAGTGACCACGCCGGTCAGCTTCACGCCGTTGATGAGAAAGATGGTGAGTGGGTTTTTGCTCTTGCGAACTGAATTCAGGAACAGGTCCTGAAGATTTTGCGATCGTTCCGCCATTGTTCTTGTCTTTCGCCGATCCCCTTCGGTTTGCAAGCCAATGCGCCAAATTAGCTGGCACATGTCAAGCACGCAAACACCATCTTGCCGTCAGTAACGACAAGCAGAACGAGATATATTGATGTTCATTCCATCTGTGCGGTTATCAGGCTGGACTTTTTTCCGCAACGTCAAAAAAGGCCCGCCGTAGTGAAACTGTTATCGAGCCCGGGTGGCCGTTGGCGACGGGAGCGCCATCGATTGCCACCACCGGCATGGCGATCGTGGTCGCGGAGCTGATGAAAACCTCGCGCGCGGCCTTGGCCTCGGCAACCGAAAAGCCGCGCTCCTCGATCTTCAGGCCGAGCTTGGCGGCGACATCGAACAGTGTCGTGCGGGTGATACCGCGCAGGATGCCATGCTCGGCCGGCCGCGTCACCAGCACGCCGTCCCTGGTGATGATCCAGGCGTTCGACGATCCACCTTCCTTGACGGTGCCGTCAACATCGACGAACCACGCCTCCTGGGCGCCTGCTTCCTTGGCTTTCTGTTTGGCCAGCACGTTCGGCAACAGGCCGACCGACTTGATATCGACCCGATCCCACCGGTTCTCCGGCACCGTGATAACCCGGATCCCGCTCTCGGCCCGCTTCGCGGCAGCTGCAGGATCGGCTTTTTTGGCGGTCACCACCAGCGACGGCTTCGTGCCCGCCGGCGGGAAGAAAAACTCACGGCTGGCGACACCGCGTGTCACCTGGACATAGACCAGGCCGTCGACGACATGGTTGCGGCGCACCACCTCGCCCATGACGAGCGGCAGCACGCCGCGCGTGATCGGCCAGTCGATCGAGAGTTCGGTGAGCGAGCGGTTCAATCGGGCGAGATGGCGCGGCATGTCGACGATGAAGCCCCGCGCCACCTCGCAGACCTCGTAGACGCCGTCGGCGAATTGATAGCCACGGTCCTCGATGTGCACGGAAGCTTCGGCGTGAGCGACATAGCGTCCGTTCACATAGGCAATGCGCGGCATGGATAACCCCTGGAGAAGTCAGCGCATGAGCCCGAAAATCGGAATCGATTTCGGAAAGGATCATGCGCAAAAATCAAAATGCTACAGCCTCCTTTGTGCGTCCCAAAGACGCGCGGCGCTGCAGTGCTCTTATGCGATTCCACGACCGCCGTAACCGATAATTGCGTGGGCCACGGCTGGTTTGGCTCTCAGACGCCCAGCGACTTCAGCTTGCGGTGCAGTGCAGAGCGTTCCATGCCGATAAACTCTGCCGTCTTCGAGATGTTGCCGCCAAAACGGTTGATCTGGGCGATCAGATAGTCCTTCTCGAATTGTTCGCGTGCTTCACGCAGCGGCAGTGCCATTATGTGCTGATCGGACTTGGTTGGAGTGCGCGGCATGACGTCGCCGATCTCGGCTGGCAGGAGGTCGGCGGTGATCGGCGCATCGACATCGTCGCCGCGCGCCAGGATCATCAGGCGCTCGACATTGTTGCGCAACTGCCGAACGTTGCCCGGCCAGTTGTGCGCCTGCAGCACCGCCAGCGCGTCGTCGCCGATGCGGCGCGGCTTGATGCCGGCCTGGCGAGCGATCTGCTTCATGAAATTGTCGACCAGATAAGGAATGTCCTCGCGACGCTCGGCCAGTCCCGGCACCATGACCGGAACCACGGCCAGGCGATGATAAAGGTCCTCACGGAAACGGCCGTCGGCGATCATGGCTTCCAGGTTCTGCGAGGTCGACGAGATGATGCGTACGTCGACCTTGACCCGCTTGGTGCCCCCTACCCGCTCGAACTGCTGTTCGACCAGCACGCGCAGGATCTTGTTTTGCGTCTCACGCGGCATGTCGGCCACTTCATCGATGTAGAGAATGCCGCGATGGGCCTCCTCCAGCGCACCGACCTTGCGTTCGACGCCGTTCGATTCGGTGCCGAACAACTCGATCTCCATACGCTCAGGCGTGATGTTGGCGGCACTCAGCGTCACAAACGGTGCACTCTTGCGCGCCGACAGTGCGTGGATGGCGCGCGCCGCCAGTTCCTTGCCCGAGCCGGAGGGGCCGATAATCATGACGCGGCTGTTGGTCGGCGCGACGCGCTCGATGGTCTGGCGCAATTGGCTCATTGCCGACGACATGCCGATGAGGTCGAAAGTCTCGCCGCTGCGCAGCTTGAGATCCGAAACCTCGCGTCTCAATTTGGACGTTTCAAGCGCCCGTTCGGCAATAAGGATCAGCCTGTCGGCCTTGAACGGCTTTTCGATAAAATCATAGGCGCCGCGGCGGATGGCCGAGACTGCCGTTTCGATATTGCCGTGGCCCGAGATCATCACCACCGGCAGGTTCGGGTGCATCGTCTTGATCTTGTCCAGCAAAGCGAGGCCATCGAGCCGCGAACCCTGCAGCCAGATGTCGAGGAAGATCAGCCTGGGTGCCCGGTCGGCAACCACCGCCAGCGCGCTGTCGGCGTCAAACGCCGTGCGGGTTTCGTGACCTTCGTCGCTCAGGATACCGGCGACGAGTTCGCGGATGTCTTCCTCGTCGTCGACGATGAGAATATCAGACGCCATTACCGACCTTTTCAGTTTCTTTTTCGTGTTCCGTCTTGCTTTCGCCGCGTATCGGAACGGTGGCGGCAACCGGCAGGATGATGCTGATCATCGCACCCCGCCCATCGTGGAATTCCGCTGGTGCATCGTGCAATTCGAGTCGCCCGCCATGGTCCTCCACGATCTTCTTGACGATAGCGAGGCCAAGCCCGGTGCCTTTCTCGCGTGTCGTCATGTAAGGCTCGAGCAAGCGCTGCCGGTTTTCGCGCGGCAAGCCCCTGCCGTTGTCGATGACGTCGATTCGAATCGCGCCATTCTGACGCCCGGCTTGAATCCGGATTATGCCGTGCGGACGATCCTCTGCATCAAGTCCGTCGATAGCTTCGGCAGCATTCTTGATGACGTTGCCGAAAGCCTGCGCCATCAGGCGGCTGTCGAACGTGCCTTTGAGCGGCTCATTGCCGAAGACGCGCTCGAAGGTGATGTCGGCGCGGCTCACTTCGACTAGGAACGAGGCCTCGCGCAACGAATCGCGCAGATCGATGGCCTTCATTTCGGGTTTCGGCATGCGGGCGAACGCTGAGAACTCGTCGACCATGCGGCCGATGTCCTCCACTTGCCGGATGATGGTGTCGGTGCATTGATCGAAAACCTCACGGTCCTCGGTGATGACCTTGCCGTAACGGCGCTTGATACGCTCGGCCGAAAGCTGGATCGGCGTCAGCGGGTTCTTGATCTCGTGGGCGATGCGCCGCGCCACGTCGGCCCATGCAGAGGAACGCTGTGCCTGGACCAGATCGGTAATGTCGTCGACTGTCACGACGTAGGATTTATCCTCCGAACCGTCGTCGCCGGCTTCAATCGTGATCTGCACGTTGAAGGTCCGTTCGGTGCCGGCACGATAGAAGGTGACCTGTTCGCGATAGACCGGCTTGCCCGACTTGCGGCCGATCTCGAAGACGCGGCCGACATGCGGTAGCACGGCGGAAAGGTTCTGCCCAAGCGCCGCGGTGGCGGATATGGCCAGCATCGTTTCGGCCGAACGATTGACGATGGTGACGATGCCATATGGATCGACGCCGATGACCCCGGCGGTGACGCCGGCAAGCACAGCCTCCGAAAAGCGCCGCCGCTCGTCGATCAGATCCTTGGCCGACAGGATCTCGTTGCGCTGCGATTTCAGCTCCATCAGCATCTTGTTGAAGGTGTCGCCGAGCGAGGCGACGTCGCCATCGGAGGGGCGGACTGGCACGGCCACATCGAGATTGCCGGTAGCGACCTCGTCGGCCGCGCCGATGAGCTGACGAATCGGCCGCACCAGGCGGTCGGCCACCGCAATGCCGGTCCAGATGGCGGACAGGATGATGATCAGCGTCAGCGACAGATAGGGAAGCGCGAAAGCCACTTGCGAGGTGCGGCGATTGTCTTCGAGACCGCGATATTCTGCGGTGTTGGATTTGACGATCTGCCGTGCCTTGATCACCTCGGGATCGACGAGGCGAATGGTGTAGAGATAGAGCCCGTCGATCTCGCGCAGCTTGACGATGGCCCCCATGATGTTACGGGTGCGCGGCTCGATCAGCACCGGCTTGCCGTTGGCCGCGCTTGCCACAGCGCCCTCCGGCGGCTCCGGCATGGCAAAGTCCGCGTCGGTCTTGGCGCTCATGACGAAGGAACCATCGGGCTTGATGAGTGCTGCGTGTGCCAGGGAGCGTCCAACCGCCTCCTTGTTCATGAGGTCAAGGAAGCCGGTCCGATCGAGGCCGTAAAGCGTGCGCGAAGCGTCGAGGTCGTAAGCCATCGACAACGTCGTGCCCTGAAGATTTCGTGCGTTTTCCTGCACATAGGCGTCGGCGATCGACAACGACGAATTGACGATCGTCTTGGTGCGGATCTCGAACCAGCGGTCGAGGCCGATGTCGAGCGTGATCGACGCGATGATCGCCACCATGATCGCGGGGATGGCGGCGACCAGCGCAAACATCGCCACGATGCGCACATGCAGGCGCGACGCAGCCTTGCCGTGCCGGCGTGCCATCAGGATGCGATGCACTTCGCGGCCGACCAGCAAGATCAGAAACAGGACGAACGCGGCGTTAAGCGCGATCAGCGCCAGCGTCGTCCGCGCGTCGGGCGTGATCGGCGTGGCGCCAACCAGAATGGCGAAGGAGATCGCCGCCGTCACCAGCGCACCGGCAATGGCGACCACGCCGGGCAGCGCAAGCAGCCGGCGACCGTCTCGCGCGCCGGTAGTGCTGAAATGCGGTTTGCTCAGTGTCGGTGCGTGCAGAGCCATGTCGCCGTCTAGAGCCAGTGATTGCGTCGGATGTATGCAACGCATTGTGGCGATTATGCAACAAGTGTGGCCGAGACGGAAATCTTTCGGCGATCGATCCCCTGGAAAGCGCTCGTAAGGGGTTCGTCTAGACCTGCCTGGAGGACTTGTAGACGTTGACGCCGAGTTCGCGAATCTTCTTGCGCAGCGTGTTGCGGTTGAGTCCTAGCAATTCGGCGGCCTTGATCTGGTTACCGCGCGTTGCGGTCATCGAGGCGAGGACCAGTGGATACTCGACCTCGGAGAGGATTCGCTGATAGAGGCCGGCCGGCGGCAAGTCGCCGGCAAACGAGGCAAAATAGCGCTGCAGGAAATGCTCCACCGCCTGGCCGATGGAAAGGTCGTCGGGAATGAGGTTGCCGCCACCTGGAACGACAGGCCTTTCGCCAGTCTTCAACTCCGCCTCGATGATCTCGGCGGATATCTCGTCCTGCGAATACAGTGCAGCCAGCCTGCGGATGAGGTTTTCGAGTTCGCGCACGTTGCCAGGCCATGGGTAGCGCTTCATCAGCTCGATGCCGCCGGTGGAAATGCGCTTGGTCTGCAGGCCTTCACTGGCGCCGAGCTTGAAGAAGTGCCGGACGAGGTCCGGAATGTCCTCCGATCGCTCGCGCAGCGCCGGCAGCCTGAGCGGCACAACGTTCAAGCGGTAGAACAGGTCCTCGCGGAAAAGCCCCTGATTGATCAGCGTGCGCAGGTCCTTGTTGGTGGCAGCGACGATGCGCACGTCGGTCTTGATCGGCGTGCGGCCGCCGACCGTGGTGTATTCGCCCTGCTGCAACACACGCAGAAGCCGCGTCTGCGCTTCCATCGGCATATCGCCGATCTCGTCGAGGAACAGCGTGCCGCCTTCGGCCTGCTCGAAACGGCCAGTGGAGCGGCTCTGTGCGCCGGTAAAGGCGCCCTTCTCGTGCCCGAATAGTTCCGATTCGATCAGGTCGCGCGGGATCGCCGCCATGTTGATCGCGACGAAGGGGCCACCACGACGACGGCCATATTCATGCAGCGCGCGCGCCACCAGTTCCTTGCCGGTACCCGATTCGCCTGAGATCATCACCGTCAGGTCGGTCTGCATCATCCGCGCCAGCATGCGGTAGATGTCCTGCATGGCCGCCGAGCGGCCGACCAGCGGCATCGTTTCAGGCGGCTCGTCGGCACGCGTATCGATCTTGGGCCGCCGCGGCTCGGAAAGCGCCCGATTGACGATGTTGAGCAGCTCCGTCAGGTCGAACGGTTTTGGCAGATATTCATAGGCTCCGGTTTCGGAGGCCCGGATCGCCGTCATGAACGTGTTCTGCGCACTCATGACGATGACCGGCAGTTCCGGTCGCGCCTTCTTGATGCGCGGTAGCATGTCGAAGGCGTTCTCGTCAGGCATGACAACGTCGGTGATGACCAGATCCCCCTCGCCCGCGGCCACCCAGCGCCACAGCGTCGAGGCATTGGAGGTGACGCGCACGTCGTGACCGACGCGCGAAAGCGCCTGGTTGAGGACAGTGCGGATGGCCGCATCGTCGTCGGCGACGAGAATATTGCCGCGAATGGTCATTTGCGGTCTCCTTCACCGTCGTCGTCGGCAAACTGGGTTTCTTTCCACGCCGGCATCAGGATGCGGAAGGTGGTCCCGCGCGGCGTCGATTCGCATTCAATGATGCCGCCATGCTCGCCGACGATCTTTGCGACCAGCGCCAGACCGAGACCGGAGCCGTTCGGCTTGGTGGTGATGAAGGGATCGAACAGGATCGGCAGGATATCCTCGGAGACACCCGAACCGTTGTCGCGCACGCAGAATTCCAATGGCAGCGACACCCGGTCCTGCGTTCCGGGCACGGAAACACGGATGCCCGGGCGGAAGGCAGTCGACAGCGTGATCTCGCCCTGCGGATCGCTGCCGATCGCCTCGGCGGCATTTTTTACCAGATTGAGGAACACCTGGATGAGCTGGTCGCGATTGGCAAAAACCGGAGGCAATGATGGATCATAGTCCTCTAATATCTTGATCCGCTTGGCAAAACCGTTCTTGGCGATTGCTTTGACATGGTCGAGCACGACATGGATGTTGACGGGGTAGCGGTCGATCGGCCGCTCGTCCGAAAACACCTCCATGCGGTCGACCAGCGAGACAATGCGGTCGGTCTCGTCGGTGATCAAACGCGTCAGCGCGCGATCCTCGTCGGACGCCGACAGCTCAAGCAGCTGCGCGGCGCCACGAATGCCGGACAGCGGGTTCTTGATCTCATGGGCAAGCATCGCGGCAAGGCCGGTGACCGAGCGCGCCGCACCGCGATGCGTCATCTGCCGGTCGATCTTGTCGGCCATTGAGCGTTCCTGGAACATCACCACGACGGAGCCTGGAAATTCCGTCACCGGCGCGACGTAGAGATCGACCACCTTCTCGATGCCGAGACGCGGCGACGACACGTCCACCCGGTATTCGTTCACCGGCGCACGGCGCTCGCGCACCTGGTCGACAAGCGTCAGCAGCGGACTGCCGAAAGGAATGAGCTTGTGCAGCGTGTTGCGGGCGAGCATCGTGGCGCTCGAGCGGAAAAAATCCTCGGCATCGGCATTGGCGAAGGTGACGAAGCCTTGCGGATCGACCATGATCACCGGCCGACGAATTGTGTTGAGCACAATATGCGCGGCGTCCGCCATGTCCGTGCTCTGTGTGACGGTGGCGTTCATGCCGCACTCCGCAGATTCGGCGCTTCGGGAGCGCTTGAAAACATGTCGCGCAGCAAGGCAATGACCCGCCCAGGCTCGAAAGACGTGAGGATGGCCTTGCGCCAGTCATCGCTTGTGACGGCATGGCGGTCGAGATACCAGCCGAGATGCTTGCGCGCCTGGCGCAATCCGCTTTCGGCGCCATAGAGCGTCAGCATGTCTTCGTAATGGGCAATGACGTAGTCGGTCAGCGCTTGCGGGCTGTCCGGCATGCCGGATACTGGCTCGGCCAGCGCGGCCGCTACAATGCTGCCGGCAGTCCACGGCGCGCCATAGTGCGCACGGCCGATCATCACCGCGTCGGCGCCGGACTGGTCGAGGATCAAGGCTGCCTCTGCCGGCGAGCCGACATCGCCATTGGCAACCACAGGGATGGAGACGGCCTGCTTGACGCGTGCGATGGCACGCCAGTCGGCCGTGCCCTGATAGAACTGGCAACGTGTGCGGCCGTGCACCGTCACCATCCTGACGCCGGCCTGCTCGGCGCGTCGCGCCAGCATCGGCGCGTTGAGCGCGCTCTCGTCCCAGCCAAGCCGCATCTTGACCGTGACCGGCACGTCGACCGCGCCGACTACCGCTTCGATCAGCGACAGCGCGTGGTCGAGGTCTCGCATCAGTGCCGAACCGGCATAGCCGCCCGTCACCTTCTTGGCCGGACAGCCCATGTTGATGTCGATGATGTCGGCGCCTTCGCCGGCTGCGATTCGTGCGCCCTCGGCCATGTGCACCGCGTCGCGGCCGGCAAGCTGGACCATGTGGACAGGCAGCCCGGAATGACGGATGCGCAGGCCCGAGCCAGCCCTGCCCTTTGCAAGCTCGCCGCTCGCCACCATTTCCGATACAACCAGCCCGGCGCCATGCGCATGGGCGCGCTGCCGGAACGGTTCGTCGGTAATGCCCGACATCGGCGCGAGAAACACGCGGTTGCGGATTCTCACGCCACCCACCTCCAGCGGCGAAGCCAATTTGGTCACATCAGGCATGCACAAAAACCAAGCACCTTCGATTGCTGCACATTCTCTAGCCAGAACGACGGCAATGTGCAACGCGCAATGTCGTGACATTAAGGCGCATTTGGGAAAAATATGGATCGCCGGACGGCATCAATCCTAGGTCTTGTGAAAGCGATACCACTTTTCAGGATCATGCGCTAAGCGTCTCGGCATGAGACATGTCAGCGAAAAGCCAGCTGCCGACGACAAGGTCGCCGTGGTCATCGTTGCTGCCGGGCGCGGCGCGCGCGCGGGGCAGGCCAATGGGCCGAAGCAGTACCAGCAGATTGGCGGCGGCGCCGTTATCGCACGCACGCTCGACGCCTTTCTGACGCATCCGAAAATTGGACCTGTCGTCGTTGCTATCCATGCCGAAGACGGCGCGCTTTTCCGCCGCGCCGCCGGCGCGAACGCCGACCGTGTCGTCGCTGTGATCGGCGGTACGTCACGGCAGGAGTCCGTCCGGCTTGGACTGCTGGCGTTGAGAAGCCATGCGCCGGGCCGGGTCCTGATCCATGATGCGGCTCGGCCGTTTGTCGATGCGGAACTGATAGATCGCACGATCGCCGCCATTGAAGAGCGCCAGGGAGCGCTGCCTGCTTTGCCCGTTGCCGATACGCTGAAGCGCGAAACGGCCGAAGGCATGAGCGGCGAAACAGTGTCCAGGGCCGGGCTCCATGCCGCACAGACACCACAAGGCTTTCCGTTCTGGCCGATCCTGGCCGCGCACGAAAAGGCTCATCAATTGGGCAAGGCGGATTTCACCGACGATGCGGCAATCGCCGAATGGGCGCATATTCCGGTGAAGATCGTTCCCGGCTCGCCGGACAATGTCAAACTGACCTGGGCACGGGATATTGCGATGGCGGATCAGCGGCTTTCCAGCGCCTCACGTTTTCCGGACATCCGAACCGGCAACGGCTACGACGTCCATGCCTTCGAGCCCGGCGACCATGTCACCCTGTGCGGTGTCGCTATTCCGCACGACAGGAAATTGTCCGGCCATTCGGATGCCGATGTCGGCCTGCATGCGTTGACCGACGCGCTGCTCGCCACCTGCGGCGCCGGTGACATCGGCACGCATTTCCCGCCCTCCGACCCGCAGTGGAAAGGGGCCGCTTCACGCATCTTCGTCGAACACGCAGCGAAGCTGGTGCGCGAGCGCGGCGGGCGCATCGCCAACGCCGACATCACATTGGTTTGCGAGGCGCCGCGCGTCGGCCCGCATCGCGAGGCCATGACCGAAACGCTTTCCGCAATGTTGCGAATTTCGCGCGACCGCATCTCGATCAAGGCGACAACCAATGAGAAGCTCGGCTTCGTCGGCCGTGAGGAAGGCATAGCGGCCATCGCGACCGCCAGCGTTGTGTTTCCAGGGGATGTCCCCGAATGAGCAATAGCGATCTCGCAGATGCCCTGCTTCAGGCCTGCCAGCAGCGCGGCATCATGCTGGCGACGGCGGAGAGCTGCACCGGCGGCATGATCATCGCCACGCTGACCGACATTGCCGGCTCTTCCACTGTGGTCGATCGCGGCTTCATCACCTATTCCAACCAGGCCAAGACCGAGATGCTCGGCGTCTCGGCCGCTACACTCGAGGCGAACGGGGCGGTCTCGCGCGAGACTGCGGTGGAGATGGCGGCCGGCGCCTTGGCCCATTCGCGCGCCGGGCTTGCGCTCGCGGTGACCGGCATCGCCGGTCCGGGCGGTGGCTCAGCGGAAAAACCTGTCGGCCTGGTCTGGTTCGGCGTTGCCGTGGCTGGCCGACCGGTGGTCAGCGAATGCCAGCTGTTCGGCGACAAGGGCCGTGATTTCATCCGCCGGGAGACGGTCCGGCATGCGCTTGAACTGGGTCTGCGCGCGCTCGCTGCGGATCAGGCCGCCGATGGCGTGCCGTAGATGATTTCGGCGCGTTTCTCGAACGCCTCGGAGAACATGCGGAAGGCGCGGTCGAACATGGTTCCCATGAGCGCACCCAAAATGCGGCTCTTGAACTCATAGTCGATAAAGAAGCAGACGTTGCAACCACCGCCGTCCGCCGGGTCGAAGCGCCAGACATTGCTCAGATATTTGAACGGGCCGTCGATATATTTGACGTCGATGGCGTTCTCGTCAGGCTTCAGCAGCACCTGCGTGGTGAAAGTCTCGCGGATCGCCTTGTAGCCAATGCTCATGTCGGCGATGAGCAGCGTGCGTCCGTCGCGTTCCTTGCGCGAACGAACCGTAAGTGCCTCGCAAAGCGGCAGGAATTGCGGATAGGATTCGATATCCGCGACCAGAGCGAACATCTGTTCAGGCGTATGCGCGACGCGGCGATGGGCTTCGAATTGTGGCATGAAACCAGTTTGTTAGGCGGACTTCCTGAGAAACGCTTCGCGCGCCGCGCGCAACCTGGCGAAATCGTCGCCGGCATGATGCGACGAGCGCGTCAGCGGGCTCGACGCCACCAGCAGGAAGCCCTTGGTCCGGCCGATCGTCTCGAAAGACTTGAACTCCTCCGGTGTGACAAAGCGGATCACCGGATGGTGCTTCTTCGACGGCTGAAGATATTGGCCGATGGTCATGAAGTCGACATTGGCCGAACGCAGATCGTCCATCAGTTGCAGGATTTCGTTCCGCTCCTCGCCAAGGCCAACCATGATGCCGGACTTGGTGAAGATCGAGGGGTCGAGTTCCTTGACTCGCTGCAAGAGCCTGATCGAGTGGAAATAGCGCGCACCCGGCCGAACCGTCAGATAGTTCGACGGCACGGTCTCGAGATTATGATTGAAAACGTCGGGCTTGGCCGCCACGACGATCTCCAGTGCACCGTCCTTGCGCAGGAAGTCGGGCGTCAGGATTTCGATCGTCGTCAGAGGCGTTGCCGCCCGGATGGCGCGGATGACCTCGGCAAAGTGCTGAGCTCCGCCATCGGCGAGATCGTCGCGGTCGACTGAGGTGATGACGACATGGCTTAGGCCCATTTGCTTGACGGCGTGTGCGACGCGCGCCGGCTCGTCGGGATCGAGTGCGGTCGGTATACCGGTAGCCACGTTGCAGAACGCGCAGGCGCGCGTGCAGATCTCGCCCATGATCATGAAGGTGGCGTGCTTCTTTTCCCAGCACTCGCCGATGTTGGGGCAACCGGCCTCTTCGCACACCGTCACCAGCTTATGCGACTTCACGATCTCGCGCGTCTCGGCATAGCCTTTCGACATCGGCGCCTTGACGCGGATCCAGTCGGGCTTGCGCAGCACATCCTGGTCGGGCTTGTGCGCCTTTTCGGGATGCCGCAGGCGCGGCGCATTGGCGATCGTGTCGAGGACGGTGACCATATGAAATCCGGTTCATTCGCGATCGCCTGTCCGACGTTCGCTTTCCCAAGTCATCTAGGACT
This sequence comes from Mesorhizobium sp. LSHC420B00, assembly GCF_000503055.1. GTDB lineage: Bacteria > Pseudomonadota > Alphaproteobacteria > Rhizobiales > Rhizobiaceae > Mesorhizobium. Next base: position 516,712 of record NZ_AYVY01000002.1, on the reverse strand, counting down.
TTTCGCTGCAAAGAAAAAGGCCGCGGCGGCGCATGCCGCCACAGCCGTTTTCGCATGGCATGAGTTCAGCAATTAACGGCGCACCATGCGTCCTACCCAGATCAGCAGGCAGGCACCAATGAAACCGGTGATCAGATAGGCGATCCAGCCGGCGCCGAAGGCGCCGATGTTGAGCGCCTGCAGGATGGCATTCAGCACGATCGCGCCGACGATGCCAAGAATGATGTTCATCAAGATGCCGGTGTTGCTCTTCATGAACATCTCGGCAAACCAGCCTGCCAAACCGCCGATGATGATGGCTGCTACCCAGCCCACGCCGTTCACGTCCATATGCCCTCTCCTGTGGTGATGAATGCATCCGGAAACGAATTACCTTGCCGTCGAGTTCCTTGACATACATGTGTGAGTCTCGCGCAGCCAATTTATCATGCGTTCAGCGCACGGCCATAGGCGTCGAGAACACTCTCCTTCATCATCTCCGACAGCGTCGGGTGCGGGAAGATTGTGTGCATCAGCTCTTCCTCGGTGGTTTCCAGGTTCATAGCCACGACGAAGCCCTGGATCAGTTCGGTTACTTCTGCGCCAACCATGTGGGCACCCAGCAACTGGCCGGTCTTCTTGTCGAAAATGGTCTTGACGAAGCCTTGGTCTTCGCCCAGCGCAATCGCCTTGCCGTTTGCGGCGAACTGGAAGCGGCCGACGCGGATGTCCTTGCCATCGGCTTTCGCTTTGGCTTCCGTCAGTCCGACCGAGGCGACTTGCGGATTGCAATAGGTGCAGCCCGGGATCTTCAGCTTGTCGATGGCATGCACGCCGGCGAAATTGGCAATCTTTTCCACACACACCACGCCCTCATGCTCGGCCTTGTGGGCGAGCATCGGCGGTCCGGCGACATCGCCGATGGCATAGATGCCGGGCACGTTGGTCTTGCCGTAGCCGTCGACGACGATGCAACCGCGTTCGGTCTTCACGCCGAGCGCCTCGAGGCCGAGATTTTCAATATTGCCCTGTACCCCGACGGCTGAAATCATGCGGTCGGCGGTGATCTTCTCGACCTTGCCGTCCTTCATCTCGACATGCGCGGTGACCGAATTGGCGCCCTTCTCGACCTTGGTCACCTTGGCCTCGAGGATGATCTTCATGCCCTGCTTCTCGAACTGCTTTTGCGCAAACTTCGACACTTCGGCGTCCTCGACCGGCATCACAGCCGGCAGCAGTTCAACCACCGTCACCTCTGCGCCCATAGTGCGGTAAAACGAGGCGAACTCGATGCCGATGGCGCCCGAGCCCATCACCAGCAGCGACTTCGGCATCTCTTTCGGCACCATCGCCTCGAAATAGGTCCAGATCAACTTGCCGTCCGGCTCGATGCCGGGCAATGCGCGCGGCCTGGCTCCGGTCGCCAGGATGATGTGCTTGGCGGTGTAGGTGCCCTCGCCTTTGACGCCCTTGGGCGCCGGCGGCTGCGGCTCCATCGGCTTCTTCGACGATTTCGACACGACGATCTCGCCGGGTTTCGTCAGTTTGGCTTCGCCCCAGATGACGTCGACCTTGTTCTTCTTCATCAGGAAGCCGACGCCGCCGTTGAGCCGCAGCGAGACCTTTCGCGAGCGATCGACGACGGCGGCGGTGTCGACGCTGACCTTGCCGTCGATCTTCAGGCCGTAATCCTTCAGATGATCCGAATAGTGCATGATCTCGGCCGAGCGCAGCAGCGCTTTGGTCGGAATGCAGCCCCAGTTGAGGCAGATGCCGCCCAAGTGCTCGCGCTCGACAATCGCCGTCTTGAAGCCAAGCTGCGCCGAACGCACTGCAGTGACATAGCCGCCGGGGCCGGAGCCGATGATGATAACGTCGTAGTTCTCAGCCACGGCTTTTCTCCTTCACAATTCCAGCATGACGCGCACGAGCGGCGTCAGCGCTTGCCCGATGCTCCGCGTGTTTTCCGCGTCAAGGTGGACGCCGTCCAGCGGCGTCGTTTCGGCCACCGTGCCCGCATTGAAGAAGCCGCAGCCGGCCTCGTCGGCAAGGGCGGAATATTGCGGCGCCAGCCGCTTTGACGCGTCATCTCCGCCGGCGAACATTTCTTTGAACTCGGCGTTTTCCGTGCGGCTGACTACGGGCGGCGCGACGATCAGGATCTGCGGCGCCGGCCAATCGAACGGGTAATCATGACCGCGCACAATATCGATCAGGCGTTGCACGCCTTGTTTGGCCGCGACCGGATTGCCGTGAATCCACGGCTTCATATCGTTGGCGCCGAGCATGATGACGATCAAATCGATCGGCGCATGAGTCGTCAGGATCGTTGGCAACAGCCTTGCGCCATTGCGGTCCGCTCCGGCCAAGTGATCGTCGAAGGCGGTGGTTCGGCCATTCAGGCCTTCGGCGATGACCTCGACGCCGCTGCCCAATGCCGCCTGCAGCACGCTCGGCCAGCGATCTTCCAGCGGATGTCGGCCGAGGTTTGCCGCGTCATAGCCCCAAGTAAGCGAATCGCCGTAGCAGAGGACCGTCTTCATGTGCCTGCCCCGCCGAAACCTGGTTGCGAGCGCGCCAATCGCCAGCGCACGAAAAGCCACTGGACCAGCACCGTAGCGATGCCCGGCAGGACGAGACCCGCGACTATGGGAAGATCGCCCGACCATTGGCTCTTGCCTGGGGGCTGGGAGAAAGTCCAGCCGATCAGGGAAACTCCAACGAGCACAAAAAACGCTACCCCTATGGTCGCCGTCAGCTTTGTTGCCCGTCGTGGGTCCGACATGAATTGTGCGATGAAGAACGCGACCGTCACGAGGACGGTGACGAGAGCCGAGATCATAAACACAAGGATGTACTCTACGTCGGCATTGGTTGCGACGGCGAGCCACTGCGCCACCAATCCGCCGGCCAAACCGGAAAGAAAGAAGGCAAAAAGGCTGGTGAAGAATTTCCGCACCGCCCTGTTCCCTTCTCTTAGACCAGCATGCCCATCGGGTTTTCGACCATGCGTTTGAAGGCGACGAGCAGCTCGGCGCCGAGCGCACCGTCGACGGCGCGGTGATCGGTCGACAACGTCACCGACATGATCGTGGCGATCTTGATCTCGCCGTTCTTGACCACCGCGCGTTGCTCTCCGGCGCCGACCGCCAGGATCGTCGCATGCGGTGGGTTGATGACGGCAGAAAAATCCTTGATGCCGAACATGCCGAGATTGGACACTGCCGTGGTGCCGCCCTGATATTCTTCCGGCTTCAGCTTGCGGCTGCGGGCGCGGCCGGCAAGATCCTTCATCTCGTTGGAGATAACGGACAGCGTCTTTTCGTCGGCACGCCGGATGATTGGCGTGATCAAGCCGCCGGGGATCGACACTGCAACACCGACATCGGCATGCTTGTGCTTGACCATGGCGTTTTCTGTCCACGACGCATTGGCATCCGGCACCGCCATCAGCGCCATGGCCAGAGCCTTGATGACCATGTCATTGACGGAAAGCTTATAGGCCGGCGTTTCCCCCTTCTCGGTCTTCTTCACCGGGGCGGCCGCATTGATCTGCGTGCGCAGGGCCAGAAGTGCGTCGAGCTCGCAGTCGAGCGTCAGATAGAAATGCGGGATGGTGGTCTTGGCCTCGACCAGCCGCCGCGCAATTGTCTTGCGCATATTGTCGTGGGGGACCAGCTCGTAGGAGCCTTCGGCAAACAGTTTGAGCACCTGCTCGTCGGACATTGGCTTGGGTGCTGCTGCCGCAGGTGCCGGAGCACCGGCGGCCGCTGCTTTTGCTGCTGGTGCCGCCTTGGCGCCGCCACTGGAAATTGCGGCCTCGACATCGGCCCTGACCACGCGACCATGCGGGCCGGAGCCCGTCACCGCCGACACATCGACACCGGCTTCCTTGGCGATGCGGCGGGCCAGCGGCGAGGCGAAGATGCGGCCGTTCGCGGATTGGCTGATCTCCCCCCGTGTGGGGGAGATGGCCGGCAGGCCAGAGGGGGGCGCCTCGCTCCCTGCGGCAGGAGGGACAGCGCCCCCCTCTGTCGACTTCGTCGACATCTCCCCCACGGGTGGGGAGATTGGCGCTTTTTCCTGCTTCGCCTCAGCCTTTGCCGGCGCAGCGCCATCACCGCTTTTGGCGGCAGAAGCAGCATCCTCGCCCTCCGCCGCCAGCACCGCGATCAGCGCATTGACCTTGACGCCTTCAGTGCCGGCCGGAACCACCAGCTTGGCAACCGTGCCTTCGTCGACGGCTTCGACTTCCATCGTTGCCTTGTCGGTCTCGATTTCGGCAATCACGTCGCCCGGCGAAACCTTGTCGCCTTCCTTGACCAACCACTTGGAAAGATTGCCCTCTTCCATCGTGGGCGACAGCGCCGGCATGGTGATGTTGATCGGCATTTTGTCCTCCCGCCCTGCTCAGCGATACGTGACGGCTTTGACCGCCTCGACGACCTCGCCGACATTGGGCAGCGCCAGCTTTTCGAGGTTCGCCGCATAGGGCATCGGCACGTCCTTGCCGGCAATGGTAATGACCGGTGCGTCGAGGAAATCGAAGGCGCGCTGTGAGACCTGATTGGCGATATGGTCGCCGACCGAGTTCTGCGGAAAGCCTTCCTCGACCACCACCAGGCGATTGGTCTTTTTGACCGAGGCGATGATCGTGTCGAAGTCGAGCGGGCGGATAGTGCGCAAGTCGATGATCTCGGCATCGATGCCCATGCCGCGCAACTCCGCCTCCGCCTTGATCGCGTAGGTCATGCCGATGCCGAACGAGACGATGGTCGCGTCCTTGCCGGATTTGTGAATGCGCGCCTTGCCGATCGGCAACACGAAATCGTCCATCTTCGGCACGTCGAAGGAGTGGCCGTAAAGGATTTCGTTTTCGAGGAAGATGACCGGGTTCGGATCGCGGATCGCCGCCTTGAGCAGACCCTTGGCGTCGGCGGCGGTATAAGGCATCACCACCTTCAATCCAGGAATATGGCTGTACCAGGCGGCATAGCACTGCGAATGCTGCGCGGCGACGCGGGCAGCAGCGCCGTTCGGGCCGCGAAAGACGATCGGGGCGCCCATCTGGCCGCCGGACATGTAGAGCGTCTTGGCGGCTGAATTGATGATCTGGTCGATCGCCTGCATGGCGAAGTTGAAGGTCATGAATTCGACGATCGGCTTCAGGCCGGCCATCGCCGCGCCAACACCAACGCCGGCAAAGCCGTGCTCGGTGATCGGCGTGTCGACCACGCGTCTCGGACCGAATTCCTGCAACAGGCCTTGTGTGATCTTGTAGGCGCCCTGGTACTCGGCGACTTCCTCGCCCATGACGAAGACGTCGCCGTCGCGGCGCATTTCCTCCGCCATTGCGTCGCGCAACGCTTCACGCACCGTGGTCGAGACCATTTCGGTGCCGGCCGGGATGTCCGGATCGGCGGCAATTTCCAGCTTGGGCGCGGCGGCAACAGGTGTTGCCGCTTCGCTCTTGGCCGGAGCAGCAGCGGGGGCCGGAGCAGCCGCGGGGGCCGGAGCAGCCGCGGGCGCTGCCGCTTGCGACTCGACAGCCTCCTCGCCAATGCCTTCGCCCGCCTCGTCGATGTCTTCGCCATCGAGGGCCAGCACAGCGATCAGCGTGTTGACCTTGACGCCTTCGGTGCCGGCAGGAACCACGATCTTGGCAAGTGTGCCTTCATCGACGGCTTCGACTTCCATCGTTGCCTTGTCGGTTTCGATCTCGGCAATGGCGTCACCGGCTGCGACTTTGTCGCCTTCTTTCTTCAACCACTTGGAAACATTACCCTCTTCCATGGTCGGCGAGAGGGCGGGCATGAGAATTTCGATCGGCATGTCCTTGCCCTCTCGTTAAAGTACGATATTGGTCCAGAGCTCGGACGGATCCGGCTCCGCGTCGTTCTGGGCAAATTCTGCAGCGTCGGCGACAACGTCGCGGACTTCCTTGTCGATGGCCTTGAGCTCGTCCTCGCTTGCCCATTTCTTGTCGAGCAACCGTGCCTTGACCTGTTCGATCGGGTCACGTTCGGAGCGCATTTTCTGCACTTCTTCCTTGGAGCGGTATTTTGCTGGATCCGACATCGAATGGCCGCGGTAGCGGTAGGTCTGCATTTCGAGAATGAGCGGCCCGTTGCCGGCGCGGCACCATTCGGCGGCGAGGTCGCCGGCGGCCTTGACGGCGCGCACATCCATGCCGTCGACCTGGATGCCTGGAATCTTGAAGGAGGCGCCGCGATGCGAAAAATCCGTCTCGGCCGACGAGCGCGAGACCGAGGTGCCCATGGCGTAGCGGTTGTTCTCGATGATGTAGACCACCGGAAGCTTCCATAGCGAGGCCATATTGAAGCTTTCGTAGACCTGGCCCTGATTCGCGGCGCCATCGCCGAAATAGGTCAGCGTCATATTGTTGTTGCCGCGATAGCGGTTGGCGAAGGCAATGCCGGTGCCGAGCGACACTTGCGCGCCGACGATGCCGTGGCCGCCGTAAAAATGCTTCTCCTTGGAGAACATGTGCATGGAGCCGCCCTTGCCTCTCGACAGGCCGCTACGGCGCCCGGTCAGTTCGGCCATGACGCCGCGCGGCGACAACTCCATGGCCAGCATATGGCCATGGTCGCGATAGGCGGTGATCATCTGGTCGCCATCGATCAGCGCCATCTTCATGCCGGTAACGACCGCCTCCTGGCCGATGTAGAGATGGCAGAAACCGCCGATGAAGCCCATGCCGTAAAGCTGGCCGGCCTTTTCCTCGAAGCGGCGGATGAGCAGCATGTGCCGGTAGGCGGCAAGCTCCTGGTCTTTGGTGAATTCAACAGGCTTTGGGGTGGAAAGGCCCATCGTTTTGCCGTCGGATTTGGATTTGGCAGGCGCTTTTCTGGCGGCGGTGGCCATGCATCACTCCCTGTTGGCGTCTCTTGGCGGACAGCGAGGGAGATCAGTTCTCCCACCGATTTGAGGCAGGCTAACATGCAGGGAAGGCTTTCGCCATGCCGAAAACGCATGGCTGTCATGCATCTAAGCGCCTAAAATCATTGCAAATATCGCCGATTAACTGAAATTGCGTTATCTTGCGACCGGCAGCATGATGGTGATCTCGTCGGCATGGGACAGATTGAGCGCCTTGCGCGCCTGCTCGTCCAGCATGTCCTTCTCGAGCGTGCCCTCATGCATCAGCTGGACGCGGCGCTCCAGGTCGATCCGGCGTGCCTTGACGGCATCAAGCCTGCCCTGCAATTCGACAGTCTCGGCTTCGAGCCGATACTTGGAATAGATGCCGAACTCGCCATGATAGGCATGGAAGCCGAAATAGGTCAGGAACACCACGCAGAGCGAGGGGATGATCAGCCGGCCGGTGTTTCTTTGCTTGTGCTGGCGTGTCCACATGGTCCGAATCCTCTGCGCCGCCTTTGTCGCCCGATTGTGCTTAATGGACGNTTGCTTGTGCTGGCGTGTCCACATGGTCCGAATCCTCTGCGCCGCCTTTGTCGCCCGATTGTGCTTAATGGACGGTTACGGATTGCTGGATTCGGAGCCCTGAAAGCAAAAGGGCGGGAATGTCCCCGCCCTCGCTCGCTCGGATTTTCTGTCGAAAATCAGCTTTTAACGATCGACTTGCCGGCATACCGCGCCTGCTTGCCGAGCTCCTCTTCGATGCGGATGAGCTGGTTGTACTTGGCCATGCGGTCCGAGCGTGACAGCGAGCCAGTCTTGATCTGCCCGCAATTGGTGGCAACGGCGAGGTCGGCGATGGTCGAATCCTCGGTCTCGCCCGAGCGGTGCGACATCACCGCGGTATAGCCGGCCTTGTGCGCGGTCTCGACGGCGTCGAGCGTTTCGGTAAGCGAGCCGATCTGGTTGACCTTGACCAGGATCGAATTGGCGACACCCATGCGGATGCCGTCGCGCAACCGCGCCGTGTTGGTGACGAACAGATCGTCGCCAACCAGCTGCGTTTGCTTGCCGATGAGGTCGGTCAGCATTTTCCAGCCGTCCCAGTCGTCCTCGGCCAGGCCGTCCTCGATGGTGATGATCGGGTAGTCGGCAGCGAGCTTGGCCAGATATTTGGCTTGCGCCTTCGGGTCGCGGGTCTTCTTCTCGCCTTCATAGACGTAGTTGCCGTCCTTGAAGAACTCGGTCGCCGCGCAGTCGAGTCCGAGTGCGACCTCCTCGCCTGGCCTGAAGCCGGCCTTCTCGATCGATTCCATGATGAAGTCGAGCGCGGCCGGCGCGCTTTTCAGGTTGGGGGCAAAGCCGCCCTCGTCGCCGACATTGGTGTTATGGCCGGCATCCTTCAGCCTCTTCCGCAGCGTGTGGAATATCTCCGAGCCCCAGCGCACGCCATCGCGCAGCGTCGGCGCGCCGATCGGCAGAATCATGAATTCCTGGAAATCGATCGGGTTGTCGGCATGCGCACCGCCGTTGATGATGTTCATCATCGGCACCGGCAGCACATGCGCCTTGGTGCCGCCGACATAACGGTAGAGCGGCAGGCCGGCCGCTTCGGCCGCGGCCTTGGCCACGGCCAGCGACACACCGAGAATGGCATTGGCGCCGAGCCGGCTCTTGTTGGGCGTACCATCGAGCTCGATCATGGTTTGGTCGATGTGGATCTGATTCTCGGCCTCCATGCCGCCGATCGCCTCGAACAGCTCGCCGTTCACTGCCTCAACCGCCCTGAGCACGCCCTTGCCGAGATAGCGGGGGCCGCCGTCGCGCAGTTCGACCGCCTCATGCGCGCCGGTCGATGCGCCGGACGGCACCGCGGCGCGGCCCATTGAGCCGTCTTCGAGCACGACGTCGACCTCGACGGTCGGATTTCCGCGGCTGTCCAGGATTTCACGCCCGACAATGTCGATGATGGCCGTCATTGCGATGTCCCCGATTGATCGATTGAAGCGTCGCGCACCTCTTAGCCAAAGCGCTGCAAAACGCAATCGGGGCACTTGCAAATATTGCTCGTGCGCCCATTGCCGCTCTTGGGATTCACGAAGCACAAAGCGCTGTCATCATTTGTCATGCGCGGCATGCCGGTTTCTGGTTTATGGCTGTTGTCGCGCGGGGCGAAACAGGAGGAGTTTCGCCATGTCCCAGTTGAGCGGTATTGTGAGTTTGTTCCTGATTGCGGCTGCGTTCCTGACGTCGTGCGACAATCAGCAACCCCCGCAGGGATCGTCGCCTTTGCCGGCCCTGCAAATTGCGCAGTAGCATCCCGCCCCATCGAAAGGCCCCCGATTTCCCGGGGGCCTTTTTGATTCCAGGAGACTTAGTCAGTGCCAGTAAGGCTCGACCTTGTAGTAGTTGTATGAGGCGTCACGTGCAGCCTCGCCGTCGGCGCCGGTCAGCTCGTTGATCGAGTAGGAAGGAGCGGCCATCAGCTGGTCTTTGGTGAACGGCACGACATAGCCACCCCTGTTCTCATCATAATCAAGGCTCGCCCACGGAATGGCGTGGTATTTCTCGCCAATGCCGAGAAATCCGCCAAAACCGATCACGGCGAACATGATTCCGTTCGACAATTTGTCGAGCATGACGTCCTCAATGTCGCCGATATGAGTGCCTTCCGTGTTGTAGACCGATGTGCCGATAACCCGCGAAGCGGCAATGGCTTCGGTGTGTCCCGTCTGGGTCGTCATGGTGTGCTCCTCGTCGTCGTTGACATTAGATTTTGACAATGAGGGCCGCGGGCTAAGGTTCCAGACAGGTTCGAAATTCTTCAAAGTTTTCTTGGCGACGCTGCTGTGGCGCAACTGCTGGTTCAACCCACGCTCTTGGCGATGCGATCGAACGCCATCAGCCGTTCAAGCAATGCGGGAAGATCCTTTAGCGGCACCATGTTGGGGCCGTCGGAAGGCGCGTTGTCGGGGTCCTGGTGCGTCTCGATGAAGACGCCGGCGACGCCAACCGCGACAGCCGCGCGCGCCAGCGTCTCGACAAAGCGCCGGTCGCCCCCAGACGAACCGCCCTGCCCGCCCGGCTGCTGCACCGAATGAGTGGCATCGAAAATGACCGGCGCGCCGATCTCGGCCATGATCGGCAGCGCCCTCATGTCGGACACCAAGGTGTTGTAACCAAAGGATGCGCCGCGCTCGGTCACCAAGACATTGGCGTTGCCGGAGCCGGTGATCTTGGCGACGACGTTCTTCATGTCCCATGGCGCGAGGAATTGGCCCTTCTTTACATTGACCACCTTGCCGGTTCTTGCCGCAGCAATCAGCAAATCGGTCTGCCGGCTGAGGAAGGCAGGAATCTGCAGAATGTCGACATGCGGCGCGACGATCGCGCATTGTTCCTCAGTGTGGACGTCGGTCAGGATCGGCAGCGAAAAATTCTTGCGCAAATCGTCGAAGATCGGCATTGCCGCTTCAAGTCCCGCACCGCGCGTGCCGCCAAGCGAGGTGCGATTGGCCTTGTCGTAGCTGGTCTTGTAGACGAGCCCGATGCCGAGCCGTTCGGTCAATTCCTTCAGCGCACCGGCCATGTCGAAAGCGTGCTGCCGCGATTCCAGCTGGCATGGACCGGCGATCAGCGATAGGGGCGCGCTGTTGCCGAAAATGACCTTTCCGATCGCAACGGAAGAATTTGGCATCAGAGGATTGAGCTTGTTCATGCGATCTCCCGGAAAATGAAGGCCGCGCCCTGCCCTGGCGCCGGCGACACGATGATATCACCGCCGCGTATGTCGTGTTCGACGGAATTGGCTGCAAGCAGCTTTGCGACGGTGTCGCAGTGCCTAATCGAAAAGACGATCCCAGCAAAGCGGAGTTCAGACGGCGCGCCGGCGGGAATGCCGAAGCGTGCCGCAAAGGCTGCAGGATCCAGAACGGTCACAGCGGCATTCGGCAGCTTATAGACAGTGCCGCTCTGCGCCTCCATCCCGGCTGCGATCGAAATCACATGGCCTTGTTCGGAAGGTTCGCGGCTGACTGCCACGACTTCGACAATGCCGGTTGCGCCATTAGCGTGGGCCTGCAAAGCGGTGCGGTCGACCTTCGGCGCATTGATCCGTTCGCAGGCGAAGAGAAAAGCGTCCGTTGCCTTGCCTAGAGCCGCGAAGGCAAGCTTGAATGATGCGGTGTCGCTCTTTCCTGTCGCATCAGCGAAGGCGCGCGAAAAGCTGAGCATGTCTCCCGCCGACAGTCCGGCTTCGATGAAGCGCGCGTGGTCCGCGGCGGCGCTTTCGGTGCCCAGCACCACGGCAGAAAATCCTTCATCACCGTTTCTTTCGCGATAGGTGTGATCCCGCGCGACAAAGACATTGCGGTTCGCGATCGCCGTTGCCACGGCCTGTCGGTCGGCGACCGCGAGCGGCTCGAGATAGGTACCGTCGGTGAGGAAGACACAACAGTTTTCCGTTCCGAAGGGATGGATACCCGTCGGCGCAACGGTAAAGCCGAGCAAGGTCAAGCGCGCCCGCGCAACATCGAGGCTCGCGGTCGGCAACACCAGGTGATCGAGCGGATGAGGGCTTGCGGGGGTGTTCTCGGTCATGTCCCGCGCGGTGTGCCTCATTCCTGAAAATGGTTCAAGGGCTTAGCCGGCACCTCGGCGGCGATCGCAGTGCCCGGCCGCGAGGAGCCGACTTGCCGCCGTCAAAAATCATCCTAGCTCATTGCCAGGGGAAGAGACCTTTTCATTGCCCTGGCCGTTATTGCGATAGCAGTTATCGCCGTGCTGGTCTGGAACGCGCCAAAGCGGCCGGGCGTCGATCCGACCGAGACCTCCGCGGCTCAGACGGAATGAATCGGGCTGCGGCGCGGCCCCGCTCCGCGACGTGAAATCTGCCTTAGGGCGGTCAACTTGCCACTATATCGGCCGAATAACGCAATTCGCGCAGCGGTTTTACCCGGCTGGTGGTCTCTGCATAGAGCGGATGCGCCTTGTAGGCGGCGAGCGCTGCCTCGTCTTCGAACTCGGCGTAGACGACCACATCGATTTCATCCGAGAGCGGGTCGACCTTGGTGTTGAGCGTCACCTCGAAACGGCGCGAGTGGGGTATCTTGCCGAGCGCCAGCAGACCCGTACGCACCGCCTCGACGTCCACTTTACGACGCGCGCTGAAGAAAACGATATGCCGGATCAACCCAGCCTCCTCGACCGTTGGACCGGCGTTCTTTTGTGTCAGCGGGAGCGTGCCGTCAATCGGCAGGATGTCGCGTCGGCGAACCGTGGCGAAGAAGAGAAACTACACCATACTGGTTACATAGTGCACGACGCGGGTCACCTCCCTGATGGTCCTGTCGAGGTAGCGGCCTTGGTTGTAAATGCCGTCCCAGATCAGGAAGAAGGTGACGGTCGTGATGATGATGACATAACGCATGGCTAAAACTAGCGCATATGGGTGGTTGCAACCATAGTGATTCCGGCTCTGCTGGGACCCTCCCCGAATTTTAACGGTCTTTGGTCTGTCTGCTGCGATGCTTGCTGGCCAAACTGGCGCTACCGCTGCAGGCGGCTTGGAAAGATAACCCCGCTCGGCTTCGACGACCGCTTCAGGAATCATACCATGCGAAAACGGACGATCTCCCTCATTGCAGTTCTTGTCGCTGCAGGCGGCATCTGGCTCAACAACACTTCGCTGCTGTCGAGCCGGCCGGCCGTCACCCCTTCGGTGCTTGCCCATCGCGGCCTGGCTCAGGATTTCGACCGTACGAACCTCGGATCGGAAACATGCACGGCCGATCGCATGCTGACGCCGCGCCATTCCTTCCTCGAAAACACGATACCCTCGATGGAAGCCGCCTTCGCGCTCGGTGCGGACGCGCTCGAACTCGATGTCCATCCCACTACGGACGGCAAGTTCGCCGTCTTCCACGATTGGACGCTGGATTGTCGCACCAACGGCAAGGGAGAAACGCGCCGCCATGCGATGTCCGAATTGAAGACGCTCGATATCGGTTATGGCTACACTGCCGATGGCGGCAAGACCTTTCCGTTTCGCGGCAAGGGTGTCGGCATGATGCCGTCGCTGGATGAAGTCTTGCAGCGCTTCCCGAACCGGCGTTTTAATATCAACATCAAAAGCAACGATCCCAAGGAAGGCGAGATGCTGGCCGCCTGGCTCGCCACATTGACGCCGGCCGAGCGCGCCAATCTGACGGTCTATGGCGGCGACAGGCCTATAGAAGCAGTGAAGGCAGCGTTGCCGGACATGCATACGCTGAGCCGCGCATCCCTGACGCGCTGCATTCTTCGCTATGCTGCGCTCGGCTGGAGTGGCTACGTTCCGGATGCCTGCCGCCAGGGCACCTTGCTCATCCCCGTCAATGTCGCAAAGTGGACGTGGGGCTGGCCCGCCCGTTTTCTCGACCGTATGGACAGCGTCGGCAGCCGCGTCTACCTGCTCGGTCCCTATTCCGGCGGCGGCTTTTCACAAGGCCTCGACGACCCCGCCTCGATCGACCAACTGCCGGACGATTATTCCGGTGGGATTTCGACGGATGCGCTGGATCTGGTCATGCCTGCCGTCAAGCGGCGTTTCGCACCACCTGCCTGAAGAGGCTGCCTGCCTCAAACGGATCGGCCGTATCGGGACAGTATCTTAACGCTGAGACAGTTTCGAGCCGACGCTCAAATCCTCGCCTCAAAGAGTGATGCGGTATTTGGAAAACCCCGCTTCGCCCTCGCCCGCCGGCTCGATCTTCAGCGACTTCACTTGCGCAATAAATTCTCTCGCCTTGGCGCCGGTCTCGAACACGACGCTGGTTTCCGGCAGCGGCGCAAACGACCAGTTGGCATCCGCCGACGGGTTGATGGTGCCTTTGCTGACGATATAGCGCACGATCACGTCGCGGTTGGTGTCGGGCGCTTCGTAGATGATCTTCGAGGCATTGATCTCCGGGAAATTGCCGCCGCCGCCGGCCCGGTAGTTGTTGGTTGCGACGACGAATTTCCGCATGGGATCAATTGGTTTGCCGTCGAACATCAAGTCAATGATGCGGTTCGAGCCGGCGTTCACCAGCCCGCCCTTCGAATCATATTTCAGTGGCTGCGACAGGTCGATCCGGTAGGTGACGCCGTCGATCACGTCGAAATTATAAGACGGGAAGTCGGTGTTGATGAGCGCCTGGTCAGCTTTGCCCGGCTCGATCCGGTTGAAGATGCCGGCCGACATTTCCAGCCATTCCTTCACCTCTGCCCCCGTGATTTCGACGGCGCGCACCGTGTTTGGATAGAGATAGAGGTCGGCGACGTTCTTTATGGCGATATCGCCTACCGGCACGTCGGTGTAATAGTCGGCGCCGTTGCGCCCGCCCGCCTTGAATGGTGCCGCCGCCGACAGCAGCGGCATATCCTTCCATTCGGTGTTCTTCAGGATGTCCTTCAAGTACCAGGTCTGCGCCTGGCTCACGATCTGCACCGATGGATCGTCGGCGACCAGTGCAAAATAGGAATAGAGCGGCGCCGAGGTTTTGCCGACCGGCCGACGCACATAGGCAAGCGTCGCCTCGTGGTCCTGTTTGAGCGCGTCGACGATGCGCTGGTAGTCAGCGACGATCGGCTTGTTCGTCTTGTCGACCCGCTCAAAGATAGGCCTGGCCTCAGAGGTCGCCGAGACGATTTTCCATGTCGATCCGTCGCGCTCCAGCAACAGATCGATCAGCCCCATATGCGAGCCCCAGAAGCCGGCCATGACGGCGGGCTTACCTTGCAACGTGCCTTTCGCCGTATCGACGGCTTCCAGCGACTGAAAGTCCTTCTTGCCAGGGAAGACCAGATGCTGGTGGCCGGTGAACACAGCATCGATACCTTCGACGCCGGCAACGAAGAAGGAGGCATTCTCCATCATGTCGCCTTGCTTCACGTCGATGCCAGAATGGGAGAGCGCAATGATGATGTCGGCGCCTTCTTCCTTCATCTGCGGCACCCACGCCTTGGCCGCCTCGACGATGTCGCGCGTCTTGACGCTGCCCTCGAGATTTTTCAGATCCCAGACCATGATCTGCGGCGGCACGAAGCCGATGATGCCGATCCTGATCGGCTGCTCGGCGCCCGACCCGTCTTTGATCTTCCTGTCGAGGATGACGAAAGGTTTGAGATAAAGCTTGTCGTCGCGCGGGTTCGCGGCAAGCTCCGTGCCGCGGATCAAATTCGCGCAGACAAACGGGAAATTGGCACCGGCCAGCACCTTGTCCATGAACGACAGGCCGTAGTTGAACTCGTGGTTGCCGAGCGTCGAGCATTCGTAGCCGAGCAGGTTCATGCCCTTCATCACCGGATGCAGATCGCCGTCCTTCATGCCCCTCTCGTAGGCGATGTAGTCGCCCATCGGGTTGCCTTGCAAAAGGTCGCCATTGTCGATCAGCATCGCGTTGGTTGCTTCCTTGCGCACGGCTTCAATCAATGATGCCGTTCGCGACAGCCCCATCGTGTCGTTAGCTTTGTCGGCGTAGTAATCGTAAGGCAGCACGTTCACGTGGATGTCGGTCGTCTCCATAATCCTCAGATGCGACTGATTGGCTTGAGCCCGGGCGGAGAACGGGTGCAGCATGATCAGCGCTCCACCGGTGGCGACGCCGGCGAGGAAATCGCGGCGTGAGACGAGGTGGCGCAATTGGGACATTCGTTTCTCTTTCTTCCACGACGTGACAAGTCCTGCCCGAAGCAAAGCTTCGCGCCGAAATCCAGCCGAGTCCAGAAGTCGATTCCATCAAGAGGAGGTGACGCGCTGATGAATGTCCGGCAGCGAACAATCAGCCCTTGTCGTCGTCGCCCTGGGTGATCAATCGCGCGCTGCGCTGACCGGTGAAGTAGATCCATAGCCAGCTCAGGGAAACCGCAAGCCGGTTACGGAAGCCGATCAGGAAGTAGATATGCGCCAAGCCCCATAGCCACCAGGCAAGCCGGCCGGTGAGCTTGATCCAGCCGAAATCGATGGCCGCGGCGCGCTTGCCGATCGTCGCCAAATCGCCGTCATGCCTGTAGCGGAACGGACGTACCGTTGTTTCGCCGGCGAGCCTGGCCTTGATCGTCGCGGCGACGTGCCGTCCCTGCTGCTTGGCGGCGGGCGCGACGCCCGGCACCAGCCGGCCATCCGGCCGCAGGACGTGTGCTGCGTCACCGATGACGAAAATCTCCGGGTTTCCCGGCACAGTGAGGTCGGGCTCGACAAGCACCCTGCCCGCGCGGTCCGCTGCCGTGCCGAGCCATTCGGCGGCCGGCGAAGCGGCGACGCCCGCCGCCCAAAGAATTGTCCTGGCCGGCAAATGCCTGTCGCCGAAGACGACACCCTCAGCATCGCAGCGTGTAACCGCCCGGCCGAGTTCGACGGTCACGCCGAGTCGTTCGAGCGCCTTCATTGCATAAACGGAGAGCTCCGGCGCGAAATTGGCAAGAACGCGGTCGCCGGCCTCAATCAGCACCACACGCGTCTCGCGCGTGTCGATGTTGCGGAACTCGCCGCGCATCGTGTCATGCGCCAGTTCGGCAATCGTGCCGGCCAATTCCACGCCGGTCGGCCCGCCGCCGACGATCGCCAGCGTCAGCAGTGCCTGGCGCTTGGCGGGATCGGTTTCCCGCTCGGCCTGCTCGAAAGCCAAAAGAATACGCCGTCGGATGGTGGTGGCGTCCTCCAGCGTCTTCAGGCCCGGCGCGAACGGCTCCCATTCGTCATGGCCGAAATAGGCGTGCCGCGCACCGGTGGCCAGCAGCAGCGTGTCGTAGGCGACCGCTCCGCCATCCTGCAGCAGCACGCGCTTGCCGGTGCGGTCGATGCCAGTCACGGTCGCAAGCAGCGTCGTCACGTCCTTGCGTTTGCGCAGGAGATGGCGGATCGGCCAGGCGACTTCGGAGGTTGCCAGCGCCGTCGTCGCCACCTGGTAGAGTAGCGGCTGAAAGAGGTGATGATTGCGCCTATCGATCATGGTGATGCGCACCGGCGCGCCAGTAAGTGCGCGGGTGAATTCGAGGCCGCCGAATCCGGCGCCTACGACGACGACGTGATGGTTGGCTGTGTTCATCTCACTCATCCCTCTCGCCAAGGCTGATGTAAGTATCCTTGTGCAGTGCAGCAATGCCTGCGCTGCACCTGCCTGGGACTCGTCGCCTGATGTCGTGAATACGCATGCTGCAGACTCATTCCCGGATATAGCCTACGTCCCGGATAGGGCTTGGTCGGAACAGTATATTGCAGGTGAATCATGGCTAAGGATGAAGATGAAGGCTCAGGGCAGTACGCCTCGCCGCCTTGTTTTATGCACGAGCTCGATCCGGAGTTCCAAGCGCCGCTATCCGAATGGACCGATGTCAGGCGCTGGCGCAGGGCCGAGCGCGAGCGGTTGATCGCATCCCGCCTTGCCGTTTCCGCCGACATGCGCACAGCCATGTCGCAGCGCATTGCCGATGGTCTCGATGCGGTGATCGGCGACATCGCCGGGCGCATGGTCAGCCTCTACTGGCCGTTTCGCGGCGAGCCGGACCTGCGCCCGTGGATGGAAACCGTTAACGCGCGAGGTGGCCGCACGGCGCTGCCCGTTGTCGTGGAGAAAGACCGGCCGCTTATCTTTCGCGCCTATACCCACGGAGACCGGCTGGAGAAGGGCGTCTGGAATATCCCGATACCGGCCGAGGGCGATCCGGTACTGCCCGACATCGTCATTTCGCCGATCGTCGGCATCGATCCCGGACATTTTCGCCTGGGCTATGGCGGCGGCTTCTTCGATCGCACGCTTGCCGCGATGCC
Source organism: Mesorhizobium sp. LSHC420B00 (assembly GCF_000503055.1). Taxonomy (GTDB): domain Bacteria; phylum Pseudomonadota; class Alphaproteobacteria; order Rhizobiales; family Rhizobiaceae; genus Mesorhizobium. The sequence goes on along the minus strand of NZ_AYVY01000002.1, from coordinate 499,059 downwards.
GTTCAAGCCGCTGGTCGTCGGCGTCGGCTACGAGTTGCAGCGCATCGTGACCATCTACCCGCAGCCGCACGATATTCCGATGGACCGTGTGGTGACCGAGTCATTCAACGTTTAGGCGAGTTTGGGGCCTAGGGCCTAGGCTAGCTCAGGCTTCATTCCAACGGCCGTGCGATCGACGATTTCGCGCAAGGCAAAGGACGAATTGATCTTCGTCACATGCGGCATTGCCGAAAGCCACTCCTTGTGGATGCGTTCGTAGTCGACGAGATCCTTCGCCGCGATGCGCAAGATGTAATCATACTCGCCCGACATCAGATGGCAGGACAGGACGTTCGGGCAGCGCTTTATCGCCGCTTCGAAATCCGACAACGTTTTCTCGAACTGCCCGGACAGCGATATATGCACGATCGCCGTCATCTGGTGCCCAAGTGCGGCGTTGGACAGCCGGGCGTGATAGCCGCGGATGGTTCCGGATTTCTCCAGATTGTCCAGCCGCCGCGAACAGGCCGACTGCGACAGGCCGACCTTTTCGGCGAGCGCTGCATTGGGTATCCGCCCATCCTTCTGCAATGTCTCGAGAATGGCGATATCAATCCTGTCGAGCGGCATTTTTGCGGGTTCCTGCGATAATTCTACTGTTTCGCGCAACGATTATCGAACAGTAGTCTCTTCGGCAAGCGCATTCGCAAACACTTCCCGAACGATTCGTGGTTCACTATCTCTAGACAGGGAACAGGCCCTAAAAGGGCCGGATCAGGAGAAAAAAGATGCGCGTCGGTTGCCCCCGGGAAATCAAGAACCATGAATACCGCGTCGGCCTGACACCGGGCTCGGTCCGCGAATATGTCGCGCATGGCCATGAAGTGCTGATCGAGACCGGCGCCGGCGCCGGCATCGGAGCCGACGACAACGCGTACCGCGCCGCCGGCGCCACGATCGCCAAGACGGCGGCCGACGTGTTTGCCAAGTCGGACATGATCGTGAAGGTCAAGGAGCCGCAGCCCAACGAATGGGTTCAGCTCCGCGACGGCCAGATCCTCTACACCTATCTGCATCTCGCCCCGGATCCGGAGCAGACCAAGGGCCTGCTGGCCTCCGGCGTCACCGCAATAGCTTACGAGACCGTCACCGACGAGCGCGGCGGCCTGCCGCTCTTGGCACCGATGTCGGAAGTTGCCGGCCGCCTGTCGATCCAGGCGGGGGCCACGGCGCTGCAAAAGGCCAATGGCGGCCGCGGTGTGCTGCTTGGCGGCGTGCCCGGCGTGCTGCCCGGCAAGGTCACTGTGCTCGGTGGCGGCGTCGTCGGCCTGCATGCTGCACGGATGGCTGCCGGGCTTGGCGCCGACGTCACCATCATCGACCGCTCGATCCCGCGCCTGCGTCAGCTCGACGATATCTTTGGAGGCCGCGTCCACACCCGCTACTCGACCGTCGAGGCGCTGGAGGAAGAATGTTTTTCGGCTGACATCGTCGTCGGCGCCGTGCTGATCCCGGGGGCAGCCGCGCCCAAGCTGGTGACGCGCGAAATGCTCTCGGGCATGAAGAAAGGCGCCGTGCTGGTCGACGTCGCCATCGACCAGGGCGGCTGCTTCGAGACCTCGCACGCCACCACCCATGCCGAGCCGACCTATGCGGTCGACGGCGTCATCCACTATTGCGTCGCCAACATGCCGGGTGCGGTGCCGGTCACATCGGCCCACGCGCTCAACAATGCGACGCTGCACTATGGCCTGCAGCTCGCCGACAAGGGCCTCAAGGCGCTGGTAGACGACCACCATCTGCGCAACGGGCTGAACGTCCACAAGGGCAAGATCACGAATCGCGCAGTGGCCGAAGCACTCGGCTATGAGCTGGTCGAGCCGAAGGCCGTTCTGGCGGCCTGAGCTGTCCGAATCTGCCTCTCCAGTGCCCGTCGGTTTCGTCCGACGGGTTTTTCTTATGTCGAAAAACTGAAAAGTGTCGGGCGCGCGGAATAACCCGACAACAAAAAAGCGGAGCCAAAGCCCCGCTTCCTCGGTTATCGAGATTTCCGCCGGTTCATCCGCGGTCGGCAAATCGATCGACCATTCCTCTCTATCGCAAGAATACGACGGGAGTACGACAGCCTCAAGCCGGTGCAGCCGATCCGATTACACGCGGTCGATCCGACACTGATAGCAATTGTTGCGTGCAGAGCGGATGTGGACGTAAGCAATGTCGTCGCGCTCGAACAACGTCTCCGCCCGTGCCGCGATGGCATCGGTCGGAATGACGCCGCCGCTGCCATAGACGATGCGGTCGTCCNACAACGTCTCCGCCCGTGCCGCGATGGCATCGGTCGGAATGACGCCGCCGCTGCCATAGACGATGCGGTCGTCCTTGCCGTAGCCGCGCACGATGTAATCGCTGCTTTCGAGTATATCGGGAAGCGTTTCCCCCTCGGCGGCGCGTTCGCATTCCTCCGCATGCAGAAAGATCGGCCCGGTTTCGGCATAAGGCTGCAGTTCCGGAAAAGGCCGATAGGCCAGAACAAGATAGGCTTCTCCCGCAGCAACATTCTTCAGGCAATGACGGCAGGGCACGCCGTCGCCATCCGAAATCTGCCGCTCTGGCTTCAAGTCATAAGCATCAGGCCCGCCGCGCTGAAGCGCGCGAACCGCATCGGTTGGCAAGGCTTTGAATTTTACGGTCATGACGAATCTCCGGTGGCGTCGACCGGAAATTATGCTTTCCATGCAAAGCTTCCCACCCGATTCCTGCCGGATCAGTCCATCAACGCGTCGAGACCACGCACCAGGCCTTTGATCTGCTGTACCCGCCTGATGGCGAGCAGCGTGCCGGCCACGTAAGGCGCCGCGGACGAGCCGGCATCGTGGCGGATGGTCAGCCGCTCGTCTGGCAGGCCGAACAACGCCTCGCAGGACAGGATGTAGGACGGCAGGCGAAGCGCGTGCACTTGCACACCCTCGCCCGCGCCGACCGCAGCACCGCGTGTAGCCGGCACGCCGGAGACCTCGGAGACCGGCTTTGCCGTTGAGGCCTTGCGGATGTCGGCCAGCGCTTCAGCAAGTTCCCGCGCGGTACCGGAGGGCGCGTCGGGCTTCTTTGCACTGGCATAATCGATGACCTCGACATCCGGCACGTATTTTGCCGCCATAAGTGCAAACCGCTTCATCAGCGTAGCGGTGATGGAAAAGTTGCCGGCGGCAACGACGCCGACGCCGTGGGCGCGCGCCGCGGCGTCGATGTCGGCATAGTCGGCAGCACCCAGTCCCGATGTGCCGATCACAGCGTGCCGTCCCTTGTCGATGGCGAGCAGCACATGGTCTTTCACGACATGTGGCTTGGTGAAGTCGACCAGTACGTCCGACGGCGCCTCCAGCGCCTCGGCCAGCGAGGCCGAAACGGAGATACCATTAGCCGGCATGCCAACCAGCAGGCCGGAATCCTGCCCCGCGCCGCTACGTGACACAGCCCCGGCCAGCGCCATGTCACCTTGCGCCCCGATCGCCGGAACCAGCGCCTTGCCGACCCAACCGGTCGCGCCGGCCATTACCACGCGAATTGCCATCGTGCGATCCTCCATCACCATCGGTTTTTAGACGACAGCGATATGGAAAGAGCCCGGCTCATTCAAGTCGGGCTCGCCTTTGAATATTGATCCAGACCTTGAACGGCTAGATCATTTTAACGGATGAAGTCGTCGAAGCGGCGCAGCGTCACCCGGCGATTTCGCCAGTTCTCATTCTGCGTCTGCACGAGCAGGAACTCCTCGCCGTAGCCGACGGTTTCGAGCGCATAGCCCGGCACACCGAATTCACGCAGCAAGGTGCGCTTCAGCGAGGCGGCACGTTGTTCGGACAAAATCTGATTCGACTGGAAGGAGCCCACAGCATCGGTATGGCCTTCGATCAGCACGCGGGCACCCGGATCGCGCCGCAGAATGCGCTGAAGTGCATCGGCGATGTTTTCGATCTTGGCGTATTGCGATTCGGAAATGGCAGCCGAGCCGAGGGCGAAATTGATCGACTGGATATCGATAGAGCGGGCCATGCGCCGCAAGTCCGGCCGCTTCTTGAATTCGCGGATGGTGACGCGCTGATTCGGGCGCAGCTTCACCCGGGGCGCGGCTTCAAGCTGGCGCTCGATCGTGGCGGCCGAAGGCGTGGTCGCCTGGGCAACGGCAAGGGTCGGCATGGCGAGTGCCGCAACCAGCACGGCGGCAAATGTGCGTCGGGTCAGCATGTCTTTTCTCCTTCGGCCCTCGGCCGCATTGTGATGCCGACAAGATGGCAAAGACTAGCTGAAGCTTGGATGAACGAGCCTGAAAATCAGGGCCGCATGACGCTGGCCGCGCGCTCGGCAAAAGGCATCGGATGTACGACCTCCTTTTTTTGCGCCACCGGCGTGAAGCCGAGTTTTTGATAAAGCGGCAAGGCTGCTGGGTGATCAAGGGTGCAGGTCTGCACCGTCACCCGCTTGGGTCCGTGCGCCCAGGCTGCGGCGATTGCCGCACCGAGGAACCAGCGGCCAATGCCTTGCCCGGTCGCGTGCTCCATCATGCCGAAATAAGCGAGTTCCACTTCCTCCGGCAGATGCGGCTTGAGGTCGAAGAAGCCGGCCGGCGCGCCGTCGAGATAAAGCACCCTGATGTCGCGGTCCTCGCGGTGGATGCCCGCCGCAAGCTCCTCGTCATTCAGTCTCAGCACGTTGACCCAGTGCCATTTGCGGCCGACCCGATCCATCAAATAGCGGTAGAAATGCAGCGGAATGTCTTTGGTCTTGAGCAGCGCGATCTGGCGGTTGTACGGCAGCGGCGGCGAATAGGCAGGCGGCACATGCATTTCGAGAAACGTCACGGTGACGTCGATGTCTTCCAGCGCTCCGTTTTTCATCACCGTCGGTCCTTGCCCGTCACGACGGGCGTGTCGGAAAGCCCACCCCATTCCGTCCATGACCCGTCGTAAAGCCTGTTTTCGGCATGGCCAAGCGTCTCCAGGGCCAGCGTGATGGCTGCCGCGGTGACCCCCGAACCGCAGGAGGTGACGACCGGCTTCGACAGATCGATGCCGGCCTCCTCGATCACTTTGCGCAGCCTGTCCTTGGGCAGCAATTCGCCGTTTTCCGAAAGCGCCGAAAACGGCACGTTGTGCGCGCCCGGCATGTGGCCGGAGCGGATGCCGGGGCGCGGCTCCGGCTCGGTGCCGGCAAAACGGCCAGGCGAGCGTGCGTCGGCGATCTGGCTCTCCCCCGTCTCGACGATCCGGCGCATGTCGGCAAGGCTGGCGACGCGGGCGGCATCGAAGTTGGCATAAAACACGCAAGGCGCGATCTTCGTCGGCTCCGCCGTCACCGGCCGTCCGGCGGCTTTCCAACGATCGAAACCGCCGTCGAGTATATAGACCTGGAACACGCCCATAACGCGAAACAACCACCAGGCGCGCGGTGCAGAAAAGAACCCTGGCCCGTCATAGACAACAATCGTGTCGTCGGCCGAAATGCCCATCGCGCCGACATATTGGGCAAAATGCTGCGGCGACGGCAGCGTGTGAGGCAGAGCCGCGTCGGGGTCCGAAACCGCATCCTGGTCGAGGAAGCGGGCGCCTGGAATATGCGCTGCGTCATACTCGGCGCGCGCGTCGCGCTTTTGCGCCGGCAGATACCAGGACGCGTCGACGATCGTCAGCCCAGGCTCGCCGAGCCGCTTCTGCAACCAATCGGCATCGATGGTGAAAGGACTGTCGTCGGCCATCTTTTCTCTCCTGTCCCGCCTGTCCCAGTCCTATATCAGGCTGGCGGCATCGGGCCAAAGCGAATGCGGAAGCGCCGGTTCTCGCGGCCCTTCTTCTCGATCTTGCCGATATGGATCTCGCCGATTTCGCCGGTGCTCCTCACATGGGTACCGCCGCAAGGCTGGCTGTCGACCGAAGCATTCTCGCCGATGCAGACCAGCCTGATCTTTCCCGTGCCGGCCGGCGGCCGCACATTCTTGGATTTCACCAGGCTTGGATTGGATGCCAGCTCCTCGTCGGAGATCAGCCGGGTGAAGATCGGGTGGTCGGCCCGCACCAGTTCCATCAGCCTGGCCGTCACGTCTTCCTTGGTGAAGCCGGCATCCGGGATGTCGAAATCGATACGGCTGTCGTCCTCGGAAACCGCGGCACCGGTGATCGGGAACGGACAGACGACGGTAAGCAGATGGCAGGCCGAGTGCATACGCATCAGCAGCTGCCGCCGCGGCCAGTCGATGGCGAGCCTCATCCGCTCGCCCAACCGTGGAACCGCCTGCTCCGGCGCCGGCACATGGATGATCTCGTCCTTGGTTTCGCCGGTGATCGTAGCGGCAATCGCAATGCCGGTGCCGTCGGCGCGTTCGAGGCTGCCAGTGTCGCCCGGCTGCCCGCCCGATGTGGCGTAAAACACGGTCCGGTCCAGAATGATGCCGCCGCGATCGTTGACTGCGACGACGGTGGCGTCGGCCGTCCCCAGATAGGCGTCGTCACGAAACAGCGCTTCGGTCTTGTGCGCCATCACGCGACCCTTTCGAACGGCACCGAAATCGTGCTCCGTTGCTCCATCCAGCCCGGCACCGGCAGCTTCTTTTCGCGCAGGAATTCAGGATTGAACAGCTTCGACTGATAGCGCGTGCCGTAGTCGCAAAGCATGGTCACGATGGTTTGGCCGGGGCCTAGCTCGCGCGCCAGGCGAATGGCGCCGGCAATGTTAATGCCGGTCGAGCCGCCAACGCAAAGTCCCTCCTCCTGGATCAAGTCGAATACGATCGGCAGTGCGTCCTCATCGGGGATCTGGAAGGCAAAATCGGGTGTAAAGCCTTGGAGGTTGGCGGTGATCCGCCCCTGCCCGATGCCTTCGGTGATCGAACTGCCCTCGGATTTCAACTCGCCGCTGGTGTAGAAGGAATAGAGCGCAGCCCCCAGCGGATCGGCCAGTGCGATCTTGACCTGGCTGTTCTTGGCCTTCAGCCCGAAGCCAACGCCTGCCAGCGTGCCGCCGGAACCGACCGCCGACACGAAACCATCCACCTTGCCGCCGGTCTGGTTCCAGATTTCTTCGGCTGTGGTGCGGATATGGCCGTCGCGGTTGGCGACATTGTCGAACTGGTTGGCCCAGATCGCGCCGTTCGGCTCGGTCTTCGCCATCTGCTCGGCCAGCCGGCCCGACAGCTTCACGTAGTTGTTCGGGTTCTTGTAGGGCACGGCTGGCACTTCGATCAGCTCGGCGCCGAGCAGTTTGATCGTATCCTTCTTCTCCTGGCTCTGGGTATCGGGAATGACGATCACCGTGCGGTAGCCGAGCGCCTTGGCAACCAGTGTCAATCCGATGCCGGTATTTCCAGCCGTCCCTTCGACGATGACGCCGCCGGGCCGCAGCAGCCCGCGCTGTTCCGCATCGCGGATTATGAACAGGCCGGCGCGGTCCTTGACCGACTGCCCGGGATTCATGAATTCGGCCTTGCCCAGGATCTCGCAGCCGGTTGCTTCCGAGGCCTTGTTGAGGCGGATCAGGGGCGTGTTGCCGATCACGTCGATCACAGAACGGGGCATGGAGATTCCTTTGTGGGTGCGGCGAAACCCTAGAAACCCGACGCTTCGGTTTCAAGGCAAGAATTTGCCTGGTCCAGTCGCATTTCGCACACTGCAATTGCTGCAGCCAGGAGCGCCCGGCCGGCATTCATTTCAACCATGTACCGAAAAGCACTCTTTTCATTCGATTTCTTCACCGCTAGAGCACAGGCTAAGAAGAGCCGGCGGGGCGCAGCATGACACTCTATCGGGCCAATCCGAAGCATGGCGTCGCCTGGATTACGGGCGGCAGCAGCGGTATCGGCCGTTCGCTGGCCAAGGATCTTGCCGCTCAGGGCTATGTCGTCGCGGTGACAGCGCCCGATGACCATCCGATCGATACGCTCATCGTCGAGACGGCGCAGATGGCGGGCCGTGTCGTAGCCTTTCCCTGCGACGTGACCGACGAAAAACGCATGGCAAAGACGGTTGCAGCGATCGAGAAAGATCTCGGTCCAATCGTGTTGGCAGTGTTCAACGCGGGAAGCTATATCGCAACGCCGGGCGAGGATCTTGTCGCGCGCAATTTCCGTCGGTCTTTCGAAGTCAATTATTTCGGCATCATCAATGGCCTGCTGCCGGTCATCGAACGCATGCGCGTGCGCTCGCGCGGCCATGTCGTGCTGATCGGTTCGGTCACCGCCTATTTCGGCTGGCCCACGACCGCCGCTTATGGCGGCACCAAGGCGGCAGTCAATATCTTGGCCGAGTCGCTGAAATACGATTTCGACAAGATGAACGTCCGCATCCAGGTGATAAATCCGGGCTTTGTCGACACGCGGCTGACCGAGAAGAACTTCCTGCCGATGCCGGGCTTGATGCCGGTCAATCTGGCCTCGCGCCGCATCGCGCGAGGCATCGAATGCGGTGGCTTCGAAGTCACTTTCCCACGCCGCCTGAGCTGGACACTGAAGCTGCTCAGGATACTGCCGAGGCCGTTCTGCCGATGGGTGATCAGCACGGTCACCCGCTGGAATGCGCGGCCGCTGAATTTCGACCGCAAGCCACCGGTCGAATAGGATCCGTGATGGGGCGACGGATCATGTTTGCGGTGCTGGGTCTTGTCCTCATCCTTGTCCTGGCCTTGGCGCTTGGTCCGCGCGTCCTCGTCGAAACCACGATCCGTTTCGATCCCTCAGTGATCGGCGACGATCCGCAGGCCTATCTGGCGCGCCAGGAGGCGGCCGTGCCCGGCATCCGCGACGGGCTGGACAAGGAAATCATCTGGGCCGACCCGATGGTCCATGCCAAGACGCCATTCGCGATCGTTTACATCCACGGTTTTTCTGCGTCGAAGGGCGAGATTCGTCCATTGCCCGACGAGGTGGCCGACCAGCTTGACGCCAATCTTTTCTACACGCGCCTGAGGGGACATGGACAGGATGGCGCCGCGATGACGCAAGGCAGCGTCGGTGCCTGGATCAACGACTACGAGGAAGCGCTCGCTATCGGCCGAGCGATCGGCGACAAGGTGATCGTCATAGCCACCTCGACCGGCGGCTCGCTGGCGGCGTGGGCCGCGACGCAGCCAAGCGCATCGAACAGCGTCGCGGCGATCGCATTCATCTCGCCGAATTTCGGCGTCAAGGCTTCCGGCGCCGAATTGCTGACCCTACCGTGGGGCAGACAGATCGTCGAGCTCGTCGCCGGCAAGGAGCGTAGCTTCGTGCCACGCAACGCGCTGCATGAAAGGTTCTGGACCTAACGCTACCCGATCGCCGCGACATTGCCGATGGCGGCGCTGACAGAGCTTGCCTACGGCGCGCCGGTGGAGAAGACGTCCATCCCTGCCCTGTTCATCTTTTCGGATTCGGACAAGGTGGTACGACCAGATCGCACCCGCGAAATCGCGGCTCGCTGGGGCGCCGCACATGAATTGGTGCCGGTCGACGATACCGGCGACCCCGACAACCACGTCATTGCGGGTGACGCGCTGTCGCCATCGACCACGGCTTTCCTGGCGCAGCGGATTGTCGTGTGGGTCGAGGCGGTGGTGAAGTAACCAAAGGCCTCAAAGCAAAAGGGCGACCGGAGCATCACTCCGGTCGCCCTTTTCAATCGTGAGTGACCAAGCCAAGCTTGGCCGACCGCAACACGGTCAGGCTATGCGGCCCGCGCTGCCGGCCGCTTACCGCCGAAGCGGCGCTTGTTGTTGCCCTTGAAGGGCTTGGCGCCTTCCGGCTTGCGCTCGCCCGCAAAGGCTGGCTTGTCGCCGAACCGCTTCTTGCCGAAGCCGTTGTTTGCGCCGCCGGGCCGCCTGCCGTCGCGACGGCCATTGTGGTCGTTGCGATCATTGGCCGGTTCGAAACTACGCTCGTTCTTCTCGGCGGGATTGCGCTGTGGATCGGGGCTGCCGAGATGGTCGGCAACGATCGGCAGCTTGGTGCGGATGATGCGCTCGACCTGGCGCAGCTTGCTGTTTTCGGACGGGTCGCAGAGCGTGATGGCGATGCCGTCCATGCCGTTACGGCCGGTGCGGCCGATGCGGTGGACATAGCTCTCCGCCTCGTCCGGCAGGTCGAAATTCACCACATGGCTTATGCCCGGCACGTCGATGCCGCGCGCCGCAATGTCGGTCGCCACGAGAATGCGCACCGAACCCTCGCGGAAATCGTTGAGTGCCTTCTGGCGAGCGTTCTGCGACTTGTTGCCGTGGATGACGGCGGCCTTGAAGCCGTCACGCTCGAGATCCTTTGTCACCCTGTCGGCGCCATGCTTGGTGCGCGAAAAGATGATGACGGACTTCATCGCCTCGTCGGCAAGCATGTTGGCCAGCACCTGACGCTTCTGCTTGGTGCGGGCAAAGACGACGCCCTGCACGATCTCGGCGGCCGCGGTGCTGTGAGGAGCGACTTCGACGCGAATCGGGTTCTTCAGCAGGCCTTTCGCCAGTTCGGCGATTTCGGCCGGCATGGTTGCCGAGAACAGCACCGTCTGACGGTCCGGCGCCGTCGCCCTGGCGATGCGCTTGACGTCGTTGATGAAGCCCATGTCGAGCATGCGGTCGCCTTCATCCAGCACCAGCCATTTGGTGTCGGCAAGCACGAGGTCGCCTTCACGCACCAGGTCGGTCAGCCGACCTGGCGTTGCGATCAGGATGTCGACGCCGGGCGCAACCTTCTTCACCTGGCTGAAGCGCGAGACGCCGCCAAGCACCAGCGCTGTCGAGACATGCGCGCCCTTGGCAAGCAGCTTGATCATCTCCTCGATCTGCACGGCGAGTTCGCGCGTCGGCGCCAGGATCAGTGCGCGGGCTGTCTTCGGCCGGCGCTTGGTGCCAAGTGCGATGATCTTCGACAGGATCGGCAGCGCGAACGCCGCCGTCTTGCCCGAGCCGGTCTGGGCGATGCCGAAAATGTCGCGGCCTTCGAGCTGCGGCGGGATCGCCTGGGCCTGGATCGGCTTCGGATCGGTAAAGCCGGCGGCATTCGTGGCCTTGAGCAGTGCGCCGGTAATTCCAAGTGCGGCGAAACCGTTCAGTTCCCCAGCGTCCTTACCGGTCAAAGTGTTTTCATTGGTCAAAATATTCTTCTTTCATGCGGCTCCTGGCCGCAAACATCAATGGCGGCAGGGCGCAACCTGCCGTCGAAAATTGTCATGAAACGACAAGGCGGGCGGACGTTATCGTCCGCACGGCAGCGCTGTCGTGCCCGCAGGCATCATGCCACGGGGCTTTTTCGCCACCTTGCCGATATGTCGGGAAGAGGGAAAACAGACGCAACCAGTCTCATTCATCGAGAAGGCCGGATTATCCCGGCCCAAGCGCCTATGCCGCCGCATATGGCCCAGTTCGCATCGAAATGCAAGGGGCCTGATGCTGCAGCGCAGCAAAAGCCATTAGGAAGCGGCGCTTGCGCTCTCCCCCAGGCATGATTACCACAATCAAGCTTTCCGTTTCGGGGACCGGTCATGAAGGACGTGCTGAAGGAACTCGAGCGCCGCCGCGAGGTCGCTCGCATGGGCGGCGGCCAGGCCCGCATCGACGCCCAGCACAAGAAGGGCAAGCTGACCGCCCGCGAACGCATAGACGTCTTTCTCGACGAGGGCTCGTTCGAGGAGTTCGACATGTATGTCGAGCACCGCTCGACCGATTTCGGCATGGAGAAAACCAAGATCGCCGGCGACGGCGTCGTTACCGGCTGGGGCACCGTCAACGGTCGCCCGGTCTATCTTTTCGCCAAGGATTTCACCGTGTTCGGCGGCTCGCTGTCCGAGGCGCATGCCGAAAAGGTGGTCAAGGTGCAGGAGATGGCACTGCGCAACCGCGCGCCGATCATCGGCCTCTACGACGCCGGCGGCGCCCGCATCCAGGAAGGCGTGGCGGCCCTCGGCGGCTATGCCGAGATCTTCCAGCGCAATGTACTGGCCTCCGGCGTCATTCCGCAGATTTCACTGATCATGGGCCCTTGCGCCGGCGGCGACGTCTATTCGCCGGCGATGACCGACTTCATCTTCATGGTCCGCGACACCTCCTATATGTTCGTCACCGGCCCGGATGTGGTGAAGACCGTCACCAATGAGACGGTCACCGCCGAAAGCCTCGGCGGCGCTTCCGTCCACACGACGAAGTCCTCGATCGCCGACGGAGCCTACGACAATGACGTCGAGGCGCTGCTGCAGATGCGCCGGCTGGTCGATCTGCTGCCCGCCTCCAACACGGCGGAAATTCCCGAGATCGAATGCTACCAATCGGTCACCGATCACGATCTGTCGCTCGACCGGCTGATTCCCGACAATGCCAACAAACCTTACGACATCAAAGAGTTGATCCTTAAAGTTTCCGACGAGGGTGACTTCTTCGAGATCCAGCAGAATTTTGCGAAAAACATCGTCACCGGCTTCGGCCGTGTCGAAGGCCGCACAGTCGGCTTCGTGGCCAACCAGCCGATGGTGCTGGCCGGCGTGCTCGATTCGGATGCCAGCCGCAAGGCCGCGCGTTTCGTGCGCTTCTGCGACTGCTTCTCGATCCCGATCGTCACCTTCGTCGACGTGCCGGGCTTCCTGCCCGGCACCGCGCAGGAATATGGCGGGTTGATCAAGCACGGCGCCAAGCTTCTGTTCGCCTATGCCGAAGCGACCGTGCCAAAGATCACCGTCATCACCAGAAAGGCCTATGGCGGCGCCTATGATGTCATGGCGTCAAAACATCTGCGCGGCGATATGAACTATGCCTGGCCAACGGCGCAGATTGCGGTGATGGGCGCCAGGGGCGCGGTCGAGATCATCTATCGCAAGGACATCGGCGACGCGGAGAAAATTGCAGCACACACAAAGGCTTACGAGGATCGCTTTCTATCGCCCTTCGTTGCCGCCGAGCGCGGCTATGTCGACGAGGTGATCATGCCGCATTCGACCCGCCGCCGCATCGCCCGCGCGCTCAGGATGCTGCGCAACAAGGATATGCAAAACCCTTGGAAGAAACACGACAACATCCCGCTGTGAGGGGCTGATGTCGCGCCTGGTCCTCTACATGGGAGCGCGTTTCGGCAGATTTGCCATCCTGCTCTTCGCTCTCCCGCTGTTCTGCCCAATAGTCCTGTGGTTCTGGCTCCTCGATTGGCATCCGCTCGCCGTCATCGCGACTGGTGCTGTTGCAATCCCGGCCGCGATGCTGGCCATCGTTCTGTTGATCGGAACATTGTTCGCCGGTTTTCGACCCAGCAAGGTCAAGGGGATTACTCGGGAATCAGCCCCGAAGCTGTGGGCTGTCTGGGAGAGTATTGCCGGCAAACACCGCGCCAGCCGAACGAGGATCATCCTGAGCGACGATCTCAACGCCAGCGTCGGTGAAGAGCGGCCGTTTCTAGGCTTGCTTGGTCGCAGGCCGATTCTCACCATCGGCCTGCCATTGCTCGCAGCGACCGACCAAAAGGCATTTGCGGCGATCTTGGCTCATGAGGACGCCCATCTGAAAAACAAAGATACAAATGGCGGACTCAACCTGGCCGAACTCGAGAAAAGCTTCGATCTAATCTTCGACTTCGCTCCTCCGGGGAAAACCGTTTCAGGCAGCCTGTTCTACTGGATGCTTGGTCCGCTGTCGCGCACTCTGGAGCGCGAAGAAATACGGTTGTCGCGACGAGCGGAAATTGACGCAGATCGCCATGCAGCGACGTCCGGCGACGCACATGATGCGGCCCGCGCCCTGCTTCTGATCGGTGCCGCCAGTGCGTTCTTCGATGATCAAGTCTATAGCCCGCTCCAGCGTGAACTGCTTGGCGCCATGGCTCCGCCCCGTCCACCACTCGAAAGGGTCCTGGCGGCCGCCGCTCACTTGTCGAGACTTCCCATTCTGCAGGAGTATGCTCAAAAAGGCGTGGGACGCGCGAGATAACGAAAGTGCGGACCATCCGCCCTGGTCCGAACGTCTGATTGCTCTTGGATTTAGCTCGGCTCCAGAGATAGAACCAATTCTGGTTTCTGCCTTGTCGAGCCTGCTGAGCGATGCGTTCGTCGCCGAACGCGTCCGCCATTTCGACGGCGAATGGACATCGAACATCGCCGACGACCTCGATCGATAGCTATCCACCTGGAACTACTGCGGCCAATGCCTCAGTCGGTGGCCTATTCCTCTTCCGCAGCACCGAACCCGGCCCCCATCGTCGCGCGGGCAGCGCCCGACCACGGCGTGGCGTGATTGTCGATGCGCATCTGGAAGATAAAATAGGTCGGCGAGCAGAAGCCGATGCCTTTCACCTTGCCGATGCCGGGCGTATCGGGTGGCAGCGACTGGCACATGTAATCCTCGCGGCAGAAATGGTCGGCCGAGCAGGCAGGACGATTGCCGCGATTGACGGCACCGCCCAGGCACTGGTCGAAATTATTGGTCGCTACGCAGGTGTCGAATTTTTTGCCGCCGACCAACCCGCAAATCTCGTTCGGCATCGGTTTGCCCGTCTTGAAGGCGGCAAAGCTGCGATCCCGGTCGTCGCAGCCGCGATAGGCAATCCCCGCCGGCACACCGATCTTCGGCGGCCGGCAGGTGTAGGCGGCGCGCGAAATGCTTGGCGCGAACGCCGCGAACTGGCCGGTGATGGTATAGCGGTCATTGAAAGGCTGTTCCGGGTTGCTGGCGATCGAGCCGGTCAGGCATGGATGGCCGGAAAACATGTTTTCGCTGTCCTTGGGCAGCAGGCATTGCGCCAGCTTGGTGCGCACGCCGGACACGGTCGCCAGCGGCGTGCAGACGGTGCCGCCGCCGCATTGCCAAGTCGCGCCAAAGCGGGCCGCATCCGCCGGCATCAGGCACGGCATCGCCATCTCGGCCGGCGAATAGGCGATCTGTCCAGCATCGCTCCATGTCGCCGGCGGCGCGAAGGACAGCGGGCGGAAGCGGTTCGGTTCCTTGCCGTCGGCAGTCGCGTGCAGCCAGGCGACGCGACGCGGGATGTCGGCGTGGAGATGCGGCGAGATGCCGACCTCGATGCGGTTGAGCGGCGAGGTCGTCTTGTCATCGAGGCCGATGAAATGGAAACCGGCGGTCGAGCCCGCCTGATGGCAGCCTTGGCAGGCGCCGTTGTCCAGCCGCTCGACCAATGCCTCTGGCGTGCGCACCAGCTTCAGCGCAGAGAAATCGAGCCCTTCGAAATCCGCGGGCTGGAACAGCGGCGTGAACGGGTGGTTGGCCTGCCTTGCGCTGCCGAAGGTCGACCACGAAATGACCTTCCTTGCCAAAAACTCATCGGGGATTTGGTAGACGCCGAGATCGACCGCCGCAACATTGGTGCGGACATAGTCGGCAAGTCTTGCTTTCAGCGCGGCGTCTTCGGCAAGACGTGCCATGTCGGGCGTGTTTTCCAGCGGCTTTTCGCTGACAGCCGTTCCGTCGATGCCGAAAATTCGCATGAGATAGGCAGCCTGCCCGCCGAATTCGGTCTCCTGGCCGGAGGGGAAGCGGACCACTTGCGCATTGAGCTCGAGCTGCTTGAAGGTGAGCGCCGCTCTTTCCAGCGGCCCGCCGGTCAGCCAGCCGGCATCGACGCTCTCGTCGAGCTGTGGTGCCCAGCGTCCGGCGACGCCGACACAGCCGCCATCGACATCCGGCGTGGCATTGTAGACGGCACTGAAATTGAACGGCAGGCGCGAGGCCAAAACCTTGCCGTTCTTCTTGAAGCTGTAGGCGAGGCGATAGATGAAGCGCACTTCGCCGCAACTCCCGTCGCCTTTCAGCGCGGCGAAGTCGCGCCGGTCGAGCCGGTTGACCACGCCGACGAGGCGGAAGCGCGCTGCGTCGGTCCTCAGTCAGCGTATGTCCATGACACGGCCAACATTGCCGTCGGTCACCTCGTACAGCGGCCGGCCGCCGGCCTTCATCTCGGTCCGCAATGCTGCGACGTCGCTTGCAATCGTTTCGACGATCGCGTGGTAAGCCGGCGCCTTGTCATAAAGCGTCTTCAAATCGCCCTTGCCGTCGACGCCGAAAATGCCGGCGAAGCCAAAGCCCTTGGCATCGAGAGCAGCAAGTACCGCTGGATCATCGACGATGGTCACCGGCTGCTCAGCGGCATTCGCCGACAGTGTCGCCAAAGCGGCCATGACGAGCGTGGTGAAAAGGAGTGCAATGCGTCTCATCGAAGGTCCGGCTGGCTTTCGATCAATTCCCGCAGCACTGGCACCAGAGCCGACGGTAGATCCTCGGCGATCAAGCCGGGCCCGAAACGACGGCCGGCCTCGGCGTGGATCCAGACCGCCGCGCAGGCAGCCTGGAAGGCCGCCATGCCTTGCGCCAGCAATCCGGCCGCGATCCCCGACAGAACGTCACCAGAGCCAGCCGTGGCCAGCCACGGCGCACCGTTGGCATTGATCGCGGCCCTGCCGTCGGGCGCCGCGATCACCGTATCGGCACCCTTGTAGACGACAATGGCATTGGCGCGCTTTGCTGCTTCGCGCGCCTTGGTCACTTTGGACTGTTTTTTGTTCCCAGCGATATCTGGAAAAAGCCTGGCGAATTCACCCTCATGTGGCGTCAGCACCAGTGCCGGCGACCATGTCTGACGCGCTGCGTCGAACAGTGCCTGAGGCTGAAGCGCCAACGAGGTGATGGCGTCGGCATCCAGAACGATGGCACTGGCGTGAATTTCAGGCGTAGCCGCTGATGCGCGGGTCAGATCCGCGATCGCCGCAATCAACTGCAATGCGAAATCGCCGACCTTGGGTTTCGGCCCGAGCCCCGGTCCGAACACCAGCGCCTCGGGATGCCGCGCCACGAGGAATTCCTGCACCTCTTCGAGCGAGCCGGCCTCGCGCAGCATGATCGAGGTCAGATGCGCGGCGTTCACCTGCATGGCGTTTCCAGGTGAAAGCACAGTTACTGCCCCTGCCCCACTGCGAGCCGCGGCCATGGCCGACAACCTCGCTGCGCCCGTCGCACTCGGTCCGCCGGAAAAGACAGCAACATGGCCACGCTTGTATTTATGCGAATCGACAGCCGTTCTCGGGTAGTACCATCGCAGCCAAAGTTCCGGTGTGTTCTCGAACGCCGTGACCTTGAGCTGATCGATGATCCCATCCGGAATGCCGATATCGGCGACGATGATCTCGCCGCACAGCTCGCGCCCCGGCATCAGCAGATGGCCTGGCTTTTTCCGCACGAAAGTCACCGTGACCTCGGCCTGGAAGCGAGCGTTAGTCAAGCCGGTCTCGCCTGACACACCCGAAGGCAAATCGATCGAGACCACCGGGACGCGCTCAGCGCTGCTCAAGCCTGAGACGGCCAACGCATGCATCGAAATGTCCTTGGACAGTCCCGCGCCGTAGAGTGCGTCCACGACCACTTCACCCGCTTCCGGGTAGCAATGGCCAATGTGTTCCACGGGCAAGTTGCAGGCATCAGAGGCCAACGCGGCATCGCTTCCGGGTTTCTGCTTGCCTTCGGCCCATACGGCAACGTTCATGCCGGCCTCTGCCAACAACCGCGCCACGACATAGCCGTCGCCGCCATTGTTGCCGGGGCCGCACAGGACATGGACGCGTCTCGCCTGGGGATAGCGCGCCAGGACGACGGCAGCGACCGCTTCGCCGGCGCGCCGCATGAGGCCGAAGCCATCGAGTGGCCCGGCCGCAATCGCCAGCCGATCGGCCTCGGCCATTTCAGACGGAGACAAAAGTTCGTTGCTCATGGAATATCAGGCGACATGCACATCATTTCCCCAAGCATTGTCCAGTTTTTGATCCGACGCAAACAACGAAGGTCCCTAAGCAAAGTTGGCGGCGTACCTCGTTCGGGACGACGGCGCGCAGCTGCTCATGAAATATCCGATCTGCCCAATTTTTGTGCGGACGGCAGGACCGGCGGTGTGTAGGCTCGCGGTGTTCATGGCGCATCCGACGCAGCGAATGATGCGAATGTACATTCCTGCGCGGCATGGTATCCAAATCATGTGAGGCTGCTCGGCGCCCCATCAATTGGCACAGTTCGTGCTTGATTGAAGCGCAAGCGGGGCTCACAACCCGTCTTTTTTGGCAGTGGAGGCCACTTTTTACATGAAAAAGATCGAAGCGATCATCAAGCCGTTCAAGCTAGACGAAGTGAAAGAAGCGCTTCAGGAGGCCGGGCTGCAAGGTATCACCGTTACCGAGGCCAAAGGGTTTGGCCGCCAGAAGGGCCATACCGAGCTTTATCGCGGTGCCGAATATGTCGTCGACTTCCTGCCGAAGGTGAAAATCGAGGTCGTGCTCGGCGACGATGCGGTCGAAGCCGCGATCGAAGCCATCCGCAAGGCGGCCCAGACCGGTCGCATTGGCGACGGCAAGATCTTCGTCTCCAACATTGAGGAAGTCGTGCGCATCCGCACCGGCGAAACCGGCATGGACGCGGTCTGAATTTTCCCGTTAAAAGGCCATGTTCAAAACGTCATCACATAGGGAAGCAGGGACATGACGACAGCCAAAGACATCATGAAGCAGATCAAGGACAACGACGTGAAGTTCGTCGATCTGCGCTTCACCGATCCGAAGGGCAAACTGCAGCACGTTACGATGGATGTCGTCGAGGTCGAGGAAGACATGTTTGCCGATGGTGTCATGTTCGACGGTTCCTCGATCGCCGGCTGGAAGGCGATCAACGAGTCCGACATGGTGCTGATGCCCGATCCCGATACGGTGCATATGGACCCGTTCTTCGCTCAGTCGACCATGGTCATCCTGTGCGACATCCTCGACCCGATCTCGGGAGAATCCTACAACCGCGACCCGCGCGGCACCGCCAAAAAGGCCGAGGCCTACATGAAGGCGGAAGGCATCGGCGACCAGATCTTCGTCGGTCCTGAAGCCGAGTTCTTCGTGTTCGACGACGTCAAGTACAAGGCCGATCCCTATAATACCGGCTTCCGGCTGGATTCGACCGAATTGCCGTCCAATGACGACACCGATTACGAGACGGGTAACCTCGGCCACCGGCCGCGCATCAAGGGCGGCTATTTCCCGGTGCCGCCGATCGATTCGGCACAGGACATGCGCTCGGAAATGCTCACCGTGCTCGCCGAGATGGGCGTGCGCGTCGAAAAGCACCACCATGAAGTGGCCGCCGCCCAGCACGAGCTCGGGATCAAGTTCGACACGCTGGTCCGCAACGCCGACAAGATGCTGATCTACAAATACGTCGTGCACCAGGTCGCCAATGCGTATGGCAAGACGGCCACTTTCATGCCGAAGCCGGTATTCGGCGACAATGGCTCTGGCATGCACGTCCACCAGTCGATCTGGAAGGAAGGCAAGCCGACCTTCGCCGGCAACGAATATGCCGGCCTGTCCGAGAGCTGCCTGTTCTACATCGGTGGTATCATCAAGCATGCCAAGGCGATCAACGCCTTCACCAACCCGCTGACCAACTCCTACAAGCGCCTGGTACCCGGCTATGAAGCGCCGGTGCTGCTCGCCTATTCGGCACGCAACCGCTCGGCCTCGTGCCGTATTCCGTTCGGCTCGTCGCCGAAGGCCAAGCGCGTCGAGGTCCGCTTCCCCGATCCGGGCGCGAACCCCTATCTTGCCTTCGCCGCCATGCTGATGGCCGGCCTCGACGGCATCAAGAACAAGATCCACCCGGGACAGCCGATGGACAAGGATCTCTACGACCTTCCGCCGAAGGAATTGAAGAAGATCCCGACCGTCTGCGGCTCGCTGCGCGAAGCCCTGCAGAGCCTCGACAAGGACCGCGGCTTCCTGAAGGCCGGCGGCGTCTTCGACGACGACCAGATCGACAGCTACATCGAGCTTAAGATGGCCGAGGTGATGCGCTTCGAAATGACCCCGCATCCGGTCGAATACGATATGTACTATTCGGTCTGATCTGGATCGTTGCAGCCAACAAAAAAACCCCGGCGGAGACGCCGGGGTTTTTTTTATTGCGATGCGATCGGAGAGAACGTCACGGCGCAGACCTGAGGTCTACGCCGGGACGAATGTTCAAGCCGCGGCCGAAACCTCGGCGCTGGTCGGGACGGAGGCGATCGTCTTCAATATCTGCGAGGCTATCTGGTAGGGGTCGCCCTGCGAGTTCGGACGGCGATCCTCGAGATAGCCCTTGTAGCCGTTGTTGATGAAGGAGTGCGGCACACGGATCGAGGCGCCGCGGTCGGCGATGCCGTAGCTGAACCTGTTCCACGGCGCGGTCTCGTGCTTGCCGGTCAAACGCTTGTCGTTGTCCGGACCGTAGACGGCGATGTGATCCATCAGGTTCTTGTCGAAAGCCGCCATCAGCGCTTCGAAATACGCCTTGCCGCCGACTTCTCGCATATAGGCGGTCGAGAAGTTGGCATGCATGCCGGAGCCGTTCCAGTCGGTATCGCCGAGCGGCTTGCAGTGATATTCGATGTCGATGCCGTATTTCTCGGTCAGGCGCTGCATCAGATAGCGTGCCATCCACATCTGGTCGGCGGCCTTCTTGGAGCCCTTGCCGAAAATCTGGAATTCCCACTGGCCTTTGGCCACTTCGGCGTTGATGCCTTCATGGTTGATGCCGGCGGCGAGGCAAAGGTCGAGATGCTCCTCGACGATCTGCCTGGCGACGGAGCCGACATTGCTGTAGCCGACGCCGGTGTAGTACGGGCCTTGCGGCGCCGGATAGCCACTCTCGGGGAAGCCGAGCGGGCGGCCGTCCTTGTAGAAGAAATACTCCTGCTCGAAGCCAAACCAGGCACCCTCGTCGTCGAGGATGGTGGCGCGCTTGTTGGATGCATGCGGCGTCACGCCGTCCGGCATCATGACCTCGCACATGACGAGCGCGCCATTGGTGCGGGCGGGATCCGGATAGACGGCGACCGGCTTCAAAACGCAGTCGGAGCTGTGGCCCTCGGCCTGCATGGTCGAAGAACCGTCGAAGCCCCACAGCGGAAGCTGGTCGAGCGTCGGAAACTCGGCATAGTCCTTGACCTGCGTCTTTCCGCGAAGATTGGGAACCGGGGTGTATCCATCGAGCCAAATGTACTCGAGCTTGTATTTCGTCATTCTAGCCTCTCGTTGCTTGATCACCGAACCCTGGATGGCGCCGGGGCGAGCCGGCCTATCCAGCAGCCGACCTGCCGACTGTTAAAATGCAATTCGTGTGCCATTTGGCTGGCGACGGGTGCGGCAAAAGCGATGTAGTGTCGGCGCAAAATTGCTGAGCCGTCGTAATTGTGCGATCGGATCGCTCACAAGCATAGTTTGCATAAATATTGTGCAGCTACTGATCTTTTTATAATCATGTTGCCTAATTCGATTGCGAAACCTATCTTGGGGAAAGGTTGAATCGGCAAGGTTGTGCCGAAGAAAGGAAACCGACAATGGAAATCACTTCCACTCCTCAGTCGGCCAAAATCCTGATGTTCCCGGTGGCAGCGCGCGCTTCTGCCTCAAATTTAAGCGGAAAGGCTAAGTTCGCAGCAGAACTTGCTTCTTTGCGCAACCGAACGGATTTCGGAAGTGCCTGGTATCATGAGGCAGCGATCGAAGAAGCGAAAAACGATCGGAAGAGCTGAGCCTCCCCATCTCTCGTCTCCCTCCGATGAATCGCAAAGCCCGGCGCGATCGCTCGCGCCGGGCTTTGCTTTGAATCGGGACAGGTCGGCTATTGCTTGGTATGCAGGTCTGTTCCGAGGGTATCCCTGATGAAGATCATGCCGATGACCAGCGACATCGCCGCGATCACCACCGGGTACCAGAGACCGTAGTAGATGTCGCCCTTGTAGGCGCTGAGCGCGAACACCGTCGCCGGCAGCAGCCCGCCGAACCAGCCATTGCCGATATGGTAGGGCAGCGACATTCCGGTGTAGCGGATGCGGGTCGGAAACATCTCGACCAGGATCGCGGCGATCGGCCCGTACACCATCGTGACGAAGATCACGAGGACGAACAGGATGGCGATCGTCATCGGCCAGTTGACCGCGGCCGGGTCGGCAAACATGGCAAAGGGACCGCCGCCCGGTATGGTGTAGACAGTGACCTCGGGGGCTCCCGCAGCCTCATCGGCAGTCAGCAGCTTGTCCTTGATCGCCTGGTCGGTCGGGACCGTCGCCTTGTCGCCGGAGCGGATCGCGGCCGTATCGAGCTTCAGCTCGGGATTGGCCGCAATGAAGGCCTCAAGCTTCTGGTCCGGCACCTTGGCCGCTGCCCGCTTCAGCGGATAGCCGCCGTCCCGAAGCGCTGTGTTTACCGCTTTGGCGAAAACGGCGTCCTTAGCCTTGGCTTGATCGCCGGCCGCAGTCGCGTCGTACGACTCAACTGTCTCGTTGCCGATTTTGACCGACGCTGCAGTGCCGGGGGCTGCCGTCGTTACCACGTCATAAGGCACTGAGTTCTTGGTCAAGAACGAGGTGGCGATATCGCAGGACGTCGTGAACTTCGCCGTGCCCACCGGATTGAACTGGAACTTGCAGTCGCCCGGTGCCGCGGTGACCGTCGCGCGCGTGTTTTGCTGCGCGGTGGCGAGCGCCGGGTTGGCTGCCCAGGTCAGCGCCTTGAACAACGGGAAAGTGCAGACGATCGCCAGTGCAAGGCCGGCCATGATGATCGGCTTGCGACCGATCTTGTCGGAGAGCCAGCCGAACACGACGAAAAAGATGGAGCCGACCGCCAGCGCGATTGCGATCATGATGTTGACCGACTGCGCGTCGACCTTGAGCACGTTGGTTAGGAAGAACAGCGCGTAGAACTGGCCATTGTACCAGACCACGGCCTGGCCGGCTGTGAGGCCGAGCAGTGCCAGCAGCGCAATCTTTGCGTTCTTCCATTGGCCGAAGGCTTCCGTCAATGGCGCCTTGGAGCCTTTGCCTTCGTCCTTCATGCGCTGGAAGGTCGGCGATTCAGAAAGCGACAGCCGGATCCATATCGAAATCCCGAGGAGCAGAAAGGAAACGATGAAAGGAATGCGCCAACCCCACGCGGCGTAGGTTTCCTTGGCCATCGACCCCTGGACGATCAGGATGACGACCAGCGACAGGAACAGGCCGAGCGTTGCCGTCGTCTGTATCCACGACGTGTAGTAGCCGCGGCGATCGTCGGGTGCGTGCTCGGCGACATAGGTCGCGGCACCGCCATACTCGCCACCGAGCGCCAGGCCTTGCAACATGCGCAAGATGATCAGGATCACGGGAGCGGCAATGCCCAAAGTCGCATAGCCAGGCAGCAAGCCGACCAGGAAGGTCGACAGGCCCATGATCGTCATCGTGACAAGGAAAGTGTATTTACGGCCGACAAGATCGCCGATGCGGCCGAACAGCAATGCGCCGAACGGACGCACGAGGAAGCCAGCGGCGAAAGCCAGCAGCGCGAAGATATTGCGCGTAGCTTCCGGGATGGTTGGGCTGAAAAAAGTCGAACCAATGAACACTGCCAACGAGCCGTAGAGATAAAAATCATACCATTCGAAAACGGTGCCGAGCGAGGAGGCGAAGATGACCTTCTTCTCCTCGCGCGTCATGCCGCGGCTTGTTTTGCCGGCGGTCGATGCCATTGCCATGAGTGTATCCTCCCGTGTGATTCCGTCGGTCCTCGATGCTGCGCGTCATCGTCCGCGTTTCCTCGGAACGCAGACTCAGTGCAGCCACCGGTGCAAAAAATGACAGAAAGCAGTGCCCAGAGGCAGACCGCCTTTGGGATTATGACTTTGGTCTAATGTGCAGTGCGAAATAGCGGGCGGTGCCGTCAGCCTTTGAGCGCTTCGAGCAGGCTGACTGCCGCCATCATGTCGCGCTTGCGGGCGGCGCGGCGGGCGACGGCCTCGGCATCATGGCCCCATTGCTCGGCCTGCCAGTCCTCGTCGACATGGCCGGCAGCCCAGGCCACCTCGCCGTCGAGCTCGCCGAAATCGACGGCCAGCGCCAGCAGCGCCGATCCGGTCAGCGAGGTCATGACGTGGATGGCAGCAAGGCGCAGCGGATCGGCACGTTGGGCTAGATGCTGGCCAAGCAGCGCGATACTCTCGCGCGGCTGCTCGACGTGGATCACGCCTTCGGCGAGCTGGAACCGGGCGCCGAGCGCGCTGCGCGCCCAGTCGATGACCGGATCCCAATGCTCGTTCTGCCGGTCGACCAACCCCTGTGGTGCATCGGCGCGGTAGCAGAGCATATCTGATGAGGCGAAACGCAGGATATCCTCCAGCACCGCCTGGGGATCACTGGCGACCCCATCGATTGCCGTATTGACCAGACGCATCAACGGCATCGTTACCGGGTCGATGGTCTCCTCCTGTGCGGCGAATTCGTCCGCAATAAGAGCAGCCGCCTTTTCGGTCGGCAGCGCCAGCAGCGCCTTGGCGGGCGTGCGGACGGGCTTGCCATCGAGATGGACGGCAAAACCATCCTCGACCGGTGCCACCGCGACGGTCTTGTAGAAGCGTTTTGGCAGCGGCGTCTTCATCTGGATCTGGGCGCGACGCACCGGATCCGGATCGGAGAGCTGCTTTCCAGCTTCGAGGTCGTTCAAAATATCGCGCATGCTCATCCGGGGNCACCGGATCCGGATCGGAGAGCTGCTTTCCAGCTTCGAGGTCGTTCAAAATATCGCGCATGCTCATCCGGGGCTTTGTTTTCGGGCCGGCCGGTTGACGATGATAAGACCGGCGGCGATCAGGCCGAGTGCCAGAAAGATACGAACGGTCAACGGCTCGTTCAAGAACACGGCGCCGCAAAGCACGCCGAAGACCGGCGACAGGAAGGTGAAGCTCGACAGGCCAGATGCAGGGTAGCGCCGCAGCAGCCAGAACCACAGCACATAGGTGAAGGCGACAACGTAGACGGCCTGGAACAACAGCGCCAAGGTCGGCAGAAGGGTAAAGCTGCGGACGGGCGGCCCGGCAAAGGGCATCACCAAAATGCCGACGGCGGCGGCACCGGCCAGCTGATAGAGCAGCAGCTTTTCGGCGCTGGCCTCCACCAGTTTCGACCGCTTGATGACAATGTTGGTCACGGCCCACAGAATGCCGGCGCCGAGACTGAGCAGGTCGCCGCTCAACGTCTCGCCACCATTAGCGCTCAGTTTGTCGGAAAACACCGCGACCAGCCCGGCGAAAGCGAGCAGAAGCCCAACGAGCTTGCGTGCCGTGATGCTTTCGTCCAGCAGGAAATGGCCGCCGACCAGCATCCAGAACGGCATGGTGTTGACCAGCAAGGTGTTGCGCACGACGGTGGTGTGCTCGAGCCCGACATACAGAAACAGGAACTCGAGACCGAAAAGCGCGCCTGCCAGAATGCCGGCGACGAGAGTCTTGTCGGGCGTGAACAGCGCGATGCCGCGCCAGCGGCACCAGCCGAAAACACACAGGCCGCCGATCACCGAGCGGGCGATCGATAGGAAAACGGGATCGTAGCCGGCATAGGAGATCTTGGCGGCGACGTAGTTTAGGCCCCAGGAAAAGGTCAGCCCGACCATGATGGCGGCGGCCGCCAGATCGACCGCGTCACGGCGGTCGAGCGTATCTGTGGCGACGCCCACCGGCCCTAGTCCTCCGCGCTTGCGTCGTCGAAGCCGATCAGGTTCCAGCTCTGGCGCATGTGCGGCGGCATCGGCGCGGTGACGTCGACAAACCCCTTATCGGGATGCGGGATGACGATGCGGCGGGCGTGCAGATGCAGGCGGTTCTGCATGCCGCCGGGAAAATCCCAATTGGTGTCGGCCTCGAAATATTTGGGGTCGCCGATGATCGGGCAGCCGATATGCGCGGCATGGACACGAAGCTGGTGGGTGCGGCCGGTATACGGCTCCATCTCCAGCCAGGTCATCGTCTGTGCAGCCTGCTCGATGACACGGTAGTAGGACACGGCGTGGTCGGCACCCTTTTCGCCATGCTTGGCGATGCGCACGCGATCGCCGTCGGGCGTCGGTTCCTTGATCAACCAGGTCGAGATCTTGTCCTCGCGCTTCGGCGGCACACCCTTGACCAGCGCCCAGTAGGTTTTCTTCGTCTCACGCGCCCGGAACGCTTCGGCGAGCTTCATGGCGGCGAGCCTTGTACGGGCGACAACCAGAACACCCGACGTGTCGCGGTCGAGCCGGTGCACCAGACGCGGCTTCTCGCCCTTCTGGTTGCGCCAGGCTTCCAGCATGTCGTCGACATTGCGGGTGACCCCGGAGCCGCCTTGCACCGCCAGGCCGGCCGGCTTGTTGAAGACGAAGACCTTCGGGTCCTCATGGATCAGCATCTTGGCCAAGACATCGGCATCGCCCTGGTTGCGTATCGAATGGCCGGTGAGCGGGCTTTCGCCTTTCTTGTCCACTTCGAGCGGCGGCACACGCACCGTCTGGCCGGCTTCGACGCGTGTATCGGCCTTCACCCTGCCGCCGTCGACGCGGATCTGGCCGGAACGCAGCAGCTTCTGCAGATGACCGAAACCGAGACCGGGGAAATGGGTCTTGAACCAGCGGTCGAGCCGCATGCCCGCCTCACCGGTATCCACTGTGATCTGTTCAACGCCTGCCATGATTCCAATCGCCGTTTTGCGAACATGCAACGGCATTCGCCGGCACCCGCAATCTCACTCGGTTATTCGTTGTCGGTTCCATATTGCAGAACCTGAACTTTCTCCAGCGTGATCAAGCCACTTGTCATGATTGTTTCAAGCACGGGCAGAAAAGCGGCCAATTTTTCCTCGTCGTCGACGATCTCGATGACAAGGGGAAGGTCCTCCGAGAGACGGAGGATCTTCGTGGTGTGAAGTCGGCTGGAATGGCCAAATCCCATCGCCCCGCGCAGGACGGTCGCGCCGGCAATCTGCATTTCGCGGGCCTTCAGCACGATGACCTCATACAGCGGACGGCCATCTGCCCTGTCGTTTTCGCCGATAAATATGCGCAGCAATTGTGCCTGTGGTGGTATCTTCATTGCCTGGATCCTCTCAGCTGGTTGAGGCGCACTGCAAAGATGTGGCCAAGCCAGACGGCGGCAAGCCAGGCCACCACGGAGATCGCGATATTGAGTGCCGCCGCCACAAGCTTCCCGCTTTGCGCGAGGGTGAGTGTTTCAAGGCTGAAAGCGGAGAAGGTCGTCAGGCCACCGCAGAAGCCGGCCATGAAGAACTGGCGCTGCAGCGGACTGGCGAAGACGCGACCATCCGGTCCCGTCAATGTCGCATAGAAGCCGATGAGGAATGAGCCGACAATGTTGACGAGGAGCGTGCCGAAGGGAAATCCAGTGCCCCACCAGGCGGTGCTCGCCAATGAGGCGAGCGCCCGCAGCACGCCGCCGATCATGCTGCCAGCGGTCACGGTCGCATAGATACGAACCGTTTGGCTCGTTCGGCGCGAGCCAATGAGGCGCGCCGCACGCCCCGCCATCCCGTCGGAGCGGAGCTTCTGCGGGCCGCTCATGGCGCCCCGCTGCCAATCAGAAGACTTCCCGCGGCAAAGCCCAGCGTCACGCCGCCGAGGCTCAGGAAAACCGAAAGCAGCACATTTCCGCCGGCGCGCAGCCATTCGCCCTCACGCGCCAGCGCCAGCGTCTGCAGGCTGAATGAAGAGACCGTGGTGTAGCAGCCGAGGCCGCCGGTGACGACAAAGGCCCAAAGGGCAGGCATGCCGTCGCGCGCCACGGCATGCGCAACGACGCCGATTGCAAACGCCCCCGACACATTGACGACCATCGTGCCCCAAGGAAAGGTCTCGCCGACCCGGCGGGCGACGAAGCCGGACAGGAAGAAGCGGGCCATTGCACCGATCGCGCCACCAAGACAGACAAGCAACAGATGATACATCGTGCTCCCTCGCGCCAGTTACGCTACGGTGTCAGGCAGCTCCGACCTTCTTCGGCTTGCTGGAGGCGATCATCTTCCAGTTCTTGTAGAACATGGCATTGATGCGCTCGACGCTGACCGAAACAATGGCGAGGAGCGTCGAGATCAGACCGGGAAACGGCGATGGGCGAATGATGTCCATGAACACGCAGTAGCGGCGCCCGTCATACTCGTTGACCGAGCGATGAAGCAGCGTGTCGTCGAAGATGAACAGCGGGTTCTCGTGCCAGTAATTCTTGGCGTTGCCACACTGGACGAACACTTCCGATTTCACCGGGATGAGGTTGTAGAGAATGCGCAGGCTGAGCCGGAGCGGGCCAAAGTGCCAGGAAGTCGATTCCCTGCCGCTGAACACAGAGACGGCAATCGTCTTGATGTATTTGAAATCCTTGTTGAATTCGGCGACGTTGTCTATTTTGTGCTTGCCATACCACTGATAGACATACATGCCGCGCCGGCCGCTGCCGAAATTGGCGTCGATGTCGGCGATGATCTCGTCCTTGCGTGCCTTGAAGACATCCAGGACCTCGTTGACCTCGCGCTGGTAGTCCGGAGGAAACTGGTCCAATTTCCAGACACCGCGGTTTCTATAGCACAGCAGATCCACCAGCAGATTGAAGGGCGAAAGCAGCCAGGTGAAGATGCCGTTGCCCAGGAAATAACCACTGAACAGCGCCCAATTCTTGTTGTCGTTGCGCAACACGTCGATCAGGCCGAGGACGATGAAAATCGTCGTCAGAATGGGAATGACATAGAAGCCGAGCGCCAGCAGCGGAATGGCTATGGCGAACTTCCGAAGGGTTTTGCGGGATTTTTTTGTCATTTTTCCACGCGCCAGGCGCGATTCCGTTCTGAATATCGTCGGTACGTTTCTGGCCTGCCGCCGGCCGAAGGCGCATCTTGATAGGGTTTTTTATCCCACCAGACAACGCCGATCACACCAGTGTGCGACTGGCAGCTACTTTTCCCGCTCGCTGCGCAGCTTCGCCCAATAGTCCAGCCGCTTCCTGATATCGCGCTCGAAGCCGCGCTCGGGCGGATCGTAGAATGTCTGCCTTCCCATCTTCTCAGGAAAATAGTCCTGGCCGGAAAAAGCGTCGGGCTCGTCGTGGTCGTAGCGATAGCCGGCGCCGTAATCTTCCTGTTTCATCAGCTTGGTCGGCGCATTGAGAATGTGCTTGGGCGGCAGCAGCGAACCGAATTCCTTGGCCGCCTGTGTGGCGGCCTTGAATGCGGTATAGACTGCATTGGATTTCGGCGCGGTAGCGAGATAGACGGTAGCCTCGGCGAAGGCCAGTTCGCCCTCGGGCGAGCCCAGATAGTCGTAGGCGTCCTTGGCGGCGTTGGCGACGACGAGTGCCTGCGGGTCGGCCAGCCCGATATCCTCCATCGCCATGCGCACCAACCGGCGCCCGAGATAGAGCGGATCCTCGCCGGCG
Source organism: Mesorhizobium sp. LSHC420B00 (assembly GCF_000503055.1). GTDB lineage: Bacteria > Pseudomonadota > Alphaproteobacteria > Rhizobiales > Rhizobiaceae > Mesorhizobium. The sequence continues at coordinate 469,857 of NZ_AYVY01000002.1, read as the reverse complement.
TCGAACATGCGGGCCAGATAGTAGAGTGCCGCGTCGGGGTCGGAGCCGCGCACCGATTTGTGCAAGGCGGAGATCAAATTGTAATGGCCGTCCTGGCCCTTGTCGTAGATCGGCGCGCGGCGCTGGACGATGCGCTGTAAGGCCTCGGCGCCAAACACTTCACCTGATTTGGCGGCACGCCAGACCTCTTCGGCCAGTGTCAGCGCCGCGCGGCCGTCGCCGTCGCTCATGCGGATGAGCATCGCCCGCGCCTCGTCATCGAGCGGCAGCGCCCTGCCCTCTGCCTCCTCGGCCCGCGCCAGGAGCTTGGCGATGCTGTCCTCGCCGAGCGAGTGAAAGACCAGGACGCGTGCGCGCGACAACAGCGCGGCGTTAAGCTCGAAGGACGGGTTCTCCGTGGTGGCGCCGACCAGCACGACGGTGCCGTCTTCCATCACGGGCAGAAAACTGTCCTGCTGGGCGCGGTTGAAGCGATGGATCTCGTCGACGAACAGCAGTGTCTGGCGGCCGTTGGAGCGGCGCAGCTTCGCTGCCTCGAACACTTTCTTCAGGTCGGCAACGCCGGAAAACACGGCCGAGATCTGTTCGAAAGCGAGGCTTGTCTCGCCGGCAAGCAGCCGTGCGACCGTGGTCTTGCCGGTGCCGGGCGGGCCCCAGAAGATCATCGAGCCGAGCGAGCCGGAGCCGATCAGCCGCGTCAGCGCGCCGTCGGGACCGGTCAGATGCTCCTGGCCGACGACCTCGCCGAGGTTCTTCGGGCGCAGACGGTCGGCCAGCGGCCTGCCGGGCGGCGTCTTTTCCGGTTCATCGACACTGAACAGATCGGCCATGCAACTTCTTCTGCCTGGAGCCCGACCATGCTGACGTCGGGCTTAGTAACGCAACACCTGGCGCAGTATCTGCCCGCCGCGCTCGACGGTAAAGCGCCACCAGCGTGTATCCTGCTGGGCTATCTGTTCCAGGGTCGCCGCCTTGTCGATCGTCAGGCCATTGACCTCACGCACGATGTCGCCCGGCTGGAAACCAAAATCGGCAGCGGGCGAATCGCGGTTGATATCGACGACGGTGACGCCTTTGACATCGGTGCGCAGACCAAGCCGCTGGGCAAGCCGTGGCGATAGTTCGGCAACCCTGGCACCGGAAAACGGGCTACGGCCGCGCAATGTGAGCTCCGCAGCTTTGGCGCCCTCAGGCGGCCGTTCCAGCGCGATGTCCATCGTCGCCTGCTGACCCTTGCTTAGAACGCCGAAGCTGGCATTCGTACCGATCGACAGCGTCGCCATCCGGTAGTCCAGCGCCCCGACGCTCTCGACCGGCTTGCCGTTGAGCGACAGCACCACGTCACCAGGCTTGAGCCCTGCCTTGGCAGCGGGTCCTGCCTCTTCGACCGAAGAAACCAGCGAGCCGGCCGGTTTGTCCATGCCGAGCGATTCGGCAATCTGCGGCGTCACCGCCTCGAACTCGGCACCGACATACGGCCGCTCGAAGAAGTCGAGCCCGGCCTTGGCCGCATCGGCGAAGGCGCGAACCATGTTCGAAGGGATGGCAAAGCCGATACCGATCGAGCCGCCGCTACGGCTATAGATCGCAGTGTTGATGCCGATCAGTTGACCACCCATGTTGACCAGCGCGCCACCGGAATTGCCCGGGTTGATGGCGGCGTCGGTCTGGATGAAGAAGCTGGAATCGGAGACGCCGATATGGCTGCGCGCCACAGCCGAAATGATGCCGCTGGTGGTGGTCTGGCCGACACCGAACGGATTGCCGATCGCCAGCACCAGGTCGCCGACCTCGAGCGCGTCGGAATCGCCAATGGCGATCACCGGGAACGGCTTGTCGGAAGAAATCTTGAGCACGGCGAGGTCGAGCGTCTCATCCTTGAGCAGCACCTTGCTGTCGAATTCGCGCCCGTCGGCGGTCGCGACCTTGACCTGGTCGGCGTCCTTGACGACGTGGAAATTGGTGACCACGACGCCGGTCGGATCGACCAGCACCCCCGAACCGAGCGAAGACTGCGCGCGCGGCTGCGAGCGGCCGAAGAACTCCTCGAAGAACGGATCGCCATCAAAGGGCGACGTCACCTTGGCGGTTTGCGAGGCGTAGACATTGACCACGGCCGGGGCCGTCTGCTTGACCAGCGGCGCGAAGGACAGCTGCACCTCCTCGCGGCCGAACGGCACGCGCTTGTCGGGGCCGGAGGTGGCGTTTTCGCCTTCGACGCCATGCAGCAGATCGGTCAGCACGTCGGACAGACCGGGATCTGGCTTGGTCTCCTCCGCCAGCGCGTGCCTGGCCGCCGGCACGACGGCCAGCGCCATCAAGGCGCAGATCAGAACAAGGGACAGCCGTTTAACGCGCATTCCGAATCCTCCAAGTCGGGCGCCATTGTCCTGACGATTGTGCAAAATGAAAGGCTAAGCCGCTGAAATCCGATTATTTTGGATAGTCGCCGCAAAAACCGGTGACAAAACCCCTGCAAGCCCTGCCCGGCAGCTTCGGAAACAGAAAAAGGGGCCAGCAGGCCCCTTTGAACTTCTCAGAAAAACCGAAGCTCATGCGGCTGCGGCTTCCTCTTCGGTGCCTTCGGCCTCGATGCGGGCGCGGTCGCCGGCGCCTTTGGCCGAGGTGTCGCGGTCGACGAATTCGATGACGGCCATTGCGGCATTGTCACCGTGACGGAAGCCGGCCTTCATGATGCGCAGATAGCCGCCATTGCGAGTGGCGTAACGTGGCGCGATTGTGTCGAACAGACGCTTGACGACGCCCTCATTGCCGATCTGGGCAATCACTTGGCGGCGGGCGTGCAGGTCGCCGCGCTTGCCGAGCGTCACCAGCTTCTCGACGATCGGACGCAGATCCTTCGCCTTCGGCAGCGTGGTGAGGATCTGCTCGTGCTCGATAAGCGACACGGCAAGGTTGGCAAACATCGACTTGCGATGGCTTATGCTGCGGGCGAACCGGCGGCCTTTAAATCCGTGGCGCATGGCTCTTCTCCTTCATTGCGGGTTCAAGAGGCCTGAGCCTCAGTATTGATCTTCGTAACGCTTGGCGAGGTCTTCGATGTTTTCCGGCGGCCAGTCCGGCACTTCCATGCCGAGATGCAGGCCCATCGCCGCCAGGACTTCCTTGATCTCGTTCAGCGACTTGCGGCCGAAGTTCGGGGTGCGCAGCATCTCGGCTTCGGTCTTCTGGATTAGATCGCCGATATAGACGATGTTGTCGTTCTTCAGGCAGTTGGCCGAACGCACCGAAAGCTCGAGTTCGTCGACCTTCTTGAGCAGCGCCGGGTTGAAGGCAAGCTCGGTAACCTGTTCGGCAGCGACTTCCTTCTGCGGCTCGTCGAAATTGACGAACAGGCCGAGCTGGTCCTGCAGGATGCGAGCGGCGAAGGCCACCGCGTCCTCGCCCGAGATCGAACCATCGGTCTCGATGGTCATGGTCAGCTTGTCATAATCGAGAACCTGCCCCTCACGGGTGTTCTCGACCTTGTAGGAGACCTTCTTGACCGGCGAATACAGGCTGTCGACCGGGATCAGCCCTATCGGCGCGTCTTCGGCGCGGTTGCGGTCGGCCGGCACATAGCCCTTGCCGGTGTCGACGGTGAATTCCATGCGGATCTCAGCGCCTTCGTCCAGCGTGCAGATGACGTGGTCGGGATTGAGGATCTCGACGTCGCCGACCGTCTGGATGTCGCCGGCGAGAACCGCGCCCGGTCCCTGCTTGCGCACGACCATGCGCTTGGGGCCATCGCCTTCCATGCGGATGGCGATTTCCTTGATGTTCAACACGATGTCGGTCACGTCCTCGCGCACGCCGGCGATGGACGAGAATTCATGCAGAACGCCGTCGATCTGCACGGCGGTCACAGCCGCGCCACGCAGCGAAGACAGAAGCACGCGGCGCAGCGCGTTGCCGAGGGTGAGGCCGAAGCCGCGCTCGAGCGGCTCGGCGACCAGCGTGGTCAGCGTCTTCTTCTTCGACGAGAACTCGATCTTGTTCGGCTTGATCAGTTCCTGCCAATTTTTCTGGATCATAGTGCTTTCCTTCCGTTGTCCCGCCACCATCCAATCGTGGCGGGCGACCTGGAATGCCGTGGAGGAGCGCCCTTGAGGCGCTCGCGCGGCGTTCGGTAAATTCTCTTTAGACGCGGCGCTTCTTGCGCGGGCGGCAGCCATTGTGCGGGATCGGCGTCACATCACGGATCGAGGTGATGGTGAAGCCTGCTGCCTGCAGCGCCCGCAGCGCCGATTCACGACCGGAGCCGGGTCCACAGACCTCGACCTCGAGCATGCGCATGCCGTGTTCCTGAGCCTTCTTGGCAACATCTTCGGCGGCCATCTGGGCAGCGAAAGGGGTCGACTTGCGCGATCCCTTGAAGCCCTGGGCTCCGGCCGACGACCAGGCAATGGAATTGCCCTGCGCGTCGGTGATGGTGATCATCGTGTTGTTGAAGGTCGAATTGACGTGGGCAACGCCCGACGAGATGTTCTTGCGTTCGCGACGGCGAACACGAGCGGCTTCCTTGGCCATGATAGTCCTTTCAGTTGATCTCTACACCGCCGTAATGCCAGCGGCTCCACCAGGGAGAAGGCAGTAGGGGAATATGGCAGTAGGGCAGTATGTCTGCCGTTCCTATTGCCTTACTGCCCTACTCTCTTACTGCCCTAAATTACTTCTTCTTTCCGGCAATCGACTTGGCTGGGCCTTTGCGGGTGCGCGCATTGGTGTGCGTGCGCTGGCCACGAACCGGCAGCGAGCGGCGGTGACGCAGGCCGCGGTAGCAGCCGAGGTCCATGAGCCGCTTGATGTTCATCGACACTTCGCGGCGCAGGTCGCCCTCGACCTGGTAGTCGCGGTCGATGGTCTCCCGGATCTGCAGCACTTCCGCGTCGGTCAGCTGGTTGACGCGGCGCTCGGCCGGGATGCCGACCTTGTCGACGATCTCCTGGGCGAACTTCTTGCCAATGCCGTGAATGTATTGAAGCGCAATGACGACGCGCTTGTTGGTAGGAATGTTGACGCCGGCTATACGAGCCATGTTCTTCTCTTCTCCATATAAGCCGGACGAGCCGGCGCTTCAAGTTGCCCCGCGTCCGGTGGAGGCCGGCCCTTGCGGGAGTTTCCAGTTCAAAGCGGCCTGCCTTGCCCTTGCGGACAAGCAAGCCTCATGCCTGATAGGAAGACGGGCCGCCATACCCCAGCGGACCGCTCCAGTCAAGCGCAATCGTTCGTTTCTCTAGCCGGCCGCCTGGCCAACCTGCCGGGTCGTCGCCCTGAGCACCGCCTCGATCTGCTGCGTCACCGCATCGATGTCGGCCATGCCATCGACGCCCCTGAGCTTGCCCTTGGCGTAGTAGTAGCCGATCAGCGGCGAGGTTTTCTTGTAATATTCCCTCAAGCGTTCTTCGAACACCGCTGGGCTGTCGTCCTTGCGCACCGGCAGGCCTGCGGCCTTGGCGTCCTCGGCGCGTTTGACGATTCGGCCAACCAGCGCCTTGTCGTCGACGACAAATTCGATGACCGCGTCTAGCTCCAGCCCGCGATCCGAAAGCATTTCCTCAACGGCGTCCGCTTGCACCAGGGTTCGCGGGTATCCGTCAAGGATGAAGCCGTTTGCGCAATCGGCTTGATCGATGCGCTCGGCCACGATGGCGTTGACGATAGCGTCGGACACCAGTTCACCAGCATCCATCACCGCCTTGGCTCGCCTGCCGACTTCGGTGCCGGCCTGAACAGCAGCACGCAGCATGTCCCCCGTGGAAAGCTGTGGGATGCCGTGTCTTTCTACCAGTCTCAGTGCTTGTGTCCCCTTGCCCGCCCCCGGCGGTCCAAGCAATATCAACCTCATCTGGCCTTCTTCCCCCCGCGCAGCTTCGACTTCTTGATCAGGCCCTCATACTGGTGCGCGATCAGGTGACCCTGAATCTGCGCCACCGTATCGAGCGTTACACTGACCACGATCAGGAGCGAAGTGCCACCAAGGTAGAACGGTACGCCAGTCGCTGAAATCAGGAACTCGGGCAGCAGACACACCAGCACCAGATAGATGGCGCCGACGACGGTGATGCGGGTGAGCACATAGTCGATATAGTCCGCAGTGCGCTCGCCCGGACGATAGCCCGGGATGAAGCCCGAATGCTTCTTGAGCTGGTCGGCGGTGTCCTTCGGATTGAAGACGATCGCCGTATAGAAGAAGGCGAAGAACACGATCATGGCAGCGTAGAAGGCCATATAGAGCGGCTGGCCGTGGCCGAGCGCCGCCAGGATGGTGCTCGCCCAGGCAGGCATATTGGTCGTCTGCGAGAAGCCGGCAACCGTTGCCGGAAGCAGCAGCAGCGACGAGGCGAAGATCGGCGGAATGACGCCGGACGTGTTGAGCTTCAGCGGCAGATGCGAGGTATCGCCCTGGAACATGCGATTGCCGACCTGGCGCTTGGGATACTGGATCAGCAGGCGGCGCTGGGCGCGCTCGAAGAAGACGATCAGCGCGATGACGACGATGGCGAGCACGATGATCGCCAGGATCAGGCCGGTCGACAGTGCGCCGGTGCGGCCAAGCTCCAGCGTGCCGGAGATGGCGCGGGGCAGGCCGGCGACGATGCCGGAGAAGATGATCAGCGAAATGCCGTTGCCGATGCCGCGGGCGGTGATCTGCTCGCCAAGCCACATCAGGAACATGGTACCGCCGACCAGCGTGACGACGGTGGAGATGCGGAAGAACATGCCGGGATCGTTGACGATGCCATTGCCGCCCTCAAGCCCGACCGAAATGCCATAGGCCTGGACCAGCGCCAGAAGCACGGTGCCGTAGCGCGTGTACTGGTTGATGATCTTGCGACCCTGCTCGCCCTCCTTCTTCAGCGCTTCCAGCGAAGGAATGACCGAGGTCATCAGCTGCATGATGATGGAGGCGGAGATATAGGGCATGATGCCGAGGGCAAAGATCGCCATGCGCTGCACGGCGCCACCGGCGAACATGTTGAACATGCCGAGTACGCCCTTGCTCTGCGACGAGAAGGCCTGGGCGAAAGCGTCGGGATTGATGCCGGGCAGCGGGATATAGGTGCCAAGGCGGTAAACGAGCAGCGCGCCGATGGTGAACCAGATGCGCTTCTTCAGATCCTCGGCTTTGGCGAAGGCCGAAAAATTCAGATTCGAGGCTAGTTGTTCAGCAGCCGAAGCCATGCCTGATTCTCCGCTTGGTCACGCTCGATGCCCGCAGCTCAGGCGGCGCGTGTCACCGAAGCTCACGAGATAAGCTCCGGACTGCAAACATGCAAGCGGCCGCGTTGATGCGGCCGCCACATCTGTCGGATCAAAGCACGACCGAAGGCAAAACCGAATTCCACCTTTGCCGACCGTGCTTCAAATTGCCGTTACTCGGCGGCTGCTTTCTCAGGCAACTTCACCGAACCGCCGGCCTTTTCGATCTTCTCGACCGCGGCCTTGGAGGCTCCGGCCACGTCGAAGGCAAGCTTGGCCTTGATGTCGCCGTCCGAAAGGATGCGCACGCCGTCCTTGACGCGACGGATGACGCCGGCCGCAACCAGCGCCTCGGCTGTCACAACTGTCTTAGCGTCAAGCTTCTTGGCATCGAGCGCGGCCTGGATGCGGGCCAGCGACACAACGGTGAAGCTCTTGGCGAAGATATTGTTGAAGCCGCGCTTCGGCAGACGACGGTAGAGCGGCATCTGGCCACCCTCGAAGCCGTTGACGGCGACGCCGGAGCGCGCCTTCTGGCCCTTGACGCCGCGACCGGCGGTCTTGCCCGAACCGGAGCCGATGCCACGGCCAAGACGCTTCTTGGAATGCGTCGCGCCGTCCTTGTCACGCAGATCGTTGAGTTTCATCTGGGTTCTCCTGCGCTCTGGCTCAGCCCTCGTCCACGACGCGGACGAGATGCTGGACGGCAGCGATCATGCCGCGCACCGAGGGCGTATCCTCCAGCGTGCGCTGCTTGTGCATCTTGTTGAGGCCGAGGCCGACCAGCGTTGCGCGCTGCTCCTTCGGCCGGCGGATCGGCGAGCCGATCTGCTCGACGGTGATGGTCTTGGTTGCTTTCTTGGCCATGGTCAGATCCCTGGTCAGCTTCGACTATTCTTCAGCCGCAACGGCGGTGCCGCGGCGGGCCTGAAGGGTCGAATACTTGATGCCGCGCGCAGCAGCCACATCCTTCGGATGCATCTGGCTCTTCAACGCGTCGAATGTGGCGCGAACCATGTTGTAGGGGTTCGAAGAACCCATCGACTTGGCGACCACGTCATGCATGCCGAGCGTCTCGAAGACGGCGCGCATCGGGCCGCCGGCGATGATGCCGGTACCTTGCTTGGCAGCGCGCAGCAGAACACGTCCCGCGCCCCAGCGTCCCTCGACGTCATGGTGCAGCGTGCGGCCCGAGCGCAGCGGCACGAAGATCATGTCGCGCTTGGCCGATTCGGTCGCCTTGCGGATCGCCTCCGGCACTTCGCGCGCCTTGCCGTGGCCGAAGCCGACGCGGCCCTTCTGGTCGCCGACGACGACGAGCGCTGCAAAGCCGAAGCGCCGGCCGCCCTTGACGACCTTGGCGACCCGGTTGATGTGGACGAGCTTGTCGACCATGCCGTCGTCGCGCTCTTCGCGATCACGGCCGCGGCCGCCATCCCTACGTTCCTGTGCCATATCCTGTTCCTTGTTTTTTTCCGGAAGCACGGTTGATGATGATATCCGGCGCCTCTGTGGGTCGCCGGGGGCGAAAACTCTTTTTTCCTTCGCATGATCCTATCCGAAAAGTCTGCAACTTTTTGCTGCGCTGACCTCCGGTTCGGGATCACGCTTTAGAAGCTCAGACCACCTTCACGGGCAGCCTCGGCAAGCGCCTTGACACGGCCGTGGTAGATGTAGGCGCCGCGGTCGAAGACGACTTCCTTGACGCCGGCCTTCGAGGCACGCTCGGCGATCAGCTTGCCGATGGCAGCTGCGGCCGCGGTGTCGGCGCCGGTCTTGAGCGAACCCTTGAGCTCCTTCTCGAGCGTCGAAGCAGCGGCGATGGTGTGGCCCTTGGCGTCGTCGATGACCTGGACGTAGATGTTCTTCGACGTGCGATGGACCGACAGGCGCGGACGATCGCCAGCGACCTTCTTGATCTGGCGGCGGACGCGCTGAGCGCGGCGCTGGGTGGATTCTTTCGAGCCCATGATATCAGTTCCTTGCCTTCAAAAGACGGGGGCAACCATATGCGGTAGGACAAGCCTCCCGCGACCGCTCCCCGCGGCGTTAAAATTACTTCTTCTTGCCTTCCTTGCGGACGATCTTCTCGCCAGCATAGCGAACGCCCTTGCCCTTGTAGGGCTCGGGGCTGCGGTACTCGCGGATCTCGGCGGCAACCTGGCCGACCTGCTGCTTGTCGATTCCGGTCACGGTGATTTCCGTCGGCTTCGGCACCGAAATCGTCACGCCCTGCGGCGTCTCGTAGACAACGTCGTGGCTGAAGCCGAGCGCCAGCTGCAGGTTCTTGCCCTGCATGGCGGCACGATAGCCGACGCCTGTGATCTCGAGCTTCTTTTCGAAGCCGTCCTTGACGCCCTGCAGGATATTGACGATCTGCGTGCGCGACATGCCCCATTTGGAGCGGGCGGTCTTGGTCTGGTCGCGCGGCTGGACAGCGATCTCGCTGCCTTCCATCTTGACCAGCACTTCGTCGTTCACCACGAACTTCAGCTCGCCCTTCGGACCCTTCGCCGTCACGGTCTGGCCGTTGACGGTCGCGGTCACGCCCTGCGGCAGCGAAACGGGTTTCTTTCCAATACGAGACATTTTGTTGTCCTCGTCACTTCTCTTGTTTCAGGTCTCGGCCTTCGGGACTTGATCCCGAAAACCGGTTTCCAATTGGGGTGACATACCAGATCAGAAGATCTGGCAGAGGATTTCCCCGCCGACATTCTGTTCGCGCGCTTCGTGGTCGGCCATCACGCCCTTCGGCGTCGAAAGGATGGCGATGCCGAGGCCGTTGGCGACGTGCGGTATCGACTTGGCCGAAACGTAGACGCGGCGGCCGGGCTTCGAGACCCGGGCGATTTCGCGCACCACCGGCGCACCGTCGAAATACTTCAGCTCGATCTCGATTTCGGACTTGCCGTTGTCGAAGTCGGTCTGGCTGTAGTCGCGGATATAGCCTTCGGCCTTCAGCACGTCGAGGACGCGGGTACGCAGGCGCGAGGCCGGCGTCGAAACGCTCGACTTCTTACGGCCATACGCGTTGCGGATGCGGGTCAGCATATCGCCGAGAGGATCGCTCAATGACATGTTATGTCCTCCTTACCAGCTCGACTTGACCAGGCCCGGGATCTGGCCGTTATTGCCGAGATCACGAAGCGCGATACGCGATACTTTGAGCTTGCGATAATAGGCACGCGGGCGTCCGGTGACTTCGCAGCGGTTGCGGATGCGGGTCTTGGCCGAGTTGCGTGGCAGCGCCGAAAGCTTCAGCTGAGCGCGGAAGCGCTCTTCCATCGGCTTGGACTGATCCATGATGATCGCCTTGAGCACCTTGCGCTTGGCAGCGAACTGGTCCGCAAGCTTGCGGCGCCTGTTGTTCTTCTCGACTGAGCTGGTCTTTGCCATTTCAGATTTTTCCTTTTCTCGCTGCCGTTACTGGCGGAAGGGGAAGTTGAAGGCCTTGAGCAATGCCCTGGCTTCGTCGTCCGTCTTCGCAGTCGTACAAACGATGACGTCCATGCCCCAGATCTGATCAACCTTGTCGTAGTTGATCTCCGGAAACACGATGTGTTCCTTGATGCCCATGGCATAGTTGCCACGGCCATCGAAGCTCTTCGGGTTGAGTCCGCGGAAGTCGCGGACGCGCGGCAGCGCGATGTTCACGAGACGGTCGAGGAACTCGTACATGCGTTCCTTGCGCAGCGTGACCTTGGCGCCGATCGGCATCTTCTCGCGAACCTTGAAGCCGGCGATCGAGTTGCGGGCGCGGGTGACGACGGCCTTCTGGCCGGCGATCATCGCAAGGTCTTCCGCCGCGATCGAAGGCTTCTTCGAATCGCCGGTCGCCTCGCCGACGCCCATGTTCAGCACGATCTTGTCGATGCGCGGAACCTGCATCTCGTTGTCGTAGCCGAACTGCTCCTGCAGCGCCTTGCGGATGGTCTCGTTATAGACCTGCTTGAGGCGGGGCGTGTTCTGGGCAGTTGCCTGCTTGGTTTGAGCCTTAGCCATTGATGACTTCTCCCGAGCGCTTGGCGACGCGCACCTTCTTGCCGTCCTTCTGGAAGGTGAAGCCGACGCGGGTCGGCTTGCCATCCTTGGGGTCGGCCAGCGCGATGTTCGACAGCTGGATCGGCGCTTCCTTGGTGATGATCCCGCCCTCCTGGGACTGGGACTGCTTCTGGTGACGACGGATCAGGTTGACGCCGCGCACCAGCGCGGTGTCGTCCTTCGGCTGCACCGAGAGGACTTCGCCCGAACGGCCCTTGTCCTTGCCGGCCAGCACGACGACCTTGTCGCCTTTTCTAATCTTTTGCATTGGTCCGGCTCCTTACAGCACTTCAGGCGCGAGCGAGATGATCTTCATGTGGTTCTTGGCGCGGAGTTCGCGCGGAACCGGTCCGAAGATACGCGTGCCGATCGGCTCTTTCTTGTTGTCGACGAGAACGGCTGCGTTCTTGTCGAAACGGATCACGCTGCCGTCCGGGCGGCGGATGTCCTTGGCCGTGCGAACCACGACCGCCTTCATCACATCGCCCTTCTTGACGCGGCCGCGCGGGATGGCTTCCTTGATCGACACCACGATGATGTCGCCCACGGAAGCGTATTTCCGCTTCGAGCCGCCCAGCACCTTGATGCACATGACACGACGGGCGCCGGAATTATCCGCGACGTCGAGGTTTGTTTGCATCTGAATCATGACTGGCCGCCTTCTTTTTTTCTAACGGGACGGGTTTCTCACCCCTCCCCGGTCTGTCCAAAATTCGTTTCGTTAGCCCTGATCAGGCCTGGTCCGAAGACACCACGACCCAGCGCTTGTCCTTGGAAATCGGCTTCGATTCCTGGATGAACACCTGATCGCCGACCTTGTGGGCGTTGTTCTCGTCGTGCGCCTTGTACTTCTTTGTCATGCGCACGGTCTTCTTCATCACGGGATGCGTGAAGCGCCGTTCGACCTTGACGACAACCGTCTTCTCGTTCTTGTCGCTGACGACGGTGCCCTGCAGAATGCGCTTTGGCATGGTTTTCGTCCTTAAGCCTTCTTGGCCGCGGACTTTTCCGCAGCGATGGTCTTGATACGCGCAATGTCCTTGCGGACCTGCCTCACGCGCGCGGTCTTCTCAAGCTGGCCGGTGGCCTTTTGGAAGCGCAGGTTGAACTGCTCCTTCTTCAGGCTGGCCAGGTCGTCGGTCAGCTGGTCCTGGGTCTTGGTCCGGATGTCTTCGGCTTTCATGATCAGCCCGTCCTTATTCTGCGATGCGCTGTACGAAGCGCGTCCTGACCGAGAGCTTGGCCGCGCCGAGACGCAGCGCCTCACGGGCGGTTTCCTCGTTGACGCCGTCGATCTCGAACATGATGCGGCCTGGCTTGACGCGTGCCGCCCAGTAATCGACCGCGCCCTTGCCCTTGCCCATGCGGACTTCGGTCGGCTTCGACGTCACCGGCACGTCCGGGAAGATACGGATCCACACGCGGCCGGCGCGCTTCATCTCGCGGGTGATCGCGCGGCGGGCCGCCTCGATCTCACGCGCGGTGACGCGGTTCGGCTCAAGCGCCTTCAGCCCGAAACCACCGAAATCCAGGTTGGTGCCGCCCTTGGCGGTACCGTGGATGCGGCCTTTGAACTGCTTACGGAACTTTGTGCGCTTTGGCTGCAGCATCGTTCTAACTCCAAATTCCTAACTGTCTTACGCGTTTTCGCGACGGCGACCGCGTTCGCGCTCACCACCACCGCCATGCGCATGATCGCCCTCGGTGGCGCGGCGCTCCGAAGCCATCGGGTCGTGCTCGAGGATCTCGCCCTTGAACACCCAGACCTTGACGCCGCAAATGCCGTAGGCCGTATTCGCTTCGGCCGTGCCGTAGTCGACGTCGGCACGCAGCGTATGCAGCGGCACGCGGCCCTCGCGGTACCATTCCATGCGCGCGATCTCGGCGCCGCCGAGACGGCCGGCGCAGTTGATGCGGATGCCTTCGGCACCGAGGCGCATCGCCGACTGCACGGCGCGCTTCATGGCGCGGCGGAACGCGATGCGGCGCTCGAGCTGCTGGGCGATCGACTGGGCGACCAGGGTCGCGTCGATCTCCGGCTTGCGCACTTCGACGATGTTCAGATGCGTCTCGGACTTGGTCATCTCCATCAGCTTCTTGCGAAGCTTCTCGATGTCGGCGCCCTTCTTGCCGATGATCAGGCCCGGACGCGCCGCATGGATGGTGACGCGGCACTTCTTGTGCGGACGCTCGATCACGACCTTCGAGATCGCAGCCTGCTTGAGTTCCTTCTCAAGATATTTGCGGATCTTGATGTCCTCGTGCAGCAGCTTGCCGTACTCGCCTGTATTCGCGAACCAGCGCGAATCCCAGGTGCGGTTGATGCCGAGACGCAGACCGATCGGATTGACTTTCTGGCCCATTATGCGGCCTCCCCTTTTTCTTCGACTTCACGAACGACGATCGTGAGGTGCGAGAACGGCTTCTCGATACGGCTGGCGCGACCACGGCCACGGGCATGGAACCGCTTCATGACGATCGACTTGCCGACATAGGCTTCCGCCACGATCAGCGCATCGACGTCGAGGTCGTGGTTGTTTTCCGCGTTGGCGATCGCCGATTCCAGCGTCTTCTTGACCGTGCCGGAAATCCGCTTGGCCGAGAATTCGAGGTCGGAAAGCGCTGTCGCGACCTTCTTGCCGCGGATCAGCGCGGCAACCAGGTTCAGCTTCTGCGGGCTGATACGGATCGTGCGCAACACGGCGCGCGCTTCGTTGTCAGCAAGCCTGCGCGGAGCTTTGGCCTTGCCCATGATTATTTCCTCTTCGCCTTCTTATCCGCGCCGTGACCGTAATAGGTCCGGGTCGGAGCGAATTCACCGAACTTGTGACCGACCATGTCCTCGTTCACCGAGACGGGAACGTGCTTCTGGCCGTTGTAGACACCGAAGGTGAAGCCGACGAACTGCGGCAGGATGGTGGAGCGGCGGCTCCACATCTTGATCACCTCATTGCGACCACCTTCACGAACCTTGTCCACCTTCTTCAGAAGGTAGCCGTCGATGAAGGGGCCTTTCCAAATCGAACGAGTCACTTGGCGTTACCTCTTCTTAGCTCTTGCGCTGATGGCGCGAGCGCAGGATGAACTTGTCGGTCGCCTTGTTGGACCGCGTCTTCTTGCCCTTGGTCGGCTTGCCCCAGGGCGAAACCGGATGGCGGCCACCCGAGGTGCGGCCTTCGCCGCCGCCATGTGGATGGTCGACCGGGTTCATGGTCACGCCGCGATTGTGCGGACGCTTGCCGCGCCACACGGTGCGGCCTGCCTTGCCGTCATTGATGTTGCCGTGGTCCGGGTTGGACACGGCACCGACAGTGGCCATGCAGGAGCCGTGGACGACACGCTGCTCGCCCGAGTTGAGGCGCAGGATCGCCATGCCCTGGTCGCGGCCGACAAGCTGGCCATAACCGCCCGCCGAGCGGGCGACCTGAGCGCCCTTGCCAGGCTTCAGCTCGATATTGTGGACGATCGTGCCGACCGGCATCGAGGCCAGCGGCATCGCGTTGCCCGGCTTCACGTCGACCGATTCACCGGCCACGATCTTGTCGCCGGGAGCCAGACGCTGCGGGGCGATGATGTAGGACAGCTCACCATCGTCATACTTGATCAGCGCGATGAAGGCGGTGCGGTTCGGATCGTATTCGATACGCTCGACCGTGCCGACGACGTCGAACTTGCGGCGCTTGAAGTCGATGATGCGGTAGGTGCGCTTGTGACCGCCGCCGATGAAGCGTGCCGTGATGCGGCCGTAATTGTTGCGGCCGCCCGATTTGGTCAGGCCTTCGGTCAGACCCTTGACGGGCTTGCCCTTGTAGAGGCCCGAGCGGTCGACGATGACCAGCTGACGGGTGCTCGGCGTTACCGGGTTGAATTTTTTCAGTGCCATTGTTCTGTCCTCGCGACCTTGCTCAGAGACCCGTCGCGACGTCGATCGACTGGCCGTCGGCCAGCGTCACAACCGCCTTCTTGACGTCGCTCTGGCGGCCGATCGTGCCGCGGAAGCGCTTGATCTTGCCCTTGCGGACAAGCGTGTTCACGGCCATCACCTTGACGCCGAACAGCGCTTCGACGGCGGCCTTGATTTCCGGCTTCGACGCCTTCTTGGCGACGTTGAAGACGACCTGGTTCTGCTCGGAAGCCATGGTCGACTTTTCGGTGATCGCCGGCGAGACGATCACATCGTAATGACGAAGGTCGGTCATTTGAAGCGCTCCTCGAGAGCCTCGACGGCGGCCTTGGAAAGGACCAGCGTGCCGCGGCGCAGAATGTCGTAGACGTTGATGCCCTGGATGGGCAGCACGTCGATGTTCGGGATGTTGGTCGCCGCCAGCTTGAAATTCTTGTCAAGCTCGGCGCCGCCGATCACCAGGGCGTTGCTCAGGCCCAGCGTCGCGAAATTCGCAATCAGTGCCTTGGTCTTGGCCTCGGTCAGCTTCAGCTCGTCGATGATGATGATCGACGCACTCTTGGCCTTGGCCGAAAGCGCATGCTTGAGACCGAGCGCACGCACCTTCTTCGGCAGATCGTGCTCGTGGCTGCGCACGACCGGGCCGTGGGCCTTGCCACCGCCGCGGAACTGCGGAGCGCGAGCCGAATGGTGACGGGCGCGGCCGGTACCCTTCTGCTTGTACATCTTGGCGCCTGTGCGGGCGATTTCAGCGCGGCCCTTGGCCTTGTGGGTGCCCTGCTGCTTCTTGGCAAGCTGCCAGCGCACGACGCGCTGCAGGATGTCCTCGCGCGGATCAAGGCCGAATATCTCTTCGGAGAGCTTCAGCTTGCCGGCGTCCTTGCCGCCAAGCGTTGTAATCTTGAGGTCCATTATTCCGCTCCCTCTGTGGCCGGGGCCTCGTTCTTGGCGGCACCATCGGTCGCAACGGCGCGGATCGCGGCGGGCTTCGGCGCATTGGCCGGAAGCGCCACCTTGGCCGCGTCGCGGACCAGGATCCATGCACCCTTCGAACCCGGGACCGCACCGCGGATCAGGATCAGGCCGCGATCGGCGTCGGTCGAGACGACCTCGACATTCTGCGTGGTGACGCGGGTGTCACCCATGTGGCCGGCCATATGCTTGCCCTTGAACACCTTGCCCGGATCCTGGCGCTGGCCGGTCGAGCCGTGCGTACGGTGCGACACCGAGTTGCCGTGCGTCGCGCGGCCGCCACCCATGTGGTGCCGCTTGATGACGCCCTGGAAACCCTTGCCGATCGTGGTTCCCGTCACATCGACCTTCTGGCCGACGACGAAATGCTCGACGGTGATTTCGGCGCCGACATCGATCATGTTGTCGGCGGAGACGCGGAACTCGGCAACCTTGGCCTTGGGCTCGACGGAAGCGGTCGCGAAATGGCCGCGCATCGCCTTCGACGTGTTCTTCACCTTGGCAAGGCCAACGCCGAGCTGGACGGCGGTATAGCCGTTCTTCTCCTGCGTGCGCTGCGCCACGACCTGGCAGTTCTCCATCTGGAGAACAGTGACGGGAACATGTTCCCCGGCATCGTTGTAGATGCGGGTCATTCCCACCTTCTTTGCAATCACACCTGAACGCATCGGTTCAATTCCTTTAGAGTTCCCTGTCGGGGCTGTCGCCCCTCCACGCCTCTTGTTCCTTCAGAGTTCCGGGTCGCCCCGCTGACCTCTGGTTCCTTAGAGCTTGATCTCGACGTCGACACCGGCGGCCAGATCGAGCTTCATCAAAGCATCGACCGTCTGCGGGGTCGGGTCGACGATGTCGAGCAGACGCTTGTGCGTGCGCATCTCGAACTGCTCGCGGCTCTTCTTGTCGACGTGAGGCGACCGGTTGACCGTGAACTTTTCGATCCGCGTCGGCAGCGGAATGGGGCCGCGGACGTTGGCGCCGGTGCGCTTGGCGGTCGACACGATTTCCCGTGTCGAGGCGTCGAGCACCCGGTGATCAAACGCCTTCAGGCGGATGCGGATATTCTGTCCGTTCATGCGTCACTTCCTTGTTCTGGCGCGGCGCGGGCAGCGCCCGCGACAGATCGGTTTAAGTCCAAATTACTCTTTGATGGTGACGACGATGCCGGCACCGACGGTGCGGCCGCCTTCACGGATGGCGAAGCGCAGCTTCTCTTCCATGGCGATCGGCACGATCAGCTCGNGCACCGACGGTGCGGCCGCCTTCACGGATGGCGAAGCGCAGCTTCTCTTCCATGGCGATCGGCACGATCAGCTCGACATCGACGGTGATGTTATCGCCCGGCATCACCATTTCGGTGCCTTCCGGCAGCGACACGATGCCGGTCACATCCGTCGTGCGGAAATAGAACTGCGGACGGTAGTTGGTGAAGAACGGCGTGTGACGGCCCCCCTCGTCCTTGGTCAGGATGTAGGCTTCGGCGACGAACTTCTTGTGCGGCTTGACGGTGCCGGGCTTGGCCAGAACCTGGCCGCGCTCGACGCCTTCACGGTCGACACCGCGCAGCAGCGCGCCGATGTTGTCGCCGGCCTGGCCCTGGTCGAGCAGCTTGCGGAACATCTCGACGCCCGTGCAGGNCCCTCGTCCTTGGTCAGGATGTAGGCTTCGGCGACGAACTTCTTGTGCGGCTTGACGGTGCCGGGCTTGGCCAGAACCTGGCCGCGCTCGACGCCTTCACGGTCGACACCGCGCAACAGCGCGCCGATGTTGTCGCCGGCCTGGCCCTGGTCGAGCAGCTTGCGGAACATCTCGACGCCCGTGCAGGTCGTCTTGGTGGTCGGACGGATGCCGATGATCTCCAGCTCCTCGCCGACCTTGACGACGCCGCGCTCGACGCGGCCGGTCACCACCGTGCCGCGGCCCGAAATCGAGAACACGTCCTCGATCGGCATCAGGAACGGCTTGTCGAGCGGACGAACCGGCGTCGGGATGTAGGCATCGACCGCCGCCATCAATTCGCGGATCGCGTCCTCGCCGATCTTCTTGTCAGAATCTTCAAGTGCGGCAAGCGCCGAACCCTTGACGATCGGAATGTCGTCGCCGGGGAACTCGTTCTTNAGCTCGACCAGCTCGAGCAGCTCGGCGTCGTC
Organism: Mesorhizobium sp. LSHC420B00; assembly: GCF_000503055.1. GTDB lineage: Bacteria > Pseudomonadota > Alphaproteobacteria > Rhizobiales > Rhizobiaceae > Mesorhizobium. The sequence goes on along the minus strand of NZ_AYVY01000002.1, from coordinate 451,590 downwards.
GACCTGGTCGACCTTGTTCAAGAACACCACGATCGACGGCACGCCGACCTGGCGGGCCAAAAGGATGTGCTCGCGGGTCTGCGGCATCGGGCCGTCGGCGGCCGACACGACCAGGATCGCGCCGTCCATCTGCGCGGCACCGGTGATCATGTTCTTCACATAATCGGCGTGGCCGGGGCAGTCGACATGGGCATAGTGGCGGGCAGCCGTCTCGTATTCGACGTGTGCCGTCGAAATGGTGATGCCGCGCGCCTTCTCTTCCGGCGCCGCATCGATCTGGTCGTAGCGCTTGTATTCGCCAAAATACTTGGTGATCGCCGCCGTCAGCGACGTCTTGCCGTGGTCGACGTGACCAATCGTGCCAATGTTCACATGAGGCTTAGTGCGCTCGAATTTACCTTTTGCCATAGTCTCTTTCCTTGGACGGCCTAAGGACGGCCTGGACCTTCAGTTCAGTCGAATGCGGGGCGATTAGCGACTAAGGCCGAAAAACACAAGTGCCTTGTGGCTGAGCGCGGCTCACTCGGTTCGAACCCATGATCCGATTTAGGGGATGTGGCCGATATGGGAATGGCAAGACGGAAATGTAAGATGGGCACGACCCAAGGCCGGAGGCGCCACAAACCCTTAATGACACTCCCTTAATGAGACTGGCTTAATGACACTGGAGCAGAATGGCGCCTGGGCACTTGCGGGTAAATGAGCATCATGCGGATTGCCACCATCGCGACAGGGCAGAACCTGCAACGTCTGATCTATCTGGCCATATGCGGCTTGATCTGCACTTACATCGGCGTGCTTGGCATTTCGATATTGATCGGCAGCTGGCTGTTCGACGAAAACGGGCGGCCGCTGGCGACCGACTTCATCGCATTCTGGGGGGCTGGCAAGCTTGTCCTGCAAGGCCATGCCGCCGATGCCTATAATTGGGACCTGCACAAGAGCATCGCGACCGCTGAAAGCGGTGCTACCTTCGACGGCTATTTTTCATGGCAGTATCCTCCGACTTTCCTGATCGTGACCGCCGCACTGGCGTTGCTATCCTATCCGGCTGCATTGGTTGCATGGATGGCGACCGGGATAACGCTCTACGCCGCCGCCATACGGCTGATCGGGAACACACGCGTTGCGATTCTGGCAGCCATGGCCTGGCCCCCCGTGCTTTGGAATACCGTGGTCGGCCAAAACGGCTTCATTACCGCTGCGTTGCTTGGCGCAGCCATCGCCTCGATCGAAAAACGCCCCGCGCTGGCCGGCCTCTGCTTCGGCCTGCTCACCTATAAGCCGCAATTCGGTCTGATGATCCCGCTTGCGCTCATCGCCGGAGGCTTTTGGCGAGTGATCGGTTGGGCCGCTGTTTCCACCACCGTCATGATCATGCTTTCCATCGGCCTCTTCGGCGCCGAGATTTGGTCCGATTTCTTCGATGCCGCCGCCAAGGTCAACGGCACCATTCTCGTCGATGGTAGGGCTGACTTCTCCAAGCTTCAAAGCCTCTACGGTTTTGTCCGCGCGCTTGGGTGGAATTGGACGCTCGCATGGACCGCGCAGGGCCTGCTCATCGCAGTTCTGAGCGCCGGCATTGTCTGGATATGGCGTCAAAAAGTGGCGTTCGACGTCAAGGCAGCAGCGCTCGCAACCGTGACGATTCTCGCTTCGCCTTACGCGTTCATCTATGATTTCGTGGCTCTTGCCATCCCGCTGGCGTTTCTAGGAAAATCAGGATTTTCGGCGAAAGAAAGCGCTGTCGTGATCGCTGCCGGAATTCTGCTCGTCTCGGGCCCCTCGGACCACCTGGCCACCGCCTTTCTCTCGGCGCTGCTTGTGTCAGGCCTGGTGGTCGGCCGCGCATGGCAGGCTTTTCCGACACGCTTGGCTTCGCGGGCTGGAGCGCTCAACGTGAATTGAAGCCATAATCCGTTCGCTTGCCGCTGGAAATCCGTTCGCTTGCCGCTGGCCCATTGCCGCTGCTGCGCCGGTCTGATTTCGTCGGCCCATGCATTTCATCCCGACTGCCATCCGAGGCCCGCTGTTCATGGTCGTTTCGACCGGGTCCTACATCGTGAACGACACGATGATGAAGCTCGCAACCGCGGGACTGCCGCCCTATGAGGTGCTGTTCCTGCGCGGCGCTGCGGCAACATTGTGGGGCATTCCGCTGCTGTTCATGCTGGGCTATGGCAAGCAGATCCCGCTGATCCTCGACGCGAAGGTGTTGCGCAGGAACCTGCTCGAACTGGGTGCTATCCTTTGCTACGTGGTGGCGCTCGCCAACATGCAGATCGCCGATTCGACCGCGCTTGGGCAGATCACACCCTTGCTGATGCTGGTCGGCTCCTCGATCCTGTTTGGCGAACGGATCGGCGGGGTGCGGCTGGCGCTGATCGGCCTTGGCTTTATCGGCGCGGTGATGGTGGCACAACCGACGATGCAGGGGATTTCGGTCTACGCCCTGCTGGCGCTGGGCAATGCCGCTCTGTCCGCGGCACGCGATCTGGCGGGACGCAAGGTCGCCGCCGAGGTGCCGGGGATGGTTGTTGCCATTTCCGCGGTGGTCGTGGTGCTCGCCGGCGCCGGCGTCGCGCATCTGCTTTCCGAGCAGTGGGTCGTGCCTGAAACCCATCACCTGCTGCTGATGGCGGGGGCCGGACTGTTCCTGATCTTCGGCCACTTCTTCATCTTCATGGCCTATCGGGTCGGGCCGACCAGCGTGGTGGCGCCGTTCTACTATTGCTTCACCGTCTGGGCGGTGATTTCGGGCCTGGTGGTATTCCGGCAACTCCCGAATGCGCTGGCCATCTGCGGTATCCTGCTGGTGGTGGCCAGCGGGTTGACAATCGTCTCGCTCGACGAGCGCAAGCGCCGGTTGACTGTCGTCGCCTAGAGCGGAAGTGGAGAAGCGCATGGCAAGCCCGGAAAGCAACCAGAATGCAAGCAACCGCACGCTCACCGGAAAGTGCCTGTGCGGCGCCGTTCAGTATGCGGTGGCGGACGCGTTCATCTATGCCGCGAACTGCCACTGCTCGAACTGCCGGCGCACCACCGGTTCGGCGTTCAAGCCATTCGCCGGCATCGAACGCGACAGGCTGAGCCTGACCAGGGGCGAGGACAATCTCATGATCTTCGGCGACGAAACCGGCCATAACGCGCACTGCAAGACTTGCGGCTCGTTGCTCTATTCGGTGGTCCGCGGCGGTGCCTTCGTGCATGTCGCCATGGGAACCCTGGTCGACGAGCCGACCATCCGCCCGACGCAGCACATCTTTGTCGGCTCCAAGGCGAAGTGGTTCACGATCACCGACGACCTGCCGCAATATGAAGAACACGTGGTCGCTGGAGATGCCGACGAATAGCTGACCGTTAGAAAACGCTCAACCAAATTATCGTTTCGTTTTCGCGTCCGTCGCCAAAGAAACTATACTGTGCTCCGTCACCGAACCTATGTCGCGGGGATTTCTGTGGCATTACCGCCCGAGTGGTTGCCCAATGTTGCGATGAGGCGCGTCATTTGCCATTGGACGGCGGGCTCGCATTCGGCCGGCGATACCGAGAAGGATGCATATCACATACTGGTCGAGGGGAATGGCCGTCTGGTCAGGGGCCGGCCTTCGATCGCGCTCAATTCCGGCCGGGTAAAACCGGGATATGCCGCGCACACGCTCAACTGCAACGGCGGCTCGATCGGGGTTTCGCTCTGTTGCATGGCCGGGGCGGAGGAAAGGCCGTTCGATGCCGGCCGCTATCCGATGACCAGGGCGCAGTGGGACGCGATGACCGCGGTTGTCGCCGAACTCTGCAAATATTACCGCATCAAGGTCACGCCCAAAACGGTGCTCTCGCACGCCGAGGTCGAAAGCAATCTCGGCATCGAGCAACGCGGAAAATGGGATTTCACCCGGCTGCCTTTCGATCCGACGATCAGCGGCGCAAGCGGCTGCGGCGAGCGGCTGCGCCGCGACGTGACGGCGGCAATGAGCTCGATGCCAAATCTGCCGGTGAGGATTGGGCGGGATGCCGTATGGCAGCGATTGCTGGAGGAACTATGGCCGATCATGGTGAGAGGGCTGGAAGCCGGCCTCAACACGCTGATCCGCGAAATCCTCAGAAGGATCAGATAGGCGGTCGGCATTCACCCGAATGCCGACGCAACTGCCGGACGGCTTCTATAGAGCCCTCTTGCCGCTGAACTGATGATAGGCCCAGAGGACAACCACGGCACCGACCACGGCTACGATCAGGCTATAGATGTTGAGCCCGGTAACGCCCGACGCGCCAAACGCGCTGAAGATGAGCCCTCCGACGATGGCCCCGACAATCCCGAGCACGATGTCGAGCACAAGGCCTTGCCCGCTTTTATTGACGATCTTGCTGCCTATGAAGCCGGCGATGACGCCGAGAATAATCCAGCTTAATATTGACATTTTTCCTCTCCGTTCCCCGCGCTCGATTACTTCCACATTATTAAGCAAAGCTCAAGCCAACTTGAAAATCATGATTACGGAAAGCTCAAACCGGCTTGAAATTCGCCATGGATGCGTCATTGTCGGAGACGGACGGGCAATTTGACATGGAGATCCACAATGGGACTGTTTGACAATGCCGTTCCCGGCGGCAACGTCGCCAAGCCGCTGATGATCGCGCTCGGCGCACTTTTGGTGGGAAAAATGCTGAGCGGTGGAAGTTCCGCCCAGCCGGAGGCAACGCAAAGCCCTGCCCCCGTCCCGCCTGATACAACAGCATCTGCCGATGGCGGCCTGCTCGGCGGTCTGGGCGGCCTGCTCGACAAACTGAAGGACGCCGGCCACGGCAACGTCGCCAATTCGTGGGTCGGTACCGGTCAGAACCAGCCGATCAACCCCAGCGATCTGGGCAGCGCTCTCGGGCCACAAATCATTCAGGAGATCGCGCAAAGGACGGGGCTGAACCAGCAGGACCTGCTCAAGCAACTGTCCGCAGCCTTGCCAGGGCTTGTCGACCAGCTGACGCCGAACGGGCAAGTGCCGCAGCAGAACCAGCTCGCGTCCATATTCAGCAAATTCGCGAGTTAAGGCATGTCGCCCAACACCCCCTGCGGTTTGGTACAACGACATGCATAAAACAACGGATTGAGGTCGTTGCGCGTCCGTCTGGACGCGCAACCAACACTTTGAATTATCGGCAAAGCGCTTCACTTGGCGGTGCCTGCTTCGGGATCGTGCGCGAGGGACGCCGCGGCTGCGGGAAATCTGGAGCGGGTAGCGGGAATCGAACCCGCATATTCAGCTTGGAAGGCTGCTGCTCTACCACTGAGCTATACCCGCGCCTTTCAGTCAAGCATCGGATACGCTCCGACGCTCGCTCTGCGTTTCAGGGCTTCCGGGCCGGCAGTGGTGGAGAGGGTTGGATTTGAACCAACGTAGGCATAGCCAACGGATTTACAGTCCGTCCCCTTTAACCACTCGGGCACCTCTCCAGTCTGCCGCCGGAGCCATGCAACGAGGCATCGACGCGTCGCGGCCGCCAAAGCAGCCCTTCCGCGAAGCGCCTTATGGCGGCAGCGCCCAAAACTGTCAACCACAACAGCCCGGCAAAAAGCGCTGAATTTCGCACCTCGCCTGACAAGCACCTTGTGCAGCTGTATCCATCGCCGGACGACACGGCTATAGAGGCCGCCATGAGCAACGATAACAAATCGAAGACCCCGAAAGATACCCACTACGCCAAGCTGCGCCGCGCGCATCGCGACGAGAAGAGCGGCGGCGCGCCGGCGTTCAGGCCACGCCAGCCGGTGCCGCCCGGGGAGAACGCGGCGGACGGGCTGGTGCGGCTTTACGGGCTGCACACGGTGCGGGCCGCACTCGACAATCCGCGCCGCAAGATCAAGAAAATGCTGGTGACGCGCAACGCTGCCGAGCGGCTGGCAATCGCCGATCTCGGCGCTTTGCCCTTCAAGGCGGAGTTGGTCGAACCCAGGGACATCGACAAGGTCACCGGCTCGGATGCCGTGCACCAGGGCGTGCTGATCGAGGCCGAGCCGCTGAAACCGAAACGCCTCGATGCGCTCGGCGACACCAGGTTGGTGCTGGTGCTCGACCAGATCACCGATCCGCACAATGTCGGCGCGATCCTGCGCTCGGCGGTGGCCTTCGGTGCCGGCGCACTGATCACCACGGCGCGCCACAGCCCGCAGGAATCCGGCGTGCTGGCGAAGTCGGCCTCCGGCGCGCTCGAGCATATCGACCAAATCGAGGTAAAGAACCTCGCCGATGCGCTCGGCCAGCTGCACGATGCCGGATTCCAGACCATCGGTCTCGATTCGGATGGACCGGCGGAGCTTGAAAAGAGTTTTTCCGGCGACAGAATAGCGCTGGTGCTCGGCGCCGAAGGCAAGGGCCTGCGCCAGAAGACGCGCGAGACGGTGACGACGCTGGCCCGGCTCGACATGCCCGGCGCCATCCGCTCGCTCAACGTGTCGAATGCGGCGGCGGTGGCGCTTTATGCGGCGAGGAAGTTTCTAGGTTAGGGAATAGGGGAATAAGGGAGTAGGGGAAAGCATATTCACGGTATTCGCTAACTGCACGTCTCTACTCCCTTATTCTCTCCTATTCCCTACTTCCCTACTTCACATCCCGCCATCCGCTCCAGCGCTCGAACAAGCGCCGAGTGATCCTCCTTGGCCCCGCCATTAGCGGCGCAGGAATTGAACAATTGCTGCGTCGTTGAGGTGTTGGGCAGCGCCACGCCGAGGGCTTTCGCGCCTTCCAGCGCGAGATTGAGATCCTTCTGGTGGAGTTCGATGCGGAAGCCGGGTGCGAAGGTGCGCTTGATCATGCGCTCGCCGTGCACTTCCAGGATGCGCGAGGCGGCCAGCCCGCCCATCAGCGCTTGCCTGACCTTGGCCGGGTCGGCGCCGGCTTTTGAAGCAANATGCGCGAGGCGGCCAGCCCGCCCATCAGCGCTTGCCTGACCTTGGCCGGGTCGGCGCCGGCTTTTGAAGCAAAGACAAGCGCTTCGGCGACGGCCTCGATGGTCAGCGCGACGACGATCTGATTGGCGACCTTGGTGGTCTGGCCGACGCCGTTGGGCCCGACCAAAGTGATGTTCTTGCCCATCCTCTCGAAGATGGGCCTGGCGCGTTCGAAGGCTGTTTCCTCGCCGCCGACCATGATGGTCAGCGATGCCGCTTTGGCGCCGACCTCGCCGCCCGACACCGGCGCATCGAGATAGTCGCAGCCGAGATCGTTGACCTTTCTTGCAAAGGCCTTGGTCTCGATCGGCGAGATCGAGCTCATGTCGATGACCAGCTTGCCTCTTTTCAGGCCGGATGCGACGCCGTTTTGGCCGAACAGCACGTCGGCGACCTGCGGTGTGTCGGGAACCATGGTGATGACAATGTCGGCGGCACGGGCGACAGCGTCATGGCCGGTGATGGTCTTTAATCCCCTGGTGACCAGATCCGCCGGCGGTTTCGAGCGGTGGTCGCTGGCGACGAGGTGATAGCCAGCATTGAGCAGATGCCCCGCCATCGGCGCGCCCATAATGCCGAGTCCGATGAAGCCGATGGTTTCCATGTCTTTCTCCGTTTCTTGTTAAGGCGGCGTTCCTGCGCGCCCCCCTCTGGCCTGCCGGCCATCTCCCCACGAGTGGGGAGATCGGCAGTTCGCGCTCCGGCCGTTAAACTTTCCCGACCTCGAAAATTGGCGAAAGCGGCGGTGACATCCAATCTCCCTCCTTGTGGGGGAGATGGCCGGCAGGCCAGAGGGGGCGCGCAGGAACGCGACGTGCGATACGTAGCGTCTATGCCGCCGCACTCCCCTGCCCGGCCCCGTCCCGAAACCACCCGAGCCCGGCTTCCGTTCCGCCCTTCGGCTTGTACTCCGCCCCGACCCAGCCGGGGTACCCGATCCTGTCGATGTGCTTGTATAAAAAAGGAAAATTGATCTCGCCCGTCCCCGGCTCATGACGGCCAGGATTGTCCGCAAGCTGGATATGCGCGATGCGGTTGAGGTTTGCCTCGATGGTACGGGCGAGATCCCCCTCCATCATCTGCATGTGATAGATGTCGTATTGCAGGAACAGGTTCTTCGAGCCGACGCGGTCGATCAGCGCCAGCGCCTGGTCCGAGTAATTCAGGAAGAAGCCCGGGATATCGCGGGTGTTGATCGGCTCGATCAGCAGCCGGATGCCGGCCTGCTCCAGCTTTTCCGCCGCGAAAGCCAGATTTTCGGCGAAGACGTCTTCCAGCACGGAGCGATCGACGCCCTGCGGCGCGATGCCGGCGAGGCAATTGACCTGCTCGCAACCCAGCGCGTGCGCGTAGGTGACGACCTTGGCAATGCCTTGCCGGAACTCCGGGATGCGGTCCGGCAGGATCGCGATGCCGCGCTCGCCCTTGGCCCAGTCACCGGCAGGCAGGTTGAACAGGACCTGCGTCAACCCGTTCTGCTTCAACCTTGCCGCAACGACATCCGGCGCATGGTCATAGGGACCGATATACTCGACACCCCTAAAGCCCGCTCGGGCGGCGGCATCGAAGCGGTCGAGGAAGTCGTGCTCGCCAAAGAGCATCGAAAGATTGGCTGAAAACCGTGGCATGGCAGTAATTCCTCATAAAACAGCTAGTCGAGCATGACGATCGCCGTCGGCGCGTCTTCGTGATGCTCGGCAAGCTCCTCGAACTCGGTGATCTTGTCGATTTCGGTGCCCATCGAAACGTTGGTGACGCGCTCGAGGATGAATTCGAGCACAACCGGAACCTGGTGCTCGTTCATCAGGCGCTGCGCCTCATCGAAGGCACCGGCGAATTCCTCCGGCTTGCGCACCCTGACGGCCTTGCAGCCCATCGCCTCGGCGACAGCGACGTGGTCGACGCCGTAGCCAGCTTCGGCATCGCCCTGTCGATTGACGTTCTCGAAGGCCAGGCTGACTTCGAAATCCATCGAAAACCCGCGCTGCGCCTGGCGGATCAGGCCGAGATAGGCATTGTTCACGACGACATGGATGTAGGGCAGTCTGTGCTGCGCGCCGGCTGCCAGTTCCTCGATCATGAACTGGAAATCATAATCGCCGGAAAGTGCGACAATGGTACGGTCCGGATCGGCGGCGCGAACGCCGAGCGCCGCCGGCAATGTCCAGCCGAGCGGCCCGGCCTGGCCGCAATTGATCCAGTTGCGCGGCTTGTAGACATGCAGGAACTGCGCCCCGGCGATCTGCGACAGGCCGATCGTGGTGACGTAGGTGGTGTCGCGGCCGAACGCCTTGTTCATCTCCTCGTAGATGCGCTGCGGCTTCAGCGGCACCTGGTCGAAATGCGTCTTGCGCTTCATCGTCTTCTTGCGCTGCCGGCATTCGCCGGCCCAGCCCGACCAGTCGCGCAATTTCCCGGCCGTCCTCCATTCGGTGGCGACGTCGAGCAGCATTTTAAGCGCCGCACCGGCGTCCGAGACGACGCCAAGGTCCGGCGCGAAGACGCGGCCGATCTGCGTCGGTTCGATATCGACGTGGATGAATTTCTTGCCCTTGGTGTAGACGTCGACCGAACCGGTGTGGCGGTTGGCCCAGCGGTTGCCGATGCCTAATACGAAATCGGCTTCGAGCATCGTCGCATTGCCGTAGCGGTGCGAGGTCTGCAGCCCGCACATGCCAGCCATCAGGCGGTGGTCGTCGGGGATCGCGCCCCAGCCCATCAGCGTCGGAATGACAGGCACGCCGGTGACTTCGGCGAATTCGATCAACAGGTCCGACGCATCGGCGTTGATGATGCCGCCACCGGCGACGATCAGCGGCTTGTCGGCCGCATTGAGCATTTTCAGGGCCTTCTCCGCCTGAGCGCGCGACATTGCCGGCTTGAACGGCACCAGCGGCTCATAAGCATCGATGTCGAACTCGATCTCAGCCAGTTGCACATCGACCGGCAGATCAACGAGAACCGGCCCCGGCCGCGACGAGCGCATCAGATGGAACGCCTTCTGCAACGCCATCGGCACCAAATAGGGTTCCATGACGGTAACAGCCCATTTGGCGACGGGCGCGGCGATGGCGGCGATGTCGACAGCCTGGAAATCCTCTTTGTTGAGGCGAGCCCGCGGCGCCTGCCCGGTGATGCAGAGGATCGGGATGGAATCGGCAGCGGCCGAATAGAGGCCGGTGATCATGTCGGTGCCGGCGGGACCCGAAGTGCCGATGCACAGACCGATATTGCCCGATCTGGCGCGGGTAAATCCTTCGGCCATATGCGAAGCCGCCTCGACGTGCCGCGCAAGGATGTGGCGGATACTGCCCCTCGCCTTCAGCGCCGAATAAAGCGGGTTGATCGCAGCACCCGGCACGCCGAAGGCACAGGAAATGCCTTCTTTTTCGAGGACGAGAACCGCTGCGTCGACTGCGCGCATCTTGGCCATGTCAGCCTCCACGGAATTGTTGATGGCCGATGATGCCAGTGCGCCGACTATTTTTCAATTTTTTCAGAATATTTTTTCATTTCTAGAGAGCGGCTCTTGTGAATTGAATTGATTGGCCTTTCTGTTTTCCATGAATTCGCTTCGCAAATCGATGAAAAACTTTTTCATTGCTTGCTTGGGCGAACAGGGGAAGAATGGATCCATGGAAACCACCGAAAAACGCCAGCGCGGCCGGCCGCGCGCCTTCAACGGACCGTCCGAGGCCGCTTCGGTGCAGTCGCTGGACCGGGCGCTTCGCATCCTGGCAATCGTGGCCGACGGCAGTGGCCTGTCGCTGAGCGAGATCGCCGCCAGCTCCAGTCTGCCGGCATCCACCGCCTACCGCATGCTGACGACGCTGGAGAACCATGGCATGGTCGAGTTCGACGGCACCGACCAGCTGTGGTCGATCGGCGTCGAGACCTATCGCATGGGCGCGGCGTTCCTGCGCCGCCGCAAGCTGGTCGATCGCGCCCGCATCGTCATGCAGGAATTGATGGAGAAGACCGGCGAGACCGCCAATCTCGGTGTCGCCGAGGACGATTGCGTCGTCTTCGTCAGCCAGGTCGAGACGCACCAGGCGATCCGCGCCTTCTTCCGGCCGGGCACGCGCAGTTCTTTCCACGCCTCGGGCATCGGCAAGGCGGTGCTGGCGCATCTCGAGCCGGAGCGCGTCGCCACTATCCTGCGCCGGGCCGGGCTGGAGCGCTTCACTGNGGTGCTGGCGCATCTCGAGCCGGAGCGCGTCGCCACTATCCTGCGCCGGGCCGGGCTGGAGCGCTTCACTGAAAACACGCTGTCCGACATCTCGGCTCTCGCCCGCGACCTGGTGACGATCAAGCTGCGCGGCTGGTCAGTAGACGACGAGGAGCGGCATCCGGGCATGCGCTGCGTTGCCGCCGCCATCTTCAACGAGTTCGGCGAGCCGATTGGCGGCGTTTCAGTCTCCGGGCCGACGGTGCGGGTCACGCCGGAACGGCTGGCCGAGATCGGCCCGTTGGTGCGCGATGCAGCTGCGGAGGTGACGAGGATGATCGGCGGCCTGCCGACACCTCCCGGCTTTGGCAGCGAACCGAGCGCATGGCAGCGCTGACCAGCGCCGAATGGTGCGACATCTGCCAGGATGGCCAGAGCTAGGCCCCGGGCACCGCGCTCTTGGTCGATAGGTCGTAGAAATCAAGCAGCATCGCCAGCCCAACTCCGCAGGCGGTGAAGATGAGGCCGGCAATGAAGATGCGATTGGCGCGTTCATAAACGCGCCGTTGTAGACACGTTATGTCGAGCAGCAACCGCAGCGCTCGTATCTGCAGGGCAATGCCGATCAAAATCGGCACGACGGCGGCCAGGTGATAGATTTCCCATGGTATCGGGTTGGCGGCCCAATGCGTGATGAAGCCCAGCGAGAACGCCAGCAGGATGCCGACGGTGGTGATTGTGCCGTTGCGGAAAATCGTCTCGATCGGCTCTTCGTTCGGATCGTGCTCGCCCAAGCGCCCTCTCCCTGTTTCGGCTCGGCAGTAGATTGCTGTTCGGCTTGTAGATTAGGCTGCTGGGAAACCCCTGTACATCGGCAAGAGCCGAACGGCGGGATAAGGCAGTTTTCAGTGTTGGCGATTGGCGAAAGCCGTGCGGCAATCCAATCTCCCCCCTTGCGGGGGAGATGTCCGGCAGGACAGAGGGGGNGCGGTGAAATTGAAGCTGCCAATCTCCCCCCTTGCGGGGGAGATGTCCGGCAGGACAGAGGGGGGTGCGAAGGATCGCAAATTTTCGATTTAGCCCATTCCGAACGTCTTGAGGGGGAGGCTCCGATTGCCTGGCAAGTAGTGCGGGGCAGCACCCCCCTCTGCCCTGCCGGGCATCTCCCCCGCAAGGGGGGAGATTGGCAGTTTCGTCGACGGCGCCCAATTCAAAAATGATGAGCTATGCCGACATTGGCAGTCGACCATTCGAATAGGAACTCAGACATACAGAAAAAGGGGCGGTGGGATGCCCCTTCTTCCGGTTGCCTGAAACGGTCACCTCCTCTCAAAACGGGCGGTAGTGGCTCTCAAAGGTGGCAGCGATGGCGATAACCGTCGTACCCGACATAGGTGTCCGAGTACGGGTCGTAGCTCTGGTAGCGATTGAGGCAGCGCCGGACATGCCAGGAGCCGCCGTCTTCCTCGATATAGACGGTGCGCGGCTGGGCGAGCGCGCTGCCGAGCAGGAAGCCGCCGACACCTGCAGCAATGCCGATGCCGAGGTGCTTGTTGTAGTGCTTGTGATGGGCGGCCGAAGGCTGAACCGTACCAACCAGCATGGCGGCGGCGACGGTGGTGGCGACGAGGCCGGAAACGATGGTGCGTTTGAACATGACGATCTCCTTGTTGTGAGAGGCGACCCACCGCCTCTTGACCGTCAGTCGTCGCAACAAGGAAAAAGGTTCGAAGATCTTTTTGGATTTTTTCTCGAAGGGAGAAATCGCCCGGCCTGATGCGTCGGCCGCGACCACGAACAGTCGCCGGTCGACAGTTCACCGGAACAATCGGCAGACCTCAGCCCATGCCGGTGATATGGCGAAGCCAGAAGGCGAGCGCGATGAAGCCGATGATGGTGGTGACGCCGGTCCAGTCGATATTGGCGCGCTTCAGATCCCTGACGAGCTTCACCAGGAGAACCCAGGCCACGACGACGAGCGGGAGAATGATGACAAACCTGATCATGCGACAGCCTCGCTGATGCGATTGCACCTTCGGTCAATATAGGAAGCGAATTGGCCGTTTTCAGGACGCCCTGGCGGCAGAACCGGCGCGGTCGCGGCAGCCGAAAACGGAGTTTTGTCTTTACTGGCGCAGCAAATATGCTAACCCGAGCGCCGTGCCCTTGTAGCTCAGCTGGTAGAGCAGCGGTTTTGTAAACCGAAGGTCGGCGGTTCGATTCCGTCCGGGGGCACCAGTGCGGGCTTCTTGAGACCTCGGGGGCGCTTGATATCTGCTCGTCCCCGATATCCACAGGCCGGGGCCGTCAGATCGGTAGCACATCAGCTTCAACGCATATATTCCCTAGCGGAAACCATAGTTCCCTAGCGGAAAACCTAGGAGTCTTCGTTGGAGCAGAAACGCACGACCGCCCCCTTCATCAACGGTATGTTTGGCGGCCTTATCGTCTTCGCCTTCGCGCTTGGTTTCCGTTTCCTGATAAGTCCCGATCCCGATCCAGCATCAAGAGCAACGACAAGCCTTTCCGTACTGGCCTTTGCGATTTGTTTCGGCGCGGCTTTCCTCCGCGAGCATCGACGCCAGATTGCCGCCGCCAGAGAATATCTAAGCCGCCCAAGATCGTACTAGGGGCGTACGTGTCGGGACCGTCCTCGTCGGGTCACCAGAAACTTCCGTGAAATTGCTGGCAAAATCTGTCGCCAGACAACGAGCTAGCATCTCATATCTGGAAACGCTGAGCCCGGGCGTGTCTTCGCCGTTGCAGAGCCGTCATTTCGGCCCGCTCTCCCGGCCTCGGCCATCTCGTACCATTCGATTAAATTGCTCCTGTGTATATTAGCACTCGCTCAATTAAGCGCGCCGACAATGTCGGTGCGGCGGGCCAAAAACCAAAGGGTGTTGTCATGCGAAGCGATTTCGCCGCGGCGCGCGAGCTTTTGGAGTGCGCACAAAACCGCCTCTGCGGCGCGGATGAAACGAGCCGGCGCGTCAACGAGGCCCTCGACGCGCTGATTGAAGAAATAGCCATCGCAGAATTCCGCAAGGCGCCGCTGACGGTCGTGCCGTTTCCGCGAGCGCGGCCTCCAAAGCATGTTCGGTAGGGCGTCGCGCCTGTGTTAACAGAACGTCGGCGCCTGTAGGCGTTGAAGCACCATGCCTTCAACCGTATAGTTGGCGGCGCTGATGCTATGAACCCACGAGCTGATCCATGTCACGCTGTGGAGATGTCTACGAGAACAAGGTGACCGGCGAATATGCTGTCATCCTGCGTGGCACGGAAGACCGCGGAGATGGGCCAGGCATCGCCCATCTGACCGCTCGGCCGGGAGCCGCAGTGGTGGGCGAGCACTTCCACCCGAACCTGACGGAACGGTTTACCGTCCTCGGCGGCCGGCTCGATGCTTGCATCGCCGGGAAGACTTTGTCTCTGGGGCCTGGCCAATCCGCCGCGATCGAAGCAGGCGTCGCACATGATTGGTGGAACAGCAGCAAAACCGAAGAAGCGCATGTCCTGGTCGAAGTCGACCGGGCGCCGGGTGCGGACGATATCGACCCGAACCGTTTCGAGCTGCTGATTGGCATGCTCTTCGGCCTGGCCAATGCCGGCAAGGTGGACAAAAAAGGCAGGCCTTCGCCGCTTCAGGCGGCGGTCATCGCCAGGGAATTTGCCGACGTTATCGTCTTCACGCACCCGCCACCTGCGATTCAGCGAGTGGCGCTGGGGATCCTGGCGCCACTCGGCCATCTGCTCGGCTATCGCGCGATCGACCCCGGCTATTGCAAGCCGCACGGGCACGTCACGCCGGCGCCCGAAGCCCTCGCTCGGGCAGGTCTTTCGGCTGGGTGACTGCAGTCAAACCCCAATCGCCGCCACCAATATCCTATTCTGCCGCCGTATCGCAGTGCGCAGTTCGGCCATCCTCGCCCCGTCGCGCTTCACGAACTCGATGAACATCATGTTCATGTTGTTGAACACCAGTTCGCCCAAGGCGTGTCCATCGATGTCGCGGCGCACCAGGCCGAGCGCCTGCAGGCGGGCGATCAGCGCACGGATCTGCTCGGTCAGTGCCCGGTCGAGCGCGGTATAGGCCTGGCCGAACGGGCTGTCCGGCAGTTGCGTCGAGATCGCCATCGCCTGTCGCCACATCTCCTTGCTGAGATAATGCAGCGAATGCTCGATATAGATGCCGAGCAGTGTGTCCAGCGCGTCGCCGACATTGGCCGGCGGGTTGGCCACCACGCCGCGCCCGGCATTGAGCACTTCGTTGACCTCCATCGAAACGATGGCGCCGAGGATGTCGCCCTTGTTCTGGTAATAATTGTAGATCGTGCCGACCGAGACTTCAGCCTGCGCGGCAATCGTCTCGATCTTGGCGCCTTCATAACCGGCATCGCGGAAAAGCGCCGCCGCCGCCTCGATGATGCGGCGGTGCCGATCCGCCTTCTGCCTTGCCCGCAATCCGCTCATAGCGGCTGTTTGCCACAAAAACAGAATTGACTCAATTTTAGAATTGGTTCAATTTTTTGCCACAAGCCAAAAAAGGCAAGGGAGAACACTCGATGTCCATCAATCCAAAGACCCCCAATCCAACTACCAGGAATACGATTTCGGTTCTGAAGAGCCATCTCCACAGCGCATGTGCCGCGGCGGCACTGCTGCTGGCGACGGGCAGCCTCGCTCAGGCGCAGGACCTCAACGCGCTGATCTGGTGCGATCACGCCGATCCGGCGCTGTTGCAGCCTTTCGAGGAGGCCAACGGCGTCAGGGTCAATGTCAAGGAGTTCGAAGGCACCGGCGCTGGCCTGGCGATCGTCGAACAATCGCAGCCCGGCGATTGGGACGTGATGGTGATCGACAGCATCGACATACCGCGCGGCGTCGAAAAAGGCCTGTTCGAGCCACTGCCGGAAGACAAGCTGCCGCTGGCCGACCTGTTTCCGCAGGTGAAGATGGATAGCTCCACCGTGGTCGACGGCAAGCGCTACGGCATCACCGAAAAGTTCGGGTACAACACGATCGGCTACAACAAGACCAAAGTCGACCCGGCCGACATGCAGTCGATGGCGGCGCTGACCGGCGATAAATACAAAGGCAAGATCGCCATCTACGACTATTACCTGCCGGTCATCGGCATGGCCGCCCTGGCGATCGGCAAGAAGACGGCGGAACTGACCGAAGCCGACCTTCCCGCCATCAAGGAACAGCTGCTCAAAATGAAGGCCAATGCCAAGCTGGTCGGCGAAGTGACCGCCAGCCAGACAGCGCTGGCGACCGGCGAGGTCGACATACTGGTCGGAGGTGGCGAATGGGTGACGGCGGGGCTGGCCAAGGAAAACCCGGCGCTCGACTTCTCGATCCCGAAGGAAGGCGCCGTGCTGTGGTCGCAGTCGCTGGCAATGTTCAAGGATTCCAAGAACAAGAACCTGGCACTTAAATTCATCCAGTACATTATGAGCCCCGAAGGCCAGGCGCGGCTCGCCACCTCGTCCTGCTATTGGGGCATGCCGGCCAACACCAAGGCGGCGCTGAGCGACGAGCAGAAGAAGATCCTGCGCTTCGACGAGCAGGAGGAATTCCTCGCCCGCGCGCAATCCTATCCGGCGCCGAATGCCGATCTCGACAAGAAGATGCAGGACGTCTGGACCGAAATGCTGCAGGCGCAATGACCGGCTGCCGGTCGTGAACTCCGCCAGCAGCGGGCGTGCCCTACCCTGGGCGCTGGTCACGCCGGCGCTCGGCTGGACGCTGCTGTTCTTCGTGCTGCCCTTCGTCGCCATGGCGGTATCCAGCCTGACGGCGCATGAAGGCGGCGGCTTCACGCTATCCAACTACAGCCAGTTTTTTGCCAATCCATCCTACTGGCAGGCGATGGTGAATTCGCTGCAGGTCACGGCCATCGTCACCGTGATCTCGGTGCTGCTTGCCTATCCCTTCGCCTGGATCCTGGCCGAGCAGGTGCCGGAGCGCTGGCAGCGGCTGGCGCTGATGCTGGCGGTGCTGCCGTTCTGGACCTCCTATGTCGTGCGTTCCTATTCGTGGCTGCTGGTGCTGGCGCAGAACGGCGTCGTCAACCGCGCGTTGACCGGCTCCGGGCTGTTCAGCGAACCGCTGCAGCTTGCCAATACGCGGCTAGCGACCGTCACCGGCTTCGTGCATTTCTTCGTCATGCTGTTGACGCTGACGATCTTCGCCAATCTGAAGCAGCTCAGCCCCAGCTACCGCAAGGCCGCAGCCGACCTCGGCGCCGGGCCGATCCGGACATTCCTGCATGTCGTTCTGCCGCTGACGCTGCCTGGCATCATGGTCGGCGCCTTCCTCACCTTTGTGCTGTGCATCGGCGACTACATCACACCGCAGATCCTCGGCGGCAACAATGAGCTGTTGATGCCGCAGCTCGTCATGATGCAGATCGGCCGGCGCGGCGACTTTCCGCTCGCCTCGGCGCTGTCGATCATCCTGATGGCGGTCGTCACCATCGCCTATCTCGCCTGCGCCCGCTGGCTGAAGATCGAGCGGGCTTGACCATGCGCGCTCTCATCCGCCTCGTCTCCGGCCTTTACGCCATCGCCATCTACGGCTTCATCTTCCTGCCGGTGGTTGTGCTGATACTGTTTTCGCTGCAGGCGACGTCGTTTCCGATCCCGCCCTTCACCGGGCCGTCGCTGCGCTGGTACGAGGCCGTGCTCGCCGATACGCGGCTCACCTCGGCGCTGGTCAACTCGCTGCTGGTTGCCGTCCTCTCTTCGGCTGTCGCCGTCACGCTCGGCTTTCTCTCGGCCTGGGGTTTTGCACGCTTCGCCTTGCCGGGCTCGGGCCTGATGCGTGGACTGATCACGCTGCCACTGACCGTCAGCTATCTCATCATCGGCATGGGGCTGCTGGTGCTGTTCAACTGGGCCGGCGTGCCGAAGTCGCTTCTTGCCGCCGGCATCGGCCATGTCGTGATCAACCTGCCGCTGTGCTTTGCCATCGTCTACAGTCAGATGGGCGACCACCAGATCAATATCGAGCGCGCCGCGCGCGACCTCGGCGCGCCCGAATGGAAGGTGCTGCTGCTGATCACCGTGCCTGTGATGGCGCCGGCGATCTTCGCCGGTTTCTTCCTGTCGATGACCTTCTCCTGGGACGAATTCGTCATCTCGTTCCTGTTGACGCGCTTCGACACGACGCTGCCTGTCGAGATCTGGAACCTGCTGCGCTCCGGTCTCAATCCCAAGACCAACGCCGTCGGCTCGCTGGTCTTCGCCGTCTCCATCGTGTTGGTGGTATTGTTCGAACTGATGCTGTTGCGGAGGAAGCCGGCATGACGGCGCCACTGGTCGATATAAGCTCTGTCTCGCATCGCTTCGGCCAGCACACGGTGCTGAAGAACGTCTCGCTGACGATCGAGCCGGGCAGCTACACGATCCTGCTTGGGCCGTCCGGCTCCGGCAAGACGACGCTTTTGTCCATTCTCGGCGGCTTCGTCATGCCGAGCGAAGGCAAGGTGCTGATCCGCGGCGAGGACTGCACCGCAGTACCACCGGCGAAGCGGCCGACGACGACCGTGTTCCAGGACTATGCGCTGTTCCCACATATGAGCGTCGGCAGCAATGTCGGCTTCGGCCTGCGCATGCAGGGTGTCAATGGCGCAACCCGGGCAGCAAGGGCGCGCGAGGCGCTGGCGCTGGTTGGCCTCGCCACCGCCTTCGACAAGAAGCCGCACCAGCTTTCCGGCGGGCAGCGGCAGCGCGTGGCACTGGCGCGCGCCCTGGTGGTCGAGCCGGCGGTGCTCCTGCTCGACGAGCCGCTCGGTGCGCTCGACCTCAAATTGCGCCGGCAGATGCAGGACGAGTTGAAGGCGATCCAGAAGCGTGTCGGCACCGCCTTCATCCACGTCACCCACGACCAGGAAGAGGCGATGGCGCTGGCCGACCATTGCGTGGTGATGAATGACGGGCGCATCGAGGATGAAGGGCCACCAGAGCGCGTCTATGCACGGCCGGCGACGCGCTTTTCCGCGACCTTCATGGGCGAAAGCACGCTGATTTCCGGAACGGTGACCGAGGCGAAGAGCGGCAAAATCACCGTCACCACGAAGCTTGGGTCGCTCTCGCTGGCTGGCACATTGCCGGCCGGCTCGACGGTTGCGCTGGCCGTCCGGCCTGAGCATCTTGTCCTCGGCGCTGCCAGCGGCCCTGTAGCGCTTGGCATGGCCAAGGTCAGCGACGTCGTCTTCCAGGGTAGCTTCAAGCGCGTGCTGGGAACCTCCACGACCGACCCGGCGTTGCACTTCATCGCCAAGGTCCCCTCCGCATCGGCCGTCCAGCCGGGCGACGTTGTCGCCGTATCGTGCGATGCTGGCGACGTCATCCTGCTTGCGGACTGAACATGAGCACGCTTCCAATCATCGACGCCGGCCACTGGTACGAAAGCATCCGCATGGGCGATGGCGTGACGCTGATCCACGAGCCGTGGATCAAGCCGTTCTTCCGCTGCAACATCTGGCATGTGCGGGGCCGCGACCGCGACCTGCTGTTTGACACGGGCCTCGGCCATTTCAGCCTGCGCCGCCACGTACCGCTGGTCACGGAACGCAAGCTCACCTGCGTGGCCAGCCACACGCATTTCGACCATATCGGCTGCCATCACGAATTTCCCGACCGCTGCGTGCACCCGGCCGAGGCCGAGATCCTCGCCGACCCGCGCAACGAATGGACGGTTGCCGACCGCTATGCCACCGAGGAGATGTTCGACGGCATGCCGCAAGGCTGGGACACGAATCGCTACCGGATCCTACCCGCACCAGCCGGCCGGTTGCTCGAACAAGGCGACATCGTCGATCTTGGCGACCGTACCTTCGAGGTCATCCATACGCCCGGCCATTCACCCGGCGGCATTGCGCTCTACGAAAACAGGACGGGCATCCTGTTTTCCGGCGACATCATCTATGACGGCCCGCTGATCGACGATGTCTATCACTCCGATATCGACGACTATGTCGAAACGCTGCTGCGCATGCGCGATCTCGATGTCTCGGTCGTGCATGGCGGCCATTTCCCGAGCTTCGGCAAAATCCGCTATCGCCAGCTTGTCGACGAGTATCTCGCGCAGAAGCGCCAGGCCGGCTGCCATCTGCTCGCCCGATAGGGACTAGCGTTGTAGCGTCAAAGCGCCCTTTGCGGGCAGGGTGTGCCCGCCGCGTCGCCGCAGCGTGAGGCCGTGGGCTCGGGTCTAAAACTCTTTTCCTCCGACTGACGCACCAGTTCCGCGAAAGCCAGGGCAAAACTTGCCAGCATCAGGAAGACGATAATCAAGCGTGCCAGCGGCAATAGATCGGCCTCGACTGGTTAGCCCCACGCCGCCCATCCACTGCCGGCTAACATGATCGATACGGCTTTACGAGAGTTTAAGGCAGGTCTTAACCATCACATCATTTTGTCCCCCGACATGATGCGCGAGCGCGCCTGTTTGGCCGCCATCTCAAGACACCTCCCTCCCTTTGCAGAAATGCCCGCCCATGCTAACCCGGCGCTGGCGCGACCCCGCAACCGGTCGCCACCAATCGGTCGTTGCCAATCGGTTGTCGTTGAGAGCCATGAGCAAAACCGCCAGCCGTTTCGCCTTCGTCTCATCCGGTACAGCCGACGCCAATGCAGCGCTGGAAAGCCTTTCGGCACGCTACGGCCAGGCATCCGTCGAGGATGCCGGAATCGTCGTGGCGCTCGGTGGCGACGGCTTTCTGCTACAGACCCTGCGCGAGACGATGAGCACGGGAAAGANTCCTGCTGCAGACCTTGCGCGACACGATGAGCACGGGAAAGAAGGTCTACGGCATGAACCGTGGCACCATCGGTTTCCTGATGAACGAATACCGCGCCAGCGGCTTGACCGGGCGCATCGCGGCTGCGGTCGCCGAAACGATCCGTCCGCTGGAGATGCAGGCGGTGACGGCGGAGGGTGAGACGATTTCGGCGCTGGCGATCAACGAGGTCGCGCTTTGGCGCCAATCCTACCAGACGGCCAAGATCCGCATCACCGTGGATGGGCAAGAGCGGCTGGAGGAATTGCACTGCGACGGCGTGATGATTGCGACGCCGGCCGGCTCGACCGCGTATAATCTGTCGGCGCACGGGCCGATCCTGCCGCTCGACGCTCCGCTGCTGGCACTGACCCCGGTCAGCCCGTTTCGTCCGCGCCGCTGGCGCGGCGCGCTGCTGTCCAACAAGGCGATCGTGCGTTTCGACATTCTGGAGCCGGAAAAGCGGCCGGTGAATGCCGCCGCCGACCACACCGAGGTCAAGGCGGTGACGACGGTCACGGTGAGGGAATCGCCGACGGCGACGGCGACGCTGCTGTTCGATCCCAACCATTCGTGGAACGAGCGCATTCTCGCCGAACAGTTCCGCTACTGAGCCGGCGCAGCAGCCACTGCGCAAATTAAGCATCGCGATTAAGGTTACGACTTCACAATCGCGCCAATGCCGCCCGTTTGTGTTGACAAATCGTAGGCTTGCGCCTACCTGCAATACCAATCTTGCAGGCGCGCGGCGCTTGCCGCGACTGCCTATGTTGCGCCCCCGAACCAGCCAAAGACAGCCAAACTTGTCCTCAGACACCCAGATCGCTCAAGAAGCGTTGACCTTCGCAGACCTCGGCCTGTCGCCGAAGGTCCTTTCCGCAGTTACCGATGCCGGCTACACCGAGCCGACGCCGATCCAGGCTGGTGCTATCCCGCACGCCTTGCTCGGCAAGGACGTGCTGGGCATTGCCCAGACCGGCACCGGCAAGACGGCGTCCTTCGTCCTGCCGATGCTCACCCGGCTGGAAAAGGGCCGCGCCCGCGCCCGCATGCCGCGTACGCTGATCCTCGAGCCGACGCGCGAGCTAGCCGCGCAGGTCGAGGAAAACTTCGTCAAATACGGCAAGAACCACAAGCTCAACATCGCGCTGCTGATCGGCGGCGTGTCCTTCGACGAGCAGGACAAGAAGCTCGAGCGCGGCGCCGACGTGCTGATCGCGACTCCCGGCCGCCTGCTCGACCATCGCGAGCGCGGCAAGCTCCTGCTCAATGGCGTCGAGATCCTCGTCATCGACGAGGCCGACCGCATGCTCGACATGGGCTTCATCCCCGACATCGAGCGCATCTGCGAGATGATCCCGTTCACCAGGCAGACGCTGTTCTTCTCAGCGACGATGCCGCCGGAGATCACCAAGCTCACCGAGAAGTTCCTGCACGCGCCGGTGCGCGTCGAAGTGTCGAAGGCTGCATCGGCCGCCACCAACATCATCCAGCGGCTGGTGAAATCCGGGCCAAAGCCTTGGGACAAGCGCGAGACGCTGCGCAATCTGATGAAGGCCGAGGATGCCGAGCTGAAGAACGCCATCATCTTCTGCAACCGCAAGGTCGAGGTGTCGGAGCTGTTCCGCTCGCTGCTGAAATATGATTTCGACGCCGGCGCCCTGCACGGCGACATGGACCAGCGCGCGCGCATGCAGATGCTGGCCAATTTCCGTGACGGCAAGCTGCGCTATCTCGTTGCTTCGGACGTCGCGGCGCGCGGCCTCGACATTCCCGACGTCAGCCATGTCTTCAACTACGACGTGCCGATCCACGCCGAGGATTATGTCCACCGCATCGGCCGTACCGGCCGCGCCGGACGCTCCGGCAAATCCTTCACCATCGCGACCAAATCGGACACCAAATACATCGACGCCATCGAACGGCTGATCGGCACCAAGATCGAGTGGCATGACGGCGACCTGTCGACGGTCGTCGTCAGCGAAGGCGGCGAGGATGAGGCCCCCCGCCGTGGCCGTGGTGCGCCACGCCGCGCCGGGCGCAAGGACGACGCCAAGGACAGGGGCGAGCGCAAGCCGCGTGAACGCCACGCCAAACGTGGCGAGGAAACGGCGCCGGAAGCGGTAAGCGAGGAACAGCCGGTCGTGGCCGAAGCCGCGGTCGCCGACATCGGCGAGCGGCGTACCCGCAAAGAGGCGATCCGCTCGGAAAACAGCGAGCGCCAAGCTTCACCTGAACGGAAGGCTTCGCCCGATCGCAGCGAGCGGCGCGCGCCGGAACGCGGCGATACCAGGCCACAGCGCGAGCGCCCTGCCCGTCAGCGCCAGGAAGACAATGACGCGACCGTGGGCTTCGGCGACGACATGCCGGCCTTCATGCGGATCGTCGCCAAGGTCTGATACCACAGCGCTCGCGCGTCCCGCCGACGCGCGAAGCACGAAGCCGGCATAAGACGGCCTCGCCTCACGCTGAGATGGCGTTAGTCCGGCAGGCCCGCCTTGCGAAGGCCTTCGATGTACCTGCTGCGATCGTCCGGTCGATAAAACGGCGGCAGCACCTCGGCAAGATTCGAAAGCCGCAGCGAGGGATCGAGCTCGCAGACCCGGGCCATCATCTGCTGCGCTTCCGACAGGCGCCCCGCAAGGGCATGACTCGCCGCCACTACACGCATCGCGCTCACGTAGTTCGGTTGGTACCGCAGCGACTTTCCCGCCCAAGTGGCGGCGTCATCGTAGTGGCCGGCACAAAAATGAGCGAGCCCGGTGTTGAATTGCCAAGCGAACAGGCGTGGATCCAATGGGCTTAGGCGCATGGCAAGCGCGGCGTGCTCGACGGCCTTGCCTGGCTCGCCAAAGCAAGCCCTGACCCAGCTGCTTAGGCCCCACGCGGCCGCTAGATTCGGGTTGAGAACGAGCGCGCGATCGATGCAAGCCGCACTGTCGTCAAGGTCGCCACCTACGTAGCCGAGCACGTATCCACCGAAGGAAAGCGCAATCGCATCGTCCCTTCCGAGTTCGACCGCTCTCCTGGCCAGTCGAGTAGCCTCGGCATTCTCTTTCGCGCGGTCGACCATCCAGCCGTTGCTTTTTCGGGTAGCATAGCACCGCGCCGCCCGCGCATAGGCTGCGGCAAACTCCGGGTCACCGTCGATCGCCTTCATGAAGAGGCGCAAGGCATCGTCAATGGCCGACCTACTAGTGATCGTCCGGTCAAAGGCCGCCAGCCCGCGGAGATAGTAGTCATAGGCGTCGAGGCTTTCAGTCGGTTTGCGTTTGGCACGCTCGATCTCAGCCTCCTCCATTTTCGGTGTGATTGCGCCGACAATGCTCGAGGCGACCTGGTCCTGCAGATCGAAGACTTCGGCGAGCGCTCCGTCAAAACGGTCGGCCCAGAGATAGGCCCCTGTCGAGGTGTCGATGAGCTGCCCGGCGATGCGCAGGCGGTCGCCAGCCCGGCGAACACTTCCCTCGACCACATAGCGCACGCCCAGCTCACGCCCGACCTGCTCTATGTCTACGGACCGTCCCCTGTAGGTGAAGCTCGAATTCCGTGCGACTACGAACAGGTGACGAAAGTGAGCCAAGGCCGTGACAATGTCTTCCACCATACCGTCGGCAAAATATTCCTGCTCCATATCACCGCTTAGATTCTGAAACGGCAGCACCGCTATCGATGGGTGGTCGTCGCGCCTCGTCGGGGCCGCCAGAACCTGCGCCAGTGATGCGACGCCGGAGCTTGGCTCCGGCCGCGGACGTTCAGGTCGTTCACGGGACTGCAGAGAAGCCGCCAGCGAGCTTGTCTGCTCCTCAGGCTCTGCATCCAGATGTTTTTTCAAAGCTGCCCGACACAGCTCGAACTGGCGTAAGGCGGCGTTTTCGTGACCTCGATGAGCGTGGATGCGGATCAGCGCCCGATGGGCCGCCTCCGCCGTCGGATCCGGGGCGAGCAATCTCTCCGCGAGCCCTTCGCAGGCCGTCTCTTCCGCTGAGCCGGGTGCGGGCAGCGCCAGGCTCAGCCGATCGACCAACTGCAGCGCTTTGCGCTGATACTTGCTCAGATAAGGTCTGAACCACTCGTCCAGTTCGTCAGGAATGGCTTGCCCGGCAAGCAGCTCACCGCGGTACAGATCGGCGGCGAAGGCGAGATCAGTGGTCCGGCCCTCCTCCAGCTTCCGGTCGAAGATCGAGATGTCCGCCTCATCCGGACCGGCAATAAGCGCGACGGTTTCCTGATCCCCATCGATGTAGATGGTTGCATCCGAGCTGGCGGGGAACGTGCGCCTGATGTCGACCAGCGCCTGACGCAAACTATTGCGGGCCTGACCATTGCTTCGCCCCGGCCAAAAGGCTTCGGAAAGCTGCTCGCGACGATGGCCGCGGCGGCCTGCGAGAACCAGAGCAGCAAAAAGAAGCGAAGTCTTGCGTGTGGCGAACCGGACGGGCCGGCGCTCCGGGGAAGTAACCTCCAGGCCACCAAGCAACCGGATGCGCACAAATCGTCTCCAGACTTCGACCGCAGCGACAGAATAGCATCTCGGTGGATCGATTTAACACCGATTTAACGGCGGATCGTCGGACTCCTCCCAATTGTTCACACACAGCCGAACAGCCCGAAAACGCCTGCGTGGCACGCTCCCATCCGCAAACTCGAAATGGGAGACCAAAACAATGGCTCACACGGAAACTCGCGCCGCCCGCGGCATGTCCAAACGCTTGCTTGGGTCTGGCTTGAAAAGCGCAGCAATGATGATCGCTGTCTTCACGAGATGGCGGCGGACCGCCGTAAGACGCAGGGCACTGGCAGATTTGACGATCGATCAGCTGAACGACATCGGACATTTGGAGGTCCATCAACCAGCACCCGACGCCGTCAAGGCAGTTCTGATCACGAACTTGATATCGATGAGGTAAGATCGGCGCTCAGTTTGGTTTGGGCCCTAAAGGTTCCTGAGTTCCAGGCGAGATGCCAACAGGTCCAGAAAAGCGCGTACTTTGGCCGAGGACGACCTGCCTTCCGGCCACACGGCATGTATCGGCACCGGCACCGGCTCGAATTCGGTCAGAACCAGCTCCAGGCGGCCATCGTCCACCAGGTGTTTTACCTGCCAAAGCGGGGAGTAGCCCAAACCCAAGCCGTGAACCGCGGCTGCATAGATCGATATCATCAAATTCGACCGGAAGGTGCCCGCGACCTTCACCGGCCGGGGCTTGCCTTCAATCTGAAACATCCATTCGCCCGGGCGGCCGTCAACGGTTCGTACGATGCATTCATGCTCACGCAATTCAAGCGGATGGGCCGGTCGGCCGTGTTGTCGAAAGTAGGCAGGTGCGCCGAACACGACGCGCCGCAGCGCCCCCAGCCGCTTCGCCCGTAGACTGGAATCCGGCAAATCGCCGATCCGGACCGC
Source organism: Mesorhizobium sp. LSHC420B00 (assembly GCF_000503055.1). Taxonomy (GTDB): domain Bacteria; phylum Pseudomonadota; class Alphaproteobacteria; order Rhizobiales; family Rhizobiaceae; genus Mesorhizobium. The sequence goes on along the minus strand of NZ_AYVY01000002.1, from coordinate 425,285 downwards.
CAGATCGAGACCCACGGCATCCAGATCGACAAATTCATCGGAAAGCTGGAGGTCAACCTCAACCTGGGGATATGTCCGCATATAGTCGGCGATGACCGGCATCAGGAAATCCGGGCCGAACAGAACCGGGGCACTCACACGCAGGATGCCGGACGGCTCGGATCGTCGGTTGGCCGCCTGAAGCCTGGCTTCGTTTATTTCCCCGATGGCGGGCTTGATGCGTTGGAAAAAGGCCGCACCGGCTTCGCTCGGCGTCGAGCGGCGCGTCGTCCTGTGCAGAAGCTCGACCCCGATGGATTCCTCCAATGTCGCCAAAGACCGACTGACCGACTGCAGTGAGCGGTTCAGCCGGCGTGCGGCAGCCGTCAGGCTGCCATGCTCGACAATGGCAATGAAGGCTTCGAAATCATCTATCCGGCTCATCGCGTATTTCTCCCGAAAATCGGGATAAACTATCGCCACATCGATCAATTGTAACGCAGTTCGCTAGATTTTATCTTCCCTGCACAGGCCGAAAGGCAGACTCGAGGGAAGGAGATCGTCATGCGAACACCCAGTCCAACCGTCCTGGTCGTAGGCGCCGCAGGCCGCGTTGCCGGTTTGGTGGTGCCTGAACTCGCCCGCCGCAATGCCAGGGTTAGAGCGCTTGTTCGTGACGCCGCGGCTGCCGAAAAAGCCCGGAAAGCCGGCGCAACCGAGATCGCGATCGGGGATCTGCGCAACCATCAAAGCGTTGAACAGGCCGTCGAAGGTGTCGACGGTGTCTTCCACATCGGACCGGCCTTTGCTCCCGACGAAGCCGCCATGGGGGTTGCCATGGTTGAGGCAGCGGCGCGTGCAGGCGTTCGGAAATTCGTCTTCTCATCGGTGATCCAGCCCACCAACACGAGGCTGGAGAACCACGCAAGCAAGGTACCGGTCGAAGCCGCCCTCTATTCGACGAACATGGAATACACCATTCTGCACCCGGCCAATTTCATGCAAAATATCGCGGCGGCCTGGCCGTCCATCGTCGAGCATGGCGTTTTCGCCGAGCCGTTTCCAAAGACGGCGAAGCTGGCCCGCGTCGACTATCGCGACGTGGCTGAAGTGGCAGCGATCGCACTGACCGAAACGCGTTTGTCCTATGCGACCCTCGAGCTGTGCGCCGACGGTATGCACAGCCGCGAAGAGGTCGTTGCCATGATGAGCGAGGCGCTTGGCCGGCCGGTTTCAGCAGGCGAGCCGACATTTCAGGACTGGGCGGCGAAAGCCCGCCTTCCCTATACCGACCGGCAGTTGCAGATGCTGGCCAAAGTACACAGCCACTACGCCAAATACGGCCTCGGCGGGAACAGCCTGGCGTTGCGCGCCGCGCTTGGCCGCGAGCCGCGTTCGCTGCGAAGCTTCATTCGGGAATTGGCGCTGCCGGTGGCACATGCCGCCTGATCGTCCTCACAATAACGCTTACGCACACTTTCTGATTAGGAGATTTCGATGCAAGCATCACCGGACCGAGCCTTCAAATTGAGAAAGCTGCCGCCCTCCTACGGCGCGGTGGTGATGCCGTTGGTTCTTTCGATTCTGATGTCCTCGATTGTCTCGGCGGTTTCGACGGCAATCGGCGCAGGCTGGACGGACGGGTTTATTGCGGCCTGGAGCTATGCATGGGGCGCTTCATGGCTTGTTGCGTTTCCCAGCCTGCTGATTGTGCTTCCGATCGTGCGCCGGATCGTTGCCGCGATTGTCGATCAGCCGGCCCGGTCCTGATATCACAAACGCAGCGCGCCGGCGGCCGGCGGTCCGGCATAACCATTAGAGCGGCCCCGTACGGAGCCGCTCTCGGTTCATGCGCTTGCCTCAGGTGAGCGGCGACAGCTGGATCTCGACGCGGCGGTTCTGAGCCCGGCCGGCAGCGGTCGCGTTGGAGGCGATCGGACGCGTCTTGCCGAAGCCGGTGACGGCGAAGCGGCGGGAATCGACGCCCTGCCCGGACAGATAGTTGGCGACCGCCAGGGCGCGGCGCTGCGACAGGTCGAAATTGTGCTCGTCGCCGCCGGTCGAGTCGGTGTGGCCGAACACGTCGACGGTGGTCTGCCGGAACTTTTTCAGCACAAGGGCAACCGAATTCAGCACCGGATAGAACCCAGCCTTCACCGCATCCTGGTCGACGTTGAAAGTGATGTCGGACGGCATGTTGAGGATGATCTGGTCGCCGGTGCGGGTGACGCTGACGCCGGTGCCCTCAAGCTGCCGGCGCAGTTCGGCCTCGTTCTGGTCCATGGTGGCGCCGATGGCGCCGCCGGCAAGCGCACCGATCCCGGCGCCGATCAGCGCGTTGCGGCGGTCGTTGCCGCCGGCAAGCATGCCGAGCCCGGCACCAGCCAACGCTCCCAGACCGGCGCCGGCAGCGGTGTTGGAAACCTTCTGCTCCCCGGTGTAGGGATCGGTGGTGCATGCGCTCACGAGCACAGCCGTCGCCACGACGGCGAGCACAATCTTTTTCATATGGTGGTCCCTCTCCATACCACGGCCGCGCAATGGCGCACCGCATCAGCCCTTCCAGCGACTTGTAACATGAAATGCGGCGAAAAGCGGACCAGCAAAAGCCGCTGCGGCGGCTTTCCCCGGCTCATTCCACCCGGCTGCCAGCGGCTCGCGCGACCACCGCAATTCGACCGTCTACCAGAGGTTCTTGCCGTCGATGACCACCACTTCGACCTTGTCGAGATCGAAATAGTCGAACAGCCGCGAATTCACGCTGATCTTCGGATTGTCGAAATTCGGCTCGCCCGTCGACCAGTCCGGCGTTTCGGTGAAGGTGCCGCAGCCGCAGGTGGCGCAAAAACCGTGTTTTATGGTTTTCGATCCCCATCGGTAGAACGAAACATTCTCGGGCGGGCTGGTAAGTCTGAATTGCGATGGCGTGTAATAGGCCCACAACGACCCGCGTTTCGAACAGAAGGAACAGGTGCATCGCGTCACCGTCTGCGGCGCTTGCGAAACCTCGAACGTCGTCGCCTTGCAGTGGCAGCTTGCCTTGATGGTCATGGATTAGTCCCTCACAATGCCCGCCGCCCCTACGGCAAGGCACCATAAAGAAACGCTCCTGACAACTCTCCGTCAGCAGATCTGTCGTCTGCAATGCGCAGTTTCAAAAGTGCTGTAACCCAATCGAGGGCGTGTCGATCCCAAAAACCCTGCACACCCTCGGGTCAAGCCCAAGGGCAAGCTTTTGGGGGCGACATGCATCAATAGGACGATGGCGGCACGAACAGACAGATGGTCTTTCCGTCATTGGCGCCGGCGACCGAGCACCAGTGATATGCGCCGTCGGGCGAATTCTTGATGCGCTTGTCGCTATAGGCCACGACTTCGCCTGTCCCCTTGATGACATAGCCTTCGGGGCGCTCGCCGATAGATATCGGCGCAACCTCGCGGCAGTCATAGCCCGAGCAGCAGGAGAACGGATAGCTCCAGCCTTGCGGCATCGCCGCGGTCGGCTTGGCATCATGCGCCAGAGCAGGCGCCGCGAATGGCATCGCGGCAGCTATCAAAACCACTGCCGCGACAAGGGAATTCAGAAATCGGCGCGCCGTGTGAACGGCATGGGCCGGTCTGGTTGTAAGAGCAGGCATGGGCGCAGTTCCTATCAACGGTTGTCAAGCATCTCGCTTGCCCGTTCCCGGAACGTGTCTTCCCAGTGGCCGGATCGTCAGGTCGCAGATACGCCGCGCCCGGCCATAAATGCTTTTTTCCTCCCCAGCGCTTGGATGCTGGGCTGATTCCTTGGTCGGCGCAAGGAATTGCTGTCGCAAACCGAACGCCGACCTCTGCGGCCGGAACCAGCCTGCCGGCCGGGTTGACGAGACTGGTACGATCACCCCCGGCAGCGAGGGTTGCCAATAACGGAATTCGGCTCGCAGTGGTTCCGGGCTCGGCACCGGCAGGCTCGAAGCATTCGCGTCAAAAGCGGAAATCGATTTTGGAAATTCTGATGAAAAACAAAGTTGTAGAACGACAGGTAAGTTCAAGCTGAGAACTCGTCACTCTCGCGCCGTGGCCGTAACTCTCGCGTGATGGATTGAAATTGCCGGGTTGGTGCCCGCCTTCAGTCGATGTCGGCCACCGTTTCTCCGGCGCCACCCTCGATGCGCTGCGACAGCGAGGCCTCCATGAAATCGTCGAGGTCGCCGTCGAGCACGCTCGACGGGCTGGTGCTCTCGACGCCGGTGCGCAGATCTTTCACCAGCTGATAGGGCTGCAGCACGTAGGACCGTATCTGGTGGCCCCAGCCAATATCGCTCTTCGACGCTTCGGTGGCGTTCGCCACCGCTTCGCGTTTCTTCAGCTCTTCCTCGTAAAGCCGCGAGCGCAGCATTTCCCATGCCTTGGCCTTGTTCTTGTGCTGGGAGCGCTCCGCCTGGCAGGCAACCGCGATGCCAGTGGCGAGATGGGTGATGCGGACCGCCGAATCGGTTGTGTTGACGTGCTGGCCGCCTGATCCCGAGGAACGATACGTATCGATGCGGACGTCGGATTCGGAAACGTCGATGTCGATCGTATCGTCGATGACGGGATAGACCCAGACGCTGGCGAACGAGGTGTGGCGGCGCGCATTGCTGTCGTAGGGCGAAATACGCACGAGACGATGCACGCCGGATTCCGTCTTCAGCCAGCCATAGGCGTTGTGGCCCTTGATCAGCAGCGTGGCTGACTTGATGCCGGCCTCTTCGCCGTCATGCACTTCCAGCACCTCGACCTTGAAGCGGCGGCGCTCGGCCCAGCGCGTATACATGCGCAGAAGCATCGAGGCCCAGTCCTGGCTTTCGGTGCCGCCGGCGCCGGCATGGACTTCCAGATAGCTATCGTTGGCGTCCGCCTCGCCCGACAGCAGCGTTTCGATCTGGCGCGCCTTGGCCTCGCCGCGCATCGAGCGGATCGCCGCCTCGGCCTCCGCGACGACGCCCTCGTCGCCCTCTTCCTCGCCAAGCTCGATCAGGCCGATATTGTCTTCCAGAGCCTGGGTGAGGCCTTTGACCGCGGCAATGCCTTCCTCGAGGCCCTGACGCTCGCGCATCAGCTTTTGCGCTTCCAACGGCTCGTTCCAGAGGCTCGAATCCTCGGCGCGGACATTCAGGTACTCAAGCCGCTTTATGGCCTGGTCCCAGTCAAAGATGCCTCCTCAGCAGGGTGATCGCCTGCCTGATCTCGTCGACAATATTTTGCGTTTCCGCGCGCATGGCTGGCTGTTCTGTCCTGTTGCTGAATGGCGGTTTGGTGGCGCGATACATAGGGACGGCAATGTCCCCTGTAAAGCACCGGCCCCTGTAAAGCGGGATGGGCCGGCTCGACCATGATCGTCAAGCCGGCCCGACCGGATGTAACGATTGTCAGTAGAGCCCGCCGCCGCCCGACTGGATAGCCTGGTTGGCCTGCGGCGACAGCGCCCCGCCGGTGGCGTTGGAGCCGTCCGCACCCATGCCGATCACCCAGTAGCTGTCGGCGGGACCGGTACCCGGCTTGAAGGCTTCGATGATGGTTCCGGCGTCACCCTCGTTGGCCCGCATGCCGGTCTTGCGATTGATCGCAATCAGCTTCATGCCTTCGGGAACCTTGAAGTCGACATTGGGCGTGCCGTCCAGCGCTACGCGCATGAAATCCTTGAAGATCGGCGCGGCAAGGCCGCCGCCGGTCGCGCCCTTGCCAAGACCTTTCGGCTGATCGTAGCCCATATAAAGGCCGACAACGAGGTTCGGCGTATAGCCGATGAACCAGGCATCCTTTTCGTCGTTGGTCGTTCCGGTCTTGCCGGCGATGTGACGGCCGAGTTCGTTGATGGTGGCGCCGGTACCGCGTTGAACGACGCCCTCCATCATCGATGTGATCTGGTAGGCGGTCATCGGATCGAGCACCTGCTCGGAATTGTCGACCAACTCCGGCTCTGGCTGGTTCTGCCATTCTGCGGCGTTGCAGTTTGAGCAGCCGCGTTCGTCCTGCCTAAAGACGGTCTTGCCGTAGCGGTCCTGGATGCGGTCGATCAGCGACGGCTTGATCGACTTGCCGCCATTGGCCATGATCGAATAGGCCGATACCATGCGCATCACCGTCGTCTCGCCGGAACCCAGCGCCATCGGCAGATACGGCGCGAGATGGTCGTAGACGCCGAAACGCTCGGCATACTCCACGACCAGTTTCATGCCCATGTCGTTGGCAAGCCGCACCGTCATCAGATTGCGCGATTTCTCGATGCCGGAGCGCAAGGTCGCCGGACCGGCCACCGTTCCGTCGTAATTCTTGGGCGTCCAGGTCGTGTTGCCGCTCTGGATGGTGATCGGCCCGTCCATGATCACAGAGGCGGGCGTATAGCCATTGTCGAGGGCGGCCGAATAAACGATCGGCTTGAACGACGACCCCGGCTGGCGCATGGCCTGCGTCGCCCGGTTGAACTCCGACTGCGCATAGGAGAAACCGCCGACCATGGCCAGGACGCGTCCGGTATGCGGATCCATGGCGATCAGGCCGCCTTCCACTTCGGGAACCTGGCGCAAGCTGTAGCTGTTGTCCGAGCCGTCGTTCCTCTGCACGAAAATCACGTCGCCCGGCTTCAGCACGTCGGCCGGCGACTTCGCCTTGACGGTTTTGCCGTCGACCACGTGGCGCATGGCGAAGCTCATGTCTTCCTTGCTGACGGTGCCTTCGAGGCGGTCCTTGACGATTTCGCCGGAGATCTGGCGCGTCGGCTGCAGGCCGATGGACAGGCCGGTGGCCGAGCTATCGAGCACGACGGCAAGCGACCATTCCGGCACGTCCTCCAGTCGCTTGACGTTGCCCAGCGGCACGCCCCAGTCGCCGGAAACATCGATGCTCGTGACCGGCCCGCGGTAGCCGCGCAGCGTATCGAACTTCATGAGACCGTTCTGCATGGCCTTGCGGGCAATCAACTGCATCTTCGGATCGAGCGTGGTACGGACGGAAAGGCCGCCCTCGTAGAGCGCATTCTCGCCGTAGCGCGCGATGATCTGGCGACGCACTTCCTCGGTGAAATATTCCCCGGCGAAGAGATAGTTGCCGGTGCGGCGCGGCGTGACGCCGAGCGGCTCGGCCTTGGCCTTCTCGCCTTCTTCATGGGTGACGTAACCGTTCTCGACCATCTGGTCGATGACCCAGTTGCGGCGCTCCAAGGCGCGATCGGCATGCTTGAAGGGATGATAGTTGTTCGGCCCCTTCGGCAGAGAGGCAAGATAGGCAGCCTCGGCCACGGTGAGCTCGTTCACCGATTTGTCGAAATAGGTGAGCGCAGCACCGGCGACGCCATAGGCACCGAAACCGAAGAAAATCTCGTTGAGATAGAGCTCGAGAATGCGATCCTTCGAATAGGCCTGCTCGATGCGGAAGGCGAGGATCATCTCCTTGATCTTGCGCTCGTAGGTCTGGTCTGAAGACAACAGGAAGTTCTTCGCCACCTGCTGGGTGATGGTCGAGGCGCCGACCTGGCGCTTTCCCGAGCCAAGATTCTGCAGGTTGACGACAATGGCGCGGCCAAGGCCGGTCACGTCGATGCCGGGATGATTGTAAAAGTTCTTGTCCTCGGCCGACAGGAAGGCCGCCTTGACTCGATCCGGGATCGCCTGAATCGGCAGATAAAGCCGCCGCTCACGCGCATATTCGGCCATCAGCGCGCCATCCGACGCGTGGATGCGGGTCGTCACCGGCGGCTCGTATTTGGCCAGCACCTCGTAATCGGGCAGGTCCTTCGACAAATGGCCGATATAGATCGCCACGCCCGCCGCGACCAAAAGGGCCAGCGTCGTGCCGATGCCGAAGAAATAGCCAATGAGACGAATCATACCCGCTCCAGTCCTTGGTTCGGGAATTTCCTAAACGAAGCCGCCCTTCGCGCAAGCTTTCGGGACGATCCCAACCCGTAATCGCAAAAGCCATGTCGCGACCATGTGGGCAAAATACGGCAGCGTGGAATTTCGGTTTCGAATGCCGGAAATAAAAGCACAGGGTGTTGTCGCCGTGCAACGCTGCCTCAGGTTGTGGGCGCCGGCGGGCGTTTCAGCCTCCGGCCCCCGTTCCGCTCTTGGCCGAAGCAAACAGTGCAACGGCGTTGGTTATGCTTTGGGTCGCCTTGTTGCGCCAATCGGCGCTGAGCAACTGCGCTTCGTCCTTGGCGTTCGACAGATAGCCGAGTTCGACCAGCACGGACGGAACGTCCGGCGCCTTCAGCACCTTGAAGCCGGCAGAACGCTGCGGGTTGTTGATCAGGCCGACGCTGGTGGAAAGCTGGCCGACAAGAGTGTGCGCGAAGCTCATCGAAAAATTATGCGTCTCGCGGCGGATCAGGTCGATCAGGATATCGGTCACTTCCTTGCTGTCGTCCTTGATCTCCATGCCAGCGAACTGGTCGGAAAGATTTTCACGGTCGGCAAGCGCCTGTGCCTCGGGATCGGAAGCCTTGTCGGACACGGTGTAGACGGTTGCGCCGCGAATGCCCTTGAGGCTGATCGTGTCGGCATGGATCGAGATGAGCAGGTCGGCCTCATGCTGGCGAGCAATGCGCACGCGATCGTCGAGCCGCAGGAACTCGTCCGTTTCGCGCGTCAGGAACACGTCATATTTGCCGCTGGCGGTGAGCTTGTCGCGCAGTTCCATGGCAAAGGCGAGCGTCACGTTCTTCTCGACAGTGCCGTTCAGGCCCTCGGCACCACCGTCGATGCCGCCGTGGCCGGGATCGACGACGACGGTGAAACGATGGCCCGGATTGGAGACCGGCCCGGTACCGACCCTGCCGGCCTTGTCGGCAGAGACTGTCGAGCCGGTGGTCAGCGCCTGATTGGCGAGCGCTGCATCGAATTCCCGCTGCGACGCCGCCGACATGTCGATGGCGATGCGGTAGCCACTGCCATCATCGTTCTTCAGCACGTCGAGATTGTCGACGGCAAACGGTCCCTTGCCGGTGAGAATCAGCCGCGATTTTCCCTCGCCGAGTCCGCCGTAACGTACGGCGCGGACAAGGCCGCGCGGCTTCACATCCTTGGCATTTAGGGCGAATCTCGTGGCCGGCAGATCGATGACCAGACGATTGGGGCCGCGCAGCAGGAACCATTTGATGTCGGGATCGCGGTCGAAATTGATGACGATGCGCATCTTGGTGGCATCGCCGGCCATCTTGTAGCTTGTGGCGCCGATCGGTACGTCGGCAGCACGCGAAAGTGGCGGAAAGACTAGGCAAGCCAGGATCAGCGGCAGCAGGCAGGCGGTGCGGAACAACCAGCCTCCATGATGACGGCCCTTGTCTGCGAAGCCTGCCAGTCCCATCTTTCTACCAGTCGCTCCTGTTTGGCGTCATGCCCGATCGTTCGTCAAAGTGCCCTATTGCTTGTCAAAGTTCCGGCAGGCCGCGAACTCGATTAACGATTGGTATCCAGAGAAGGTTAACCAAGCCTTTTCATGGAAGGCTTGGAACCTGGGCTTCCGTTGCGGAACGGCTTTTTGCCGGCGTCGGGAATCGGGGTTGCCTTCCAACCCGCCAAATCATAAAAGCGATGGTGGATCACTGCAATCCTGGAACCGTCCTCCTCCGCAGCTTCCTGCTACAGGTCAGACGCAAGACGGCTCCTTTCGCTTCAGGCGAAGAAGGCATCGGTGATCGCGACGATTTTCGCAGGCGTGCTCCCGTGGCGGGGGAATCGCCTGCGTGAGCAAAACGGCCGGGATTGTCCCGCGCCGGCTCTGTATGAGCAAACAAGCTGGTCCGGTTTTTCCCGGGCTTTGGTTCAAAAGGTTCTGCTGGTTACGATGGCTTCAAGCGCAATCATGGAAAGGTCCGCAACAAACCGCGCCACTACGGCTGCGGGCGGCACCGCCATGGCGCTCAGGCAGCGGCCGGCGGACGTTCAATTGTCCGGCACCCATGTTCCAGGTCCACGGCAGCGGGCATTGCCCCGCAAGCTGCGGCCGACGGCTGCCGGGGGGAAACGAAATAATGCCCAACAAAATGCTGATAGACGCCTCCCACCCGGAGGAAACACGCGTTGTCGTCGTTCGCGGTAACCGTATTGAAGAATTCGACTTTGAATCCCAGGACAAGAAGCAGCTCAAAGGAAACATCTATCTCGCCCGCGTAACGCGCGTCGAACCTTCCCTCCAGGCAGCCTTCGTCGAATATGGCGGCAACCGTCACGGTTTCCTCGCCTTCAGTGAAATACACCCCGACTATTACCAGATTCCGGTCGCCGACCGTCAGGCGCTGCTGCGTGCGGAAGCACAGGAAGCCCAGGACGAAGAGGACGAGGAAGCCGCCGAGGGCGACGACCGCCAGAGCCGCGACCGCGGCAAGCGCGGACGCCGGCGTGGCGGCAAGAGCCGCGACCGCGGCGAGCACAGGCGCGAGGCAGGCGCGTCCGACGGTGAGAATGGCGAGAGCGGCGAAGATGCCGTCGCAGAGAACCTGGATGCCGCTGCCGACGGCGGCGACACCATGTCCGATACTGTCGGACAGAGCGAGGATGCCGCCGGACAGAGTGATGAAGTCGCCGATAGCGGCGAGACCGAGCCGTCCGAAGGCGGATCCAGTTCCATCGCTGCCAGCGTCGACGCCGACGTAATCTCGGAAGCCGTCCCGCAAGTAGAGACAAGGGAGGTCGAGACAGGCGGGGCCGAGACGAGCGGCGAAGCGACGTCCGAAGACAATGATCGCGGCATGCTGGAGGAGGTGCAATCCTCGCATTCGGACGATCACGAGGTCGAATCGGTCGGCGCCGAAGACGCGCTTGAAGAAGTGCGCAACCGCCGCAAGCCGGTGCGCCGCCAGTACAAGATCCAGGAAGTGATCAAGCGTCGGCAGATCCTGCTGGTGCAGGTCGTCAAGGAAGAGCGCGGCAACAAGGGTGCGGCGCTGACCACCTACCTGTCGCTGGCCGGCCGCTATTCGGTGCTGATGCCGAACACGGCGCGCGGCGGCGGCATTTCGCGCAAGATCACCAATGCGCAAGACCGCAAGCGGCTGAAGGAAGTGGTCGCCGATCTCGAAGTGCCGCAAGGCATGGGCGTCATCCTGCGTACGGCCGGCGAAAGCCGCACCAAGGCAGAGATCAAGCGCGACTACGAATATTTGATGCGGCTTTGGGAAAATGTCCGCAATCTGACGCTTCAATCCACGGCCCCTGCCCTGGTTTATGAGGAAGGCAGCCTGATCAAGCGGTCGGTGCGCGACCTCTACAACAAGGATATCGACGAGATCCTGGTTTCCGGCGAAGAAGGCTACCGCGAGGCCAAGGATTTCATGCGCATGCTGATGCCGAGCCACGCCAAGGTGGTACAGCCGTTCCGCGACACGACGCCGATCTTTGTGCGCAACGGCATCGAAGCACAGCTCGACCGCATGCTGCAGCCGCAGGTGACGCTGAAGAGCGGCGGCTACATCATCATCAACCAGACGGAAGCGCTGGTCGCCATCGACGTCAATTCGGGCCGTTCCACCAAGGAGCACTCGATCGAGGACACCGCGCTTCACACCAATCTGGAAGCCGCCGAGGAAGTCGCCCGGCAATTGAGGCTACGCGATCTCGCCGGCCTGATCGTCATCGACTTCATCGACATGGAGGAGAACCGCAACAACCGCTCCGTCGAGAAGCGGCTGAAGGATCACCTCAAGAACGACCGCGCCCGCATCCAGGTCGGCCGCATCTCGCATTTCGGGCTGATGGAAATGTCGCGTCAGCGCATCCGTGCCAGCGTGCTGGAATCGACGATGAAGCCTTGCCCGCATTGCGGCGGCACCGGCCATGTGCGCTCCGATTCGTCGGTTGCGCTGATGGTGGTGCGGGCAATCGAGGAATTCCTGCTCAAGGATTCGCGCAGCCACATCACGGTGCGGACGCCGGCAGCGACCGCGCTCTATGTGCTCAATCACAAGCGCGGCACGCTGGTGGAATTCGAGCACCGCTTCGGCGTGACCATCACCATCGAAGCCGATGACACGGTCGGTGCACAACACTATGCCATCTTCCGCGGCGCGCTGGCCGAAAAGCCGGAAGGCTTTGTCGAGGCCCGCACGTTCCCGGCCTATGTCGAGCCGGAAGAACCCGAGGACGAGATCGTCATCGAGGAGGAAGAGGAGGCACCGGTGCAGGCTGAGCAGCCACGCCCTGCCCAGCAGCCGCAGCAGCCAAGGTCCGGCGAGGACGGCGAAGGCCGCGATCGCAAGCGCCGCAAGCGCCGCAGACGGCGCGGCGGCAAGGATCGCGAACACGGGGATCGCGAACACGGGGATCGTGAACACGGGGACCGCGAACAGGCCGCTGCCGGGGAAGGTGCTTCCGTTTCGGCGCCGACGGACGACGCCCTCGTAGCCGCCGGCGATCAAGGCGCCGAAGCGGAACGTGAAGCGCCGGCCGGGGTTGCCGAAACTGCGGAAGCGGCGGACGACGGTCACGGCAAGAAGCGCCGGCGCGGCAAGCGCGGCGGCAAGCGCAATCGCCGTGAAGACGGTGAGGACGGCGTCGAAGCCAGCGCCGGCGAGCCGGCCGGCATGACAGAAGGTGCCGTATCGGAAGCAGAGCCGGTGACTGGCGAGCCGGAAGGTGCGCCGCCTGCCGAAGAGCTTGCGGTGCGTGCTCCGGCGAACGACGACACGCCGAGCGCCGAAAAGCCGAAGAAGCCGCGCCGTGCCGCCAAGCCGAAGAAGGCCGCGGCGGAAGCAGTTGCCGAGATTGCGGGCGCCGAGACATCGGCCGCCGAAGCCGCGGCGGTGGCTTCCGGCGAGACCGCTGCGCCGGTTCGGCAGGAGACCGAAGTGGCGGCTGGCAAGGAAACGCCGAAAGCCCGGCCGTCGCGGCGCAAACCCGCACCGGTGGATGCTCCGGTCGTGCCGGTCGTCTCCTCGATCGTCCCCGACGAGGCAAAGACCGAGGAAGCAAAGGCCGAGGACAAGCCGAAGCGTGCCGGCTGGTGGCAGCGGAAGGGCTTTTTCTAAGCTTTTCCGTGTATTAGCCAGACTTTCTGATTAAAAGAATCCCGCGCTGCCGACTGGCTGCGCGGGATTTCTTCGTGCCAATTCCAGGCGACAGGCACTATGGCGCGAAGATCGACCAGTTCATCATCTTCGCCAGTTTCTCCAGCGCGATCGAGCCCAGCCTGGAATTGCCATTGGCATTGAGGCCAGGCGACCACACCGCAAGCGAGGCGACGCCCGGCACGATCCCCAATATGCCGCCGCCAACGCCGCTCTTGCCGGGAATGCCGACACGGAAAGCGAAGTCGCCGGAGCCGTCATAATGGCCGCAGGTCAGCATCATCGCGCCGATGCGGCGGGCGCGCTCGGCCGAGACGACGGAATGCCCGGTCGCCGGATTGTTGCCGCCATTGGCGAGAAAGCGCCCGGCCAGGGCGAGTTGCCGGCAGCTCATGGCGATCGCGCAATGGTGGAAATAAACGCCCAGCGCCAGTTCCGGCGCATGATTGAGATTACCGAACGATTTCATGTAATTGGCAAGCGCGAAATTGCGAAAGCCGGTGGCACGTTCGGACGCCGCGACCTCGCGATCGATGATGATCGTGTCGTCATCGGCCAGGAACTGGATGAAGCGCAGGATCTCGCCGATCGCCTCGCGCGGCTGATGGCCGGCAAGCAGGATGTCTGAAACGACGATGGCGCCGGCATTGATGAACGGATTGCGCGGAATGCCGTTCTCGTGCTCGAGCTGGACGATCGAGTTGAACGGATTGCCCGACGGTTCGCGTCCGACCCGTTGCCATAGCGCGTCGCCGACATTGCCGAGCGCCAGCGTCAGCGTGAATACCTTTGAGATGCTCTGGATCGAAAATGCCTCGTCGGCGTCGCCCGCGGTCAGCACGCGGCCGTCATTGGTCACCGCGGCAATGCCGAATTTTTTCGGGTCGATCTTGCTCAGCTGCGGAATATAGCTGGCAACGTCGCCGCGATCGGCACGCTCCGCCATTTCGGCGGCAACCTCGCGCAGTGCCTGTTCAAGCTGGGGCGCCTGTTCAAGCTGGGGCGCCTGTCCAAGTTGGGGCGCCTGTCCGCGTTGCGGCGCCTGTTCAAGCTCCGGCATCGTCGTCCCCGCTACTTCAGCCAGCGTTCGATACGCGCCATCGCCTCGACCATGTCGTCGTGGCTGCCGGCGTAGGAAAAGCGCATCGTGCGATGGCCCTGCAGCGGATCGAAATCGCGGCCGGGCGTCGCCGCCACATGCGCCTCGGCAAGCATCCTGCGCGCAAACGCCATGCTGTCGTTGGTGTGCCGGGTGACGTCGCAGAAGGCGTAGAAGGCGCCGTCCATGGGCGCGGCAAGCGCAAAGCCGAGGTCCGGCAGGCGTTGCATCAAGAGCTCGCGGTTCCAGGCGTAACGCGCCTTCACCGCCTCCAGCTCTTCTGTCGCCTTGAACGCTTCGATCGCGGCAATCTGGGACAGTTCGGGCGGCGAGATGTAGAGGCTCTGGGCGATGCGCTCGATCGGCCGCACCAAATCCTGCGGCAGCACCATCCAGCCGATGCGCCAGCCGGTCATGCAATAATATTTCGAGAAGGAATTGATCACCGTCACGTCCGCGCCGAAAGACAGCGCCGTCGTGTCGGGCGCCGCATAGGCCAGCCGGTGGTAGATCTCGTCTGAGATCACGGCGATGCCAAGCTCGCGCGCCGTCTCGACCAGCGCCTCGAGATCGCCGGCGGGAATGACCGCGCCGGTCGGATTGGCCGGGCTGGCGAACAGCACGCCTTTCAGCGGTTTTTCGCGGTGCGCGGTTTTCAGGTGCTCGGCATGAAGATAGGCGGCGCCGCCGAGCTCGATCTCGGCGATGTCGATGCCGAGCGCAGCCATGATGTTGCGATAGGCCGGATAGCCCGGCGCGGCGATGGCGACGCGGTCGCCCGGATCGAACATCGCCAGGAAGGCAAGGTTGAAGGCAGCCGACGATCCGGTGGTAACGGCTACCCGCTCGGGCGGCACGTCAAGCCCGTAATGCTCGCCATAATGGGCCGCGATTGCCTTGCGCAGGCCGGCGAGGCCCAGCGCGTCGGTATAGCCGATGCGGCCTGCTTTCAAGGCGCTCGCCGCCGCTTCGCGAACCCCGGCCGGTGCCGGGTCGGACGGCTGGCCGACTGCCATGGAAACGACCGGCACGCCCTTGGCCTTCAGCCGATTCGCCTCGGCCAGGATGTCCATGGCGTGGAACGGCTCGACGGCGCCGCGGCGCGAAAGCGAAACAACCATTTTTCAATCCACCACACTTGTCCGCACGTGCCGGCCATGCAGGCCGCGCCGCACAAATGCCCGATTGATGTGGGGATCACAAGTTCGGTAAGTTTTAAGGTGCCGACTTTTCATCCTTCGCCCGCTCGTCTACCAGTGGACCTGCCATGTTAAGCCGACCCAGATCGACGATCGCCAGGACAGGGCGCGCCTTCGCGACGCTTTCGCTTGCCGCGGTGCTAGCCACGGCTGGCTCGGTCAACGCGTTTGCGCAGAATGTGCCGGTGGTGCGCGATGCCGAGATCGAGGCGCTGGTGCGGGATTACGCACGGCCGATCTTCAAAGCGGCCGGCTTATCGGGCGACGCCATCAACATCGTGCTGGTCAACGACCAGAGCTTCAACGCCTTTGTTGCTGGCCGCCGCATGTTCATCAACACCGGCGCGCTGATGACAGCCGAAACGCCCAACGAGATCATCGGGGTCATCGCCCACGAGGCCGGCCATATCGCCGGCGGACACCAGCAAAAGTTGCGCGAACAGCTCGAGCGCGCCAAGACGATGGCAATCCTGGCGACGCTGCTTGGCGCCGGCGCCATGGTGGCCGGCGCCACCAGCAATAGCCGCGGCCTCGCTGGGGCCGGCATGGGCGTGATGGCCGGCGGCGGCGAGATGGCGCAACGCAGTATCCTCGCCTATCAGCGCACCGAAGAGATGACCGCCGACCGCTCGGCAATCGCTTATCTCAATGCTACCGGCCAGTCCGGCATGGGCATGCTGAAGACGTTCAGCCGTTTCCAGAACGCATTGTCGCTCTCGGGCGCCCAAGTCGATCCCTACAAGATCAGCCATCCGATGCCGCAGGAGCGTATCGCCAATCTCGAAGTGCTGGTGAAGCAGAGCCCTTACGTCGACAAGGTCGACCCGCCGGCACTGCAGCAGCGCCACGACATGATGCGCATCAAGATCGCCGCTTATATGCAAGGACAGGCCGCGGCGTCGCGATTGATGCGCAAGAACCCCGGCAGCCTCGCCTCGCGCTATGGCGACGCGCAGATGACCTATCTCTTCGGCAATCTGGCCTCTGCGCTCACCAAGACCAACGCACTGATCAAGGAACAGCCGAAAAATCCCTATTTCCAGGAATTGCGCGGCGACGTCCTGATGAAGGCGAACCGGCCGAAGGATGCGGCGGACGCCTATGCCAGGTCGGTCAGCCTCGATCCGGCGCGGTCCGGGCTGCTGCCGGTCTCTTACGGCCAGGCGCTGATGGCTATCGGCACGCCGGATGCGCTGAAGAAGGCGGTGGCGCAGATCAACACGGGCCTCGGGCGGGATCGCGAAAACGCCGCCGGATACCGCTATCTGGCACAGGCCTATGGCGAACTCGGCAACATCCCGGCGGCCGAGCTTGCAACCGCCGAAGGGCATTTCTATTCCGGCGACTACAAGAATGCGAAGATCTTCGCCATGCGGGCGCAGCAGAGCATGAAGCGGGGCGAGCCGGGCTGGCTTCGCGCGCAGGACATTATAAACTACGCACCATCAGGTAAGAAGAAGTGAACCTTTCGGACGCACGCTGCGACACAGCCGAACCGAGCGGACCCGAACACAGGCTAGAGGATCGAGGATCATGACCAAGGCAATTCTGCTGGGCACTACCGGAGTGGCAGCCGCCCTCGCCATGCTGGCGTTCGGCTTCGTCGCCGGAAGTCCGCAGACGGCGAAGGCCGGCACGGCGCAGCTTGTCCAGACGGCGTCCTCGGAAACCAAGCTCGACCGCACCGAAGTCGAAGGCATCGTCCGCGACTATCTGCTGAAGAACCCGGAAGTGCTTCTGGAAGCCCAGCAGGCGCTCGAGGCCAAGCAGAAGGAAGAACAGCGCGTCGCCAGTCTCGGCGTCATCAAAGACGCCAAGGACCAGATTTTCAACTCCGCCTTCGACGGCGTTGTCGGCAATCCGAACGGCAAGGTCACCATCGTCGAGTTCTACGATTACAATTGCGGTTACTGCAAACGCGCCATCGATGACATGCGCGCGCTGACCAAGGCCGATCCGGACCTGCGTTTCGTGCTCAAGGAATTCCCGATCCTCGGCCCTGATTCGCAGAAGGCGAGCGTCGTTTCGATGGCCTTCCACTTGATGAAGCCGGAGAAATACGGCGAATTCCACAACGCGCTGCTCGGCGGCCAGGGACGCGCCACCGAGGCGGCGGCAATCAAGGTGGCGCTGTCGCTCGGCGCCGACGAGGCGGCGCTGCGCGAAAAGATGAAGGACCCGAGCATCACCGAGGCCTTCTCCAAAACATATGATCTTGCCACCAAGCTCGCCATCACCGGAACGCCGTCCTATGTCGTCGGCAACGAGGTTGTGTTCGGCGCGCTCGGCCAGGAAGTGCTGGCCGAAAAGATCGAGGCGGCGAAGGCCGCACTCTGATTAGCGTTCGGGTTTCGATCAGGCTGCGGGTTTCCGGCGCGGGCCGTTTTCCGGCTGTTGTGGACGGCGAAAGAACGCACTTGCGCTCTTTTCGCCAGCGTCTATGCCCATTATAGAGGGTCCGGCGCGCCGGCTTAGCCGCGCCGGGAAAGGTCGGCATTTTTTGAAAACGGTTTTCGTCCTGAACGGCCCCAATCTCAACGCGCTCGGCAAGCGCGAGCCGGGCATCTATGGCGGCAAGACGCTTGCGGCGATCGCCGACGACTGCAAGCAGGCGGGTGCCGCACTTGGGCTGGAGATCGATTTCCGCCAGTCGAACCATGAGGGCGACCTCGTCGACTGGATCCACGAGGCCGCCGACAAGGCCGCCGCAATCGTCATCAATCCAGGCGCCTACGGCCATACCTCGATCGCCATTCACGATGCCATCCGCGCTGTCGCGCCGCTGCCGGTCGCTGAGGTGCATCTCTCCAACATCCACGCGCGGGAACCATTCCGCCACGTCTCCATGGTCGCGCCGGTCGCCGTCGGCATGATCTGCGGGTTCGGGCCGCTCGGCTACACGCTGGCGCTGCAGGCGCTGGCTGCACGCCTATGACCGGCCAACAAACAGAAGGCTCGAAAATGTCGATAAAGAAGAACGGTGTTGACCAGCAGCTGATCCGCGACCTGGCGGGCATACTGAACGACACCAACCTCACTGAGATCGAGGTCGAGCTGGGCGATCTGAAGGTGCGCGTCTCGCGGCAGGCGCCGGCCGTCCATGCGATCGCCGCAGCGCCGCCAGCCTATGCCCCGGCAGCAGCGCAGCCTGCGGCAGCGGCCGCGCCGGCGACGCCCGACGTGTCGAAGAACGCCGTCGCCTCGCCAATGGTCGGCACCGCCTATCTGGCACCGTCGCCCGACGCCAAGCCGTTCATCGAAATCGGCCAGAAGGTCAAGGAAGGCCAGACGCTGCTGATCATCGAGGCGATGAAGACGATGAACCAGATCCCCTCGCCGCGCGCCGGCATGGTGACAGCGATCCTGTTCGAAGATGCGCAGCCGGTCGAATACGGCATGCCGCTCGTCGTGATCGAGTAGAGCCGGGAACAGGCGAAAGATGTTCCAGAAAATCCTCATCGCCAATCGCGGCGAAATTGCCCTCAGGGTGCTGCGCGCCTGCAAGGAGCTTGGCATCCAGACGGTGGTGGTGCATTCGACCGCCGACGCCGACGCCATGCATGTGCGTCTCGCCGACGAGAGCGTCTGCATCGGCCCGCCGCCGTCGCGCGACTCCTATCTCAACATCCACCAGATCGTCGCCGCCTGCGAGATCACCGGCGCCGACGCGGTGCATCCCGGCTACGGTTTTTTGTCGGAGAATGCCAAGTTCGCCGACATCCTCGCCGCTCACAACATCACCTTCATTGGCCCGACCGGCGACCATATCCGCATCATGGGCGACAAGATCGAGGCCAAGCGCACCGCAAAGCGCCTCGGCATTCCCGTGGTACCCGGCTCCGACGGCGCGGTCACCGAGGAAAAGGAGGCCAAGCGCATTGCCGCCGAGATCGGCTACCCCGTGATCATCAAGGCGTCGGCCGGCGGCGGCGGGCGCGGCATGAAAGTGGCGCATAGCCAGGCCGACCTCGAGGTGGCGCTGCAGACGGCACGCTCGGAGGCGGGCGCCGCCTTCGGCGACGACGCCGTCTATATCGAGAAGTATCTGCAGAAGCCGCGCCATATCGAAGTGCAGGTGTTCGGCGACGGCGCCGGGCGCGGCGTGCATTTCGGCGAGCGCGACTGTTCGCTGCAGCGCCGCCACCAGAAGGTCTGGGAAGAAGCGCCCTCGCCGGCGCTCAATGCCGAGGAGCGCGCACATATTGGCGGCGTCTGCGCCAAGGCGATCGCCGATCTCGGCTATTCCGGCGCCGGCACCATCGAATTCCTTTATGAGAACGGCGAGTTCTATTTCATCGAGATGAACACGCGCCTGCAGGTCGAACATCCGGTGACCGAGGCGATTACCGGCATCGACCTCGTGCACGAGCAGATCCGCGTCGCCTCGGGCGGCGGGCTTTCGGTGCGCCAGGAAGATATCCGCTTCCACGGCCATGCTATCGAATGCCGCATCAATGCCGAGGATCCGCGCACCTTCACCCCCTCGCCGGGCACCATCACCCACTTCCACACGCCAGGCGGCCTCGGCATCCGCGTCGATTCCGGCGTCTATTCCGGCTACAAGATCCCGCCCTACTACGACAGCCTGATCGGCAAGCTGATCGTGCACGGCCGCAACCGCGTCGAGTGCATGATGCGGCTGCGACGCGCGCTCGATGAATTCGTGGTCGACGGCATCAAGACCACGCTGCCGCTGTTTCGCGACCTCGTCGGCAACGCCGACATCGCCAATGGCGACTACGACATCCACTGGCTGGAAAAATATCTGGCCAAAGGCGAGTGACACAGGGGCGACGCGATGACCCGCCCCTACGCACCCGGCTATCGCATCCCGACCGACCTGTTGCTCAAAGCCTATGCCTCCGGCGTCTTCCCGATGGCCGAAAATGCCAATGACCCCGAGGTGTTCTGGGTGCGGCCGGAGACGCGCGGCATCATTCCGCTCGACGGTTTCCACATCCCGAAGAGCCTGAGGAAGACGATCCGCAAGGATCTGTTCGAATTCCGCATCGATTTCGATTTCGAGGCGACGATCGACGCCTGCGCCGAAAGACGCGAGGAACGGCGGTCGACCTGGATCAACGCACCAATCCGCGAAGCCTATGTCGAGCTGCATCGGATGGGCCATTGCCATTCGGTCGAGGCCTGGCACGACGACCGGCTGGTCGGCGGGCTCTACGGGGTGTCGCTCGGCCGGGTGTTCTTCGGCGAGAGCATGTTTGCCAGGGAGACCGACGCCTCGAAGGCCTGTCTGGTTCATCTGGTCGAGCGCCTGAAGGCGCGCGGCTTTGCGCTGCTCGATACGCAGTTCACGACCGAGCATCTCAAACGTTTCGGCGCAATCGACGTGCCACGTGGCAAGTACGAGAAGATGCTGGCCGAGGCGCTAAAGGGCGAGGCTGTGTTTTTTCCGTGATCTAGAACGGTTCATCGTTTCACGGAAACGCCGAACCGGTCTATTTTGTGTTTTGACGCAATTCCGCACGGAAAACCGTTCACACTTTTCCTGGAATTGCTCTACCGGCCGGTCAGCCCTTGGTCGCCGTCACCAGCGGTGTCTGTGCATGGAACATCATCTTCCAGCCATTGACGCGGTGGACATAGCCGGTACTGACCAGTGCTGCATAGGCTTCGCCATTTTGCCGGGTCGCACGCGCCTCGTAGGTCAGCATGACGATGTCGCTGCCGGGCTCGATGATGCCCTTGAGGTCGATGTCGAGCTCGCGCCAGCGCTTCGGCTCCGTCGCGGTTTTGGCCAGATCGGCGTTGCTCATCACCCGCGCCATCTGCGGGAAGGCCACCAGGCATTCGGTGTCGGCGTTGGCCTTGAAATAGTCGGCGTCGCCGGTCCAGAATCCCTTTTCGATGTCGAGAAGCTCGCTTTTGTTGGCCATCATCATGGCAACCTCCTCCCTAGAGAAGCCCCAACGCTCGGACAACAAGGCGGTTCCGCAAGACGCCGTATCCGCCGCGCTGACAGGTTCTAGTTGGTTTTGGGGGCAGCGGGTGCCGGCACGTCGGACTTCTGCTTGCAGCCCTTCAGCCAGATATCATAGACGGCGTGCTCGACGGCGTTGATCCCGGGGCTTTCGGCAAACATCCAGCCGGTGAAGATACGGCGGATTTTCCGGTCGAGCGTGATCTCGTCGACCTCGACGAACGAATCCGTCTTCGGCTCTTCGTTTTCCGGCCGCGAATAGCAGATGCGCGGCGTCACCTGCAAAGCGCCGAATTGCACCGTCTCGTCGATATAGACGTCGAAGGTGATGATCCGGCCGGTGATCTTGTCGATGCCGGCGAATTCAGCGACGGGATTGGTGATGCGCTCGGATACTGCGGGTGCTGCGGGTGCCACCGACGCGTCCGGCGCAGGCGGTGCCAACTCCTGCGCAGCAGCAAGCGCCACCATAGAAGCGAGAACGACCGCGGTTGATCCGCCCGTCAAAATTCGGCTGAACATGCTCATGCAAGGTCCGGTGGTTTGCGCCCGGGTGATTCTCTTAACGCCAAGGCTAGTTGCTGCTGTCGGATCAGCAAACAGCTAAACAGCAATTGTGGCGACAAAGGACCGCGCCCGTGGGGACGGTGCCTGTGGGAACCGCGCGCGTGTCGCGGCGATCGATCACAAACCGGGCGTCCAGGCGTCGTAGTCGCCCGTCACCTGCGGACGATGCTGGTTGGTCAGCACCGAGCCCTTCGGGCGATAGGCTGCGGGGCTGCCGGTGAGGTTCGGCACATGCGGCTTTTGCCAGTCGCGGGGCTTGTAGTCTTCCGTTGGCGGCGCAACGTCGACACGGTGATGGATCCAGCCATGCCAGCCGGGCGGAATCGCCGAGGCTTCCGAATAGTCGCGGTAGATGACCCAGCGGCGGGTGCGGCCTTCCGAATCGACGCCGCCCTCGTAGTAGACGTTGCCGACCTCGTCCTGCCCGACCATCTTGCCGTGCCGCCAGGTGTGGAAGCGCGTTCCCAGCGTCTGGCTGTTCCACCAGGTGAAAAACTGCAGAAGGAAAGTTTTCATCCAAATCCTCGTGGCAAGTCCTTGTAGCAAGTCCTCGCGGCGCCTGTTCCTGCTTATGGCGTCACGGCATTGCGAAGGCAAGGGTCTTGCCGCAACCGACGAGCAAATGGCTGGCGGGCAAACTATACGTTCATGCGATCCTCGCGTCCGCGCGAAGCAGATGAAATGGGTTGTTGGCAACCTTACGCAGCGTTATTCTAGGAATTGATGCTTCGTCGCCTCAAGGGCGGCAAATGAGAGGGGCTCATGTCATCGCTGGCGGGCACGGCCGGTCGCGCATTGCCGCAGGTCGTTGAGGCGATCTACGATTCGATTGCCGACGTCGGCCGCTGGCAAGCGACACTCGAGGCCATCTGCAGCCTGGCGGAAGGCCAGCTTGCCATGCTCGCCGTCATCGACACGATCAGCAGTTCCGCGCGGTTTTCGGTGTCTTGCGGCGATCCCGCAGTTCTTGAGCCGTTGAAGCATGACTACGGCTCGCAAGTGCCGTTCTATGCGGCGGTTCCCAAGATGGGGATCGACGTGCCGTTCACTGTCGATTCGATCTACGCCCTGCAAGGTCCGGATACGCGACAGAGATGGCTCGAAAGCCGCATCGTGCGCGAATGGGTGCAACCCAACCGGCTGGACGATTTCTTCTGGGTGGCGTTGATGAAGCGGCCGACCCGGATCGGCACGCTGATGGTGGTTACCGACAAGGACAGGCGCCAGATTTCCAGCGAGGACCTCGAGCTTGTCTGCCTGCTGGCGCCGCATGTGCGGCGCGCGGTGACCATCGGCGACCTGTTCGAGGCGGAGCGGCGCAAGGCCGAAATCTTCCGTTCCATCATCGAAAGCCTTGACCATCCCGTGCTGATCGTCGCCGAAGACATGACCATCATCTTCGCCAACCCGACAGCCGAAGCGCTGCTCGCCGAAAACATCTCGGTCGCTTGCGTGCGCGGACAGCTTTCCTTCACCTATGCCAACGCCAATGCCGCGATCGGCCGTGCCGTCCAGCTCGGCACGCGCGACGAATTCGCGCTCGGACCTTGCGGCATCAACATTCCGCTGGCCAAGACGGCCGTTCCGGCGGTGGCCCATGTCATGCCGCTGGCGCGGCGTGAAATCTCGGCGCGTATCTCGCAGCGCGCCGCCGCGGCGATCTTCATCGCCGCGGCCGGTTCGGCACCAATCCCGGCGCTGGACGCCATTGCGGCGCTGTTCGGACTGACCGCGGCAGAAAGGCGCGTCGCCGGTCACGTTGCCGCCGGCCTGACGCGAAAGGAAATCGCCGCAGCCGGCGGCGTCTCGGATGGCACCGTCAAGTCGCAGCTGGCAACGATCTTCGACAAGACCGGTACCGGCGATCAGCGCGAGCTCGAACTCTTGATGCGCGAATTGTCGCCGCCGTTGCGCTCCAGTTGATTTGCGCAGATCCCCCGGACCGGCCGTGGTCCAAAAGGCTCGGCCGGTAAGTTTTCCAAGCCTTTAAGAACATCATCCGCAAAATCTGCAAAACGAAACCGGCATCGTTGCAATTCGGCCAAAATCATGGTGCGGTCGTTCGCGGTCCAGAAACGCGGCACTATGCTCGGCTGGAAAGAAAATGGTTTCTGGCGCGGATCTCGATCTTTGATACCGACATCTACCGAGCGGCTGCTCCCCTACCTTTTCCTGCTTGGGCTGATCGTCATCGCGGTCGCTTTCCGGCCACTGCTGCCCGTCGACGAAACGCGATATCTCAGCGTCACCTGGGAAATGTATCTGAGCGGACAGATCTTCGTCCCGACGATGAATTTCGCGCCCTATCTGCAGAAGCCGCCGCTGCTGTTTTGGCTTATCGACCTTGTCTGGACCGTTTTCGGCGCCAGCCGGCCGGCGGCGATGCTGGTCATCTTCGCCGCCTCCTCACTCGTCATCTGGCTGACGACGGCTTTGGCAAGGACCCTGTTTCCCGGCCGCGACGACATCGCACGGCGCGTCCCCTGGCTGGTCGTCGGAAGCAGCGTGTTCGTCATCTATTCGACGCTGATCCTGTTCGACCTGTTGCTGACGGTCTTCGTGCTCGCCGCGCTGTTGTCGTTGATTGCCTTTGCCCGGAGCGGCGACCGCTGGCAGGCCGTTCTGGCCGGGTTGTTCATCGGCATGGGCGTGCTGACGAAAGGCCCGGTGGTGCTCATCCATATCGGCGCGCCCATCCTGTTCTACCCGTTCTGGCGCGACCGGCGGGCGGGACTGGCGACACCGAACTTCCTCGCTGGAGTGGGCCTGGCAGTGCTCGCCGCGCTAATTCCGGTGGCGATTTGGCTGGTGCCGGCGACCATCCTGACAAAGGGCAGTTTCGTCTATGATCTGGTCTGGAACCAATCGGCGGGGCGCGTCACCGGCAATTTGCGCAATTCGCACGGCCGGCCGTTCTATTTCTATCTGCTGCTGCTGCCGGTCATGTTCATACCGTGGATTTTTATACCTGAGGTATGGCGATTGAAGCTGCGCACGCGGATACGCAGCCTGATCGAGACGAAGTCGCCCGATCTGCGCGCCTTGCGCCTGCTGTCGTTCTCGTTCGTTGCCGTGTTGCTGGCATTCAGCGCGATATCCGGCAAGCAGCCCCACTATGTCGTGCCGATGTTGCCGTTCGTGACCATCCTATTCGGGTATTTCATGGCGGAGATCCCGCTCGCCAGGCTGAAAAGCTCGGCCGTCGTCATGCTTGTCATTTTCGGCATCGGCCACGCGGTGGCATCGGCAACCGCGTTCAAACGCTATGACCTGACGCCGCTCGCCAACTTCGTCGACGAGCGAAAGGATGCGGACTGGGCCGTGGCTTTCGACTATCAAGGCGAAGTCGGCTTCCTGGCCCGGTTGCAAAAGCCATTCGAAACCACCGACAAACCGGAAGAATGGCTTGGCTCGCATCCCAGCGGCTATGTCATCGACAAGGTTTCCAAGGATCCCGGCACCGCAGGGCAAATCGCGTTCCGGCTTCGCGTCGAACGCGGTTATCTCGTCGTGCTGAAGGGACAGCATTGACGATCGTCACCGGTACGCGAATTCATCTCCCGCGCGGGAGATGAAGGCGTTGCTGCTCCGTGGTTCCATCGCTCGATAGAACCGGGAGGTATTCATGCGCAAGCTCATCTCGACAACGCTTTTTGTCTTATCGCTCGCTGTGGCCGGCCTTGCTGCCGATCCGGCATGGAGCTTCAAATGTCAGTCGGGTACGATCGGGCAAGGCAGTTGCTCCTGCTCCGGACCGCCGACTGCACCGACATGCGGCATTCCAAAATGTGCAAGGGCGACCTGAACTGCGGTTCGGGCAAATGCTCCTGCACGGCCGCATTGGTAGTCGACCCAGGTCCGAAAACCCCCAAGCCCAAGGTCGTCGCGCCGAAGGCGACGACCAAAGGCGTCGTGAAGCAGTAGCCATCCAATCCGAAAGGACGGCGGCTCGACGTCGCTAGGCCCGCCCGATGTTTTCGCGGTTCATCCCCCGTGCGGGCGATGAACCGCCATCGGACAAATGCTGCTGTCTAGCCGGAGGGTGGTTTCCAACGACAGAGCGAGGATACCATGTTGAAAACCTGCACGATGCTGTTCTTCGGCCTGATGGCGGCCATCGCGGCCGCCCAGCCGCCGCCTTCGGGGCCGCCGGTTGCCAGTGCGGCACTTGCCCCATGCAACCCCACACAATCGAACAGGCCCTGCAAAGCCGAACTCGGCGTGTTCCTGATCACCAACACCGTCCGCAACCTGGCGCAGGCCAAGGTCGACGCCACCAACGCACAGCTAGCCGCCCAGGGACGATCATCGCGCGCATCGATCGAATCGCTGAAGCAATGGCGGCCGTCGCGCTTTGCGACGCAGATGCTGAACCAGCCGAACAGCTGGTTTGTCAAAGTTCCTTATATCCTCACCATCAAGGTCTCGATCCCGGTGACGTCCGACCGTCACATCGGCATTCCCATAGACGTCAACGTCTTCTGCAGCCGCTGGCAGACCGATTCCAGCCAGGTCATCATCCGCTCGCAACCCGGCCCGGCGAGCTTCGAAGGCGGCAACATCCTCGAAGATGTTTTCAACATCGGCAACTACATCGATGCTCAGGTACGCAGCTCGTTTTCGGCACCCCTGCCGGTGACGACGCCGGTTCCGATTTCGAAATGCTCGGCAATCGACGGGTCCGATGCCGGCACGCAAGCCACCGGCGACGATCTCATCTTCTGGACGGTGCCGCGACGCAACCTGATTGTGACGGACGCCATAGCCAAGCCGACGGTTGAAGTGACCTTCGACAGCCTCACACGCCTGGCAGCCCGCGACTTCCACAACAATGTGGTCTATGCGGAATCCGAGGCCATTAACCTCAACGTCTACGCCAATGAGGACGGCCTTCAGAAGGCGCTGACGATGCGCGAAGGCAACGTGGCTGCGCTGAACCTTCCCGCACTCAGGCTCGACGCGCGAAAATACGACTCGCTGGTCGTCATCGGCAATGTCGACCAGCCGCCGAACGATCCCAGAGACAGCGCCTTCGCGGTAGCGGCCAAGACTGCGGGATTCGGTGCCGGTTCCAAGATCATGCAGATCCCGAAGTGGTATTCGAGGCCTCCGGACCAGTTCAATCACAAGCCTACATGGATCAGAGTTCCGGGCTACGAGCTGCGCTATACGGTGCGCTATCTCAACAGCGGCGGGCTGGCCGTCGGCGGTGGAGCCAGTACGGTCCGGCCACCAAAAGTCGCTGTTCCGATAAAGAAGCTCATCAAGCCGAAAACGCCCTGACGCGGCCACTCGCGGATGACGGCGGCGGTTCGGACCGCCGCCGCCATCCCCCGCGCGGCAGATGCGGCAGCGCCTGCTTCATGGCCTGATCCTGCGGGAACAAACGCGCCGCTTCGCCACGAGCGAGCGGCGCCATCGATGGAGACAAACGATGCTGCACCTTCCCCACACCATGCCCGCCGCCCGGATCATTGCGGCAATCTCACTGCTTGCTTTCCCGAACTTCCTGCCGCCGGTCACGAGCCCGGCGAACGCGCTGCCGGTCAGCCAATCCTGCCGGATCACCACCTACTACAAGACGGCGGCGAAGGCGACGGAGGTTGGCGTGCGCTCGACGTGCCAGGGCGTCAAAAAATGGGGCGTCACCTCGAAATATTACGAGGTCGAAAAAATCGAAGCCGCTACGCCCCCGCACACGTCGGGCGGCGGCGGCAGCCTGCCGTGCGAGTTTCTCGCCGCCGGCTGCTCCAACCTGCCTGTGAAACGCAACTGAGCGTCAGGCGAACGAGCTAGCCGATCGCCTTCTCCAAAACCAGCGCCGGCAACCCTGTGGCGCCGCCGCAATCGGCCGTGTTGCCGGCGGGCAAGAACCCTCTCGAGCGGTAGAAGGCGATGGCCGGAGCATTTGCTTCCTCGACCTCGACGCGTAGCGTTCGGGCCTCCGGAAAGCTGGCCTCGATCTCGTCCAGCAGCGCCTGGCCGATGCCTTGCCTGTGCCAGGCCGGATGCACGTAAAGCTGGTTCAGCATGACGATCCTGGCATCCGTGGTGGCGGCGGCGAAAGCCATGCCGCCGATGCTTTTGCCGTCGTCGGCGACCAGGAACTCCGAGTTCGGCCGCGTCAGCCGTGCTTTGAGCGCGGCGATCGAATGCCATTCATCGGTGATTTCGGTAACCCGCGCCGCGCCGTAGATGGCGTCATAGGTGGCATGCCATGTCTCGATCAGCAATGCGCGCACCGCCGCCAGATCGCGCTCGCCGGCGGTGCGGACGAACATCCTACTCGATCCCGAGCTTGGCCTTGACCAGCTCGTTGACCGCCTGCGGATTGGCCTTGCCGCCGGTCGCCTTCATCACCTGGCCGACGAACCAGCCAGCCATGGTCGGCTTGGCACGCGCCTGCTCGACCTTGTCCGGGTTGGCCGCGATCACCTCGTCGACCGCCTTTTCGATGGCGCCGGTATCGGTGACCTGCTTCATGCCACGGCTTTCGACCAGCTGACGCGGATCGCCGCCCTCGTTCCAGACGATCTCGAACAGATCCTTGGCGATCTTACCGGAGATGGTGCCTTCCTTGATCAGGTCGATGACGGCACTAAGCTGGTCGGGCGAAACAGGAGCGTTTTCAATATCCTTGCCGGCCTTGTTCAAGGCCCCCAGGAGGTCGTTGATGACCCAGTTGGCGGCGAGCTTGCCGTCGCGCCCGGCCGCCACCTTCTCGAAATAATCGGCGACCGCCTTTTCCGATACCAGGATCGAGGCATCGTAGGTCGACAGGCCAAGCGACGAGATCAGCCGCGCCTTCTTGGCGTCGGGAAGTTCCGGCAGGTCCTTTGCCAACTCATCGACATAGGCCTGGTCGAATTCCAGCGGCAGAAGATCGGGATCCGGGAAATAGCGGTAGTCATGCGCTTCTTCCTTGGAGCGCATCGAGCGCGTCTCACCCTTGTTGGGGTCGAACAGCCGTGTTTCCTGCTCGATCCTGCCGCCGTCCTCGAGGATGGCGATCTGGCGGCGCGCTTCATAGTCGATGGCCTGGCCGATGAAACGGATCGAGTTGACGTTCTTGATCTCGCAGCGCGTGCCGAATTCGCCGCCGGGCCGGCGCACCGAGACGTTGACGTCGGCTCGCAACGAGCCTTCGTCCATATTGCCGTCGCAGGTGCCGAGATAGCGCACGATGGTGCGCAGCTTGGTGACATACGCTTTGGCTTCATCGGCGGAGCGCATATCCGGCTTGGAGACGATCTCCATCAGCGCCACGCCGGAGCGGTTGAGATCGACATAGGACA
Source organism: Mesorhizobium sp. LSHC420B00 (assembly GCF_000503055.1). Taxonomy (GTDB): domain Bacteria; phylum Pseudomonadota; class Alphaproteobacteria; order Rhizobiales; family Rhizobiaceae; genus Mesorhizobium. Next base: position 396,184 of record NZ_AYVY01000002.1, on the reverse strand, counting down.
TTGTCGCATGCTGGTCGTGCATCGACTTGCCCGCATCCTGCTCCAGGTGCAGACGCTCGATGCCGACCTCGATGTCCTCGAATTCGCCCTGCCGGTCCGGGCCGACCGAGACGATCACCTTGCCCTCGCCGACGATCGGCTGCTTGAACTGCGAGATCTGGTAGCCCTGCGGCAGATCGGGATAGAAATAGTTTTTCCTGTCGAAGACCGATTTGTGGTTGATCTCAGCCTTCAGGCCCAACCCGGTACGGATCGCCTGCTTGACGCATTCCTCGTTGATGACCGGCAGCATGCCGGGCATCGCCGCGTCGACCAGGCTGACATTGGCATTGGGCGCGGCGCCGAAAATGGTCGAGGCGCCGGAAAACAGCTTTGCCTGCGAGGTCACCTGCGCATGGACCTCGAGGCCGATGATGATCTCCCAGTCGCCGGTGGCGCCGGGAACCAGGCGCTTGGCGTCGGGCGTGCGGGTATCGATGAGGGTCATAGTGGCCTGCATAGTGGAATTGCGGATATGCGAGAACGCATATTTTGATGTGCAACTTCGCTAGTGCAAACCGCCAAGAGAGACAAGCGCAAAGCCGCGGGCGCCGACGCGGCACAGGCCCGCACCTGCCGCGATGGACTGCTATAGCAGCTTGAAAAAATTCAATGGCCGGCAACCCGGCCGCCCTCACCTATGCCGTGGCGATATAGGCCCTGATTTCCTCGGCCTCGCGCTCGACATCCTCGATGCGCCGCTTGACCACGTCGCCGATCGACACGATGCCGTCGAGCAGCCCGTTCTTTTCCACCGGCAGATGGCGGAAGCGGCCCTTGGTCATGATCTCCATGACCTCGTTGACGGTGTGGTTCTCATTGCAGATCTTCACCTTGGGCGTCATCGCCGAGCGGATGGCAAGGTCGAGCGCCGCCGCCCCCTCCTTGGCGAGAACCCGCACCACATCGCGCTCGGAAAGAATGCCGACGATCTTGTGATCGCCGTTGGTGATGACCAGCGCGCCGATCCTGTGTTCGGAAAGCATGCGGATGGCTTCGCTGAGCTTTTCGTTCGGCCCGAGCGTCACCACGTCGTGGCCTTTTGCCTCGAGAATTGCCTTAACAGTCATGACGTCCTCCTCTGCATTTCCTGCCGGCTCCTGCCTTGGCCGGCTTTCCCTAGTATGGTGCGCCGCGATCGGTTTCATTTCAAGTGCGGAGGTCTCAGGTGTCCGGCTCGTCCGCCTGTTGGAGCGCCTGCTCTCGCCGATCGAAGAACCGCAGGCCGAAGAAGCCGGCAAGAAAGCCGCCAATATGGGCTTCCCAGGCGATCTGGCCGTCAATGCCGGGCGCCAGGCCGAAGAGGCCGGTCGCCAGGTTGATCACCATCCACATGGCGAGAAAGGTGACGACGCCGCGCGAGCGCAGCACCGCCGCCATCGGCAAAGGCTGGCCGGCGAAGGCGGCCTTGCCCGACGAGCGGTCGATGCGGAAGCCATAGCGCGCCGCCGCACCCATCATGCCGGAAATCGCGCCGGAGGCGCCGACCAGCGGCGCTTCGCCAAGCGGATGCATGGCCCAGAACAGCGCCACCGCCGCCAGTCCGGTCGCGGCGAAGAACAGGCTGAAGCGCAACGCGCCGAAGCGGTTGGCCAGCGGTGAGCCGAAGGCCGCGAGCCACACCATGTTGATGGCAAGATGGGCAAAACCGCCATGCAGAAAGGCATAGGTAAAAGGGCTTGAAAACGCGAAGAAATCCAGGTCGAAGCGGCCGGAATAGCGGATCGGCACAAAGGCTGCCCGGACAAGCAGTTCGAAGTCCTGGTCGTCGGTCAGCCAATAGACCCGGATCAGATGGACGGCGACGCAGATGCCGATCACCGCCAGCACCACGGGCGGCAGGTTGAACACCGGTTCACGGCGTTGCTCCGGTTCGCGGGCGGCAGGCCCACTCTCGCCCTGCTCGATCTCCGGTGGGCTTTCTGGGTCGCTCATATGGCTTGCACTCAGTCGCTGGATTGGACTTCGCGAGCATGTAGATCACGGCCAACCGAATCACAAACGGCGAATCAGCAGCTCCGAATCAAAAAAGAAGCCGTCCAAGGTTTCCCTTGAACGGCTGGTCGAGCCCCCTTGCTCCCCCTGAACTCTTGACTGAAGTGCTGCCGATCGTCGCAAAACGACCGCTTCTGGAGTGGTTTTGGTGTGCCACAGGCCTGGCCGGCGCGCAACGTAAACCAGTTGTTAACCTTAACCGCCCCGACCCGTGAACAAGTATTAACGATGCTGGCACGCATCCTGCTCCGCAACGCATGTAGGTCTTCGGAGGGCGCCCTTCTGTTCACCGATGGGACATCAGAAGACAGAATGCGCGGAGCAGCATTAGCATGAACCAGACCGGATCGATCACGCTGTTCCATTATTGGAACCGATTGCGTGACGGACGCCCTGCCCCGAAGCGCTCGGAAGTCGAACCGGCCGACATCAAGTCGCTGCTGGCCGACACGTTCATCCTGGAAAAGGACACGCGCGGCGAAGCGGTGTTCCGGCTGGCCGGCACCAGGCTTTGCGCAGTCTATGGCCGTGAACTCAAGGGGTTTTCATTCCCTTCGCTGTGGCGCGAGAAGGACCAGCGGCTGATCTCGAAGCTGACCGATGGCGTCTTCGACCTGAAATCGGTGGTGCTCATCACCTATGAGGGTTTCAGCCGCAACGGCCGTTCCAACAGGTTCGAGCTGCTCGCACTGCCGCTCGACGGCGGTGTCGAGAGTCCGCGTTGCCTCGGCGTGATAAGCGCCGTTGAAAAGCCCTTCTGGCTGGGCGCCGACCCGGTTCTCGACGCGTTGATCGATTCGATCCGTGTCGTCGATCCCGACAAGGAGCCGATGTTCCTGAAGAACCGCCCGGCGATCGAAGTTCCCTCGCTCGCCCCATCGGAATTCGACCCGCCCGAGACGATTTCGGCGCTCGGCCAGGCCCGTCGCATCCGTCACCTGGTCGTCTTCGACGGCGGACGCGAAGAATGATGCCAAAGCTTAAAGCAACAGTGCCGGGCTTTCCCCTTTGTTAACCTGCTTTGTTGTAGTTTTCCGCTGAAATTCCCCGCATCCATGCGCGGAATGCCGAACGGGGTATGGCAGTCATGAGGTCAGCGGCGGTCGACCATGCGCCGTCCCAAGCTGAAAGGCGTAACTTTCAGCGCGTCCGCGTGAAGATTTACGGACGTTTCATGCTGGAAGACCGCACCGAACATCCCTGCCAGGTGGTCGACATGTCGCCCGGCAACGTCGCACTGCGCACCGAGCGCGCCGGCCTGCCGGGTGAAAAGGTCATTGCCTACATCGATCACATCGGCCGCATCGAAGGCGTCATCACCCGCACTTTGCAGGATGGCTTTGCGATGACCGTCATCGCGTCGGACCGCAAGAGGGACAAGCTCGCCGCGCAACTGACCTGGCTTGCCAATAAGCACGAGCTCGACCTGCCGGAAGACCGCCGCCATGAACGCGTGGCACCGCGCAACCCGACGAGCGTGCTGCAACTTGCTGACGGACGGCAGTACCAGTGCCGCATCATCGATCTGTCGCTGTCGGGTGCCGCGATCGAGATCGACGTCAAGCCGGCCATCGGCGTCCAGGTGACGCTGGGCACCATGCGCGGCCAGGTTGTTCGCCATTTCGAAGATGGCGTCGCCATCGAGTTCGCCGTCGTCCAGCGGCCGGAAACGCTCGACACCGAATTCAGCTCGCCGCGCGGCTGACGCGGAAGTTTTAGCACCATCGCGAAGGATTGCCATCCTAGCAGTTCGAACGGTGCGACGAAGCATGGGAATACACCCGGCTAGAATCCTTAAATAATTCTATACTCAATTTCATCAAATTTTATGTTTATTCTATTGGAGTTTTACTTAATGTCTACTTCGCGCTTTTGCGTCAAATAAATCCAGCCGTGTCATTGTCTCCTCAAACGGGGAGACTGAATAATGAAAAGGATGAGGGGCAAGCTGTTGCTGGCGGCAATAGCGATGCAGCTTTTCGGCTGGGGGATTGCAAGCGCGGCGGAGCCGGCGTTCATGCATACCGGCGGCCGCACCACGCAGCCGGTCGGTCACTACGAATTGTGCCGGCAGATTCCGCAGGAATGCAATCAGAGGACGCCGAACCGCGCACCGGTCGAACTCACCCGCAAGCTGTGGGCAACGATCGTCAAGATCAACAATTCGGTCAACAGCAGGGTCGCGCCGCGCACCGACATGGAAATGTGGGGCAAGGAAGAAGTCTGGTCGTTTCCCAAAGGCTTCGGCGACTGCGAGGACTATGCGCTGGAAAAGCGCCGCGAACTGATGAGCATGGGCGTGCCGGCCGGCGATCTGCTGATGACGGTGGTGCGCCAGCGCAACGGCGACGGCCATGCGGTGCTGACCGTGCGCACCAGCCTTGGAGAGTTCATCCTCGACAATCTCCAGCCCAAGGTGCTGTCCTGGACCAAGACCAGTTACACCTACCTGAAGCGCCAGTCCGACCGCAATTCCGGCGCCTGGGTAACGATCAACGACGGCCGCTCCGACGCGGTCGCCAGCGTCCGCTGAGGACGCGACGGAAAACCCGGTCGAGTCCCCACCCTCCCCGTCCCCAACGACCGGGTTTAGGAGCCGGCCCCGTCCCCGGGCCGGCTCCACCATTTCTGGGCTTGCGATAGGCGGCCTTCACTGACCGGCGCTACACTTTCCTCAACCCAGCCCTGAACCGCCTGCCGTTGGCCACATAATGCGCGGCAGAGGCGCGCAGCCTGGCGATTGCGGCTTCGTCGAGCGTCCTGACGACGCGCGCGGGCGAGCCGACGATCAGTGAATTGTCGGGGAATTGCTTGCCTTCGGTGACCAGTGCACCAGCCCCGACCAGCGAGTTGTTACCGATCTTCGCGCCGTTCAGCACGATGGCGCCCATGCCGATCAGGCTGTTGTGGCCGATCGTGCAGCCATGCAGCAAGGCACGGTGGCCGATCGTGCAGCCTTGGCCGACGGTCAGCGGAAAGCCGGCGTCGGTGTGCATGATGGTGTGCTCCTGCACGTTGGTGTCGGCGCCGATGACGATCGGCTCGTCGTCGCCGCGGGCGACGACGCCGAACCAGAAGCCGGCATTGCGGCCGATCCTGATATTGCCGATCAGCGTGGCGTCGGGCGCGATCCAGTTGCTGTCGGCGTCCTCGAAGGCGGGCGCTTTTCCGTCAATCGCGTAGATCGGCATCGCTGTCTCCAGATCGTCTCACACCGACAAGCTGCCAGACCCTAGAAGCGAAGCCGCCCACGACGCAATGGCGATCACCACCATGCCCAGCGCCAGCGCCCAGATGGTCGCCGTACAGCCGCAGGAGATCAGCCCCAGCACCGAGATGCGACGCTCCCGCCAGGCGTCCAGCGCCTCGTTGACGAACATCAGCGGCCCGGCGCAAGCCGTCGCGGCGAGCGAGCGCAGCATGTGCTTCGACGATACATAGGGCTGGACGAAGGCAAGCTTGCGGCCGGCGACCAGTTCCATCGCCGATCCGGCCAGGCCGCAAGCCGTCAGCCCAGCCATAAAACTGAATATGATTTGTTCGACCGGGCTCATCTTTACCCTCCGTTTACCATGAAATCGCACAGTCGCCTGCAAAGCTGCGTAGCAAGAGCCGTGCCGCGCCGAGATGTGCCGTTCAGGCACACCGATGGGACGGCAACGAGGATCGCGATGAAGCAGGCAGCCGCCACAGAGGGCCCGCAACTCAGCGTCGTCGATTCGACGCTGATGAAGCGGGTGTTTTATGCGTTCGCGACGCTGGCGCTGCTTTCGGTGGCGATCAGCCTTGGCGGCGAATGGTTCGGCCGCTCGATCGCCATGGCCGGGTACACCGACGACACCACGGTCCACAAGGTCGTCATCGGCAACAACATCATCGCCGTGCCGGCCAATGTCATCCGCTTTGCCCAGGCCCGGCGCGACGGTATCGCCTCGCGGCTCGACCTCTATCTGCGCTATCCCGAGATGGACGGCTACAGCGAGGTTGCCCGCAACGACTTCAACCACACCGGAGCCAGCAAGGACATCGTTTTCCTGTCGTTCGAGCCGCAGATGATGTCGCGCGACATGAGCGGCCGCTTCGCGCCGATCTACAGCGCGCTGATCGCCCAGCCCGGCACGCCCGGCCCTGGCGGGACGCTGCTTTACGCCTTCAGTGAAAAATCAGGCTATCTCAACGAAGTGCTGGCGGTCGCCAACCGCCCCGGCAAGGATCCGTTCGTTGCCCGCTGCCTGAGCGGGCCGAGCGCGGACGAATCGCTGGCGCCCTGCGAACGCGACATCCTGGTCGGCGACAATCTCAGCCTTACCTACCGCTTCCCCCGGGAATTCCTGGGCGACTGGCAGGCGCTCGACGCAGCGATTTCTGGCGAGGCAACGCGTGTGCTGAAGGCAGGGCGATAGGGCTTGATCCTTTGACCGACCCTGAAGGGCTGAGGGCTGGAGCCCCGGCCAATCGGGCTACCAATCTCCAGGGTTTGCGATTAGCTGTGGGCCCACCACGCCTTCGTCATCCTAGGGCGGAGCAGGAGCGAAGCGACGTCGCGGGGGACCCTAGGATCCATGCCGTTACGCCAGTCGAAGAATGCAGCGGCTCAGAACGGTGCTTGCATCCGCAACAATGCCTACTACCCTTCAGCCATGACGGGCTATGCCTACATGACTGCAAGCCAGAAGCGCGGCACGATCTACATCGGTGTCACCAACGACCTCGGCCGCCGCATGCCGGAGCACAAATCTGGCGAAGGCTCGCGCTTCACCAGCCGCTACGGCGTACAGCGTCTGGTCTGGTACGAGGACCATTTCGACATTCGCGACGCCATCCAGCGCGAGAAGTCGCTGAAGCGCTGGCCACGCCGGTGGAAGATCGAGCTGATCGAGAAGACCAATCCAGAGTGGTTCGAACTTTTTCGCGGGACTGGTTGGTAGAGGACGCCCAGCCGGTGCCAAGAAGCATTCGATTCTGGTCAGAGCGGAGCACTGCCGCGAGGTAACGGCATGGCTCCCAGGGTCTGCGCCGCGTCGCTTCGCTCCTTGCTCCGCCCTGGGATGACGAAGGGAGGGATGCTCCAGCCAGTCTCCGAGGTTTGCGCTCCGCCATCAGGCGGTCCCGCCTGCAACAAGCAGGTCCGGCCAGCACCAAATTCCCGGCTCAGGCCAGATCGATATCGAGGATCGCCATCGAGAAATTATAGTCGCCGTCGTCCTCGTCCTTGAAGACGATGCCGAGGAACTCGTCGCCGACATAGACCTCGGCCGAATCTTCCTTGCGCGGCCGCGCCTTCACTTCGAGTTTGGGGTTCTGGAAGGTGCGTTTGAAATAGGCGTCCAGCTTTCTGATTTCGTCCGGCTTCAACAGTCTTCTCCGATCGTCGCTTGCTCAAGTGCGTCGCGTCTGAAGAGATCGATGCGACGCGCTTTAAATCTTGCTTCATGCATGTCGCTATCCCAAAACAGCTGGGCACTATTGGGCGACATGCATTGGTGAGCGCGCTTCTGGCACGTCGACAATGGCCATGTAAAGGCAAGCCGGCATAGAGGGCAGGAATTCAGCCCCCTGCTCGAGCACTCAGATGTCGAAGCTGACGACGTGGTCCATCGTCTGCGACGGCAACAGCTGGTCCATCTGCCGCGAAGGCTGGTCGCAGCCGGTCTCGCCGACGACGCGGGCCGGCACGCCGGCAACCGTCTTGTTGTGCGGCACCGGCGACAGCACCACCGAGCCGGCCGCGATCTTGGAGCAATGGCCGATCTCGATGTTGCCGAGGATCTTGGCGCCGGCGCCAATCAGCACGCCATAGCGGATCTTGGGATGACGGTCGCCGCCGGCCTTGCCGGTGCCGCCCAGCGTGACGCCGTGCAGGATCGACACGTCGTCCTCGATCACCGCCGTCTGGCCGACGACGAGGCCGGTGGCGTGGTCGAGGAAGATGCCCTTGCCGATGCGGGCGGCCGGATTGATGTCGGTCTGGAACACCGAGGACGATCGGCTCTGCAAATACAGCGCGAAATCCTGGCGGCCCTGGTTCCACAGCCAATGCGCCAGCCGGTGCGTCTGGATGGCATGAAAACCCTTGAAGTAGAGCACCGGCATGATGAAGCGGTCGCAGGCCGGATCGCGGTCGTAATAGGCCTGGATGTCGACGCGCACCGTCGTCGACCAGTCCTTGTCGTCGGCCGCCATCGCCTTGAATGTCTGGCGGATGAGGTCGGAGCCGATGTCCTGGTGGGCGAGGCGCTCGGCCAACCGGTGGATAACCGCTTCTTCCAGGTTTTCCTGATTGAGGATGGTCGAATAGAGGAACGCCGCCAGCAGCGGATCGCGGTTGACCGCTTCCATTGCTTCATCGCGGATCGAACGCCAGATCGGATCTACCGGCTGCACCCTGGTGGGACGGGAAATCGTAACGCTGTTCATCTGCTGTCTCCGGCCATCCAATGTCTCAGGCCATCCAATGTCTCGGCTTGGCGGCTTGCCTATTCTCCGGCCGCACCTATAAGCCAGATCATAGCACGGGTGAACTCAATTTTCCTTAGTGCTTCGTCAAATGGATTTGGTTGGCGGAATTTCAAGCAGCCATGGAAAACGCAACCTTGATGGACGAGACGCTGAAGCGCGAGCTTTCCGCGCTGTATGACGCCGCGGATCGCCACTACCACGACCTTGGCCACATCGAGGCGATGCTGGCGCTAGCCAACGATTACAAGGCATTGCTGCATGATCCTGAAGCAGTCGAAGCGGCGATCTGGTTCCACGACGCGATCTACGACGGCCGCGCCAAGGACAATGAGGCGAGGAGTGCCGCACTTGCCGAGACAAAGCTCGCCGGCCGCGCCGATGCACAACGCATCCGTCGCATCGCGGCGATGATCACTGCCACCGCCGGCCACGAATTGCCGTCCCTTGGCGACCAGCATGCCGTTCGTGACGCGGCGCTGTTCCTCGACATGGACCTGGCGATCCTGGGTGCTGCGCCTGACGTGTTCGACGCTTACGAACAGGCGGTTCGCCGCGAATATCAGTGGGTCGATGAGCCGATGTGGCGGGCCGGCCGTGCCGCTGTCCTAAAGGGCTTCCTCGCGCGTCCGCATATCTTCCATAGCGAGGAATTCCGCCGGCGCTTCGAAACCCAGGCCCGGCAAAACATGGCGCGCTCGCTCAGGGCGCTTGGCGATAACCTCAGCTCAGACAAATCCTAATCCGGAAACGTCTCCATGCGCTGCGCATAGGCCTTGAAACCGGCTCGCCCGTAGACAGATCGCGCGCCCGGATGATCGTGGGTATCGGTGTGGAGCCAAACCCTTTCGGGTTCATGCGACCAGACGGCGCGCAGCGCCCGGTCGAGCAGGTACGGCCCAAGCTTGCGGCCCTGAAGAGCCGGAACGACCCCGAAATGGGCCAATTCGACAACCGGCTCGCCGACGCCCGTGAATTCGCATAGGCCGGCTGCTTCGCCGTCGACGCGCAGGACATGGATATGCGTCGACGGGCTGGCGAGAAGGCGCTCAAGGTCGCCCAAGGGCATGCGCAGCCGCTGATCCCATTGCACAGGCTCGCCAACGGCGCGGTAGAGGCTGATGTAATCAGCGACGCCAAGCGTTTCGCGCATCACCGCCGCGCCCGGTGCGGGTGCGGCAAAGCCGCCGCCGGACGGCGGCTCGGTCATCTCCAGATAGGTGACGACAAGATCGACCATGGCAACTCGCGCAGATTTGAAGCTGAGGGGTCGCGTCGGTCGCTTGCCTGCCGGAGGCTTGTCGAGATCAGGTGAATGCGCCAAAAGTCGATGCCATTGCCCACAGCATGACCCCCCCGGCCGCAAGCGACGCGCCATTGACCACGATGCCAGCCAGGCCGAGCACACGATTGTCGTCTGGGCGCCCCACGGCCATCAAGCCGAAGACCACGCCGATAAGATGTGCCAAAGGGCCGGCCATAAAAAATACCGCAGCGAAGAAGCCCGTCGCACTGTTCTGGAGCAGTGGGGAGGCGTCGCTCGGCATTGCTATCAACGCGGTGATCGCAATCGCCCCTGTCGCCAATGCGGCCACCGCTAGAACAACGGACCATTCGCCGAACCTGCTTTTCGCAACGACGCCCGGCAAAGCGGCGTCGCTTCTTCCCCATTGTGCCATCGTACCCCCCTGCCCTCGTTCAGCGCGTGGCGGGTTTGAACCGATCCACAAGTCGCGCTTATTTACTGCTGTATCGTTGCAAAACCGCTAAGAACCCAGCTTCAGGCCCTATGGCCGCTTTGGGAGCCGTCCATCAAAGCGGATGCTCCCCATAAAACTCCAGCACACGCTGCTTGAAGGATTTGTCGCCGACCGCCAGCATGTGGTCGCGGCCTTCGATATGAAATGCCCTGGCGTTCGGCATCAAGGCAGCGAGTTCATCCGGCGAGCCGCCGATGTCGTCCTTGGTTCCCACCGCAATCAAGGTCGGCTGGGCAATGCGGGCAATGTCGGCCTCGCTCAGCAATTCGCGCGACGTGGCGATGCAGGCGGCGAGCGCCCGGCGATCGCTGCGGGTCTGGTGGGCGAAGGCGCGGAACGAGCGGCCGCGCGGGTCGCTGGTGCCTGCGGGATCCTCGGCCAAGAGGGCGTCGGCTATCGGATCCCAGTCGCCGACGCCGTCGACCATGCCGATGCCGAGACCGCCGAAGACCAGCGTCGCCACCTTGTCCGGCTCGGAGAGCGCCAGGAAGGCCGATATGCGCGCGCCCATCGAATAACCCATGACATGGGCGCGTTCGATGCCGAGATGGTTCAAAAGCGCTGCCGCGTCGGACGCCATTTTTGCCGGCGTGTAGTCTGCTTCGTCATAGCTTTTCGACGACGAGCCATGGCCGCGATTGTCGAAGGCGATCGCACGGTAGCCGGCATCGTTCAGCGTCTTGAACCAGCCGGGCGACACCCAGTTGACGTAGTGGCTCGAGGCAAAGCCGTGGATCATCAGCACCGGATCGCCCTGCCCCGATGCTGGCTGGCGGTCAAGGAAAGCAAGCTCGAAACCGTCATGGGAGAAGAACTGCATCGGCCGAAGATCCTGCCCGTTCAGTCGGAATCGACATTCGGCGCATCGCCCTTGTCGGGCGGCGGCATGGCTGGCCCCGCCGCCGTGCCGATGGCCGGATGGCGCAGCAGGTCGCCGTCCTTGATGCCCTTTTTGGCGGCGGTTCCTGCCTTGAGCTCGAGCACGAAGCGCACCGGTTCGTCCGGCGAGATGATCGCCTCCGACTGCGGCTCGCCTTGCTTGATCGCCCGGATCCGGCCGTCCTGGCCGACGAAGATCAGGTCGAGCCGCAGCGGCGTGTTCTTCATCCAGAAACTCACATGCTGCGGCGCACCGAAGACGAACAGCATTCCGTGATTGTCGGCCATGTGGCGGCGGAACATCAGGCCGGCCTCGCGCTCGGCGGGCGTGTCAGCGATTTCGACGGAGAAAGAACGCTCGCCCGCCTTCGTCACCGCGACCAGCGGCGCCGGGTCGACGGGAAGGATCATCGCCTTGCCGTCGGCCGAACTCGATTGCTGAAAATAGAAGAAGGCGCTTGTGGCGACGATGAGGAAAATCCCGGCGTAGAGCGCGCCCGCCGTCAGCCGGTTCCTGTGAGCCATATGAAATCCTCGGCCGGAACTAATGCGAGACCGGCAAGGTACCCATATCGGGGTGAATTTCGGCAGCCATAAGGCCTTTGTCGCCGCGTCCGAAGCGGACCAGCACCACCTGGCCCGGACGGAGTTCGGTGATGCCGTAGCGGCGCAGCGTCTCCATGTGGACGAAAATGTCCTCGGTGCCCTCGCCGCGGGTCAGAAAGCCGAACCCCTTGGTGCGATTGAACCATTTCACCAGCGCCCGTTCGAGACCGCTTTCCGGCGTCACTGCGACATGGGTGCGCTGCTCCTGCAGCTCTGCCGGATGCACCGCTGTGGTGACATCCATCGAGAGCACGCGGAAAGCCTGCAGCCCGCGCTCGCCCTGCTTGACCAGGCAGACGACACGGGCGCCTTCCAGGGCGGTCTGAAAACCGTCCTTTCGAAGGCACGTCACATGGAGGAGGATGTCGCCCGAAGAACCATCATCGGGAAGGATGAAACCGTAGCCCTTGGCCACGTCGAACCACTTGATGGCGCCGGCGATTTCGACGAGATCGGCCGTATCGGCGCTCTCATCCCGCTTCAACGCATCGTTACCGGCCCCGTCCCGCCCCATGAAAGAGGCCTTTTCCCCCATAAGAACGCCCCCTTTTTTCAAGAAACACCGCAACTGATTCTTGACGCCAGATTAACACCGCGGCTTCCGGTGTGTGCAAGACCTGACGTGCCTTTTTTCACGGTTCCGTACAGGAATAGCGGATTTGTCGTTTGCCGGCGCCGGCAAGCGTGGCCAATTGCCCTTTGGCCGGGCCGCCCTTATGTTGCGCCGCAACGCAACATACGGAGGAAATCCATGCGCTATCTGCATACCATGGTCCGCGTCGCCGACATCGATGCTTCGCTCGATTTCTACTGCAACAAGCTTGGCCTGAAGGAAGTGCGCCGCCACGAAAGCGAGCAAGGCCGCTACACGCTGATCTTCCTCGCCGCGCCCCAAGACGAGCAAAGCGGCATCAGCGAGAAAGCGCCGCTGGTCGAGCTGACCTACAATTGGGATCCGGAAGACTACAGGGGCGGCCGCAATTTCGGCCATCTCGCCTATGAGGTCGACGACATCTACGCCACCTGCCAGCGGCTGATGGACAATGGCGTCACCATCAACCGGCCGCCGCGCGACGGCAACATGGCGTTCGTCAAATCGCCGGACGGCATCTCGATCGAGCTGTTGCAGAAAGGCCCGGCAAAGCCGAAGGCCGAGCCCTGGGCGTCGATGCCGAACACCGGAAGCTGGTAACCGATCACGCCATCTTGAGCGGACGTCGCCTGGCCCTGGTTCGGTTTCGCGTCCGCATTCCCAAGGAGAATTCATTCATGCCGACCAGCCATGTCGACGTCGCCACCGAACATGCCAGCCGCTATTTGCAGCAGCTGTGCAAGCATTGGGCGCACAAGTTTCCCGTCGAATTCGACCCGAACCACGGCAGCATCGATCTGACGCTCGGCCGCACGGTTCTCGATGCCGACCCGGCGGTGCTGCACATTGCGGTGACGACTGATGAGGCCAGCTCGCTGGAGCGCCTGGAAACGGTCGTCGCCGAGCACATCAAGCGCTTCGCCTTCCGTGAGGAGCTGGCATTCGACTGGAAACGCGCTCCGGCCGCGTAGACGACCTATCAACCGCCGGCCTTGGCCATCTCCAGCAGCATCAGCACGGTGCGCCAATTGCGCGCCGTGCCGGGCACCTTCAGAACGCGCGGGATGAGATTGGCAAAGACCGATTTGCCGAGCCCGTCGGGCGCATGCAGGTAAAGCACGTCGCCCTTGATCTCGAAGCGTTCGGGCCCAGTGCATTTTTCCGCCAGCCGGGCGAACTCGTCGGCGGTCGGCTGGCGCTCCAGCGCATAGGCGTGCAGCTTGGTCGGCTCGCCCGCGACTTCCGGATAGGGATTTTCCGCCGCCAGCCGCTCGAGCCAGCCGAGATCGCGCACCATGATGCGCGAGTGGAATCTCCATTTCTTTTCGAATTCCGCTTCCAACCGCCTGGTCAGCATCGCCGCATCGCCATCTGGCGACCGGAAGACGGCGTTGCCGCTCTGCACATAGGTGGCGATATCTGAGAAACCGAGTTCCTCGAAGAATGACCTGAGTTCTGCCATTTTGACGATGCGATTGCCGCCGACGTTGATGCCGGAAAACAGCGCGACAAAAACCTTTCCCTGAGCGCTCGGAAGATCGTTGCTGCTCATATGATGAACCCGGCGAGCGTCTCGTTGTCGGTAATGTCGTGATAGTGGACGCTCTCGGCGTCGAAATTCGCCTTTAGCAGGTCGAAATTGCGGCGGTCCTTGGTTTCGATGCCGATCAGAACCGAACCGAAATTGCGCGCCGATTTCTTCAGATATTCGAAGCGGGCGATGTCGTCGTCGGGGCCAAGCAATTCGAGGAAATCGCGCAACGCGCCGGGCCGCTGCGGAAAACGGATGATGAAGTATTTCTTCAAGCCCTCGAAGCGCAGCGCCCGTTCCTTCACATCCGGCAGCCGCTCGAAATCGAAATTGCCGCCGGACACCACGGCAACGATGGTCTTGCCCCTGATTTCCTTTTTGGGAAAATCTTTCAGCGCGTCGATCGCCAGCGCGCCGGCCGGCTCCAGCACGACGCCTTCGACATTGAGCATTTCGATCATGGTCGCGCAGAGCCGATTTTCCGGAATCAGCCGCACTGCGTCGGCGGCAAACTCCCTGAGGTGGCGCAGCGGCTCGCGGCCGATCTCGGCCACCGCCGCGCCGTCGACGAAATTGTCGACCTTGGCGAGCTTTACCCGCTTTCCGGCGGCGAGGCTCTCGCTCAGGCTCGGGGCGCCTGCCGGCTCGCAAAAGACGAAGCGTGTTTCACGCTGCTGGTCGGCGAAATAATGGGTGACGCCGGCGGCCAGGCCACCGCCGCCGACCGGCAGCATGACGATATCAGCCATGCGTGCGCCGGGCATCTGGCCTGATATCTCATAGGCGACGGTCGCTTGCCCTTCGATGATGTCCTTGTGGTCGAAAGGCGGCACCATGTGTGCGCCGGCAGTTTCGGTGAATTCGAGTGCGGCGCGATAGCAGTCGTCGAAGAAATCGCCGACCAGCCTGATCTCGACGAATTCGCCGCCGAACAGCCGCGTCTTGTCGATCTTCTGCTGCGGCGTCGTCACCGGCATGAAGACGACGCCCTTTTTGCCGAAATGACGGCAGACGAAGGCAAAGCCCTGCGCATGATTGCCGGCCGAAGCGCAGACAAACAGCTCGGCATTGTTGCCGGCGGCGAGCGACTTGCGGAAGAAGTTGAAGGCGCCGCGGATCTTGTAGTAGCGCACCGGCGTCAGGTCCTCGCGCTTCAGCAGCACCCGCGCGCCGGTCTTCTTCGACAGGTAGTCGTTTTCCTGCAGCGGCGTTTCCGGAAAGATCTCGCGGATCGCGGCAGCGGCGGCAGCGACGCGAGAGGAGAAACTGGTCATGGCAAGAGCACCCCACAGGCTAGCCGAATTCGGTCCCGCTATTGCATATCCGGCCTCGCGAAGCCATTGTCCGGCCACCCGAAAGGGTGTTCCCAAAACCTCGTTGGCCGTTAGGAGCGTCTGTTCATGCCTGTCGCATCGGTGGCCCGGAAAACCGTGTCGCTGCCGGAGTTCGGCGAGCCGACGGTGATGCCGCTGGTTACGCGCGCCACCTATGAGGCCCGCATCGCGGCACTGGTCGCGCGCGGCGGGTTCGATGCATTGGTCGTCTATGGCGACCGCGAACATGCGGCCAATGTCGCCTATCTCTGCGGCTACGATCCGCGCTTCGAGGAGACGCTGCTGGTCATCGTTCCCGGCAAGTCGCCGAAACTGCTGGTCGGCAATGAGGGCTGGGGCTATGCCGAAATCTGCGACGGGCCGTACGAGCGCGTGCTCTACCAGACGTTTTCGCTGCCGGCGCAGCCGCGCGACCGCTCGCAAGCGCTGGCCGACATCCTCGTCGATTGCGGCCTGAAGGCCGGCCAGCGCATCGGCGCCATCGGCTGGAAGCCGTTCGGCCCCGGCGATGCCGGTTTTGGCGAAACGACGCTCGACCTGCCGTCCTTCATCGCCGACACGCTGCGCACGCTTGCCGGCGATAAAGGGGCGGTTGCCAACGCGGCTAACCTTTTGATGAACCCTGCCGACGGCCTGCGCGCCATCAACGAGGCCGACCAGCTGGCCGCGTTCGAATTCGCCGCGACCTATTCCTCGCAAGGCCTGCGCAATGTCCTGCAAGGCATCGAACCCGGCATGACCGAATTGCAGGCGGCGCGGCTGATGGGCATCAACGGCCTGCCGCAATGCTGTCACCCGATGCTGTCGGCCGGCAGGCGTGCGGCCTATGGCCTGCCGAGCCCGCGCCTCGAAATCATCAAGCGCGGCGACCCGATCACCATGGCCTACGGCATCCAGGGCTCGCTCAATGCCCGCGCCGGTTTTCTGGTCGAGGACGCGGCCGAGCTTCCAAGGGGCATCCAGGACTATGTCGAGAAGCTGGTCGCGCCCTATTTCTGTGCCGTCGTCGACTGGTACGAGACGGTCGGCATCGGCGTTCCCGGCGGCGCGTTGTGGCAAGCGGTGCACGATCGCATCGGCGCTCCGTTCTTTGGCGTGTCGCTCAATCCCGGCCATCTCATCCATATCGACGAATGGATGCATTCGCCGATATTTTCCGGCTCCGACATCAGATTGAAGTCGGGCATGGCCTTCCAGGTCGACATCATCCCGGCGACCGGCACCGATTATTTCACCACCAACATCGAGGACGGCATCGCGCTGGCTGACGAGGCGCTGCGCGAAGAGATCGCCGCGCGCTATCCCGAAGCCTGGCACCGCATCGAGGCGCGCCGCGCCTTCATGACCGACGTGCTCGGCATAAGGCTGAAGCCGGAAGTGCTGCCCTTTTCCAACATTCCGGCCTTCCTGCCGCCGTTCTGGCTTTCGCGCAACAGTGCGATGGCAGTCGAGCGGCGCTGAGCGCATTTCGGCGCCTGCGACTTACTTCCGCCGCACTTCGGCTGTCCGGGAGATGCGGCGGAGGTGGATGGGCCTTTGGTTAGGCCGGAGTGGAATTGCTTAAGTGCCCTTGAAGACGATTTGCATCATTGTCCTTGCCGCGCTGCTCGCCGGCTGCGGCGGCCGCCAAACCGAGGAACTGCTCGGCAGCGCCATGATGGCGGTGCCGGTGACGGAAATCGCCGGCAACCACTCGATCTTCATCGCCACCACGCGCAAGCGCTCCGACGATCCCAACAAGGTCTTCGACGGCGAGCGCTCGGCGACGCTGAACTATGCCCGCGTCAACGTCACCGTGCCCGGCATCCACAAGACAGGCCAGATCGAGCGGCGCTCGCGCGGCAAGTCGGACGATCCGGCCAAATACTTCATGGCTTCCGAGGTCGTCGGTTACGACACCCAGCCGAAATTCTCCAGCGCGCTCAGCGCCGACATCGCGGCGCGCGGCGGCCGCGTCATGGTCTTCGTCCACGGCTACAACACCGGCTTCGACGCCGCCGTCTATCGCGTCACCCAGATCACCCATGATTCCGGCTATCCGGGCACGCCAGTGCTGTTTTCCTGGGCGTCGGGCGCCAAGACCACCGACTATGTCTACGACAAGGAAAGCGCCAGCGTTGCCCGCGACCAGCTGGAAGTGACGCTGAGAATGCTGGCGCAGACCGGCGCGCGGCGCATCGACATCGTCGCCCATTCGCTGGGGACCTGGGTCACCATGGAGGCGCTGCGCCAGCTCGCCATCACCGGCGACCGCGATCTCGGCGGCAAGCTCGGCGACGTCGTGCTGGCCTCGCCCGACATCGACGTCGACGTGTTCAAGAGCCAGATGCGCCGCTACGGCAAGCCGAACAAGCCGTTCATCCTGCTGCTCTCCGACGACGACCGGGCGCTGCGGCTGTCCGGCCTGATCGCCGGCGCGCGGCCGCGGGTCGGCGACTACAAGGACGCCGCCGACCTCGCCAGCTATGGCGTGTCGGTCGTCGATCTCTCCAGCGTCAAGGGCGCCGACCGCTTCAATCACACCAAATTCGCCGACAACCCGGAATTAGTGCAGTTGATTGGCCAGAAGCTGCGCGAGGATGACGGGTTTGCCAGCGACCGCGAGGTGACCGACCGCATCGCCTCGGTCGGACAATAGCTGCATTGCGCAGCAGTGATTGTTGACCATGCCGCACCATCGGAACAGTTTGAACTGGACCGTGCCGGCCTCTGCCTCTATCGAATAGGCCAAGACGTCTCCGGCTCGACGTCGCCCGTTGCGGGAGCCCGCGTGACCGTGCCTTCGAAGATATTTCTCGTCGTTGCGTTCGCGCTCGCGCTGGCAGGCTGCGCCGGCCAGAACACGCACGATCTGCTCAACAAGACGACGATCACGGTGCCTGCTGCCGATATCGCGGCGACGCATAAGATCTTCGTCGCCACAACCCGGCAAAAGGCGACGAAAGAGCCCCGGCAGGTATTCGACGGAGACCGCTCGCCGACCACCAGCTTTGCCAGCGTCGAGGTGACCGTTCCCAAGGTCCACCAGGTCGGCGCCATCGAACGGGTCAAGGGCTCGGCCAACAGCAATCCGGCGAAGGATTTCACGGCGACCGCCGTCACCTTCTACGAAGGCGCGCCGCAATTCGCCAAGGCGGTCGGCGCCGACATCGCCATGCGCGGCGACCGGGCGCTGGTTTTCGTGCATGGCTTCAACAACGGCTTCGACGACGGCATCTACCGGCTGACGCAGATCGCGCATGACACGAAATATCCCGGCACGCCGGTGCTGTTTTCGTGGGCCTCGAGCGGCAAAACGACCGGCTACATCTACGACAAGGAAAGCGCCAATGCGGCGCGCGACGATCTCGAAGCGACGCTGCGCATGCTCGCCAAGAGCCGCGCCAAGAGCATCGACATCATTGCCCATTCGATGGGGACCTGGGTGACCATGGAAGCATTGCGCCAGCTTGCCATCACCGGCGACCGCGACCTTGGCGGCAAGCTCGGCTACGTCATCCTGGCTTCCCCCGACATCGACGTCGACGTGTTCAAGAAGCAGATGATCCGCTACGGCAAGCCAGACAAGCCGTTCGCCGTGCTGCTTTCGGGCGACGACCGGGCGCTCAGGCTGTCGACCCTGATCTCCGGCGACAAGCCACGTGTCGGCGACTATGGCGACGCGGCCGACCTCGCCAGCTATGGCGTCTCGGTGGTCGACCTGACCAAGACCAAGGGCGGCGACCGGCTGAACCACGCCAAATTCGCCGACAACCCGTTCCTGGTGCAGTTGCTCGGCGACCGCCTGCGCGCCCCGGCCGGCCTCGCCTCCGAAGAGACCGCGCCGGCCCAGCTCGACAATCTCGGCCAGGGCCTCGGCAAGGCCGTCGGCTCGGTGGCCGAGATCGTCATCACCACGCCGTTCAAGGTGCTGACCATCGCCACCGGCGGGTGAGGCGGCCGCTGAGCGGTCACTGTTGACGTCAGTTCGGAACAAAGCGCACGGCAGCGATCCTTCGCGCCCCCCTCTGTCCTGCCGGACATCTCCCCCACTTGGGGGGAGATTGGCCGCCACCTCGGCTTTTGCCAATCGCCAACGTTGCTGAACGAGCCGGCGGCGAAGCTGCCGATCTCCCCCCTCGTGGGGGAGATGTCCGGCAGGACAGAGGGGGGCGCTGTCCCGCCGGCATCAAAAGGTTTCCACACCGCAGCAACCCTAAACGAACAGATCAACCTTCTGGAACGTCGTCACGTCGATCAGGCCGACGTCGGAAATCCTGAGCTCGGGGATGACGACCAGCGCCAGCAGCGAGTGCTGCATGTAGGCGTTGTTGAGCGAGCAGCCCATCTGGCGCATGGCGTCGCTGAGTTTGTCCGCCTTGGCGGCGACGATTTCCGCCCGCTCGTTCGACATCAGCCCGGCGATCGGCATTTCGACCAGCGCCAGCTCCTTGCCGTTGGAAAACAGCACGACGCCGCCGCCGACCTCGCCCAGCCGGTTCACGGCCAGAGCCATGTCCTGCTTGTTGGTGCCGACGACGATGATGTGGTGGGCATCGTGCGCCACGCTGGAGGCCATGGCGCAGTCGCCGATATAGCCGAAGCCGGAGACGAAGGCGTTGGTGACGCCGCCCGTGCCCTTGTGGCGCTCGACCAGCGCGATCTGGCAGACATCGTTGCGGCGGTCCATGGCGACCAGCCCGTCCTCCACCGCAAGATCGGCCTCCAGCGCCCGCGTCGGCGCCTGGTTCTCGATGACGCCGATGACGCGCACCCGCACCTCGTTGGCGCCCTTGGGTGCCGCGATGTCGAAATCGCCGGCTTTGAGCTTCTTGCCGAGCTTGACGGTGTTCTTCGCCGTCCGCGGATAATTATAGGCCGGAATGTCGACTTCGAGCTTGCCGCCCTTGGCCAGCCTGACGCCGCGGCCATAGACTTCGTCGATGGTCATTTCGGCCAGGTCGGAGACGATCAGCAGATCGGCGAGCCGTCCAGGTGCGATCGAGCCGATCTCGCGTTCCAGCCGGAAATGCTGGGCGGTGTTGAGCGTCGCCATCTGGATCGCCGTCACCGGCTTCAGCCCTTGGCTGATGGCGTGGCGCACGACCCGGTCCATATGGCCTTCATGCACGAGGGTACCGGAATGGCTGTCGTCGGTGCACAGGATGAAGTTGCGCGGGTCGAGCCCGCTCTCCGTCACCGCCTTGATCTGCGAGGCGACGTCATACCAGGCCGAGCCCAGCCGCAGCATTGCCTTCATGCCCTGGCGGACGCGGGCGATGGCATCCTCGGCGCGCGTGCCTTCGTGATCGTCCTCGGGGCCGCCGGCGACATAGCCGTGGAACGGCAGGCCGAGATCGCGCGAGGCATAGTGCCCGCCGACGGTCTTGCCGGCCCTCACCGTCGCGGCGATCTCGCCCGACATCACCGGATCATTGGCGGCGACGCCGGGGAAATTCATCACCTCGCCGAGCCCGATAATGTTTTCCCAGGTCATCGCCTCGGCAACGTCGGCGACGGTCAGCTCGGCGCCGGCATGCTCCAGCCCCGGCGCCGACGGCACGCAGGACGGCATCTGCACATGCACGTTGACCGGCATGGCGACCGCCTCGTCATGCATCAGCCGCACGCCCGGCAGGCCGAGCACATTGGCGATCTCGTGCGGATCGATGAACATCGAGGTGGTGCCATGCGGGATCACCGCGCGGCAGAATTCCGTCACCGTCACCATGCCGCTCTCGACATGCATATGCGCGTCGCAAAGCCCCGGCACCAGATAGCGGCCGCCGGCATCGACCACCTTGGTGCCCTGGCCGATGGCATGGCCGGCATTCGGCCCGCAATAGGCGAAGCGGCCGCCGGCAATGGCGATGTCGGTGCCGGCGATGATCTCGCCCGAATGGACGTTGACCCAGCGCCCGTTGCGGATGACGAGATCGGCGGGTTTGCGGCCCATGGCGACATCGACCAGATGCGTCGCCATCTCGGCCCAGGGTTTTGGTTTCGTCGCACTGGCGGTCTTCGGCATCAACAGGCTCCTCTTTGCCCGACTGTGCCAAGCCGCGAGGATTTTGACCAGCGAGGAAGTAAGCGCCGACGGCGAAGTTGCAGATCTCCCCCCTTGAGGGGGAGATGTCGCCGAAGGCGACAGAGGGGGTCGGGACATCCTGACGCGAACCTTTACCGCGAACAAAACAGGCTGGCGCTCGACGCGCGACGACCCCCCTGGCCTGCCCTCTTGCCACAACTTGCCATCTCCCCCTCAAGGAGGGAGATCGATGCGCCATGGCTTTCGCCAATCGCCAAGGGCATTTTGTGCCGGCCGCAGCAACTTTGTTCTTGCTTTGTGCCGGCAGCTATGCTACTAATTTGGGTATGGTGCCAATTGGCTCCAACGACCCGTCCTCCCGAGGCGGGTTTTTTTTGTTATTGCGCCATTCATGGCAAATGGCCCAGGCGGAATACGATTCCGTTGCGGCCAATCAGCCTTCGTCTCGTTAGAGGATCCTTCTGAATCGACGCTCGCGGAGTTTGACGCACTCCATCGTTCGAGCCTTCGGCCGGTTCAATCAATTCGATCGCGAACTGTCACTTCTTGCTCGGATCGTCTGCCGGGTTGACGTAGGTGATCTTGAATGGCCCCTCGCCATGAACCTGGATGATCGTTTCGCTTGTCGTCCAGGCGAAGTGATTCATTCCGGCCGGCGCGACGCCGAAGCCGCCAGCAGTCAGTTCGACGCCTTTCGCCTCGTCGAACTTATCGCCCATTCCAACATGGAAGTTGCCGGAAAGCACCGTTACGTATTCCGTGGTGGGATGATTATGTGCGGCAATTTTGTAGCCGGCGGGTGTCTTCAACCGCAGCACAAAGGCGCCGTCCTTTGAGGGATCTCCCGCGACAACAGCCATTTCCGCCCCAGCGGGAATGGCAGCAGGAGCAGGACCCCATTTGATGTCTTTGGCGTTCATCGGCATCTCATCGGCAAACAGAGGCGCCGTCCCAACAAGCAGCAGTGCCAGGGCAGAGGCAAGCTTGAGCATGACAATCTCCCAGTGTTTGTAGAGGATGGCGTCGAGTATCGGAGCGCCGATCCACTTGCCACTTCGAGCCTTACCAGGGCAGAGCGCCCGAACGCATCCTGCGAACGGGGGACGCGCATTCGCGGTAGCCGCGGAAGCTGCCGCTAAAAACATTTCCAGGTGAAACGATTTTGTTTGTATCACTGTAGGTGATCGGCCTCGCTAGCTTCCAGTGCCAGATTTGTCGACGGCAGAAGACGGCTTGACGGCCTTTGGCTGGCGGCTGAAAAGGGCTGGCCTGCGGACGTGGCGGAATTGGTAGACGCAAGGGACTTAAAATCCCTCGATCTCTGATCGTACGGGTTCGATTCCCGTCGTCCGCACCAGATTTGGTCTCGTTTGATAGTCTCCGTAACTGGAGACCGGGCGCTCGACCCAGTTCTGGGCCCCTCACACCCCAATCGGGTTCAGCTTCAAATGCTGGATCAGCATAATGGTCTTGGCGTCGATGATCCGACCGTCGTGGATGCCGGCCAGCGCCTCGTCGAGCGGCATTTCGAGAACCTCGATGTCCTCGCCTTCGTCATGGGCGCCACCGCCGTCGGAAATGCGGTCGGCGGGCGAGTAGCGAGCGACGAAGAACCAGAGCCGCTCGGTGACGCTGCCGGGGCTCATATAGGGCGAAAACAGCCGCTGCACGTCCTTCAGCCGATAGCCGAGTTCCTCCTCGGCCTCCTTGCGGATACAGGTTTCGGGATCGTCTTCGTCGAGCAGGCCGGCGCAGGCCTCGATCAGCGGCTCCTTGTGGCCGGTGACGTAGGCGGGG
Source organism: Mesorhizobium sp. LSHC420B00 (assembly GCF_000503055.1). GTDB lineage: Bacteria > Pseudomonadota > Alphaproteobacteria > Rhizobiales > Rhizobiaceae > Mesorhizobium. The sequence continues at coordinate 373,167 of NZ_AYVY01000002.1, read as the reverse complement.
TAGCGGAACTGCCGCACCAGAAGCACAGTCGAGCGCTCGGGATCGAAAGGCAGGATCACCGCGCCGTCGCCGCGATCGTAGGTCTGGCGGGTATGCGTTTCCCATTTGCCGTCGCGCCGGCGGTAGTCGAAGACGGTCTTTTTCAAAACCGCCCATTCGTCGGACAGGACTTCCTCCGAGCGGATGCGAATGCGATCTTCCATGGTGGACTCCCTGCTGCCGCGGCAAGGCGTAGCCGCGAACGGCGGTTCTTGCAATCCGGCTACCAATTGGTCCAGTGCGCCGGTTCACCCTCTCGTGTCTGGCGCATCTGCAAGTGCCTGCCTAAATAGCGGCAACCCTTTCCGGAGTTTTTTATGACCTCATCTCTTTTCCAGCCGATCATCCTCGACGGCCTCACCTTCCCCAACCGCATCGCGGTCGCGCCGATGTGCCAGTATTCGGCCGAGGACGGCTCGGCCAGCGATTGGCACCTCTATCACTGGATGAACCTGGCGATGTCGGGTGCCGGCATGGTCACCGTCGAGATGACCGAGGTCGAACGGCGCGGCCGCATCTCGCATGGCTGCCTCGGCCTTTACTCCGAGGACAATGAGGCGGCGGCGCGGCGCACGCTGAATGCAGCCAAGCGCGTCGCCGCGCCGGGCACGAAATTCGGCACTCAGCTTGCCCATGCCGGCCGCAAGGCCTCCAACCGGAAACCCTGGGAGGGCGGCGGACCGCTGAATGCCGATCAGGATCCGTGGCCGATCGTGTCGGCCTCGGCAATCGCCTACGACACCGGCTGGCAGGTGCCGCGGGCGCTGGAGGATGACGAGATCCTGCAAATCATCGAACGCTTCGCCGAAGCGGCACGGCGGGCCGAGCGGGCCGGCTTCGACTTCATCGAGCTGCATGCCGCGCATGGCTATCTGATCTTCCAGTTCCTGTCGCCGCTTTCCAACCGGCGCACCGACCGCTGGGGCGGCTCGCTGGAAAACCGCATGCGTTTCGCCGTCGAGATCGCCAAGGCGGTGAAGAAGGCGGTGCCCAGGCTGATGCTGGGCGCGCGGCTGTCGATCAAGGAATGGGTCGATGGCGGCTTCGACGTCGAGGATGCGATCGAAGCGGCAAAAGCGCTGAAGGAAGTCGGCGTCGCCTATCTCTGCTGCTCGAGCGGCGGCAATTCGCCGTTGCAGAAGCTGCCGTCCGGACCCGGCTACCAGGTGCATCTGGCGGAAGCGGTGCGCAAGGGCGCCGGCATCGCGACGCGGGCCGTGGGCCTGATCGACGATCCGAAACAGGCCGAGGCGATCGTCGCCGATGGGCGCGCCGACATGGTGGCGCTGGCGCGCGCCTTCCTTGCCGATCCGCGCTGGGGCTGGCGCGCCGCGGCCACCTTCGGCGAAAAAATCCACCCGGCGCCGCAGCTTGCCCGCTCGGTGACGACGATGCAGCATTGGATGAAGGCGGCGAACTGACGCGGCGGGTTCTCACCTCGCTGGACAGGGAACCATAGCTTCGCTTTGATCCTCTGCCGGTGTAGAGTGGCGAGGGCCGCGGCTGGGCGCGGCAGGTTGGGGGAGCAGAGACATGTCGTTCAGGGGGATTTCCATTGCGGCTGCTGCCGCGGTTTTGGCCGGGCTGTCGTTTGCCACATCGACGCCGGCCGGGGCGCAATATTGCGAAGGCACGGTGCACGGTCTTTCCAGGCACTACAATCTGGCAACGGGAAGCGGCTTTCTCGCCGTTCGGGCCCGGCCGAACTCGTCGTCGCGCATGATCGGGCAATTGTTCAACGGCGACCAAACCGAGATCTTTGACCGTCGCGGAAACTGGTACCAGGTCGATTTCGGCGGCCGCGCCGGCTGGGCGAATGCGCGCTGGCTGCGCAACGACTGCGGCTATTGAGGTATTTTCGCCCGAGCTAAAATAGCTGTTGCAACCAAATCGGCCGCTCCGCGTTGGCGGCGATGATGGACAGCAAGCCATTTGAAAAGCCGGTCGTGGTCGAACTCGGCCATGTCGGCAAATATCGGCATATCCGCAGCGCCCAGGAGGCGGCGGAGTGCCTGATGACGGTCTGGCCACTCAATCGCGGGCCGCGTCATCGTGATGCCCTCGACACTTGCCTAAAAGTGCTGGAAGGTTATCGTTCGACGGCCGATGCACGCCGGGCACTGATCGAAGCCGCCAGGGAATCGGACGTGCTGGTTACGGACGACAAGCCGCCAGACGACAGACTGGCCGATGACAGGCTGCATTGAGGCAACGGGCTTTCAACCGGAGGGTTTCATGGCGAAACTGACCTACAAGATCGTCGAGCATGATGGAGGCTGGGCCTACAAGGTCGGCTCGACATTCTCCGAAACGTTCCCCACCCATCAGGACGCGTTGCGCGCCGCCGAGATCGCTTCCGCCGAACAGCAGGTCGCCGGCAACACCGACGGCATCCAGTACGAGGACGCCGACGGCAAATGGCACGACGAGCTCGCCGACGGCCGCGACCGGCCGCAGACCGAGGTTTCGGATTAGGGTGTGTCGATATCCAGGTGATGCCGGCGTGCTTTACAGGTCGGTTTGGTAGCGCTACCGTCTCACATCGCGCGTGACCGGGGAGGAGCCTGGGCGCTGTCGCGGGCCAGGCAAGAAAGCGGTTTCCTTCGAAGTCGTTGCAGGAATCAGTCGGGAGGAGATCGATGGCGTCTGTCGCAATCGGCGATGTCTACAAGTCATTTGGGACCGTCGAGGTCCTGCACGGGGTCAGCGTCGATATAAACGACGGCGAGTTCGTCACGTTGGTCGGTCCTTCGGGTTGCGGAAAGTCGACCCTGCTCAGGATGATCGCCGGCCTGGAAAAGATCTCGCGCGGCCAGATCGCGATCGGCAAACGTATCGTCAACAACGTTGCGCCAAAAGAGCGCGACGTCGCCATGGTTTTCCAGAACTATGCGCTCTACCCGCATATGACGGTCGCCGAGAACATGGCGTTCTCGCTGATGCTCAAGGGCGTTCCCAAGACGGAGAGCGATGCCGGCGTGCGGCGCGCGGCAGAAATCCTGGGACTGGTGCCGCTGCTCGACCGCTATCCGCGCCAGCTTTCCGGCGGCCAGCGCCAGCGCGTCGCCATGGGCCGGGCGATCGTACGTGACCCGCAGGTTTTCCTGTTCGACGAGCCGCTGTCCAATCTCGACGCCAAGCTCAGGGTGCAGATGCGCGCCGAGATCAAGGAACTGCATCAGCGCCTGAAGACGACGACGGTCTACGTCACCCACGACCAGATCGAGGCGATGACCATGGCCGACAAGATCGTCGTCATGCACGACGGCATCGTCGAGCAGATCGGGCCGCCGCTCGAACTCTACGACCGGCCGAACAATCTTTTTGTCGCCAGCTTCATCGGCTCGCCCGCCATGAACATGCTGAGGGGCGAGATCGTAAGCGACGGCTCGCCGTCGTTTCGCGGCGCCGGAGGGATTTCGGTCCCGTTGGCCTCGGCACTTTCCATCGGCAATGGTGAGCCGGTCGTGCTGGGGATACGGCCCGAGCATTTGCGGCTATCCGACAATCAGGGCATTCCGGTCACTGTCGTGGTGGTCGAGCCGACAGGGTCCGAAGTGCAGCTCATCGGCCGAACCGCCGGCGGCGAGGAGATCGTCGCCAATTTCCGGGAACGGCATTCCTTCACGCCGGGCGAAACCATCCGGCTTACGGCCGAGCCTGGCCTCATCCATCTCTTTCACGGCAAAACCGGACAGCGGTTCGAAACACCCATCAAGCAGTAGGACGGCACGGACAATAAGCAGGAGGAAGCGAGCATGAAATTCACCAGACGCGACGTGATCCGCACCACCGCCGGCGCTGCGGCGGGAGCCTTGGGAAGCCGGCTCATCGGCTCTCCCGCCTTTGCCCAGGAGGGATTCAAGTACAAGCCCGAGGACGGCGCCAAGCTCAGGCTGCTGCGCTGGTCGCCCTTCGTGCAGGGCGACGAGGATCAATGGCTGGCCAACACCAAGCGCTTCACCGAAGCGACCGGTGTCGAGGTCCGCGTCGACAAGGAAAGCTGGGAGGACATCCGTCCCAAGGCAGCGGTCGCCGCCAATGTCGGCTCCGGCCCGGACTTGATGTTGGTCTGGTTCGACGACCCGCATCAATATCCCGACAAGCTGCATGACGTGACGGAACTGGGCGAATATCTCGGCTCGAAATATGGCGGCTGGCACGATGGACCGAAGCAATATGCGACACGGCAAGGCAAATTCCTCGGCCTGCCGCTGGCCACCATCGGCAATGCCATCGTCTATCGTGAAAGCTGGGTGAAGGAGGCCGGCTTCTCCGAATTTCCGAAGGACACGGCAGGCTTGCTCGAGCTTTGCAAGGCATTGCAGGCGAAGGGACACCCGGCCGGCTTCACGCATGGCCACGGCGTCGGCGACGGCAACAACTACGCCCACTGGCTGCTATGGAGCCATGGCGGCCAGATGGTCGACGAGAGCGGCAAGGTGACGATCAACAGCCCCGAGACGCTGAAGGCGATCGAATACGCGCAACAGCTCTACAAGACCTTCATTCCCGGTACCGAAAGCTGGCTCGACGTCAACAACAACCGCGCCTACCTGGCCGGCGAATTGAGCGTGATCGCCAATGGCATTTCCGCCTACAACACCGCCAAGATCAACAAGGACAAGGATCCGAAACTGACCGAAATCGCCAAGGACACGCGCACGACCAACCTGCCGATCGGTCCTGTCGGGAAATCCGTCGAGCTGTTCCAGGTGACCACGGCCGTGATCTTCGACTACACGCCCTATCCCAATGCGGCCAAAGCCTATCTGCAGTTCATGTTCGAGGAACAGCAAATGTCGCAGTGGATCACGTCCTCGGCGGGCTATTGCTGCCAGACGCTCAAAGCCTTCGACAACAACCCGGTGTGGACGGCCGATCCGAACAATGCCGCCTACGCCAAGGCCTCGGCGACGCTGCGGCCCAACGGCTATGCCGGCCCGCTCGGCTATGCTTCGGCGGCGACCATGGCCGACTATGTGCTGGTCGACATGTTCGCCAAGGCGGTGACAGGCCAGGCGACGCCGCAAGAAGCGATGGCAGAAGCCGAGAAGCGCGCAAACCGCTACTATCGCGTTTGAGCGGATTCAGCCGGGCAGCCATGCTGCCCGGCTTCGAATCGCGCATGGCCGCCTGGCCGATCAATGAGACTTAGAGGAGCCGACCCATGGCCGTGACCTCCGCTGCCGCTCAGCCACCCCGGTCGACGCTGTCGCGCATTTTGACGTTCGTGTCTGAAAGTCATAACGCGCTTGGCTTCGGCTTCATGCTGCCGGCGGCGGCGCTGCTGCTGGTCTTCCTGACCTATCCGCTCGGGCTCGGCGTCTGGCTCGGCTTCACCGATGCCCGCATCGGCCGCCCCGGCATCTTCATCGGCATCGAGAACTACGAATATCTGTGGGATGACGCCGTCTTCTGGCTCTCCGTCTTCAACACCTTGCTCTACACGATCAGCGCCTCGATCCTGAAGTTTGCGCTAGGCCTCTGGCTGGCGCTTATCCTCAACCAGAACCTGCCGTTCAAGTCGTTCTTCCGCGCGATCGTCCTGCTGCCCTGGGTGGTGCCGACGGTGCTGTCGGCCATCGCCTTCTGGTGGATCTACGATTCGCAGTTCTCGATCCTGTCCTGGGCGCTTATGGAAATGGGCCTGATCGACCATCGCATCAACTTCCTCGGCGATCCGGAGAATGCGCGCGCTTCGGTCATCGCCGCCAATGTCTGGCGCGGCATTCCTTTCGTGGCGATCACGCTGCTTGCCGGCCTGCAGACGATTCCGCAGTCGCTCTACGAGGCCGCCACGCTCGACGGCGCCAGCCGCTGGCAATTGTTCCGCTATGTGACGCTGCCGCTGCTGACGCCGATCATCGCCATAACCATGACGTTTTCGGTGCTGTTCACCTTCACCGATTTCCAGCTGATCTATGTGCTGACGCGCGGCGGGCCGGTGAACGCCACCCATCTGATGGCGACGCTGTCGTTCCAGCGCGGCATTTCCGGAGGCCAGCTTGGCGAAGGCGCCGCGATCGCAGTCGCCATGATCCCGTTCCTGCTGGCGGCGATCCTGTTCAGCTACTTTGGCCTGCAACGCCGCAAATGGCAGCAGGGCGGCGGAGATTGACATGACCGCGATCGAAACGAGCAAACGCCCCGAACTCGACGAAGGCGGCATGGGCTACCTGCAGAGTGTGCCGCGCCGCGTGGTGACGGTTTACCTGCCGTTGCTGATATTCGTCATCGTGCTGTTGTTTCCGTTCTACTGGATGACGATCACGGCGGTTAAGCCCAACCTCGAGATGACCGACTACGCCAATTTCAATCCATTCTGGGTGGTGCATCCGACGCTCGAGCATATCCGCTATCTTCTCTTCGAGACGTCCTATCCGGGCTGGCTGCTCAACACGATCATCATCTCGACCGCCGCCACTTTCCTGTCGCTGCTGGCAGCAGTGTTCGCTGCCTATGCGATCGAACGCTTGCGGTTCTCCGGGGCGCGGCAGGTCGGCCTCGCGGTGTTCCTGGCCTATCTCGTGCCGCCGTCGATCCTGTTCATTCCGCTGTCGGTGATGGTGTTCAACCTTGGGCTTTACGACACGCCCTTCGCGCTCATCCTCACCTATCCGACCTTCCTGATCCCGTTCTGCACATGGCTGCTGATGGGTTACTTCCGCTCGATCCCGTTCGAGCTGGAGGAATGCGCGCTGATCGACGGGGCGAGCCGCTGGCAGATCCTCACCAAGATCGTGCTGCCGCTGTCGGTGCCGGGCCTGATTTCCGCGGGCATCTTCGCATTCACGCTGTCATGGAACGAGTTCATCTACGCCTTGACCTTCATCCAGTCGTCCGAAAACAAGACTGTGCCGGTCGGCGTGCTCACCGAACTGGTGCGCTCGGACGTCTATGAATGGGGGGCGCTGATGGCGGGAGCGCTGATCGGCTCGCTGCCGGTGGTGGTGCTCTATTCGTTCTTTGTCGAGCACTATGTTTCCTCGATGACCGGAGCCGTGAAGGAATAAGTTCGGAGGTATTCCCAGCGGCCGGGATGTCCCGAGGCACCCTGCCGGCCGAGGCTGCGGCGGGTTGCACACCTTTGCGTGAGGTTCCGGGAGGGTGTCAGCTGCTGGTGTCGGACTTCGGCGCAAATGCGCGGTCGGCAATGCGTTCGATGAAAGCGACGACCCGTTCCGGCCCGACGAATTGTGGCATATGGCCAAGCCCCTCGACCGGCTCGAAATCGAGCCCGCTGATCTTTTCCATCAGCGGCCAGCCATGGATATCGATGCCCAGCACGACGTCGGAAGCACCAAACAGAATGCCAGCCGGCATGGTGATCTCGCGATAGCGTTGCTCGATACGGCCAAGGTCGTGCTCGATGGCCACGACATCGGTCGACGTTGCATAGAAATGGCTTGGCCTGAGCCCGCACCAGCCGCCGCCCTCGACCATATAGTCGGCCGGCGTCGCCTGCGGCGCGAAAATGAAGGCCAGCGTGCGTTCTGCGTATCTGAGAGCCGCCGGGATCGCCACCGTGTGAGCCATGATCCGGCGCCGCAGCGGCGACTGAATGTATAGCGGGCCGAACTTCTCGCGCGCGTCCGGCTCCAGATGGGTCAGCGGCGCCAGCAAGGCGATACCGGAAACCGCCTCGGGATGCTCGACAGCCAGCGTCAGCGCGATGGCGCCACCCAGCGAATGGCCGACGATCAGCGGCTTTTGCAGTCCAAGCGCCTCGATAAAATGCCGCACGATCTCGGCCTGCTCGGGTAGCCGCCCGCTGGCGCCCCTGGCCCGCACCGAATAGCCGGAACCCGGACGGTCGAGCGCGATCAGCCGATAGTTCGGGCCGAACCGTCCGAACAGCGTGTGGCGGAATTGATGAAGCTGCGCGCCAAGGCCGTGCAGGAAGACGATCGGCCGCCCCTCGCCCATCTCGAAATAATGGATGCGATTGCCGTCGATCTCGATGAATTTACCGCTGGCCGGCACCAGCCTTTCGGCTTTCGCCGCAATCCGCAGCGTCGCCAGCACAGGATAAGCTGCCACGACGAGCGCCAGCAGAAACAGCGCGCCGGGCAGCCATAGAAGAATCGATACCGGCATGTTCTTGCTCATGGCCCAAACCGGCGCAGCATCACCCGCCGAAGGTTCCACTGCAAGGGAGGTGGCACAGGCGGATCCGTCGTTTGGCGGCATTGCTGCCGGCCGTTCGCCGCGCTATCTCAGGCGACCCGTTGCCGGAGCCTGCCATGACCGAAATCGTCACCGCCGCCATGCTCGTCATCGGCGACGAGATTCTGTCCGGCCGCACCAAGGACAAGAACATCGGCCACCTCGCCGACATCATGACGGCGATCGGCATCGACCTGAAGGAAGTGCGCATCGTTGCGGACGAGGAAGACGAGATCGTCGCTGCGGTGAATGCGCTGCGCACCCCCTACAGCTATGTCTTCACCACCGGCGGCATCGGCCCGACGCATGACGACATCACCGCCGATTCCATCGCCAAGGCCTTCGGCGTGCCGTGCGAATACGACGCCAGGGCCTACGCCCTGCTGGAGGCAAGCTATGCTGCCCGCGGCATCGAATACACCGAAGCGCGCAAGCGCATGGCGCGGATGCCGCGCGGGGCAGACCACATCGACAACCCAGTGTCGGTTGCGCCGGGCTTTCGCATCGGCAACGTCCATGTCATGGCCGGCGTGCCGGCGATTTTCCAGGCGATGCTCGACAATGTCGTGCCGACGTTGCGGGCCGGCACCAAAATGCTGTCGGCCACCGTGGAATGTCCGTTCGGCGAAGGCCTGATCGGGGGGCCGCTGGGCGACATCCAGAAGGCGCATCCGGACACGATCATCGGCTCCTATCCGAAATATGGCGACGGCAAGTTCTGGACGGAACTGGTGGTGCGCGCCCGCAGCCAGCAGGCGCTGGACTCCGCACGCGCCGACGTAGAGGCTATGGTGGCGAGCTTGACCTGAGCAAGCAGGGTAGGCTGATCGGCCGGCTTGACGGAACCAGCATCGCGCAGTGACGTTTGTCACGAGTGGGATCGCCGTAAAACTGAGGGATTGCCATGCGCTTCAAGACCATCGTCGCCATATTGCAGAATGAACAGGACGCCGAGCGCGTTCTCGACTGCGCGATCCCGCTGGCCAGCCGGTTCCAGAGCCATCTGATCGGCATTCATGCCGAGGCGCTGCCCGTGCCCTACACCTCGGCCACCGGCTTTCCGGACACCGAGTTCCTGCAGGTTTCGGCCGACATGAACCGGGAGCGCGCCGAGAAGTTGCAGGCGGCCTTTCACAAGCGCGTCGAGAATTCCGGCCTGTCGTTCGAGTGGCGCAGCCTCGAGAGTTTTTCCGGCGACAGTGCGCTGACCGGCATCTCGACCGTTCGCACCGCAGACCTGATCATCGCCGCGCAGCGCGAATCGAGCGGCGATCCGAGCGCCGACGTCGACACGCTGGTCTACGATGCCGGCCGGCCGGTGCTGGTGGTGCCGCATTCGGGTCCGCTGGTCACCAGCTTCAAGCACGTGCTGCTCGCCTGGAACGGCAGCAAGGAGGCCGCGCGCGCGGCCTTCGATGCCCTGCCCTTCATCATCGAGGCCGAGAAGACGGACATCGTCGTCATCGACCCGCCGGATACGCTCGAAGAGGCGCCGGAAACGGCCGGCGCCGAGATCGCCGCCTCGCTGTCCAGGCACGGCGCCACCGTCAGCGTCTCGGTGCTGAGGTCCGGCGGCGCCTCGGTCGACGACATCATCCAGACCAGGGTCGCCGAATCGGGCGCGGACCTGCTCGTGCTCGGCGCCTACAGCCATTCCTGGCTGCGCCAGCTGCTGTTCGGCGGGGTGACGCGAACGGTGCTGCGCACCGCGCCGGTGGCGGCTTTCCTGTCGCGGTAAGTTCATAGAGATCACGGGTTGGACAATCGCTTTGCCGCGCCCTTGCCAAGGCCAAGCCTTTCCAGTTAATTCCGCCCGCATTCCATAGTGTCTGCGCGCGATGCGCGCTTTGCGGAGTGCGCGAAAGATGTCCCTGCCCGAAAAAGCCTTCCCGGTCTCCTGGGACCAGTTCCACCGCGATGCACGCGCGCTCGCCTGGCGGCTTGCCGGCGCCAACAAGGGGCAATGGAAGGCAATCGTCTGCATCACGCGCGGCGGCCTGGTTCCGGCCGCCATCATTTCGCGCGAGCTCGGCATTCGCATCATCGAGACGGTCTGCGTTGCCTCCTATCACGATTATACCAGCCAGGGGCAGCTGCAGGTGCTGAAGGAGGTCACCCCAGCGCTGCTCGCCGATGACGGCGCCGGCGTGCTGATCATCGACGACCTCACCGACACCGGCAAGACGGCAGGAATCGTGCGCGCGATGATGCCCAAGGCTCATTTCGCCACCGTCTATGCCAAGCCGAAAGGCAGGCCGATGGTCGACACTTTCGTTACCGAGGTCAGCCAGGACACCTGGATCTATTTTCCCTGGGACATGGGCTTCACCTACCAAAAGCCGATCGCCGACGACCACGCCGGCTGATTCGCGGTAACGCCGCTTCCGTCGGAAGACAGCGTCGAGCACTCCTTGAAGGAGTGTCCCCGGCACACGATATTTCCTTAATCGACCCCCATTGGAGTGGTTAACCAGTCCACATGAAGTTTTTTACTTTTATTGCTTATGATTAGCCGTAAGATTCACGAGACGGCAAATGATTCTGGGAGCTGGGGCAAGCTTCTCCGATGTTGACGAGGCCAACGACGCACAACCATCTGGCCGAAAGAGTCCGGCGGCTCTTCGGCACGGCGCCGTGCCGCCTTCAGGTTGCAGCGCTGCCCTGGCGCGATAGCGGCGACAGCGTCGAAATCATGCTGATCACCAGCCGCGATACCGGCCGCTGGGTGCTTCCCAAGGGCTGGCCGGAAGCAAAGGAGCCGCTTTGCGAAGCAGCGGCGCGCGAGGCCGGCGAAGAGGCCGGGCTGCGCGGCACGATCTCGCATCATGAGGCCGGCCGCTATTTCTATGCCAAGGTGCTGGCCTCCGGCGAGGAAGTGCCCTGCGAGGTGCTGGTGTTTCCGCTGCACGTCGACAAGGTCGCCGACCGGTGGAAGGAAAAGCGGGCGCGCATCCGCAAATGGGTCAGCGCCGCCGAGGCGGTACGCATGGTCAACGAGCCTGACCTCTGTCAGATCATCGCCCATTTCGGTGCCGACCCGCATCGCTTCAACTGAGTCGGCACATGGCTTCCGAGTCGGCATGGTCTTCGCTGCGGCCAAGGGCCTTCGAGCGTCGGCACCAGGCTTGTGGCTGCAAAAACGGAAATCAGCGCGCTTCTGTCCCCGTTATCCACATATGTGACACACAAGATGTTGGGGTCATAAAAGCTACGCAAACGAATCCTTGACGGCGCAAAACGAGTCGCCTTTTATAGGCCATGCGCTCCTGTTGAGAGTGCGACCGGAAAAGTTTCGAGGCCGGTCTTTTTCCCGGAATATGTGCGTTTTGAGCCGCATTCCCGCCTGTTTACGAGGCCGGCGAAGGCGTGGGATTTTGAAGCCTTGGGTGGCGAAAGGGGAGGATTGTCGGACTTGAATAAATTGTCTGTTAATACTATATTTAGTGTTTGCAGGTAGGTTCGACGCTAGATAATGTGAATTTCCCTCGATTGAGGGTGTTGCAAAAAGTTTTCAGTTTTGAGGGACCCACAGGGTCCGTGAGCGCGCTGGACAGCGACCTCGCAAGAGGCTCGACCGGCAGGGCGGCGGAGACTGTGAGGATGAGAGCCGGGCGGTTTTCGAACGCCGGCAGACGGCGGACACGCGCGTTTCGTCAAGAGGGCAGAAATCCTCTGGGAAAAGCGCTATATATAGACAAAAGGGACCGGACCAATGCGCATCGAGCGTCGTTTCACCAAGCCAGGACAATCCGCCTACGCGGAGATCGAATTCCGCAAGGCGCTTTCCGAGATCAAGAATCCGGATGGCTCGGTGGTGTTCCGCTTGGACAACATCGATGTGCCGGCTCAGTTCTCCCAGGTTGCCGCCGATATCCTGGCGCAGAAATATTTCCGCAAGGCTGGCGTCCCGGCACGGCTGAAGAAGGTCGAAGAGACGCAAGTTCCCTCCTTCCTGTGGCGCTCCGTCGCCGACGAGGCCGGACTGGCCAAGCTGCCGGAAGCCGAGCGCTACGGTTCCGAGACCGACGCCCGCCAGGTCTTCGACCGGCTTGCCGGCACCTGGACCTATTGGGGCTGGAAGGGCGGCTACTTCAAATCGGAGGAAGACGCGCGCGCCTTCCGCGACGAGCTCGCCTATATGCTGGCCACCCAGCGCGTCGCGCCGAATTCGCCGCAATGGTTCAACACCGGCCTGCACTGGGCCTATGGCATCGACGGTCCGAGCCAGGGCCATTTCTATGTCGACCCGTTCACCGGCAAGCTGACCAAGTCGAAGTCGTCCTACGAGCATCCGCAGCCGCATGCCTGCTTCATCCAGGGCGTGCAGGACGACCTCGTCAACGAGGGCGGCATCATGGATTTGTGGGTGCGTGAGGCGCGCCTGTTCAAATACGGTTCCGGCACCGGCTCCAACTTCTCGTTCCTGCGCGGCGAAGGCGAAAAGCTGTCGGGCGGCGGCCGCTCGTCGGGGCTGATGAGCTTCCTCAAGATCGGCGACCGCGCGGCGGGCGCCATCAAGTCGGGCGGCACGACGCGTCGCGCCGCGAAAATGGTCATCGTCGACGCCGATCATCCCGATATCGAGGAATTCATCGACTGGAAGGTCAATGAGGAGCAGAAGGTCGCCTCGCTGGTCACCGGCTCGAAGATCGTCAAGAAGCATCTCGAAGCGATCATGAAGGCCTGCATCAACTGCGAAGGCAATGGCGACGACTGCTTCGACCCGGCGGTCAACACCGCGCTGAAGCGCGAGATCAAGGCAGCCAAGAAAGACGCGGTGCCGGAGAACTACATCTACCGCGTCATCCAGTTCGCCAGGCAGGGCTACACCTCGATGTCGTTCAAGACCTACGACACCGACTGGGATTCGGACGCCTATCTCACCGTTTCCGGCCAGAATTCCAACAATTCGGTGTCGCTGAAGGACGATTTCCTGCGCGCCGTCGAGCAGGATGGCGACTGGCATCTCACCGCCCGCAAGGACGGCAAGGTGCTGAAGACGCTGAAGGCGCGCGATCTCTGGGAAAAGATCGGCTATGCCGCCTGGGCGTCGGCCGATCCCGGCCTGCATTTCAACACGACGATGAACGACTGGCACACCTGCGCCTCGGCCGGGGCGATCCGGGCGTCCAATCCGTGCTCGGAATACATGTTCCTCGACGACACCGCCTGCAATCTGGCGTCGATCAACCTACTGCCCTATCGCAACGCCGACGGCACTATCGACATCGCTGCCTACGAGCACACGGTGCGGCTGTGGACCATGGTCCTGGAAATCTCGGTCATGATGGCGCAGTTCCCGTCGAAGGAGATCGCCAAGCTTTCCTACGAGTACCGCACGCTCGGCCTCGGCTACGCCAATATCGGCGGCCTGCTGATGACCTCGGGCATTCCCTATGATTCCGACGAGGGTCGCGCCATCTGCGCCGCTCTCACCGCGATCATGACCGGCACCGCCTATGCCACCTCGGCCGAAATGGCCGCCGAGCTCGGCGCCTTCCCCGACTACGACCGCAATGCGCAGAACATGCTGCGCGTCATGCGCAACCACCGCCGCGCTGCCTATGGCGAAAGGGACGGCTACGAGAAGCTTGCCGTCAACCCGGTGCCGCTGGTCGCCTCGGATCTCAAGCAGCAGGACCTTGCCGACCATGCCAAGGCTGCCTGGGACCGCGCCATCGAGCTCGGCGAGGAGCATGGCTACCGCAATGCGCAGGCAACGGTGATCGCCCCGACCGGCACGATCGGCCTGGTGATGGATTGCGATACCACCGGCATCGAGCCCGACTTCGCGCTGGTGAAATTCAAGAAGCTCGCCGGCGGCGGCTATTTCAAGATCATCAACCGTGCGGTGCCCGAAGCGCTGCGCACGCTCGGCTATTCCGAGAGCCAGATCGCCGAGATCGAGGCCTATGCCGTCGGCCACGGCAATCTCAACCAGGCGCCGGGCATCAACCCCGGCTCGCTCAAGGCAAAAGGCTTTACCGACGACAAGATCGCAGCACTCAATGCCGCGCTGAAGTCGGCCTTCGACATCAAGTTCGTCTTCAACCAGTGGACGCTGGGCGCCGACTGGGTGAAGGAGACGTTTGGCTTCACCGATGAGCAGCTCAACGATTTCTCGTTCGAGATGCTGCCGGCGCTGGGTTTCTCGAAGAAGGACATCGAGGCCGCCAACATCCATGTCTGCGGGGCGATGACGCTGGAAGGCGCGCCGTTCCTGAAGGCCGAACACCTGCCGGTGTTCGACTGCGCCAGCCCGTGCGGCAAGATCGGCAAGCGTTCGCTGTCGATCAACAGCCACATCATGATGATGGCGGCGGCACAGCCCTTCATCTCCGGCGCCATTTCCAAGACCATCAACATGCCGAACGACGCGACGGTGGAAGACGCCAAAGGCGCCTACATGCTGTCGTGGAAGCTGGCGCTGAAGGCCAACGCGCTCTATCGCGACGGCTCGAAGCTCTCGCAGCCGCTCAATGCCTCGCTGCTCGCCGATGGTGAAGAGGACGACGACGAAGCCGTCGAGCAGCTGATCGCGGCACCGGCCGCACAGCGCGCCGTTCAGGTGACCGAGAAGATCGTCGAGCGCGTCGTCGAGCGTCTCTACCGCGACCGCGAAAAACTGCCGAACCGCCGCAAGGGCTATACCCAGAAGGCGGTCGTCGGCGGCCACAAAGTCTATCTCAGGACCGGCGAGTTCGACGACGGCCGTATCGGCGAGATCTTCATCGACATGCACAAGGAAGGTGCCGCCTTCCGGGCGATGATGAACAACTTCGCCATCGCCATCTCGCTCGGCCTGCAATATGGCGTGCCGCTCGACGAATATGTCGAGGCCTTCACCTTCACCAAGTTCGAGCCGGCCGGCATGGTGCAGGGCAACGACGCCATCAAGAACGCCACGTCGATCCTCGACTACGTGTTCCGCGAACTTGCCGTCTCCTATCTCGGCCGCCACGACCTCGCCCATGTCGACCAGTCGGATTTCGACAAGACCGCACTCGGGCGTGGCATCAACGAAGGCAAGGCGACGCCCTTCTCCAAGGGTCTCACCCGCGGTGCCTCGCCGGTCAAGCTGGTGTCGGGCATGGGCGCCGAGCCCAAGGGTTTTGCCGGTTCGGGCTCCGGAATTCCGGCCCGTACTGCACCGACCGCCTTCTCCGGCTCCAACGTGCTGACGCTGAAGCCGGCAAGCGACGAAGCCATCGCCTACAAGCGCGACTATGAGGAACGCGCCAGGGAACCGGTCGAGGACATCGTCTACGCGGAAGCGTCCGACCCGACGGAGCTGTTCACCGACGAGGCGGCGAAAGAAGCAGCCGAAGCCAAAGCGCTCGCCGCCAACCGGCGCCAGCAATCATTGATGCAGGGCTACACCGGCAACGAATGCTCGGAATGCCACAATTTCACGATGGTGAGGAACGGGACTTGCGAGAAGTGCGACACTTGTGGGGCGACGAGCGGGTGTAGCTGAGGAAAGATGCCGCCTCGGCTCACGGTCCGCGAAGTCATTCGCTTGCTGGAGACCGATGGCTGGTATCTGATTGCAACTAAGGGCAGTCATCGC
Source organism: Mesorhizobium sp. LSHC420B00 (assembly GCF_000503055.1). Lineage (GTDB taxonomy): Bacteria > Pseudomonadota > Alphaproteobacteria > Rhizobiales > Rhizobiaceae > Mesorhizobium. The sequence continues at coordinate 357,389 of NZ_AYVY01000002.1, read as the reverse complement.
CAATATAAGCATGAAATCAAAGCCGGTCGCGTCACCGTGGCCGGCAAGCCGTCTGAAGAGGTTGCGCCAGGTACACTGAACAGCATCCTCAAACAGTCCGGTCTGAAGGAGCGATGACATGCGATACGCGGTGGTGATTGAAAAAGCTGGAAACAATTTTTCCGCCTATGTGCCGGATCTGCCCGGCTGCATCGCCACCGCTGCAACTGTGCCTGAAGTGGAAGCCGAAATCCGCGACGCAATACGCTTTCATATCGAAGGCCTGCGTGCCGATGGACTGGATGTGCCCAAAGGTGTCAGCCTGGCGGAATATGTAGAGGCGTAGAAGCTGCGTATTCCCTTCTCCCCTTGTGGGGCCTTTGCAGAGAAGGCGCATAGATATGCGATTTGAGGCATATATGCTTTTTTGAGCGTCGGAGAGCGCTGCTTGGCCGTTCAGCGCGGCATTTTTCAGGATAATCGGCTCATCCGGCCGATTACGGACGGACTCCTGCTTATGCCGGCTTCTCGCCAGGCGGATGGAGGGTGCTGACCATGCGGCGCAGGTTGTAGGCGCAGGCCGCCAGCATGCACTGCGTTCGGTTGGCGGCGAGGTTGAAGAAGCGCAGGCGCCGCATGGCATAGCTCTCCTTGAACACGGCGAAGGGTCGCTCGACCGCCGCCCGCACCTTGGCGATCAGCTGGTTGCGCCGCTTCTGGCGCGGCGGCAACTCGGGATGATGTTTGTTGGGCCGCCGCATCAGGCGGTCCTTGATGCCTGCCTCGACCAGCCGGGCATGTCTGGCGTGGGTATAATAAGCCTGATCGCCATAGACCGCCCTTTCATCGCCGCTGATCAGTGCGTCGGCCGGCTCGGTGTCGGTGACCGAAGCGTCGCTCACCTCGACGCGCCGGATCAGCGTATGATCCTGGTCGACGCCGATGTGCATCTTGTAGCCGAAGGTGCTCTTCTTGCCCTTCTTACCCCAGCGCGCATCCTTGTCCGCCGATGGCTTGACCGGGCCCTGGTGGCCCTTCTTGGGCTGTTTCGGCGGGCGGCCGCGAGCTTGCAGGAACGAGGCATCGACCAGCGTGCCGCGCTTGACGATCAGGCCCTTGTCCTCAAGCTGGCGGTTGATCTCCTCGAACACCTTGTCGATCAGCCGCTCGCGCGTCAGCTCCTCGCGGAAGCGCCACAGCGTCGAATGGTCGGGCGTGCGGTCCGAAAGGCTGAAGCCGGCAAAGCGGCGGAACGACAGCCGGTCGCGGATCTGTGCCTCAAGCGCTGGATCGCTCAGCCCATGCCATGCGCCCAACAAAAGGCAGCGCATCAGCACTGGCGCCGGATAGCTGGCCGTGCCCGGCCCGGCTCCGCTGCGTGCGCCCAAAAGCCCGTCGATCGGACCCCAGTCGATCTCCTTCGCAACAAGATCGAAGATCGTCTCATCCGACACCGCAAGGCCGTCCGCCAAGCTCAATTGACCAAGCACACGATCAACCATCCGCGAATCTCCCGTAGCGACCACGCCACAGAATCACCAATCCGATTCTGTGCAAAGGCCTCACAAGGGGAGAAGGAAGGAGCTGCCGCTACTCCGCGTCGGCCACCATCTGCCGTCCGCCAGTCCAGTCGCGCCAGGCCCTCTCGTCGCCATGGAACACGTTGAGGTCGATGCGGCCTCTCACACCGTGCGACAGGCCGGAGCCGGAATATTGCCAGAACAGCCATTTGCGGCCGGGATAGACCTTTGACGGATGCGCCGCCACGGCGCGCAGCCAGAATGGATAATCTGGGAATGCGCCGCGCAGATTGTCGCGGTAGAAGTCGGGCGCGGTGTAGATGATCGGCCGCTGGCCGTAGTGGCGCTCGAGCTTGTCCATGAACACCTGCATCTTCTCCAGCACCTTTTGCCGGGACGGGCGGCGCTTGCAGCTGGATTCGCCGTTCCACTCGACGTCGATCACCGGCGGCAGCGCACCCTCGACCCTCGGCACGTTGCGGATGAACCAGTCCGCCTGCTCGCCGGCGGTGCGGCACCAGTAGAAGAAATGATAGGCGCCGCGCTTCAGGCCGGCGGCGTCGGCATTGCGCCAGTTCCTGGTAAACATCGGGTCGATATGATCGCCGCCGTCGGTCGCCTTGATGTAGGCGAAATTGGCGCCCTGGGCGCGCAGCTTTTGCCAGTTCACATTGCCCTGCCAGCGCGAAACGTCGACGCCATGGACGGCAAGGCGCCTTGGCGAGGAGGACTTGCCGAAATTGATCGGCTTGGCGTCGCGAAAACCATAGCGCGTGACCGGCTCGGCAAGCATTGCCGGTGCTGCGCGTGTCGGCCGCTTCGGCGGCGATACCAGGGCAATTGGTTCGGCCGGCGGTTCGATGCTTTGGTCGGGCGCCGCCAAAGCAACCGGCTGCTCGTCCTGCTCCTGTTGCGCGAAGGCGGGCGCGGCGTCAGCTATCGCTGCCGAGGCGATCGGCGCGGGTGGCCGCACAACCGAGCTGGTGGTCTCGCTGGACGGCACTTGCAGCGCATCGACGCTGGAGGTCGACGTGCAGCCGGCAAGGCACAGCGCTGCGATCGAGAAGATGACGACGCCTGATAACCGCATCTGGACCTGTACGCAAAACACAACAGACCGAAGGCAGGACAACGCCGCCGGACAAACCAAGCTGGATTCCTAACAAGAAACTACCAACAAAGTTTGAATCGAATTATTAGGGCTCTCGTCGAGACGTCGGCGGGACGGAGGCGCGCTATCCCTCCAACGTTTGGCCATGTCGCTGCCTCCGCTTGACAACTCATGGCATGAGATTAGTCTCTACTAATCTTACGGTGTAAGGCACTACTTGGGAGGAAGTTATGCAGCCCGCCGCCCTGTCAGAATTGCAGCCCTTAGTCACGCCGGAGCCACGCTCGCCCGCCATCGGGATCGACGAGATATCCGGCGATCTCAGCCGCGTCATCGAACGCGCTGAGGTCGATGCCTGGCTCGATCTCTATCGCGCCGCCCCGGCAGACTTTGCCGCAAGGCAAGGCCTAGCCATCGCCGAAGAGGGCGATCTCGTCTGGACCACCTGCACGACGATCCCGTTCATCCATTTCAACTGCGTCAAGAACCTTGGTGTCGATAGCGCGGCCACCGAGAGCCGGCTCGATACGCTTCTGAGGCATTATCGCGACGCCGGCATTCTGCGGCCCTGGTTCTACACCAACCCACACACCGAGCCCGCGACGCTCAGCTGCTGGCTCGAGGCGCGCGGCCTGCAGCGTCAGGGAGGCTGGGAACGCATCTTTCGCGACGCCACGCCGTTGCCAGCGGAGCCGCTTTTCCCGACGGAGGATGTCTCGGTCGAGCGGGTGACGCCGGCAACGGCAAGGGAATGGGCTGGGTTCATCGACAGCCAATACCGGTTGCCGACCTCACCGTGGTTACTGGCGCTGGCCGGCCGGCGCGGCTGGCGCCATTACATGCTGCGGCGGGACGGCGCGGTGGCGGCGGTGCGCTCGATGTTCATCGGCGCCGACGGCATGGCCTGGAGCGGCATCGACGCGCCGGTGCCCGGCATCATGGCGCCGAGCTTCGATCTCGATGCAATGCTCGGCGAAGCGATGGTGCGCGACGGACTTGCGGCCGGTGCAAAACTGTTCGTGGCCCATATCGAGGCGCCGCAAGCCGAACGCGACGGGCCGGCCTATCGCAACTATGCACGTCTCGGCTTCAAACTCGCTTATTTCCGCAGCCATTACAGCTATTTGCCGGCAAATTCCGGCTAACCGCTTCAAGACCCTAGCCGCACAGCCACAGCTTGTGGCAGGTCGTGGCCATCAGGTGGGCCGGCGGTACAAAACGATCGTTGACCGCCACATCATCGTCCGCCCGGCGGACCTTTTCTTCGAGCAGCGTGCGAAGTTCTGCCGGTTGCACGCGGTCGCGCTCCATCACCAGCTTGATCATCGGATCGCTCAAGAGTTCGTCCAGGGTGTTGATGCTGTCGTTCATTCCGTCGCCTCCTCGACTGCCGCCCGCACGCAATAGATAGGCAGCAATGATGGCCCGCCAATGACGCTTTGCCGGCTATCTCGTGTCGCTTTGGATTAAATTTTGTCCAGATTTCACCTCAAACCGGAGGTGGCGCGCCTTCATATTGCGGCAGGCCGTCGTCGATCTGCACCCAGGGCTGCTTCGAGGCGGTCCAGATATGCATCTCGGGCCTGAACACTGAGGGGTCATCGAGCGAGCCGGTGGTGACGCCGATGATGCCGGCGGAATCGCGCCGGGAAAACATCGTCGTGCCGCAGCGCGGGCAAAAGCCGCGCTTGAGATCGGGCGAGGAATTCACCATCGCCAGCGGTCCGTCGACCGTCACATCGTCGATACGGAACAGCATGCGCGCGTTGAAGGCGGCACCCAGCGCCTTCTGGCACAACCGGCAATGGCAGACGCGCTCATTGATCGGTGCTGCCTCGGCGCGGTAGCGCACCGCGCCGCACAAACACCCGCCCTGATACCCAGCCATCGCCCGTTTCCCTGCCTGTGAGGATAGGCGGCATACCTATCGATAGGCGCGGTAGCGTCAATTGAAAAGCTTTGATGGCGCCATCTATAGCTGTGATGCGACCGATACACGACTGGCCGATGCGCCGCGCCAAGGCCTCATTGACGAAATGCCGGCCGTCTCGCGGGAGACGGCCGGCAGACAATTGACTGCGTGTCAGTTCGTTTCGTTGACGACTTCGTCCCAGGTCTTGACCTTGGTCTCGCCATTGAGGAACGGCAGCGCGGCAGCTGTGAGCTCCGGCGCGAAGAACACATCGTAGTGGGTGCGGTTCGGCACGATCGCCAGGCGGTTCTGCGACAGGTTCTCGCGCATCCAGCCGGCGTCCTTCAATCCGCCGCCGAGCATCTGGTAGAATTTGATCTCGTGCTCGGGCCGGTACATGTCGCTGTCGCCGAACACCAGCATCACCGGCATTTTCAGCTTCGGCACGTCGGCGGAATAATCGTAGTCCTTGCGCATATAGGCGCCAAGTTGATCGAGGAGTTTCGGAAAATCCTCCGGATGCGGCGCAACGGCGACGTAGGATTTGTACATCGGCGTGTCCTTCATCATGTCAGCCATCGCCGCGCCGACCTGTGCCTGCTGGCCACGCATCTCGGCATAGAAGCCGTCCGCGGCGTAGGGGGTCGAGACCAGCACCAGCCGGCGCACCGCCTCGGGATGCTGCACGGCCATGCGGAAGGCGACGCCGCCACCCAGCGAATAACCCATGACGTCGACCTTGTCGTAGCCGAGCGCCTTGACGATCGCCGCCATGTCGTCGCCCATCGCCTCCAGGCTGAGCGGCCGGTCGCCGAGTGCGGTGCGGCCATGGCCCTGCAGGTCGACGCCGATGACGGTGCGGTTTTCGGTAAGCTTCGGCAGGATCGGCGCGAACATATCCGTCGTGCCGAGCCCGCCATGCAGCAGAAGCAGCGGCTCGCCCTTACCATAGACGGCGTAATAATAGTTCAAACCGTTGATCGGCAGCAGGCCGGATTTTTCCGGCTTCGGCAATGTTGCGGTTGCGGTCGTCATGGCGGGCTTGGCCTCCTCAGCGTTGATGGTGCCCGGCGCCGCAAACAGCGCGGCGGCCGAAGCGAAAATGGCGAAAAATATCGATCTGGACATGTCAGTCTCCCTCTCCCGTTTGCATCAAAGTCGCTTTGCGACTTCCTCGAGCTGTTCGGCGCACTGGCCCCAGCCCTCGTGAAAACCCATTTTCTCGTGCTGTTCGCGGTCGGCGACCGACCAATGCGCAACCCGGGCGACGTAGCGGGTCTTGCCCGTGCCCTCGTCCTCGAGTGTCACAATGCCGGTCATGAACGGTTTGGCGGAAGGCTCCCACGCCTTGGTATAGGCATCGGTGAAGACGAGCTTCCTGCCCGGCACGACTTCGAGGAAGACGCCGGGGTTCGCAAACTCGTTGCCGTCGGGACCGGCCATGACGACCAGGCTGGTGCCGCCGGCGCGAACGTCCATCTCAGCGCGCGGCGTCGTCCACGGCTTCGGCGCAAACCATTGCGTCAACAGCTTCGGCTCGGTCCAGCAGCGATAGACGTTCTCGCGCGGTGCATCGATGATGCGGGCGAGAACCAGCTCGCGGTCGGAGTTGGGGGCGATGTCGAGCTTGGTGGTCATGGTGTTTCCTCACATGTCGGGTTTGGCTTTCGTGTCTAGGACGAACCGACAAGACGCAAGCCGACACGGTCCACGAGAAAAAATCCGCGGAACCGGAGATTCGAACGACGGAACCGAGTGGCTTCAGTGGCGCTTGGCTTGCACCAGATAGGCGTCGATCTCAGTCTCGCCGAGCCACTTGGCCGCTTCGAGCCGATGCAGGCCTTCGACCAGGATATGGCGCTTGCCGTCATGGCGCACCTGGATCGGCGTATTCATGCCGTTTTCCAGAATGTCCTCGGCAAGATGGCGGACGGTCTCGGGATGCAGCGTCTTCTTGCGCGCGGTCGGCACGTAAATGTCGTTGACCCTAACCTTTTGCACTCTCAGCATATCGGCTCCCGTGGCGGACAAGGCCGCGTTTTGTGAGATAGTCTGTTTGTCCGGCAAGGCCAAGGGAGCAGCCCGGCGATGACTGGCCCGATCGTTTCCAATTGACGCTTGGCCGGCGGATGGCCGAAATGGCGGCCTTCGACCTTAGCGGTGTCCATGAACCATCTGCCGACCGAGTTTCCCGATTTCGGACTGACGCCGGAGCAGCGACGCCAGGCGGTGCGCAGCCATTACTGGGAATGGCCGGGTATGGATGGCGGGCGCGGCGAAATCTGGTGCTACAGCGACCGTTTTTCCTACCACCCCGGCGAGATGGTGGCGCTGCATGTCAGCTCGACGGCCGCCAGTTTCGGCATCGCGATCGTCCGCGACGGCGGTACGGAAACGACGATATTCGAAAGGACCGGGATCGCGGCGCGCTGGCAGGATACGCCTGATCAGTGTTCGGTCGAGGGCTGCGGCTGGGAAGCATCGTTCGAATTTTGCATCGGCGACGACTGGCCGTCCGGCGCCTATCGCGTCACGCTTGAAGCCGACGCTCGCGACGGCAAGCCGATCCGCTACCACCATCTTTTCATCGTCGCGCCGCAGCCCGGCAAGAAGCTTGGTCGCGTGCTGCAGGTCGCGGCCACCGGCACCTGGCTCGCCTACAACACATGGGGCGGTTCCAACCATTACGAAGGCATCACCGGGCCAGGCCGCGACCAGTATGCACGAATAGTGTCGACGCAGCGGCCTTGGTGCCGCGGCTTCGTCGTGCTGCCCAGGGACGCGCCGCGCGTGCCGCTCGAAGTCGCCGTGCCGCCGAAAACCGTGCCGCGCTATCCGCATATGGAATGGGCGTTTGCCACCGGCCATTCGAAGAAATACGCCTCGTCCGGCTGGGCAAGCTATGACAGCCATTTCTTCCGCTTCGCCGAGCGTGCCGGCTACGCCGTCGATCTTGCCAGCCAGCACGATCTGCATTTTTCGCCCGACATTCTCGACGGCTACGACTGCGTCGTCTTCGTCGGCCACGACGAATACTGGACCTGGGAGATGCGCGATGCGGTCGACACCTATGTCGAGCGCGGCGGCCAAGCGGCGCGCTTCGCCGGCAATTTCATGTGGCAGACCAGGCTGGAGGACGAAGGCCGCCGGCAGGTCTGCTACAAATACCGCGCTCGCGCAGAGGACCCGGCCTATCGCGGCGGCGATATAAGGCGCGCCACCAATTCCTGGGAAGCGCCGGAAATCGGCCGGCCGGGTGCGGCGACCTTCGGCCTCAACGCGACAAGAGGCGTCTATGCGGGCTGGGGCGGCTGCGCGCCGCGCGGCGTACGCGGCTTTCCGGTCTACCGGCCTGAGCATTGGGCGTTTGCCGGCACCGGCATCTACTATGGCGACCTGCTCGGCGCCGACAGCCATGTCTATGGCTACGAGGTCGACGGGCTCGATTTCGAGATCCGCGGCGGCCTGCCCTACCCCACGCCCGACAGCGGCGCACCGGACGGCCTGCAGGTGCTCGCGGTCGGCATGGCTGCCCAGGTCGAGGAAAGCGCCGACATTCCGTTCGAGGACCAGTTCCTCGGCGACGAGGACGGTCGCTTCACCGCCGAAACGCTGTTCGGCGAGGCAAGCGACGCCAATCTCGACAAGGTCAAACGCGGCAACGGCATGATCGTCAATTTCCCGCGCGGCAAGGGCGAGGTGTTTCACGCAGGAAGCTGCGAATGGGTCGCCGGCCTGCTAAGGCAGGACGCGATGGTCGAGCGCGTCACCAGAAATGTCCTCGACCGCTATCTTGGAAAGCCATGACATGCTGAAGCCCCCTGTCCCGGAAGCCCGCGAAGCCTCGCATCTGTTTTATCTGTCCAGCCTGCGTCGGCCGCTGATCGACCGCGCCGAAGGCATCTACATGTGGACGCAGGATGGCCGCCGCTTCATCGACGGATCGAGCGGGCCGATGGTCGCCAATATCGGCCACTCCAACCGCAACGTGCTCGACGCGATGAAACGGCAGATGGACCGCGCCACCTTCGCCTACCGCCTGCATTTCGAGAACGAACCGGCCGAGGAGCTCGCGCGGCAACTGGCGGCCAAACTCCCCGAGGGCCTGGACCGCATCTTTTTCGTCTCCGGCGGCTCGGAGGCAACGGAATCCTGCGTCAAGCTGGCGCGGCAATGGGCGGTCGCCACCGGCCAGCCCAGCCGCTGGAAGGTGATCACGCGTTTTCCGTCCTATCATGGCGGCACGCTGGGTGCGCTCGCCGTCACCGGCGACGATGCGCTGGCCGAAACATTTGCGCCGATGATGCAAGTGATGCCGACCGTGCCGGCGCCCATCGCCTGGCGCGACCGCGACAATCTTTCGATGGAACAGCGCGGCATCCGCTATGCCGACATGCTGGAGGAGAAGATTCTCGCCGAGGGGCCGGACAGCGTGCTCGCCTTCATCATGGAGCCGGTCGGCGGCGCTGCCACGGCAGCACTGGTGGCGCCGGACAGCTACTATCCGCGCATCCGCGAGATCTGCGATCGCTACGGCATCCTGCTCATCCATGACGAGGTGATGAGCGGCGCCGGTCGCACCGGAAAATTCCTCGGCGGCGACCACTGGAACTGCAAGCCCGACATCGTTGCGCTGTCGAAGGGGCTGGGCTCGGGCTACGCGCCGCTCGGCGCGCTGGCGGCACCGATGCGGCTGGTGCAGCCATTGCTCGCATCGGGCGGCTTCCAGCATGGCCATACCTATGCCGGCAACCCGCTCGCCTGCGCCGCCGGGCTCGCCGTGCTCGGCGAGATGGACCGTCTCGGCCTGATCGCCAATGCGGCCGATATGGGCAAGCTTTTGATGGACGAGCTGAAGGGATTGGCGAAGCGGTTTCCGTTCATCGCCGACGTCCGCGGCAAGGGCCTGCTCACAGGTGCCGAAATGGTCGCCGACCCAGATACGCTGAGGCCGATCGAGCCGGCAAAGAAGGCCACCCAGCGGCTGCTCGACCTCGCCTATGAGCGCGGACTGATCATCTACGGACGCAAGGTCAAGGGCGGCGTCGACGGCGACAATTTCATGGTCGCGCCGCCGATGATCGTCACCGCCGCGCAGATCGGCGAGATCGTAGCCATCATCGGCGACTCGCTCGAAGTGCTGGCCGGTGAACTCGACCTGCCGGTCGAAGGCTGAGGGCCGAACCATGGCGCCGCGAAAAATCATTATCACCTGCGCCGTCACCGGGTCGGTGCACACACCATCGATGTCGCCGCATCTGCCGGTGACGCCGGACCAGATCGCCGCCGACGCGATCGCCGCCGCCGAAGCCGGTGCCTCGATCCTGCATCTTCACGCCCGCGACCCCAAGGATGGAAGGCCGACCGCCGACCCCGAGGTGTTCATGCAGTTCCTGCCGCGCATCAAGCAGGCGACCGACGCAGTGATCAACATCACCACCGGTGGCTCCTCGCTGATGACGCTCGACCAGCGGTTGGCCGCCCCGCTCAGGGCGGAGCCGGAAATGTGCTCGCTCAACATGGGCTCGATGAATTTCGCGCTGTTCCCCATGCTCGAGCGGCCGCGGGAGTGGCAGCACGAATGGGAGCCGAAGCTGCTCGAGGCGACCCGCGACACGATCTTCAAGAACACCTTTGCCGACATGGAGACGGTGCTTGAGAAGCTTGGGCGTGGTTGCGGCACGCGCTTTGAATTCGAGTGCTACGATGTCGGCCACCTCTACTCGCTGGCGCATTTCCGCGACCGCGGGCTGGTGTCGGGACCGCTGTTCATCCAGTTCGTGTTCGGCATCCTCGGTGGCATCGGCGCCGATCCCGAAAACCTGATCCACATGAAGCGCATCGCCGACAAACTGTTCGGCGACAGCTACCAGTTTTCGGTGCTGGCCGCCGGACGCCATCAGATGCCGATGATCTCGATTGCGGCGGCGATGGGCGGCAATGTCCGCGTCGGGCTGGAGGACAGCCTCTACGACGGGCGCCAACTGGCCAAGTCCAATGCCGACCAGGTCCGCCGTATCCGCAGCGTGCTCGACGGGCTGTCGCTGGACGTCGCGACGCCGGCCGAGGCGCGGCAGATGCTGGCGCTCAAGGGCGGCGACCGTGTGGCGTTCTGATGGTTGCGCTCCGGCACACCCCCCTCTGGCCTGCCGGCCATCTCTCCCTCAAGGGGAGAGATCGGCAGCTTCGATCTCGCTGCCCACCCTGCAACGTTGGTGAATGGCGAAACCCGGCGCGACATCCAATCTCCCCCCTTGAGGGGGAGATGTCCGGCAGGACAGAGGGGGGTGCCTGGGCGCCCTGCCTGCCGTGAGTACGCCATCCACAAACGTGCTTATCCGCCCCGGCCGGGTGGAGGACGTCGAAACCATCCACGCCGCACTCCTACGGCTCGGCGCGCATGTCGGCGCACATCAGGAGATCACCTCGACAGCTGCGGATCTCCGCACCTATGGCTTTGGCGAAAAGCCTGCCTTCTCGACCTTGATCGCCGAAGTCGGCGGCGAATTTGCCGGGCTTTGCCTGCATTTTCCGATCTTCTCGACATGGATGGGACGAGCCGGCGTCTATGTGCAGGACCTCTACGTCGAGGACCGGTTTCGCGGCCGCAGGATCGGCGAGCGCCTGCTGCGCCGGGTGGCGGCGCAGTGCCGGAAGGCAGGCGGCGTCTATCTCAGGCTGTCCGTCGATACCGACAACGAGACCGCCAAGGCTTTTTACGAACGGTTGGGCATTGCCTGGTCGAGTTACGAGCAGGTGCAGAAGATCGTCGGCGACGCCTTTTTCGCCTTCGCCGATGCACCGGAGGAGCCAACATGAAAGCCTTCTATGCCGAAGAACAGAAGCGCCACGACCCGAAGGCGTTCCTCTCAAGCGGCGCGCCGCAGCCCAATCCGGAAAAGCCGGAACGGGTCGAGCGATTGCTAGCCGGCGCAAAGGCTGCCGGCTGCACGATCGAACGGCCGCGGGATCACGGGCTCGGCCCGATTGCGGCGGTGCATACGCCCGAATATCTCGATTTCCTCCAGCATATCTTCGCGCGCTGGCAGCGCATCGAGGGTGCCTCTGCCGAGGTCATTCCCAACATCCATCCGATCGCGCGGCACGGCTCCTATCCTGCCTCGGCAGTCGGCCAGGCCGGCTACCACATGGCCGACACCGCCTGCCCGATCTCCGGCGAGACGTGGCAGAGCGCACTGTGGAGCGCCTGGAGCGCGGTTGAAGCAGCCGAGGCGGTGATGTCGGGCGTGCCTTCAGCCTATGCGCTCTGCCGTCCGCCCGGCCATCACGCCTTTGCCGAGGTCGCCGGCGGCTTCTGCTTCATCAACAATTCGGCGGTCGCCGCACGGGTTCTGCGCAAGCAAGCGGCGCGGGTGGCGATCCTCGACGTCGACCTGCATCACGGCAATGGCACGCAGGGCATCTTCTATGCCCGGCCGGACGTGCTCACCGTGTCGCTGCATGCCGACCCGGTGCGCTTCTATCCGTTTTTCTGGGGCCATGCCGACGAGCGCGGCGAAGGCGCCGGCCTCGGCTACAATCTCAACCTGCCGCTGCCGCGCAAATCCGGCGACGCCGCATTCCTCGAAGCACTGGACGTGGCTTTCCAGCGTATCCGCGCCTTTGCGCCAGAAGCGCTGGTGGTGGCGCTCGGCCTCGACGCCTTCGAGGGCGATCCGTTCGGTGGGCTGTCGGTGAGCACGCCCGGTTTCTCGCGCATTGGCGAGGCCATCGCCGGTCTCGGCCTATCGACAGTCATCGTCCAGGAAGGCGGCTATCTCTGCGACGAGCTCGGCGACAATCTCACCGCCTTCCTCACCGGTTTTGGCGGCGCCCACAAGCGATGATCGGCCCGCGAGGCGCGCTCAGGATCGTTCCTGCCTCAGCATGGCGACAACGCGGTGCACACTCTCCAGCGTCTCGTCGATCTCGGCTGAAGTGTTGTAATGAGCGATGCCTATGCGCACGACGCCCTGGTCGGCCGGAATGCCGAGCTGGTGCACAATCTCCCAGGCGTAGTTGTGGCCGGACCATAGGGATGTTTTCCGCATTCATCTGCCGCACGATCGCCTCCGGCACGATGCCTTGGACGGTGAAGGACACCGTCGGCACGCGCTCATTGATCCGCTTCGGATCGGTGATGCCGTGGATGGTCAGGCCGGCAATATCCGACAGACCGTCGATCAGCCGTTGCGCCAGCGGGTTCTCGTAAGCGATCGACAATTCGAAGGCCTTGGTTATTTTCTGGCGGCGCGATGCTTGATCGCCGGCCGCCGCGCCCAGCTCGGCAAGATAATCGACCGCCGCCGACAGGCCGGCCATCAATTCAATTTGCGGCGTGCCGAGCTCGAAGCGCTCCGGCAAGGCATTGGACGAGCAACGGCATTTGTACGGCTTCAGCGCATCGACGACGTCCAGCCTGCCCCACAAAATTCCCATATGTGGGCCGAAGAACTTGTAGGCCGAGCAGATCAGGAAATCACAGCCGAGATTTTGGACGTCGATCAGGCCATGCGGGGCGAACTGCACGGCATCAACGTAGACCAACGCACCGGCCTGCCTGGCAGTGCGGGTCAACGCCTTCACCCGGTTGATCGACCCCGGTGAGATTGCTGGCGTAGTTGAGCGCGATGAGCCGCGTCCTCTCGGAAAGCAGCGCGGCGAGCGCCGCCTCCTCGATCTGCCAGCTCTGCTGGTCGAAAGGTAGCCAGCGCACGACAAGGCCAAGGTCTTCAGCCAGTTGCAGCCAGGGTGAGATGTTGCCCTCATGGTCCATGCGGGTGAGGATGATCTCGTCGCCGGGTTTCATCGTACGGCCAAGCGTTCGCGACATGTGGTAGGTCAACGTCGTCATGTTGGCGCCGATGATGATTTCCCGCGGACTTGCCGCGCCAAGGAAATCCGCCATCGCCAGATGGGCCTCGTCGACGATGTCTTGTGCCGCGATGGTGGTCTCGAAGAAGCCGCCGAGATTGGCATTGGTGGTCAGCAGGCAGCGTGACACCGCGTCCGCCACCGCCTGCGGCACCTGCGTGCCGGCAGGATTGTCGAGATAGATGCGCCTGCGGCCCTTGTCGGTCAGCGACAAGGCCGGAAATTTTGCGCGCACCGCGTCGATCCGGAAGTCCATGGCTGTTCCCCTCCCCTTATGATCATCGGACGATCACGTCTCGACGCCTCACGGGCACGGATTGCCGACGCGCTGGTGGATCGCATCGACGGCTTTCTGCATGTCCTCGGTCCAGACCACGTTGGCGGAAGAGAGCGCCATTTCGAGTTGCGAAATGGTGGTGGCACCGATGATGTTCGAAGTGACCAAGGGCCGGTTCGAGACATAGGCATTGGCAAACAGGGCCGGCTCCATGCCGAAGGTGCGCGCCAACCGGTTGTATTCGAGCTGCACTTCGGCAGCATTCGGCGTCTCGTAGCGCTGGCCGCGGTTGAACAACTGCGAGCGCGAGCCCTGCGGCCGCGCGCCATGATCGTATTTGCCGGTCAAATAGCCTTGCGCCAGCGGCGAATAGGCAAGCAGCGACACCTGCTCGCGCTCGCAGACTTCGGCAAGGTTCACCTCGAAGGTGCGGTTGACGAAATTATAGGCGTTCTGCAACGAGACGACGCGCGGGCCGAGGCCCTTGTCGGCTTCGGCAATGAAACGCATGACGCCCCAGGAATTCTCGTTCGACAGGCCGAAGTGGCGGATCTTGCCGGCCTTCACCAGCTCGTCGAACACACCAAGCGTCTCGGCGATCGGCGTCTCGCCCTCCGGCACGCCGGCGGCATCGGAGCGTCGCGGCACGGCGCCGATGCGGTTCGGATTGGCGCCCCACGGTACGTCGCGTTCCGGCCAATGGATCTGGTAGAGATCGATGTAATCGGTGTTGAGCCTGGCGAGTGACTTATCAATAGCGTCGAAGATGTCGGCGCGCACCAGCTTCGACGGGCGGTCGCCGCGAAACCAGGTGTTGGCGGTGCGGCCAACCACTTTCGAGGCGATGATCACCTGGCCGCGATTGCGCTTCTCCTTCATCCAGTTGCCGATGATTGTCTCGGTGCGGCCCTGCGTCTCGGCCTTGGGCGGGATCGGATAGAGTTCGGCGGTGTCGATGAAATTGACGCCGCGCGCAAACGCCAAATCCATCTGAGCGTGACCGTCCGCCTCGGTGTTCTGCTGGCCCCAGGTCATCGAGCCGAGGCAGATCTGCGACACGAAAAGATCGGTCTGGCCGAGGCGGCGTTTGTGCATGGAGGTTCTCCGGCGGGAATTTTGCGCGGCTGCGCGAGGAGGAAGCAATAGCATACAGGAAAGCGCCGGCCGCTTCCAAGCCCGCCGCCGGCAGGCCAGGCGACTTTCCCAGGATGCCGGCGAACGGGGTTTATCCCCACGGCCAATAAAAAGCCGGACTGCATGTGCATGCAGTCCGGAAGTTCGCCAGGAATGGCGAGGAAAAACCGGCCAAATGCCGGCACTGACGCATACGGTCGAAGTGCCGCAGAAGTTTCGCCGGACCAGCCGAATTATGTCAAAAAAGATCGGGGCAGCATGGCTGCCATGCGAATGCTGCACTGCACAATCGTCATGATCCGCCTATATTGAAGGCCGCGGAGGTTTCAATAGAGGGGCTTGAATCATGGGATTCTTCACTGAAATGTTCGCCCGTCCGCGTCCGCGGGAACAGCTGCGCTATCGCGCGGCACTGGCGCTACTCCATTCGATGAGCAATGCCGATCGCGCCGATATCGAGGTCAAGCCGGCCGATTTCCCACGCATCGCCCGGGAAATGTCCTTGCGCTAAACAGTGCACCGCGAGATATCCCGGCGCGGCCGGGATATCTCCTGAGCGAATCTCAACGCAATCCGAGGAAGATCGACTTGCCCAATGGCACGCCGTTGTGGCGCAGGATGTCATAGGCAGTGGTCAGGTGGAAATAGAAATTGGGCATGGCGGCATGCAACAGATACTGCATTCCTGGCATCGAAACCTCGCGTCCCGCAAGCCTCAGTTCGACCATCCTGTCATCTGAACCATCGAATTCGGCCGCCGAAAATGTCGCGAGATGAGCCAATGTCTTGCTAAGGCGGGCCTGCAGATCGGCGAAGCTCGCCTCATTGTCCTCGTATTTTGGCACCTCACGCCCGGCCAGCCGCGACGGCGCGCCCTTGGCGTGATCGGTGGCAATCTGTACCTGCCTGGTCAGGGCGAACATGTCCGGCGCCAGCCTCGCCGTGAGATACACCTGCGGATCGATCTTCCGGTCAGCCGCATTTTGCTCGGCAATGCTCAGGACGTTGGCCAGTGCCTTCAGCCTCGCCGAAAATACCGGCACGGATGCTTCATACATTGATATGGTCACAAGAAATCTCCACGCGGCCCGACTGCCGACGGCGAGAGGTAGCGCTTTCGCACGCGATTGTTCAAGCGTCACCACGTCGCCGCAATCGATATGATAGGATTTTTCATCGAGTGGAGGTTCCCGATGAGACGCGCCCTTTTCGCAACGGCCGCTTTTATCTCTCTTGCCGGCCAATCGGCGCTCGCCGCAGACGCGCCTTATATCGACGACAGGTCGAATGCCGAAGCGGTCATCCGGTCGCTTTATAGTGCCATCAGCCGGCACGAATTCGCGCGCGCCTGGGACTATTTCGGCGACACCAAGCCGGCCAAGGATTTCAACTCCTTCGTCAAAGGCTATGACGGCACCGACACGGTCGACGTAAAAACCGGTGGTGTGTCCGAAGACGGTGCTGCCGGCAGTATCTACTACAGCGTTCCGGTCGCCATCCGGGCGACAGCCAAGGACGGCAGCGAAAATGTCTTTGCCGGCTGCTATACGCTGCGCCAGATCAACGCCTCGATCCAGGAACCGCCATTTCGCTCGATC
The DNA here is from genome assembly GCF_000503055.1 of Mesorhizobium sp. LSHC420B00. Taxonomy (GTDB): domain Bacteria; phylum Pseudomonadota; class Alphaproteobacteria; order Rhizobiales; family Rhizobiaceae; genus Mesorhizobium. The sequence continues at coordinate 340,984 of NZ_AYVY01000002.1, read as the reverse complement.
TTCATCGACAAGGGTGCGCTGAAACCGTCAAAGGCCGATTTCGAGGATGCCGTGCCGGCAAGCTGCGGCGAAGGACCGCCGCCGCCGAAGAAGGACGCAGCGCTTGAGCAGGCCAACAGAGCGTTTGCCACGACTTATGGCGACCAGTGCGACAAGGATCTTTTGGCGCAGGAGCCGGACATTTTCTCGATCCACTATAAGGACAAGGATGCGGCTGCCAGTGATCCCGAAAGGGAAACGCGGCTTTTCCACTTCTCCTGCTCGGCCGCGGCCTATAACGAAAGCTCTATTTATTACATGAGCGACGACGTGCTCGGCGTCAGGCAATTGCAGTTCGCCGAACCCGAAATGGACATTCGCTACGAAAACAACGACAGCGAAGGCAAATTGCTGGGCATGACCATAGTTGGCTTCCAGACCTCCGGCTGGGCAACCAATTCCGATTACGACGAAGAGACCAAGACGATCGCTACGTTCAACAAATGGCGTGGCATCGGCGATGCCTCTTCATCGGGGACATATCTGTTTCGCAACGGCGATTTTTCCCTGGTCCAGTACGACGTCGACGCGTCTTACGACGGCGAGGAAAATCCGCAGACGGTCGTCGACTACAACACCGCGCCCTAGGGGGCCTTCGATAACATCCAGTTGAGTGTACCCCGCCAGTCGGTCATGCGGATTGGCGTGCCATGCGTGCCAGTTTCAAAACGGACGAAGCGGGTCGGATAGGTTCTCGATTTGGCTAGGATCGATCGGAAGAAGCCTTCCTGTTTCTCGATTGGAAACACCGGGTCCTTGCTACCCTGGCCGAAGAAGACCGGCACACGACGCTTGAATGCGGGGCTTGAGAAGAAACTCTCATCCCACAGCGAGCCGAGCAGCAGCAGCCCGTCGATGCGCCCGCCGGTGTCCTTGCGATCGGCCAGCTTCCAGCATAACGAACCGCCCATCGAGCCACAGGCGACGAAGATTTTTGCGCCCGGCGACTGCTCGGCATAGTGGCCGATCAACGCAGCGATCTGGGCGGCACCGGTGTCGCCGAAGTCGGAAAAATCCGGCGACAGATAGAGGCCGCCATTGCCGGCCATCAGGTTCTTGATGCGGTTGAAATTGCCGCCAAAGGTGATGTCGTCGGTGCCCTGCTTACGGCTGCCGCCCTGCCCGTGCAGGTAAAGCACGATGATGCTGGCGCCCCCGACTTTGCCGACGGCAATGTGGCGGACATCTCCAGCGTCGGTCTTCAGCAACAGATCCTGCTGCACCTTGCGCACGCCGGTATCGGTGTATTGCGCGTGCACACGACGCTCAGGCACTTCGTCACGGGCGTTGATGTCGCGCAACTCACGATAGTCGATGACCGTATAGGCGCCGTTGTTTTCGGATGAGAGCGTCGCCGGATAGGCGAACAGATCATCCTTGAAGGGTTTGAGTTCGAGAGCGTTGGCGTAGGCGGCACAAGAGAGCGACAAAAAAATCGCGATCAGCAGGGCCGGGAGGCCAGAGGGGGGCAAGCGGAACCGGAAGCAAGAACGAAAGGCCATCCCGCAGCCATGCGTTTTTCGGCTTCGGTTTGTCAATCCTGCAGCACGCCGCCGGCGCTTTCCAGCGCCTCGCGCGTGTCGACATCGACGGCCGCCCCTTCGCCGATCTCGACATCGATGACGTCGAGCCCTTCGGCCTCGACCAGATGACGGGCACCGGTATCGCCTTCGAGGTGAGCGATGGCGGCGAACAGCGAGCGCGGCAGCAGCACCGGGTTGCCGCGCCGGCCATTATGAGAGGCGCGCACCACCGATCGCCCTTCGGACTTGCGGAACGCCTCGATCAGCCTGTCGAGGTCGGCCGAGGCGACGCCCGGCATATCGCCGAGGACGATCAGGGCGCCGGCGGCGTCGCCAGAAACCTTGGCGATGCCTGCCTTCAGCGACGAAGACAGACCCTCGGCGAAATCCGGATTGTCGGCGAAGGTCACATCCATGCCCGACAGTGCGCTGCGCACGCGCTCGCGCTCGTGGCCGGTGACGACGATGGTGGCCGCGGCTTTCGAACCGACCGCGCGTTCGGCGGTGCGGCGGACCAGGGGCTTGCCGTCGAACAGCGCCAAAAGCTTGTTCGGCCCGCTCATGCGGCTGGAGCGGCCGGCCGCCAGAAGCACCGTCTCGACCCTTGGTTCTGCTTTGGCCGGCAGCGGCTCGCGCGGCTGCGGCCGCGTCGGAATTTCCATCAGCAGCCCGCCAACGCCCATGCCGGCAATATCCCTGGCGGTCACGTCGAGACCAGCAATCAGCCGGTCGAGCACCCAGTCGAAGCCGTTCTCCTTGGGGCTACGGGCGCAACCGGGCGCACCGATGATGCGCTTGCCGCCTAGATTGCCGAGCACCAGCAGATTGCCAGGATCGACCGGCATGCCGGCGCGAATGACGGTGCCGCTTGCCCTTTCGATGGCGGCGGGCACGACGTCGCCGAAATCGGCCATCGCCGAGGCGCCGAAGATCACCACCATATCGTTGTCGCGGATCAGCGAGGCGGCAGCCTCGGCGACGGGGCTGACCTCATGCGGGGTTCGACGCTCCGTCGTCAGCCGGCTGCCCGAACGCGCCAGGCGCGCTTCGGTGACGCGCAGCGTCTTGTCGAGCACGCTCGGCTTGATGCCGGGCAGCACCGTCTGGATGACGCCGACGCGCACCGGCTGATAGGCGTTGACCGCAAAAATCTCGCCCTCGGCGCAGATCCTTGCCACCGCATCGACCAAAGCGAAGGCGACCGCAAACGGAATGATTTTCACCGTCGCAACCATCTGACCTTTTTCGACCGGCGCATGCTGCGCCAGCGTGGCGATGGTAATCGTCGGATCGACGGCATTGATGGCGTCGATCATCGCCGCGTCGACGGTGAATATGCCGGCAGCCTGCGCGTGGAGGTTGACCCTGCCGGTCGCAGCGCGCTTCGCCTCGATGTTGCGATGGATCATATATGCGGCGAGCTTTTCGGCCGCGGCATCCTCGCTGAGATCATCGGGCGCCAACACCGCCGCGACGACCTCGGAAATCCCGGAGGCCTTCAACAGGGACACATCCTCGGCGCTTAGCCTGTGCGCCTTGCGGAAGCGGCGCTCTCCGGCTGTGGTGGCGTGCGCCAGCACTGCCCCTTCGGCCGCATCGATCGGAACGGGACCAAATTTCACGCGACCGCGCCTTTGGATTCGAGGCCGCGAGAGCGAAAGGCGTGGATCGCTTGCGCCAACACCGCGACGGCGATCTCGGCCGGGCTGGCAGCCCCAATGTCGAGGCCGATCGGTGCATGAATGCGGGCGATCTGGTCGGCGGTCGCGCCCAAGGCCAGCAAGCGTTCGACGCGTTTCGCATGGGTCTTGCGACTGCCAAGCGCCCCGACATAGAAGCAGTTGGCGTCGAGCGCCGCCTTCAGCGCGAAATCGTCGATCTTCGGATCATGAGTGAGGGCAGCCAGCGCGGTATAGCCGTCGAGCGGCTGACGCTTCAGGACATCCTCCGGCCATTCGGCATGCAGCGCGATGTCGGGAAAGCGGTCGGACGTGGCAAACGCCGTGCGCGGATCGATGATCTCGACGGGATAGCCGGCGATCCTGGCCATCGGTGCAAGCGCCTGGCTGATGTGGACGGCGCCGATCACCACCAGGCGTGGCTGCGGCAGATGTGCGTTGAGGAAGAAGGCCCGTCCCCCAGCTTCGACCGACCCGGAATTGCCGGTGCGGAATGCCTTGGCGATGGCTGCCCCGAGTTCGCCGGCAACCTGGTCGCCCTCGCGCACGATACGGTCCCGGCCGTCACCAAGATCGGTTACCAAAATCGCCGCGCGGCGGGCACGACGTTCGGCGTTGAGTGTCTTCAGCGCGTAAGGATCCATCGACAATCAGCCCAATCTTTCGACATAGACCTTGATGCGGCCGCCACAGGACAGGCCGACCTGCCACGCAGTCTCATCGGCGACCCCGAACTCCAGCATCTTCGCCTTGCCGCTATCGATGACGTCGATTGCTTCGGTCACCACTGCGCCTTCGACGCAGCCGCCCGAAACGGAGCCATGGAAATTGCCTTCGGTGTCGATGACCAGATGGCTACCGACCGGCCGCGGTGCCGAACCCCAGGTTTCGACCACGGTGGCAATGGCGACGTCCTTGCCGTCCTTCATCCAGCCCTCCGCGATGATCAGCGGGTCGCGGGCTTCATCGAGATAGACACTGTGTTCCATGATTTTCTCCCTGGGAGACATGTGGTTATGCGACGCGCTTCGCGCCAGCCTGGATCCACCGGCGCGGGTCGACCGAACGCACCGAATTCTTGTCCAGCGACGCACAGAGATCGGCGAGCGCGTCGAGATTGTGCACCGAACGGAATTCGTCGACATGCGGCAGCATCGCCCTGACGCCGCGGGCGCGCGCCTCGAAGCCGTCGAAGCGCAGCAGCGGGTTCAGCCAGATCAGCCGCCGGCAGGATTTATGCAGCCGTTCCATTTCCTCCGACAGGCCGGCGACCTCGTCGCGCTCCAGCCCATCGGTGATCAGCAGTACCACCGCGCCTTGCCCCAGCACGCGGCGCGACCAAAAACGGTTGAATTCTGCCAGCGTATCGCCGATGCGCGTGCCGCCCGACCAGTCCTTTACCGCGGCAGAACAGTCGGCGAGTGCGGCATCGGGATCGCGATGCCGCATCTGACGGGTCAGATTGGTAAGCCTGGTGCCGAAGACGAAGGCGTGCACGCGCCGGCGCTTTTCCGTCAGCGCATGCAGGAAATGCAGGAAGATCCGCGTGTACTGGCTCATAGAACCGGAAATGTCGGCAAGCACCACCAGCGGCGGATGGACTTCGCGGGGCGAGCGGAATTTAGGCAGGATCAACTCGCCGCCGGTGCGCGCAGCCGAGCGCATCATGGCGCGCGGATCGATACGGCGGCCATGCGCATCGGCTTTGAAACGCCGCGTCCGAACCATGTCGACGGGCAGCCGCAACTGGGCGATCGCTATCTTGGCGTCGGCCATCTCGGCGGCGTTCATCTGGGCAAAATCCTTGCCTCTCAGCACCTCGTTGCCGGAGAAGGTGAAGCGCGCGTCGACCTCGATCTCGGGAACTTCCTGCGCCGGCTGGTTCTTCTGGTGACCCTCGAACATCGCCTGGCTGACGCGGTTCTCGGCCGCGCGGGGTTTTTGCTTCCCTTTGTTGTCGGGAGCGATCGGCGAAAAGATCGCCAGCATCTTTTCGATCAGCTCGTGCGACTTCCAGAACAGCCGGAAGGTCTCGTCGAAGGTGGCGTGATCTTCGTGCCTCGAGACCAGCACGGCGTGCAGCGTCCAGTAGAAATCGTCACGCGAGCCGATGCCGGCAGCGAGCACTGCCTCGATGGCGTCTTTGACCGAGGCCGGTCCGACACGCATACCGGCCTTGCGCAAGGTGCGGGAGAAATAGACGACGTTGTCGGCGATCCGCCCGTCCGCCGTTGCCTCTTTGGGTTCCGCACGCGGCATCGCCCTACTCCGCCGCCGACAGCTCGGCCTTGACCTCGTTGAGGATGCGCCGGCCTTCGCCCTCACCGATGCGGGCAATATCGTCCTGGTATTTCAGCAGCACGCCAATCGTGTCGGAAACCGTCTCAGGGTCCAACGCCACCTTGTCGAGTTCGGTCAGCGCGCCGGCCCAGTCAATGGTCTCGGCGACGCCGGGCACCTTGAACAGCTCGATCTGACGCAGCTTCTGGATGAATGAAACGACCTCGGCCGAAAGCCGGCTGTTGGCCTGCGGCACCTTTCGGCGGACGATCTCAAGCTCGCGCTCGGCATTGGGATAATCGACCCAGTGATAAAGGCAGCGCCGCTTCAGCGCGTCGTGGATTTCGCGCGTGCGGTTGGTGGTGATGATGACGATCGGCGGCTCCTCCGCCTTGATGGTGCCGAGTTCGGGCACCGTCACCTGGAAATCGGAAAGGATTTCGAGCAGGAATGCCTCGAAGGCCTCGTCGGTGCGGTCGAGTTCGTCGATCAGGAACACCGGTGCGGCGCCCGCCTTGCCAGTCAGCGCATCGAGCACCGGGCGGCGGATCAGATACTTTTCGGAAAAGACGTTGCGTTCCATGTCGGAGCGGTCAACCTTGCCGGCCGCCTCCTCCATGCGGATTTCGATCATCTGCGCGGCGTAGTTCCACTCGTAGACGGCAGACGAGACATCGAGCCCTTCATAGCATTGCAGGCGGATCAGCCTACGGCCAAGGGCCTCGGCCAGCACCTTGGCGATCTCGGTCTTGCCGACGCCCGCCTCACCCTCAAGGAACAGCGGACGCTTCATGCGCAGCGACAAAAACAGCACAGTCGCCAGCGACCGGTCCGCCACATAATCCGCACTGGTCAACAGATCGAGCGTCTCGTCGATGGTCCGCGGCACGGGGCGCGATTTCAGCTCGGTCATTTGATCTCCATGGACGCGGCCATCAAAGCCTCTACAGAGCGTGGTAGCTGCGGTCGTGATAGATCAGCGGCCGCAAATTATCGCCGGTGCGCAGGCCTGTCACCTTGCCAAAAAGCACACGATGAGTGGCCAAATCCTTGGTGTCGATCAGCTCGCAGTCGAAGACGGCAAGCGCGCCCTTCAACGTCGGCGCACCGGTCGAGATGACGTCCCATTCGGCCAATGCGAAACGCTCCTCGACCGGCAGGCCGGTGATGCCGGAAAAGCCGATCGATAGCGGCTCCTGATCCGAAGCCAGCGTGTTCAGGGCAAATTTGCCGTTTTTCACAAACGGCTCGTTCTTGGGATTTTCACGATTGAGGCAGACCAGGATGGTCGGCGGCGTGTCCGACACCGAGCAGGCCGCGATCACCGTCGCGCCACGCTTGCCCGCCGGGCCATCAGTGGTGACCACATGCACATGGCCGGCAAAATGGGCCATAGCGTCGCGGTAGGCCTGCGGCCCGATTTCATTCTTCTTCAGCACCGATGATTTTCCGTTAGTCAGAACCAGCCGTTATATATGACCGCATATTGCATGCCACAAGCGAAGTGCTTGAGCTATATCCCGAATTCGCGTGTTGCGCCAAAGCTGGCCAGCCTTTAGGTCTTGACGGCATTGGCGCCGGCAAAACACGCGACCGGCGCGGAGGAATTCTTCGCTCGCATGCGACCTTGGACAACCACGATAGCGGTGCTGGCCTGGCTCTCGCTCGCCGGTAGTGCGAGTGCCGAGACGCTGCTGATCGGTGTCGCGGCGCCTTTGTCGGGGCCGTCGGCGATCCTCGGCAAGCAGATCGAGGCAGGCGCGACAATGGCGGCTGAAGCGAGTGATACCGAGATCAGGACGATCGATGACGCCTGCACGGCCGCTGGCGGCGTTGCCGCCGCGCGGGAATTCGCCGCGGCCAAGGTCAAGGTCGTCATCGGTTTTCTGTGCACCGACGCAATCGAGGCGGCTCTGCCGATCCTCAAGGATGCCGACATCCCGGTGATCACCGTCGGCGTGCGCACGGAAAGCCTGACCGACCGGCGCGCCAAGACGGGATGGCCGATCTATCGTCTCGGGCCGCGCGGCGACGACGAGCGCAATGCCGTCGCCGCCACCCTCACCCGCCTATGGCAGAACGAGCTGTTCGCTATCGTCGACGATGGCACGATCTATGGCCGCGAAATGGCCGAGACGTTTCGGTCTGCCGCCGAGCAGGCGGCATTGAAGCCAGTGTTCGTCGACACGTTCCGGCCGCAGCTCGACAACCAGATCGGCCTGATCGGCCGACTGAAGAAAGCCGGCGCAACGCATGTCTTTGCCGGTGGTGACGGCGATGATGTCGCCATTATGGGCCGCGACGCCGGCCAGCTCGATACCGGCATGGTGTTTGCCGGCGGTGAAGCGCTGCGCGCGCCGCTCGGCGACGTGCCTTACGCCGTCGGCACGCTAATGATCGCGCCGCCCGAATGGGTTGACGTCGCCGACCCCAAGGTGCTGCAAAGCTTTGTCGCACAAAACATCGTGCCGGATGGTTATACGCTTCCCGCCTATGCCGCGGTCGAGATCGCCCGCGAGGCCTTTGCGGCTTCCGAAACCTCCGGCAAAAGCCTGGCTGACCTGCTTACTGGACATGACTTCACTACGGCGATCGGGCCGATCCGCTTTGACGAGAAAGGCGACCTGACGCAAAATCCTTATCGTGCCTACCGTTTCGACGGCGGCCGTTTCGTGCGGGCGGAGAGCCAATAATGTTCCATACCGGTCCGCGCAATCTCATCACCGACGTTGCCGGCTTGCGGGTTGGCAATGCGGCGAATGCCAAGCTGAAATCCGGTGTGACCACCGTCATCTGCGACGAACCGGCCGTGGCCGGCGTGCAAATCCTGGGCGGTGCGCCGGGCACCCGCGAAACCGACCTGCTCGAGCCGCACAATTCAATCCATGCCATCCACGCCGTGGTGCTTTCGGGCGGTTCGGCCTTTGGCCTCGACGCCGCGTCGGGGGTACAGGCGGCATTGCGCGAAAGAGGCATGGGCGTCGAGGTCGGCGGCTTTCGCGTGCCGATCGTGCCGGCGGCGATCCTGTTCGACCTGCGCAATGGCGGCGACAAGGATTGGGGCCGGTATCCGCCTTACCGCGACCTCGGCTACGAAGCCGCGCAAGCCGCCGCGATAGACTTTGCGCTCGGCACCGCCGGCGCGGGTGCCGGCGCGCTGAGCTCCGGTCTGAAGGGCGGGCTCGGCTCGGCCTCGACAATGCTGGACAGCGGCGTCACCATCGGCGCGCTCGCCGCCGTCAACCCGACCGGCTCGGTGACGGTCGCCGGGAGCCGCCATTTCTGGGCGGCACCGTTCGAGATCGGCGACGAGTTCGGCGGCTTAGGCTATCCCCACCCGATGCCTGACGGTGCCAGAAAGATCCTGCTGAAGTTCCGTGACAAGCATGCCGCAGAGCAGGCGGAAACCGGCGCCAACACGACCATCGCCGTGATCGCCACTGATGCGGTCCTCACCAAGGCCGCCGCCAAACGCCTGGCGATATCAGCGCATGACGGCTTTGTCCGTGCCATTTGGCCGACGCACACGCCCGCCGACGGCGATCTGGTCTTCGCGCTGGCAACGGGCAAGAGCGGCATCGAGCTCGGGCCCAACGATGCAATCGATCTCTACGCAGCTGCCGGCGCGACGATGGCGCGCGCCATCAGCCGCGGCGTCTTTGCCGCGACGCCGGCCGAGGGCGATCTCTTCCCGGTCTGGTCGTCGCGCTGAACGCGCCGACGCTCATTCGGTGAGCAGTAGTCAGACTGGACTATGATCAGGTGGGGTCGGATTTTTCTTCCTCGAACGTGACCGCAACATCCGAGTTTGCCGACAGGCGCACCTTCTGGCCCTCGACCTCGGCGACGAGGCTGAGAGGAATGAAGTGGTGATGGCCCCTGTGAGCGCCCTCGCCGCTGTCGCGCTTGGTCAGCTTGATGCGATCCCCGTCGATCTTGTCGACGGTGCCGACATGGACGCCGTCGGCGCCGATCACTTCCATACGTTCGCGGATCTTGGCTGCATCGGTCATGGGGGTCTCCCTTAGGGCGCCGCGCGTCCTTTGGACGCGCAAAGGATGCTCTAAACATTTTGAATCAATGCATCGTGCCCTTCCGAAAATCGATTCTGATTTTCGGAAGGCACGATGCGGTGAAGCTGCCGACAATAACAAACGACAGCCGGATTGGATGCATCGACTTCGTGTTTCAGTTAGCACGATCTTTTGACAGCATCGTGATAGGGAATTTAACGACGTCGACTGCCTGAACGGAAAGCCCCATGCGAAATCTTGCCCTGTTTGCCGTCTGCCTGTTCGCCCAGCTTGCAACTTCGGTCGCTGCCTACGCAGGCGATGTCGCCGAGCTTGAGATCCTCGGCTTCAGCCGTGACCGCGGCATCTTCGCCTTCGAAGAATATGGCGTCCAGGACGGATCGGGATTCCCGTATGCCAACCGCTATTACATCGACACGGCCGACGACAGTTTTCTCAAGGGATCGCCGATCCGAGTCCGGCTCGAAGACGAGAATGCCATGGTGGACGCAGCGCGGCTGCAGGCTCGGCAAAAGGGCGAAGCGATCGTCAGTCAGGCGGAACTCACGGCAAATCGCGGCATCACCGCCGGCTTCAACCCGGTGACCGAGCTTTCTGCCGATCCCTTCCGCATGGTGGTCAATCCGCGCCCGATCTTTTCGCCGGTCGACGATCCGCTCGAGTTCCGGCTCGACCAGATCGGCATGAATGACACCGAACGCTGCCAGAGCCAGGGCGAGATCAACGGCTTTCGCCTGCTGCGCATCGAGGCGAAGGACGGCGGCCAGACGAGGATTATTCACGAGGACAAATCAATCCCGCAAAGCCGCGGCTGTCCGAATGGGCACCAGATCGGCGCGGTCCAGACATTTTCACTGGATAGCCTCGGCGCCTATGCCGTGCTGATCGCGGTGCGCCAATACGGCTTCGAAGGGCCGGACTATCGCTGGATCGCGGTAACCGGTCGCCTGTGACGTTCCCCGCCATGCGCTATCGCGCTCTGCGCCGTCTCCGCCGCTCCTTGCCGCCGCTGCGCACCGCTTTTGTCGGTGCCTTGTTGTGGGCCATGGCGATGGGCGCCAGCGCGCTGCTCAATCTGCAGCTGTACGATTGGGAGACCCCGGCGAAGGTCCGCTTCGTCTCGCTGCTTTATGCTGCCGGCGGCGCGCTGGCCTTCCCGGTTGGGCTGTTTCTGGCGCGACTCGTCTCCCTCGGACGCAACTGGGAGATCGCCCTCGCTGCCGCCTTCGTCTGCCTTCTCACCGTGACTATCGCCTTCACCGGCGGCCTCTTTGGGCTGCAATACCGCTCCTACTATGTCCAATGGCATGCGCCCGCGCTCACCATCACCTGGGTTTTCCAGTTCGTGTTCACGATGTTGACGGCGCTCTACCAGTTCGTCGTCCTCGGCATCCGGCTGTATTTTCCGCTCGGTTTCATTGCGCTGGCTGTCGCCAGTGTCTGGTTTGCGCGCCAGCAACGTTGAGCATTTTGCTTGCCTCTGTTAGGACGCGGGCAAATGCTCTTGCAAGTCAGGACCGACTGATGATCCCTCGCTACTCCCGGCCGGAAATGGTGGCCATCTGGTCGCCCGAAACCCGGTTCCGCATCTGGTTCGAGATCGAGGCCTACGCCTGCGACGCATTGGCCGAGCTCGGCGTCATCCCGAAGGAGGCCGCCAAGACCATTTGGGAGAAAGGCGGGGCGGCGAAATTCGATGTCGAAGCCATCGACGAGATCGAACGCGTCACCAAGCACGACGTCATCGCCTTTCTCACCCATCTTGCCGAATTCGTCGGGCCGGATGCCCGCTTCATCCATCAGGGCATGACATCCTCCGACGTTCTCGACACCTGTTTTGCCGTGCAGCTCACCCGGGCCAGCGACATCCTCCTGGCCGACATTGACGGGCTGCTTGCGGCGCTCAAGCGCCGCGCCTTCGAGCACAAGGATACGATTACCATCGGCCGCAGCCACGGCATCCATGCCGAGCCGACCACTTTCGGCGTCAAGCTGGCGCAGGCCTATGCCGAATTCTCGCGCTGCCGCGAGAGGCTGGTGCACGCACGCGAGGACATCGCCACCTGCGCCATCTCGGGTGCGGTCGGCACCTTCGCCAATATCGACCCCTATGTCGAAGAGTACGTGGCCAAGAAACTTGGGCTGAAGCCCGAGCCGGTGTCGACGCAGGTGATCCCGCGCGACCGCCATGCGATGTTCTTCGCCACGCTCGGCGTCATCGCCTCGTCGATCGAGCGGCTGGCGATCGAGATGCGCCATCTGCAGCGCACCGAGGTACTGGAGGCGGAGGAGTATTTTTCGCCCGGACAAAAGGGCTCGTCGGCGATGCCGCACAAGCGCAACCCGGTGCTGACCGAGAACCTCACCGGCCTTGCTCGCATGGTGCGCTCCTTCGCGCTGCCGGCAATGGAGAATGTGGCGCTGTGGCACGAGCGCGACATCTCGCACTCGTCGGTCGAGCGCATGATCGGGCCCGACGCGACGGTGACGCTCGATTTCGCGCTGTCACGGCTGACCAGCGTCATCGACAAACTGCTGGTCTACCCCGACAACATGCTGAAGAACATGAACAAGTTCCGCGGCCTCGTGCATTCGCAGCGCGTGCTGCTGGCGCTGACGCAAGCCGGCATTTCGCGTGAGGAAGCCTACCGGCTGGTGCAGCGCAATGCCATGAAGGTGTGGGAGCAAGGCGCTGATTTCCTTGAGGAACTTTTGGCCGACAAGGACGTTGTTGCAGCCCTGCCTGAGGCCGAGATCCGCGAGAAATTCGACTTGGGCTATCATACCAAGCATGTCGACACGATCTTCAGCCGAGTGTTCGGAGAAGCCTGATGATTTCGGCGGCCGGAGATTTCGATTTTCTTGCCCTGCCCGGCCGCGGCAATTCCGGACCGGATCATTGGATGTCGCATTGGTGCAGGGTGCTCCCCAATTCGAGCCGCGTGCTGCAGGCAGAGTGGGACCGGCCGAAGCCTGAAGACTGGATCGGCCAGGTGGATGCTGCGGTGGCCGCCGCACCGCGCCGCATCGTGCTGCTTGCACATTCGCTGGCAGTGGCGACGGCGGTGAAGTGGGCTTCCGGGGCCAGTCAAAGCCAGCTCGACAAGGTCGCGGCGGCGTTCCTGGTCGCCGCGACCAATGTCGAGGATACCGATCCCTCATTCGACGCGGTGCGCCCGTTCGCGCCGATGCCGCTGAAGCGCCTGCCCTTCCCGGCATTGGTGGTGGCGAGCCGCAGCGACCCGCGCGTCACCTTCGACAAGGCGACCGCTTTTGCCGCAGCCTGGGGCGCGGATATCGCCGATGCCGGCGATCTCGGCCATATGGGAAACGAGGCCCGCCTGGGCGTATGGCCAGCGGGCCTGCTGATGCTAGGACGCTTACTCGAGAAGGCTAACCTCTAGCCTACGCCTTACCGGGAACCGTCCTTATCACTGTGCCCCACGGATCCTCGCGGGTAGTGTCGCTCGCGGCATTGTCCGAACGCATCTCGACCCAGGCCAGGCCGGAGCGGGAGGGATCTCGGCGACCGGCACCCGGGCTCTGCCACGCATTTGCGCCAATGTGGTGATGATAGCCGCCGGACGACAGGAACACCGCCGCGCCACCATATTTTGCCACCGTGTCGAAACCGAACTCCTGGTGCCACCATGCTTCGGCTTCTTCCGGCCTGCCGACCCGCAAATGGACGTGGCCGATAATGCTGTTTTCCGGCGCGCCCTGCCAGCCGGTGTCGCCGGCCGGCACTTCGGCAACCACCGAAGGGATGTTCAGCCGCTCCGTCGCCATCGCGATCTTGTCGCCGTTCCATTTCCAGTCCTGCGGACGGCGGTCGGCATAGATCTCGATGCCGTTGCCTTCCGGGTCGGTCAGATAAAGCGCCTCGCTGACCAGATGATCGGACGCGCCCTCGATGCCAATCTTGCCGGCGATGGCGTGATTGATCCAGCGGCCGAGATCGGCCCGACTGGGTAGTAGGAAGGCGGTGTGGAAAAGACCGGCGCTGCGCGGGTCATCCGGTTTCGCAGCCGGATCCGCTTCGATGTCGAGCAAAGGACGATTGACTGCGCCGAGCGTGATCGTGCCGCCGGAGCGGCTCAGTTCCTGCAAACCGACGACTTTGCGATAGTAGGCAGCGAGATTTTCTGCATGGCGCGCCCGCAAGCCGACGCGGGCAACGCTGACCGGGGTCGTCGCGGCAAAAGGCAGTTCGCTCATCAAAGTGCTCCGTTCAGGCGGCGCTCGACAAGCTTCCAACAGAGGAACCCGGCGCCATCAATCATTCTACGCCGTGTCCGTGCCAAAATCTCGGAACAGCCATTCTTTCCTGGCGACAGATCGTCGATCGCGATCGTTCACACAAGAGCGCAAGAAGCGAACATGGTGTTCACAATAGCGAGCAGAACCGGGCTCGTGAGAGGCCGTTTGCGTGTCGCTGTTGAGTTTATACCCGGTTGCACCCGACAGCGCCTCTCGCTACATGCGCGCCATGAAAGTCAGGGAAGCAGATATTCTCATCGTGCCGGGCTACACCAATTCCGGCCCCGATCATTGGCAGAGCCGCTGGCAGTCGAAACTATCGACAGCGCGCCGCGTCGAACAGGCGGAATGGTCGAAGCCGGTGCGCGAGGATTGGACGGCCGGTGTCGCCAAGGCGGTTAACGAGGCCGAGCGGCCGGTCGTCATCGTCGCCCATTCGCTTGGCGTCGCCGCGGTCATCCAGGCCTTGTCTCGGTTCGAGCGGCCGGTCGCCGGCGCTTTTTTCGTGGCGCCGCCCGATGTCGCCAATCCAAAGATAAAGCCGAGGCACCTGATGACCTTCGGTCCCTATCCGCGTGACCCGCTGCCGTTTCCGTCGGTGGTGATCGCCAGCCGCAACGACCCGTTCTGCGCCTTCGGCGTCGCCGAGGACATTGCCGCGGCTTGGGGCTCGCTGTTCATCGACGCCGGCGATGCCGGCCATCTCAACGCGGATTCCGGCTTTGGCCCCTGGCCCGAAGGGTCGATGACGTTCGCGAAATTCCTGACGGATCTCTAGGAAGCGATTGAACCCCTGACGCTGCTCAGCAGGGTCTTTGCCCCAAGCGAAATCAGCGAATGCTCGGAACCCATCGCCAGCAGCCGGTAACCCATCGACACCACGCGACCGGCGATGGCCGGTTCCATCACATAGATCGCCGCATGCTTGCCGGCTTTGCGGGTGCGCTCGGCGATCGAGGCGACGGTCTCCATCATGCTCTCCAGCGTCGAACTGACGGTGGTTCCCTTCGACCAGGCGATCGAGAAATCCGACGGGCCGAGGAAGATCCCGTCGATACCCGGCGTGTCGAGAATGCCGTCGAGTGCATCAAGCGCGGCGCGCGTTTCGACCATGGCGAACGCCATGGTGCGCTGGTTACTGTCGCGCAGCCAGTCGGCATAATCGCCCTTGCCATGGCGCGGAAAGGCATAGGTCGGCCCCCAGGAGCGCTCGCCGAGTGGCGGGTATTTCATGGCGGCGGCAAACAGCTTTGCGTCCGCCACCGAATTCACCATCGGGGCGATCACAGCCTCGGCGCCGAAGTCGAGCGCGCGGCTGGCCATGTCGAAGCGGCCGACCGGGATGCGCACCAGCGCCGGCTTGTTGGCCGCCAGCACCGGCACAAGCCCGCGCAGCACGCTGTCCTCGTGATGGCCACCATGCTGCATGTCGAGCGTAACCGCGTCGAACCCTTGTCTGGCCAATATCTCGACAGTCAGGGCATCCGGCACGCCGGACCATGCGGTGAACAGCGTCTCGTCGGCCGCCAGGCGTGACTTCAGGGACATTGGTGATTTCCTCTTTGCTTGCAGCAATTCAGCCGGAAATGACCGCAAAGGCAAAGAAAAACCGCCCGGTTAGGCCGGGCGGTCGATTGGTCCAGCATTCGATCGATGTCGGTGGAAGGATCAGGTGTTCTTGATCTGCTCAATCGCCTGCGCCATCAATTCATCCATGGTGCGGCGGATCTGATGGTCCGACTGGTCGATGCCGGCTGCATCGAAATCCTTGCGTATCTTGCGGAAAACGTCGTGATCGCCGGCTTCCTCGATGTCGCTGACGACCACTTCCCTGGCATAGGCGTCGGCCTCGGCGCCTGACTTGCCGAGCTTTTCGGCAGCCCACAGGCCGAGCGCTCTGTTGCGGCGTGCCGCAGCCTTGAATCGAAGTTCCTCGTCGAATGCGAATTTGCGCTCAAAGCCCTCTTCGCGGTCTTTCATGCTGCTCATGGCATCCCTCCGTGAAATCCGATTCGTTGTGCCAATATGTGTTGCCGGAGCACAAACCAAAAGGGCGCCGGCCGGTCAATATGCTACATTGCCTGCTGCGCTGCGGCATTTCGGTCCCCGAAAGCGGTTGATTGAAAGGATTTGCCGATTGAGCAAACAGTGCGATTGGGATAGACACCGGCATTGAACCCCACCGTCGCCATCTTATTTTAGGCAGACGGACAGGAACTGGTCGCTTGCCGCCTGCCCGCAAATCCAGAGAAAAATCAGATGAAAAATCGCCGCCGCATTTATGAAGGCAAGGCCAAGATCCTTTATGAGGGACCGGAGCCTGGCACGCTGATCCAGTTCTTCAAGGACGACGCCACCGCTTTCAACAAGAAGAAGCATGAAATCGTCGATGGCAAAGGCGTGCTCAACAACCGCATTTCCGAGCACATCTTCAATCATCTCAACCGGATGGGCATTCCGACCCACTTCATCCGCCGGCTCAACATGCGCGAGCAGCTGATCAAGGAAGTCGAGATCATCCCGCTCGAAGTGGTGGTGCGCAACGTCGCCGCCGGCTCGCTGGCCAAGCGCTTGGGCATCGAGGAAGGCACCGTGCTGCCGCGCTCGATCATCGAATTCTATTACAAGGCCGATGCGCTCGACGATCCGATGGTATCGGAAGAGCACATCACCGCCTTCGGCTGGGCGAGCCCGCAGGAGATCGACGACGTCATGGCGCTGGCCATTCGCGTCAACGACTTCCTTTCCGGCCTGTTCATGGGCGTCGGGATCCAGCTCGTCGATTTCAAAATCGAATGCGGCCGCCTGTTCGAAGGCGATATGATGCGCATCGTCGTCGCCGACGAGATCTCGCCGGATTCCTGCCGGCTGTGGGACGTGGCGACCCAGGACAAGCTCGACAAGGACCGCTTCCGCCGCGACATGGGCGGGCTCGTCGAAGCCTATCAGGAAGTTGCCCGCCGCCTCGGCATCATGAACGAGAACGAACCGCCGCGCCCTGCCGGACCGGTGCTCGTCGCATCGACCGACGGTGTCAAAGGCAAGCCGCACTGACGGCTTGCCCGCTCAACAGGTGAACAGGAGCATGTCCAGCGTGATCAAGGCCCGCATTACCGTAACCCTCAAGAACGGCGTGCTCGACCCACAAGGCAAGGCAATCGAGCATGCGCTTTCCGGAATGGGTTTCGGCGGCGTCGGCCAGGTGCGGCAAGGCAAGGTTTTCGATATCGAGCTTGCCGAGGGCGACAAGGCCAAGGCCGAGGCCGATCTGAAAGCTATGTGCGACAAGCTTCTGGCGAATACGGTGATTGAGAATTACGCGGTGGAGATCGGCTGAGCTTGTCGAAAGACATCCAGATATCGAAGTTCATGAGTCTTGTTTTACGCCATGCTCCCCATGAAGCGGGGCTGACTTTGGATGAGAACGGTTGGACTGATCTCAACAAACTTTGCGCGGCGATTCAGGCGAAGTTCGGCACATCCGCCGCCGAGGTTGTTCGGATCATCGACGAGAACCCGAAAAAGCGCTTTGCAATCGACGGTGATCGTGTCCGTGCGGTTCAAGGCCACAGTGTCGAGATTGATCTCGGCCTGTCGCCATCAATTCCTCCAACAGTCTTATATCACGGCACCAAGGAAGAGTTTCTCCCCAGCATCTTACGAGAAGGCTTGATCAGCCAGTCTCGGCAGCACGTTCATTTGTCAAAAGACATTGAAACAGCTGTGATCGTCGCACAGCGCCGCAAGGGGAGAAGTGTTATCCTGCGGATCGACTCGGAAAACATGGCCAAAAACGGCGCCTTATTTTTTCTTTCCGAAAATGGCGTCTGGCTGACCAGCCATGTTTTGCCGCGATATCTGTTCCAACTCAACGAGCATGAATTCTCATGAAATCAGCCGTCGTCCTGCTCCCCGGCCTTAATCGCGACCGTGACATGATCGCGGCGCTGACCAAGATTTCCGGCACGCCGCCGGTCACCGTCTGGCAGACCGACACTGAAATTCCCGATGTCGACCTGATCGCCATTCCCGGCGGCTTTTCCTTTGGCGATTATCTGCGCTGCGGCGCTATTGCCGCGCGCATGCCGGTGATGCGGGCTGTGGCCGAAAAGGCGGCCAAGGGCGTCACGGTCATCGGCGTCTGCAACGGCTTCCAGATCCTGGTCGAGGCCGGCCTGTTGCCGGGTGCATTGATGCGCAACACCTCGCTGAAATTCGTCTGCCGGCAAGTCAAGCTGCAGATCGCCAATGCCAACACGATGTTCACCCGCCGCTATCAGCCGGGCCAGGTCATCCGCGCGCCGGTGGCGCATCATGACGGCAATTATTTTGCTGATGCCGAAACGCTGGCCCGCCTCGAAGGCGAAGGCCAGGTGGTGTTCCGATATGCCGAAGGCACCAATCCCAACGGCTCGATCAACGGCATTGCCGGCATTGTCAACGGCCGTGGCAATGTGCTCGGCCTGATGCCGCATCCCGAGAACCTGATTGAAGCGGCGCATGGCGGCAGCGACGGCCGGGCGCTGTTCGAAAGCGCGCTGGGCATCGCCGCTTGATGCATTCAATCTTCCTCCTGGAGCGACGGTCATGAAACTCTATTCGCGACCGCTGTCGCCCTATTCGTCGATCGTGCGGGCGCTGGCCTACATCAAGAACGTGCCGCTCAAGGTCATTGCACCGCCGCCTGGGTTTCCCATTCCCGAGGCATTCCGTGCCATCTCCCCGCTCAACCGGATTCCAGTGCTGATCACCGGCTCGGGCGAAACGATCGTCGAATCCGTGGTCATTGCCGAATATCTGGAGGAGCGCTTTCCCGAGCCAGCGCTGCTGCCCAAGGATTCGAAAGACCGGGCGTTGGTGCGCATGTTCGCCCGCATCACCGACCTTGACGTGCTCGCCCCAACGATGAAGCTGTTCGAGCTCTATTTCGTGCCGCAGCGCAACGAGGCGGACATCAAGGCACAGTTCGCCCGATTGCATCACGGGCTTGCGGCAATCGAGGCCCGCATGGCGCATGGCCCGTTCGCGCTCGGCGACGACATCTCCTTCGCCGATGCGTGGCTGACGCCGACCCGCTTCGTCTTCAACAATTTCAGGGCGACGATCGGCCGCCCCGACCTGCTTGACGCCTATCCGAAATTCGATGCCTATGAGCAAATCGCCTTGCAGCATCCGGCGCTGTCGCGCGTCTGGGGTGAGATGACAGACGGTCTGAAGATCTTTCTGTCCGAACTCGAGATGGGCGCCGCTTGACCATGCGATTGACACTCGCCCGCCTCGCCGTCGCTACTGCCGCCGGGCTTGTACTCGCCTCATGCCAGTCAAGCCCGAAGAGCACGCCGGCGCCGGCGGGCAAGAGCGCGTCACTGCTTGCCATGGAGCAGGTGGCAATAGCTGCCCACAAATGCTGGATCGCCAGCAAGGACCCTGCCTTCAAATCCTATCAGATGGCCAACGAGCTGAATTCGTTCAGCGGCACGCCGCGCTTCCTGCTGGTGCCGGCCAAACATTATGGCGGAAAGCCGTTGCTGGTCGTGCAGGCGCAAGGCAATTCGAGCCGCGTCGACGTGTTCGGCCCATTGATGGCGGAACCGCTCGGCGGCCGCATCGGCTCGGACATTGCCCGCTGGCAGGCCGGCAATCCGGCCTGTGGCGCTGCTGCCTAGCCCAATGGGTCGCTTGCTGCAGATCACCGGTCTGGTCGTCGGCCTGGCCGGGCTCGTCCTGCAGCTCTGCATCACCGTCCCGGCATCAATGGAAGCCGGCCGCGGCTTTGTCGGCTCGCTGGTCTTCTATTTCAGCTTCTTCACCATCCTGACCAACATCGGCGCGGTGCTCGTCCATGCCTCGTTGCTGTCGTCGACGGGTTATGCCTGGTTTCCGGCCTTTGCCGGGCCACGGATAGGGGCGGGCGTAGCCGTCGCCATAAGCCTGGTCCTCATTATCTACGCCACGGTCCTGGCGCAGCTTTGGCAGCCGCAAGGGCTGTTCCTGCTCTGCGACGTGCTCCTGCACTATGTGACGCCGGTGGTGTTCGTGCTGTGGTGGCTTGTGGCGGGCGCCGACGGCTCGACGCGATGGCGTGACATCTCGTGGTGGATGATCTATCCGATCGCCTATCTGGCCTACGCGCTGCTGCGGGCGCCGATCGTCGGCGAAGTACCCTATCCATTCCTCGACGTCTCCAAACACGGGGCGGCCAGCGTCGCCGTCTCGGCTCTGGCCATCACCGGGCTTTTTCTGGTTCTGTGTATCGTGGCCGTGCTTGTGGACCACGGCGTATCGAGGCTCAGGGCGGCGGGCGTCCGCTAAAGTGCGGTGCCTCAACCCTCAGTCCCAGAACGGCCTGAGGCCCTCACGATGGGCATCACAACGCGTAATGCCTATGTCCTTGAGCTGGTCGTCGGTCATCTCGAGCAGGACCAGCCGGCTGCGCCGACGATCCATTAGCCTGCCAATCCATCTCGCGAAGGATCCGAGCGTACGCACCAGCCGACTAACATAGGTTGGCCGGCCTAACGGAGGCGCCACCTGCATCTGCAATTCAGCCCTAACGGGGCGGATTGTCTCTATTGTAGCCATTTTCTTTCTGCCAAAACTTCGGATTGTACCCTTCTCGCCGCCGATCTGATATGTATTGACTCACATCCTGGTGCAATGTAAAAAATTGTCACCATGACAACTTGGCTTCCAGATCTTACCGCGGGTACCGGCCCGCTCTATCAGCGGCTTGCCGATTCCATCGAGACGGACATCGACCGCGGCCTGATCGGTGCAGGGGCAAAGCTGCCGCCGCAGCGCGATCTGGCATACGACATCGGCACGACCGTCGGCACCGTCGGCAGGGCCTATCAATTGCTGCGCGAGCGGGGATTGGTCAGCGGCGAGGTGGGCCGCGGAACCTATGTTCTCGCTCAGCAGTCGGAAAGCGCAAAGCCGGATTTCCTGGAGCCGGTCGAACAAGGCACGCGCTATATGGATGCGCCCGGCGACAAGATGCGCTTCGATAGCACCGCCGCACCGGATGTCGGCCAGGGTGCCATCGTCGCCGATGTGTTGACACGCACGGCGCAAGACCATCCGCATGAGATTTCAAGCTACACGCGTGATTTCCCGGACCGCTGGTTCGAGGCCGGCAGGCGCTGGCTGTCGCGCAATTCCTATCGCCCGGCGGCGGATGCCATTGTCCCCACGCTCGGCACCCACGCCGCGGTGATGGCAACAATTGCGGGGCTCACCGCCCCCGGCGACTATGTCGTCTTCGAGCACCTCACCTATTCGCAGATCTCCCGCAGCGCCGGCCTGATCGGTCGCCGGACCGCACTGGTGGCGGCTGACGACGAGGGCATCGATCCCCAGGATTTCGAGCGCGTCTGCGCACAAAAGCACCCGAAGATGATGTTTTTGATGCCGACGGCCAAGAACCCGACGCTGACAACGCTGTCGGCATCGCGCCGCGAGGCAATCGCGCATGTCGCCCGTCAATATAACGTCGTCTTGATCGAGGACGATCTCTATGGCGGACTGACCGACGACCCGACGCCTTTACTGGCCGAATATGCTCCCGAACGGACCATCGTTGCCGGCGGCCTGTCGAAATCGGTCGCGGCGGGTGTTCGCGGCGGTTGGCTCGCTTGCCCGCCGGCCTATCGTCACCGCATCCGGGTTGCCCATAAGATGATGACGGGCGGCCTGCCCTTTCTGCTGGCGGAGGTGGGCAGCCGGCTGGTGTTGTCCGGTCAGGCCGCCGAGATGCGCAAGCGCAGCATTGCCGAGATCGGTGCGCGCATCGCGATCGTGCGCGAGACACTCGACGGCTTCGACTTCAAGGCGCTGGATAATGTGCCGTTCGTCTGGCTCACTTTGCCGGACCCATGGCTTTCCGGCACTTTCAAACAGGCTTGCCTCGAACATGGCGTGCTCATCGACGACGAGGACGAGTTCAAGGCGGGGCGTTCCGAACAGGCCTTTCACGGCGTGCGGTTTGGCATCTCGCAGCCGCGACAGCGGGACGATATTGCGCACGGCGTCGCTGTGATCCGGCGGCTTCTGGACGAAGGCCGCGCCGGCTACGACAGCTTTTCCTGAACCGGCTTGAAACCGGCGGGTCGAGTGGCGATCTTCCGCTACTTGCGGCAAGCTGTTGCTTTCCGTCGTTTTAGTCATCCGACGGGGTGTATCGGCTGCAAAGCTTGCGATAAGACGGGACTCGATCCCAAGGACACAAATTGCCGATCATGACCATTTCCAATTCCGTGCCGATCACTCCGGAACTCATTGCCGCGCACGGGCTGAAGCCCGACGAGTACCAACGCATCCTCGACCTGGTCGGGCGCGAGCCGAGCTTTACCGAACTCGGTATTTTTTCCGCGATGTGGAACGAGCATTGTTCCTACAAATCCTCGAAAAAATGGCTGCGTACGCTGCCGACCACCGGGCCGCAAGTCATCCAGGGCCCGGGCGAGAATGCCGGCGTGGTCGACATCGGCGACGGCGACTGCGTCGTCTTCAAGATGGAGAGCCATAACCATCCCTCATATATCGAGCCTTATCAGGGAGCGGCGACCGGCGTCGGCGGCATCCTGCGCGATGTCTTCACCATGGGCGCGCGGCCGATCGCGGCGATGAACGCGCTGCGCTTCGGTGCGCCGGATCATCCCAAAACCAGGCACCTCGTTGCCGGCGTCGTTTCCGGCGTCGGTGGCTATGGCAATTCCTTCGGCGTGCCGACGGTCGGCGGGGAGGTCAATTTCGACGCCCGCTACAATGGCAATATCCTGGTCAATGCGTTTGCCGCGGGCCTCGCGAAGACGGACGCAATCTTTTTGTCCGAGGCCAAGGGCGTCGGCCTGCCGGTCGTCTATCTCGGCGCCAAGACCGGTCGCGACGGCGTCGGCGGCGCCACCATGGCCTCGGCCGAATTCGACGACAAGATCGACGAGAAGCGGCCCACGGTCCAGGTTGGCGATCCCTTCACCGAAAAATGCCTGCTCGAAGCCTGCCTCGAACTGATGGCGTCCGGCGCCGTTATTGCCATCCAGGACATGGGTGCCGCTGGTCTCACCTGCTCGGCGGTCGAAATGGGCGCCAAGGGCGACCTCGGCATTGAGCTCGATCTCGACAAGGTGCCGGTGCGTGAAGAGCGCATGAGCGCTTATGAGATGATGCTTTCGGAGAGCCAGGAGCGCATGCTGATGGTGCTGCGCCCCGAAAAGGAAAAACAGGCCGAGGCGATCTTCCACAAATGGGGCCTCGACTTTGCCATCGTCGGCAAGACCACCGACGATCTGCGCTTCCGCGTGCTGCACCAGGGCGACGAGGTCGCCAACCTGCCGATCAAGGATCTCGGCGACCAGGCGCCGGAATATGACCGTCCCTGGGTCGAGCCGAAGAAGCCGGCGCCATTGGGCGCCGGCGATGCACCGCAAACCGATGTGGCCGAGGCTTTGCTGAAGCTGCTTGGCGGGCCGGACCTGTCCTCGCGCCGCTGGGTGTGGGAGCAGTACGACACGCTGATCCAAGGCAATTCGTTGCAGCTTCCCGGCGGCGATGCCGGCGTCGTGCGGATCGACGGTCATCCGACCAAGGCGCTCGCCTTCTCCTCCGACGTGACGCCGCGCTATTGCGAGGCCGACCCCTACGAGGGAGGCAAGCAGGCGGTGGCCGAATGCTGGCGCAATCTTACCGCCACCGGTGCCTTGCCGCTCGCGGCCACCGACAACCTTAATTTCGGCAATCCGGAACGGCCGGAGATCATGGGTCAGTTGGTCGGCGCGGTGAAAGGTATTGGCGATGCCTGCAGGGCGCTGGGCTTCCCGATCGTCTCCGGCAACGTCTCGCTCTACAATGAGACCAACGGCCAAGGCATACTGCCGACACCAACCATCGGCGGCGTCGGGCTGATTGCCGATTGGTCGAAAATGGTGCGGATCGGCTTTGCCGCCGAAGGCCAGATGATCGTGCTGGTCGGCGCACCGACCATGTGGGGCACGCATCTTGGCCAATCGGTCTATATGCGCGACATCCATGGCCGTGCCGACGGCCCGCCGCCGCCCGTCGATCTCGATCACGAAAAGCGCGTCGGTGACCATGTGCGGGCGCTGATTGCGTCGGGCGTCGTTACCGCGGCGCATGACGTTTCCGATGGCGGCATCGCGGTGGCGTTGGCCGAGATGGCGATGGCCTCCGGCATCGGCGCGACCATCCCCGGCCTGATCGGCACCGATCCGATCCCGGTCTGGTTCGGCGAGGATCAGGGCCGCTATCTGCTGACGCTGTCGATCGACCCGCAGAGCGAGGCGTGGGATGCCATTCGCGAACAGCAAAGCAAGCTCGGCATTTTTGCACCGTGGATCGGCTCGACCGGCGGCAGCGAACTGAAGCTGGGCGAGGCACGTGCGATACCGGTCAGTGAATTGACCGCTGCCCACGAATCCTGGTTCCCTCGCTTCATGGCAAATGAGGTCGTGGACCCGTGATGTGATCGAGTGGAGCCGTTTCACTGTGGTTCATCCGCCGTTTCGACCATATCTATGAGTTCACGACCTGAACAAGGAATCCTCGCATGGCAATGGACGCCCACGACATCGAACGGCTGATCAAGGAAGGCATTCCGGACGCCAAGGTGACGATTCGCGACCTGGCCGGCGATGGCGACCATTATGCGGCGGAGGTGGTGGCCGAAAGCTTTCGCGGCAAAAGCCGCGTCCAGCAGCACCAGATGGTCTATGACGCGCTGAAGGGCAACATGGGCGGCGTGCTGCACGCGCTTGCCCTGCAGACCAGCGTGCCGGACTAATTCTACGCAAGCGGGAAGTCATGGCCAAAGGCGACAGCGATCCGGTTGCAGTCAGTGCCTATGCTTCCTTTGCCGAGCGCTATGATGCGCTGGCGCCGATCAAGCCGCACAATGCCCTCTACGAACGGCCGGCCTCGCTGGAGTTGCTGGGCGACGTGACGGGTCTGAACATACTGGACGCCGGCTGCGGCTCCGGTATCTGCTCGGAAAAGCTGGCTCGCTCAGGTGCGCGGGTAAGTGCCTTCGACATTACGCCGGAAATGCTGGCTTTGGCACGTCAGCGCTGCGCTGGGCTCGATGTCGATATCCGGCTTGGCAATGTCGAAAGGGCCCTCGACTGGCTCGCGGATGGCAGTTTCGACCGCATACTTTGCTCGCTGGCGCTCGACTATGTCGAAAAACTGGAGCCGGTATTCGCTGAGTTTCATCGCGTCTCCTGCCCGGGCGGCTGGCTGGTGTTCTCTATGGGCCATCCAATGCGCGACTGGCAGGACACGCGCACGCGCGGGACGAAAACCTATTTTGAAACGAATCGCTGGGGCATGCATTGGGGAGGTTTTGGCGAGCCCAATCCCTATGTTGAATCCTATCGCAGACCGCTCGGCGATATCCTCAACGGCCTTGCCGATACGGGCTGGACGCCGACCGCTTCGTCGAGCCGCTTCCCGCGCCTGAGATGGAAATGGTCGACCCCAGGCATTTTGCCGAACTGAGTTTGGCGCCTGCATTCATAGGCGTGCGTGCGCACGAATAAATTTCCCTCACCTTTTCGCCGAAACGGCAATGATCGGCCCGGCCGGATAGTTTCCACCAACAATCATCCGCTCGCCATTCGACAGCGCCGAAACGACCCCGTCGAAGAAAAGCGCATTGGGGCAATTGAGCGCATCTCGAAACAGCCGTGCGAAGCTGCCGAGGCTGACTTCAGAGCGCGAGATCGCCAGCACGACGGTGTTTTCGTCACGCACGCCGACGCCGTTGCGGATATAGCGCGATGTGCCGTTCTGCTCGAATCGAGGATGAAGCCGTCCGTCGATCACCAGCATCGGGCCGGATTGCGTTGCGACCATCACGTCCGGCCTGGCCGCGGCATAGGCACTTGTCTCCATGACCGCCGCCTTGCCGTCCTTGCGGACCACGAATACGCCATTCGGTTTCAGGAAGAAATTGCCTTCGCTGTCGGCGACGTTGAGCGGCGCCTTCTCCCGGCCGTCTTCGACGAGAAGGCCGACTGGGGTCAGATCTTGGTGATACATGCCGGCGTTCATGGCGAGCAGCACCGGCCGGCCCTGATCCGCCATCGCCTTGTCGAATTTGTCCAGGGAACCGAAGGCCTTGCCGTCGAGGCCTACGTGGAACACACCGATGTCATAGCGGCGCAGATCGATTTCGCAGACCACGTAGGCCGGCCGCCTCGAAGCTCGCGTCGCGGCACGGCGCCGGCAATTCACCGCCGACGACGAGGGGTGGCTGTCTCGGCGACCTGGCCCACCAAATCAAGGCCAGTGCGGCGAGCAGAACGGCGAGGAGGAACCCGGCGAGATATCGTCTTTTCATCGCGCCTCGGGAAAGATGGTGGCCAACGGCTTGGCACAAGATCAGACGTTCCTTTGCGCCATTTGCATGGCAAGGCGGCAAACATCTTGTTTCGCGCAACCCATGGGTTTATTTGAAGGGTAATGTTCGAGCCTGACTCCCACAGGCATGAAAGGGTATTCCATGAGCGGCATCAACGACTACATCGACAATGAAGTGAAGGGCAACGACGTTGTTCTCTTCATGAAAGGCACGCCCGGCTTCCCGCAATGCGGATTTTCCGGCCAGGTCGTGCAGATCCTCGACTATATCGGCGCCGACTATAAGGGTGTCGACGTGCTGACGTCGGCCGAGCTACGGCAAGGCATCAAGGACTATTCCAACTGGCCGACCATCCCGCAGCTCTACGTCAAGGGCGAATTCGTCGGCGGCTGCGACATCATCCGCGAGATGTTCCAGGCGGGCGAATTGCAGACCTTCCTCGTCGAAAAGGGCGTCAGCGTCAAAGGCGCCGCCTGACTTCTGTTTTGCGTATGGCTCTCCGAAGATCGACTGCGATTGTCGGGGTCATGCGCTTAGCGCCGGGGCACCTTGGCAAAAAGTTGTGCCCGCTATCGGGGCAATGAACGAATGGATGCGTCGGCACGCCGGCGCATTTTCGTTTGAAGATCGGACTGGCCGTGGATCAGCAAGCACAAGCGCAGCAAAAGGCAAGCACCTTGCCTATTCCGCGCTGGGAATTCATCGCGCTATGCGCGGCGCTGATGGCGCTCAATTCGCTGGCCATCGACATCATGTTGCCGGCGCTGCAGCAGATCGGCGCCTCGCTCGGCGTCGAAAATGAAAACCACCGGCAATATGTGATCACCGCCTACATACTGGGCTTCGGCGGTGGGCAATTGTTCTTCGGGCCCGTCTCGGACCGCTTCGGGCGCCGCGCTCCGCTGGTTGCCGGGCTGGTGATCTATGTTGCGGCGGCGGGCGCTGCTGCAGTCGCCCCGTCATTCGCCACGCTTCTGCTATGCCGGGCCGTGCAAGGCATCGGCGCGGCGGCGACGCGCGTCATTGCCGTCTCGATCGTGCGCGATACGTTCGACGGAAGGCGCATGGCCGAAGTCATGTCCTTGATCTTCATGGTGTTCATGGCAATTCCGGTGGTGGCACCCGGTATCGGCCAATTCATCATGCTGTTTGCGACCTGGCACGTGATCTTCGTCACCATGGCGGCCGGCGCGCTGATCGTGTCCGCCTGGTCGCTGTTGCGCCTGCCCGAGACACTACATCCAGAATATCGCCGGCCGCTGACGCTGTCCTCCATCATCGGCGGCTTCCGCATCGTTCTCACCAACCGCATCGCGCTCTGCTACGCCTTCGCCAGCACCTTCATCTTCGGCGCCATGTTCGGCTTCATCGCCTCGGCCCAGCAGATCTATGTCAGCGTGTTCGATGTCGGCGAGATGTTCCCGGTCATCTTCGCGGGGGTTGCCGGCGTGCTTGCTTTTTCCAACTACCTCAACTCGCGCCTCGTCGGCCGCATCGGCATGCGCCGTCTGTCGCAAAGCGCGCTGCTGCTGTTTCTGGCCATCAGCCTTGCCTGGCTGGTCGTTTCCATCGAAATGAAGATGCCGCTCTGGCTCTTCATTACTTTCTTTGCCTGCGCCATGGTACCGTTCGGCGCGCTCGGCGCGAACTTCAACGCGCTCGCCATGGAGCCGCTCGGTCACCTGGCCGGCACCGCCTCGTCGATTCTCGGGTTCATGCAGACATTTCTTGGCGGCATCCTCGGCACGCTGATCGGCCAGGCCTTCAACGGTACGGTAACGCCGCTGGCCGCCGGGTTCTGCAGCGTGTCGGTGGCGGCGCTGCTGATGATTCTCATCGCCGAGCGCGGCAGGCTGTTCCAGCCGCAAAACCCGCCGGTCTAGTTTTACGCGCTGGCGGATAAAACTATTCCGCCCAAAGCTCGCGGCGCAGCTCCCGCCAGCTTTCCCTGTCCGGCGCGACCAGCAGGCCACCTCCGACATGTGACGGCAGATAGGCGCTGCCGTCGAAGCGCGCGGCATAACCGCCGGCCTCGGCATGGATCAGTACGCCGGCCAGATGGTCCCACGGCATCAGCTTGTTATAGACGACGAAATGGCCGTGGCCGCTGGCCAGCAGGCGGTATTCGTGGGCTGCGCAGCGATAGTTGAACTGCGACAGCGACTTGGTCTGATTGCGCGCCAGGCGTGAGCGGTCCGGCTCGGGTAGATAGTGCCACGAGACCGCTCCAGTCATTTCCGATATCGGCGCCGGTTTGGCGACATGGACTTTTTCGAAATTGCCATGCGCGTGCCGAATATGACTGCCGGCGCCGCTGACGCCGACCAGCCAGTCCTTGCCGACGGGATCGTGGATGATGCCGGCGACCGTCTCGCCCTTGACCACGACGCCAAGCATGACGCCGAACAGCGGCACGCCGGAGGCGAAGTTGAAGGTGCCGTCGACCGGGTCGACGACGAAGGCGAGTTCGGCATCGCCGAGACCGTCGAGCAGCGTCGGGTCGTCGGAGCAGGCCTCCTCGCCGACGATCATCGCCTTGGGATAACGCTGAAGCAGCCTGGCGGTGATGAGCCGCTCGGCATTCACGTCGGCCTCGGTCACAAGATCGGCGGCCGAGGTCTTGCGACGCACGTCGCCCTCACTCAACCGGCGAAAGCGCGGCATGATCTCGGCGACGGCAGCGTCCGACAGAAGGTCGGCAAGCCAGTCGATCGCGCTGTCGTCAAATGTCATGGGGACCGTCTTGCTTTGCGTTAAGAGCATCGTTGAGGGCGGCGAAATCGAACAGCGTCCTGTCGAGCAGATGCGAGCGCCGCACATTGGCCATGGCACGGATCATGGTGTCCTTGCGGCCGGGCATGCGCTTCTCGATGTCGTCGAGCATCGCTTTCATGGCGTTGCGCTGCAGGCCTTCCTGGCTACCGCACAGATCGCACGGAACTATCGGGAATTTCATGGCGCCGGCGAATTTCTCGAGATCGGCTTCCGCACAATAGGCGAGCGGCCGCAGCACCATGACGTCGCCTTCGTCGTTGAGCAGCTTCGGCGGCATGGCGGCGAGGCGTCCGCCATGGAACAGGTTCATGAAGAAGGTTTCCAGAATGTCTTCGCGGTGATGGCCGAGCACCAGCGCCGAGCAGCCCTCCTCGCGGGCAATGCGATAGAGATGGCCGCGCCGCAGCCGCGAACACAGCGAGCAATAGGTGCTGCCCTCGGCCAGCTTGTCGATGACCACAGAATAGGTGTCCTGATATTCGATGCGATGCGGAATGGCATGGCTGTCGAGATAGTCGGGCAATATGTGCTTGGGAAAGTTCGGCTGGCCCTGGTCGAGATTGCAGGCCAACAGCTCGATCGGCAGCAGCCCGCGCCATTTGAGATCGAGCAGCACGGCAAGCAGGCCGTAGGAATCCTTGCCGCCCGACAGAGCGACCAGCCAGCGGTCGCCGGGCCTCACCATTGAGAAATCGTCGATCGCCTGGCGGGCAAGCCGCAGCAGCCGCTTGCGCAGCTTGTTGAACTCGACGGAGGACGGCACATCGGCAAACAGCGGATGAAAGCCGCCTTCGGCGTCGGCGACCGGTTCGAGCGTTTCGGCGTCTGGCTGCATGTTCACGGCGCGTCGGCCCTAAAGTCCTGTTGCCGCCCGCAGTAGCGCATCGAACCGAAAATCGAAATCGATTTCGGAATCACGCCGCGAAAAAGGAACGAAAAAGTAAGGCCGCCCCGATAGGGCGGCCTTCGCTTGTATCGCGTACGAACGCGCCGATCAGCGCGAATAGAATTCGACGACCAGATTCGGTTCCATCTGCACGGCAAACGGAACGTCGGCCAGGCCGGGGATGCGCGTGAAGGCGGCGGTCATCTTGTTGTGGTCGGCCTCGATGTAATCGGGCACGTCGCGCTCGGCCAGGCCCACCGATTCCAGCACGATGACCAGCTGCTTCGACTTCTCGCGCACTTCGATGACGTCGCCCGGCTTGCAGCGGTACGAGCCGATGTTGACGCGCTTGCCGTTGACGTTGACGTGGCCGTGATTGACGAACTGGCGCGCCGCAAAGATGGTCGGTACGAACTTGGCGCGGTAGACGACTGCGTCGAGGCGCGATTCGAGCAGGCCGATCAGGTTCTCCGAGGTGTCGCCCTTGCGGCGGTCCGCCTCTTCATAGACCTTGCGGAACTGCTTTTCCGAAACGTCGCCATAGTGGCCCTTCAGCTTCTGCTTGGCGCGCAGCTGCAGGCCGAAATCGGAAAGCTTGCCCTTGCGGCGCTGGCCATGCTGGCCGGGGCCGTATTCACGCTTGTTGACCGGGGACTTCGGGCGGCCCCAGATGTTTTCGCCAAGACGGCGGTCGATCTTGTACTTCGCGGATTCGCGCTTGCTCATCGCATTCCCTTTCAAAACAACACACCCGGAACCTCATGGTCCGGGTGAAGGAAACGCGCCCTCCTCTGGCCCCCGTTTTCGAGACCTGACAGGGTTTTCCACGCAACGCGACGGAAAACCCACGGGACACGTCATTTCAAACAGGACATCAGGAAATTAAAACCGGCTTCCAAACGTCTTGCACACATAAAGAAAACCACCGGGCATTGCGGCCCGGTGTTGGTGGGCTGGTTAAACGGAGATTTAACCGCTGTCAAGCTTCCGGCTGGCGCGAATCGCCGAACCGGATAGTGTTGCGGTTGTAGAACGTGCCGGATGTGGCGGGAGGTTGCGCCAGCGGCATCAGGAAGGGACTGAAGTCAGAGGAGCTGGAATTCGCATGAAGAAGTTCTTCCTTACGTTGGTAGGAGCCGCGGTGATGGCCGGCACGATGGCGGTCGCGCCCGAGCCGGCGCAGGCCCGGCATTGGCACGGCCACAGGCATCACCAGGTCTGCCGCATCGTGGTCAAGAAGAAGGTGGTGTGGCGGCACGGTCATCGCAAGGTCATCCGCTACAAAGTGCGGCGCTGCGGTTGGGGATGGAACTGGTAATTTTCGCCCTCGCCGGTTGAGACTTCAGGGCCCGCGGCTCAGCCGCGGGCTTTT
This sequence comes from Mesorhizobium sp. LSHC420B00, assembly GCF_000503055.1. GTDB lineage: Bacteria > Pseudomonadota > Alphaproteobacteria > Rhizobiales > Rhizobiaceae > Mesorhizobium. The sequence continues at coordinate 309,760 of NZ_AYVY01000002.1, read as the reverse complement.
TATCGACCGGCATCCGCCGCCAGAATGGTCAGTCGATCAGTGTTTCGATTTCTTTTCCGGCAGGCCCTTGCGCTTGGTCTCGGCGAATTCCTCGAGCTGTTTTTCGCTCATGGATTTATACATTCCCTTCGACGCGCCTTTGAGCTCGCTCTTCTTGGTCTCGCCACGCTTGGCGGACAGTGCAGCACCGGCGGCTTTCTGCTGGGCTTTCGAGGTGGCTGGCATGATCGTTTCTCCTGTTCCTCAATGAGAAAAGAACGCATCGCCCTGGGCTGATGTTCCCGGAGCACCAAAGTGCCTGGGGTCAGGATACCGCCAGGCCAAATCCCTGCATCAGCCGGCGCGTCGGAAAATCGGCCTCGTTCGAGGTGAAGACGGCAAAATCGGCGCCTTCCGGCAGTACCTCTCTGCGATAACGGGCCTCGGTATCGGCGAGCAGCGACAGCGCGCGGCGTGCGATCGCCTCGGCCGGGTCGAGCCAGTCGACCGGCCAAGGTGCTGTCTTGCGCATGCGGTTGGCCAAAAACGGATAATGGGTGCAGGCAAGCACGACGATGTCGGTGCGTAACCCGTCATGCTCGACGAAGCACGGCGCGATCTCGGCGCGCACGGCGTCCTCGTCGACAAAACCATCGCGCATATAGGCTTCGGCCAATCCCGCCAGCTTGTCGCTGCCGACCAGGCGGACATGGCATTTCTGCGCCCATTTGCTGATCAGGTCGCGCGTGTACTGGCGCTTGACGGTGCCGGGCGTAGCCAGCACCGAAACTAGGCCTGAGCGCGTGCGTTCCGCCGCTGGCTTGATGGCCGGCACGGTGCCGACGAAAGGGTGGCCGGGAAACCTCTCGCGCAACGCATCGATGACCAGCGTCGAGGCGGTGTTGCAGGCGATGACCGAAATAGCCGGCGAAAACCGTTCGAGCAGCCTGGCGAACAACTCTAGGATGTGTGTTCTCAGCGCCGGCTCCTCCCAGGCGCCGAAGGGGAACGCCGCGTCGTCGGCGACATAGATGAAGCGGCGGTCAGGCATCAGGACGCGCGCCTCACGCAGCACAGTGAGGCCGCCAATGCCGGAATCGAACATCAGGATCGGACGGGCGCTCGATGGACTGGTCATTATCATTGAGTCACTAAGGCCTGGGAATCACAAACGAGATCACGAGAGAAGGTTCGGCCCATGCTTTTTGCTTCGGCCAATGATGCTTTATCCCGGCCGCTTCTATCTGGAACCATCATGGCCTTGATGCGGCGAGACGGTCACACAAGGCCCCGCTTGCCGAAGCCGCCGGCCCGCGGCCGGCCGTTCGCCGGAGATGCAGGGTGAGATGCAGGGTGGTTCGACGGCACCGGTGCGGCCCGCATGGCATAGGCCGGAGCCAGGGCCGCCACGCCGGCGGCCGACTCTGAATGGGGCGCCGCGGCGCCGCGCAGCGGCCCGGGCGGGTCGAAATCGTCGAAACTCAGGGATGACGCCATATCCGAAGAGCTACCGCCCGCCGGCTTGGCCGCCAAGATGACCGCCCACAGCCCGACGAGAGCTAATCCCAGCAGGTTAAGGCCGGAATGCGACTCGTCGCCGTCGAACTTTACGACAAGAACAGTGCCGGCCTGCAGAATCGCAAACAGGGTCGAGAACACGATATACGACCAAAGGATCCAACCGGACCCTTGCGCATCGCGGCTTCGACGCCAGGCGAAATTCGCGCGGAACAGAACAATCACCAGCGAGGCGACGAGAACGGCCGCGGCCAGCCCTTCCCTGGAAGGTCCGGGCTTCGAATTGGCCAAACCCTCGATGCCGATGGTCAGCACGACGCACAGCACAAAGGTCACGATTTCCGCAACCAGCAAGGCCGCCGAATAGAAGAAAAAGCGAGGACGACCGATATCCGAGCTAAACATCCGAGGATCCATCGTTTTCCAGACAATGGATCACATCAAATAACATTCGGTTACTGGTGAGATATGGGTAACTCGAAGGCTAGTCTTTGTCCTTCGCCTTTCCGGCGCGTGCCGCGGCCGCCGGGAGCCGCCTTGGATCGTCGCCGGGCGATCCATCGCCGCGTGGCATGGCCGGCGAGAACCTGTCCAGCGATGATATAATACCGCGTAGCACCTTGAGCTCCGGCTCGGCAAAACCGGGGCGGGTCAGCACTGCGCGCAAATTGTCGACCATCTTCGGCTTCTTCGGTGCCGGGCGGAAATAGCCGCGCGCCTCCAGTGCACCTTCCAGATACGCAAACAGGGCGTGCAATTCTTCCTTGGCAGCTGGCGGCATTTCGGGACCGGAGAAGTTGGTCCTGGTCTCGTCTTCCAGGCCGGACTTCATCCATTCATAGGACATCAGCAGGGCCGCCTGGGCGATGTTGAGCGAGGAGAAGGCTGGATCGACGGGGAAGGTGATGATCTCGTCGGCAAGGCCGACCTCGTCATTATAGAGGCCGAAGCGCTCGCGGCCGAACAGGATGCCGGTGCGCTGGCCGGCCCGCTGCCGCGCGCGCAGCGCCCTGCCCGCCTCGACCGGGCCGCGCACCGGTTTGAAATTGTCGCGCGCGCGCGCCGTGGTGGCGAAGACGAAGTTCAAGTCGGCGACTGCCGAGGCCAGGTCGTCGAACACCTCGACGGCATCGATGACATGGTCGGCGCGGCTTGCCGCGGCACGCGCCTTCTCGCTCGGCCAGCCGTCACGCGGATTGACGAGGCGCAGTTCGGCAAGGCCGAAATTGGCCATGGCGCGTGCAACCATGCCGATGTTCTCGCCGAGCTGTGGCTCGACCAGGATGATCGCCGGTCCGGACGCAGGCGTTCCGGAGGCAAGAGGGTTGTCGGGATCCTGGGTGGCGGTCATGGTTGTCAATGAACTGCTGTTTGCGGCATTTCGCAGTCCCCTGCCACATTTGGCGGCGAAAATGAAGCTTTCGCAAAGAATGCCGGCACTACGGCGCGGTTCGCCGTTTGCGCGGCCAAAAAGCCTTTGATATACGGGCCGCATCCCAGGGCCGGCAGCCGTGCGGGCAAGGCCGTTCCGTTCCCCAAAAGCGAGGCATTCTTTCCATGGCGAAGATCAAGGTGGCGAACCCGGTCGTCGAACTCGACGGCGACGAGATGACCCGCATCATCTGGCAGTTCATCAAGGACAAGCTGATCCACCCTTATCTCGACCTCAAGCTCGAATATTACGATCTCGGTATCGAGCACCGCGACGCCACCAACGACCAGGTGACCATCGATTCGGCCAATGCCATCAAGAAATACGGCGTCGGCGTGAAATGCGCGACGATCACGCCCGACGAGCAGCGCGTCGAGGAATTCAAGCTGAAGAAGATGTGGAAGTCGCCGAACGGCACCATCCGCAACATCCTCGGCGGCACCATCTTTCGCGAGCCGATCATTATGAAGAACGTGCCGCGGCTGGTGCCCGGCTGGACCAAGCCGATCATCGTCGGCCGCCACGCCTTCGGCGACCAGTACCGCGCCACCGACTTCCGCTTTCCCGGTAAGGGCAAGCTGACGATCAAGTTCGTCGGCGAGGACGGCCAGGTGATCGAGCACGACGTCTTCGACGCACCCGGCGCCGGTGTCGCCATGGCCATGTACAATCTCGACGAGTCGATCCGCGAATTCGCCCGCGCCTCGCTGAATTACGGCCTGCTGCGCAATTACCCCGTCTACCTGTCGACCAAGAACACCATCCTCAAGGCCTATGACGGCCGCTTCAAGGATATCTTCCAGGAGGTCTACGAGGCGGAGTTCGAAGCCGAGTTCAAGGCCAAGAAACTCTGGTACGAGCACCGGCTGATCGACGACATGGTGGCCTCCAGCCTGAAATGGTCGGGCGGCTATGTCTGGGCTTGCAAGAATTATGATGGCGACGTGCAGTCGGACACGGTGGCGCAAGGCTTCGGCTCGCTCGGCCTGATGACCTCGGTGCTGATGACGCCGGACGGCAAGACCGTCGAGGCGGAGGCCGCGCACGGCACCGTCACCCGCCACTATCGCCAGCACCAGAAGGGCGAGGAGACCTCGACCAATTCGATCGCCTCGATCTTTGCCTGGACGCGCGGCCTCGCCCACCGCGCCAAGCTCGACGACAATGCCGAACTGAAGCGTTTTGCCGAGACGCTGGAACGGGTCTGCATCCAGACGGTCGAGTCCGGCTTCATGACCAAGGACCTGTCGCTGCTGATCGGTCCCGACCAGCCATGGCTTTCGACCACCGGCTTCCTCGACAAGATCGACGAGAATTTGCAGAAGGCGATGGCCTGAGCTCCTCCGACATGGACAAGCCCGTCGTCTACGGCGCGGACTACAGCGTCTATGTGCGCATCGTGCGGCTGGTGCTCGAGGAAAAGGGCGTCGGCTACGAGCTGGTGCCCGTCGACATCTTTGCGGCGGACGGCATTCCCGGCTGGTACTTCGAGCACCAGCCGTTCGGCCGCATCCCAGCCTTCGAGCATGACGGCTTTCGCCTTTACGAGACCGGCGCGATTGCCCGTTATGTCGACGAAGCCTTTGACGGCCCGGCGCTGCAACCGGTCGAAGCCCGGCCTCGATCACGCATGAACCAGATCACCGGCCTGCTCGACGCCTACGCCTACAGGGCCATGGTCTGGGATGTCGCCGTCGAGCGGCTGGAAAAAACGCCGCCCGACGAAGCCGTGATCGCCAACGGGTTGAGGCAGGCGAGAACGGCATTGCAGGCGCTGTCTTCGCTGAAAGCCGAAGGGCCTTGGCTGTTGGGGACGGAACTGACGCTGGCCGACCTGCACGCCGCACCGATCATCGGCTATTTCGTCAAGGTCGCCGAGGGGCGAAAACTGCTGGCGGAGTTTGCCGATATCCAGGATTGGTATGTGCGCATCGCGGCGCGTGCGGGTTTTGCGAAGACCGAAAAGGCAGAGTGAGGAGACAAGCATTCGGCAATAGGCCTTCTGGTGATTAGCGAAAGCCGAAGTGACATCCAATCTCCCCCTTGCGGGGGAGATGTCCGGCAGGACAGAGGGGGGTGTGAAGGATCGCTAACCTTCGACTGATCCTTTCCAATTGGGAACGGCCTGAGAACGTGGCTCCGATTGGGCTGACAGTCGGAGGGACAGCACCCCCCTCTGCCCTGCCATCTCCCCCGCAAAGGGGGAGATCGGCAGCTTCGCCGAAGGCGACCCACTGCGAAATACCGCTCAATCGGGAAGGTAGATCTCCGCCTTCATAAAGGTCTTCGCACGGCCTGTGATCAGCACGCGATCTCCGGCCAGCTCGCATAGCAAGTGCCCGCCGCGTTGCGAGTATTGGAATGCCGACAGATGCGTCTTGCCGAGTTTTTCAGCCCAGTAAGGCACCAGCGTCGCATGAATGGAGCCGGTTACCGGATCCTCGGGAATGCCTGCTCCGGGCACGAAATAACGCGAGACGAAATCATGGGCCTGCCCAGGCGCGGTAATGACCAAGCCGAGAGGATGAAAACGTCCGATCCTGAGCAGATCGGGAACGAAAGATCGCACGCTTGTCTCGTCGGCAAGCTCGACAAACAGGTTCTCGAAATTGCGGAAGCCCGCAACCGTCCGCTGAGACAATATCGCTTGCAGCGCCGACTTCAGCTCTTCCTCGACGGGCTGCGGCGGAAAACACGGCAGATCGAGCTGATAGGCCCCTTCCCGCTGGGAAACCCGCAACTCGCCCACCCGGGTGGCGAAGGCCATTTCGCCCTGACCACTGTATTCCGTGGTCAGCACATGGGCGGCCGCAAGAGTGGCATGGCCGCAGAAGTCGACTTCATGGACCGGCGTGAACCAGCGCAAATCCCAACCTTTGCCATTCGCCCGCACAAACGCCGTTTCGGCAAGATTGTTTTCGTTGGCGATGGCCTGCATTACCTGCTCCGGCAGCCACTCCTCCAAAAGGAGAACGGCGGCAGGGTTGCCCTGGAAGGCCTGTTCGGCAAAGGCGTCGACCTGATACATCGTCAGCGTCGGCATATCAGGCCCTCAAGGATGTCCGCTGGGCGGCGCGCCATTTCGGCCGTGCCCGCCCCCGGTGCAGGTTCACGCCGTCTCGAGAGCCGCTTTCACCGCAGCGATCGCGTCTTCGGCCTTCGAGCCGTCCGGGCCGCCGGCCTGGGCCATATCGGGTCGACCGCCGCCGCCCTGCCCGCCCAATGCCGCGGACGCGACGCGCACCAGATCGATTGCGCTGAAGCGGCCGGTCAGATCATCGGTGACCGCGACGACGACGCTCGCCTTGTTGTCCTCGCCGGCGCCGACAAAGACGACGACGCCGGAGCCGAGCGACTTCTTGCCGGCATCGGCCAGCGGCTTCAAATCCTTTGGCGAGACGCCCGATACCGCCTTGCCGAGAAAACCGACACCGGCAATCGTTTCGTTTTCCGCAGGCACACCGGCTGGCGAGCGATCGCCGAGCGCCAGTTTCTTGCGCGCCTCGGTCAGCTCCTTTTCGAGCTTCTTGCGCTCGTCGAGCAGTGCCTCGACGCGGGCCGGCACATCGGCCGGCGAAATCTTCAGCGCGGCGGCGGCCGCCTTCAGCCGCTTGTCCTGCTCGTCGAGATGCTTTCTGGCCGCCTCGCCGGTCAACGCCTCGATGCGGCGCACGCCGGCAGCGACCGCGCTGTCGGACACGATGCGCACCAGGCCGATATCGCCGGTCGCCCTGACATGGGTGCCGCCGCATAGCTCGACCGAATAGGGCCGGTTGGCCTTGGCGCCATGCAGGCCCGTGCCCATCGAAACGACGCGCACTTCATCGCCATATTTCTCGCCAAACAGCGCCATGGCGCCTTCGGCAATGGCGTCGTCGACCGACATCAGGCGCGTGGTTACAGGGCTATTCTGAACGACGATTTCGTTTGCCATGCGCTCGACCTCTTCGAGCTCGTCCGGCGAGATCGGCTTGTTGTGGGAGATGTCGAAGCGCAGACGCTCGGGCGCGACCAGTGAGCCCTTCTGCGCCACATGGGTACCCAGCACCTCGCGCAGCGCCTCATGGATCAGATGCGTGGCGGAATGGTTCGCGCGCAGCCTGGAGCGGCGCGCGTGGTCCACCCTCAGCTCGACGGTCGCGCCCGTCTTGACCGTACCGTTGGCCACCTTGCCGACATGGACGAAAAGCCCATCGGCCTTCTTCTGCGTATCGGATATCTCGATCGAGAACCCGTCGCCTGAAATGACGCCGGTATCGCCCATCTGGCCACCGGACTCGCCATAGAACGGCGTCTGGTTGACAACCACGGCAACGGCGTCGCCTTTGCCGGCACTGTCGACGGTCTTGCCGTCCCTGACCAGCGCCTGGACGAGGCCTTCCGCCTGCTCGGTCTCATAGCCCAGGAATTCGGTGGCGCCGTTCTCCTCACGCACCGCGAACCATACCGTTTCGGTTGCGGCCTCACCGGAACCAGCCCAGCTTTTGCGCGCCTCCGTCTTCTGCCGCTCCATCGCCTCGGTGAAGCCGGCAAGGTTGACCGAGATGTTGCGCTGGCGCAGCGCGTCCTGCGTCAGATCGAGCGGAAAGCCATAGGTGTCGTAGAGCTTGAACGCTGTCTCGCCATCCAGCATGTCGCCGGAGACCAACTTTTCCGTCGCCTCCGAAAGCAAGCCCAAGCCTCGCACCAGCGTCTTGCGGAAACGAGTTTCCTCAAGCTTCAGCGTCTCGGTGATCATCTGCTCGCCGCGCACCAGTTCCGGGTAGGCTTGGCTCATCTCGCGGACCAGCGCCGGCACCAGCTTCCACATCAGCGGCTCATTCGAGCCGAGCAACTGCGCGTGGCGCATGGCGCGGCGCATGATGCGACGAAGCACGTAGCCCCGCCCTTCGTTGGACGGCAGCACACCGTCGGCGACCAGGAAGCAGGACGAACGCAAGTGGTCGGCGATGACGCGGAACGATGCGACGGTGTCCGCATCCGGACCGCGGCCAAGCGCCGACGACGCAGCGTCGATCAGGTGGCGGAACAGGTCGGTCTCGAAGACGCTTTCAACCCCTTGCAGGATGGAGGCCATGCGCTCGAGGCCCATGCCCGTGTCGATCGACGGACGCGGCAGGTCGACGCGCTCGTCCTTCGTCACCTGTTCATACTGCATGAACACCAGGTTCCAGAATTCGAGGAAACGGTCGCCATCCTCCTCGGGACTGCCGGGAGGGCCACCCCAGATGTGCTCGCCACGGTCGATGAATATCTCCGAACACGGCCCGCACGGTCCGGTGTCGCCCATTGCCCAGAAATTGTCCGAGGTCGCGATGCGGATGATGCGATCGTCGGAAAGACCGGCGATCTTCTTCCAGTAGGAGGCGGCCTCGTCGTCGTTGTGATAGACGGTGACCAGCAGCTTGTCCTTCTTCAGCCCGAACTCCCTGGTGATCAGGTTCCAGGCAAGCTCTATGGCGCGCTCCTTGAAATAATCGCCGAAGGAGAAATTGCCGAGCATCTCGAAGAAGGTCAGGTGTCGCGCGGTGTAGCCGACATTGTCGAGGTCGTTGTGCTTGCCGCCGGCACGAACACTCTTCTGGGCAGTCGTCGCACGCGAATAGGGCCGCTTCTCCAGACCGGTGAAAACGTTCTTGAACTGCACCATGCCGGCATTGGTGAACATCAGCGTCGGGTCGTTGCGCGGCACCAGCGGGCTCGACGCGACGACCTCGTGACCTTCCTTGCGAAAATAGTCGAGAAATGCCGACCGGATCTCGTTGACGCCACTCATGTATACTGCCTTTTCGAGAGAACCGCCGGCTGCCGGCGGAAAATAGACATGGCCTTTTAGCGGTCGCACCGCAGCCTGTCCAGAAACACCAAATGGGCTCAAATCCCGGCTTTCACCGGCGCTTTGAAATGCGTCTGACTCGCCGTCAAACGCCAACCGCCGGCACGGGGCCGGCGGTTCAAAATGTACCGATTACGCAAACTCAAAATCAAAACATCAAATCCAAACCTGGCTGACGCTCCGGGAGGCGTCGCTTTTCCTACATCGCCCCGGCGTCGTCCTCGAAACCGTCGTCGCTGCTTTCGGAGCCGCCGTTCTCAAGGAATTTCTCGGCGATCAATCCGGCATTCTGCCTCAGCGCCAATTCGATCTCGCGCGCCGTGTCGGGATTGTCGCGCAGGAACAGTTTTGCGTTTTCGCGGCCCTGGCCGAGACGCTGCGAATTATAGGAGAACCAGGCGCCCGACTTTTCGACCACGCCAGCCTTGACGCCGAGATCGACCAGCTCGCCGGTCTTGGAGACGCCCTCGCCATACATGATGTCGAACTCGACCACCTTGAAGGGCGGCGCCAGCTTGTTCTTGACGACCTTGACGCGGGTCTGGTTGCCGACGACCTCGTCGCGATCCTTGACCGAGCCGATGCGGCGGATGTCGAGGCGGACCGAGGCATAGAATTTCAGCGCGTTGCCGCCGGTCGTCGTCTCGGGCGAACCAAACATGACGCCGATCTTCATGCGGATCTGGTTGATGAAGATGACCATGGTGTTGGAGCGCGAGATCGAGGCGGTGAGCTTGCGCAGTGCCTGGCTCATCAGGCGGGCCTGCAGGCCGGGCAGCGAATCGCCCATCTCGCCTTCGATTTCGGCCCGCGGCGTCAGCGCCGCCACCGAATCGACCACCAGCACGTCGATGGCGCCGGAGCGCACCAGCGTGTCGCAGATCTCCAGCGCCTGTTCGCCGGTATCGGGCTGCGAGATCAGCAGGTTTTCGAGATCGACGCCGAGCTTGCGGGCATAGACCGGATCGAGCGCATGCTCGGCATCGACAAAGGCGCAGATGCCGCCCTTCTTCTGGGCTTCGGCCACCGTGTGCAGCGCCAGCGTCGTCTTGCCCGAGCTTTCCGGTCCGTAGATCTCGACGATGCGGCCGCGCGGCAGGCCGCCGACGCCAAGCGCGATGTCCAACCCAAGCGAGCCGGTCGGCACCGTTTCGATCTCGACGACCTGCTCGTTCGCGCCGAGCCGCATGATCGAACCCTTGCCGAAGGCACGCTCGATTTGCGACAGCGCCGCATCCAGAGCCTTTGATTTGTCCACCGCTTTGTCCTCTACAAGCCGCAAAGAATTCTGAGCCATGATACATCACCCCGTGGTCGTCAATGGAGGCCGGACAATCCCGCAATCCTTAAAAGAATGTACCTCGTTTGTTCTCATTTGTCAATGAGCCCCAAGGGTTTGAAAAATAACTGATATCCATATTTGTTCTATTTTTGTTTCGCAATTTTGCTTCCGGACGTATCCCGCCTCGCATGCGGCGCCGTTGCCGTCACCATCCGAATCGCTCCCGCGATTGCAGGGTTCCGCCCGGCGACCTAGTCTCCTCCCGGGCAACAGCAAAGGGCATTTTGCCGGCATGATGAAATCCCCGACGATCCTGGCCGTGGGTGGCGCCTATATCGAGCGGCGCGGCCGGGTTGCCGGCGCCTTCGTGCCGGCCGCTTCCAACCCCGGCACGATGCGCGAGCATGTCGGCGGCGCCGCCTTCAACGCCTTGCGCTGTGCGGTGCGGCGCGGCGTCTCGGCCTCGCTGCTTTCGGTGCGCGGCGGCGATGCCCCGGGCGACACGGTTTTACGCGCCGTCACCGAGGCCGGCATTGCCGATTTGTCGGCGGTGTTCCTCGACCGCGCGACGCCAAGCCATACGATGCTGGTCGATAGCGACGGCAGGCTGATCGCCGGCCTTGCCGACATGGTGCTCTACGAGCTGGCGCTTCCCAAGCAGATCCGCCGCGCCAAGGTGCGCGAAGCGATCGATTCAGCCGACGCGGTGTTGTGCGACGCCAACCTGCCGTCTTCCGCGGTGGAGCGGCTGGCTGCTCTCGCCGCCGGCAAGCCGGTGTTTGCGCTTGCCGTCTCGCCCAGCAAAGCGGCGCGGCTGACGCCGGTGCTTAACCTTCTGGCACTCGCCTTCATGAACCGGCACGAGGCCGGCGTGCTCGCCGGCGTCGACATCGATGCTGATGATCAAGGCATCGTCGACGGCCTGAGACGCGCCGGTCTGAAAAGCGGCGTGGTGACCGCCGGCGATGATCCAGTGCTCGGTTTCGACGAAACCGGCGCATTTTCGATCCTGCCACCGCCGATACACAAGCGGGCGGATATGAGCGGCGCCGGCGACGCGCTGGCAGGTGCCACGATCGCCGCCCGGCTGCGCGGCCTGACGCTGCGCGCGGCACTGCGCGAAGGCGTTGCCGTATCTATGCTCGCCGTCGAGAGCGCCGATACTGTTGCGGCCTTCAGCGGTGCCGGCTTTGCCGAGGCGCTGGCGCTCGTGCCCGAGGCGCGGGACCTGGCGTGAAATGCGGCCCAGAATTGCCGAAGCATGACGCAGCCTATTTGCCGGCGCGCCGTCCTGCCTCGTAGGCGCGGCGCGCCCAGATCGCCATCTCGTCGGGGTCGTCGAAAGCGCTGTCGGGAACGCTCCAATAGGGCATCGACACCAGCTTTCCGTGGCGCGAGCCGGTATAGGTCCATTGCCGGCAGCCGGCCGCTTCGAAATCCGGGGCGCTTTCGGCGTCGGCCTTCAGCATCAATTCGCCACGGATGACAATGGCGACGATGACGCCATCGAAATAGATGCCCTTGCCGCCGAACAGCTTGCGGATGCTGACCGGGCCGAGGCCTTCGAAAAGCTCTTCTATGCGCTCGTTGTCCATGGCGCGATCATGTCACCGGGATTTCCCCTTGTCATCGCCGCTACCGGCACCATCCTGACAAGTTCAGAATCAGTTTCATCGGAGTTTTTCATGCCGCTTCTGCTCAAAGGGTCCTGCCGGTGCAATGCCGTGCGTTTCGAGGTGGAAAGCCACACGCCGGTGCCGTTCATGCTGTGCTACTGCTCGATCTGCCGCAAGCAGCAGGGCGGCGGCGGTTTCGCCATCAATCTCGGCGCCGATTACGAGACGCTGAAAATCGAGGGCAAGCGCCACCTCGGCGTCTACCGGGCCGAGATCGAGGACGACGAGCACCCGCAACGCGAGATCTCGACGGGCGAACGGAACTTCTGCACGAAATGCGGGACGGCACTCTGGCTCTACGATCCAACCTGGCCGGAGCTGGTGCATCCGTTTGCCTCGGCAATCGACACAAACCTGCCGAAGCCGCCGGAGAAGGTGCATCTGATGCTGAAATACAAGGCGAACTGGGTCGAGCCCGATATCGGCAAGGGCGACAAGGTCTTCGATGTCTACCCGGAAGAGTCGATCGCCGACTGGCACAAACGAACCGGGATGTGGGTGGATTAGCGTTTCTTCTCCCCGTTCGCTATCGCGTATGGGCAAGCGCCCCCTCACCCGGATTGCCAACCGAATTGCGAAGGGCAATTCGGGGCAATCCGACCTCTCCCCGAGGGGAGAGGAGGCGGGCACCAGCGTTGGCGATCTCTTCTCCCCTCGGGNATACAAGCGCGTAGCGGGCCAGACATTGCAGAACCTGGTTCCTCGCCCAATGGAGGCAGGGCGCATATGGGCAAGTGCCCCCTCACCCGGATTGCCAACCGAATTGCGAAGGGCAATTCGGGGCAATCCGACCTCTCCCCGAGGGGAGAGGAAGTCGCCAGCGCTGGCGCCAGCCTCTTCTCCCATCGGGGAGAAGGTGGCCCGAAGGGCCGGATGAGGGGGCCTCCCCGTATGCGATTGCCGCCGGGAACGGCGAAGGAAAAGCCTTAGGCCGAAGCGCGCGCCTCGGCCAGTGCCTTCAGATCGGCAGGCTTCAATTCGACCGATTCGCCGCAGCCGCAGGCCGAGCTCTGGTTCGGGTTGCGGAAGGTGAAGCCGGTGCGCAGCGTCGTCTGCTCGAAATCCATCTCGGTGCCGAACAGGAAAAGCGCTGCCTCAGGCGCGACATAGACGTGGGCGCCGTCGCGCTCGATATGATCGTCCTTAGTGTTGGGCTCGGTCACCAGGTCGACCGTATATTCCATGCCGGCGCAGCCGCCCTTCTTGATGCCGAGGCGAATGCCATGCGCATTCTCACGGGTCGCGACGATCTCGCGCACCCGGTCGGCAGCCTTTTCGGTCATCGTGATGACGGCAAAGCGTCCCATTCTTTCCTTCTCCATTGCGCGCAGGTTCAAGGTCTGCCGAATGATTCCTCACCTAAAATGGTGAAGTTTTGTACCCGGCGCAAGTGCGCCAGCCTTTGGCTGGTCGGATGCTAGTACCACCCCACCGCTACCTGTGCCTCTTCCGACATGCGGTCGGGCGACCAAGGCGGGTCGAAGGTCATGTTGACCTCGACGCCGGAAACGCCTTCGACGGCGCCGACGGCGTTTTCGACCCAGCCCGGCATTTCACCGGCCACCGGGCAGCCCGGCGCGGTCAGCGTCATGTCGATCTTGACCGAGCGGTCGTCCTCGATGTCGATCTTGTAGACGAGGCCGAGCTCGTAGATGTCGGCCGGGATTTCGGGGTCATAGACCGTCTTCAGCGCCGAGACGATGTCGTCTGTCAGCCGCGCCAATTCGTCGGCGGGGATTGTCGATCCGGAAACCGCCGCATTGGTCGTCGTTTCCGAATTGGTCTCGGCGGTGTGGCTGGCATCATCCATGGTCGTCACCCGAAGAACTTTCGCGCCTTTTCCAGCGCATCGGCCAAAGCATCGACTTCGGCCCTGGTATTGTACATGCCGATCGATGCCCTGCATGTGGATGTTACGCCGAAGCGTTTCAACAGCGGCTGGGCGCAATGCGTGCCGGCGCGGACGGCCACGCCTTGCCGGTCGATGACCATCGACACATCATGCGCGTGGATGCCCTGCAGCTCGAACGAGATGATGGCGCCCTTGCCAGGCGCATCGCCGAAGATGCGCAGCGAGTTGATGGCGCGCAGTTTTTCATGCGCATAGTCCTTCAGATCGGCCTCATAGGCGGCGATGCGCTCGCGTCCGATCTTTTCCATGTATTCCAGCGCCGCACCCAGCCCGATCGCCTGGACGATCGGCGGCGTGCCGGCCTCGAAACGGTGCGGCGGGTCGTTGTAGGTGACGATGTCTTGCGTCACCTCCTCGATCATTTCGCCGCCGCCCATGAACGGGCGCATCCGCTCCAGAATATCCTTCTTGCCGTAGAGCACGCCGATGCCCGACGGGCCATAGACCTTGTGGCCGGTGAAGACGAAGAAATCGCAGTCGAGATCCTGCACGTCGATCGGCATATGCACGGCGCTCTGGCTGCCGTCGACCAGCACCGGAATGCCGCGGGCGTGCGCAATGCGCACGATCTCCTTGATCGGCGTGACCGTGCCCAGCGCATTTGACATATGGGTAATGGCAACCAGCTTGGTGCGGTCGGTCAGCCGTTTTTCGAATTCCTCGATGTGGAAGACGCCGAGATCGTCGACCGGCACCCAAACCAGTTTTGCGCCCTGCCGCTCGCGGATGAAATGCCACGGCACGATGTTGGAGTGGTGCTCCATGATCGACAGCACGATCTCGTCGCCTTCGCCGATATTGGGCATGCCGAAGCCATAGGCGACGGTGTTGATCGCCGCCGTGGTGTTCGAGGTGAAGACGATGTTGTCGGTGCTCGGCGCGTTGAGAAATCTCTGTACTATCTTGCGCGCGTTCTCATAGGCGTCGGTCGCGGCGTTCGACAGGAAATGCAGGCCGCGATGGACGTTGGCGTATTCCTGGGAATAGGCGTGCTGGATGGCGTCGAGCACAGCCTGCGGCTTCTGCGCCGAGGCGCCATTGTCGAGATAGACCAGCGGTTTGCCGTAGACTTGCCGCGACAGGATCGGGAAGTCGCGGCGGATCGCCTCGACGTCGTAGGGAATGTTTTCGACTTTCTGGTCCATCACAAGCTCTCTTGAGGCATCGCCTCATTCCGTCCAGCACCCCTCATCCGACCGAGCTTCGCTCGGCCACCTTCTCCCACAAGGGGAGAAGGAAGAAGCGCTCTACCCGTGCGTCAAAAACCAATCGTCGAGCCGTCGTTCCAGCGCCTCGACGATGGCCTCGTCGTCCAGTTCCTCGATCACTTCGGCGACGAAGGCCTTGACCAGCAGGCCGCGCGCGGTCTTCTCGTCGATGCCGCGCGCCATCAGGTAGAACAGATGGCTGTGGTCGATCTCGGTGACGGTCGCGCCATGGCCGCAAACGACGTCGTCGGCGAAGATTTCAAGCTCCGGCTTGGTCGAAAACTCACCGTCGTCCGACAACAGCAGCGTGTTGCAGGCCATCTTGGCGTTGGTCTTCTGCGCATATTGGTGGACGTTGATGCGACCCTGGAAGACGCCGCGCGCCTTGCCGGTCACCACGTTGCGGATGACTTCGGTCGAGGCGGTGTGCGGCACGCCATGGTCGAGCACCATGGTGACGTCGGTATGGGTGTCGCCGGCCAAAAGATTGATGCCGCGCAGTGTGAAGTCGGCGCCCTCGCCGGTCGTCCTCACGACGACCTCCTGGCGCACCAGCTTGCCGCCGGCATTCATGACGAACAGCGTCAGTTTCGAATTCTTGCCGAGATGCGCCTTGAACTGGGCGAGATGTGTTGCCGTATCCGGCTGCTCCTGCACGATGAGCCATGTCACTTCGGCGCCCTCGCCAAGCACAAGCTGGCTGACCGAGCTGACCAGCGCCGCCCCCTCGCCCGCCTGGCGCTCGACGATGACAGCCTTGGCGCCGGCACCGACGCGGACGGCCAGGCGTACATGCGTCTGTCCACCGGCCTGCAAATTCTGCAGCTCAAGCGGCTTTTCCAGTTCGGCACCGTCGGCGATGTCGACGAAATAGCCGTCGGCGACAAAGGCGGTGTTCAGCGCGCCGATCGCGTCATCGGTGCCATAGGGATCCAACCCCGGCGCGATGCTGCCGTCGGTCAGCTTCTCCGACAGGCGCTGTACGGCGACGCCTTCGATATCGGGCAGTTTCGCGCTCGAAACCCCGTTCAGGACCGGCAAAACCGAGGAGTCTTCGACGATCGGCGCAATGGCTTTCGCGACCGCTGCCGGATCGAAGTCCGGCACCGAGGTCAGCAGCCGGCGCAGGTCCGTATAATGCCAGGATTCGATGCGCCGCGTCGGCAGGCCGCCCTTGATCGCCTCGATGGCGTCGTCGCGCTTCAGCATCACCGCGCCGTCGCCGGGCAGCAGCGACAGCCGCTCGCCAAAGGCGTCGATCAGCGCCGTTTCGGCCAATGTTCGCTGGGGTGTCGTGTGCATGTTCATCAGTATCGCCTTGTTTGGCTTGCCTTCCGGGCCTGCTGGCATCTCACGCGGCTTGCCCGATCACGCCGGCATAGCCATTGGCCTCGAGGTCGAGCGCCAGCGACTTGTCGCCCGACTTGATCACCTGGCCTCTGTAGAGCACGTGCACCGTATCCGGCACGATGTATTGGAGCAGGCGCTGGTAGTGGGTGATGACAACGATGGCCCGGTCCGGCGAGCGCAGCGTGTTGACGCCGTCCGCGACGATCTTCAGCGCATCGATGTCGAGGCCGGAATCGGTCTCGTCGAGGACGCACAGTTTCGGCTCGAGCAGCTTCATCTGCAGGATCTCGGCGCGCTTCTTCTCGCCGCCGGAAAAACCGACATTGAGCGGCCGCTTCAGCATCGCCATATCCATGTTGAGCGAGGCGGCCGCTTCCTTCACGCGCTTGAGGAATTCCGGGATCTTCAGCGGTTCCTCGCCGCGCGCCTTGCGCTGCTCGTTCATCGCCACTTTCAAAAATTCCATCGTCGCCACGCCCGGTATCTCCATCGGATACTGGAAGGCGAGGAAGATGCCGGCGGTTGCGCGCTCGGCCGGATCCATTTCGAGGATCGACTGGCCGTCATAGAGGATATCGCCCTCGGTGACCTCATAGTCCTCGCGGCCGGCGAGGATATAGGACAGCGTTGACTTTCCCGAGCCGTTGGGACCCATGATAGCAGCAACCTCGCCGGCCCTGACCGTCAGGTTCAGGCCGCGGATGATCTCGGTGCCGTCATCGACGATGCGGGCGTGCAGGTTTTTTATCTCAAGCATTTTTTCTTTTTCCTGAAAATTCTTATCCGGTCAGCCGACCGAGCCCTCGAGGCTGATGCCGATCAGCTTCTGCGCCTCGACCGCGAATTCCATCGGCAGCTGCTGGATGACGTCCTTGACGAAGCCGTTGACGATCAGCGCGATCGCCTCTTCTTCCGGGATGCCGCGCTGCATGACGTAGAACTTCTGGTCGTCGGAAATCTTCGAGGTGGTCGCCTCATGCTCGAACTGCGCCGTCGAATTCTTGGCTTCCATGTAGGGCACGGTGTGCGCGCCGCACTGGTCGCCGATCAGCAGTGAATCGCAGTTGGTGAAGTTGCGGGCGTTGGTCGCCTTGCGGTGGGCCGAGACCTGGCCGCGATAGGTGTTCTGCGAAAAGCCGGCGGCAATGCCCTTGGAGATGATGCGGCTGGACGTGTTCTTGCCGAGATGGATCATCTTGGTGCCGCTGTCGACCTGCTGATAGCCGTTGGAGACCGCGATCGAATAGAACTCGCCGCTGGAATCGTCGCCGCGCAGGATGCAGCTCGGATATTTCCAGGTGATGGCCGAGCCGGTCTCGACTTGCGTCCACGAAATCTTCGAGCGATGGCCGCGGCAGTCGCCGCGCTTGGTGACGAAATTATAGATGCCGCCCTTGCCCTCGGCGTCGCCGGGATACCAGTTCTGCACCGTCGAATATTTGATCTCGGCATCGTCGAGCGCGATCAGTTCGACCACCGCCGCATGAAGCTGGTTCTCGTCGCGCTGCGGCGCCGTGCAGCCTTCGAGATAGGAGACGTAAGCCCCCTCCTCGGCGATGATCAGCGTGCGCTCGAACTGGCCGGTGTTCTTCTCGTTCATGCGGAAATAGGTCGACAATTCCATCGGGCAGCGCACGCCCTTGGGCACGAAGACGAAGGAGCCGTCGGTGAACACGGCCGAATTCAGCGTCGCGTAGAAATTGTCGGAGGTCGGCACGACCGAGCCGAGATATTTCTTGACCAGTTCCGGATGCTCGCGGATCGCTTCCGAGATCGAGCAGAAGATGACGCCGGCCTGCGCCAGCTCCTTCTTGAAGGTGGTGACGACGGAGACCGAATCGAACACCGCGTCGACAGCGACACGGCCCGACTTGTAGACATTGTCGCTGGCTTCTTCGAGCTCCGAGGCATCGGTCTTCTGCACGCCGGCGAGGATCTCCTGTTCCCTGAGCGGAATGCCGAGCTTCTCGTAGACCTTCAGCAGTTCGGGATCGACGTCGCTGAGCGAGGTCGGTCCGGGCGTGCTCTTGGGCGCCGCGTAATAGTAGAGGTCCTGAAAATCGATCTTGGGATAGTGGACGCGCGCCCATTTCGGCTCGTCCAGCGTCAGCCAGCGGCGATAGGCTTCCAGGCGCCATTCCAGCATCCAGGACGGCTCGTCCTTCTTCGCCGAAATGAAGCGGATAATGTCTTCGCTCAGGCCCTTGGGGGCCTTGTCCATCGCGATTTCGGTCTGGAATCCGTATTTATACTGGTCGACATCGATCTTTCGAACTCGATCGATCGTCTCCTGCACAGCAGGCATCAGCGTTCTCCATCCACGCCGGGGTCAAGGCCCGGCAGTTTTCAAACTATGGCACCGCAAGCGAGCACCCCTGGGCACCCGAAGTGGCGTAAGTTTCATATAGTGCGTTCATGCCGGAAATTCACCCGGCCAAATGCGAACGCACGGCTCTACCAGGCCGTAAGGCCCAAATGTCACGTTGCCGCGCTCAGGCGGCCTTTTCCCTGTTTGCCCGCCGCGCGACGATCGTCGCCAGCGCCGAACGGAACAGCTCGATGTCTTCAGCGCCGGTCGCGTGACCGATCGACACGCGCAACGCGCCAAGGCTGTCGCCATAACCCATGGCCTTCAGCACGTGACTAGGCCCGACCTTGCCCGATGAACAGGCCGATCCGGCCGACAGCGCCACACCGGCCAAGTCGAAGGCGATCTGCGCCGTCTCGGCCTTGATGCCGGCAATAGCGAAGAATGTGGTGTTGGCAAGCCTTGGCGCGCCGGTCCCGAAGAATTCGGCATCCGGAACCAGCGTTTTCACGATCGCCTCGATTTCGTCGCGACGTTGCCGCACCGCATCGATCGTTTGCAAGCCGGCAAGCGCCTCACGCGCCGCCGCGCCAAACCCGGCAATCGCCGCCAGGTTTTCGGTGCCGCCGCGATGGCCCTTTTCCTGGCCGCCGCCGCTGACCAGCGGCTTCGGCATCATCAAGTCCGACGCCGCGACAATGGCGCCGACGCCCTTGGGGCCGCCGATCTTGTGCGAGGAGAGAATCAGATAATCGGCGTAACCCGTTGACATATCGAGCGGAATGCGGCCGGCCGCCTGCACGGCATCGACCACCAGGATGCCACCCGCCGCCTTGACGATTTCAGCAATGCGGCCAACTGGCTGGATCACGCCGGTCTCGTTGTTGGCGGCGTGGATGGCTACCAGCGGCAAGCCGTCGGCCTTGTCATGCGCACCGAGCGCTGCCGCCAAGGCGTCGAACCTGACGATGCCATCGGCGTCGACGCCGATCCGCGTCAGCTGCGCGGCCGGGAAGCGCCCGCCATTCAGCAGGCAAGGATGATCGGCCTCGGACACGTAAAGCCGGCTCATGCGGATGGCGCCGCGCCCCATATGCCAGTCCGGCGTCAGCAGCGTCGAGGCCGCTTCCGTAGCGCCGGAGGTGAACACGACATGCTCTGCTTTGGCGCTGACCAGTCGTGCCAGGTCGCGCCTAGCATCCTCGATCAGCCGCCGTGCAGCGCGGCCCTCGGCATGGACCGAGGACGGGTTGGCGGCGACGTCGAGCGCAGCGACCACGGCCGCGCGCGCCGAGGCAAGCAGCGGCGCGCTGGCGTTGTAGTCGAGATAGGCGCGTGCTCCGGCCATTTCCGTCCAACTGGTCCCTTCAAAAGCCGTTTCGCGAAGATAGCGCGTTATTTCCTTGAAATTGCAAGGCAAGACGTCCTATTTACGCGGCTTGCGGCGCGGGTGGCCGAGCCACAATTTTTTGGCCGCCCAGTTTTGAACAATTCTAAACTAGCTTCTAGAAAGACGCTCGCCCTGCGTCAAGGCCTAGGGAAGACTGGGGCCTATGGAAGACTGGGGCCAGAGGAAGAGTTGTTCCGGGCGCCGCGCAGTTTATGCCAAGTGGAGTATTTCATGCCTGAGGTCATTTTCACCGGTCCGGCCGGCCGCCTGGAGGGTCGCTATCAGCCCTCGAAGGAAAAGAGCGCGCCGATTGCCATCGTCCTGCACCCGCACCCCCAGTTCGGCGGCACGATGAACAACAAGATCGTCTACGACCTCTTCTACATGTTCCAGAAGCGCAATTTCACCACGCTGCGCTTCAATTTTCGCGGTATCGGCCGCAGTCAGGGCGAATTCGACCACGGCACCGGCGAGTTGTCTGACGCCGCCGCGGCGCTCGACTGGGTGCAGTCGCTGCATCCAGATTCCAAGAGCTGCTGGGTCGCCGGCTATTCGTTCGGCTCGTGGATCGGCATGCAGCTCTTGATGCGCCGGCCCGAGATCGAAGGCTTCATCTCGATCGCGCCGCAGCCCAATACCTATGATTTCTCGTTCCTGGCGCCATGCCCGTCGTCCGGCCTGATCATCCATGGCGACGCCGACAAGGTCGCGCCGCCCAAGGACGTACAGGGCCTGGTCGACAAACTGCACACGCAAAAGGGCATCACCATCACCCAGAAGACCTTGCCCGGCGCCAACCATTTCTTTGCCAACCATGCCGAGCTTCTGATCGAGGAATGCGCGGACTATCTCGATCGCCGGCTGGCCGGGGAACTGTCCGACCCACGGCCGAAGCGGCTGAGATAATCGGGAACGACGATGTACCAGCCGCCTCATTTCCAGGAAACCCGGCAGGATGTCCTGCACGGGCTAATCCGGGCGCATCCGCTTGGCCTGCTGGTCTCGAATGGCGCCGAGGGGCCGGTCGCCAACGCGATTCCCTTCCTGCTCGNTCCTGCTCGACGCCCCCTCCCTGCTCAACGAGGAAGTGCCGCCGAACGGCAGGCTACGCGCCCATCTAGCCAGGGCCAATCCGCAATGGCGGCTTTTGGCCGACAATCCCCTGTCGCCCGTGCTGGTCGTCTTCCAGGGCGCGGACGCCTATGTGACGCCGTCCTGGTACGAGACCAAGCGCGAAACCGGCAAGGTGGTACCGACCTGGAACTACGCCATCGTCCAGGTGCGCGGCATCGTTACGGTGGTCGAGGACCAGGATTGGCTGGCTGAGCAGATTTCCGATCTGACAATGTCGCAGGAGGGCAATCGCGCGACGCCGTGGGCGGTGACCGACGCGCCACCACCCTTCATCCAGTCGCAGATCAAGGGCATTGTCGGCCTGGAAATCGCGATCACCGAAATCAACGGCAAATGGAAAGTCAGCCAGAACCGGCCGGCCGCCGACCGCATCGGTGTCGCCGAGGGGCTCGAGAGCGAAGCTGCCAGTTCGGCCGACATGGTCCGGCTGGTAAGATCCTACGGCGGGCTGGACAGCAAGTAATCTGGATTGCTTGCTCGACCGGTTTAGGGCCGGAAGCGGGCTCAATCGACCTTCGTCATCGCCGCCTTGCGCTCGTTGGCGATCAGCCAGAGATTGCGGATATAGATCAACAGGCCCATGGCCTGGCCGGCGATGAACACCGGATCCTGACGCTGGATGGCATAGACCAGCAGCAGGCCGCCGCCGAACAGCGAAAAGAACCAGAAGGCGATCGGCACGACACTGCGCTTCGCCTTTTCCGACGCCACCCACTGCACCAGAAACCGCATGGTGAAGAAGAACTGGGCGACGAAGCCGAGCAGTACCCAGGCATCGAATTGCTTGACGAAAACATCGTGAAGCCAGGTCGCCAATTCCTGAAGCACGTTACCCATGCGTGATTTCCTCTACTTTGGGCATTCTGCGGCGCCTGCGGCGCAGCCACCAGACACCGGCAAGATCGAGCACGCCCTGCAGGCCGCGATCGAAGATGCCGTAGTTCGATTTGCCGTGACGGCGGGAGCGGTCGACGACGTCGCAATGAACGACGCGGTAGCCCTCCTGGATGACCAGCGCCGGAACAAAGCGGTGGGTGCCGTCGAAGAACGGCAATTTCCTCAAAATGTCGGTGTGGATCGCCTTGAGGCCGCAGCCGGTATCCCGCGTCTCATCGTGCAGGATGGCCTTTCTCAGCCCGTTGGCGAAACGCGACGCCAGCTGCTTGATCTTGCTGTCGCGGCGCTTCAGACGCTGTCCCTGCGCAGCTCCGACGTCGGGACCAGCCTGCCGGAGCGCGTCGATCAACACTGGGATATAGCCGGGGTCGTTCTGGCCGTCGCCGTCGATGGTGGCGACGATATCGCCGCGCGCTGCCCAGGCGCCCGAGCGTACCGAGAGCGACTGGCCGGCGGATTTCGCATGCCTGAGGTGGCGCAGCGGAAACGCGCGAAGCGCTGCCTGAGCGGCAAGGACCGAAGGCGTGTCGTCGGTCGAGCCATCGTCGACGACGATGACCTCGAAGTCGCGCCCAGCCATGGCAGCGCCGATCTCGTCGAGCAGAAGCGGCAGGTTCGCCGCCTCGTTCCGGCAAGGAATGACGATGGATATCTCCGGCATCTCGACTCTGTCACAGGATATGGCATTCGATCGATGCCGCGCGGTCCAGCGGATGAGGCCCGCTGGTGCGGCGCCTCATTACGCCAGCCGAAACGAGGACGCAAGCAGGCGCGCCGGAAGTGAAGGATGATCGCTTCAGGTTTGGATGGCCTCTCACGTTACCCGTTCCGGGGAGAGCCGCTTGTCTCGCGACGCGCGGCTCTCCCTTCTTCCCTTGTGAGAAAGTGCGCCGAAGGCGACGGATGAGGGGTGCTCCAGCTTGGCACCACCGCGCTCTGTCCAGCACCCCTCAACCGTCTTGGCGCTGCGCGCCAATCCACCTTCTCCCACAGGGCGAGAAGGGAAGAGGGCGCGCTATAACCGGATTCCACTTTTGCTGATCGCGCTTGAGTGCTAAACGCCCGCCTTCATGCATAGCCGAGCCACGTTCGGCCGGAAGCCTTTCAGGAAAGAAAAATGTCCGCCTTCAAATCCGATTTCCTGCGCACGATGAGCGAGCGCGGTTTCATCCACCAGACCTCGGACGATGCCGCCCTCGACCAGCTTTTCGCCACGGAAACGGTGAGCGCCTATATCGGCTTCGACGCGACCGCCAGGAGCCTGCATGCCGGGTCGCTGATCCAGATCATGATGCTTTACTGGCTGCAGCAGACCGGCCACCGGCCGATCGCTTTGATGGGCGGCGGCACCTCAATGATCGGCGATCCGTCGTTCAAGGACGAGGCGCGCAAGCTTTTGACGCCGCAGGACATCGAGGACAATCTGGCCGGCATCCGCCGCAACTTCATGCCCTACCTCAAATTCGGCAGCGGCCCCAACGACGCCGTCATGATCAACAATGCCGACTGGCTGATGGATATCAACTACGTCAATTTCCTGCGCGATGTCGGCAGGCATTTTTCGGTCAACCGCATGCTGGCCTTCGATTCGGTCAAGCTCCGGCTGGACCGCGAGCAGTCGCTGTCGTTCCTCGAATTCAACTACATGATCTTGCAGGCCTACGATTTCGTGGAGCTCTACAAGCGCCTCGGCTGCCGGCTGCAGATGGGCGGCTCCGACCAGTGGGGTAACATCGTCAACGGCATCGATCTCGGCCACCGCATGGAAGGCGCGCAGCTTTATGCGCTGACGACGCCGCTGCTCACCACTTCGTCCGGCGCCAAGATGGGCAAGTCGGCCTCGGGCGCGGTCTGGCTCGATGCGGAGATGTTGAGCCCGTACGAGTTCTGGCAATATTGGCGCAATACCGAGGATGCCGATGTCGGCCGTTTCCTGAAGCTCTACACGACCTTGCCGCTCGCCGAGGTCGCGCGCCTCGAACGGCTCGGCGGCTCGGAGATCAACGAGGCCAAGAAGATCCTCGCCACCGAAATCACCGCCATGCTGCATGGCCGCGAGGCGGCGGAGGAGGCCAGCGAAACGGCGCGCAAGACATTTGAGGAAGGCGCGCTCGCCGAAACACTGCCGACCGTCGAGGTGGGCAGGGCCGAGCTCGAAGCCGGCGTCGGAATATTGTCGCTGTTCGTCACCGCCGGGCTGGCTGGGTCAAACGGCGAGGCGCGGCGGCATATCCAGGGCGGCGCCGTGCGCCTCAACGACCAGCTCGTTGCCGACGATCGCAGGATGGTGACGCTGCAGGATATGGGCCTGGAAAATGTCGCAAAGCTGTCGCTCGGCAAGAAGAAGCACGTTCTGGTGCGGCCGGTTTGACGCGCAACCGTTGGTGCCGGCGGGACAGCGCCCCCCTCTGTCCTGCCGGACATCTCCCCCACAAGGGGGGAGATCGGCTTTCGCGCCGGCTTTCGCCAATCTACAACGTTGCAGGAAGAGCGCAGCGTGGAAGCTGCCAATCTCCCCACTTGTGGGGGAGATGTCCGGCAGGACAGAGGGGGGCGCGAAGGATCACTACAGAGCGTCGGTGTCCACCCGCCTACCCTGCCCGCCTNCAAAGCTGTCGCTCGGCAAGAAGAAGCACGTTCTGGTGCGGCCGGTTTGACGCGCAACCGTTGGTGCCGGCAGGACAGAGGGGGGCGCGAAGGATCACTACAGAGCGTCGGTGTCCACCCGCCTACCCTGCCCGCCTACCCTGGCCGCCTCAACGATACTCGAAGATCGACCGGAATATCCCGGGCGCGATCACGGATAGCGGATTTACCTCCAGGTTGGGCTTGTTGGCGTTGCCCTTGAGCCTGTAGGTGACGCCGATCAGGCCGCGGTCGCGGCCGTTGCCGAGCAGCGCGCCGATCAGCGGCAGTTCGCCGAAGATGCGGTTTACGCCGTAGGCCGGCATGAACGTGCCGGTGATGTCCATATTGTTGTTCTGGTCGTAGAGCGTGCCCTGGAAGGTGGTGCCGATGCGCGAGCCGCGCAGCACGCCGTTGCGCAGCTTCAGATAGCCGCTGCCCTTCTCGATTTCGCTGAAACCGCGCTCGAACTTCACCCTCGACGTGTCGAGATTGCCTTTGACCGCCTCGTTGAGGCTACGGCTGTCGCCAGCCGGCGTCGTCGACACGATCGAGGCGAGCTTCGGCTCGTTGACGATAAAGAAGTTCTTGGCGTCGACCTGGCCTTTCATCGGCCCGTCGCCGGCCCCGGTGAGTGCCAGCGTGATCGAGCCGCCTTCCATGTGCTCGTAGATGTTGAGGAAGCGCAGTATGGCACCGGCATCGGCCGACTTCATGTTGAGCGCGCGCAGGCCGCCGCCGGTCGTATTGCTGATGGTGATAGCGGCTCCCGAATCTGCCGTGGCGCTCACCTTGAGCCCGTTCACCCTGGAGCCGGCGGCGCTGTAGTCGAGCTTCAGATTCGATAGCACCTCGTCATGGAAGCCGGTCAGGGAACTGACGTCGGCGCTGACCGAGATCGTATCGACGCCGGTGGTCTTGGTGGCGGTGTCGACGTCGGACGTGAATTGCTTGATCAGCGAGCGTGCGTCCAGCGCGCTGCCGCTAACCTCGACCGCATAGGCCTTGCCCGACCGCTTCACCGAGACGGCGACGTCGTCGCCCCTGTTCAACGTGACCTTGCTGAACCGGGCCGAGGACAAGGCGCCGTTGACCAGCACCGCGCTGCCGTCGATGGAGAAGGTCTTGCCGTCGAGTTCGAAATTGGACAGCGTCGTGGTGTCGCCGGTCTTCGCCATGGCGAAGGTGACCTTGGCGGGGATGCCGGGGCCCTTGCTCCAGCCGGCCCAGGGAATGTCCAGCCTGGCATTGGTCAGGTCGGCCGACACGTTCTGGTTGCCGGTGCCGCTCTTGTCGATCGCCACCTTGATGGTTCCGGAAAGCAGCGTCGACAGGCCAGGCATGGCGGTGGCGCGGGTCTTGTCGTCGAGCACCAGCGCTACTTTACGACTGCGCGGCGGGCCGCCATCCCTGAGCGGCTCGATCAGGTCGAGCTCGGCCGGAATGCCGTTGAGCAGCGCCTTGGCCGAGATCACCGCCCGGTCGGGTGCGACGGTGATCGAGCCGTCGGCATGGCTGACCGTCTGGCCCTCGAACGGCTTGGCCAGCGACAGGTCCTTGTAGTCGAGCGCCACCAGCCAATCGAGTTTGGAGGAGTCGACGCCGGACTGCAGCGGAATATCGGCCTTGACGTGGCCGGTCACCGTGCCGGACAGGTCGTCCGGCAGCAGGCCGACATGGCGCATGGCGTTGATCGGGTCATAAGATGCCAGTTCGGCGATCGCCGGCGCCTCGCCGGCGACATCGATGTCGAGCGCGCCGATCACCGGCGGATGGTTCGCCGCCTTGACGGTGAGCGTGCCGTTGCTTGCCGCCACGGTACGGCCGCTCGGCATATAGACGCTGCCCGAGGACAGCGCGACGTCGACGTCGTTGCCGTGGAAGCCGACGACGCCGACGGCATCGCGGATCGGCGGAATACGGCCGGCCGTGTCGAAGCGCGATCCTTCAACCTGGAATCGGCCGAAGACTTCATCGGCGGAAAGCGGCACGCCGTTGCCGAGCCGTCCGGGTACGACCTGGAATTGCAGGCTGCCATCGACGACGCGGCCGCCGAACAGGTTCTTAAGCACCCACAGCCTGGCATTGCGCGCCGAAAACCACGGCCATAATTGCTTGACGTGCGAGACCGGCATGTCGTGGACATTGAGCGCCACCGAAATGCCCGGCGCCTGGTTGGCGACGAATGAAACCGAAGCCGTGCCCAGCACTTCCCTGCCCGGTCCGGACCGGACGCCGATCTGCTCGGCGACCAGCTTTTGGCTCGTCGGCTGGTAGATGCCGGCAATACGGGCAATGAAGCTGAGCGCCGGTTCCGGCGAATCCGACGGCGCCAAGGTCGAACCGTCGCTGGTCAGGTCGTAGCGATAGGATGGCTCCTCGCCCGCTGTGCCGGTCGCCGGCTTCGGCCCGATCGAACCGGCAAAATCGAAGGTCGAGCGGCCGGTCTTCACCAGCAATCCGTCGACCTGGATCTTGTTCGAACCGGCGACGAGCGTTGCATCGAGATCGACGTCGGCCGGAAGCAGGCCGCGCGAACCGAGATCGAGCACCGATCCGGTCAGCGACAGGGCAGCGGTCAGCCGCGAGCCGTTGTCGCCGGCCGCTTCCGACCCCGCCAGCTTCAAGGCGATTGCGCCCAATTTGCCACCTGCAGCCGCAGTGTCGGCGTCGGCCGCCTGGATGCTGGCGTCCAGCGTGGTGATGCGTCGCGTCGCCGGATCGCGGGTGGCGGAAGCGGCGATGGTGAGCGCCCTGCCGTCGACATCCGCGTCGGATGAAAACTCCATGCTTCCCGGTCCCGACTGCGACACGGAGGCGTCGGCGATGGTGACCGACTTGACCGATCCGGTCTCGGGCAGTACCAGCTCGACGTTGCGCAGATCGATCTGGCGCACCGAATCCTCGCGCACCGCATCGAGCGCGCGGTTGACGTTGGCGAAGACGGCGACGGAAAGTTTTTCCGGATCGATGAGACCGTCCTGGTTGCGCAGCCCGGCCGTCCAGTCGCCGCCGGACGGCATTGCCGCCATGACGATGTGCGCGTCGGAAATCCGGGCGCTGGTGAGCCGCACCTCGCCCGAAAGCAGCGGGATGAGCCGGATGCCGAAGCGGACCCGGCCGGCATCGGCCATCGGTTTGCCGTCGGCGGTCTTGAGGCTGACGTCGCTGACCTGCAGCGCAATGAAGCTCGACCCGTCAAGCGTCAGCCGGGCCGGCCCGACGGCAACATCGACATCGAAGCCGGCCAATTTCTCGATTGCCGTCTCGGCTTCCGCGCGAAGCCGCTCCGAGCCGAAACCGGACACGCCGATCGCATAGACACCGGCCGCAGCCAGCAGCACAAGGGCGACGAGGCCGGCAAACAGCCGCGCCATCAAACGAACGCCGCGACCGATCGACGCCTGGCCGAGCGGCGGGACGCGGCACGCGGACGGAAAGGTTCCCAGGTCGGTGATCTCGTCACGCCTGAACCTGATCTTCTCGTGCTGCGGTAGCTCCTGATCCACGCAATCTTCCGTTGAAACGAATTCGATCGTGGACGAATCCCCGCTCGACATTATATCGATGCAGCCTGGCGCGTAACCTCAAACAAGGGCATCGGTATGGCTGACCTCGACGTGGGCGATGTTGCGCCGCAATTCGATCTTCCGCGCGACGGCGGCGGTTCACTCAGCCTCGCCGCATTGCTGGGAAAACCCATCGTACTCTATTTCTACCCACAGGACGACACCACAAGCTGCACCAGCGAGGCGATCGGCTTTTCGCAGTTGAAGCCGGAATTCGAAAAGGCCGGCGCTGTCGTCATCGGGCTGTCGCCGGACAGCGTCAAGAAGCACGACAAGTTCAAGGCGAAATACGATCTGAGCATCGACCTGGTCGCCGACGAAGAGCGCAAGGTGATCGAGGCCTACCATTTGTGGGTCGAAAAGAAGCTCTACGGCCGCATTTATATGGGCGTCGAGCGGGCGACGTTCCTGGTCGGCCGGGACGGACGCATCGCCAGGATCTGGCGTAACGTCCGCGTCAAAGGCCACGCCGAAGCGGTGCTGGAGGCGGTTCGCGCCCTTTGAGAGCTGCGGCACGCCGCTGCAATTCGATGCCCGTTTTGCGCGAATACCTTTGCCCGTCGTTCGGTCCGGCAAAACTTTGTTAACCCTAATAATGTGTAATCAGGCTCGTCGTTGGTGTCGTAACGAAAGCTTGGTCCCGTGAACGTAGCCAGTCAGTCAGCGGTCTTCGGCAGACGCAGAGAGCCCCACACCGTCATCATCGCCCGGGGCGACCAGATAAGGCATTTCACCATACGTCCGTGGCTGGCCGCATTTTGCGGCTCGGCGCTGGCGGCGATCGTCATTGGCTACCTGCTGGCGACCTCTTATCTGGTGCTGCGCGACGACCTGATCGGCGCCACGACGGCGCGGCAGGCGCGCATGCAGCAGGCCTATGAAGACCGCATCTCGGCATTGCGCGGCCAGGTCGACCGCATCACCAGCCGCCAGCTTCTCGATCAGCAGCTGATGGAAACCAAGGTCAGCGAGTTGCTGGAACGGCAGAGCCAGCTCAGCCTGCGTCACGGCCGCCTCGGCCCGATCCTCGAACGAGCCGAAAATGAGGTCGCAACGCCGCCCGTGCCGACGGCAAAGCCGGACGAACACGCCGACGCGACCGGCAGCATCGCCCAGCCGATGGCCTACTCCGTCGCCAGCCTTGCTGCCCCCCTTGCCAGCAACGACACCAGGCCGTTCTCGCTGTGGTCGACCCGCGCCAATCCGCTGCCGAGCGAAAGCGCGGCCGACCGGGCAGACAAGCTCTTCGTTTCGATCAACAACTCGCTGAAGACCATCGAGAGCCAGCAGCTCACCCGCATCGCGGCACTTGCCGACAATGCCTACAAGAGCGCCGACGCGATCTCGCAGGCGCTCGAGGCCGCCGGCCTGCCGGTCGACAGCGAATTCGAAAAGAGCGATGTCGGCGGCCCGCTGATACCGCTCGACAGTTCGTTGGTCTTTGACAGCAAGGTCAAGGAGTTGGACGAGGCGCTTGACGCGCTGGATCATCTGAAAAAGGAGGCGCGCCGGCTGCCGCTCGCCAACCCCGCCCCCGGCCATAGCGTCACCAGCCCGTTCGGCGTGCGCACCGACCCCATCCTCGGCACGGCCGCCTTGCATTCCGGCATGGATTTCAGGGCGCCGGTCGGCATGCCGGCCAAGGTCACGGCAGCCGGCGTCGTCGTCAAGGCCGGCTGGAACGGCGGCTACGGCCGCATGGTCGAGGTCGACCACGGCAACGGTTTTGTGACGCGTTACGGACATCTCAGCAAAATCGACGTCGCCGTCGGCCAGAAGCTCGATGCCGGGGACATCATCGGCAAGACCGGCAACAGCGGCCGCTCGACCGGCCCGCATCTGCACTACGAGGTTCGCCACAATGGCGAGGCGATCGACCCGCTGCGGTTTTTGACCGTCGGCAAGAAGGTCGAGCGGTATCTCTAGGAGCCGGGCTGCTCCTCAGACGACCCAGCAATTGAGCGGCATCGGGCCGGCGCAGCCAGGCCAAGGCGGCCTCACCTAAGTATCCTCGGGCGATCGCCCTTCGCTCTATTCTCCCCAGCAAACATTCGGCTCCAGCCCTTGAGGGCCTCTGCCCCACAGCGTTGACTCCGACGCAGTTGTAGGATGATATGTATAAGCCTATGCCTTAGTCCAGCAGGCTTGTAATGACCGTTCATGGTATCCCGCCTGAAATTCTGAATGCTCTGGAGGGCGCTGTCGGACAAAGCGGCGTGACCGCCGACGCTGCCGGCATGGCGAAATACCTTTTGGACTGGTCCGGGGATCATCGCGGCGGAGCCCTTGCGGTGCTGAAGCCTGCTTCCGTCAGCGAAGTCCAGGCTGTGGCGCGGCTCTGCGGCACGCTCGGGCTCGGAATCATCCCACAGGGCGGGAACACGGGGCTGGTGGCGGGTGCAATCGACATCGACTCCCGTGGCGCGGTGGTCGTCAGTCTGGAGCGGTTGAACGGCATCCGTCTCGTCGACGCCGACAATTTCGTCCTGCAGGCCGATGCCGGCTGCATCCTGCAGCACATCAAGGATGCGGCAGAAGCAGAGGATTGCCTGTTTCCGCTGGCGCTCGGCGCGCAGGGAAGCTGCCAGATCGGCGGCAATGCGGCCAGCAATGCCGGCGGCACCAACGTGCTGCGCTATGGCATGGCGCGCGATATCATCCTCGGCCTCGAAGTCGTCCTGCCCGACGGCGAGTTGTGGAGCGGCTTTTCCGGCCTGCGCAAGGACAATCGAGGCTACGACCTGAAGCAGCTCTTCATCGGCAGCGAAGGAACGCTCGGCATCATCACCGGCGTCGAGCTCAAGCTGTTTCCGAAACCGGCCCGGGTCGAGACCGCTTATCTCGGTCTCGTTTCGTTCGAAGCGGCCATCACCCTGTTCCGGCAGGCTCGCCGGGCCTCATCCGATCTGATTTCGGCCTTCGAGATCATTGGATCGGAGTGCATCGCGCTCGCGCGCTTGATCGATGCCGACATCGTTTCGCCGGTCGAAGCTCCCGTCCACGTGCTGATCGAACTCTCCGCAAGTGCTACGGTCGATCTGCGCTCCATGCTGGTCGATTTCCTGGCCGGAGCCATTGAGAGCGGTCTGGTTGCCGAGGCCGTCCTTGCTGAAAGCGTCGCACAGGCCAGGGCCTTCTGGGCGATCCGCGAAGGGCTGGTCGAGGGCCAGGCAAGACGCGGCTACCATGTGCGCACCGACCTTGCGGTCAGGATATCGGACATCCCTGCCCTCATCGATCAGGCCCGCCAATTCGTGGCGCTGGAACATCCAGGCTGGCTGCCGCAGGCCTATGGCCATGCCGGCGACGGCAACGTCCATTTCAACGTCCTGCCACCGCTTGGGCTCGCCGAGGGGGAAGCTCGTGCCCAGGGCGCGGAGATCACTGCCGGACTCTACCAGATCGTCGGCGCGCTTGGCGGGTCGATCAGCGCCGAGCACGGCATCGGCCGCACCCGTCATCGCACTTTCTGGGCCGGCCTGGCGCCTGCCCATCGCCGGCTCGTCACGGCGCTCAAAACAACGATCGACCCTCAGGGATTGATGAATCCCGGCTGCCTTCTGCCATCGACGGAGACCTTTCCATGAAGCAAAGACTGGCCGCTATCGGCACGGTCGAGGCGCTGCCGCATCGCGTCGCCGCGTTCCTCAGCCGCGAGATCGAATCCGGCGAGCTCAATCCGGGCACGCGGCTGCCGACCGAGCAGCAGCTCTCGGAAAAATTCGGCGTCAGTCGCAATGTGGTGCGCGAGGCGATCGCTCAACTCAGGGCTGATGGCATGATCGAAGCCCGGCAAGGCGTCGGCGCCTTCGTGCTGGCGCCGGAGCAGCGCGCCTCGATCCGGATCGATGGCGAGGCGCTGAAAGCGACCGGGAATATGGAGCGGCTGTTCGAGCTGCGTTGCATACTGGAAGCCGAGTCAGCTGCGCTCGCCGCCGAACGGCGCCGGCAGGAGCACCTCGACGCAATCAAGGCGGCGCTAGACCGGATGAGCGGCGAGGAGCGCTGGGAAGAAGGCAGCATCGACGCCGACCTTTTGTTCCATCGCGAGATCGCACGGGCGACCGGCAACAATTACATCCACACCTTTATCTCCTTCGTTTGCGAGCAGATCCGCCGCTCGATCCACTACGCGCGCCTCACCAATCCGCTGCACGACCTGGTCGAAGTCAATGTCGGGGAGCATGTGCGCATCTACGAGGCGCTGGTCGCGGGCGATCCCACGGCCGCCGAGGCGGCGATGCGCGCCCACATCGTCGGCGCCGCCGACCGCGTCGGCGTCAAATTGCCAGCATCGCGCGCCGCGCACAGCACAGGGAGGTAGCCATGCCGGTCGGAGGCGCATATGCGATTTCGGACGTCTGCCTGCTCGTCGAAAATATCGAGCGGACGGTTGAATTCTATGTCGAAAAACTCGGCTTCCGCCTGCGGCGTCGCGCCGAGGGCTTTGCCGACTTTCATGGCGAGGGCGTCACGCTGGCGGCGTGGGAGATCGATCACATCAACCGGCACACCGGCGTCTCGAAGTTGAGGTCGCCGCGCCAGGCGCACAAGGTCTGCGTGGCGGTCAGGCTAGACGCGCCCGGCGAGATCGACCGGCTCCATGGCGAACTGGCAGCCAAGGGCGTGCCCTTCTACGGCCCGCCGGAGGATTATGTCTGGAACGCGCGCTGCGCATATTTCACCGATCCCGACGACACGCTTTGGGAACTATACGCCTGGCTCGACGGCGGCCCCGGCGACTATCACGACGAACAGCCGTAGACGACGCCGCGCCACGGGAACGGCGCGCAATGAAGAGACGAGAACGTCTTGCAACAGGAGCGAAAAATGAGTGGGAACAGAGACTACGACATGAACCGCCGCAGCTTCGTGAAAGCCGGCTTCGCCGCCGTCGCGGCAGCTTCGGCCGGAATGCAGCTCGTGCTGACGCCGGGCGCCAAGGCTGCCGGAAAGGTCGTCATCCAGTATGATTGGCTGATGTCCAACGGACAGATCGGCGACATCGCAGCCGTCGCCAACGGCTATTTCAAGGAGGTGGGCCTCGAGGTGGAATTCAGCCCGGGCGGTCCCAATGCGGCGACAGTGCCGCCGGTGATTTCGGGCGCCGCACAACTCGGCCAGTTTTCCGAAACGCCGCAGCTCTACGCGGCGCGTGCCAGCGGCGTGCCCGTGAAGATCATCGCCTGCGGCTTCCGCACCGGTCCCTATGCCTTCACTTCGAAGCCTGCCAAGCCGATCCGCGGCGTGGCCGATCTCAAGGGAAAGAAGATCGGCATCCAGCCGACGGCGCGCTTCGTCATCGATGAGATCCTGGCCAAGAACGGTATTGATCCGTCCGAGGTCACCGTCGTCAATGTCGGCTTCGACAAGGCGCCGCTGGTGCGCGGCGACGTCGACGCGATTGGCGGATGGATCACCAACACCCAGGCGCTGAGCGTCGTCGGCGACGACCGGATCGATCTTCTGGTGCGCGATCTCGGGCTGAACTCCTATGCCGACGTCTATTTCGCTACCGACACAGCGATCGAACAGGATGCGGAAATGCTGGCGAAATTCATCGGCGCCGTCGCCAAGGGCTGGGGCTGGGTGCACGCCAATCCGCAGGAAGCAGTCAAGAAGATGGTCGAAGCCTATCCGGAAATGGACCTTGGCTGGGAGCAGAAGACGATCAATCTGGTGCTGAAACTCTCCTTTGACGGTGCAACCGCCAAGGACGGATGGGGAACCTTCGATCCCGCATCGATCGAGGAGCAGCTGGCGCTGCTGGACAAGGTCGGCCAATACCCGAACGGCCGGCCCGCGGCAGCCGATGTCTACACCACCAAGGTACTCGAATTGTCGGCCGCCGACCGACCCAAGCTCGACGCGCCCGCGGCTTGATGGCGAACGCGATCGAGGCCCGCAGGCTGGATGTCGGCTATAGCGGCCGGCAGCCGGTGGTGAAAGTGCTCTCCGGTCTCGACCTGTCGGTCGAGGCCGGCTCCTTCCTGTCGATCCTTGGACCTTCGGGATGCGGCAAGTCGACGTTCCTCAGGGTGGTGGCCGACTTGCTCGATCCGCTCGGCGGCTCGATCAGCGTGCTTGGCGACACACCGCATGCTGTCCGTTCGCGGCGCGATGTCGGTTTCGTCTTCCAGGACTCGACCCTGCTGCCCTGGCGCACCGTGCGCGACAACGTCCGCCTGCCGCTCGATGTCGGACAAGGCCGGCTTACCCGGACAATAGACGATCGAACCGACGAGCTGCTTGATCTGATGGGGCTTGCCGGGTTCGGTGAGCGTCTGCCGCACCAATTGTCCGGCGGCCAGCGCCAGCGCGTGGCGATCGCCCGGTCACTGCTCGGGCAACCCAGGCTGCTTTTGATGGACGAGCCCTTCGGTGCGCTGGACGAGATCACCCGCGACCGCCTCAACGACGAGCTTTTGTCGTTGTGGCGGCGCACCGGCGCGACCATCCTTTTCGTTACTCATTCGATCGCCGAAGCCGCCTATCTCGGAGAACGGGTCATCGTTCTCGCCGCCAATCCGGGCCGCCTGGCCAGAGACCTCGACATGCGGCCGTTCAAGCAGGCAGGCAACCGCTGTTCGCGCGAGGATCCGGCGATCGTTGCCGCGATGGCCGAACTGCGCGGCGCGCTGGAACAGGCCTCATGAGGCAGGCGCCCTTGCCATCGGCGCTGGCCGTCGCCCTGCCCGTTTTTGGCGCGGCCTCGATCCTGCTCGCCTGGCAGTTCCTGTTGCCATGGCTCGGCGTGCCGGCCTATATCGTACCGACGCCGACGGCCATATCAGGCGTGTTCCGGAAGAGTCTTGCTTTGCTACTCAGCAATCTCTGGCCGACGCTGATCGAGGCGCTGGCGGGATTTGTCATCGGCAATTTTGCCGGTGTGCTGCTGGCGGTGCTGTTCGTGCACAGCCGCATCCTGCAGGCCGCCTATTTTCCGATCGTGCTGTTCTTCAACACCATTCCCATCCTGGCGCTGTCGCCGATCATCATCCTGATCTTCGGGCTCGGCATGACGCCGAAGATCGTGATCGCGGCGGTGATCTGCTTCTTCCCGACGCTGGTCAACATGATTCGCGGGCTGGACTCGGCCAGCGACAACGAGCACGAACTGTTCCGGGTGCTATCGGCTACGCGCTGGGAGATCTTCTGGAGCCTGCGCCTGCCAAGAGCATTGCCGATGCTGTTCTCCTCGCTGAGAATTGCTTCGGCCACGGCCGTGATCGGCGCTATTGTCGGCGAGTGGATCGGGTCGGATAAGGGCCTCGGCGCGCTCATCATCCAGGCGACCTTTAACTATCAGTCGGACCGGCTCTATGCGGCAATCGTGCTGTCGTCGTCCTTGTCGATCGCGATGTTCGCAATCGTGGTTCTGCTGGAGCGCCGTGCCATCCGCTATTGACCATTCCGTCGAGCGGCCATCCGCCAGGCGCGGGCTGTAAATTTATTTTTGAATTCCATTTGACTGAATAAATCTTCAGTGCCAGTCTGGCCTCTCTCGAGGGCGCAAGGCATGGCACTGCGGGGAACCAATCAGGAGTTCGGGCGGCCGTATAATCGGCGCATCGTGCTCGAATCCATCCGCCTTCACGGGCCGATCGCCCGCGGCGACATTGCCAGGCGGGTCGGGCTCACCGTGCAGACGGTGTCGACCATCGTTCGCGAGCTGGAAGAGCACGGTTACGTGCTGTCGCTGCGCGAAGAGCCCAAGGGGCGCGGCCTGCCCCCGGCAACGCTGCGGATCAATCCGGAAGGCGGCTATGCCGTCGGCATTCACGTCACCCCGCTGGGCATCAATGCCGCGCTGATCAACCTCAGCGGCGATGTCATCGAGAGCAGCTACCGCGAGGCCCCAAATGCAACGCCCGACCACGCCTTCGAGCTGATCGGCGCCATGGTACTCGAATTGACAGCACTGCGGCCCGGTGGCCGCGTCCTCGGCATCGGCATGGCGTTGCCCGGGCCGTTTGGCGTGGAGTCCATGAGCTTTGTCGGTCCGACCACCATGACCGGCTGGAAAGATGTGGCGCTGCGCGAGCGGCTGGCCGCCTCGACCGGGCTGCCGGCCTTTTTCGAAACCGACATGGCGGCGGCTGCCATCGGCGAGCGCCTCTATGGCCTCGGCACGGCCTATTCCGAATATTACTATCTCTATTTCGGTGTCGGCCTCGGCGGCGTCATGGTGCATGACGGAGCCGCATTGCGCGGCGCCTGGGCAATGCCGGCGAAATCGGCCACATTCCCGTGGTGCCGGGCGGCGAGCCCTGCCCGTGCGGCAATCGCGGCTGCCTCGAACGGTATCTTTCGCTCGAGGCGCTGCGGCGCCGCAACGTCGCCGACGCCGACTGGGTGAGCGAGATCGCGCCGATCTTCCGCAACGCCATCACCATCATCGAAAACCTGTTCGACCCCGAAACCATCATCCTTGGCGGGCTGGCGTCCACCGACCTGCTCGAAAGACTGGCCGGCGCAGCTGCGCACCTGCCCAACTCGGTCTCGGCGCGAAGCGACCGCACGACGCCCCGCGTCAGCGTCGCGCGCGGCGGCCAGCATGCGGTGTTGCGCGGCGCCGCAGCGCTTGCCGTCTCAGGGGTGCTTTCGCCACGCTTCGGCCAGATCTTCACCGCCGAACGCGAACGCGGGCGGGATCTCTTGCATAACAAGGGGATCGCGGCATGAGCGAACCGCTGCTGGTGCTCGATAACGTTGCCAAGAATTACGGTGCCATCGAAGCACTGAAAGGCATCAGCTTTTCTATCGGCAAGGGCGAAGTGGTGGCGCTGCTCGGCGACAACGGCGCCGGCAAATCGACGCTGGTCAAGATCATTGCCGGCGGGCTCGAGCCGACCTCCGGCCGCATGCTGTTCGAAGGCAAGGAATTCCTCGCCAAATCCCCCGCCGAGGCCAAGGCCGCGGGGATCGAGACCGTCTACCAGGACCTGTCGCTTTGCACCAATGTCGACGTGGTCGCCAATTTCTTCATGGGCCGCGAGATCACCAGGAAGGTTCTCGGCATTCCGGTGCTCGACGAGCGCGCCATGGAGCAGGTGGTGCAAAAGGCGTTGGCCAGCGCCGGCACCCGCATTCCCTCGCTTCGCACCAATGTCGAGCACCTCTCCGGCGGTCAGCGGCAGGCCATCGAGCTCAACCG
This sequence comes from Mesorhizobium sp. LSHC420B00, assembly GCF_000503055.1. GTDB lineage: Bacteria > Pseudomonadota > Alphaproteobacteria > Rhizobiales > Rhizobiaceae > Mesorhizobium. The sequence continues at coordinate 272,487 of NZ_AYVY01000002.1, read as the reverse complement.
GTTCGTGCATTTTGGCGGCAAGTTGGTGCTTCTCGACGAGCCGTTCGCAGCGCTCGGCGTCGAGCAGACGCGGCGCGGCCTCGACATGATCCGCCAGGTGGCGAGCCAGGGTATCGGCGTCGTCATCATCACCCATATCATGCAACAGGCCTTCCAGGTCGCCGACCGGATCGTGGTGATCCGGCAAGGCGTCGTGGCTGGCGATGTCGCACGCAACAAAACAAGTCCCGACGCGGTGATCAACATGATCACCGGAGAGACGCTTGCCGGTGCCGGACCGGCGAGCTGAGGGACAAATGAGGGGTCCGGCGCAAGAGGAGCGAACGACATGAAGAAAATACTTCTTTCCGTCTTCGGTATCCTGGCACTGGCCTTTGCCACGCTCACGCCGGCATTCGCTCAGTCCAAGGGCACCGTCTACTACATGGTGCCGACACTGCTCGATGAGTTCCAGACCGGCTCGGTGAGCGCGCTGGAATTGTTCCTGAAGCAGGTCGGCTACGAGATGAAGACGCTGAACGCCGACAATAAGACCGACGCTCAGCAATCGCAGATGAACGACGTCATCGCGCTCAAGCCGGCGGCGATCATCCTTGCCGCCGTCGATTTCAATGCGCTGAAACCGTCGATCGAGGCCGCCCGTGCCGCCGGCATCCCGGTCGTCGAGTTCGACCGCCAGATCACCTCGACGCCGTCCGACTTCACCTCGGTGGCCGGAACCGTCGAGATCGGCTACGTCGCCGCCGACCAGGCGCAAAAACTCCTGACCGCGAAGAACGGCTCGGTGAAAGGCAAGATCCTGCAGGTGCTCGGCGATCCGGGCGATCCCTATACGCTCGATATCCAGAAGGGTTTCGAGGAGAAGATGAAGGCGTTCCCGGACGTCAAGATCATCTCGCTGCCGGCCATGCAATGGGCGGCGGATGCAGCCGGGACCATCGTCAACGACCAGCTGCTCGCCAACCCCGACATCGACCTGATCTTCAGCCACGCCGCGCATCTTTCGGTCGCTGCCGTCGCCTCGCTCGAGGCCGCCGGCAAGAAACCGGGCGACCTCATGCTGATGAGTTCGAACGGCGCTCCGGTCGGCCTCGACCTGATCCGCAAGGGCTGGCTCAATGTCGAAGTCGAGCAGCCGCTCTACGCCCAGGCCGCGGCGGTCGCCATGTTCATGGACAAGGTGGTCAACAAGCAGGAGATCAAGCCCGGCGAATATGATGTGCTTGGCCTGAAATCGACCCTGACCAAGGAAGCGTGGGGGCCGAACATCAAGATCCCCGGCGCTGCGATCACCAAGGAAAATGTCGATAACCCAGCCTTCTGGGGCAACATGAAGCCGCCGGCCGAAACCATAAAGCCGGTCGAATAGCGAACTCGCCAGAAGCTCCGGGCCACGCAGGCCCGGAGCCCAGCCCTGCAGCCCGGTGCGTTCAAACGGACGCGCACGGGAATGCTGCAGCAATTTTCAACCGCGCCTGATCTTTCCGACGACCGAGTGGTTCTTCGGGTCATGCGCCAACCGGATCCGCAGATGAACCCTCGCACGCGCCAAACCCTCGAGTTCATCCTCGACAATCTTGTCTGGTTCATGCTGGTCTTCGTGCTGGTGGTCTTTTCCATCCTCATCCCGAACTATTTTCAGCTCGGCATCTTCGCCAACATCATCGAGGCCTCGAGCGTGCTCGGCGTCATGTCGATCGGCTTGGCGCTGGTCATCATCGCCGGCCATATGGACCTGTCGGTCGAATCGGTGGCGGCGCTCAGCGCCATGGCGGTCGGCATCCTGTTCTGCTCGTCGGGCATCGGCCTTGGCATCCAGTTGCAGCCGCAATGGCTGATGGTTCCGGTTTCGCTGCTCATCGCGCTTGCCGTCGGCGGCCTCATCGGCGCTTTCAACGGCTATCTGGTGGTCAGGGTGAAGATGAGCGCCTTCATCATCACGCTGGCCTCCTACATCTGGGTACGCGGCCTGGTGCTGGTCATCTCCGGTGGCCGCTCGGCACAAGACCTTGCGCCGGCAATCCGCTGGTTCGGCATCCAGCGCCTGGGCGGCCTGCCGTTGACGGCCTGGATCGCCATTGCGTGCTTCGTGGTGTTCTCGCTGATCATGGCCAAGACGCCCTTTGGCAGGCACCTGGTCATGATCGGCGGCAACGAGACGGCGACGTTCCGCGCCGGCATCCGCGTCAATCGCAACCTGGTCATAGCCTTTGTTCTGGCCGGTGCCATCGCCGGCCTTGCCGGCTGGCTGCTGGCAATCCGTACCTCCGGCGCCACCGCCAATCTGGGCGTCGGCCTGTTGTTCAACGCCTTCGCCGCGGTCGTCATCGGTGGCGTCAGCCTTAAGGGCGGCGTCGGCACCTTGCCCGGTGTCTATGCCGGCGTGCTGCTGCTCTCCGCCATCAATACGGCGATTAATTTGATGGGCCTGCCGGCCAACTTCACCCAGGTGATCCACGGCCTGCTCGTCCTCGCCGCCGTGCTGCTCGACGCCTTCAAGCAAACCATCCGCCAGAGGCTCGCATGACCGGCCGTCTGGAAGGTAAGGTCGCGCTGATCGTCGGAAGTGCGCGCGGCATCGGCAAGGGCATCGCACAACGCTTTGCCGAAGAGGGCGCGACGCTTGTCCTGGCCGATACCGAGGTTGAGGCCGGGCAAGCGACTGCGGACGAGCTCGGCGCCGCCTTCATACACACCGACATTTCACAGATGGCCGATGCGCAAGCCGCCGTGGCGCTGGCGCTAGCGCATCACGGCCGGCTCGACATCATGGTCCAGAATGCCGGCATCTATCCCTGGCAATTGCTGGAAAACACCAGTCCCGACGATTGGGACCGGGTCATAGCGGTGAATTTGCGCGGCAGCTTTGTCGCCGCACGCGCGGCGCTGGTGCCGATGAAGGCACAGCGTTTTGGCCGCATGCTGTTCACCTCCTCGATCACCGGCCCGCATGTCACCAGTCCCGGCCACGGCCATTATTCGGCGACCAAGGCCGGCATCAACGGGCTGATCCGTTCGGCTGCGCTCGAATTCTCCGGCTACGGCATCACCGTCAACGGCGTCGAGCCCGGCAACATCCTCACCGAAGGCATAGAGCGGCATCGCGGTGCGGCCTTCATCAAGAACATGGAAGACGCCATCCCGCTCGGCCGCCTCGGCAGCCCGCGCGACGTGGCCAATGCCTTCCTGTTCCTGGCCTCCGACGACGCCAGCTACATCACCGGCACGACCATTATCGTCGACGGCGGGCAGCTTTTGCCCGAGGGCAAGGATTTCCGGCTGCTGCCGCCATGATCGTCGATTTCGGCGGCGGTTTCTTCCTGCGCCGGGCGACCGCCGCCGATCGTGCAGCGCTTGCCGCAATCTGTCTCAAGACCGGCGACGCCGGCAAGGACGCCAGCGGCCGCGAGGACGACCCGGACCTGCTCGGCCTGCTCTTCACCATTCCCTACCAGGTGCTCGAACCCGAACTGGCCTTCATAGTCGACGGCCCCTCAGGTGCCGCCGCTATCTGCTTGGCGCAGCCGACACCGTTGCTTTCAACGCCAGCCTGGCATCAAAATGGTACCCGGAGATTCAGCGGCGTGTGACCGACCCCGAACCCGACAGCTCACGCTGGCGCGGCAGCGACTGGGCGCGGCACCGGATCCACCACCCCGATTTCGCTGTTCCGCCTGCACTGGCGGCCTATCCGTCGCACGGCCACATCGACCTTTTGCCGCAGGCGCGCGGAAGAGGCATCGGCAGGCGCGCCATGGCTTTCCTCGAGCAGTTCCTTGCCGCGAGCGGCTCAACCGGCATTCACCTCGAGGTCATGCCGCAGAATGATGATGCGCTAAGGTTCTACAAGGCGATCGGGTTTGACGTGGTGCAGGTGCCGAAGCGTTGTGTTTATGTGGCGAAACGGCTTGCTCGGGCTCCGGCGATTGCAGGCTGAGCTGCGGCAAGCAATCGCTCAAGTTGCATCGAACCGGGAGGTTTCAACACAGTGCGGGCTAGTTCCAGTCTTGGCGGAGTGCCTACTGGTTCGGTGTGGGCGGCAGAGGAACATGCGCAACCGTTTCCCCCGCCACAATCGAGAACACATAAAGCAGATAGATAGCTAATACCAATAGCGCGAGGAATGAGCCATTGGCGAAAATTCCTGCAACAGTGGTGCTGCGATAAGGCTCAACCTTTTCTTTCTTAATGTCTTCTTCGCTACGCGTTGTCTTCACAACCCATTCGCCTGGAAGCCGGTTTTTTTCAGCTTCCTTCGATATCTTATCCGCGAGATCTCCTGCGATCACGGCATCATCCGGAAGATGACTCGTAAGCCATCCAGGAATATTTTCGCTCCCGCCCATGCCCATGTGCAAGTAAGATTCAGCTTTCTTTTGTGCTCCGTTAAGTTACTGCATGTTTTAGCTTTCGGCAATCGTTTGCCTTATGGCGAAACAGCAGATCAGACTTAAGCCCCTACGGAAAGGCGTTTTTGATCAGACCAAAGTCCTAGTGGCGTGGCGGTCACATGTGTCTCACCTGGGCCGCGAAGCATTTGCGGGCGGACATACGGCACAACAGCGAAGCCGTTGGTTGCGATCAGAGGTTGCGCCGGGCGGGTCAGCTTGGGCGGTGTAGCCCCTGATTGAACACATTGAGGAAAATGGTGGGCGATGACGGGCTCGAACCGCCGACATCTTCGGTGTAAACGAAGCGCTCTACCAACTGAGCTAATCGCCCGCTCCGGGCCGGACCTTTAAGCAGTTAGGACCGGCTTCGCAAGGCCAAATGAGCGGCCAGCGGCTTGGCCGGGAGCCGGTTTCGGCGACAAAGTTCCGCTTGTCAAAAAACCTTCTGCTGTTTGCTGTTATGCTGTCCGGGTCCGCTTGACACCCGGTGGCTTACCCCTTATCCACCGCCCCAACGACGAACACGGCTGACACGTGCTCGTCCATGCGCGGGTGTAGCTCAGTTGGTTAGAGTGCCGGCCTGTCACGCCGGAGGTCGCGGGTTCGAGCCCCGTCACTCGCGCCATTTCTCCTTCGGGCCACGGCCCTTGGTGTCGGAGAAATGTCGACGTTGATTTGTCAAAAACCGTCTTCGTTCATGATGTAATCCATACGGTCTCACCCCCTCGCCAGCAGCGCCTCGACTTCCTGCAGCGTCGGCATGGACGGCGCGGTGCCCGGGCGCGTCACCGAGATGCCGGCGACGGCGCAGGCGAAGCGCACCGCCTGCACGGGTTCGATCCCTCTCGACAGCGCCGCCGCCAGGCCGCCATTGAAGGCGTCGCCCGCGCCGGTGGTCTCGATGACCGGGCCGGCGGCGACCGCTGCGACATGCTCGGAACGATCGGCCGTGTGCAGCAGCGCACCCTTTTCGCCGAGCGTCACGATGACCGTGCCAACGCCCTTCTCGAGCAGGCTGTCGGCGGCACGGCGGGCATCGTCGATCGAGGACCCCTTGATGCCGGTCAGTTCCTCGGCCTCGGTTTCGTTCGGCGTGACATAGTCGCAAAGCGTATAGATGCGGTCTGGAAGCTTTGCCGCCGGCGCCGGGTTGAGGATGGTGGTCACCCCTGCCCCACGCGCGATCTCCAGCGCCCGCATCGCCGCCTCGATCGGCTGTTCGAGCTGGGTGACGAAGACCCCGGCCGCGCGGATCAGTTCGGCATTTGCCTCGATATCGGCGTGCGAAATCAGCATGGCCGCGCCGGGACTGACGATAATGGCGTTGTTGCCGCTCGTCTCCTCGATGAAGATATAGGCGGCACCGGTGTAGCTTTCCGGTGTGTCGATGACAGCGCTCTTCACGCCGGCCGCGTTCCAGGTCTGTCTCGCCATCTCGGCAAAGGGATCGACGCCGAGGCGGGTCAGAAAGGTGACGTCGGCGCCGAGCCGGCCGGCCGCCACCGCCTGGTTCGAGCCCTTGCCGCCGGGGCCGAGCGTGAAGGACGTGCCCAGGATCGTCTCGCCGATGCGCGGCTGGCGGGCGGCGCGGTAGGCCGTGTCGGCGACGAAGACGCCCAATATGACAACAGGCTTCATAACGATCGGTCTGCCCGGCATGTCGCTACTCCGCATCCGGCGGCACGACGCCCTTGCGGAATGCGAAGCAGCCATAGAAGCGGCGCTCGCCGGTCTGGATGACGCAATAGGCCTTCTTGGCGCGTTCGTAGAAGGCATAGCGCTCGACCGAGATCATCGGCCAGGCCTTGCCCTCGGCGGCATCGATCTCTTTTTGCACGTCCTGCTGCACGGCGGGAATCTCGTCCGGCTTGCCGACGATCTCCATGCGCGCGGCGGCATCGTCGACGAAGGTGTCCAGCGGATAAAGCGACAGCACCGCCTTGACGACCTCCGCTGCCGATGCGTCGATGCGCAGCAGCTTGCCAAGCACAGTCTGCCGCGCCACCGAATCGGACGGGAAATTGGTGTCGGCGATGATCAGATCGTCACCGTGACCCATCGCCCGCAGCGCCTGCAGCACATCGGCATTGAGCAGCGGATTGATTCCTTTGAGCATGGTATTCCTCGCGAGGTTTGCTGGGGCGAAATCAGAGCCGCTTGCCGGTCTCTGCGTCGAAGAGATGCACCTGGTCGAGCCGCGGTTTCAGGTGCAGTGTGTCGCCCGGCTTGAACTCGTGGCGTTCACGGAACAGCGCCACCATCTCGCCCTCGCCGAAGCGCAGGAACACGAGAGTCTCGGAACCGGTCGGCTCGACCACCGAAATCTTCGCTGGGACACCATCTGGATGGATTTCGAGATGCTCGGGCCGCGCGCCGTAGACGACATTGCGGCCATCTTCCACGGTATTGCTCGATGCGATCGGGAACGGCGTCCCGGCGATCTCGACGACGGGCTTGTCGCCCTTGCGCACGACGCCCTTGAGCAGGTTCATCGAGGGCGAGCCGATGAAGCCGGCGACAAACAGATTGGCCGGCCGGTCGAACAATTCCAGCGGCGCGCCGACCTGTTCGATGCGACCGTCGCGCATCACCACGATCTTGTCGGCCATGGTCATGGCCTCGATCTGGTCGTGGGTGACGTAGATGGTGGTGGTCTTCAGTCGTTGGTGCAGTTCCTTGATCTCGGTGCGCATCTGGACACGCAGCTTGGCATCGAGATTGGAGAGCGGCTCGTCGAACAGGAACACCTGCGGGTTGCGCACGATGGCGCGACCCATGGCGACGCGCTGGCGCTGGCCGCCCGAGAGCTGGCGCGGATAGCGCTTGAGGTAGGGGTTGAGGTCGAGGATGTCGGCGGCGCGCTTGACCCGCTCAGTGACCACCGCCGGATCAGTTTTGCGCAGCTTGAGAGCAAAGGCCATGTTCTGCTCGACCGTCTTGTGCGGATAGAGCGCGTAGTTCTGGAACACCATGGCGATGTCGCGCTTGGCCGGCGGCAAATGGTTGACGACGCGCTCGCCGATGGCGATGGTGCCGCCGGAAACCGTTTCCAGCCCGGCCACCATCCTCAGCAGCGTGGACTTGCCGCAGCCGGAAGGCCCGACCAGCACCACGAACTGTCCGTCGGCGATGTCGACGCTGACGTCGTGCAGAACCTTGACGGTTCCGAACGCCTTGGCCACATTGCGGATCGCGACTTGAGCCATCATTCCCCCTTCAGTTGCCGTGAAGCTAAACAACGCAAACGGCGAGGGCAAGTCGGTCTCTTATAGATAAAAAACCCATTCACGTTGACACCGCACTTCGTTGTGCGAATAGTGACAGTGCCCGGCTTATGACCCTGTTCCGGGCGCACCGGTACGCTTGTCCGGCACTCAATGCGAGGCGTCGCGGGAGGGAGAATTCGGGCCGCTATTTACGGGAGTCGCTGTCGTTGGGGAACATAATCGGCGCTCCACCATCTGAACCAATTCACGATTGATCTTCTGGGAGGAACGAGATGAAAGTCAGCCTTTATAACCAACTTGTCCGCGCCGGGGCCACCCGCCGCGACGTGCTGAAGGGAGCGGCCAGCATGGCCGCCCTCGCCGCGGCCTCAAGCGCCGGACTTGGTGCCCTGACGCGCCCGGCTGCGGCCGCCGATGACCTGCGCGCGCAGATCCTGCAGATCCCGGGCGTCGGCAAGGGTCAGCCGACCGATGCCGATTTCCAGCAGGTCGGCGAGCTTTGCCTGGGCGCCACCAAGGCCAATGTCAAGGAAGGCGAATTCGCCGGTGTCGAACTCACCTTCATGGGCCTCAACAATCAGAACCTGCACAATGTGCTGTTTCGCGGCTTCCTGAAGCCGTGGGAGACCTATACCGGCGCCAAGATCAACTGGATCGACCTGGCGCAGGCTGACTACAACGCCCGCCTGCAGCAGTCGATTGCGACCGGCACCGTCGATTTCGACATCATCGAAATGGGAGCACCGTTCGAAGGCGACGTCTGCGGCAAGGGTCTCACCTCCGAGATGCCGGACTGGGTCAAGGACCAGATCGACATGAAGGACGTCGTGGCCTATCTGCAGCCGCCGGTCGGCACCTGGGACGGCAAGCAATATCGCGTCACCGTTGACGGCGACGCGCATAACTTCAACTACCGCACCGACGTGTTCGCCGATGCCGACCTCGCCAAGGCCTGGAAGGACGGCGGCGGAGAAGGCGAATGGGGCGTGCCGAAGACCTGGCAGCAGGTGCAGGCGGTGACGAAATTCCTCAAGGGCAAGCAGGTGAACGGCCAGGATGTCTTTGGCTACCTCGATGCGCCCAAGCCCTGGGGCGGTTTCGGCTTCTATTTCCTCGGCAGCCGCGCCAGCGCCTACGCCAAGCATCCCGATGACAAGGCATGGCTGTTCGATGCCGACACGATGAAGCCGCGCGTCAACAATCCGGCATGGGTGCGGGCGATCCAGGACGTCATCGATGCCCTGCCCTCCGAACCTGCCGACCAGATCAACGCCGACCCGAATACCACCGCCTTCCAGCAATTCCTGGCAGGCACCGGTTCGATGGTCACCTGGTGGGGCGACGTCGGTTCGAACGTCAAGACCAACGATTCCTCGGTCGTCGGCGACATCACCGGCTTCTCGATCCTGCCGGGCTCGGACGATGTCTACAACTCCAAGACCGGCCAGTGGGACAAGCTCGCCAGCGGGCCGAACCATGCGCCGAACTGCGCCTATCTCGGCTGGGGCGTCTATGTCATGGCCCGCGTCGACGGCGACGAAAAGAAGAAGAAGGCGGCCTGGTCTGCCGCCGCCCATCTCGGCGGCAAGGACCTGTCGCTCTGGTGCGCGGCCTATCCGTCGGGTTTCCAGCCCTATCGCAACTCGCATTTCAACATTCCGGAATGGGTGGCGGCGGGCTACGACGAGGCGTTCATCACCTCGTATCTGAAGTCGGAAGCCGACAGCTACAACCATCCGAACGCGGCGATCGAGCCGCGTATCCCCGGCATCTTCCAGTATTACAGCGCCGCCGAGGACATTTTGGCCAACACCTTTGCCGGCAAGATGAAGGCGCAGGAAGGCGCCGACGCCATCGCAGCCGCCTGGGAGAAGCTGACCGACCAGATCGGCCGCGACAACCAGATCAAGCTCTACAAGGCCTCACTCGGCATGTAGGTTGAGATAGTGAAACTTGGTCCGGCGGCGTACAGCCGCCGGACCTCCCCTTGACCGACTTGGCCTCGACCGGCTCGGCCGGTCATCGAGCCTCCTGTGAACGGGCAAGACGCGTGGCTGACCGGACCCTGGCTGACCAGACTCTGTCGACAAGTGAATGGCCGGCAGGCGCCGTGCCATCCGACCTGATACCGCGGAGCCGCAAACGGCTTGGCTGGGCGCTGATGGCTGCTGCAACGCTAGGCCTTCTGGCGGTGATTGCGCTGCAAATCCTTTACAAGAGCGATGTCGACACTATCGGCTTCGAGACGTGGCGGCCGGTGGTCTACGCCTATGTGCTGTGGGGTGTCGCGCTCGGCATCGGCCAGGTGCTGACGCGCGGCGAGGATGGCCAGCGCGCGTTGTTCCTGCTGCCGGCGCTGCTGTTCACCATTGCCATGGTGATCTTCCCGACATTGTTCGGCTTCTACATCGCGCTGACCGACTGGAACCTCAGTTCCTTCAGCGGCCGGCAGTTCAACGGGCTCGACAATTTCTGGCAGATGCTGAACGACGCCTATTATCGCAACGCCCTGTTCAACATGGTGCTCTACGTGCTGGCCGTGTTCGTTGAATATGTCATCGCCTTTGGCCTGGCGCTGCTGCTCAACGCGCAGATCCGGGCGCGAAAATTCTTCCGCGTCGTCTTTCTCATGCCCCTGATGCTGTCGCCGGTGGCTGTGTCGTGGATGATCGGCAAGTCGCTGATGGAATACCGCTTCGGGCCGGCCGCAACGCTGGCGCGGCATCTCGGCTGGGAAAACCCGGCCTTCTTCTCCAATCCGATCACCGCCCGCATCTCGATCATGGTGCTCGATGCCTGGACGTTCATCCCGTTCATGATGATCATGCTGCTTGCCGGCCTGCAGGCGATGTCGCGCGAGGTGCTCGAGGCAGCGCGTGTCGATGGCGCCACCGCCTGGCAGACCTTCTGGCAGGTCACCTTCCCGCTGATGCTGCCGGTCTCGGTGACGGCGGTCATCCTGCGCATCATCTTCAAGCTGAAGCTCGCCGATATCATCATCACCGTTACCTCCGGCGGCCCGGGCGGCGCGACTGATTCGGTGTCGAGCTTCATCTACCGCGAATATCGCGACCGTTCGAATGTCGGCTACGGCACGATGCTGGCGATGGCCTATTTGATCATCATCATCGTGTTTGTGACCTGGCTACTGAAATTCGCCAGCCGCTTCGTGCGCAACGTCAACTGATCGGGCCGGCAAGATGAGCGTTCAAACCACCGACTTTGCCGCCTCCGAAATCCGCTCGCCGGCGGCGTTCTTCGCCAACCGCGCCTTCATCTACGGTGCCCTCATCTTCTGGGCCTTCATCTGCCTGTTTCCAATCTATTGGACGATAACCACCTCGTTCAAGACCGCGGTCGACGTCACCCAGGGCCATCTGATCCCGTTCGTCGATTTCAAACCCGACTGGAAGGGCTGGCGTTCGCTTGGCCTGTCGCCGGACTCGATCTTTCGGACGTCGACGGTGCGCGACGAATTCATCAAGCGCTTCATGAATTCGGTCATCACTTCGGTCGGCGCGTCGACCCTCGCCATCGTCATCGGCAGCCTCGCCGCCTATGGGCTGACCCGCTATCGTTACAAGTTCGCCTGGTTCAGGAACGAGGACATTTCCTTCTTCTTCCTGTCGCAGTTGATCCTGCCGCCGGTGGTATTGGCCCTGCCCTTCCTCGTGCTCTACCGGGAAGTCGGCCTGCTCGACACGCGCGTCGGGCTGATCCTGCTCTACACGCTGATGGTACTGCCGATCGTCATCTGGATCATGCGCGACCAGTTCAATTCGATCCCTGTCGAGCTGGAGGAGGCAGCACTCGTCGATGGCCTGTCGATCTGGGGTGCCTTCTTGCGCATCGTCATGCCGATCGCGCTGCCGGGCATGGTCGCGGCCTTCATCCTGGCGATGGTGCTGTGCTGGAACGAGTATTTCTTCGCCGCGCTTTTGACCTCGACCGATGCCAAGACCATTCCTGTCATGGTGGCGAGCCAGACCGGCTCACAAGGCATCAACTGGTGGTCGATGGCAGCGCTTGCCACCGCGGCCATCACACCGCTCGCCGTCATCGGCATTGCGCTCGAGCGTTACCTGATCATGGGCATGACGGCGGGCGCGGTGAAATAGGCGATGGCCAACAAATACTGGTTCGCACGCAACAGGCGCGGCAGCGGCTACGCCAAAGGCGTGATGCCGATCAGTTGGGAAGGCCGGGCCGTAGTCGCCGGTTTTGTGATGGCGATGATTGCCGGCGGCTTGATCATGCTGCTTCTCGGCCTCTACGCGAACCTGATGGCACTCGGCATCGTGATTTACGTCCTGCTGGCTATCTGCGGCGCCGGCACGTTCATCTGGGCTGCGGCGACCAAGGTCGATCCCGAAAAGACCATGGCCGACTATCAGGCGGAAAGGCTAAGAGCCCGGTCGTCCGGGATCTAGACAGCACCTAACCCAAAAGTGTTGCCCGCAAATGATCGAGGATCATGGCAACCCCTTTTTGCCCCAGTTCCGCCGAGGCTTCGGGCGCACTTGCCGTGTACCAGCCGGTGTTGTCGGCGAAGCGGCCCGCATCCACCGCTTCCGGGCACAGCGCCAGCATCAGTGACGTCTCGCCGGTGCCGGCATGGTCGAACGGGTACTGGCTGTGCATTGAAGCCGGCATCAGCGGATGCACCTGTACCCAGTTGAAGAAATTGCTGCCCTCGGCGTGCTCGGCATAATAGTCAGCCATCGCCGCAGAGCCCCACCAGCCTTCGCCGCGTTCTTTCTCCAGGAAGCGGAAGATCGCTTGTCGGCCGGCGGCCTTGAAGGCGAGATCGGTTGGCATGCCGGCAGCAAAATTCTCGGTTTGGTGGTGAATGATGGCGTGGATGTTGCGGAAGCCAATGCGCAGCAAGCTGTAGAACAATTCTTCCGCAAATGGCGCCAGCACATTGCCGCCGACCTGCACCGAGCCGCTGCCTTCCGGCGCCGCAACGGCATAGCTTGCCGCGCCGTAATAGAAGGGCGGCAGAATGACGATTTCGGCCTCCGTTTCGAACAGTTCCAGGCTCTTGACCACGGCCAGCGTGTCCATGCCGACGGCCATGTGCTCGCCGTGATATTCGAGCACACCGAGCGGCAACACGACCGGCCGGTTCTCGGCGATCGCCTTGCGGATCTGGTGCGGCAGCATCAGTTCGTAGCGCATGACACCTACTCCATATTGGTGTGGCGGGCGCGCATCGCTTCCGGCGAGACGCCGGTCAGATCCCTGAGCTTCAGCACCATCACTTCGAAGAGGACGAACAGCGCGCCTTCGAACACCGAGCCCATCGGCAGGACGGATGTCTTTTCCGGACCCTGGTCGTCGGCCATGGTCTGAGCCGGGATAAGCAGCGTGAAGTCGGCCAGCTTCGCGGCAGTGCTGTCGGCTTGCGCGGTGAGCAGCAGGACGACGGCACCGGCCTCGCGCGCGACCCGCATCAAGGTCAGCACCGTCGATGTCTCGCCCGGGCCGGAGCTGGCGAGGAAGACATCGCCCGCGCCCAGCGGCGGCGTGGTCATGTCGCCGACGACCGACACCGGCAGACCGAGATGGTAGAGCCGCATGGCAAAACCCTGGACCTGCAGCGCCTCGCGGCCGCAGCCATAGGTGACGATCTTTTTCGCGCCGGCCAAGATGGCGCAAGCCGCGTCAATGCGGCTTTCGTTGATACGCTCCAGCACGGTGCCAAGCTCGCTCAGCGCAATCCCAAACAGGTTTTCGCCGTCGTCCGTCATGACATTTGCACCAGCTTGCAGGTACCGGAGAACCACATGAACATCTCAGTCACATTTGCCCCGAACAGCTTGTTTTCATTCATGCTATCACCGCGAAAATTGGTGTCCAACGACACGCAGTGCTTTTGATGCGCTACAGCCGTGATAGTGTCACGGCAAATCGTAAATGAGGAAACGACAGCATATGAAGACACGGCATTTCGACCGCATCGGCAATGGCGGCATCAACTTCACCGAGCTCGGCTTCGGCACCGCGCCGCTCGGCAATCTCTATCGCGCCGTGTCCGATGAGGATGCCAATGCCACGCTGGAGGCGGCATGGCGGGTCGGCTGCCGCTACTACGACACAGCACCGCTCTATGGGCTCGGCCTCGCAGAAACGCGGCTTAATCCGTTCCTGCGTTCGAAGAGGCGCGACGACTACGTGCTGTCGAGCAAGGTCGGGCGCATCATGCGCGCCTGCCCGCCGGAACAGCGCACCGGCATCGGCAAGTTCTTCGACACGCCGTCGCGCCGCGAGGTCTACGACTACAGCTATGACGGCATCATGCGCTCGTTCGAAGCCTCGCTGGAACGGCTCGGCGTCGACCGCATAGACATCCTCTTCGTGCACGATGTCGATATCTTCACTCATGGCAGCAAGGAAGCCTCGGACCAGCGCATCCAGGAATTCATGAGCTCCGGCTACTATGGATTGCTGGCACTGCGCGACCAGGGCGTAATCAAGGCGTTCGGCGGCGGCATCAATGAGTGGCCGGTTGCCCAGACGCTGGCCGAGCGCGGCGATTTCGACCTGTTTCTGCTTGCCGGGCGCTATACGCTGCTGGAGCAGGAGGCGCTGCAGTCTTTCCTGCCTCTATGCCAGCAACGCGGCATCGGCATCGTTCTCGGCGGGCCGTACAATTCCGGCATTCTGGCAACCGGGCCGAAGCCCGGCGCCTACTACAATTATTCGGAAGCGCCGCAGGATATCATGGACCGCGTCACCCGCATCGAGGCCGTCTGCAAGCGCCACGGCGTGCGCCTGATCGAGGCGGCGCTGCAGTTCCCGCTGTTGCATCCTTCGGTCGTGTCGGTAATCCCGGGTGGCCAGCGGCCGGGCGAAGTCGAAAGCAATCGCTCGCTGCTCGACGCGAAGCTGCCATCAGCGCTGTGGGCCGATCTCAAGACAGAAGGCTTGATGCGCACGGATGCGCCGACGGCATAGCGCCGCCTTTTCCAACGACACCGCGGGCACAGAAAAGAAAAACCGGATATGCCGGCTTTTCTTTTCTCTGAAAGACTTAAGGAGGCGCTTAGTTGACCGCGTCCTTGAGGCCCTTGCCGGCCGAGAACTTCGGCACGGTGCGCGCCGGGATCTTCACTTCCGCACCGGTCTGCGGATTGCGGCCGGTCGACGCGGCGCGTTTTGACACGGTGAAATTTCCGAAGCCGACAAGCCGGACATCGCCGCCCTTTTTCAGTTCGCCGGTGATGACGGAAAACACCGCATCAACCGCCGACTGCGCGTCACCCTTCGAAATACTCGCGGCATCGGCGACAGCGGACACCAGTTCGTTCTTGTTCATAAAAATTCCCTTCCATGAGAAAACCGGAACACTCGACTCATCCGGCAGGAAACGGACTTTAGAAAGAAGCGCTCCGCCAACCAAGTCGAAAAGCGCCAAGAAAGTCGAAAAAAGCCCGGAAATCCGGGGTTCTTCACATGAAAAAGCCGGGCTCAAGGCCCGGCTCTCTCTTTGTGCATTGCAACTTTAGCAAGAACTAATGCGCCAGCGATTTACCAGCCTCGTCTCCGACATCGACCACGGCCGGCGCATTGACGGGTTCGACCCACTGGATCGGTTCCGGCATGCGCACCAGCGCATGGCGCAACACTTCGCCAACGCGTGAGACCGGAATGATCTCCATGCCGCTCTTCACGTTCTCCGGAATCTCCGCCAGATCCTTGGCGTTCTCTTCCGGGATCAGCACCTTCTTGATGCCGCCGCGCAGTGCGGCAAGCAGCTTTTCCTTAAGGCCGCCGATCGGCAGCACCCTGCCGCGCAGCGTGATCTCGCCGGTCATCGCCACATCGGCCTTGACCGGGATACCGGTCAACACCGAGACGATCGCCGTCGCCATCGCCACGCCAGCCGACGGTCCGTCCTTAGGCGTTGCGCCTTCTGGCACGTGCACGTGGATATCGCGCTTGTCGAACAGCGGCGGCTCGACGCCGAAATCGATGGCCCGCGAGCGGACGTAAGAGGCCGCCGCCGAGATCGATTCCTTCATCACGTCGCGCAGATTGCCGGTCACCGTCATGCGGCCCTTGCCGGGCATCATGACGCCTTCCACCGTCAACAGCTCGCCGCCGACTTCCGTCCAGGCGAGCCCGGTGACCACGCCGACCTGATCGTCGCTCTCGACCTGGCCGAAGCGGAAGCGCGGAACACCAAGGTAATCGGCAAGATTGTCCGCCGTGATGTTGATCGTCTTCTTCTTCGTCTTCAGGATCTCGGTCACCGCCTTGCGCCCGAGCTTCATCAGCTCGCGCTCCAGGCTCCTGACGCCCGCTTCACGGGTGTAGGTCTGGATGATGCCGCGGATCGCGTCCTCGCCGACGGAGAACTCCTTCGGCTGCAACGCGTGGTCGCGGATCACCTTGGGCATCAGGTGACGCTTGGCGATTTCGATCTTCTCGTCCTCGGTGTAACCGGCGATACGGATGATCTCCATGCGGTCCATCAAGGGCGCAGGGATGTTCAGCGTGTTCGCCGTCGTCACGAACATCACGCTCGACAGGTCGTATTCGACCTCGAGGTAATGGTCCATGAACGTCGAGTTCTGCTCGGGATCGAGCACCTCGAGCAAAGCCGATGACGGATCGCCGCGGAAATCCTGGCCCATCTTGTCGATCTCGTCGAGCAGGAAGAGCGGGTTGGATTTCTTCGCCTTCTTCATCGACTGGATGACCTTGCCGGGCATCGAGCCGATATAGGTGCGGCGGTGACCACGGATCTCGGCCTCGTCGCGCACGCCGCCCAGCGCCATGCGGATGAACTCACGACCGGTCGCCTTGGCGATCGACTTGCCGAGCGAGGTCTTGCCGACGCCGGGAGGTCCGACGAGGCACAGGATCGGCCCCTTCAGCTTCTTCTGGCGGCTCTGCACGGCGAGGTATTCGACGATGCGGTCCTTGACCTTGTCGAGGCCGAAATGATCCGTATCGAGCACGTTCTGGGCAAAGGCCAGATCCTGCTTGACCTTGGAGTTCCTGCCCCACGGGATCGACAGCAGCCAGTCGAGATAGTTGCGCACGACGGTCGATTCAGCCGACATCGGCGACATCGTCCGCAGCTTCTTCAGTTCGGCTTCCGCCTTTTCGCGGGCCTCCTTGGAGAGCTTGGTCTTCTTGATGCGCGCCTCGATCTCGGCGGCCTCGTCGCGGCCGTCCTCGCCTTCGCCGAGCTCCTTCTGGATCGCCTTCATCTGCTCGTTGAGGTAGTATTCGCGCTGCGTCTTCTCCATCTGGCGCTTGACGCGCGAGCGGATGCGCTTCTCGACCTGGAGCACCGAGATTTCGGCTTCCATGAAGCCCATCGCCTTCTCCAGCCGTTCCTTGACGGAAAGCGTGGCGAGCATCTCCTGCTTCTCGGGGATCTTAATGGCAAGATGCGAGGCGACCGTGTCGGCGAGCTTGGAATAGTCGTCGATCTGGCTGGCGGCACCCACCACTTCGGGCGAGATCTTCTTGTTCAGCTTGACGTAGTTCTCGAAGTCGGTGACGACGGAACGAGCCAGCGCCTCGACCTCGACCTCTTCCTCTTCCGGTTCGACCAGCGCCGCAGCACGGGCCTCATGGAAGTCGGGACGGTCGGTGAACGCGACGATTTTCGCGCGCGAGGCGCCTTCGACCAGCACCTTCACGGTGCCGTCCGGCAGTTTCAGCAATTGCAGCACATTGGCGAGCGTGCCGATGTCAAAGATGGCATCGGGCTCCGGATCGTCGTCGGCGGCATTCATCTGGGTCGCAAGCAGGATCTGCTTTTCCTGACCCATCACTTCTTCCAGCGCCTTGATCGACTTTTCACGCCCGACGAAGAGCGGAACGATCATGTGCGGGAACACCACGATGTCGCGCAGTGGGAGGACTGCGAAGACGCCGTCGCTGGGAGCCTTGGATAATTTGGCCATTGTCCAACCTTTCATGTCGCGGCCGCCAATCGGCCAACCGCGAATCTCATATTAACGACCGGGAATCGTTCCGCCTACCACCGTTTGTGACGGGAGTTTTACAGCACAGAATTCGGCACCACGGCCTTCTGCCATTAGTTGGAGGCACAGGGGGTAAAGATCAAGGGTCAACACGGTCCGTCCCTCCAATCCGCAGCCATTACGCGGCGCCGTACGCGGTGTGCGACAGCAAAACGGCGCCCCGCGGCGCCGTTTCAGAAAAATCCATTGCCGGCTCACGTCAGGCGCTGACGTTGCCCTTCTTTTCCTTCTGCTCGGAATAGATGTAGAGCGGCCTGGCGTTGCCTGACACCACCTCNGCACGCCTTCCAGCGCCGGCAGCTCGAACATGGTGTCGAGCAGGATCGCTTCCATGATCGAACGCAGGCCGCGCGCGCCGGTCTTGCGCTCGATGGCGCGCTTGGCGATCGCCGACAGCGCGTTCTCGTGGAAGGTCAGGTCAACATTCTCCATCTCGAACAGCCGCTGATACTGCTTGACCAGCGCGTTCTTCGGCTCGGTCAGGATCTGGATCAGTGCCGGCTCGTCGAGGTCCTCCAGCGTCGCCAGGACAGGCAGACGGCCGACGAACTCGGGAATGAGGCCGAACTTCAAGAGATCCTCAGGCTCGACCAGGCGGAAAACATCGCCGGTGCGGCGATCCTCGGGCGAAGCGACGATGGCGCCGAAACCGATCGAGGTCTTCCTGCCACGATCCGAGATGATCTTGTCCAGGCCGGCGAAAGCGCCGCCGCAGATGAACAGGATGTTGGCGGTGTCGACCTGCAGGAATTCCTGCTGCGGATGCTTCCGGCCGCCCTGCGGCGGCACGGAGGCGACAGTGCCTTCCATGATCTTCAACAGTGCCTGCTGCACGCCCTCGCCCGACACATCGCGGGTGATCGAGGGATTGTCCGACTTGCGCGAGATCTTGTCGATCTCGTCGATATAGACAATGCCGCGCTGGGCTCGCTCGACATTGTAGTCGGCCGACTGCAACAGCTTCAGGATGATGTTCTCGACGTCCTCGCCGACATAGCCGGCCTCGGTCAGCGTCGTCGCGTCAGCCATGGTGAAGGGAACGTCGATGATGCGGGCCAGCGTCTGCGCCAGCAGCGTCTTGCCGCAACCGGTAGGGCCGATCAGCAGGATGTTCGACTTCGCCAGCTCGACGTCGTTGTTCTTGCCGGCATGGGCGAGGCGCTTGTAGTGGTTGTGGACGGCCACCGATAGCACACGCTTGGCGTAGGGCTGGCCGATGACGTAGTCGTCGAGAACCTTGAGGATTTCCTGCGGGGTCGGCACGCCCTCGCGCGACTTCACCATCGAGGTCTTGTTCTCCTCGCGGATGATGTCCATGCACAGTTCGACGCATTCGTCGCAGATGAACACCGTCGGCCCGGCGATCAGCTTGCGCACTTCATGCTGGCTTTTGCCGCAAAACGAGCAATAAAGCGTGTTCTTGGAATCACCGCTGTTGTTGCCGACCTTGCTCATTTTCATGTCCTTTCATGGCCGCCCGCCGATGGTCTGGTTGAAAGGGCGCATATTCAATCTATCGCGGGAATCCGCCGCCGCCAGTGCCCCGGCTCCCGCAACGCATTCCGTACGAAACACAAATCGGAAAACGGGGCAATGATTCGAACAACCCCACGCAAAGCTAAGCCGTCGAAAATCAACATAGCCTTAACGTAGGCAATTGCACCCGTCGAGGGAACAGCCAATTGTGGCCGAAATGCCGCAAGCTGCGCCAAAAGCGCGTGATCCCGCCACTCACTGCCACCGCGGGGCCACCGCGTGCCTATAAGGCAATACCTTCGACCGGCTCACGTGACGAAATGACCTTGTCGATGAGGCCGAAATCCCTGGCCTCGTCGGCAGTCATGAAATGGTCACGGTCGAGCGTTTTTTCAATCTCATCGTAGCTCTTGCCGGTGTGCTTGACGTAAACCTCGTTGAGGCGGCGCTTCAGCTTGATGATGTCCTGGGCATGGCGCTCGATATCGGAGGCCTGGCCCTGGAAGCCGCCGGACGGCTGGTGGACCATGATGCGGGCGTTCGGCGTCGCAAAGCGCATGTCCTTGTGGCCCGCCGTCAAGAGCAGCGATCCCATCGATGCGGCCTGGCCGATGCACAGGGTCGACACGGCAGGCTTGATGAACTGCATGGTGTCGTAGATCGCCATGCCGGAGGTGACGACGCCGCCGGGCGAGTTGATATAAAGGTTGATTTCCTTCTTCGGATTCTCCGCCTCGAGGAACAGCAGCTGCGCGCAGACCAGCGTCGCCATGCCGTCCTCGACCGGGCCGGTGATGAAAATGATGCGCTCCTTGAGGAGCCGCGAGAAAATGTCATAGGCCCGCTCGCCGCGATTGGTCTGTTCGACCACCATCGGAACGAGGTTCATGTAGGTTTCGACGGGGTTCTTCATGGACTATCCCTTTTTGAGGATGGGATTCCGGCGCCGGAGATTTGCAATCGGGCAGAATCGGTTCTGGATCGTTATTGTGTAAATAGGATGCCGGCTCACCCTAGCGCAAGGCCGCCTCTCCTAGCCATCCGGTTAAGTCGAATCAAGGTTTCCAAACCAAGTTTCGCCCGTCGCCCGTGCCGGCAGCCCTCTCCCGCCGCCGGAAGGGACGCTCATGCTTGGCCGTTGTTTAGCAGTTTCTTAACCGCATCGCTTAACGAAAAGCGGTGAAACCGCTTTTTCCAGCCGCGGCTTGCCCTACAATCCAACGTTGAACCCGCTTCACGCAGTTCAAACAGGGGGAGTGCGATGATCAGGAAAACTGCTTCCTTGGCCCTTACCGGCATCGCCGTACTCGGCATGGCATCCGAAACGGCGGCCGGCGGACGCGCGGTTGAATGCCACGAGAAGGTCAACCGGCCGGCCGTCTACGACACGGTCTATGAGAACGTGCTCGTCAGTCCGGCCGGCCAGCAGGTGGAATACGAGGCGCCAATCTACGGGACGCGCGAGCGCGTGGTGCAGATCGCGCCGGCGCGCGTCAGCTACGAGATCGTGCCCGCCATCACCCGCACCATCTACCGGTCCATGAGGGTCGACGACGGCGGCTATTCCTGGGAATGGCGCATCATCAATGGCCGCAAGGTCCTGTGCAAGGTCAGGCACAAGGCGCGCTATGAACGTGTGGCCGAGATCGTCGTGGTTGAGCCGGAACGCCGGCGGCGCGTTGTCCTCCCCGCCGAATACGAGAGCGTCGCCGAAGAGGTGCTGGTGCGGCCGGAGCAACGGCGCATCATCGACATTCCAGCGTCTTATCAGACCGTGGCGCGCCGCGTGGTGGTCAGGGAGGGCTCATCCAGCTGGCGGCGCGTGCATATTCCGAGGCATTGCCGATACTAGGCGCTCAGGCCGCCTCGGCCCTGAGCCATTTCTTCAGGCCGTCGACATCGCCATTGCCGACGCAGGCCGCAACCCTTCTGCCAACTGCCGCGCCGAACTTGTAGCCGTGGCCGGAGCAGGCCGAGACGACCAGGCATCTGCCTTTCTGGTGGGCCAGAAATTTCTCGTCGGCGGTGAAGGTGTAGGCGCAGGTGACCACTTCGGTGACCTTGTACTCCTCGATACGGGCAATCGGCGGCGAAAACAGATTGCGGATCGCCTCACCCTCGCCCGGTACCGGTTGACGGTTCCAGTCGGCATCGCTGGTCGGTACTCGGTGCAGGCCTGAGCCGAACTTCATGCCGGCGCCGCCGGAGGGCGGGATCACGTAGCCGTCGACGGAGCCACCGACGTCGAGCACAACCGGTGCTGCCTGCCAGGCTGCCTTCAGGTCCACTGGCGGTTCGACATAGGCGAGCGCGGTGCGCCAGGTTTTCAGCTCGCCATCCAGCTCCGGGAACAGTTTTAGCACCCAGGCGCCGGCGGCGACGACGATCCGGTCGGCCTGCATCGTTTCGCCCCTCGCAAGCACGACATGTCCGGCGTCGGCGTCGATCTCGACCACCTTGCTGTTTTCGTAGACATTGGCGCCGTTCGCGCGCAGCCATCTGGTGAGGCCCGAGGCGATCTTGCGGCAGTGCAAGGCGCCACCGTCCGGTGAAAAATATGCATAGCGGAATGAACCGGGTTCTAGGAACGGCCAGCGGTCGACCGCGGCGTCCGGTTCGAACAATTCGAACGGGTAGTTCCCGGCTTCCATGCCTTCGCGGTATTCCTCGGCCTCATCTCCCGGCTCGCGCGAAATACAGATGAAGCCGCGCGGATCGAGATGGCTTTCGCCGAGATCGGCCCACATTTCGTCCCAGGCTTCATAGGCGTTGGTGATCAGCCGGCCGTAGCCCGTCCTGGCCCGATAGGCGCGGCGAATGATGCGATGGTGGTCGCCGGAGGCGGCGAGCGGATTGGGGATCGGTCCCTGCTCGACGATCGAGACGAGGTGACCGGCCTTGACCAGCGACCACGCCGTGGAAAGCCCGGCAATGCCTGCACCGACCACGATCACATTCATGAAAACCGTCCTTCCACAACCGCTTTGGTGGCTCACCTCACGGGAGGGCCAACATACGGTCTGGCACCAGACTGGCAAGCCTTGGAGCGCCGCGCGTCCTTCGACGCGCAAAGGACGCTCCAACACTTTGAATCTGCGCATGATCCTTTCCGAAAACCGATTCCGGTTTTCGGGGTCATGCGCTAATGGTCTGGCATGACCGAATTGAAGCCGCCCTACCTTGCCTTTGATCCAGCCACCCGCCGACTGCGGCTCGATCCGCACGAGCCGGCTTTTTTTCAGGACCCTTACGAAGCCTACGCTTACCTGCACGGTGCATCGAGCGCCATCTTCTGGGAAGAATTTGGTTTCTGGTGCTTTGGCGGCTTCGACGACGTCAACCGTCTGCTGCGCGATCGCCGCTTCGGCCGGCAGAACCCGGCCGGCATTCCGGACAGCCGGGGCATCGGCCAGGATCGCACGCATCTCAGCGCCTTCGACGGCATCGAGGCCAATTCGATGCTGGAGCTGGAACCGCCCGTCCACACACGGCTCAGAACGCTGGTCAACCGGGCCTTCGTCTCGCGCCAGGTCGAGCGGCTCAGGCCGCGCGTCGAGGCGCTGGCCAACGAACTGATCGACCGTTTCGAACCAGGGGAAGTCGACCTGCTGCCGGCGTTCGCAGCTCCCTTGCCGATCACCATCATTGCCGAGATGCTCGGCGTACGGGTCGACATGGGTCCGCAGCTGCTCGACTGGTCGCATCGGATGGTCGCCATGTACATGCATGGCCGCACCCGCGAGACGGAGGACACGGCCAATCGCGCCGCGCGCGACTTTTCGAATTTTTTGCGCGGCTACGTCGCCGAGCGGCGAAAGAGGCCGGGCGAGGATCTTCTGTCGCTGCTGATTGCGGCACAGGAGGATGGCCAGAAACTGTCGGAGGACGAGCTGGTATCGTCGGCGATCCTGTTGCTCAATGCCGGCCATGAAGCAACCGTCCACCAGACCGGCAATGCGGTGCGCTCGATCCTTGCGCAAGGCGGCGACCCGCGCCGCTTCTTCGCCTCACCGGAAGCAACAGCCGCGACGGTCGAAGAGTGCCTGCGCTTCGACGCGCCGCTGCACATGTTCACGCGTTATGCCTATCAGGAGGTCGAGGCTGGGCCTGGGATCATCGTAGGCCCTGGCGAGACGATCGGTCTGCTGCTCGGCATGGCCAATCGCGATCCCGTCGCCTTTACCGAGCCCCTCGCCTTCAGGCCGGACCGCGCCGACCAGAAAAACCTGTCGTTCGGCGCCGGCATTCATTTCTGCATCGGCGCGCCGCTCGCCCGGCTCGAATTGCAGGTGTCGCTGAAAACCTTGTTCGAACGCCTGCCGCAGCTGCATCTTGCCGAACAACCACGCTTTCGCGACAGCTATCATTTCCATGGGCTGGAAACGCTCGCCGTGGGCTTTTGAGGATTCGATCCGATAGGCTCAGCCGACAGGCGATCAAAGCTTGATCACATACTCCTTGCGAGTCGTTTCAAGCACTTCCCAGCTCCCCTTGAAGCCCGGCCTCAGCACGAAACTATCGCCGGCTTTGACGGTGCGCGCCTTGCCGCCGTCTTCGGCGATCACCGAAACCCCTGACAGGATGTGGCAGAACTCCCATTCATCATATTCGATGCGCCATTTGCCTGGCGTCGCTTCCCAAGTGCCGGCATAGAGGCCGCCGTCCTGTTCCTCGACATTCCAGGTGCGGAATTTCGGATCGCCCGAAATCAGGCGATCCGGCGCGGGTGCGCCAAGTTCCGGTGCGACGGTGTCGACGCCGACGGAAAGAAATCTCGGCGTGGTCATGGCGATCAGACCTTGGCGAGAGCCTGTTCCAGATCGGCGACGATGTCGTTGACGTCCTCGATGCCGACCGAAAGCCTGACCGTGTCCGGCCCTGCCCCGGCATTGATCTTCTGCTCGTCGGAAAGCTGGCGATGCGTGGTCGATGCCGGGTGGATGACCAGCGACTTGGTGTCGCCGACATTGGCCAGGTGCGAGAACAGCTCGAGCGCCTCGACGAACTTGATGCCCGCCGCGTAGCCGCCCTTCAGCCCGAAAGTGAACACCGCGCCGGCGCCCAGCGGCGAGTACTTCTTCTGCAACGCATTGTTCTTGTCGCTGGGCAGGCCGGGATAGGACACCCAGGCGACCTTGGGATGGTTGGAAAGCCATCCGGCGACCGCCGCCGCATTGTCGCAGTGGCGCTGCATCCTGAGCGGCAAGGTTTCCAGACCGGTCAGGATAAGGAATGCATTGAACGGCGAAATCGCCGCGCCGATGTCGCGCAGGCCGAGCACGCGCGCGGCGATGGCGAAGGCGAAATTGCCGAAGGTCTCATGCAGGACGAGGCCGCCATATTCGGGGCGCGGCACCGACAGCATCGGATATTTGCCCGACTTCGACCAGTCGAACGTGCCGCCGTCGACAATGGCGCCGCCGATCGAATTGCCATGGCCGCCGATGAACTTCGTCAGCGAATGCACGACGATGTCGGCGCCATGCTCGATTGGCCGCAGCAGGTAGGGCGAGGCCAGCGTGTTGTCGACAATCAGCGGCAGGCCGTGCTTGCGGGCAATGTCGCCGATCTTCTCGATATCGACGAAGACGCCGCCCGGATTGGCCAGGCTTTCGATGAAGATCGCCTTGGTCCTGTCGTCGATCTGGCTCTCGAAGGTCGAGATGTCATTGGTGTCGGCCCAGCGCACCTGCCAACCGAAATTCTTGAAGGCGTGGCCGAACTGGTTGATCGAGCCGCCGTAAAGCTTTGTCGCTGAAACGAAATTGTCGCCGGGCTGCATCAGATTGTGGAAGACCAGCACCTGCGCGGCATGGCCGGAGGCGACCGCAAGGCCTGCCGTGCCGCCTTCGAGTGCCGCGATGCGCTCTTCCAGCACCGCCTGTGTCGGGTTCATGATGCGGGTGTAGATGTTGCCGAACGCCTTCAGCCCGAACAGCGAGGCGGCGTGGTCGGCATCGTCGAAGACAAAGGAGGTCGTCTGATAGATCGGCGTCGCTCGCGCCCCAGTCGCCGGATCCGGCTTGGCGCCGGCATGGACGGCGAGCGTGTTGAACCCGGGCGTGCGCTGAACCATGTCGATATTCCTCTCCTGCCCACTGATACGGCCGGCATTGTTGGCCGATCATTGGCGCGAATGCAAAGGAGAAAAATTCCAGCCGACTTGTTCCTTCGGTGCAACCGGCGGGCATCGCGGGCTGAGGAGAATGGATTTGCGCCTCGCAAAAGATTGGGCCGGCGTGGCTCCCCGCCACAAGCCTGCTTCGCCGGCTCGCCACCCCGCGAAGCCGCCGCCTTCTTCCATAAGCCATCCGTAAGTCCGGCTCTGTCAGCCTGCGCGTCGGCAGCAATTTACTGCCTCCGACCATGGCAACAACCATGGGACTCCCAAGCATCCGCTGATGGACAAAGGCGATTATTCAAGGAGTATCTCAATGACGCTGCTGATCAATCTGCAAAGCATCAAGTGCCTCAACGAGACCAACGAGCTTTCGGCTTCCGACGAAGTCTACGTCCTGGTGAGCGTGGCGAACATGCGCCCCACCGCGCCGGGACTGCCCGCCGTGCCGGACCTCCAGGTCTTCAGCTTCGGCATCTTCGAGGACATGGACGACGATGACGAGCATCCCGTCACCGTGAACGGGCAACCGTTCTGGGGCACGAACGGAACCCCTCAGCCCATCCAGAATCCGGCCGACGTGGCAATTGTCGTCTCGCTGATGGAGCAGGACAACGGCTCGCCAAATCAATACCGGAACCTGGTGAGCATCAGGGGGGCGGCCTCGCTTACGGCGTCGCTCGGTGACCCCGACCCGCGCAATCGCGCGGCGCGGCTAACCAGCGACATCGGCAGCGTGTTGAACGGCATCGACCTGCCGATCCCCTTCGCGCTCGACGACGACCATCTCGGCACGCAGGAGCTCAGGCTGGAGGGGGCAGACCTGATAGATTTCGGCGTCAGGGACCGGCGCATGATCATCGAAGGCGACGGCGGAACCTACGAGCTGATCTTCCGGATCACCTTCGTCGGGACGTTGCGCGACGTGCCCGGCGTCAAGGGCATCGCATCGCTGGCCCGCATTCCGGGAAGCATGGAAATCTGGTGGGCCAGCCCCAGCGGGTCGATCGAGGTCGGCTTCTGGTACGACGGTAGCCGTTGGAACCGCTATCGCCTGGCACCGGACGGAAGTGCCGCGCCTGGCACCGCCATCGCCGCCGTCTCACGTATCCCGCAAAGCATGGAGGAATGGTGGATCGGCCCAGCTGGATCGGTCGAAGCCAACTTCTGGTACGAGGGGGGCCAGCCGACCCGCTATCAGCTGGCGCCGAACGGCAGCGCCGCTCCCGATGGCGGCATCGTAGCGGTATCGCGCATCCCGAACAGCATGGAGGTCTGGTGGATCGGTCCCAACGGCTCGATCGAGGCGGCCTTCTGGTACGAAGGGGGCCAGTGGACACGTTATCAGCTGGCACCGGACGGCAGCGCGGCGCGCGGCGGCAGTATCGCAGCCGTCTCGCGCATCCCGAACAGCATGGAGGTCTGGTGGATCGGGCCCAACGGCTCGATCGAAGTCGCCTTCTGGTATGAGGGCGGCCAATGGACGCGGTATCAGCTTTCACCGGACGGCAGCGCCGCCGTCGGCGGCACCATCGCCACGCTGTCGCGCATCCCGAACAGCCTCGAGCTCTGGTGGATCGGGCCGCACGGATCGGTCGAAGCCAACTTCTGGTATGAAGGCGGCCAGCCCACCCGCTATCAGCTCGCGCCGAACGGCAGCGCCGCGATCAATGGCGGCATTGCCGCAGTTTCCCGCATCCCTGGCAGTATGGAAGTGTGGTGGACGGGGCCGAATGGGTCGATGGAGGCCGCGTTCTGGTACGAGGGCGGACAGTGGACCCGTTATCAGCTCGCGCCGGACGGCAGCGCCGCGACCAATGGCGGTATTGCCGCGGTCTCCCGTATCCCGAGTAGCATGGAGCTGTGGTGGGTCGACGGCGGCGGACGGATCTCGGCCGCCTTCTGGTACGAAGGCGGACAGTGGACCCGGTACTAGCGATCGGCGGGCGGCACGATGAGGTTCCCGCTCTCCCAGATGGGGATGCGGGAACCTACTTCTGGCGAACGCCGAAACTCTGGAATCCCGGCCGCATAAGCGGCTTCTTCGACGACAGCACGCCGGAATTGACGCCGGTCCAGCCGATCTCGCCCGACAGCTTGCCATATTCGATCTTGGGGCAACGGTTCATCACCACCTTGATGCCGGCGGCTTCGGCGCGTGTGGCCGCCTCGTCATGGCGTATGCCAAGCTGCATCCAGATGACCTTCGGCAGCGGATCGAGCCGCAGCACCTCGTCGACAATGCCCGGCACGGCAGCGGACGCGCGAAACACGTCGACCATGTCGACAGGTCCCGGAACGTCGGCGAGCCTGGCAAAGGTCATCTGGCCTAGGATCTCCTTGCCGGCCTGGCCGGGATTGATCGGGAACACCGAAAAGCCCTTGCCGAGCAGATATTTCAGCACGAAATAGCTCGGCCGCACGTCATTAGCCGACGCGCCGACCATGGCGATGGTCTTCACCGAATTGAGGATGCCGGCGATATAGGCGTTGTCGTAAGCGTCGTGGTTCATGCCTCGTCCTCATACAGCGCTTCGGCGAGAAAACCATCTGGATCGTTGCAAAAATTGCGCATCACGCGGAAATGATGGGTGTCGTGAAAATCGGTCGGGTCGAGCCCGGACCGGCTGATGCGGAACGGCCGCGCGCCGGGACAGGCCATCAGCAGCGGCGAATGTGTCGCCATGATCACTTGCGCCGTGCCGGACTGGTCCATCCGCCGCAGCATCTTGAGAAGTTCGATCTGGCGCGTCGGCGACAAGGCGCTTTCGGGCTCGTCGAGGATGTAAATGCCTTGCCGGCGGCAGCGCTCCTCGAAGAATCTGATGAAACCCTCGCCATGCGACCAGGAAAGGAAGTCGGGCGGCGCCTCATGGGCGTCGATGGCAGCCTGATCTAGATAGCGGGCAACCGAATAGAAGGATTCGGCGCGAAAGAACCAGCCGGCGGTGACCTTCGGCAGCCAGTGGCCGCGCAACGTCGCCGCCAGCGCTGCGCCGCTCTTGTCGACGGCGCGGGAGTGATCGACCGGCATGTAGCCCTTGCCGCCGCCAGCCTCGTCGTAGCCGGCCAGCGCGCCGATCGCTTCGAGCAGCGTCGATTTACCGGTGCCGTTCTCGCCGACGATGATGGTGATCGGCGTGGTGAATTCGAGCTCGAATTCATGGCCGTGAAAGATCGGCAGGTCCCAGGGATATTTTTCCCAATCGACGACCCGGCTGGGCTCGATCAGGATGCGTTTCAGATAGGGCGCCTTCAGCCGCGTCAGTTGCTTGCGATGAGCCAGAGGGGAACCTCGTCAGGCCGGCAGCGAAATCGATCCGTCTTCCGCGATCGGAAAAGCCGGATTGTGCGCCACTTCCCAGACATGCCCGTCCGCATCGGCGAAATAGCCGTACCAGCCACCCCAGAAGGCCCGTTGCGCCGGCTTGACGATACGGCCGCCGGCCTTCTTGGCCAGCGCCAACACTGCATCGACCTCGGCGTCGGAGCGGGTGTTGTAGGCGAGGTAGACGGCCGACGGCGCGTTGCCGAAGGTCACGCCTGAATCCTCCTCGGCGCTTGGGCGCGGAAACAGGGCAAGGATGGCGCCACCCATCTGGAAGAAAGCAACGCCCTCGGTGATCCCGGCATGGCGGGTCAGGCCCATCGCCTCATAAAAGCGCGTGGCGCGGTCGAGATCGTCGGTGGCGATGGTGATGATGGAGATGCGCGGTTCCATATCCGCCTCCTATTCCTCCGGCCATTCCGGCTTGCGTTTGCCAATGAAGGCGCCAATGCCCTCTTCCGCATCGCGCGCCAGCATGTTCTCGACCATGACGCGCCCGGTGTAATCATAGGCCTCGGCCAGCCCCATTTCCGCTTGCTCATAAAAGGCTTCCTTGCCGATCTTGACGACCAAGGACGATTTGGACGCAATGGTTTGCGCGTATTTGGTGACAATCTGATTCAGATATTCGCGCGGCACGACGCGGTTGACCAAGCCGAATTCCTTAGCGGTTGCCGCTTCGATCGTTTCGCCGGTCAAAAGCATCTCCATGGCGTGCTTGCGCGAGACATTGCGCGACAGCGCCACCATCGGCGTCGAGCAGAACAGTCCAATATTGACGCCCGGCGTGCAGAAGGTCGCCTCGTGCGAAGCGATGGCGAGATCGCAGCTGGCGACCAGCTGCAATCCGGCCGCCGTCGCCAGGCCGTCGACTTCGGCGATCACCGGCTTGGGATGGCGAACGATCGCCTGCATCAGTGAAGCGCAGGCGGAAAACGTCTTTTCGAAGAAGGCCCTGCCGTGATCGGCATCGGCGCGGTGCGTGCTTAACTCCTTGAGGTCGTGCCCGGCGCAGAACACTTTGCCGGCCGCCCCAAGGACGATGACGCGGACGGACTTGTCGGCCTTGGCGCGGTCGAGTTCCGCCATCAGCGCCGCCATCACTGAAAGCGAAAGAGCATTGGCCGGCGGATTGGCGAGCGTCAGGCGCAACACGCCCTTATCCAGCCGGGCGGCGACCGGCCCTTCAGCAACGGCAGGCTTGATGGCGACGATTTCGGCCATGGGTCATTCCTCCGCGATTCCGGATCGGTGATGGACTAATCTAGTATGCGGGTCTCGCTTCGTCCAACACTCCGCCTCTGCCATAATGAATGGCTGTTGCCAGAAACGGCACGCTGCGCTCAAACAGGCAGGCACAACGAGAGACCGCCATGCCTGCTCAAAGCAATCTCAAGCCGGTGCTGACGGCTGCTGACGTCAACGCGCTTGTGGCGACTGTTTTCCCGCAGCTCAACGACCAGTTCACCTTCTACGAGGCGTTGGAGGTGTTTCCAGGCGGCTGTGTTGTGCGGCTCAATGCTGACGAGCGCCATTTGCGTCCCGGCGGCACCGTATCGGGTTCGGCGCTGTTCACGCTGGCCGACATAGGCGGTTATGTCTGCGTGCTCTCGCATGCCGGACCGGATGCACTTTCGGTCACCACCAGTCTCAACATCAATTTTGTCCGCAAGGCCGAGGCCGGGCCGATCGACGGCCATTGCCGCATCCTCAAGCTCGGCAAGAGCCTGATGGTGTTCGATATCGACATCGTCGCCGGCCCGGAGGGACACACGGTAGCGCACGCAACGGGCACCTATTCGATCCCGCCAAAGCGGATTGGAGATGTGGTAAAATAATACCTTGTGCTCAAATCATTGTTTTTGCTTGATTTTACCCCAGAGATGGCTTTTCACGCGCCTTGACGTAGTCGCCGCTCTCTCCTATAAGCCCTCACGGAACAGCGGCCCGCAAAGGCCGCCGTTTTGTTATTGGCGGCGGGCAAGTGCCTTTCGCCAATCCAAGCAACAAGAAACGCCTTCTTTTGAAGGTCCGAACCGAAAGCAACAATCCATGACAACCTTTTCGCAGAAGCCTGCGGATGTGGTGAAGAAGTGGGTGCTGATCGACGCCGAGGGTCTCGTCGTCGGCCGTCTCGCCACTGTCATCGCCAATCATCTTCGCGGCAAGCACAAGCCCACTTTCACCCCGCATGTCGACGACGGCGACAACGTCATCGTCATCAATGCCGACAAGGTGGTGTTCACCGGCAAGAAGTTCACCGACAAGGTCTATTACTGGCACACCGGTCACCCCGGTGGCGTCAAGGAACGCACCGCGCGGCAGCTGCTCGAGGGCCGCTTTCCCGAGCGTGTCGTTGAGAAGGCCGTCGAACGCATGATCCCGCGCGGCCCGCTCGGCCGTCGCCAGATGAAGAATCTCCGCGTCTATGCAGGCACGGAACATCCGCATGTCGCCCAGCAGCCCGTCGTCCTCGACGTGGCCAAGCTGAACGCCAAGAACAAGAAGGTTTCGTAAGATGGCTGAGCTTTCCTCGCTCGCAGAACTCGGAACTGCCACCGGCAACACCAACACCCAGCCGGCTGCACCCGTCCATGTCCAGAAGCTCGACAAATCGGGCCGCGCCTATGCCACCGGCAAGCGCAAGAACGCCATCGCCCGTGTCTGGGTGAAGCCCGGCTCCGGCAAGATCGTCGTCAACGACAAGGTGTTCGCCGAATATTTCGCGCGCCCGGTTCTGCAGATGATCCTCAACCAGCCGATCATCGCTGCCAACCGCGCCGGCCAGTACGACATCGTTGCCACCGTCATCGGCGGCGGCCTCTCCGGCCAGGCCGGTGCCGTGCGCCACGGCATCTCCAAGGCGCTGACCTATTACGAGCCGGCGCTGCGCGCCGTGCTCAAGAAGGGCGGCTTCCTGACCCGTGACAGCCGCGTGGTCGAGCGCAAGAAGTACGGCAAGGCGAAGGCCCGCCGGAGCTTCCAGTTCTCCAAGCGCTAAGCGCTGCGAAGCTACACAGAGTTCAAAGGCCGCCTTCGGGTGGCCTTTTTCTTTGTGCCGTGCCCGTGATGTCAGAGTTCATCGGCAATGCCTTGATGAAGTCGACGAACGCCCGCAGCGGCGCCGGTACGAGGCGCCGGCCGGGATAGTAGAGGAACGGCCCGGAGAAGCTCTGCCACCAGGGTTCGAGGACGGGTTCGAGTGCACCGCTCTCGAAATGCGGGCGAAGCCAGTCCTCGAACAGCTTCACGATTCCGGTGCCGGCGATCGCTGCATCAACGGCTAAATCGGCTGCTCCGCCGATCCCCACAATCAGTGGCCCCGTCGGATCGACCCGCACCACCTCGTCGTCGCGCTCGAACTCCCATGGCGTTATCGCACCGCTGGGAAAGCGGCCGCGCAGGCAGGCGTGGCCGAGCAGGTCGCGCGGGTGTTGCGGCCGGCCATGACGATCCAGGTAGGCCGGGCTGGCGGCGGTGGCGAAGCGCTGCACGCGCGGCCCGATCGGCACGGCGATCATGTCCTGTTCCAGCCGCTCGTCGTAACGGATGCCGGCATCGCAGCCGGCCGCCAGCACGTCGACAAAGCTCTCCTCGGCGATCACCTCCAGCCGGATACCGGGATAGGCGGCAAGGAACCGCGGCACGATGCTGGGCAGGACCAGTCGCGCCGCGCTGACCGGCACATTGAGGCGCAGCGAGCCGGCCGGCCTGTCGCGAAAGCCGTTCACCACGTCCAGCGCCGACTCCACCTCGGTCAAGGCTGGACCGAGCCGCGCCAGCAAGCCTTGGCCGGCCTCCGTCAGGACGACGCTGCGCGTCGTCCGGTTGAGCAGCCTGACACCGAGCTGCGTCTCCAGGCGGCGCACCGCCTCGCTCAAGCCGGACGCACTGCCGCCGCTGGCGCGTGCCGCATCCCGAAAACCTTTGGCGCGCGCTACGGCCACGAAGGCGTTCAGATCCCCGAGATCAATCTGCATTGTTCGTCATTCCGCACAGCCCGTGCGAATTGTACCCAATTATCGCGAGATCGGACACCGTCTATCTGTGCACCATTCCCTGAAGGAGAAAGACTATGTCCAGCGTCGACCAGTCCGGCACATTCATCCTCGGCGACCGCAAAGTCAGACGGCTCGGCTACGGCGCCATGCAGCTCGCAGGGTCCGGCGTCTTCGGCCCACCAAAGGACCACGATGCGGCATTGGCCGTGCTGCGCGAAGCCGTTGCGCAGGGCGTCAATCACATCGACACCAGCGACTTCTATGGCCCACACGTCACCAATTTGTTGATCCGCGAAGCGCTCGCACCCTATCGCGACGACCTCGTTATCGTCACCAAGATCGGCGCCCGGCGCGGCCGGGACGGAGCATGGCTGCCGGCCTTCTCGGCCGACGAGCTGACCAAGGCGGTGCACGACAATCTGCGCAATCTCGGGCTCGACGTGCTGGAGGTGGTCAACCTTCGAGTCATGTTCGACGCGCATGGCCCCGCCGAAGGGTCGATCGAGGCCCCGCTTGCAACGCTTACCGAGCTTCAGCGACAGGGCCTTGTGCGTCACATCGGGCTGAGCAACGTCACCGCTGCACAAATCGCCGAAGGCCGCAGGATTTGCAAGATCGTCTGCGTGCAGAACCAGTACAATCTGGCGCATCGGGGCGACGATGCGTTGATCGACGATCTGGCCCACGGCGGCATCGCCTATGTGCCGTTCTTCCCGCTTGGCGGCTTCAACCCGCTGCAGTCGTCGACCTTGTCCAAGGTCACCGCACGCCTCGGCGCCACGCGCATGCAGGTCGCGCTCGCCTGGCTGCTTCGCCGCGCGCCCAACATTCTTCTGATCCCCGGCACGTCTTCAGTTGCGCATCTCAGGGAGAACCTCGCCGCAGGCGATCTCGCGCTGCCGGAGGATGCGCTCGAGGCGCTAGAGGGCGTGGCGATGGCCGCTTGACCTGCGCACGAGGCGCGAGGTGCCGCCAGCCGGTGTTGGAGACTAGCGAAGGCGGTGATGAGCCAATCTCCCCCACAAGGGGGGAGATTGGCAGCGCGACCGCCGCTCCTAGTTAATGCTGGCCGTATTCGCCGGCTCGGCCGGGCCGGCATAGGGCACGCGAAAACCGTTCGCCGCCAGCCAATCGATGGCGGCCTTCGGTTCGTCGGTCTGGATGATGGTGGCGCCGCGCTCGACCCAGAAGCCATAAGTCTCGCGCGGCAGGCTGGCCGCGACCGCCAGCTCGTCGCCGCGGCCACCGGCGAGGAAGCCACCCGGCTTGTTGACGATGGCATAGGTGTCGGCCCAGATGTGCCAGTCACCCCTCACCGCCAGCGCGCGCATGCGCGGGCTGAACAGCGGGCCGCCGGTCTCGGTCAGTGTCTCGGCGCCAGCCCGCCAATTGATCAGTTCGATCGCCCGCACCGGGAACGCCCGGCTGACTTTTTCGGCAAACATGGCGTCGTGAACCGCATCGTCGGCAATGATCGGCATGAACTGGAAGCCGCCGTCGATCGCGTCCATGGCGGCCGCAACCGTGGCGATCCTCTCCGCATCCCACAGGTTCTCCTTGACGATCACCTGTTCGGCCATGCCGAGGTCGCGCGCGACCGCGACCATGCCGGCGAGGCTTTCGGTATCGAGCTTATTGTCGAGATTGATGAGGATCCTGTCCCTGGTCGCCATCAACATTTCGCGCAACGTCGAGACTGTCTCGCCCGTAAAGGCGCCGGTGCCTTCGATCACCAACCGGCACGTCTTGAGTTCGGCCAGCGTGCGCTTGACCACCTCGCCCTTGCAGTTCGTGGTGCGGTCGAGCCAGCTGTCATGCATGACGACGAACTGTCCGTCCTTCGAGCGCCTGATATCGACCTCGACGATTTCGGCGCCCATTGCAATCGACGCCTCGACGGCGGCGATCGAATTTTCGGGATAGAGCGTCTTGCCGGCCTGCATGCCGCCGGCGCGGTGCGCGGCCACCATCACATGGTCGCGCCATTGGTTGGCGTGCTCGAACCGGTCGAGAATCTGCCTGGCGCGCGTTTCGCCTGCCGATGCATGGCCAAGGGAGGCCGCCAGCGCCGCGGAAAGCAGAAGGCTCAGCCAAGTCGTTCGCATGAGACAGGTCGTTCGCATGAGAATCGCTCCGTACCGGATCGACACCCGGTTAAGCGACGCTCGTGACAGCCTAGTGAACGAAGCCGGCTTCGCAAACGCTGGAAAATCAGGTTAATGCCGGCCGAAACGGCCGTAGCGGCTACCTTCGGTTGCTAACTAGGCAATCTCCGGGCCAGCCATGCGGGGCTCTCCTGGCAAGCAAGGATTTGTGACCGGGCCGAATAGCCATGTTCTTCCGAAGGGGTCGCAATTCTGAGAATTATGGCCAATAAGGTTGCGCGTCGACGCACAGGAGATCGCTTCATGCCGCCAAGGACCATCGATCACGCCTTCACCACCCGCTCCAGGACGGGCGCGTCGTTCGAGCCGACCTATGCCGGCGCGCTGTCGTTCATGCGGCGCAAATATTCGAAGGACGTGAAGGGCGCCGAGGCGGTGGTGTGGGGCATTCCCTTCGACGCGGCGGTCACCAATCGGCCGGGCGCGCGTTTCGGACCGCAGGCGATTCGCCGCGCGTCGGCCATCCTCGACAACGATCCGCAATATCCGTTTTCGCGCGACCTGTTCGAACAGCTTGCCGTGGTCGATTTTGGCGATTGCCTGCTCGACAGCGGCAATCACCAGAAGACCCCTGCCACGATCGAACGCGAAGCGGCGAGGATCCTGAAATCCGGCGCCTTTCTGCTATCGCTCGGCGGTGACCATTTCGTCACCTGGCCGCTGCTCAAGGCGCATGCCGCCATCTACGGCCCGCTGGCCCTGGTGCAGTTCGACGCTCATCAGGACACCTGGCCCGACGACGGCAAGCGCATCGATCACGGCTCCTTCGTCGGCCGTGCGGTCAAGGAGGGCATCATCGACCCCGACCGGTCGATCCAGATCGGCATCCGCACCCACGCGCCCGATACGTTCGGCATCAAGATCCTGTATGGCCATGAAGTGGAGGAAATGCGGGCGTCCGACATCGCCTATGCCATCGTCGACCGTACGGGCGGCAAGAAGACCTACGTCACTTTCGACATCGATTGCCTGGATCCGGCTTTTGCGCCCGGCACCGGAACGCCGGTAGCGGGAGGCCCGTCTTCGGCAAAGATCCTGTCGGTGCTGCGCCAGATCAACCAGGTCGATATCGTCGGCGCCGACGTCGTCGAGGTTGCGCCAGCCTATGATCACGCCGATATAACGGCAATTGCCGGCTCGATGGTGGCCATGCACTATCTCGGGCTGCTGGCGGAACGAAAGGCCCGGCTCGAGGAAATGAACCAGGGCAATCACAGCGTTGCCGGATTGAATCAGGCAAGCGGCATATAGCTAACAGGAATTTTGGCAGGCAATGAAACCGAAAATCTTCATCGACGGCGAGCACGGCACCACCGGTCTGCAGATCAGGGCGCTGCTTGCCGAGCGCGGCGACCTGGAAATCATCTCCATCCCGACTGAGCGCCGCAAGGAAACGGCAGCGCGCGCCGAGTTCCTCAATGCCGCCGATGTCGCGATCCTCTGCCTACCGGACGCGGCAGCCAAGGAAAGCGTTTCGCTGATCGCCAATGACACCACCAAGGTGATCGACGCCTCGACGGCACATCGCGTCGCCGAGGGCTGGGAATATGGTTTCGCCGAAATGGACAAGGACCAGGCGAAGAAGATCGCTTCGGCGAAGCGCGTCGCCAATCCGGGCTGCTGGCCGCAAGGACCGATCGCGACGCTGCGGCCGCTGGTTGCGGCGGGGCTGTTGCCAGCCGATTTTCCGGTCACCGTCAACGGCATTTCTGGCTATTCCGGCGGCGGCCGGCCGATGATCGAGGATTATGTCGCCAAGGGCGAGGATGCGTCGGAATTCCTGCCCTACGGGCTGACGCTGCAGCACAAGCACGTGCCGGAGCTCAGGACCTATGCCAGGCTTTCGCAGGATCCGATCATGCAGCCGGCAGTCGGCAATTTCGCGCAAGGCATGATCACGGTAGTGCCGCTGCAACTCGGCGGTCTCGACCATGTACCGACCGGCGCTGAGCTTCACGCGGCGATCGCCGACCATTTTGCTTCCATTGATCGTGGCGTGGTCGAGGTGGCGCCGTATCTGCATCAGGAACGCATGCCTGACATCGATCCGGAGATCTACAACGGCACCAACCGGATGAAGCTCTATGTCTTTGCCAATGACGACAGGGCGCAGGCGCTGCTGCTTGCCGTCTACGACAATCTCGGCAAGGGTGCCTCGGGTGCAGCCGTGCAGAACATGGATCTGATGCTCGGCCTCTGAATGGATGCGCCGGCATTTCCGAAGCGCTGGAAGGTCGGCGCGCCCGAACTCATCGCCGAAACCTTCAGCAGCCGCATCTGGAAGGTTGCTCGCGAGGACGACTCACCGGCAATCGTCAAGGATCTAAAGCCTTTCGACGATGTCGAGGACGAGTTGCGTGGCGAGCATTTCCTCGCCTGGCGACGCGGCGAAGGCGCGGTGCGGCTGCTCGGCCGCGACGGCCACCGCATGCTGCTCGAATACGCCGGCGACAGGATGCTGTCACACCATCTTGCCGAACAAGGCGACAATGCCGCCACCGCGATCGCGGCCGAGGTAATGGCAAGACTGGTCTCGCCGTCGAAGCACCCTGCCCCGCCGGATCTCCAGCCGTTGCGGACCCGGTTCTCCAGCCTGTTCAAAAAGGCCAAGGCCGATCGCGCCGCCGGCGAAAAGAGCCTGTATGTCGAAGCAGCCGAAATCGCGGAACGGCTGCTGTCCAATCCGCATGACGTGCGGCCGCTGCATGGCGACCTGCACCACGACAACGTCATGCACGGTCCGCGCGGCTGGCTGGCGATCGACCCGAAGGGCGTTCTCGGCGACCCCGGCTTCGACGCGGCCAACATGTTCTACAACCCACTCGACCGAGACGATCTTTGCCTCGATACGCGGCGGATCGGCCATATGGCGCAAGTCTTTGCCGCAACGCTCGGCCAGTCGCCGCCCGCGATACTGGACCACGCCATCGCCTATGGCTGCCTGTCGGCTGCATGGCATCATGAAGATCGCAATGCGGTCGACGAGGACCGCGAGCTGGCGATCGCCATGGCGATCCGGACGGTGCGGCTCAGCCTCTGAGAGCAATCTCGTGGGGCAGCGGATAAGCGCCCTTGGTGCCGCGCCAGTGCGCGGCGGCAAAACCCAGCAGGAACAGCGCGAATGCCTGATGCGTCAGGGCCATGTGCAGCGGCACATGCATCAATAGG
This sequence comes from Mesorhizobium sp. LSHC420B00, assembly GCF_000503055.1. Classification (GTDB taxonomy): domain Bacteria; phylum Pseudomonadota; class Alphaproteobacteria; order Rhizobiales; family Rhizobiaceae; genus Mesorhizobium. Next base: position 234,603 of record NZ_AYVY01000002.1, on the reverse strand, counting down.
GTGCCGATGCCGATCGACGCCTGCACCACGACAATCAGGAACAGCAGCGTCGCGCGTCGGGCATGCGTCGTGCCCGGCAGACGCCGGCGTGTCGCAATCATGTGCCAGAGCGCGACCGCGAAGATCGTGTAGGCGCCGACCCGGTGGATGAACTGCACCGTCTTCGGGTTTTCGAAGAAATTGCGCCATGCCGGCTCGAGCAGCAGCAGGTCGCCGGGGACCAGTTTGCCGTCCATCAGCGGCCAGGTGTTGTAGCTCAAGCCGGCATCGAGCCCTGCGACCAGCCCGCCGAGATAGATCTGGACCAGCGCCAGCAGCACCAGAAAGCCGGCCAGACGTTNTCGAGCCCTGCGACCAGCCCGCCGAGATAGATCTGGACCAGCGCCAGCAGCACCAGAAAGCCGGCCAGACGTTGCGTCGATCGGTCGGCGGCCGGTTCGGAGTGTGGGGCCAGTCCGCGCGCGACCACCATGGTCGCCGTGAAGATCAGCGCCGCCAGCGTCAGATGCGTCGCCAGCCGGTATTGGCTGACCGAAACCCGGTCGGCCAACCCGGACGCCACCATCCACCAGCCTATCGCGCCCTGCAGGGCGCCGAGAAGGAGGATGCCCGACAATTTCGTGCCGAGGCCGCGCTCGATGCGGCGCGTCGCCCAGAAGAACAGCAACGGCAGGGCGAAGACCACGCCGACACTACGCGCCAGGATGCGGTGCACCCACTCCCACCAGAAGATCGACTTGAACGCCTCGATGCTCATGCCCTTGTTGAGTTCGGCATATTGCGGGATCTGCTGGTAGCGCAGGAACTCCTCCTGCCACTCGGCATCATTGAGTGGCGGGATGACGCCGTGAATCGGCTGCCATTCGGTGATCGACAGGCCCGAATCGGTGAGCCTCGTAGCGCCGCCGACCACCACCAGCGCAAACAGCACGAGGAGCACGACATAGAGCCAACCACGTACCAGCGCGCGGTTGCGAAGGTCGCTATCGCGGGCTGCGAAAGGCACAGCATTGGCAGCAGCCATGGCTTTGTCCCGGCAGTTGAAGTCGCGGATTGGTGAACCATCGCAACCCGGCTTGCAAGACCGGACAGCGCGGCACGCCGTCGCGCCGTTTCTGGCGGGTTGCGCGTATTGGCTGTTCGGCTTAAGCGATAGCGATCAACGAGATCGCGTTATGCCCATTCGCCTGAAAAAGCTGATCGGAAGCTTCCTGCTGGTACTGCTGGTCGTCGTCTATGCGATGGTCGCCTCGATCGTGGCAGTCGCCCAATTGTCACAGTCCGGGCCGCTGGCGCACTTCATCTTCTTCCTGCTGAGCGGGCTTTTGTGGGTGCTGCCGGCGATGGGCATCATCAAATGGCTGATCCTGGAGCCGCGGCCGAAGGGCCGAGGCAACAGTTAGATCGTCACCACCGTCTTGCCGGCATTGGCCAGCGGCGTCGTCACGCCCGACAACATTGTTCGGATGTGGGCGACGCTCTGATAGCGGCCATTGACCGAAATGCGCGGCAGGGCATGCAGGAACCCGGCATGCTCGGCGCGGAGTATGCCGTGGCGGGTCGTCACGGCCGAGGCATAGCCGGCATCGCGGACAAGGCCCACTTCGCGACGGCCGACGGCGCTGGCATAACCGTAGGGATAGGCGAAATGGCGCGGCTCCTCGCCGAGTTCGGCCTGCAATATGCGCTTGACGTCGCCGATCTCATGCCGCGCGTCGCTCTCGGAAAGCCGCTTCAGATTGCAATGATTGACGCTATGCGCTCCGATCGTCACCAGCGGGTGCGCGGCCATGGTGCGGAGCTCGTCCCAGTTCATCAGCGTGTTCGGGCGCGAACCGCCCAACTCGATGCCGTTCGAACGCGCCAGATCGCGCAATACCGCACGCTGGTCCTGCTCGCGCACCTTCAGCGTCAGATGAGCGTGCAGGCGCGCATTGGCCTGGACCTTTTTTCCTGGGTTCGAGCAATCGATCGTCACCGGGCCGTCCGGCGTCGTCAGCGTCAGGCGATCGCGCGCATTGACGATGTCCTCGACCACGTCCCACCACAAATCGGCAGCGCCATCAATCAGTCCCGGCGCGACGTAGATGGTGATCGGCGCGCCGTGCTTCTCCAGCACGGGCAGCGCCTCGGTCATGTTGTCTCGATAGGCGTCGTCGGCGGTGATCGTCGCGAACTGGCCGTCCTTGTCGCCAGCCTTGATGCGCTCGATTGCCTCGTCCAGAGTAACGAACGTGTAGCCGTTCGCCTTCATGTCGGCGATCACGATGTCGAGGAACCCAGGCGCGATGTTCAAGTGGCGGTTGACGCCGTTCGGCTTTTCCGGCGTCGCGGTGACCCGATGCAGCATCAGGATGGCGCCAAGGCCGCCGATGAACGGCTTGGCCAGCGGCGCAAGACCGGAATAGCGGGCGAGATTGAGCGCCAGTTTGCGGATTGCCTCGCCCCCGTCGATCATTCATTCACCTTTTGCGCCTAAGCTCATCAAGCATGGAATGCGCCTGCGCGGACCCCCAATCGCGACGAATACGCCCTAAGGATTGAGGTATGGTTGACGCCACCGCGTCATTTGACGGCAATCGGCTGGCAAGCAGCGAGGCGTCGCCGTGTGCCTTGCCGGCCGGCAAAGCCGGCCTGTCGACCTCGGTTGCCGATAGTGCGGCGCTGGCGGCGTACGCCGAATTCTGCCGTTCGGCGCTTTTTGCCCCGGCGCAGAGCGCAGGCTGGATCCTGAACTGGGCCGCACATACCGGCGCCGACGTTGTCGTTGCGACGCTGCGCGCCGACGACAGGCCGGTTTTCTCGCTGGCGCTGGAGGTCACCCGCAGCGGAGCATTCCGCGTTGCGCGCTTCATGGGCGGGCGCCATGCCAACGGCAATTTTGCCGCTGCCGACCTGCAATGGCTGGCGAATGCCGATATCGCGGCGATCCGTTCGATGCTGGCCGCGATTGCCAAGGCGCGGCGCGACATCGATCTTGTCGCGCTAGAGCGGCTGCTGCCTGATCTCGACGGCGTTGCCAACCCGCTCTCCGCCTTGCCGCATTTTTCGAGCCCCAATCTGTCGCTGGCCGCCGGTCTTGTCGGAGGGTTTGATGCACTGCTCACCCGCGTGAGCGGCAAGCGCAGGCGCAAGAAGCATCGCTCGCAGGCGCGCAAGTTCGAGGCCGTCGGCAGCTATCGTCGCATCGAGGCGAGGACTGCGGACGAGGTGAACAGGCTGCTCGACGCCTTTTTCCAGATGAAGGAATTCCGCTTCCGCAAGATGGGCATCGTCAATGTTTTCGGTGAAGCGGAGGTGCGCGCTTTTTTCCGCTCGCTGTTTGCCGAAGCGCTTCAAGAGGAAAACCCGTGCTTCGTGCTGCATGGGCTGGAAGTCGCCGGCAAGCTTCGTGCGGTCACCGGGTCGAGCCGCTCGGGCAAGCGGCTGATCTGCGAATTCGGGGCGATCGCCGAGGACGACCTCGCACACACCAGCCCCGGCGACTTCCTGTTCTTCGAGAACATCCAGGAAGCCTGCGAGACGGGTTTTGAAATCTATGATTTCTCAGTCGGCGACGAACCCTATAAGCGATTGTGGTGCGATGTCGAAACGCAGCATTTCGAGGTGCTGGTTCCGCTGACGCTGAAGGGCCGCGCGCTGGCGCTTGCGCTCAGGCACGGCGCAAGCCTGAAAGCATTCATCAAGCACAGCCCAATGGTCTGGAAGCTGACCAAGCTGCTGCGCCGCAAGGCCGTGGGGCAGACAGCACCGGCCGCAGGCGAAGACGACAGCTGATTTCGATTTGAGAAAACTGCCTCAGGCGGCCGAGCGCCGCCCCGGCATTGGCCCCGGCGCCACATGGCCGATTGGCGTGACCAGCGTCAGGTCGGGATAGCCGCTCTCGATGAGCGCGACTGCGGCTTGCGTCACCTCGTCGTCCGGCTCCAGCATGGAGAGCAGCACCTCGGTGCCCTCGCCCACTAGGCGGCTGATGCCTTGCGCGTCCGCTGGCCCGCATTCGACAACGACCAGGTCATAGGCGGTGGTCAGCGACTGCATGATGATCGGCAGCCGGTCGGCGGCGCGCATGGCACGGACCGGATCGGCTGTGCCGACGGGAATCACGTGGCAGTCCGAATAGAGATCGGGGTGGATCACATCGCTGAACTGCGCTTGCGAGGCGAGCAGATCGGTGATGCCCGGAAACAGCCCGCTGTCCAGCATCGGCCGCGAGGCAGCACCCGAAGCGGTGAGATCAAGCAGCAGCACGCGTAGCCCGGCGTCAGAGACTGCGCGCGCCACCAGCACCGCCGAGGCAGCCGCCTCGTCGCCTTCCGGCGACACGAATATGGCGCGGGCGGCACCGGTGGCGATCAGTTTTTCCGCGGCCTTGTCGATGTCGACCTCACCGAGGGTGGAACGTGCCGGTTCAATGTCTGCAGCAGCCATCTCAGAGTACTCCGGTTCGATTTTCTCGGCAGCCGCTTCCGCCACCGCGACGGGTTCCGGCTCCAGTTTGGTTTCAGTGACACTGTTGTCGGACTCACCGAGCCGGTCGATCACGGCGACTGCCGGTTCGGGCCGGGCAACCGGCGGGCCGGGCTCGGCCACTACGCGTTCGGCCTGGACAGCCGGCATCGCAACCTGCTCGATGCGTTCGAAATGGGCACCGGCGGCCGGACGCATGGCGCGGCCGGAAAACAGTTCCTGCAGCAACGTGACGATCGCCATGAGGAGCAACGAGCCGACAAAGGCCGCACCGACAATCGGACCAATCTTGGGGAAATAGGGTTCGGTCGGCGCCCGGGCCTCCGAAAATAGGCGAGCGTCGACAGGCAGGTAGTTACGATCCTTGCGTGCGGCCGCCTGGAGATAGCTGGACGAGTAGAGATCGAGTTGCTGGCGCTTGGTCGCGGCATCGCGCTGCAGGGCATCGAGTTCCACCTGCTCTTCGCCGGCGCGGGCGGACGCCGCCTTCAGGGTGTTGACGTCGGCCACGAGTTGAGCCTCTCGTGCCTTCGCCGTCTCGGCCTGCGCCATCAGACCCTTCATGATCTTTTCCGCTTCGTTGCGGATCTGGCGGTCGAGATCGGCGAGCTGCGACTTCAGCGCACGGATGCGCGGATGATTGTCGAGCAAGGTGGTGGAAAGGTCGGCGATGTTGTTCTTGAGTTCGACTTGCCGCTCGCGCAGGCGCTGGATCAGGTCGGAAGACAACACCTCTGGAACGGCATCCAGCGATTCGCCATTGCGCAACGCCCTGCGCACACTGTCGGCGGTCGCTTCCGCCGAAGCGCGGTTGGCGCGTACCCGTGACAGTTCGCTCGACAATTCGGACAGCTGCTGGGTGGCAAGCACCGAATTGTTGCCGCCCATCAAAAGATCGGACTGCGCACGGAATGCGGCAACCTTGGCCTCCGCCTCCTTCACCCGGTTCTGCAGGTCCGCGATTTCCGGCGCCAGAAAGTCGGTGGCGGCGGAATTCGATTCGAGCTTGGCGTTGCCCTTGGAGGCGATATAGGCGTTTGCGATGGCGTTCGGGATTGCGGCGGCAAGCTGTGGATCCTCTGACGAGAACTCGATTGCGATCGCGCGGGTTTTTTCAACGCCATAGACGTTGAGCTTGTCATGCATTGCGTCCAGCACGCGCTCTTCCAGCGGAATCTCGAAGGGATCGCTTTTCAAGCCAACGAGGACAAGGGTGCGGCTCAGCGCCGACATCTTCAGCGCCTCGTCGAATTCGGGCAATTTCGCGAGGTTGAGCTTCGCCGCCACCTGTTTGAGGATGTCAGGGGACGAAATGATCTGGACCTCGGTGGCCACAGCCTCTTCGTCGGGAATCGACCGCTCGTTGCCGGCGGCACCGGCTGGCCGCGTGAACTCCGATTCTCGAGGCCCGATCTCCAGCTTGGCTGCCGCCTTGTATTCGGGCGTTGCAAGCCAGGCGAGCGCAAAGGCCAGGCCGGTTACAGCCAGCGCGACGACAAGGATGCGCAGCCAGTTTCGCGCCAGGCTGGCGAAAAGCTGCCTGAGATCGACGTCGACATCTGCGGCCGCGGATTGAACGGACATGCATCCCTGCTCCGGTACTGAGTCAGCATGCACCGTAAACAACTATGGTAACTCAGCCGTTAATAACGCGGTAAGCACCTGTTAGGCTCTACTAACAAGCCGCAAACAAGAGGCTGAAAACCATCTGCATTTGTCGATCGGGCCTGCATCGGCCGCGCGCCTTTACCGGCCATTAACCCTAACAGGATGATAACCGAGCTCGATCGTTAAGGTTTGCCGCAGAGTCGCCGGCTATTCAAAGGTACGTGTCCGCTCATGAAAAGCACTGCTCCCCTTTTCCGCGCGCTGCTTGCCGTATCGATGCTTTCGGGCTGCTCAAGCTACCGGCCGACGCCGGCCGCCTTCCATGAAGTGCTCGACCAGCCCTATCGCCTCGGTGCCGGCGACCGCGTCCGCGTCACCGTGTTCGAGCAGGAAGGATTGACCAACACCTACAGCGTCGACCAATCCGGCTATCTCTCGCTGCCGCTCGTCGGCAACGTGCCGGCGCGCGGCCACACCGCCCAGCAACTCGAGGGCGAGATCGCCGAGAAACTGCGCCAGGGCTATTTGCGCGATCCTGACGTTTCGGTCGAAATCGATCGCTACCGGCCGATCTTCGTCATGGGTGAAGTGGGCGCGGCGGGCCAATATTCCTACGTTCCGGGCCTGACCGTGCAGAAAGCCATCGCCATCGCCGGCGGCTTCACGCCACGCGCCAACCAGGAAAGCGTCGACATTACCCGCGACATCAACGGCAAGGTCATAACCGGACGCGTGGTGACCTCCGACCCGCTGTTGCCCGGCGATACAGTCTATGTTCGCGAACGCCTGTTTTGATGTGCTGACCAAGTGGCGGACACACTCAGGATCGTCCACTGCTTTCGCTCACCCGTCGGAGGCATCTTCCGGCATGTGCGCGACCTGACCGAGGCTCAGGTCGCCGCCGGCCATGCCGTCGGCATCGTCTGCGATTCGACGACTGGCGGCGATTTCGAGGAACGGCTGTTCGAACAGATGAAAGGCAGCCTGGCGCTCGGCATTCATCGCACACCGATGCAGCGGCATGTCGGGCCAGGCGATCTCGCTTCGGCCCGACGCACCTATAGGATCATAAAAGAATTGCGGCCGGACGTGCTGCACGGGCATGGCGCCAAAGGTGGCGCCTATGCCCGTCTGTTCGGCTCGTTGTTGCGGGTATCCAGGTCTCGCGTAGCCCGCCTTTATTCGCCGCATGGCGGCTCGCTCCACTATGACGAAACCACCGCGATGGGGAAGCTGTTCTTCGCGCTCGAGCGCTTCATGGCTCGCTTCACCGATTGCCTGCTGTTTGTTTCCGATTATGAGCGGCGGACTTATCGCAGGAAGGTCGGCGAGCCGCCCATTCCGAACGCTCTCGTCCACAACGGCCTGCGCGCCGCCGAGTTCGAGCCGGTGCAGACCGAGCACAATGCCGTTGACCTCCTCTATATCGGCATGATGCGCGACCTCAAAGGCCCGGACATCTTCATCGATGCACTGGGGCGAGCCGCAACACGGCTCGGTCGCCCATTGAAAGCGCTGATGGTCGGCGATGGCGACGACCTGCCGCGCTATCGCGCCCAGGTAGATCAGCTCGGCCTCGAGGTCAGCTTCCTGCCGCCGATGCCAGCCAGGCTCGCCTTCACGCTGGCCAAGCTGGTCGTCGTTCCCTCGCGCGCGGAAGCCATGCCTTATATCGTTCTGGAAACGCTTGCCGCCGGCAAGCCGCTAATCGCGACGTCGGTCGGGGGCATACCGGAAATCTTCGACACCGGCTCCCCTGCCCTGATCCGGCCCGACCCGCGCGAACTTGGCGACAAGATAAGCGCCGCTCTGGCCGATCTCGACGCCTACAAAGGCCTGATGCCCGGCGCCGCCGACCTCAAGGCACGCTTCGGCGCCGATGTAATGGCCGCCGAAATCGAAAAGGCCTATTTCGCCGCGCTCAAACAATAGGGCAACTGATATCCACTCGGCTGCAAAAGGTCCCCGGTGAAAGCGTCTCCAAAGCCATCTGTTGTTTCAAGGGTTTCTTAGCTCTCTTTTGCTATTCACCTGAGGGAAACCTACGGACGCCCCATGAACGAAATCGACCCCGCGCGCCGTTTTTCGCTAGACGCGGTGCGCAAATTCGACGCCCCTGCCGAGAACAACACGGCCGGTGGCATGAACGACGTTGCCCGTCAGGTCGCCTCGCAATACCGGCGCGATACGATGTCGCCGATCATGGTCAGCGGCGTCCTGCGCATGGTGGAATTCGCGCTGCTGTTGGTGTCGGGTCTTGCCGTCTATTTCTACTATGTCGGCTTTTTCAACTATCTTGCCTGGCAATACTCGCTGACGATCGCCGCCACCTCGTTCCTCGCGGTCGTTCTGCTCGACGTCACGGACTGCTACCAGATTGTCGCGCTGATGCGGCCGATCGCCAATTTCGGCCGCCTCCTGCTGGTCTGGGCCGGAACCTTCGCCTTGATGGCGCTCACCGCCTTCACCATGAAAATGTCGGAAGACTATTCGCGCCTGCTCTTCGGCACGTGGTTCGTTATTGGCTTCGTGCTGATCCTGGGTCTCCGGCTGGTGATGTCGAAGCTGATCCGGCGCTGGGCGCGCGACGGGCGGATGGAGCGCCGCGCCGTCATCGTCGGCGGCGGCAAGGCGGCGGAGGTGCTGATCCGCTCGGTCGAAAAGCAGCCCTACAACGACATCCGCATCTGCGGCATCTTCGACGATCGTGGTGACAAGCGTTCGCCGCCGGTTGTCGCCGGCTATCCCAAGCTCGGCACGATTTCCGAGCTCATTGAATTTGCCCGCATCGCACGCATCGACATGCTGATCGTTTCGCTGCCGCTGACCGCCGAATCGCGCGTGCTGCAACTGTTGAAGAAGCTGTGGGTGCTGCCGGTCGACATCCGGCTGTCGGCGCATTCGAATGCGCTGCAGTTCAGGCCGCGCGCCTATTCCTACATCGGCTCGGTGCCGATGCTCGATATCTTCGACAAGCCTATCAACGACTGGGATTCGGTCGCGAAACGCGCCTTTGACATCGTCTTTTCGATCATCGGCATCATCGTGTTCTCGCCGGTGATGCTGGCGACCGCGATCGCGATCAAACTCGACAGCAAGGGCCCGGTGCTGTTCCACCAGAAGCGGCACGGCTTCAACAACGAAATCATCGACGTCTATAAGTTCCGTTCGATGTACACCGACAAGGCGGACCCGACGGCGAAGCAGACCGTGACCAAGAACGATCCGCGCGTCACCCGCGTCGGCCGCTTCATCCGCAAGACCTCGATCGACGAATTGCCGCAGTTCTTCAATTCGCTGTTCGGTTCGCTGTCGCTGGTCGGGCCGCGCCCGCACGCCATTGCCGCGCAGTCGCACAACCTTCTCTACAATGAGGTGGTCGACGGCTATTTCGCCCGCCACAAGGTCAAGCCCGGCGTGACCGGCTGGGCTCAGATCAATGGCTGGCGCGGCGAGATGGACACCAACGAGAAGATCCGCATGCGCACGGAATACGACCTCTATTACATCGAGAACTGGTCGCTGTTGTTCGACCTGAGAATCCTGTTCCTGACGCCGATCCGCCTGCTCAACACGGAAAATGCGTATTGAGCGCGACGGCCTACGAATTGCCGGCGGCGGCGGTCAACGCCAAGCTCATTGCGCTGATTGCGTCAGGGGCAGTTTTCCTCGGCGTCTTCCTGTCCGGTTTCGTTATTGCCGAGCCGGCGCCATACGACCTCTATATGATCGGGCTGATCGTGGTGTGGCCCTTGTTCGGCATACGCATACAGCGCGCGGCGGTGCCACTTCTGGTGCTGCTGATGATCATGAACATCGGCGGAATGATCTCGATGACGCAGATGTCGGACCTCGCCGCCACGCCGCTCTATCTCGCCGTCTCGCTGTTCCTGACCCTCACCGCGGTTTTCTTCGCTTCCGTAACGGCCGTCCAGCCCAGTCTCTACCGCGTGATCTTCGTCGCTTATGTCGTGTCGGCAGTGCTGACTTCGCTGGTCGGCATAGCCGGCTATTTCCATGCCTTTCCAGGAGCGGAGATCTTCACCAAATACGACCGTGCCGCCGGCGCCTTCCAGGACCCGAACGTGTTCGGGCCGTTCCTGGTGCTGCCGGGCATCTACCTGCTCTATCTGCTGCTTACCGGCTCGATCGCGCGCATGCCTCTATTGGCGGTGCCGCTGCTGATCATCACCGCCGGCATCTTCTTTTCTTTTTCGCGCGGCGCCTGGGGCATGTTCGCCGTTTCGGCGATCCTGCTGACCGGGGCCTTGTTCCTGCAGAGCGCCAGCGGCAAATTCCGGCTGCGCGTCGTCGTCATGACCATCGCCGCCGTCGGACTGCTGGTCATTGCGATGATCGTCATCCTGCAACTGCCTGGCGTGGCGGAGATGTTCTCGAATCGCGCGCAACTCGAACAAAGCTACGACACCGCCCGCCTCGGCCGCTTCGCCCGCTACACGATCGGCTTTCAGATGGCGCTGGAGCATCCGTTCGGCATCGGCCCGCTCGTATTCGGCAAGATGTTCGGCGAGGACACGCACGACATCTGGCTGAAGATGCTGATGGATTACGGGTGGCTCGGCTTCGTGTCGTTCCTGACGCTGACGTGCTGGACGATCGCCGCCGGCTTCCGCATTCTGCTGCGCGACCGGCCCTGGCAGCCTTATCTGCTATGCGCCTATGTCGCCTTCATCGGCAATATCGGGCTCGGCACCTTCATCGACATCGACCACTGGCGGCATGTCTACCTGCTGCTCGGCCTGATCTGGGGCGCCATCGCGCTGGAATACCGCCATCAGTGGCAGTTGCGGGCGGCGCGGCGACCGGCAATCTCCGTTGCTGTTGCTTCAGGCCGGACAGCAGCCGAATTCGGTTGACCGGACCCAGTCTATCACGATACATCGCGACCGGTCCGGAGTGTAGCGCAGCCCGGTAGCGCACTTGACTGGGGGTCAAGGGGTCGTCGGTTCGAATCCGGCCACTCCGACCATTAAATCCAAAGGCTTAGCCAGTTCCCCCAACTGGCCATACAGAATAGCCGCATTGCAGCCAGCGCAACACGATTTCGACCAAGGGCTTCGCTCGCCAGGTCAATGTGGAATAGCCCAAACCAGCATGCAAAAAGCTCGCGCCTTCCGGGAGAAGGACGCGGGCAGATCGGTGCAACCCGATCTGGCAGCAATTCTTATGAGGAGGGACTTGCTGCGTTGAGATGAACCGTCGCGCCGGCCGGGTTGTTCCATCGAGTAAATAAAAACCCGCCGCACATGAAGTACGGCGGGGCCGATCAAGCGCTGTTGCACCAGGCGGGGGACTCGGGTGGGCGGGCTTGCCAGGTGCGCGCGGATCAAGTCGACATTAGGCGCATGAGCGGTAGCGCGTCCACCAACCGGCGGTTGGAACGAACTGGTTCAACGCCGGCGGCCGGCTTGGCCTGAAACTTTTTCAGGGCGGCAGCGACGGGGTCAGGAAAGTCGAGCAAGCGCAACGTGCCCGGCCCTCGTTGCTTGCGGGAATGCCGGAAGGATCAATGGCAGCAAGCATGAAGAACCCAACCTGGATGCTGGCGGCCTGGGAACGAAACGTGGCAGCTCACCCCTCCGGTTTCCGTGAGGACGCGAGCGCATCGTCCGCTACCGCGATTGGCGGCTGAACGCAAACAAGCCCGCCGCTTTTTCGGCACGGCGGGCTTCAGGCAGAAAATCAATCGTAGATCTTAACAATTTTGCGGGTACCTGGATCAACCAGGACGGTTCGTCCCTCGACGACTACATAGCGGTACTGAACGTCCGGCACTTCGTAAAGCTCGACTGTGTCGGGCAGAGCGGTGCCAATGTTGAGCTCAACACCGGGAAGGCTCAGGGATGCTACCGGCTTCTTCTTTACATACTCCCGGATCACCGTGTCTTGCTCAGGCTGAATGATGACGTCCTGAGCAGCGGCGGTTCCGATACCTACGAAAAGAAAGATTCCTGTCGCAGCAGATAAAAGTTGCTTTCCCATATAGCAATCCTCCAGCGAGGCAACCTTCCGCTACGGTGCTTGATGCTTCCGTGCGGNATAAAAGTTGCTTTCCCATATAGCAATCCTCCAGCGAGGCAACCTTCCGCTACGGTGCTTGATGCTTCCGTGCGGGGCTACTTACCTAAACGAGCCGAAAGACTTGTTGTTCCGCTGGCGGTGGGCGAACTCCGGTGCCATGGCCATGAGGCCGCCTACAAACAAGCACCTGCTCAAGGCTTAGTTTCTTCCCGGGGAGGAGCTTTTGGGTCAGGACAATCAGGATAGGGCAATTCTTCACACGGAGAGGGCCTGTCGCGAACGCTGCCATAATGTTCCACGAGTTTTGCGAAACCGTAGGCGAAGGCGAAAAGAAGCATTAGGACAACCGCTATACGGACGGCCATACCGTATTGTAGCAGGATCCTCCCATTGGAGCGCGGGCGGCGTTTTTAATACGTTCGAATGTTGAGTTCGAAAAAGGTTGGCTCTAGTTGAATTGCCGTCGTCCGCAGTTGTAAGGGCGAGCGGACGCTTCGAAGATGACACGCCCTTTCGGCCTTTTCGGGAGAGATGCAATGTCGCTTCAAGGAGCTACCTGTCCTGCCGAGCTGACCATGTTGGCCAAAGCACTTGATGCCCGATGCCGTGAACTAGGCCTCGCTGACGGCGATCCAGGCAGAGAAGTGCTCGGCCGCAGGGTGATGGATTTGTTCGAAAGTGGTCAGCTCAGCGCCGAAGATTTGAGACTGGCTCTGAGCGGCGAGATTTTTTACGCCAAAAATCCTCCGGCCGGAGGCAGTGGGTTTTGATACGGCAAGCGGCTATCCGCGCAACCATTTGAATTATTGGTCCAGCGTAGGCTTCCGTGCACGCAAGGGCGCGCGTGAACAAATGTGATTTTGCGGTCGGTGCCAGACGGGCTAATCTTCCCAACGAATATCCAATGAAAGAGGAGAATGATCATGAAGACATTCCTCGCAACAGCCGCCGCACTGACCCTGTCCATATCCGCTGCCTCTGCGGATTGCCCCGCGCATTCAAAGGTCCAGGCATCGGTCGACACGCAGACGAGGACAGCGAGCGTCGAGAAGGCCGATATGTCGACAGCCGCGGACGCTCAGACGATCAAGAAAGAAGAGCCACAGAAGACCGAATAGCGGTAACGCTCACCGGATCCCACGACCCGGATAAAGGGCTACTGGCAGACATCCACCCACTCGGCGTCGACGAGTTCGGCCATGCGTTGCGGGCTGAGCCGGACGGCGGCGTTCGTCGCGCCTGCGGCGGGGACGACCTCGTCAAAGGCGCGCAGCGAGACGTCGCAGTACACCGGGAGCGGTGCCGGTAGGCCGAACGGGCACACCCCACCGACGGGATGACCGGTCGCGGCGAGCACCTGCTCGGCATCCAGCATTCGCGCCTTGCCGCCGAACCGGTCCTTGAATTTGCGATTGTCCAGCCTGGAGATGCCGCTGGCCACGATCAGCATCGTCTGGTCGCCGGCGCGCAGGCAGATCGTCTTGGCAATCTGCGCCGGCGCTACGCCATGCGCTTCGGCAGCCAGAGGCACCGTCGCCGAGCTGGCTTGCGTAACGATGACGTCGATTTCGGGCGCGTGGGCGACGAAGAAAGCGCGAACGGATTCGAGGCTCATCTCCGGCGATTTCCGTCTCGCGTCGCCGTGGCGGCCGGCAAGTCCGCTACGTGGCCGGAAAACGAAGCTCGCCAGGGCAACCCATGGCGAGCTCGTCGAATAAACGCATGGCACGCCGCTACGACACGGACCGCCTTTTCGCAGGCAACACGGCTTCGTCGAACAGAGCGCTTTCCGGAAGCTGAAGCGCGGAGGCAATACGCCGACGTTTCGAAGGATCGGCATCCTTGCCGCTTTCGATGTCGGCAATCTCATAGGCTGCCAGCCCGCACGCCAGGGACAGCTCTTNAAGGATCGGCATCCTTGCCGCTTTCGATGTCGGCAATCTCATAGGCTGCCAGCCCGCACGCCAGGGACAGCTCTTCGATGCTGTATCCACGGGCTTCCCGGGCGGTTCGGACGGCACTGCGTTCAGGCGTAACCGCGCTCGCCGCCAATTCGGAGTAAGGTTCGCGTTTTGCTATTTGGGGCATTGGCAACTCCGTGGGATGAAAGAGTTAGATCAAATCATGTTGTTGCCTGAGACGATCGGGAGAATGCCCGCTCGCCGGTGATTTGCCAAGCATCAAAGATAGCGTCACGGCATCGTGAACCGACGCCGGAATGAATGGCGGATGCCGGCGCGCTCATATCTGGCTTGATCGTCGGCAGACACAGTTCGGAAACAAAATTCTACAGGCCGGAAAAACTGCCGAAAAACTCCAAGGCGATAGTCCTGACCGCAGTGCTCGAGTCACCGACCTGAATCGGTGACGCTCAAATTCGCCCTGCGCAAAAAGGAAACGATGTCATGAAGAAGTCTCTTCTCTCCGCCCTTGGACTTGCAATCGCACTTGCCCTTTCGATGCCGATCATCGGCGCGAGCAGCGCGAGTGCAGCGACGATGCACACCACCGTCAAGAAGCATCACCGCCATCACTACCATCACCGCGTCCACCACTATCGCCATCATCACAAGAAGGTCGTGGCGAAGAAGTACTGAAAACGCCTTGGGACAGACAGCCGGCAAGCAGGCGTTCTTGGTCTTTGATCAAGGGCGGCCAGCTTGCCGGGTTTGCCGCGTCGACGAAATGGCGGCGGTCCCGCTGACCACCGCATTTCCTCTACCTTGAACGCGCTCGCGGCGCTTTTTGCTGCCGGCCACCGAGGAAGAGACTGGCGACCAGCCCGACCAGAACCAGCCCGACAGCGGCCGCCGTCGCCGGGTGATCACGGGCGGTCTTCTCGATCGCCCGACCTTGCCTTCTGATTGCCGGCAAGGTGTCGCCGAGACGCTCGGCGATATCCGAATAATAGTCCGACGCGGTATCGCGACCGTCTTCGTAATAGGCGCCGCCCCGCTTCAACACGGCTTTCTTCAAAGTGGCCAGTTCCCTGGTCAGGGCCGCGACCTGCTTGTTCAGATCGGTGTCGGAGATGCTCGAAAGCGATGCCATGACGTGGTTCCTTCATCTGCAGAAGGAAGCCTAACGCATGACCCCGAAGACCGTTCCGGCCAGCCCCGGCGGGCTTTAGCGAACCTGATCGAGCAGGCGCTTGCATTCGAGCAGGTCGAACAGCGCCTCCTGCAGCAATGCGCGATTATCACGGGAAAGTTTTGACGTGTCCGGCGGAACCGGGCCTTCCTCGTCGGTCTTGCCGATGCCGAAAAAACGACGGCTGGGTTTCACCCTCGGTTGGCCGACCAGCATCTCGTCGTCCGGGCCGCGCGGCTGCGCCGCTTGCGTCAGCGGTACCGCGTCAGCCTGCCGGCGCTGCGAGATCGCCTCGACCGCCGCCATGTCGCCATTGCCGACGGCGATCAAAAACTGGTTGCCGTTCTCGCGCAACAGCTTCTGTACGCCCTTGATCGTATAGCCCTGATCGTAGAGCATGTGGCGAATGCCCTTGATCAGCTCGACGTCCTGCGGCCGGTAGTAGCGGCGGCCGCCGCCGCGCTTCATCGGCTTGATCTGGTTGAAACGCGTCTCCCAGAAGCGCAGCACGTGCTGCGGCAAATCCAGATCCTCCGCGACCTCGCTGATGGTGCGGAAAGCATCGGGGCTCTTGTCCATGGGCGAATCCTCACGCTAGAGCATGATCGCGAAAGGCGGGGACCGGTTTTTGGGCAACATCACGGTAAAACAAAGAGAGCAGCTTTTCCGTCCACCGGGGCGGATCACACCCAAATACCGATCCGGCCTGCCGAATCGCATCTTATTTCAGCGGTTTATGAAACAATATTCAAGCCCGGCGTAAAAGCAGGCTTCGTTTTTCAACCGAAGCCTGAAGCATGGATTCTCGGCAAGGGAGATCGGGAATCTACTTGCTGCCCTTGGCCTTGCTGTTTTGATGGGAGCGCAGGATGCGGTTCTTCAGCACGTTCGATGACTTGAAGGTCATCACCCGGCGCGGCAGGATCGGCACTTCCTCACCGGTCTTGGGATTGCGCCCGATGCGTTCGTTCTTGGAACGGACATGGAAGGTCGCGAAGGACGACAGTTTCACCGTCTCACCGCGAACGATCGCCTCGCAGATCTCATTCAGCACCGCCTCGACAAGCTCGGCCGATTCAGTACGCGACAGCCCAACCTTGCGGTAAACGGCTTCGGCGAGGTCGGCGCGCGTAAGTGTCTTTCCCCCCATACGAACCGTCCCATCAGCTCAAAAAATAAAATCGATACAAGCAACGGCAGAACCTAAGTAATTGATCCGTCAAGGTCAAGGACCCGAACCCGTTAGTTCGGCACTTACCAACGCAGCAGGACGGCGCCCCAGGTGAAGCCGCCGCCCATCGCCTCAAGCAGCACCAGGTCACCCTTTTTGATGCGGCCGTCGGCGACGGCCGCGGATAGTGCCAGCGGCACGGAAGCAGCCGATGTGTTACCGTGCAAATCGACGGTCACCACCACCTTCCGCTCCTCTATCCCGAGCTTTTTGGCCGAAGCATCAATAATTCGTTTATTGGCTTGATGCGGCACGAACCAGTCGAGATCAGCGGCGCTGATGCCGGCCTGTGCGAACGTCGCCTCGATGACGTCGGTGATCATGCCGACCGCATGCTTGAACACTTCGCGGCCTTCCATCCTGAGGTGCCCGACCGTTCCGGTAGTCGACGGCCCACCGTCGACAAAAAGCTTGTCCTTGTGGATGCCGTCGGAGCGCAGGCTGGCCGCCAGAACGCCTCGGTCGGCGATGCCGCCTGCCCCCGTGCCTGCTTCCAGCACTATCGCGCCGGCGCCGTCGCCGAACAAAACGCAGGTCGAGCGGTCGTTCCAGTCGAGAATGCGCGAAAACGTTTCCGAGCCGATCACCAGCACCCGTCTGGCCAAGCCGCCGCGGATATAGAGGTCGGCGGTCGTCACCGCATAGACAAAACCCGAGCAGACCGCCTGCAGGTCGAAGGCAAAACCGTGGTGCATGCCGAGCCGGTTCTGGATCTCGACTGCGGTCGCGGGAAAGGTGTTGTTGGGCGTCGAGGTCGCCAGCACGATCAGGTCGATGTCGTCAGCCGTCAGGCCGGCGCTGTCGAGGGCTGCGCGCGCTGCCGCCTCACCCAGAGAGGCCGTCGTCTCGTCGTCGGCCGCAATGTGGCGCTGGCGAATACCGGTACGCTGGACGATCCATTCGTCCGAGGTCTCGACCATGCCTTCAAAATCGGCATTCTTCATAATGCGGCGGGGCAGCGCGGCGCCCGTGCCGCGCACGACTGATCTGATCAATGCTCTTTCCTATTCCTTTGCGTCGATGACGACGTCGGATTTCCGGATTGTCTGGGCATTCGGATTGCGGGCATGGAACAGGTCGAGATCGNGATCGGCCTCGATGCGGTCAAGCAGATTGTTGCGCACCATGTCGTAGCCGAGCTCGATCGCCGCAGCGAAGCCATCCGAATCAGCCCCGCCATGGCTTTTCACCACGATGCCGTTCAATCCCAGGAAGACGCCGCCATTGGAGCGGCCGACATCCATCTTCTCGCGCAGGCGATCGAAGGCGGTCTTGGCGAAGATATAGCCGATCCTGGCCATCAGTGTCCGGTTCATCGCGGCGCGCAGGTAGCCGGCGATCTGCCTGACCGTGCCTTCCGCCGTCTTGAGCGCGATATTGCCGGCAAATCCTTCGGTAACGACGACGTCGACACTGCCCTTGCCGATGTCGTCACCCTCGACAAAGCCATGGTAGTTCATCGAGGCCATGTTGGCCTCGCGCAGCATACGGCCTGCTTCCTTGACCTCCTCCTGACCCTTGATCTCCTCGACGCCGACATTGAGCAGGCCGACGCTCGGCCGTTCGATGCCGAAAACCGAGCGCGCCATGCCGGTACCCAGAATGGCAAAATCAACCAGTTGATGCGCATCCGCACCGATGGTTGCGCCGACGTCCAGCACCACGCTTTCGCCGCGCAATGTCGGCCAGAGCGCCGCAATCGCCGGGCGGTCGATGGTCGCCATGGTGCGAAGGCAGAATCTGGACATCGCCATCAGTGCGCCGGTATTGCCAGCCGAGATGCAGGCGTCCGCAGTGCCTGCCTTGACCGCTTCGACGGCTTTCCACATCGATGACTTCCAGCGGCCATGGCGCAGTGCCTGGCTCGGCTTGTCGTCCATCCGGACTGCGATCTCGCAGTGGATGAACTCGCTCACCTCCGCTAGCTTGGGGAATTTGGCGAGTTCAGGCCTTACCGCTTCTTCGCGCCCATAGATGACGAAGCGTATGTCCGGACGGCGGGTGGCGACAGTCATGAGCGCCGGGATGACCACGCTTGGCCCGTGATCGCCGCCCATGGCATCGATGGAAATCCTGATCACGCGGTGTTCATCTCACGGTTGCTTGGCCAGCGGGCTTGCCAAGGTACGGGGCTCGCGAAGGTTCGGCGAAAATAACGGTTTTGGGCTGCCGCACAACCAACTTTTCTCAAATTGGGTCAGCCATCAGGATTTTCCCAGCAGTGATCTGAGCTTTTGCTGGAATTCATTCTCCACAGGCTCGGCATCGCCGGCGGCCTCCAGCGACACACCCGGCTTGCGCGGATAGGGATCGATCGCCAAGCCAAAGAACTGTTCGGCAAGCGCCCCGACGTCGATCGCGTCGCCGGAAAAGGTTTCCGGGCTGTCCGGCCCTTCGGCGTCGAGCAGGATCTCACCGCCACCGTCGAAACCTTGCCGCCCGAGCTTGGATTGTTCCGGCAGGAACAGCGCCTCGACCGGCTCGTCGATATGCGCCTCGACCGGGTCGAGAGTGACGATGCAGGCCTGCGTTATATCGGCCTCGACATGGCCGCTGACTTTCACCCCATTGCGCTTCCACGGCTCGATCAGAAGTTCGGCGCGATAGTTCTCGACCGAAAGCAGCTCATGCTCGACGGCCAGTATGGCGCGCTGCCCGGCGTCGGCATCGATCACCACCGGCAGCCCTTTTTGCGGCATCCGGGCGACATTTGCCAGGAATGACACTGGGCTGTGGGTATCAGGATGTTTCATCTTCGCCTCCACTTCGCCGCCTTCATTCGGCCTGCCTTCGCTCAGAGTTGGCCACTGGAAATGCCACCGTGCCGGAAACGATCGATTCGGTCGGCTGTTGCGTGAGTTGCCTTGATGCATCGGCGGCATAGAGTGCCAGTTGCGACGCTTGCGGCCAGGCGCCGGCATCCGGCCTGACATTGCGGGAAAGGGCGGCGGCAAGCGCATCATGGTCATTTCGTTTCAGCGCATCGTCATAGGCGGCGGTACGGCCATAGAACATCTTCGCCAGTTTCCGCATTCGCTTCGGCACGCCGACGTCGCCAATGCCCAATTCCCGCAACGAATGTTCGACATCCATGAAGAACTCGTCGATCAGCACCTGCGCAACCTCTGCCGCAGCACCGCCCTCGCCGCGCAACCGGTGCTGGAACAGGAACATGTGCAACGACAGCATCTCGAAGCGGCCGAGCGGCGTGTCCGGCACGTTCCAGGCGGAATAAAACACCGGTTGCCGCGCCGCCGCCACGATTTGTGCGTAAAGCGCCTCGGTGATGGCGCGGTTGGCGTGACGTTCGCGGCCAAAGAGGCGCTGGAACATTTGAGGGTGGTCTCCCGGGACCGTTTGTTGAAGTGGCCTTGTTGCATCGGCAAGCAAGCTGGTTTACCGGTTTTGCGGCCCAGCGCAAGTTGCGGCCAGCTTATGGAGTTGTAGTTGCGCGCGCTGAAATTCAAGTCGACTTTCCTGCCTAGGCCCGCCGGTGCGGTTTCGCTGCTGGTGATCGCTGCGGCGCTTTCCGCCTGCAATTCGTCCAAGATGATCGGCGATCTCAATCCGAGCGAGACGCTGACGCAGGGCTACGTCATCGACCAGCAGGCGATCGACCTGGTGCCGGTCGGCTCGAGCCGCGAACAGGTGCTGCTGGCGCTCGGCACTCCCTCGACGAAGGCGACCTTCGACAACGAGGCCTTTTATTACATTTCGCAGACGCGCAAGCGATATGTCGCCTTCGACAAGCCGCGGCTAGTCGACCAGCATGTGCTGGCGGTCTATTTTGGCGATGACGGGCGCGTCACCCAGATCGCCAATTACGGCCTGAAGGACGGCAAGGTGTTTGACTTCATCTCGCGCACCACGCCGACCGGCGGCAAGGACCAGAACTTCCTCAGCCAGATCATCAGTGGCGCCAGCAAGCTGACGCCTGGTGTTCCGGGCGCCAGCGGCGGCAGTACGCTCGGCGGCACCTGATCCACTCGACGGTGTCGGCTTCTTTTCTTTTCGCTTCCCTGTAAGCGGCGGCACATCTCAGGCAATGAAAACCCGCGGGAGCGATCCCGCGGGTTTTTGTCTTGAGCCGTGGCGACCGAGCTTAGCCGTGCGCGAGCACGGCCAATAGCAGCAGCGCGACGATGTTCGTGATCTTGATCGCCGGGTTGACCGCCGGCCCAGCAGTATCCTTATAGGGATCGCCGACCGTGTCGCCGGTCACAGAGGCCTTGTGTGCTTCGGAGCCCTTGAGGTGCTTGAGGCCGTCCTTGTCGACGAAACCATCTTCGAACGACTTCTTGGCGTTGTCCCAGGCACCGCCGCCGGAGGTCATCGAGATGGCAACGAAAAGGCCGTTGACGATGACGCCGAGCAGCGAGGCGCCGAGCGCGGCAAAGGCGGATGCCTTCGAACCGGAGATCAGGAGGACACCGAAATAGACCACCAGCGGCGCCAGCACCGGCAGCAGTGATGGAACGATCATCTCCCGGATCGCTGCCTTGGTCAGAAGGTCGACGGCGCGCGCATAGTTCGGCTTCGAGGTGCCGGCCATGATGCCCGGATCCTCGCGGAACTGCTTGCGCACCTCCTCGACGATAGCACCGGCGGCGCGGCCGACGGCGGTCATGGCGATGCCGCCGAACAGATACGGGATCAGGCCGCCGAAGATCAGGCCGGCGACGACATAAGGATTGGAGAGGTCGAAGGAGACGTCGCCCATGCCCTGGAAGTAGGGGTATTTGTCGCTATTGGCGGCAAAGAACTTCAGGTCGTTAGAGTAGGCCGCAAACAGCACCAGCGCGCCGAGGCCGGCCGACCCGATGGCGTAGCCCTTGGTTACCGCTTTGGTGGTGTTGCCGACAGCGTCGAGCGCGTCGGTGGACTGGCGCACTTCCTTGGGCAGGCCGGCCATTTCGGCAATGCCGCCGGCATTGTCGGTGACTGGGCCGAAGGCATCGAGCGCGACGATCATGCCGGCGAGGCCAAGCATCGTCGTCACCGCGATCGCCGTGCCGTAGAGGCCGGCGAGCTGGTATGTCGAGATGATGCCGCCGACGATGACGATCGCCGGCAACGCCGTCGCTTCGAGCGAGACCGCCAGGCCCTGGATGACGTTGGTGCCGTGACCGGTGACCGAGGCCTGGGCGATGGAGTTCACCGGACGCTTGTTGGTGCCGGTATAATATTCGGTGATCACCACGATGAGGCCTGTCACCACAAGGCCGACCAGGCCGCAGATGAACAGGTTCGTGCCGGTGATGGCCATGCCGGCGACGGTGCCGATCTCACCCCAGCCGATGCATGCCGAAGTGGCGACGGCAAGGCCGACAATTGACAGCAGGCCGGTGACGATCAGGCCCTTGTAGAGAGCGCCCATGATTGAGCCGCTGGAACCGAGCTTGACGAAGAAGGTGCCGGCGATCGAGGTGAGAATGCAGGCGCCGCAGATGGCCAGCGGATAGAGCATGGTCGCGCCGAGAACGGCGGTGCCACCGAAAAAGATGGCGGCAAGGACCATGGTGGCGACCACGGTCACCGCATAGGTCTCGAACAGATCGGCGGCCATGCCGGCGCAATCGCCGACATTGTCGCCGACATTGTCGGCGATGGTGGCCGGATTGCGTGGATCGTCTTCGGGAATGCCGGCTTCAACCTTGCCGACGAGATCGCCGCCGACGTCGGCGCCCTTGGTGAAGATGCCGCCGCCGAGACGAGCGAAGATCGAAATCAGCGAGGCGCCGAAGCCAAGCGAAACCAACGAGTCGATGACGACACGGTCATCGGGCTGAAGGCCCATGAACTGGGTCAGGATCAGGTAATAGATCGAGACGCCAAGCAGGGCCAGGCCAGCAACCAGCATGCCAGTGATAGCCCCAGACTTGAAGGCGATCTCGAGGCCGGCAGCGAGGCTGTTGGAAGCCGCCTGCGCGGTGCGCACATTGGCGCGCACCGAGACGTGCATGCCGATGAAGCCAGCGGCGCCCGATAGAACGGCGCCGATCAGGAAGCCGATGGCGGCGGTGATCGAAAGCAGCCACCAGGCGAGCAGCAGGACCACGACGCCGACGATGGCGATTGTGGTGTACTGGCGCGCCAGATAGGCTTGCGCGCCTTCGCGGATGGCCGCGGAAATTTCCTGCATGCGTGCATTGCCCTGATCGGCCGCGAGGACCGAACGTGTCGCCCAGATGGCGTAAAGGACTGAAAGCAGACCGCAGGCGATGACAGCTGAAAGTATGGTCATTGCCGAATTTTCCTCGATTGGTGGCCCAAAAGAACCCCTCCCCGGGCCGTTGAGACAGGGGACGAATTTTCCGCAACCGGAATCCGTCCCTTCGCAGCGGCTTATGCGAAACAGGGCTCGGAACGTCAAGATATTGTTCGGTTTTTGTCCGGTTTTCGCTCAAAACATCCCGGGTTTCATCCAAAAGGCTGGACGGCAGCGCGCCTTTCGACACTGCCATCCGATTAGATCGATTGAAATCGGCGAACGGCCGTCAAACTTTGCGCGGGTCGCCGTCCGGCTGGACGACGAAGATCAGCACCACCAGCATTGTCATGTAGAATTTGAACGCCGCCTCCTGACCATTCCATGTCGAAGACTGCCACATGGCAAACCACTCGCCGCCAACGACCATGAAGCCGAAATACCAAACGAGGAAACCCATGGTGGCGGCTATGATGGCGAACTTCTTGGCATCGTTGAATGCCTGTCCGCTGGCGTTGCGCGCCTGCCAGAGTCGCCAGGCGGCGACTAGGTAGAGCAAGCAGGTCAGCGCCTCGCCAATGATGATCAGCCAGTAGCCCGCCGTCCACAGCGACGGGTTGGTGATCGAGCGGTACATCAGGGCGTTGCCGGGAAAGGTCGTGTCCATGCTCAGCACATGCTGGACAAAGGCGAAGTTTGAGCCGTAATCGGTGATGTTGCCGAAGGCGACAAGGAAGGCGAAAGCCGCCAGATACAAACACATGACGATCTTGGAGAAACGCGCGGTCATGGCAAGAACTCCTGCTGAAAGATCGGGGCATCGCACTCATCAATCGCCGAGTCCCGAAGATCGCGCAACGGGGGGACCAGTGATCATAGTGCTCACGACTGTCGCGAGACATTACGCCGGGAAGCAAGACATTGCCGCGATTCTCGAAACCCTCGATCTCGACAGCTATTGCGCGGTGGGCGACTTAGTCTCTGTGGTTAGAGCCGGCACACAGCACGATTTCGCCATCATCCGCCGCCGCTGGATCGCCAGCGAGACGGGCACCACGCTCGAACTGACGCTCGATCATCCGGCGCGTTCGAGTGGCCGTTGAAAGAAGCGAGCTTTGCCCCGAGGGGCTACTCCACCTCGCGCCCCATGCGCCGGCCCGTGTAGCGCTCGATCGCCGACAGCCCGTCATAGATCAGCACGGCAAGGGCGGCGACGATCAGACCGCCCTGCAGGATGAAGGCGAGGTTGTTCGACAGCAGGCCGGCGATGATCACCTCGCCCAATGTCCTCGCCGCCACTGTCGAGCCGATGGTCGCGGTGGCGAGGCTGATCACCACCGACAGCCGGATACCGCCGAGGATGATCGGCGCGCTGAGCGGCAGTTCGACCTTGACCAGCCTTTGCCAGCCGGTCATGCCGGCGCCACGCGCCGCCTCGACGACATTGGCCGGCAGCGTCGTCAGGCCGGTCAGCGCGTTCTCGAAGATCGGCAGCAGGCCATAGAGAAACAACGCAATCAGCGTCGGCTTTTCGCCGAAGCCGACGGCCGGCACGGCAAGCGCCAGCACCGCCACCGGCGGAAAGGTCTGGCCGATATTGACCAGGCTGCGCGACAGCGGCAGGAATTCGGCGCCGGCTGGCCTGGTGACCAGAATGGCGAGCGCGACCGCAACGATCGTCGCGGCAACCGTTGCGATCAGGACGGTCCGCAGATGCAGCAGCGTCAACGTCAAAAGGCTGCCCTGATTGTAGATTACCGGCGCGTTGTTCTCTGTCAGCGGCTTCAGCAGCGGTTCGAACCAGCCGGGATTGGTGACGAAGGCAATAAGCAGCACCACCAGGGCAAGCCTGAGCAGTGATGGAAGCCAGGCTTTCATGCCGGCCTCGCCGCGCGTTTAACCAGTCCATCCACAGTGACGCGGCCAAGCGATTTGCCATCAGTATCTTTCACGGGCAGTGCCGGGCGGCCCGACCACAGGAGTTCGGCCAACGCGTCGCGTTGGCTGGCATCACCGGGGATCGCCTCGCCTTCGGCCGTGCCTTTTTCCACCGCGTCGCGCACCCGGCCAAGCGATAACAGCCGGAACGGTTTTTCGCTGGCGCCAACCAGGGTCTCGACAAACGCGCTGGCCGGTTTCGCCAGTATCTCGGCCGGCGCGGCATATTGCACTACTTTGCCGCCATCCATCACCGCGATCTTGTCGCCCATGTGAACGGCCTCTTCCATGTCATGGGTGACTAGGATGATGGTGGTGCCGAAGCGCTTCTGGATCGCCAGCAGATCGTCCTGCGCCTTGTTGCGGATGATTGGATCGAGCGCGCCGAACGGCTCATCCATCAACAGCACGTTGGGTTCCGCGGCAAGCGCCCGGGCGACGCCGACGCGCTGCTGCTGGCCGCCGGAAAGCTCATGCGGATAGCGTGGCCCGTAGGCTTGCGGGTCGAGCTGATATAGCGTCATCAGCTCGTCGACGCGGGCTTTGATGCGGTTGGCGTCCCAGCCGAGCAATACCGGCACAGTGGCGATGTTCTGTGCCACCGTGCGATGCGGAAACAGACCGTGGCCCTGGATGGCATAGCCGATGCTGCGACGCAGCTCATAATCAGGCACCGAGCGGTTGTCGACGCCGTCGAGCTTGATCACGCCCGATGTCGGCTCGACCAGCCGGTTGATCATGCGAAGCAGCGTCGTCTTGCCGGAGCCGGAGGTGCCGACGATGACGGCGATGCTGCGCGGCTCGATTACTATCGACACGTCGTCGACCACTGTCGTCTCGCCGTAGCGCTTGGTGATGCCTTCGATCTCGATCATGCCGTTTAAACCCTGCGCTTGCTGGCGCTCATTTCGATCACTGCATCGAGGATGATGGCGGCGGCGAAGGCCAGCGCCACCGTCGGCACGGCACCGAGCAGCACCAGGTCCATCGCCGTCTGGCCGACTCCCTGGAATACGAATACGCCAAAGCCGCCGCCGCCGATCAGCGCGGCAATGGTGGCGAGGCCGATATTCTGCACCAGCACGATGCGAATGCCGGTGAGGATCACCGGGAAAGCCAGCGGAAACTCGACGCCGAACAGCCGCTGGCGGTCGGTCATGCCCATGCCGCGCGCTGCGTCGTTGGCGGCACGCGGCACACCGGCAAGGCCGACCACGGTGTTGGCCACCACCGGCAGCAGTGAATAGAGGAACAGGGCGACGAAAGCCGGCGCCGTGCCGATGCCGCGAATGCCGAGCGCGGCAGCACCCGGCACATGCGAAGCGACCCAGCCGAGCGGTGCTATCAAGAGGCCGAACAGCGCGATCGAAGGAATGGTCTGAATGATGTTCAGCACGTTGAGCACGCCGGCCCGCAATTTCTCGACGCGGTGGCAGAGGATGCCGAGCGGCAGGCCGATAATCACTGCTGCCGCCAGCGAACCCAGCGCCAGCGTCACGTGCTTGGAGCCTTCCGCCCAAAAACTATCGGCGCGATTGAAATATTCCTTGAGGATCGACAGGCTGTTCCAGCTCCCCGAGACCAGCAGCAGGCCGATCGCCGCTGCGGCGACAACAAGCACGCCGACGCGTGCCTGCGGCGACAGGTTTAGCCTTGTAAGCACGTCGGCGAGCAGAAGCGTGAAGGCGAAGATAAACAGCCAGAAGCCCGAAGCCGGCGAGATACGGGCGAAGGTGTTGCCGGCGGGCGTCAGGAAGCTGCCGGCAACGCCGATCAGCAGCGCCAGCGCTGCAAGTGGAACCACACTGGCGGCGAGGCGCAGAGCAAGCGGCGTTTTCAGCAATGCAATGAGCGCCGCTGCGACAACAATCGCCATCAATAGCGGACCGACCGCCGCAGGCAAAGATTCGAGGATCGAGCGCGCCTCGCCGGGTACGATGCGATTGGCGCGGAACGTGGCGAATGGTGCCGCAAAAGCCGCATAGGCTGATATCGCCGCGATAACCACGCCGAGCTTGTCAAACCGGATGCGCACGCCCTCCCCCATCGGCCGATCCGCGCACCTCGAAAGCGGCGCGCCGGAATCGCCTTACTTGAGGAAGCCGTTCTTTTTCAAAAAGCCTTCGGCGACGCCCTTGACCGGTTCGCCGCCAACCTGGACGCGGCCATTCAACTCCTGCAGCGTGACGAGATCGAGCTTGGCGAAGACCGGCTTCAGCAGCGTCTCGATTTCCGGGTGCTCCTTCAGCACCGCCTCGCGGATGATCGGCGCCGGCTGGTAAACCGGCTGCACACCCTTGTCGTCCTCAAGCACGACGAGGCCGGAGGGCGCGATGCCGCCGTCGGTGCCGTAGACCATGGCCGCGTTGGCGCCGTTGGTCTGGTTGGCCGCAGCGGCAATGGTCGCCGCCGTATCGCCGCCCGACAGCGTGATCAACTGGTCCGGCTTCAGCGTAAAGCCATAGGTCTTCTGGAAAGCGGGCAGCGCGGCCGCCGAATTGACGAACTCGGCGGACGCCGCCAGCACCACCTTGCCGCCGCCCGAGACATATTTGCCGAAGTCGGAAAGGGTGACGAGCTTGTTGGTATCGGCGACCTCCTTACGCAGGGCGATCGCCCAGGTGTTGTTAGCCGGTGACGGGGACAGCCAGACGATCTTGTTGGCGTCGTAATCGAGCTTCTTGGCAGTCTCGTAGGCCTTAGCGGCATCCTTCCACACCGGATCGTCGGCCTTCTCGAAGAAGAATGCGGCGTTGCCGGTGTATTCCGGATAGATGTCGATCTCGCCGGCCGTAATTGCCTTGCGTACCACAGGCGTGCCGCCGAGTTGGATGCGGTCGGTGGTCTGGATATTATTGGCGTTCAGCACCAGCTGGATGATGTTGCCGAGCACGCCGCCCTCGGTGTCGATCTTCGACGACACCACCACCTGGGCACTCGCCGAGGCCACCGTGATGCCGAGCGCCAGCACGGTGCCGGCCAGAACCTTGATTGAAAACATCTCACAAATCCCTTGCTGTGAACCGGAATATGGCTGCCGCATATGAGCATGGCTTCGATGCCCCGTCGGGGTACACGGTTTCATAAGAAGGGTGATGGACGCAATAATTTTGTTCGGATTTGGGTGAATCCGCTGTTGTCTCGTCCCGACAGCGTGGCGTCAGCTGGCCGCACGCAAGCCCGTCATCTTCAACACGCCCAGTGCCACGAAGCACAGCGCGACGACCGGAAAAATCATCCAGTTCAGCATCTCCCAGCCCCAGGCATTGTAGACTGCGCCCGACATCAGCGAGGCGAAGGCGACGGAGCCGAACAGGACGAAATCGTGGAACCCCTGGACCTTGCCTTTTTCGGATGGCTGGTAGCTGTCAGCCACCATGGCGGTGGCGCCGATGAAGCTGAAGTTCCAGCCGAGGCCGAGCAGGATCAGCGTTGTCCAGAACTGCCACAGTGCCAACCCCGACAGCGCGACTATACCGCAGCCAATGAGCAGCACCAGGCCGATGGCCACGATCCGCTCCGCGCCAAAACGATAAATCAGCGACCCCGTGAAGAAGCTCGGCGCGAACATCGCCATCACATGCCAGGAAATGCCGAGCGTGGCGTCGTCGGTCGAAAGGCCGCAGCCGACCATGGCCAGTGGCGCGCCGGTCATGACGAAGCTCATCAGCGCGTAGCTGCCGATGGCGCAAAACAGCGCCGCGACGAAGCGCGGCCTGGTGACGATTTCTAAGAGCGGCCGGGCGTCGCTGTCGGCGATTTCCACCTTCTCGGTTGCCTTGGCTGGGATGCGCAATAAAGAGAGGATGGCGGCGCCAACCGCCGCCAGCACCAGGATGGACGCAAACGAGCCGGCAAACTTCACCGGCGAGAACAGGTCGCCGGTGAAAATGACGATCTGCGGCCCAAGTATGGCGGTGACGATGCCGCCGGCCAGCACGAAGGAGATGGCGCGCGCCTTGAATTCAGGCGGAGCATTGTCGGCGGCGGCAAAGCGGAATTGCTGGACAAAGGCACCGCCGATCCCGATCACGGCAAGGCCGAAAGCGAACAGCCAGAAGCTGGCATGAAACAGCGCCAACGTAGCGACCAGCCCGCCAAGCGCTGTGACCGCAGTGCCGGTCATGAAGCCGTCGCGCTGGCCGAGCCGGCGGATGATCGCCGCGGCCGGCAGGGAACCGAGCGCCACGCCGACATTGAAGCCGGTGATCGGCGCGGTTGCCAGCGACTTGTCGGCTTCGAGGAGGTACTGCCCGGCCAGTCCGCCCATGGAAATGGCGATGGGTGCCGCCGAACCGATGATCGCCTGCGAGGCTGCGAGGATGAAAGCGGTGCGACGCGCTTCCTTGCCGGCCTCAACGACGACGATAGCAGTCATGAGGCGTCCTTGCCGCGGCCCTCGCCACGCACGCGGCGCGACACGCGATCAAGCACCGCATTGACCAGTTTCGGCTCGTCTTCTTCGTAAAATGCCTTGGCGATGTCGACATATTCGGAGACGATGACCGCCACCGGCACGTCCTCGCGTTTCATCAATTCGTAGACGCCGGCACGCAATATGGCGCGCAACGTCGAATCGAGCCTCGACAGCGGCCAGTCCTCGGTCAGCGCCTGGCGGATAATCGGATCGATGGTCTTCTGGTGCTCGACAACGCCGGCAAGAATGGCGCGAAACCATTGCGCATCGGCCTCGCGATAGAGCGCGCCGTCGACTTCCTTGCCGAGCCTGAACGCCTCGTATTCGGCGGTGATCTCAAACACGCCGCTGCCGGCGACATCCATCTGGTAGAGCGCCTGCACAGCCGCCAGGCGGGCAGCACCGCGCTTGTTGGCATGGCGAACCGCAGGCTGGCCGGGCGAAGCGGGTTCGCTCACGTTCGCTCTCCCAGTTGTTCCTTTAGGGCGATCATAGTCAGCGCCGCACGCGCCGCAAAGCCGCCCTTGTCGCCTTCGGAGCGCCTGGCCCGTGTCCAGGCCTGTTCGTCGTTTTCGGTGGTCAGGATGCCATTGCCGATGCAGACTGAATCCTGCACGGACAGGTCCATCAGGGCACGGCTGGATTCATTGGCGACGATATCGAAATGATAGGTGTCGCCGCGGACCACCGTGCCGAGGGCGACGAAACCGTCATAGCTCGTCCCGCCTTCGGAAGCACCGTCGAGCGCGAAGGAAATCACCGCCGGGATTTCGAGCGAGCCCGGAACGGTGACGACATCGTATGTCGCGCCCGCTTCGTCGAGCGCGCTGGTCGCGCCTTCGAGCAACGCGTCCGCAAGGTCGTCGTGAAAGCGCGCCTCGATGACAAGAAGGTGGGCCTTCTTCTTCGGACGGATGAACGCTTTGCCGTGTTGGGATGTGCCAGCCATAGATGTCTCCGGGGATCGCCGGTGACTTAGGCCGAAGCCGGTTTGATCGCAAGCGGAAGATTGCTGAAGGAACGTTCAAGGCCAACCCGGTGGCGGCCGCATCAGGGAATGGACTTTATGGGCGATCGCCTCAAAGTCCCTCTTTGGCCGCCTCCACCAGTCGCGCCGCGTAGCGGGCCATGGTGTCGATCTCGAGGTTGACGCGGTCGCCGACCTGGCGTTCGCCCCAGGTGGTGACCGTCAGCGAGTGGTGGATCAATAGCACGTCGAAGCGGGTGCCTTCGACCTTGTTGACGGTGAGCGAAGTGCCGTCGAGCGCGACGGAACCCTTGGGGGCGATGAATTTGGCAAGCTCGCGCGGTGCTTCCAGGGTAAAGCGAACGGCGTCACCCTCTTCCTTGCGGGCCACGATCTCGGCCATTCCGTCGACATGGCCTGACACGATATGGCCGCCAAGCTCGTCGCCGATCTTCAGCGCCCGCTCCAGGTTGATGCGCGCGCCGGTTTTCCAGCCCATCGCGGTCGTCAGCCTGAGTGCTTCTTCCCAGGCCTCGACTTCGAACCAGCGTGCGTTCGCGCCGTCTTCCGGCAATCCCGTTACCGTCAGGCAGACGCCGCCGCACGAAATTGAAGCGCCAATGGCAATGGTCTGCGGATCGTAGGCGGTGTCGATGCGCAAACCGACGCCTTCCCTGAGCGGCTTCACGGCGGCGACGGTGCCGACATCGGTGACGATTCCAGTGAACATTACTTTGGCCCAGTGAACATCAGTTCGGTCCTAAATGTCTCTTGTCCATTCGGCATATGTGTCTTCGCCGAAACGCATGTCGCGCAATTTGCGAAATCCCGGCGGGATATGGTTGGCATCTATCGGCGATGCAATGCCGTCCTCGCCGATCGCATCCGGCCCCTGAAACAGCACGATGCGATCGACGAGTTGTTCGTCGAGGAACGCCTTGGCCACCTTGGCGCCGCCCTCGACCAGCACGCTCGCCATGCCCAGCGCCGCCAGATCCTCGAGCAGTTCCGGCAGCGCAATATCGCCTTCATACGTCTCAGTGCCGATGAAGCGCACTCCGGTGCGTTCGAGCGCGGCCCGCCGACGTGGATCGGCCTCGGCACACGCGGCGACATAGAGCGGGACCCGGTCGACGCCGGAAACCAGCTTCGAGGTCTCCGGCAGCCTGATCTGGCGGTCGAGCACGATGCGCGCCGGCGAACGGTTCTCAAGTCCCGGCAGCCGCACCGTCAGCGCCGGATCGTCCTCCAGCGCGGTGCCGATGCCGATCAATATGCCGTCCGCTTCGGCGCGCATCAGATAGACTTCGCGCCGCGCGATATCGCCGGTAATGGAGACCTGCCCCTCGCCTTTCACGCCGATCTTATTGTCGCTCGAAAGCGCAAGCTTTAGAATCACTTCCGGGCGTTTTTTCAGAGATCGAATCAAATAGCCGGCCATCTGCTCCGCGGCCTTGGCCGCCAGCACTTTTTCCATCACCTCGACGCCCGCGGCACGCAAGATGGCGTAGCCCTTGCCGGAAACACGCGGGTCCGGATCGCTGGCAGCGCCAACCACCCGCGCCACGCCGGCGCTGACCAGCGCATTGGCGCAAGGCGGCGTGCGGCCGTGATGGGCGCAAGGCTCCAGCGTTACATAGGCGGTGGCGCCTTGCGCCAGCTCACCGGCCTCGGCCAGCGCCTCGGTTTCGGCATGCGGCCGGCCGCCGACGGCCGTGACGCCGCTGCCGACGATCATTGGCCCGTCGCCGTCATCGCGTACGATGAGCGTGCCGACGGAAGGATTGGTCGACGTCCGGCCGGCATTTTTGCGCGACAGCCTGAGGGCTGCCGCCATATAGCGGCGATCGAGGACCTCTTGCTTCGCCGTGCTGCGCTCGGACCCTGCCATGCTCAGCCGGCGTCCTCTTCGCTCTTCAGCTCTCGGCCCCTGGGCTCGTCACTTTTGAGCTCGTCGCCTTTGAGCTCGCCCAACACGTCGTGGAAATCCTTGGCCTCGCGGAAATTGCGGTAGACGGAGGCAAAGCGCACATAGGCGACATCGTCGAGCGACTTAAGCGCCTCCATGACCAGCCGGCCGACTTCGCCGGAGGCGACCTCGGTCTCGCCCGAGCTTTCCAGCTGGCGCACTATGCCGGTCACCGCGCGGTCGATGCGCTCCGGGTCGACGTTACGCTTGCGTACCGCAATCTCGACCGAGCGCAGCAGCTTGTCGCGGTCGAACGGCACCTTGCGTCCCGACTTCTTCACCACGACGAGATCGCGCAATTGGACGCGCTCGAAAGTGGTGAAGCGGCCGCCGCAATCCGGGCAGACGCGCCGCCTGCGGATCGCCGCGCCGTCTTCGGCGGGGCGCGAATCCTTCACCTGCGTATCTTCGGACTGGCAGTAGGGACAGCGCATGGAGAGCCTTCGGTTCGCGATTCTCGTGGAGCGAAAGGCTTAGAGGTTTTTGCCACGATGGCAAAGTATGGCCGATGACCGATCGCGTCTCAGAGATAGCGAGGCACGAGGAAAATTGCGAGAGCGGCAATCAGTTGGACGGCAATCCGCCAATCAGGGAGCGACGTCGCCGGTCGGGAAGCCGCAGGACGTGCCGAGATAGCGATAGGCCTTGGTGAAGCCGTCCATCGATATGGTCGCGACCGGCTTGTCGGCGAAGCTGACATCGAGGGCGCTGGTACTGCGCATGGCACGCAGTATGGCGAGGGTTGTCTCGGGCTTGTTGTTCACTATCCACTGGCCGTCGGCGATAAGATGAAAACCAGCCTTGATCTTGTCGTTGACGTCGCGGAACACCGCCGGGATGTTGTCGCCCTTAGGCAAGTCACCGTTTCTCACGGCGATGATGAGGCTCGGATAGCCCTCGGGCGGCAGTACGTCGCCATTCGAGATGGCTAGCGTAAGGGTGCCGCTGGTGCCGTTTGCGTCGAAAAAGACCGTCGAGGCGGCGCAGGTCTTGCGCACATCCTCACCGGTGTTGACCTCGTCCACCGTGGTGGACCACCTGCCGAAGGTCTCTGTCTTGGGTGCTGCCGGGGTCGGCTCGGTCTGTGCCAAGGCGAGGCCGGACAGCTGCAAGATAGCCGATGCCAGCAAGGCACCAAAGCCGGCGAAACGGAAAGTTGGCATCATTGAGCTTCTCCGCAGGTGCCTTGCTGTCGCACCGGGATTGTCCCGCACATGGAGGTCACTAGCGTCGGTCAACCAAGATACGGATAAAGCGGAAAACGATCCGTCAATGCCGCCACCTTGGCCTTCACGGCTGTCTCGACGGCCGCATTGCCCTCATCGGAATTGGCGACCTTCAGTCCATCCAGCACTTCGGCGATCAGCTTGCCGATCTCACGGAACTCGGCCTGGCCGAAGCCGCGCGTGGTGCCGGCCGGCGTGCCGAGCCGAACGCCCGAGGTCACGAAGGGCTTTTCCGGATCGAAGGGGATGCCGTTCTTGTTGCAGGTGATGTTAGCGCGGCCAAGGGCAGCTTCGGCGCGCTTGCCGGTGGCGTTCTTGGGACGCAGATCGACCAGCATCAGATGGTTGTCGGTACCGCCGGAGACGATGTCGAGACCGGTTTCCTGCAGGCTGGAGGCCAGCGCCTTGGCATTTGCGACGACGCTCTCCGCATATATCTTGAAGCTCGGGTTCAGCGCTTCGCCCAGAGCCACCGCCTTGGCGGCGATGACATGCATCAGCGGTCCGCCCTGCAGGCCGGGGAAGACGGCCGAATTCATCTTCTTGGCAATCTCCTCGTCATTGCAAAGGATCATGCCACCGCGCGGCCCACGCAGCGATTTGTGCGTCGTGGTGGTCACCACATGAGCATGCGGCAGCGGCGAAGGATGCACGCCGCCGGCGACCAGGCCGGCGATGTGGGCCATGTCGACCATCAGATAGGCACCGATCGAATCGGCAATCTCGCGAAAACGCTTCCAGTCCCAGATGCGTGAATAGGCGGTGCCGCCGGCCAGGATCAATTTCGGCTTGGTCTCATGGGCGGTCTTCTCGATCGCATCCATGTCGAGCAGATGATCATCCCTGCGCACGCCATAGGAGACAACCTTGAACCATTTGCCGCTCATATTGACCGGCGAGCCATGCGTCAGGTGCCCGCCGGAATTGAGGTCGAGGCCCATGAAGGTGTCGCCGGGCTGCAGCAGCGCCAGGAACACCGCCTGGTTCATCTGGCTGCCGGAATTCGGCTGGACGTTGGCGAAGTTGCAGCCGAACAGCTTTTTCGCGCGTTCAATGGCCAGTTCCTCGGCGACATCGACGAATTGGCAGCCGCCATAGTAGCGCTTGCCCGGATAGCCCTCGGCATATTTGTTGGTCATGATCGACCCTTGCGCCTCAAGCACGGCGCGCGAGACAATGTTTTCCGAGGCAATCAGCTCGATCTCGTGGCGCTGGCGGCCGAGTTCGTTGCGGATGGCGCCGAAAATCTCGGGGTCGGCATCGGCAAGCGTGGTTTCGAAGAAGGATTCGAATTTGTTCGACACTGCCGCTGCTGTTGCCATGGGCTGAAATCCTCAAGGTTCGGGGTCTGTCGCGCCATTAACACAGTTGCTTTCGGCCCGCCACGTTTGCTGCGCGAAATTTGCTGGCCGGATTGCGCCAGCGCCCTGAAAGCACATTATTTCCTCGCCTGCCGGCCGACAGCAGGGCTTCGCGTGATTTCCTGAACAGCGCCGCGTGGTTTGCATATGGTCCGTGGCGAACCGATTTTCGGAATCATGCGCAAAGCTCAGAGCGCGACGGCGACAATAAAAAAGGCCGCCCTTCCGGCGGCCTTTTGCAAATGAACTCAGCTGTTTAGAGCGCGGATGTGATCTGCAGCTCGTTGGCCCCGTCGAGGCCGTAAATGTCGTCGCGGAACTGCACCACGCCCGGCCCTGTCGACCAGGCCGAGATGTAGAGGAAATAGACCGCCACCGGATTGGTGACCTGCACCGGGACGTTCTCGCCACTCTTGATCGCTGCCTCGAAGTGCTGACGGTTCCAACCCGGCGTATCGCGAAGAATCCAGGTGACGAGATCGCGCACATTCTGGACGCGCACGCAGCCCGATGAATCGAAGCGCATCATCTTGCCGAACAGGCTCTGCTGCGGCGTGTCGTGCATGTAGACGCCGTCCGGGCTGGGGAAATTGATCTTGACCGAGGCCATCGCGTTGCCAGCACCCGGATCCTGGCGGAAGCGGTACTTCTCGGCGTCGTCGGTCGACCAGTCGACGGTCAGCGGATCAACCTCGCTGCCATCCGGCGCGAACAGACGGATGTGGCTGTCCTTGAGATAGTTGGGGTCCTTCCGCATCAGCGGAATGATGTCCTTGCGCACGATCGAGACCGGCGCGTTCCAGTAGGGATTGACGATGATCTCGTTGATCTTGGAATTGACGATCGGCGTCTGGCGGTCGATCTTGCCGACGATCGCGGTATGGCGCAGCACGACGCGATCGTTCTCGACCGCCTCGATCTGGGCGCCCGGGATGTCGACCAGCACGTAACGGTTGCCCAGCGTGCCGGCGCGCTCGCGCAGCCGCTGCAGATTGGTCTGCAACTGGCCGAGCCGAATTGGCGCCGAAACATTCATCGCGGCATAAGAATATTGGCCCAGCGTCCCGTCGGCAGGCAGGCCATGGCGCGCCTGGAAGCGCTTGACCGCGGAGTCGACATAGGAATCGAAGGCTGTCGAAATGCCGGCGCTCTGCGCCAGATCGCCCGCAATCATCAGACGCTTGCGCAGCGGGACCACGTCGGGATCGTCGACGCCGAGCTGCAATTTCTTGGTGTCGGGAACCGGTTCCCAGCCGCCCTGGGCGACAATGTTCTGGTATTGCGCGACCGCCTGCTCGGTGAACGAAACGGTCTGCAGGCTGAAGATGGGCAGCGTCGAGGCCACCTTGCCGCCCTGGCTTGGGCGGGCGTCGAACTGGTCGTCCCAATTGCCGCGGGCCGAGGATTTCAGGATATCTCCGATCACATCCTGCGCACTGGCACGGCCGGCGACCATAGCGGCTGCGAGCGCGGAGGCTCCTGAAAGGAAGAAACGGCGGCTGGTTCTCATGGACGGTCCAGACATTCTTGCTACAACTCAACCTACCGGGCGGTCTCGCCCGCACTCTAGAGTTGGCTTCTTAACAATTAGCCAACCATGGCCCGCATCACTTCGGTGTAAAAACACATGGGAAGTGATTTGAGCACAGGACAAATGCACGGCTTTGGCCCCAGCATCACCCGCATCTTCGGTTCCACTGGAATATGGCGGCAACGTGGCTGTTGCTCGAATTTGGATCGGCCGGCCTGACGAAACGGAAAGACCGGTGCTTTTCGGCACCGGCCTTTGGTCCGCTCCGCGGCAGCGCTCCCGTGGTCCAGCTTCGGATTTTTATGCGGCGGGTGCGACTACATCCGGTAAGCGATGGTATCGTTCCAGAACCGGTCCAGCCGCTGGAGGGCGCGATTCATCTGCTTGAACTCTTCGGTGTTGATGCCGCCGACCTGCTCGATCGAGCCGACATGGCGCTCATATAGGCCGGCGACGACCTCCGCCACCTCATTGCCCTTCGGCGTCAGCGAAACCCGCACCGAACGGCGGTCGATGCGCGAGCGCTGGTGGTTGATGAAGCCGAGATCGACCAGCTTCTTCAGATTGTAGGAGACATTCGAGCCGAGATAATAGCCGCGCGAGCGCAGCTCGCCGGCCGTCAACTCCGAATTGCCGATGTTGAACAGGAGCAGCGCCTGGATGGCGTTGATATCGGAGCGGCCGTTGCGGTCGAATTCGTCCTTGATCACGTCAAGCAGACGGCGGTGTAGCCGCTCGACCAGCTGCAGCGATTCCATGTACAGCGAACGGATCGCCTCGCGGCGGTCATCGGATACGTTGGCGGTCTTCGCCGCCGGACGCGAATTGATCATTGTCTTTGCCTCTCGTTTGTCGCCCGGTGATTTTTTGTTCTTCACCTTGATCGCGACACTATCGAATACTCATAAAATTCGACTTAAACGCCAAGGCTAACAAGAGCTTACCGGTAAGGGGTTTCGAAAGAGGCTTAACGGACGGTCACCCGAGCAAGGATAATTAACCTAAAGATTTAGCCACCGATCCTTGACCGGAATTGCTATCGCCGGGCCTGCCGCTTCTGGATCCAGATCACCACGCGGAATACGATGTAGAGCAGCGCCACCGCAAGATGCGAGGCGACGATCAGCAGCCGGTGGCCGAACAGCTCGGGGAAGCCGGCATACATGACCGTCTCGGTCACCGCGCAGATGAACCAGATCACCGGCCCCCAGGACGCCAGCATCCACAGGCCGGCGGCGGCGAATGGAAAAAACACCGCCAGCACCACCGCCGCCACCTGCCAGTGCACCGGCATCAGGTCGAAGCGCCATAAGGGGCCGGGGTAAAAGCCGATCAGCCGGATCCAGTACAAGATGCCGAACAGCAGGCAGTAGCCGGCGATGACGCGCTGGAACCAGGCGAAGATGACCTCGACCGTCGAGGGCTGCAGCACCACGCGTCTCGAGGCGGCCTCGCTCACAACTTCAGTTCCCGTCCGCCGAGCGGTGCGAAATAGGCATCGACGTCGACGGCGCTGACCTTATCGATGCCTGCCGGCCGCCATTGCGGCGTCGAGCCCTTGTCGATGATGGCAGCACGGATGCCTTCATAGAAGTCGTGCCCGGCAAGCATGCGGTTGAGGATACGGAACTCCATTTTCATGCACTCGTCCATCGACAACGTCTGCCCGGCTCTGATCTGGCGCCAGGCGACATGCAGGCTGGTCGGCGACCGGGTGCGGATGGTGGCCAGCGTCTTTGCCGCGAACTCGTCGGCAGTGGCTGCCCGCTCCAGGCTGGCGACGATATCGGCCAGCGACGGCTGCGCGAAATGCCTGGCGATGACTTCGAGCGTCGGCCTGTCGGTCTCGCGTTTGGCCGGGACGAAGCAGCCGCGCAGCACCGATTCCGGGTCGCCGCTTGCCGCCAGCCGGTCGAGAAAGCCAGCTTGATCCTCCGCCTTGATCGTATGCGTGGCCAGGCCCGACCACAATGCATCGCCATGGCGGATGCGGTTGCCGGTCAGGGCCAGATACATGCCGAAGCTGCCGCCAAGATCCGGCAACAGATGGCTGGCGCCGACATCCGGGAAAAAGCCAATGCCGACCTCGGGCATGGCGAACTGGGCGTTCTCGGTCAGCACCCGCTGCGAGCCATGGAAGGAGATGCCGACGCCACCGCCCATGACGATGCCGTCGATCAGCGCGACATAGGGTTTTTTGAAATGGGCGATACGGGCGTTCAGCCGGTATTCGTCGGCGAAGAAATCGACCAGAGGCTTTCCTGCCCGGCCGGCCTCGTAGATATGAAGGATGTCGCCGCCTGCCGAAAACGCCCTGCCCTCGGCCTTGACGACAACGACGTCAATGCCGTCGTCACGCTCCCAGCTGCGCAGCGCCTTGTCCAGCGCTTTGACCATGCGGTGGGTCACGGCATTGAGCGCCTGCGGCCGCGTCAGCGTGACGACGCCGGCCCTGCCCAATCTTTCGAAGCGAATCTCGTCGCCTCCGCCAAAATCCATCGCCAGAGAATCCCTCCCCGCGCCCGCCGGGAGTGAAGTGCTAAAGCGTGGCGCATGGCCGCGTCAATGGCGGGCACGCCAGCGCAGCCTCTGGCCCGGACCGGAAGCCGGTGCTAACAATCGACGGCTACAGGCAGTAATGACGAAAAAGTCATGGCAGGCGCGTTGCAACGCGGCACCGACGGGGACGTCGTCTATGATTCGATTTTCGCGCCTTGCACTGGTGGCAATCGGGTTAGTCTGCACCTGCCTGGCTGGCCATCCAGCCTTGGCGACAAGCCTCGCAGAACTCTACCAGTCGCAAACCATCGTCAATGGCCAGGGAGAAGAACATCGTCAGGCCGGCTTCAAGGTCTGCCTCGACAAAGTGCTGGTGCGGGTATCCGGCGACCAGCGCCTGCCGGCGAAACCTCAGATGACAGCACTGCGCGACAAGGCCGGCAGCTTCGTCAGCAGCTTCCGCTATCGCGATCGCATGGAAGGTATCCCCAATCATGATGATCAAGGCACGTACGACCGGCCGCACGATCTCACTTGCCAGTACACGCCGCCGGTGATCGATAAAGTGCTTGCTGAGCTCGGCAGCAAGCCGTGGCTCGGCGAGCGGCCGATCATCTCGGTACTGCTAGCTGTGCAAGATGCACGCCAGCATTTTGTCTTGGCGAGCGACGGAGACGAAAGCCCCTATATGGCAGAGTCCTTTCAATCGGCAGCCGGACCGTTGGCGATGAAGATCGTCATTCCAAGCAAGGCCGCTCTCGTAAAAGCCGGGGCGATTTTCGAACAGGTGCGTGCGCTCTCACCCGAATTGCTGGCGAGAACTGTCGGCAACCAAGAGCTCTTGGCCGGCAGCCTGGTCTGGAGCGACAAGGAGTTGGGCTGGATCGCCGATTGGCGGCTTGCCATGGCCGGCAAGACCTACAAGTGGCAAGTGCGCGGCGTCAACTTCGACGAGGCATTCCGCGTCGCCATGCGGGGTGCTGCGCAGATCCTGTCAGGCAATGGCCAACCAGAATAGCGCCCGACAGGACCGCTGGCACAATCGTGTCGCATTGGTCAGCAGCGGAGGCTCGTGGTAAAAGTCGCCCGATCCGGAGTTTTGGCGATGAACAAATTCACCCCTGCAAAGCCTGCCGGCGCGCGCAGCGTCGACGAGATCACCGGCAGCCGGCGGCTGCGGCGCATGCGCAAGGCCGATTGGTCGCGCCGCCTTGTCCAGGAGAACCGGCTCTCGGTCGACGATCTGATCTGGCCGATCTTTGTCGTCGACGGCAGACAAGTGCGCGAACCGATCGCCGCCATGCCCGGCGTCTTCCGCCTGTCGCTCGACCTCGCCGTCAAGGAGGCTGAGCGCGCGGCTAAGCTTGGCATTCCGGCGATCGCCACTTTCCCCAATGTCGAGCTCGGCCTGCGCGATCAGACCGGTTCGCACATCCTCGATCCGGAAAACATCATCAACCGCGCCACCCGCGCCATCAAGCGCGCGGTGCCGGAGATCGGCATCATCACCGACGCGGCGCTGGACCCGTTCACCTCGCATGGCCATGACGGCATCTTGCGCGACGGCATTATCGTCAATGATGAAACGGTGGAGCAGGTGACGGCAGCAGCCGTCATCCAGGCGGCGGCAGGGGCCGACATCATCGCCCCCTCGGACATGATGGACGGCCGGATCGGTGCCATCCGCGATGCGCTGGACGCCAATGGGTTTCAGGATGTAGCGATCATGTCCTATGCGACCAAGTTCGCATCCGCCTTTTACGGCCCCTACCGCGAGGCGGTCGGCACCGCCGGCCTGCTCAAGGGCGACAAGAAGACCTATTACATCGATCACGCCAATTCCGACGAAGCGGTGCGCGAGGCCGAGCAGGATCTCGCCGAGGGCGCCGACATGCTGATGGTCAAGCCCGGCCTGCCCTATCTCGACATCATCCGCCGGCTGAAGGACGAGTTGCAGATGCCGACCTTCGCCTATCAAGTGTCGGGCGAATATTCGATGATCAAGGCCGCCGCCGCCAATGGCTGGATCGACGGGGAAAAGGCGATGCTTGAATCGCTGCTGGCCTTCAAGCGCGCCGGCTGCGACGGCATCCTGACCTATTTCGCGCCGGAAGTGGCTGAGATGCTGAAGGGGTGATGCGCCTCCGTAGCGCCCACATCGAGTAACGTTCCTTCGTCCAAAGCGCGACATGGCCACCGCAGGCAATCGCTTCAGGTTTGCGCTGCCCCTCATTGCCCTGCCGGGCATTTCTCCCCGTATAGTGACGGGGAGAAAGACGCGTTCGCAAAAGATTTCGCCAATCTCCAGCGTTGCAAAAACATCGCCGAGGTTGCGGCCAGCCCCTTCGCCCCGTCACTATACGGGGAGAAGGTGCCGGCAGGCGGATGAGGGGCGGCGCCAACATTGAGATTGGTCATTCCAACATGATTTGGAAGCGATTGGCCCCGGCGATTCAAAAAACCGCTTGCAAAATGCAATCAGTTAAGCTACCCGATAACTGCT
This sequence comes from Mesorhizobium sp. LSHC420B00, assembly GCF_000503055.1. GTDB lineage: Bacteria > Pseudomonadota > Alphaproteobacteria > Rhizobiales > Rhizobiaceae > Mesorhizobium. Next base: position 193,543 of record NZ_AYVY01000002.1, on the reverse strand, counting down.
TGCATCTCACAATTGGTTATCAAGGAGGCTCTCATGTCCAAACTTCGCGTCAGCGCTTTCACCTTGTCGATCGACGGCTTCGGCGCCGGTCCCGACCAAGACCTGAAGAACCCGCTGGGTGTTGGCGGGGAAGCCCTGCACGAATGGATGTTCGGCACCCGCACCTTCCGCAAGATGGTTCTCGGCAAGGATGGCGGGACCACGGACACTGACGAGGCGTTCGCCGCGCGCAGCTTCGAGAATGTCGGCGCCTGGATCCTCGGCCGCAACATGTTCGGGCCGATCCGCGGCGAGTGGCCTGACGAGAGCTGGAAAGGCTGGTGGGGAGACAATCCGCCATACCACGTGCCGGTCTTCGTGCTGACGCACCATCAGCGGGATCCCATTGTCATGGAGGGCGGCACGACCTTCTATTTCGTGACCGACGGCATCCACTCAGCGCTGGAGAAGGCGAAAGCAGCGGCTGACGGCAAGGATGTACGGCTGGGCGGTGGCGTTTCTACGATCCGGCAGTATCTCAAGGAAAAGCTCATCGACGAGATGCATCTGGCGATCTCACCTGTCCTGCTCGGCGCAGGCGAGAGCCTTTTTGCCGGCATCGACATGCCCAAGCTCGGCTACCGCTGCAGCGAGCAGGTCGCGACGCCGAAGGCCACGCATGTCATCATCGAGCGCGCCTAGCTTGTTGCAGGGCGCTGCCCACGGAGGCAGCGCCCCTCCTCGCTGCTTTAGTCAGTATTTCTCCGGCACATACAGTTCGCGCGGCAGCACCTGACGTTCGTATTCGGGATTGAAGACGCGCTCCGGTAGTGTGATCTCCTCGTGCGGCACCTCCTCATAGGGCATTTGCTTGAGGAGATGGTCGATGCAATTCAGCCGCGCCCGCTTCTTGTCGTTGCCCTCGACGATGAACCAGGGAGCTTCCGGGATGTTGGTGCGGGCGAAGGTTTCTTCCTTGGCCTTGGTGTACTGCTCCCAGCGCACGCGCGACTGGAGGTCCATCGGCGACAATTTCCATTGCTTCATCGGGTCGTGGATGCGCATCAAAAAGCGCATCTGCTGCTCCTCATCGGTGATCGAAAACCAGTATTTGACAAGCGTAATGCCTGAGCGGAGGAGCATGCGTTCGAAATCCGGCACGTCGCGAAAGAACTCCTCGACCTGATCCGGCTGGGCAAAGCCCATCACCCGCTCGACGCCGGAGCGGTTGTACCAGGAGCGGTCGAACAGCACGATCTCACCGCCGGCCGGCAGATGCGGAACGTAGCGCTGGAAATACCATTGCGACTTCTCGCGCTCGGTCGGCGCCGGTAGTGCTACGACGCGGCAGATGCGCGGATTGAGCCGCTGGGTGATGCGCTTTATGACGCCACCCTTGCCCGCCGAGTCGCGGCCCTCGAATACCACGACGAGCTTCTTCTTGTGATAGGCGACCCAGGACTGCAGCTTGATCAATTCGGATTGCAGCGTGATTAGATCCCGAAAATATTGCAGGCGGTCGATCGATGGCGGATGCGCATTCTTATAGATCTTGGCGATCTCCATCGACAGCGCCGGCTCAGAGATTTCCAGCTCATAATCTTCGTCGAGCGTGTCGGCGAGTTCCGCTTCCAGCCAGTCCCTGGCCGGGGAATTCTGTTTTATCTCGGTCATTTGCGCTGCTCCGCTTACAGGCCGTGTCGGCCGCTGTCAGGCGCTCTGCCGCCCGGCCCGGCGGCCGGAAATCGAAGCGCTGAACCGATGTTAGTATAGGCCAGCAATGACGGTTTTATTGCAGCCGCTGTTGCGCTGGCTGCGCGTCCAATCCGTAAGATGTGATCGATGTTGCCCTGCAACACGGGCGACAAGCGGAACGAATTATCCTACAAATGCCCGGTTCATTCAGGGCTGTCGTTTGAAACGCCCTTTCCCGATAAAATCATGAGGATACGACATGGAATACCGCACTCTCGGCCGTTCCGGGCTGAAGGTTTCGACGCTGACCATGGGCACCATGACGTTCGGCGGCGGCGGTGCGTTTTCGGCGGTCGGCAAGACCGATCTCGACGAGGCGCGCCGGATGATCGACCTTTGCATCGATGCCGGCATCAACGTCATCGACACCGCCAACGTTTATTCGAACGGGGTGTCAGAGGAGATCATCGGCGAGGCGCTCGGCGGCAAGCGCAAGGGCGACGTGTTGATCGCCTCCAAGGCGCGCATGCGGATCGGCAAAGGCCCCAATGATGAAGGCCTGTCGCGCTATCATCTGATCCGCGAATGCGAGAGGAGCCTGAAGCGCCTCAGGACCGATGTCATCGACATCTATTTCCTGCACGAGTGGGATGGCCTGACACCGCTCGAGGAAACCATCGCCGCGCTCGACACGCTGGTCGCGCAGGGCAAGGTCCGCTATGTCGGCTGTTCCAATTATTCCGGCTGGCAGGTGATGAAGGGGCTCGGTATCAGTGACCGTCATCACCAGCCGCGCTTCGTCACCCAGCAGATCCACTACACTCTGGAAGCCCGCGAGGCCGAGTATGAATTGTTGCCGATCTCGGTCGACCAGGGGCTCGGCGTGCTGGTCTGGAGCCCGCTCGCCGGCGGATTGCTGTCCGGCAAATATCACCGTGACCAGCCGACCGCCCGCCAGCTCAGCGGCTGGTCGGAACCGCCGATCCGCGACGAGGACCGGCTGTGGCGGATCGTCGACGTGCTGATCGATATCGGCAAGAACCACGGCGTGTCGGCAGCGCAGGTGGCGCTTGCCTGGTTGCTTGGCCGGCCCGCCGTCAGTTCGCTGGTGATCGGCGGACGAACCGAAGCGCATTTCAAGGACAATATCGCTGCTGCAAGCCTGGTGCTCGGCGATGAGGAGCGCACACGCCTCGACGTGGTCAGCAGGCCGCCCGTGCTCTATCCCTACTGGCACCAGCAATTCACGGCAAAGGACCGGTTCGGGCCCGCCGATCTCGTCCTCGACCGGGACGGCGCCTGAAAAAACGCCCTGAAGCGGGGCTCCCCGGACTGCGACGAGATATGGAGCCGATCGTGCCTTGCGGTGTTGTGTTTGTGGCCCAATGCTCCTAGGCAAAGGCCAAGCACAATGAAAGGAAACGATATGCCACGAGCACCGAACTACGGTCAGGAACGCAAGGAACGCGACCGGCAGAAGGCTGCCAAGAAGGCGGAAAAGCAGGCTGCCAAGGTCGCGGCCAAGGAGCGCTCGAAGCCCGAGGGCGAAAGCGAGTCCCAAACCAACACCGAAACGGCCGAGTGATGATATCAGGCCTGTCAGGCGGCCCGGGTCTCGATCAAGTCCCCGCTATGCCTCAGGCCGGCGCCTTGTCGCTGACGAAGACGTTCACTTCGCGGGCGGCGGCAATGAAGGCCCGTCTTGCGTTCATGGCCGGCTTGTCGCCGGCCAGCGCATCATGACAGGCTTGCAGCGCTTCGCGGTGCTTGGGGCTGCGCTTGCCGGGCCAATTGTTGAGGAGGTAGTCGGAAGCCTCGCGGGCCGTACGCAAGAGCTGATTGCTTCCCGCCGCGCCCTTGACGGTCACGGGTGTGTCAAATCGGTTGTTTTCCATCGCCGCTCTTACGCCATCGGCATTTGCGAAGCGAGACCGAAAGTAGCTTTCTTCGCTCATCTGCCTTTTTCGTGATCAATGGCCGCCGATCCTCACTCAAGCGACGACGGCAAATCCCCTGGCGCGCAGGCCGCGCCGGTCGTTGCGCAACGACGTGACCAGCCGGTCGCGGCTACCGTCGATATGAGATGAAAGCAGGCAGGCGGCCCCGTCGGCATCGCCGGCCCGCACCGCCGACAGAATGTCATGGTGTTCGGCCCAGGCACGGCCAAGCGCTGCCTCGTCGCGAACCTCGAGCCAGCGGGCGCGCGACAGGCGCGTCATCGCATCACGAACCGCTCTGAACAGGAACTCGTTGCCTGACAGGCGCGCCAGCTCGATATGAAAATCCATGCCGACACGATGCCATTCCTCGCGCGGCGTCTGGTCGTCGCAGGAATCGAGCATCGCCTCGATGATTTCGACGGCACCCCTGTCCTGCAAGGCACAAGTCAGCCTGACTGCCGCGACCTCGACCGCCTCGCGATAGACGGCGATCTGCTCCAGCTCGGCAAGATTGATGGGCGAGACCGTCCAGCCGCGGCCGTCGCGGCAGATCAGGCCTTCGGTCTCGAGCCGCAGTAACGCCGCCCTGACCGGCGTGCGCGAGGCGCCGAAGCGGCTTTCGACCCAGCGCTCCGTCAGCCGCTCGCCGGGACCGATCTCGAGCCCGAGGATCATCTCGCGAAGCTGCTTTTCGACGTTCTGCATCTGCGACATTGGCGTTCCGTTGTTGGAGCCGGTTCATTGGCCCTCTGCTCACCGGCCATTACTGGCGATCACTTTGCAGGGACCGCATTGACAGCGACCAGCCTTGCGTCCATGACGGATACCAGTTTGGTATCCCAAAATGGTATCCGCAGCAACCCAACGACAGCAGTCTCTGACATGCCGCAAGACGCCACCCTCGCCGTGCAAGGCACGCATAACGTCCACTGGCGCCGCAATCTCGCCGTGTGTTTTGCCGGCTCGTTCAGCACGCTCGCAGCGATGACGCTGCTGTTGCCGTTCCTGCCGCTCTACGTCGAACAGCTGGGCGCCGAGGGCCATGCGGCGATCGTGCAGTGGTCGGGCATCGCCTACGGCGCCACTTTCCTTGCTGCCGCGCTGGTCGCACCCCTGTGGGGGCGGTTAGGCGACCGCTACGGCCGCAAACTGATGCTGGTGCGCGCCAGTTTCGGCATGGCGATGTGCATGTCGCTGACCGGCATGGTGCAGACTGTCTGGCAATTGGTGTTCTTGCGCCTGCTGATCGGCTTTGCCGGCGGCTATTCTTCGGGCTCGACCATCCTGGTTGCCATGCAGACGCCGAAGGATCGCTCCGGCTGGGCGCTGGGCGTGCTGTCGGCCGGAATCACGGCCGGTGCCCTGGTCGGCCCGCTGCTCGGCGGCGCGCTGCCGCCGCTGATTGGCATCCGCGCCACATTCCTGCTCGCCGGCGGCGTCATTTTCCTGGCCTTTCTGGCAACCACCTTGCTGATCAAGGAGGCCCCTCGCCCGGTTGCCGCCAAGGCCGCGTCAGAAGAAAAGGCGAAAGGCGGCTGGTCGCAAATTCCCGACAAGCGCCCCGTCGTCGCCATGCTGGCGACCGGGACGCTGTTGAGTTTCGCCACCATGTCGATCGAGCCGATCATCACCGTCTATGTCCAGCAGCTCATCGAAGATCCGAGCCAGGTCACGCTGGTCTCCGGCATCGTCATGTCGGCGGCAGCGCTCGGCGCCATCCTGTCGGCGTCGCGGCTCGGCAAGCTCGCCGACCGTATCGGCCACTGGAACGTCATCGTTGCCGCGCTCGCAGTCTCGGCGCTGCTCCTGATCCCGCAGGCCTTCGTCACGCAAGGCTGGCAGCTCGTCGGCCTGCGTTTCCTGATGGGCGTGGCGCTTGGCGGTCTTTTGCCCTGCATCACCAGCGTCATCCGCCACAATGTGCCTGACGGCGTCGGCGGCAATGTGCTGGGCTTGTCGATCTCGGCGCAATATGTCGGGCAGGTCGCCGGACCGTTGCTCGGCGGCTTCGTTGGTGGCCATTTCGGCATGCGCGCGGTGTTTCTCGGCACATCCGTGCTGATGGCGGGCGGAGCGGCCTATAACTGGCTGGTCCAGTCGCGCCGCGAACGCGACATGCTGGCGGAAGCCGGCAAATCCTGACACGGTTCGCGCAGCGCTATCTCAGGCGGTCGCCAGCAATTACGGAGGCCTGGAAAATGAGCACGGATGAACACGCGGCAGGCAGCCGCATTCTGATTTTTGCCGGCGGCCTATGCGGCGCAACCGGCGTGGCGCTTTCGGCGGCGTCGGCGCATCTCGGCGGCGCTTTCGTCGGTACGGCCGCGTCCTTCCTGCTCATGCATGCGCCGGTTTTGCTTGCCGTCGGGCTGCTCGGTGGCAATACCATCCTGCGAAGCGGAAGCCTCATCCTCCTCGTCGGGCTTCTGCTGTTCTCGGGAGATCTCCTCGCTCGCGACTTCCTCGGCTCGCGGCTGTTCCCGATGTCGGCGCCGATCGGCGGCACCTTGCTGATCGGCGGCTGGCTGGTGATGGCCGCCTCGGCGCTGGTGCGCCCGCGCCGCCATTGATGCGACAACCAATGGCGGCCGCTGCTCTTTCACCAGCCGCGCTCGATCCACGAGCTCTGTCTTGCCAGCTCAGTCTCGCGGACGTTCGAGCCGGACTTGCCCGTCGCGCTTGGTCGTCTTGACCACACGCCGTCGCTCCGGCCGTTCGGTAGCCGGCGAGATGCCCCAATAATTGCGATAGATGTCTTCGAACAGATGCTTGACCGGGTGCATGGCTTAATCTCCTCTAGCTTATTTGAATCGATCCAATCAGCAGGCGAAAAAATGCGCTGCCAATCAGCTCCACTCGCGTCGCTTCAGGAAACGCAGGTCGCGAATCCACGGACCGGTCCTGTCGCGCCGCTTCCGGGCCTCCGCGCTCGAGCGGATGCTCCAGTCGTTCCGGTAAATGTCCTCGAACAGATAATTGACGGGGTGCATGGCACTCTCCTCTTGTATCGATCCAATCGGTAGAACGAAAAACGCTCTTGGATCGATTCAAAGAATACGCGCCGCACCATAAATGTCAAGCAAAAATTTGAATCGATCCAAGGAAGGTGTTAGGTAATCGGCGATACTGTTGGACCGGAATCCCGGAGACAAACAAATGGCATCACTCACCGAAGGCAGCAGGAGGCCCATCCGGCTGGCCGACATCGCCAAAGCCGCGGGCGTATCACACGGCACTGCCTCCAATGTCTTCAGCCGTCCCGAAATCGTGCGCGAGGAAGTCCGCGAGCGGGTCAAGGCGGCGGCCGAGGCGCTGGGCTATGCCGGCCCCGATCCAAAGGGCCGCCTGCTGCGTGCCGGCAAGGTCAATGCGATCGGCGTCGCCACCACCGAGCCGCTGTCCTATTTCTTCGACGACCCCTTTGCTCGCGTGATGATGGCCGGCATCTCGGAGGCATGCGACGCCACCGGCGCGGGAATTGCCCTGGTGTCAGCTGGCAACGAGGAAAAACTTGCCTGGAACATCCAGAGCGCCCTGGTCGACGGCTTCATCCTGTTCTGCATCGAGGGCGGTCCGCGCCTCGTCGAGCTGACACGCGAACGAAAGCTCCCCTTCGTCGCGCTCGAGTTCGGCTCGCAGGACGACACGGTCTCGGCGATCAGTATCGACAATGTTGCCGGCGGCCGGCTGGCGGCGCACCATCTGGCGGTACTTGGACATCGCCGCTTCGCCGTGTTGTCGCTGGCCTTCGCCGACGACAGCACCGGACTTGTCTCGCCCGAGCAGGTCCGGACGGCAGCCTATACCGGGACCCGTGACCGCCTCCTCGGCTATTTCGAAGAGCTTTCCCAATTTGGTGTCGACACCGCCAAGGTGCCGGTCTACGAGACCGAAAACGACAAGGCGAGCACAAGGGCTGGTCTCGAAACCATCTTCGCCTCGGCGGAACCGCCGACCGCCATCCTGGCGATGTCGGACCGGATCGCAATGGTGGCATTGGAATGGCTCAACGCACGGGGTATCACGGTTCCCCGCGATGTTTCCGTCGTCGGCTTCGACGGCGTGCCTGAAGCCGCAATTTGCGAGCCTCCGCTCACCACCATCGCCCAGCCGATCGCCGAGATCGGCCGCCGGGCAGCGCGAAGAATCCTCGACTTCGATGGCACAGTGCGGCGAGAAACGCTCGACGTCGAACTTGTCGTCAGGGCATCGTCCGGACCGCCGCCAAGTACAGGCTGACTGGGCAGATCGGCTCCAAATCTTATCTATTGGCCGCCATGGGACCGATGCCAAAGGATGGACGGCCAGGCGGCGCGTTGCGGACCGGCTTGCCCTTGCCGGACCAGCCGATGGCGGACAGCCACTCCAGATAGAACGCGAGCGCGAACTGCATGGCGATGCCGGCGGCGAGCAGCAGACTGTCATAGGCAATGCCGCCCGGGTTGATCAGCTTCATCACTTGCGCCGCCATGGCAATCACCGTTCCGGCAATGAAAACCGGCAGCGAGCGTTTGCCCAATATGGCGAGCGGATTGTCACGACCGGTGCGGAACAGGTTCGAGACGGAAGGCAAGGCGACGACCAGGTAGCTCATCGCCAGGATGTGCAGCAGTCGCGGCAACGACAGGAATGTCTTGTCGAAACCGGTCAGCACCACCGGCAGGTCGAGCCATGACACATGCCCCCACAGCGGGCTGTGCACCCAGACGAGCGCCGTGAGCACATAGGCGGCGGCGGCGCCGACCAGCCAGCGATTGACCGGGATGGTGCCGCCGCGCCGCACATGCAACACGCTGGCCATGCCGATATTGAACAGCAATTGCCATGACAGCGGATTGAGGAACCAGAACCCGGGCTCCGGGTAGTTCGGTGGCGCGATCTGGTAGATTCCGGCAAGCAGCCAAAGGGCTGCGGACACGGCAAGCGCCGCCAGTGGCCGATAGCTGATGAACAGCAGGAAGGCCGGCGCCATCAACAGCAGCGCTGCATAGACCGGCAGTATGTTGTTGTAACCGAGCTGATGGCCGAGCGTGACGATGCCGACCAGGACTTGTGGCGGGTTTCTGACGAGCGGCTCGATGTTGATCAGCGTCAGAAGGTCCGGCCGTTTCGCAAACACCGCCGCCGCGCAGAAGATAGCCATGACCACCATCGTCGTGACGATGTGGGTGACATAGAGCACGCCGGCGCGGCGCCACATTTTCAGCGTTGCAATCAGCCGGTTTCCCGGCTGGAATTTGGTGCCGTAGGCGAGAGCGACGGACATGCCGGAGATCAGCACGAAGGCCTCGGCCGCATCCGAAAACCCGAAATTCTTGTAGGTCAGGGTTTCGAAAACGGTGCCCGGCACATGGTCGATGAATATGGTCAGGAGGGCGAGAGCCCGGAACACGTCAATACGCGTATCGCGTTCCGGCGAAACTGGCATGGTCATCGATAAAAGGCCTTAAAGCTGGTTGTTCATGCCGGCATGCGACCACCCGGCGCACACTGCTTCGATCCCTCCCGCGGGGATTATATCGGCAAAGAAACGGACTGAAATGCGCCCGGTTCAATCAACTTTCGCGGAGCTTGAAAATATTTCGTTTTGAAGCCGGCAAATTAACGAAAGTAACGCGAAATCAAAAGGATGTGACTATGGCCGAGGAGAGCCTCGAAGACGGTATTTTGCAGGAAAATTCAGGCTTTTTCTACCGGCTCCATCGACCCGCCAATTTACCCGGTGACTGGCTGTTCCTGCAGCATGGATCGGGAGTCGATGAGACGACCTTGCTGCCGCTTGGTCGGCAAATCGCGCCGCATGCGGCGCTGGTTGCGGTCCGTGGCCGCATCCCTCAGGAGGGCGGGTTCCGCTGGTTCACGCGAATCACCCCGACGCGTTTCGAACAGGCGAGCATCCGTGCGGAGGCGGACGTATTCGCGGGCTTCGTCGACGGCATCGCGAAGCGCCACCGCTTCGATCTCAGCCGCGCGACCTTTGTCGGTTATTCGAACGGCGCCAATCTGGTCTCAAGCGTCATGCTGCTGCATCCGGGCCTGATCGAGCGCGCCGCATTGCTGCGTCCGATGCCGGTGCTTGACGAGGTGCCGCCGGCCGACCTGTCGAAGGCGCGGGCGTTGATCATCGCCGGCGCCGCCGACCTGACCTATGCGCCATTCGCGCCGGTGTTGGCCGCCCTGCTGAGTTCGCATGGCGCCAAGGTCGAGACCCAAACCATTGCCTCCGGCCATGAAATCGGCGATCCGGACGCCGAGATCGTCAGGCAATGGCTGGCGGATCCTGCGGTCGCCGTTGCAACGTCAGATCGATGAGCCTCGAAGCTATCCTCGCCCCATGCGGTTCCAGGCGTCCAGCCCGGCGATCTTGTAGGCTTCGGCCAGCGTCGGATAGTTGAAGGTGTTGTTGACGAAGAAGTCGACGGTGCCGCCGAGATTGATGACCGCCTGGCCAATGTGGATGAGTTCGGTCGCGCCCTCGCCGACGATATGGGCGCCGAGCAGACGGCGTGTTTCGATCGAGAACAGAAGCTTCAGGAAGCCGGTATTGACGCCCATGATGTGGCCGCGCGATGTCTCGCGAAACCGCGCCACGCCGACCTCGTAGGCAGCACCACTCTCGCGCACCTGCTCCTCCGACTGGCCGACGGTGGAGATTTCCGGCACGGCGTAGATGCCGTAGGGAAAGGTTTCGGGCGGCGGCGGCAAGGGCACGCCGAACGCATGGCAGGCGGCCACCCTGCCCTGTTCCATCGAGGTCGAGGCCAGGCTCGGAAAACCGATGACGTCGCCGGCGGCATAGATGTTGGGCGCGCTGGTCTGGAAGGTCTGCGGATCGACCTTGATGCGGCCCCTGGAATCGGACTCGATGCCGACCGCTTCCAAGCCCAGGCTGCCGACATTGCCGGTACGCCCGGCAGCATAAAGCACCATCTCGGAACGTATGGTGCGGCCGTCTGCCAGCATCACCTCGGCATAATCGGGTTTGGAGGCGATCTCCTTGACGGCGCTGCCCAAGCGGATGGTCATGCCGCGGTCGCGCATCTGATGGATGAAGTCGTCGACGATCTCGCGGTCGACGAAATCCAACATGGTATTGCGCGGCTCGACCAGCGTCACCGGAACGTCGAGCGCGGAAAAGATCGTCGCATATTCGACGCCGATGACGCCGGCGCCGATCACCGTCAGCGTGCGCGGCAGCCGGTCGAGCTCCAGCATCTCGTCGCTGTCGAAAATCCGTGTTTTGTCGAACGGCACGTCGCGCGGCCGGTGCGGCCGGGTGCCGACCGCGATCAGTGCATGGGCGAAGCCAACCTCGCTGTAGTCGCCGGTGTCGGTGGTCAGGCTGACCTTATTGGGGCCGAGGAATTTTGCCGCGGCGCGAGCGCTCTTGACCGTGTTGCGCATGAACTGGTGCTGCAGCACCTCGACCTCATGGTCGAGCGTCTTGTGCAGGCGCTCGACCAGATCGCCGACCGAAATGTCCTGCTTGACCCGGTAGCCGCGTCCATAAAAGCCGCGCTCACGCCAGCCGGAGAGGTTGAGCACCGTCTCGCGCAACGTCTTCGACGGTATGGTGCCAGTGTGTACCGACACGCCGCCGAGACGCCGGCCCCTGTCGACCACCAGCACCGACTTGCCGAGCTTGGCCGACTGCACCGCGGCGCGGCGCCCGGATGGGCCGCTGCCGATGACCAGCATGTCGTAGTCCATGTCGCCCCGTCCCCTCGGCTCGGCACCTTTTGTTGCGCCGCAGCAAGCTAACGCTATCCGCGCCATGAATTCAACAAGTCAGACGGCGCCGGGCACTCCGTCACCATCTACGGTGGCGAATGGTTCGATCTTGATTCCACCGCGAACCTTCACCATTTCATCAATACGCGGCCCGTGCATTAACCCGGGTTCGATTACGAGGAAATGACATGAACGCTCGCGTTCTCGACGGCGAAATCATCACCAGCAGGCTCGAAGACGTCCGCGCCTATGAGGGCGTGCGCACGCGGCGCATTCTCGCCTTCGTCATCGATTATTTCATCGTCGCGCTGCTCACCATTCCTTTCGCGATCCTGGTGTTCTTGTTTGGGCTGTTGACGCTCGGCCTCGGCTGGATGCTGTTTTCCATTCTCGTGCCGGCCGTCGCCATCCTCTACATCTGGAACACGCTCGGCAGTAAAGATCAGGCCACCGCTGGCATGAAGATGATGGGCATCCGGCTCGACCGGCTCGACGGCAGCCGCATCGACGGGTTGACTGCCGTCGTCCATTCGGTGTTGTTTTGGGCCGGCAATGTCATCCTCTCGCCGCTGGTCCTGCTGGTGAGCCTGTTTTCCGACCGCAAGCGCATGCTGCACGACCTGCTGCTCGGCACGGTCGTCAGCCGCAGCGGCCGCTGAGCGGCTTTGAAGCGCGGCCGCAGCCTTTGCGCACAAAAGTGAAGACGTCCATTCACACAGGCTTTCACAATCCTGTTGAATTTTTCGGCGTCCGCGCCAAAGGTAGAGCGATTCGCAGGAGTGTTTCCAAGGCTCGATGACGCAGCACCCGACCCAGTCGCCACAGTTCTTTCTGACCGCGCCCTCGCCGTGTCCCTATCTCGAGGGCCAGTTCGAGCGCAAGGTGTTCACCCACCTGGTCGGCGACAAGGCCCCCGAGATGAACGATCTGTTGACGCAGGGCGGGTTCAGGCGGTCGCAGAACATCGCCTACAGGCCGGCTTGCGAGACCTGCCGCGCCTGCGTGTCGGTGCGCATCCTGGCGCAGGAGTTCACCGCCAGCCGCAACATGAAACGCGTCATACAGCATAATTCGGATCTGGTCGGCGCCATGCACGACGCCGAACCCTCCACCGAGCAGTATTCGCTGTTCCGCAGCTATCTCGACGCCCGCCACCGCCGTGGCGGCATGTCCGATATGACCGTGCTCGACTACGCCATGATGGTCGAGGATACCCATGTCGACACCAAGGTCATCGAATACCGTCGCCGCGGACCTGACAGCTTCATCACCGGCAAGGGTCAGGGCGAACTGATCGCCGTGGCGCTCACCGACAAGATGGCCGATGGCCTGTCGATGGTCTATTCCTACTTCAACCCGGATTTCGAGGACCGTTCCCTCGGCACCTTCATGATCCTCGACCACATCGCCCGCGCCAGGGCGATGGGCCTGCCCCATGTCTACCTGGGCTACTGGGTCAACGGCTCGCGCAAGATGAATTATAAGATGCGCTTCCAGCCGCAGGAGCATCTCGGCCCGAAAGGCTGGGAACGCTACAATCACGAAGCGGTTTCGCGCTGATTTCCGCTTTCGGTATTCACCCTTAAATTGTTTCGAGGAGGATGCCGCTGGGCTTCCGGCCGATCGGCGGAAGACCGGGCGGGTCAATTTTGCGCCTCCAAGCCTATCGCGAGAATTGCTGCATGTCTTCCCACAACGACCACCAGAGAGGCCTTCTGATCACCGCCATCGGCGGGTTGACGCTGACCGTCGACATTCCGCTGATCCGGCTCGCCGACGGCGAGGCATGGACGATCCTGCTCTTGCGCACCGGCACGACCTTCGTCGCCACGCTCGTCATCTGGGCCATCTGGCGCTCGCTGAGCGCAAAGGCACCGCAGCTTATCCCGGGCTGGTCAGGGCTCATCGTTGCCGCCCTCTACGGACTCGGCTCGATCGCCTTCATCACCGGCGTCTACAACACCTCGACCGCCAACCTCGTTTTCATCCTGGCCTTCACCACCATGTTCGCGGCCCTTTTGTCGTGGCTATTCCTGAAGGAGAGGCCACAGCCCCTGACGGTCGCAGCGCTGGCATTGATGATCGCCGGCGTCGTGATGATTGTCGGTGATTCCGTCGGAACCGGGCATCTCTTCGGCGACCTGATGGCACTATGCTCCGCCTTCATGATCGCCGCGGCCATCACCATCTCGCGCGCCAGCGGCAAGGATATGGGCTTCACCGCGCTGATCGGAGTCGTGCTGCCACTGGCCATCGCCGCCCTGATGGTTTCCAAGGTGGGTTTTCACGTCAACGCACCGTGGTGGATCGTCTTCAACGGCGCCGTCATCATGCCGATCTCGTTCTTCTGCCTCGCCAACGGTCCGAAATACATTTCCGGGCCGGAAGTGGCGATGTTCTACCTGTTAGAAACCGTGCTGGCGCCGGTCTGGGTGTGGATGATCTTCGCCGAGACCCCGTCGCGCAACAGCCTGATCGGCGGCACGATCCTCATCGTCACCTTGATCGGCCATTCGCTCTGGCAGTTGCACGAGGGGCGTAAGCGCCGCGCCACGCTCGCCGTCAGTCACCCGGCCTGATTCTTTTTCGCGGCGGCGCGTTCGGCGACAATTTCGATCTGCGGCGGTGCATCTTCCTGCTCCGCCGGTTCGGCGGCAGCGAGTTCATCGGTCAGCTCCACCTCGCGCAGCCATTCGCGCCAGATCGCGACCAGCAGGGCCATCAGCACCGGGCCGATGAACAGGCCGAGAAAGCCCATTGTCTTGACGCCGCCGATCAGGCCGAAGAAAGTCGGCAGGAAGGGCAGCTTTATCGGCCCGCCAACCAGCTTCGGGCGCAATGTCTTGTCGACGACGAAGAGTTCGACGGCGCCCCAGATGAACAGCGCCAGGCCGGCCATCGGCGAGCCGCTGGCGGCGAGATAAATCGAGACCAGCGTGAACGACAGCGGCGCGCCGCCGGGGATCAGCGCCATGATGCCGGTCAGTGCGCCGAGCGTCACCGGCGACGGCACGCCGGCCAACCAGTAAGCGATGCCCAGCACCAGCCCTTCGCCGATGGCGATAACCGTCATGCCGGTGACGGTCGAGGAGATCGTCGCCGGCACCACGCGTGAGATCCGTTCCCATCTGGCCGGCAGGATGCGTTCGCCGAGGCGATCGACCTGCCCGGCGAAATGCTCGCCGTCGCGATAGGCGAAGAACAGCGCGATCATCATGAACAGCAGCGTCAGCAAAAGGCCGAAGGCGCTGCCGCCGGCGGCAAGCACGCCGCGATAGATGCTGCCGATATTGGCGCCGCTGATCAGCTGGATCAGTTCGCCGATACCGCCTGGATGGCCAACGTTGACCGTCCATTGTTCATTGAGCCATTCGCCTACCACAGGCAGCGTGGCGATCCAGTGCGGCGTCGGCGCGCCGTAGCGGTTGGTCTCGATCGCCCAGCCGACCCATTCGCGCACCTCGTTGATGGCATAGGTGCCGGCAAGCGCGATCGGCACCACCAGGAAGGTCAGGATGAACAGGATCGCAAGGGTCGCGGCGATCGTGCGGTTGCCGCCGACGCCGGCGAGCAGCCGCCGATAGAGCGGCCAGCTGGCGAAAGCGATCACCAGGGCGGCAAGGACCGGGAATAGGAAGCCGTGGAAGAAATAAACGCCGGCGGCGACGATCAGCACCAGGAGCCAGCGCGCCGCCGACAGCGGCGGAATGACAGCGGCCCTGAGCGGCGTCGACAGGCCAAACAGGCGCTGCTGCCGCTCCGGCTTCTGTATCCTGACTTCCTTCAAGCGACTACCTCCCCAACGCCCCGTGTCGTCCAGATGCGTTATCCCCGCGATTTCCCATGGCGAAGCTTATGCACTGATATAGTGCAGCAATCGTGACGGCATTCCAATTTGGTCGAAAGGAGCCCGAAACAAAAAACCCGCCTTGGCAGGCGGGTCGTCGGTGCGAATCAGCACCATAGCGAAATTAGTAGCATAGCTGCCGGCACAAAGCAAGAACAAAATGCGCCGCCGGGCACGAAAACACGAATTCCCTTTCACCACCTCGCCTGACCGCCCCCCGAAAGGTCATGCTCCTTCGCGCGCCTACCCGAACTTGCCCGTGCGCGGAAAGCCCTTTGGCACCATGCGGCCGGCCGAGGCGCGGGCGCCGATCCATTCGGCAAGCTCGTCACGCGATTTGGTGAAGGTGCGATCTGCCGAATCCTGCCAGGACAGACCGCTTGCGAGCGTGAAGGTCTTGAGGTCGAGGACACCGCCATCCTTGTATTTCTGCAGGCGCACGCCCTTGCCGCGTCCCATCTCCGGGATCTCGGCCAGCGGGAACACCAGCATCTTGCGGTTCTCGCCGACAATGGCGAGATGGTCGCCGGCGACAGTCACGCAGCGCTGGGCCTCGTCGGGCGCCTTGACATTCATCACCTGCTTGCCCTTGCGGGTGTTGGCGACGACCTCCTCTTCCTGCACGATGAAACCGTTGCCGTCATGCGAAACCAGCAGCAGCTTGCGCTTGGGATCATGGACGAAGGCGGTGACGATATCCTGGTCGTTGTCCATGTCGACGATGATGCGGATCGGCTCACCATGGCCACGCCCACCCGGCAGCCGGTCGGCGCCGATCGTGTAGAACTTGCCGCCGGTGGTGAAGACCAGCACCTTGTCGGTCGTCTGGGCATGGAAGGCGAGCTTGAGGCTGTCGCCTTCCTTGAAGGTCAGGGCAGAGTGATCGGTCAGATGACCTTTCATGGCCCTCAGCCAGCCCTTTTCCGATACGACGACGGTGACCGGCTCGCGCTCGATCATGGCGTGGGCGATATCGGTCAGGTCATGTTCGGGTGCATCTGCGAACTCGGTCCGGCGCTTGCCGATCTCGGTCTCGGGCCCATATTTCTGGCGAACATTGGCGACTTCCCACTTGATCGTCGCCCACTGCTTGGCGTCGGACGCAAGTAGCGCCTCGATCTGCTTCTTCTCGCCGGTCAGGCCGTTGAATTCCTCACGAATCTCGAATTCCTCGAGCTTGCGCAGCGCCCTCAGCCGCATGTTGAGGATGGCTTCGGCCTGGGTGTCGGTGAGTGACCAGCGGGCCATCATCACCTGCTTGGGCTCGTCCTCCTCGCGGATGATCCTGATCACCTCGTCGATGTTGAGGTAGGCGATCAGATAGCCGGCGAGGATCTCCAGCCGCCTCTCGATCTCGCCGAGACGGTGCTTGGAGCGGCGGATCAAGACGTCGCGGCGGTGCTCAAGCCACTCCTTGAGCACGCCTTTCAGCGACAGCACGTTCGGCACCTTGCCGCGCGACAACACGTTCATGTTGAGCGGAAAGCGGCTTTCGAGCTCGGTCAGCTTGAACAGCGATTCCATCATGATGCCGGGATCGACCGAGCGGCTCTTCGGCACCAGCACGACGCGGATGTCCTCGGCGCTCTCGTCGCGGATATCCTCGAGCAACGGAAGCTTGCGCGCAATCAAGAGCTCGGCGATCTTTTCGATCAGCCTGGCCTTCTGGACGCCGTAGGGGATCTCGGTGACGACTATGTTCCAGGTGCCCCTGCCCTGGTCCTCCTGGCTCCATTTCGCCCTGACGCGAAAGCCGCCGCGACCCGTTTCGTAGGCTTCGAGGATCGAGGCTCGGCTGTCGACGATGATGCCGCCGGTCGGGAAATCCGGACCTTGCACGAAGTCCATCAGCTTGGTGACGGGCGCATCCGGATGATCGATCAGGTGAAGCGCGGCGTCGCAAAGCTCGGCCGCATTGTGCGGCGGGATCGAGGTCGCCATGCCGACGGCGATGCCGGACGAGCCGTTGGCAAGCAGGTTCGGGAAGGCGCCGGGCAGCACGGCCGGCTCCTCGTCTTCCTCGTTGTAGGTCGGGCGGAAATCGACCGCGTCCTCGGTGATGCCTTCCAGCAGCAGCGTCGACACGTCGGTCATGCGCGCTTCGGTGTAGCGCATGGCGGCGGCGTTATCGCCGTCGATATTGCCGAAATTGCCCTGCCCGTCGACCAGCGGGTAGCGCATCGAAAAATCCTGCGCCAACCGCACCAATGCGTCGTAGATCGACTGGTCGCCATGTGGATGGAACTTGCCCATCACCTCGCCGACGATGCGGGCGCATTTGGCAAAGCCCTGGTCGGGGTTGAGCCGCAACAAGCGCATGGCATGCATTATGCGGCGATGCACCGGCTTCAACCCGTCGCGCACGTCCGGCAGCGCCCGGTGCATGATGGTCGACAGCGCGTAGGCGAGATAGCGCTCTTCCAGCGCCTTCTTCAGATCGACCGGCTCGATATTGTCGCCGCCGCCAGTTTCAGGCGGCAAAAGCCTTTTTCCCATGGGCTGGCACTAGCCGAGCGGGTGATTCGCGGCAAGAGGCGCCGGCATACGTCCTCCTAAAGCGCGTCGCGTTCGACCGGCCTTATGCGCGCGCTTTAGGTCCTTGTTTTGATCCATGTCGCGCAAAACCGCTGCACACTTTTGCGCGACCTGCATTGTGCAACAGGAATTGGAAGCGTCGCGACGCCGGCCAACATCAATCCGTTACATCCGGCTTCTATCGCAAGCCTGATGGATCGGGTTTGCCTTTGGCCGCGATTTTCGACCATTGTGCCGAGGCCCGCCTTTTTCCGGTCCAGTTCGTCGCTGAATGGTGACGACGCGACGATTTGAAAAGAATTTCAGGACACTCTCAGGGGAGCTCTCGATGACGATCAGACACTCGACACTTATTAAAAGACTGGCTTTTTCGACCTTTTTGCTGACGCTGCCGCTGAATGCGGCGTTCGCGCAGGATACCGCGGTCGCCGACCGGCTGAAGGCTGCCCTCGCCGCCCAGGGCGTCGACCTCTCCTGGACCGGAGTAACCGGCGACACCTCCAGCATGGTTCTGCAAGGCGTAGCGGTCAGACCGGCGGCCGAAAAGGAGGCGCTCAAGATCGGCGACGTCAAGCTCGAAGGCGTGACCGAAGCCAATGGCGGCTATCAAATCGCGACCGTATCGACTTCGCCGTTCGAACACAGCGAAGATGGCGTCACGCTCAATCTCAGCCCCTTCGTCATCCACGACATGACGGTTCCGGCCGAAGGCGCAAGCGGTCCGCTGGGCTCGCTGATGATGTACAAATCGGCCGAGCTCGAAAACATGACCGTCAAGGTCGCCGACAAGCCTGCCTTCTCGATGGACGGGCTTGCCATCGCAATCACGCCGCCGGCCGACGGCAAGGCCATGGCGTTCTCCGGCACCACGGAAAAGTTCACTGCCGACCTGACGCTGGTCGAAGATCCGAAGTCCAAGGAAGTCATCAACGCACTCGGCTACCAGAACATATCGGGCAATCTTGAGATGGAAGGCACCTGGCAGCCTACCGACGGCAAGATGGATTTGTCGAAATACGAAATTTCGGTCGACAATGCCGGCACATTCGGTATGACCTTCAATCTCGGCGGCTACACGCTGGATGTCATCAAATCGATGCAGGAGATGCAGAAGAAGATGGCAGCTCAGCCTGAAGGCGCCGACAATTCGGCGCAAGGCATGGCCATGCTCGGGCTGCTGCAGCAGCTATCGTTCAACAGCGCCTCGATCCGCTTCGACGACGATTCGCTGACCAAGAAGGTGCTCGATTATGCCGGCAAGCAGCAAGGCATGTCCGGCAAGGACATTGCCAACCAGGCCAAGGCGATCGTGCCATTCGGCATGGCGCAGCTCAACAATCCGGAACTGACGGCGCAGGTTTCGGCCGCGGTCAACAAGTTCCTCGACGATCCGCAGAGCATCGAGGTCTCGGCCGAGCCGCCGGCAGCGGTGCCGTTCGCGCTGATCATGGCGGGCGCCATGTCCAACCCGCTCGACCTGCCGAAAACGCTTGGCGTGACGGTTACCGCGAACGAAGACTGACCGAGACAGCCTTCAAGCAAAAAGCCCGGCAGCGATGCCGGGCTTTTTTATGAATCCACAGGACCGGTTCGGAGCGTTTCCTAAACCTCTTTCTTCGTTGCCACGACGCGCAGCGACAATTCGCGAAGCTGCTGCGGACTGGCTTCCGACGGGGCGTTCATCAACAGGTCGTAGGCCTGCTGGTTCATCGGGAACATGGTCACTTCGCGCAGGTTCCTGGCACCGACCAGAAGCATGACGACACGGTCGATGCCGGCCGCCATGCCGCCATGCGGCGGCGCGCCATACTGGAAGGCACGGTAAAGGCCGCCGAAGCGTTCCTCGACGGTTGCGCGGTCCAGCCCGACCGTTTCGAACGCCTTGACCATGGTTTCCGGCAGATGGTTGCGAATGCCGCCTGAGGCGATCTCGAAACCGTTGCAGACCATGTCGTACTGGAACGCCTTGATGCCGAGCAGATCCTCGCCGTTAAGCGCATCGATGCCACCTTGCGGCATCGAGAACGGATTGTGCGCGAAGTCGATCTTCTTCTCCTCCTCGTTCCATTCGAAGAACGGGAAGTCGACGATCCAGCACAATTCGAAGCGATCACGGTCGACAAGGTTGAGCTCCTCGCCGGCGCGGGTGCGCGCCGCACCCGCGAAGGAGACGAATTTCTTCGGGTCGCCGGCGACGAAGAAAGCGGCATCGCCATCGGCAAGGCCGAGTTGTTGGCGGATCGCCTCCGTGCGCTCCTCGCCGATGTTCTTGGCCAGCGGCCCGGCGCCTTCGAGCTTCTCGCCCTCCTTGCGCCAGAAGATGTAGCCCAGCCCGGGCTGGCCCTCGCCTTGCGCCCATGAGTTCATGCGGTCGCAGAAGGCGCGCGAACCGCCGGTCTTGGCCGGAATGGCCCAGACCTCGGCCTTCGGATCGTTGGCAAGGATGTTGGCAAATACCTTGAAGCCGGAATCGCGAAAATGATCGGAGACGGCCTGCATCTCGATCGGGTTGCGCAGGTCCGGCTTGTCGGTGCCGTATTTGCGGATCGCGACATCATAGGCGATGCGCGGAAACTTCTGCGTCACCGGCTTTCCGGCGGCAAAGGTCTCGAAAACGCCTCGCATCACCGGCTCCATGGTGGTGAACACGTCCTCCTGCTCGACGAAGCTCATCTCCACGTCGAGCTGGTAGAATTCACCCGGCAGACGGTCGGCGCGCGGGTCCTCGTCGCGGAAGCACGGCGCAATCTGGAAGTAGCGGTCGAATCCGGACACCATGATCAGCTGCTTATACTGCTGCGGTGCCTGCGGCAGCGCGTAGAAAGTGCCGGGGTGGATGCGCGACGGCACCAGAAAGTCGCGCGCCCCTTCCGGCGACGAGGCGGTCAGGATCGGCGTCGAGAATTCGGTGAAGCCGACCTCGCCCATCAGCTTGCGCATCTCGGCGATGATTTTCGTCCGCGCGACGATATTCTTGTGCAGCGTGTCGCGGCGCAGGTCGAGGAAGCGGTATTTGAGGCGGATGTCCTCCGGATAATCCGGCTCGCCGAAGACCGGCAGCGGCAATTCCCTGGCCGCCGACAGCACCTCGATCTCGCGCGCAAAAATCTCGATCTCGCCGGTCGGCAAATTAGGGTTCACGGTGTCGGCGAGGCGCGCCTTGACCTCGCCATCGACGCGGACGACCCATTCACCGCGCAGGGTCTCGGCGATCTTGAAGGCCGGCGAATCCGGATCGGCGACGATCTGGGTCAGGCCGTAATGGTCGCGCAAATCGATGAACAGCAGGCCGCCATGGTCGCGCACGCGATGCACCCAGCCCGACAGGCGGACGGAAGAGCCGACGTCGCTCTTCCTCAACTGGGCACAGGTATGGCTGCGGTAACGATGCATTGTCATTGCTAGGTCCGGATGTTGGTTGCGGCCAAAGCACGATGGCCCGGCCTGAAAATTTGCGCGAAAAGCACATGAGAGTGTGCATTTGTCAAGGCAAGCGGCGCCCGGGTGGCATCTCGGTTCGAACTTCGGCTTTCAAGCCCTTCGGACCTTGGGCGCAGACAACGGTGGACGATCTCGATGCCTCCCTGCGCTATTCTGCGACGATACTCAACCAGCCAACTTCCCGCAAAATGATCTCCGCAAGTTCCTTTGGCATCTTGCCATCTGTGGGTACCACAAACAGATCTTCGGCTGCTTCACCGGCCATGCGCCTGGCTTGTCGAAACGAGCGCTGTGCCTGCTCTTCCGCACCGGATCCAATCTCGCGCTGTGCTAGACGCGCGAGTATTGTGGGTTCCGTAGCGGACAGACGAACCACCGTAATCCGCGCGTCGGGTATGGCAGCAAGAATCCACCGCCGATCGAATTGGAGGTGCATCATGACACCCGACATAATCAAGCGCGAGTGGCCCAGCACCCGATATGTTGACCAGATCGCAGCCAAATTGATGCTGCTGACATCAACAGTTCCAGGCTGAATTCTTTCAAGGTCCTCGGCACTTGGGCGGGGGAACACTCTGTCGATTTCGTCTGTCTCGATAACCGCGTGAGCTATCTGCGCTGCGCTGAGTTGAGCGCTCATTTCCCAGCACAGCGTGGTCTTGCCCACGCCAGCCGGGCCGGTGATCAGCAGGATCTGCATGTCGTCTCGCCATTCGATTTTTGAGCGGGGACGTTCCGCGAACGATGGCGAGTTGGCAAGCCTCTGTGTGCGACGAAATGTTCAGCACCTCATCCCTTGACCCCGCCTGCGGTGAGGCCGGAGATGATCTTGCGCTGGAAGATCAGGACGAGGATGACGAGCGGCACGGTGACGATCACCGATGCGGCCATGATGTTGCCCCACGGGATCTCGAACTGCGAGCTGCCGGAGAGCAGCGCGATGGCGACCGGCACGGTTCGCTGCTCGTTGTTGGAGGTAAACGTAAGCGCGAACAGAAATTCGTTCCACGCACCGATGAAGGCGAGAAGCCCGGTGGTCGCCAGCGCCGGCCACATCAGCGGCAGGAAAACGCGGCTGATGATGATCCAGGGCGTGGCGCCGTCGAGGATCGCCGCTTCCTCCAGCTCGATCGGCAGGTCGCGAACGAAGGCGGTGAGCACCCAGACGGTGAACGGCAAGGTGAAGATCATGTAGGACAAGATCAGCGCGAACGGCGAATTGTAAAGGCCGAAGGCCCGGATCAGCTCGAAAAGCCCGGCAAGCACCGCCAATTGCGGGAACATAGAGACGGACAGGATAATGAGGAGCAGAACCGAGCGGCCGCGGAAGCGGATGCGCGCCAGGGCATAGGCGGCGGTGACGCCGAGGAACAGCGAAATGACGACAACGGCGCTCGAGATGACCAGCGAGTTCACGAGGTTACGCAGGAAGGTCCCCTCGGTGAAAACGGTCTGGTAATTGCTGAAGGTGATCGTCTTCGGCCAATAGTCGATCTGGAAGAGCGCCGTCCCTGATTTCAGGCTGGTGACGATGGCGTAGTAAAACGGGAATACCGCGACGACGACAATAATGGCGACGAGGAGGTAGAAAGCCGTGCGCTTGACGATCCACATGGTCAGCAGCCCCACATGATCAATAGTCCTTGTCCAGTCTTATCCGGCCGAGCCACAGAACGAGCATGGTCAGCAAAGCGAGGATGAGGAAGAGCAGCGTCGAGGCGGCGGAGCCGTAGGCAAACTTGTCGAACTCAAACAGGCTCTCGCGGGCAAACACCGACATCGACTTGGTGTGGATGTTGTTTGGCGTGAGCACGTAGATCAGGTCGAAGATGCGCAGCGCATCGAGACCGCGGAAGATCATGGCCACCATCAACGCCGGCCGGATGAGCGGCAAGGTGATCTTCCAGAAAACTTTCCACGCGCCGACGCCGTCGAGCTTGGCGACCTCGTAGATTTCCTGTGGAAGCATCTGGAGGCCGGCGAGAATGAGAAGCGCCATGAACGGGGTCGCCTTCCAGATGTCGACAATGAGGATGGCGACCATGGCCGTGTCGGCGCTAGCCGTCCAGGCGATCTTGGTGCCGATCAGGCCGAGCTTGAGAAGGACGTCGTTGATGATGCCGAACTGGTCGTTGAGCATCCACTGCCACATTTTCGCCGAGACGATCGTCGGGATGGCCCAAGGGATTAGAATCGCGGCGCGCACCATGCCGCGGCCGCGAAACTTGGTGTTGAGCACCAGCGCGACGATCATGCCGAGCACCGTCTCGCAGGTTACCGAAATCACCGCGAAGCGCACCGTATTCCAGACGGCGCGCCACCAGACCGGATCGGCGAGCAGCCCGTCATAGATGACGCGGCCGCTCGGCATTTGCAGGATGGAGAAATAATTGGCGAAGCCAACCCAGCGACGGGCTTCCAGGTCGGCGAGCGAGGCATCGGTGAAGCCGAAATAGATCGTGCGCATCAACGGCCAGCCGGCAACGGCGGCGAGCACGATGAGCATCGGGGCAAGCAGCAGCCATGCCGAGCGCACACGCTGACGCGCCAGCAGCGAGCCTGAGCACGGCGAGGTCACCAGGCGGTGCCCTTGAGCCTGGTCAAGGAGAACTCCAGATCGGCGAGGTTGTCGGCTGCCGTGCCCTCGCCGGACATGGTGTTGTGGACGGCGGTCCAGAACTCGCTCGATGCCTCATTGTACCTGGTCTTGGCCTGGGCCGAGGGACGCGGCACCGCGTTGAGGACGACTTCCTTCCAGCGCGGGATAACCGGCTGGGCGCTGGCGATGTCGGCATCGTCATAGAGCGCCTGAATGGTCGGCAGATATGCCCCCTTCAAGGCGCGGTACTTCTGCATCTGAGGCGAAGCGATCCATTTGACCAGCTCGACGGCTGCGGCCGGGTTCTTCGAATATTTGGAAACCGCAAGATTCCAGCCGCCAAGCGTTGCTGCCGGGCGGGCGCCCTCACCCGACCCGGACGGCAGCGTCGTCACCTCGAACTTGCCCTTGATGGGGGAGCTTTCGCTGTTGCCAAGCGCATAGGCGTAGGGCCAGTTGCGCATGAAGACGGCGTTGCCGGTCTGCCAGACACCGCGCGACTCTTCTTCCTGATAGGCCAGAATGCCGGGAGGCGAGATGGTTCCCACCCAGCTCCTCGCCATTTCCAGCGCCGCGGCTGCTTGCGGGTTATTGATGGAGATCGTGCCGTCCGGCTCGATGATCTGACCACCGCCGTTCGACTTCACCCATTCGAGTGCATCGCAGGTCAGTCCCTCATAGGCGTTGCCCTGGAAAACGAAGCCCCACATGTCCTTGTTGCCGCCCTCGCGTTCCTTGTCCATGACAAGCTTGGCAGTATCGGCAAGCTCGGCCCAGCTGGTCGGGACCTTGGCGCCGTATTTGTCGAGGAGATCCTTGCGGTAATAGAGCGCCGGAGCGTCGGTGAATATCGGCAAGGCGACGAGCTTGCCGTCGACGGTCTGCGATTTGATGATCGATGGGAAATGAGCGCCGACGACATCCTTGGTCGCCGCGGTCAGGTCGACGAGCTGCTTTGCAAGCTGGGGAGCCCAGATGACGTCCGTCTGATAGACGTCGACGTCGCTGTTTCCAGCCGCAAGCCAGAGCCTGTATTGACTAAACTGATCGGTCCCCGAGGGCGGCACCGGAACCACGCTAACCTTGTTGCCGGTCTTCTTCTCGTATTGATCGAGTATCTCGCGAAGGATTCTCTGGCCGTTGCCGGTATCGCCCGACACCATGGCGAGGTCGACAGCCCGCGCCGGCCCGGCCGCCAGAACTGCGGCCACGGCAAATCCAGCAAATGCGGGATGAAACTTCATGATGACGGATCTCCCTTTGGAGCTTCAGGCAGCAGCAGAAACGGACGTCGATGCCCGACACCGTCCTCAGCACCACCAGCACTGAACTACAAAGATACGCCTTGGGTTCCCAAGACGGAGCATCCGGCGCGACGCGGTAGCGCAAGTTCCCAAGGCAGCCTATGGCCCTGCCTGGCCCCAACGCCTCCGGGAATTGCCGCTGGCATTGGCGAAGGCGATGGTTCAAGAAGGATCAACGACAGGCTTTCCTTCATGTCCTCCATCCGCCCGCTGATTCCGCTCCTGATCGCCGCCGGCATCCTGCTCGGCGGCAACGGCCTGCAGAGCACTTTGATTGCGCTGCGTGGTGCGCAGGAGGGTTTTCCCGCTTCCTCTATCGGCCTGATGGGCACGTTCTATTTCGCCGGCTTTTTGCTCGGCTGCCTTGCCGTCACCCGCATCATGAAGTCCGTCGGCCATGTGCGCGCCTTTTCCGCGCTGGCGGCGATCGCCTCGGCGGGAACGCTGCTGCTGGTGCTGGTCATCGATCCGGTGATGTGGTGCGCCGTGCGCTTTGCCGGCGGGTTCTGCTTTGCCGGCCTGTTCACCATCATGGAAGCCTGGCTGAATTCCGGCGTCACCAACACCGACCGGGCGCGGGTGCTTGCCATTTACCGCATGGTCGACATCGGTTCGGTGACGGGCGCCCAATTCCTGATCCCGATCTTCGGCGCCGGCGGCTTTGCCATCTTCGCCATTATGTCGATGATGATCACCGTGTCGCTGGTGCCGGTTTCGCTCGGCGACCGCTCCAACCCGACGCCGCCGGAAGACGTCAAACTCGATTTGGCACGCGTCTGGCGCATCTCGCCGCTTGGCTGCTTCGGCTGCATCGCCGTCGGCGTGACCAACAGCGCCTTCCGCACCCTGTCGCCGGTCTATGCCGAGCAGATCGGCATGTCGGTCGCCGACGTCGTCACCTTCGTCAGCGTCGGCATTTTCGGCGGCGCCATCATCCAATATCCGCTTGGCTATCTCTCCGACCGCTGGGACCGGCGCTCGGTGCTGCTGATGACGACGTGCTGTGCGATGGTGGCGGCACTGGCGCTGGCGTTCGTGGCAGGCGGCAGCCCGTTCCTCAACTTCCTGCTCGTCTTTATCTTCGGCTGCTTTGCCATGCCGCTCTATTCGTTGTCGGCGGCGCATTCCAACGACCGCGCCGACAAGGGCGAGTTTGTGCTAATCAACGCAGCCTTGATGCTGTTTTATTCCTTCGGCGCCATTGGCGGCCCCTTCGCAGCCTCGACGGTGATGCAATATTTCGGGCCGAGCGCGCTGTTCGTGTTCAGCGCCACCGTCTATGCGATCTTCGTGGCGGTCATCCTTTTCCGGATGCGGGCGCGCTCTGCTGTGCCGGCGAGCCATCGCAGCCGTTTTACGGCGCTGTTGCGCACATCGACGGTTTTTGCCCGGTTGGCGAAGCGGAATGCCGATCCCGATGAACCCGCAAAGCCCGATAAAGGTGCTTGCGCTTGACGAAAGCGCGCGCGGCTGAAATTGAAAGAGACCCTATCCCTTGCCAAAAGCGATTTGATGCACGTCATCACCACCCAGAACGAACTCGAGACCGTTATTGCCGCTTTCGAAAAGGCGGAATTCGTCACCGTCGATACTGAATTCATTCGCGAAACGACCTTCTGGCCGATCCTGTGCCTGATCCAGATGGCAGCGCCCGGGGTGACGGCGCTGATCGATCCGCTGTCGCCCGACATCGACCTGAAACCGTTCTTCAGGCTGATGGCCAACGAGGCGATCGTCAAAGTCTTCCATGCGGCGCGACAGGACATCGAAATCATTGTGCATCTCGGCGATCTGGTGCCGCATCCGGTGTTCGACACCCAGGTCGCGGCGATGGTCTGCGGCTTCGGCGACAGCGTCTCCTACGACCAGCTGGTGCAGCGCATCACCGGCGCGCGGCTCGACAAGTCGTCGCGTTTCACCGACTGGCGCCATCGTCCGCTGTCCGAAAAGCAGCTCGACTACGCGCTCGCCGACGTCACCCATCTGATCGAAGTCTACAAGCACCTCAGCGCCGAGTTGGTGCGGGAAAACCGCGCCCACTGGCTGAACGAGGAGATGGACGTGCTGACCTCGCGCGAGACCTACGATCCGCATCCCGAGGATGCCTGGAAGCGGCTCAAGATGCGGCTGCGCAAGCCACAGGAACTGGCGATCGTGCAGGCGGTGGCCGCCTGGCGCGAACGCGAAGCGCGCGAGCGCGACGTGCCCCGCGGCCGGGTGCTCAAGGACGATGCGATCTACGAAGTAGCGCAGCAGGCGCCGCGCGATACGGCGGCGCTGAGCAAGCTGCGTACCACGCCGAAGGGCTGGGAGCGCTCGTCGACGGCGACGGCACTGCTTGGCGCAGTCAACGCTGCCCTGGCGCTGCCCAGGGAAGAGATGCCGAAGCTGCCGAAGAGCTTCCAGCCGCCGGAGGGGTCGAGCGCCGCGGCGGAGTTGCTGAAGGTGCTGCTGCGGATCGTTGCCGAAAAGGAAGGTGTCGCATCGAAGGTACTCGCCTCCAGTGACGACATCGATCGCATCGCTGCAGAGGGCGAGGACGCCGATGTGCCGGCATTGCAAGGCTGGCGGCGCGCCGTCTTTGGCGAGGCCGCGCTCAGGCTGGTGCGCGGTGAACTCGCGATCAGGTTCGACAAGCGCAAGATCGCGGTGTTCGATTTGTAGCTTGAGCTTGCTCAGACCAAGCCGAGCAGATGCAGCGCCAGCCATATCCAGCCAAGTGCGAGAACTACCGCGCCCACGTAGAATGCCCTGCTGCGCAGGATTAGCCGATTGCTGGTCAAGTGGACCGATGCGTGAAGATAGCGGGAGACGACAAAGATCCACATCAGCGCCAAGGTCAGATAATTGACGCCATTGGTCACGTGCAGCGTCAGGCATAAGACGTAGAAAAGCACCGGCAGTTCGAACTGGTTGCTCAGATTGTTGGCGACGGTGATGCTGGAACCAGGCTCCGTCGAGCGCGTCTTGAACTGGCCGGTCTTGGCTTCGCCCGACCTGACCGCACCATAGCGGCGCCGGCCCATTACGACATAGACGATATAGACCAGCAGCACCTGCGCCAGCATCGGCCAGAAGATCGCGGTCTGGTTCAAGACGCCCTCTGTCGTTGTCACCCAGCCTTCAAGGCCGTTTCTGAGCCATCAGAGTGAAAGCCGCAATGACGGTCACCGGCACCGCCAGAAGCGCGAATTTGGTGACGATCAGCGCCGAGGCAAAGGATAGCGAATCCGGATTGGCAGACAGGAAATCGGACAAAAGACGAGCCACGGCGATGTTCTGGGCATAGTCGGCGAGCGTGTAGGGCAGCACCAGCACAGCTGCGAATATCGACTGGGTTTGCGCAGGCAGCGAATGGAAATTCTTCAGCCGCCGGCCCGTTGCCAGGATCAGGCTGACCATCGTCAGCGACAGCAGCGCCGGAAACAGCAGGTCGAAGGTCAGGTAATGCCAGACGAGAATGATCTCGCTGCCACGCCGGCCGAGCGCCGTCAGCCAGGCCATGCCCTCATCCGGAGTGAAACCGGCATAGCGCATGTCGAGCGAGGGCAGACCGCCGCTCAATTGGCGAAAATAGAGGAACTCCATCGCCGTCATGATGATGAAAATCGCCACGGTGGCGAAACAGAGTGCGGCGGCGTGGCGCGACAGCCGCAGGATCATCGCCGCCAGATTGCGCCAATGCGCATGGCGATCAGGCTCCGCCAGGATAATTCGGGCTTTCGCGGGTAATCGTGACGTCATGGGCGTGGCTTTCACGAAGTCCGGCATTGGATATCCGCACAAAAGTGGCGCGCTCGCGGAAATCGGCAAGGTCGCGGCCACCGACATAACCCATAGCGGCTTTCAGGCCGCCCGCAAGCTGGTGCAGCACGCCAGACACAGGTCCTTTGTACGGCACCTGCCCTTCGATGCCTTCCGGGACCAGTTTCAGCGTGTCGCGCACCTCGGCCTGGAAGTAGCGATCGGCGGAGCCGCGCGCCATCGCGCCGACCGAGCCCATGCCGCGATAGGCTTTGAAGGAGCGGCCCTGGTGCAGATAGACCTCGCCCGGGCTCTCGTCGGTGCCGGCCAGCAACGAACCGATCATCGCCGCGCTGGCGCCGGCGGCCAGCGCCTTGGCCAGATCGCCCGAATATTTGATGCCGCCATCTGCAATGACCGAGACACCCGATTTTTGCGCCGTCTCGACCGCCGACATGATTGCCGAGAGCTGCGGCACGCCGACGCCGGCGACGATGCGGGTGGTGCAGATGGAGCCCGGCCCGATGCCGACCTTGACCGCGTCGGCGCCAGCATCGATCAGCGCCAGCGTGCCTTCCGCTGTGGCGACGTTGCCGGCCAGGATGCGAACCGAGTTGGAAAGCTTCTTGGCCCGCGTCACCGCATCCAGGACGCGCTGCGAATGACCGTGCGCGGTGTCGATCACCAGAAGGTCGACGCCGGCGTCGATGAGGCGCTCGGCCCGCTCGAAACCATCATCGCCGACGCTGGTGGCGGCGGCGGCGCGCAAGCGTCCCTGCGCATCCTTGGTGGCGTGCGGGTTGAGCTGCGACTTCTCGATGTCCTTGACCGTGATCAGCCCGACGCAATTGCCGTCCCGATCGACCACAACCAGCTTCTCGATGCGGTGCTGATGGAGCAGCCGCTTGGCCTCGTCCTGATCGACGTTCTCCTTGACGGTGATCAGGTTCTCGCGGGTCATCAGCTCATAGACCTTCTGCGCCGGGTCCGAGGCGAAGCGGACGTCGCGGTTGGTCAGGATGCCGACCAGCCGGCCGACCGTGTGGCCGCCGGTGCCGCCGTTCTCGACCACCGGAATGCCCGAAATGCTGTAGGTGCGCATCAGACCCAGCGCATCGGCGAGCGTCGCCTCGGGACCGATGGTGACGGGGTTGACCACCATGCCGGATTCGAATTTCTTCACCTGCCGCACCTGCTCGGCCTGTTCGGCCGGCGAGAAATTGCGGTGGATGACGCCGATGCCGCCGGCCTGGGCCATGGCGATGGCAAGCCGCGCCTCGGTGACCGTGTCCATGGCGGCCGACAGGATCGGCACGTTGAGGTCGATGTCGCTGGCGATGCGGGTGCGGATGTCGGTCTCGCCAGGCATGACCTCGGAATGACCCGGCTGCAGCAGCACGTCGTCAAAGGTCAGCGCCAATGCGCCGGTGGACGTCTCGATGATTTTTGCCATGGCCAGCCCTCGGAATGCAGGAAAGGCGCTCGCCCTGGATGGACAGCGCCGACTCGTCTTCTTCCCTTTCAGGATTGGCGCTGGCTCGTAACACGTCCCGTCGCCGTTGAAAAGCCGATGGTTGTATAGTGGCGACGATGCATTTTGCCCCAGGTGCTGCGCACGACTTGCGGTCGCACAAACGTGACAGCAAATTAATGCGACATCCGGGCCAAGGCGTGATAACCGCCCTACGTGTCGGTTTGGCCCCAAGGCCGGCAAGCAATAGCGACGCACATTTCAAGGCCGGATCCATCGTGAACCGCACCATTCCGCTTATTCTGGCGGTCGCTCTATTCATGGAAAACATGGATTCGACCGTCATTGCGACATCGTTGCCGGCGATCGCCATCGACATCCACACCAGCCCGATCGCGCTCAAGCTGGCGCTGACCGCCTATCTGGTATCCCTGGCGATCTTCATTCCGATCAGCGGCTGGATGGCCGACCGCTTCGGCGCCAAGAATGTCTTCCGCGCCGCGATCGCCGTGTTCATCATCGGTTCGGTCGCCTGCGCCATGTCCAATTCGTTGCCGGCTTTCGTGGTCTCACGCTTCCTGCAAGGCATTGGCGGCGCCATGATGACGCCGGTCGGACGCCTGGTGCTGGTACGCGCCACGCCGAAAAGCGAACTCGTCGCCGCCATGTCGTGGCTGACCGTCCCGGCTCTGGTCGGCCCCCTGGTCGGTCCACCGGTCGGCGGCTTCATCACAACCTATTTCACCTGGCACTGGATTTTTCTGATCAATGTACCGATCGGGCTGATCGGGATCTGGCTGGCCACGCGTTTCCTGCCGAAGACCGACGCCGCGCAGACGCCGCCGCTCGATTTCATTGGTTTCGTGCTGAGCGGGCTGGCGGCATCGGGCATTGTGTTCGGCCTGTCGGTGGTCAGCCTGCCGGCCCTGCCGCCGGCTGCCGGCTTTATCACCGTTGCCGTCGGGCTGGCATCGGCGGTGCTTTATCTGCTGCACGCGCGCCACGCCAAGAATCCGCTGCTGGCGCTCGAGCTGTTTCGCAATCGGGTGTTCCGCTCATCGGTGCTCGGCGGCGGACTGTTCCGCATCGGCATTGGTGCCGTACCTTTTCTTTTGCCGCTGATGTTCCAGATCGGTTTCGGGCTGACGCCGTTCCAGTCCGGCATGATCACCTTCGTCTCGGCAATCGGCGCCATAGGCATGAAATTCGTCACTGCCCTGATCTTCAGGGTCGCGGGCTTCCGCCGTGTGCTGATTTCAGGCTCGCTCGTCGCGGCCGCGTCCATCGCCGTCAACGGCCTGTTCACACCCGACACACCCTATGGGCTGATCCTCGCCATGCTGCTCGCCGGGGGCTTCATCCGTTCGATGTTCTTCACCGGCATCAACGCGCTTGCCTATGCCGAGATTTCAGCAGCCGACACCAGCAAGGCGACGCCGATCACCGCGGTGTTCCAGCAGTTGGCAATCGCGCTCGGTGTGGCGCTGGCCGGCGGCATCCTGGAAGTGTCGACCAAGATCCATGGCGGCCCACTGACGCTGAGCGACTTCCACACCGCCTTCTTCATCGTAGCGGCGATGTCGGCGGCAGCCTCGCTGTCGTTCATGCGGCTGGCGCCGGACGCCGGCAATGCCGTGTCGGGACATGGCCGACTGACACCGCCGAAGACGCTGGAGCCGGTGAGCCCGCCGGGGAGTTGACCTTTGCTCGTACTTACGGACGCCGGAGGCGCCCCCCTCTGTCCTGCCGGACATCTCCCCCACGTGGGGGGAGATCGGACGTGACATCGGCTTTCGCCAATATTCAACGTTGCAGGATTAGACAGCGCGCCGAAGCTGCCAATCTCCCCCCTCGTGGGGGAGATGTCCGGCAGGACAGAGGGGGGCGCGAAGGATCGCTACAGAGCGATTTTCACGCCGCGCCGTTTCCGCCTTTAAAATCCTTCGCCAACAAATACAGCTCCACCGACTCATCGCGCGAGGCCGGCGGCTTGACGTGATGGACCGAGCGGAAATTCCGCTTCAGCCTCGCCAGCAATTCGTTTTCGGCGCCGCCCTGAAAGGTCTTGGCGAGGAAGTGGCCGCCCGGCTTCAGTACCGACAGCGCGAAATCGGCCGCCACCTCGCAAAGATGCATGGTGCGGATGTGGTCGGTCCGCTTGTGGCCGGTGGTGGGTGCGGCCATGTCGGAGAGCACGATGTCGGGCTGGCCGCCCAGCGCCTCGGCCAGCTTCTGCGGCGCCTGAGGATCGAGGAAATCCATCAGCAGCACCGGCGCGCCCGGCACCGCGTCCATCTCCAAATAGTCGATGCCGACGACGTTCGGGTGTTCCGCGGTAGATTTCGTACGTGCGGCGGCGACCTGGCACCAGCCGCCGGGTGCCGCACCAAGGTCGATCACCTTCATGCCTGGCTTGAGCAAATGGTGCTTGTCGTCGATCTCGATCAGCTTGTAGGCCGCGCGCGAGCGATAGCCGTCGGCCTTCGAGCGCTGGACATACGGATCGTTGATATGGCGCTGCAACCAGCGGCGCGACGATTCCTTCAAGCCGCTTTTCTTCTTGATCTTCGTCTTCAGCACGCGAATGCTGGCCGAACTCGGCTTTTCCGGTTTCTTCGTCATTGCCGGCCACGCCCACTGTTTCGCCAGACGCCGTCATCGGCCATCAATTCGCTCAATATGCCCTCGCGCAGGCCGCGGTCGGCGACACGCAGCCGCTCCGACGGCCAGACGGCACGTATCGCCTCCAATATGGCGCAGCCGGCCAGAACCAGGTCGGCGCGGTCGGCGCCGATGCAAGGATTGGCGACGCGCTGCTGGAAATCCCAGCCGACCAGCTTTTCGACCATGCGGTCGACGCTGTCGCGATCCATCCACAGCCCGTCGACGCGGCGGCGATCGTAGCGTTCGAGATCGAGATGGACGCCGGCCAGCGTCGTCACCGTGCCCGAGGTGCCTAGCAAATGGAATTTCGGGCTGGACAGGAGGTGGCTCAGCCGGTCGCGCCCGTCGAAGGCGCGCAGCCGCATTGCAACATCCTCGACCATGGCGCCAAAGATCTCGCGCGTTACCGTGCGGCCGCCAAAACGCTCGGCCAGCGAGACGACACCGACCGGCAGCGAGGTCCACGAGACGATATGGTTGGCAAGCCTTGGCGAGCGATGGCCGGTGAGGTCGATCAGCGCGATTTCGGACGAGCCGCCGCCGATATCGAACAGCACGACGCCTTGCGTGTCGCGCTCGACCAGCGAGCCGCAGCCCGACACCGCCAGCCGCGCCTCGGTCTGGCGGTCGATGATCTCGAGCTTCAGGCCGGCCTCGCGCTCGACGCGCTCGAGGAACTCGACGCCGTTGGCGGCGGTGCGGCAGGCCTCGGTGGCGATCAGCCTGGCCTTCCTGACCTTGCGGTTGCGCAATTTGTCACCGCAGATCTTCAGCGCCTCGACCGCGCGGTCCATTGCAGCCTCGCCGAGCCGGCCGTTGGCGGTAAGGCCTTCGCCCAGCCTGACGATGCGCGAGAAGGCATCGATGACGCGGAACTGGCCATGACGCGTCGGCACCGCGACCAGCAGACGGCAATTGTTGGTGCCGAGATCGAGCGCGGCAAACACCGGCAACTCCTGCAGCGGTGGCGGCGTGCGGGCACCTTGCCCCGGCCTTGGCGACGTTGCCGGGGCTGAGGGCGGAGGCACGTAAGCCGCTGGCTGGGGCGGAGGCGCGGCCGGGGTCTCGTTGGCGGCGGGCACCGAAGCGCCGGCCGCCAGCGGACGAGCTTCGTCGCGCGCGAAAACCTTGCGCCCGCGCCGGCGCTTGCGCCGCTTCTTGGGTTTGCCGTTCTGATGCGGGCCTTTTTGGTCTTGGCCCTTTTGGTGCTGGGACGTGTCGCCAGTCTGTCCGTTGCCGGACCGGGGCTGCACCTGACGGCCGTAGCGTCCGGTGGATGGGCTTGCCTGGCCGGACGGCGTCGGCGAACCCCTGGACACGCCCACTTCCGGCGCACCAGCGCCGGCTTCGTGGTCTTCCACTGTGGTTCCTTCCGGCGCCGCGCGAACCGGAGACCGGACGCAGCAGGCGCATTTACATGTTCAAGTTGCCGCCAGACTATCAGCGCCGGGCCGGATCACCAAGAGTGCTCGCGGCGAATTTTGCCGGCGGCATTGTCTCGCCCGTGCCCTCGGCCCGATGATGGCGCGCCTTCCCGGTTGAATAGCCGGCTTCAATGAGGCATTTCTGAAATGGAGGGCGAAACCATTCGGGACCGCGGGCGGTTTTCCTGCTGCGAACCGGAAAAAGGGTACGGGCTGTAACGCATGATCCTCACGCCATGAACTGGAGGCGCTATTTCTGGCCCGTCATCGGCATCGCCGCGGTGGTGTTTTCGCTGTGGCTGTTGCTGCACGAATTGCGCGGCATCTCGCTCGACGACGTCTGGGACGGCATCGTCGCCATCCCGGCGCGCGGCTGGGTGCTGGCGGCGCTGAGCTCGGTCATTGCCTATGCCTCGCTCGCCGGCTACGACCACATCGCGCTTCTGCACATCGGCAGACGAGTCTCGTGGCTGTTCGTCACCTTCTGCTCATTCACCACCTACGCGCTGTCGCACAATATCGGCGGCTCGGTGTTTTCCGGTGCGGTGATCCGCTACCGCGCCTACGGCACCAAGGGCCTGACCGGGCAAGATGTCGGCGTTCTGGTGGCGATCTGCTGGATCACCTTCGTGCTGTCGACACTGTTCGTCTCAAGCATCGTCCTGCTGCTCGAGCCCGAGGTGATCGACCGGTTTTCCGGCACGCCGCATCACCGGCTGGCGCAGGCGGCCGGCCTTGCCATGCTGCTGGTGGTGGCGGCCTATGTCTTCGGCAGCTGGCTGCATCTGAGGCCGCTGAGGATAGGCAGCTTTCAGCTGCACTACCCGGCGCTGCCGATCGTGGCGCGGCAATTGCTGGTCGGCCCGATCGAGCTGCTGGCGGCGGCGGCGATCATCTTCTTCGCCCTGCCCGCCACCGGCAATCCCGGCTATTTCATCGTGCTCGGCGTCTTCCTGGTGTCGTTCTCGATCGCGCAGATCTCGCATGCGCCAGGCGGGCTCGGCGTGTTCGAGGTGGTGTTCCTTGCAGGTTTGTCGCATATGGACCAGGTCGGCGTACTGGCGGCGCTCCTGGTGTTCCGCCTGTTCTACCTGATCATCCCGCTGCTGATCGCGCTCGGCGTGGTGCTGTTTTTCGAGCACTCGCAATACAGCCGGGGTGAGAGTTGAGGCGCCTGAACGCGACATTTGAACCCAGACACAGGGTTGACTATTTTCCGGCGGCGGCTACAAGGCACGCGCGGCGACATCGTCGCCCTGCCGCGCGGTTTTCAACAGCCACGCCTGCTGGGGAATAGGTTAACGGTAGACCCACGGACTCTGACTCCGTTAGTCCTGGTTCGAATCCAGGTTCCCCAGCCAAACTTGCCTTTTGCCAACCGTTGCAATGCGTCCGGAACACTTTTCCGGCCATGAATTCGCTGGTCCGCTTTCATTCCTTTGCGCCTTCGCTGGGGTCTTTTATCATGGCTAGACGGTAAACCGCCAAGGCGGCGGCGATCATTAGCAAGATGGAATAGACAAGCAGAAAGCAGCCAATGAAAGATCCTATGCGAGAGGATATGTGAAAAACGGCCTCGATCGACGGGCAGGTTTTTTCGAAAAGCCGCACTAGGTCGAAAAGCCAGGTGCCTTGAAACAGAAACGCCCATATCAACGACAAGACTTGCACGAATATGAAGTGAAAGAACGTTGCGTTGATGGCTTCCAAATAGCTTACCCCATTAGGTGCATTTACTTGACGCAGCGCACCTTTCAAACGCCCCGTCATGATGCTGAATAGTATCGCATAGGTTCCAAGGCTGAATCCTAGGAGACTTGGTATGAACGTTTCGACTTTCTCGACCCAAGCCGGTTGAACCCACTGTGAGTAGTTGAGCGCAGAAATGATGATCGCGATTCCGAAAAATGGGGACGCGGCTATCCCTCGGAATCCGCCATACGATCGGAGATACCGTCGTAGCCACCTGAAGAGCGTGGACCATTGCCCAAACATGGCTACTCGTTCGCCTGGGCGCGAGGCGGGATCAGCCCGAGGAATGCGTTTCGCTCACTTTGAGCATCGGGATCGAATCTGTCATGCAAGTCCTGCGGAAATTGGCCACTGTTGAGCCGGACCGCCCCTCTCTCATCGCGACCGATGACATTCACTGATCCGTTTTCGAGTGCAACCTTACTGATTTTGTTTATGTCATCATCGGGCTTGATTGAGCCGTTTGCTTCCGCCCTGTAAATCACAGTGAATTGGCTACTCTTAGTGTCCTCAAGGTGCTTCT
Source organism: Mesorhizobium sp. LSHC420B00 (assembly GCF_000503055.1). Lineage (GTDB taxonomy): Bacteria > Pseudomonadota > Alphaproteobacteria > Rhizobiales > Rhizobiaceae > Mesorhizobium. The sequence goes on along the minus strand of NZ_AYVY01000002.1, from coordinate 156,894 downwards.
CAATATTCTTTTCGAAGTCGTCATCAAAAATGTCAGTATTTGGCTTTAGTATCGTTATTTCTATCTCTTTTATTCTTTTGATCGAAAACATCCTTTCTAGAGACGCCTCATCCTGCACAAGAGAGATTTTTGCTTCACCAAAGCGTCCCATAACGTCAAGGTCTCTAGCCAGCCTACCAAAGAATCGAAGAGCGGACGTTGGCGTAAATATATTTCCACCTTTTGAATACGTCTGAAAGTACAGCCTGTGGTCGATGGTGTCGAAAAGAAAGTAAAACGTGGACGAGTTTGGATAAATATTTGGCGGAATGCTCACCTTTGAGACCTGCTCGTCAGTAGCCTCAGTCAATTGCTCTGTATTGAACCAAGTTCCTCCATCGTCGAGCTTCACAAACGTTGTTATGATTCCTGATATTTTTCCGTCCTCTGATTCAGTTCGGTCAAGCATTGATATCATGCCATGCCTATCCCCATACACCTGCGCAATCAGCTTTTTGGAAAAAATCAACTCGATCCAGCTTGCGTAGATTTCGACACTGTGCGGATGCAGACGGATATTCAATGCAGACGCCGATATTTTGATTTTACGTGCCATCATTTCCCCCACTCTTAAGCCCGTCCGGTCAGACTACATACATAACAACCTGTTTTCCAATACGCGAAAATGAAAAGTCCCGCCGGATCAGGGGCGGGCACCTAGTCGAAAGTTGCACGGCGCTTCTCTGTTACCAGGGGAGTTTTTCGACAACAGATGCGAGGATGTCGGGCGTGTTGCGCTTAGCACACTCATCAGAACATATCAGGAACACGAAATCAAACCTAGTAATGAACTCGGCGAGCAACAGGCGAACATGCGGAGCTCGCCGGTCGGAGGGACATCGTGCGAAATTGGCGTAACGCGGCGCGGATGATCGCGGCCGGTTAGTTGTTTGCCGTGCTCGTCACCGCAGCCTCTGAGCAGGGCATGGTTGGGGGCAGAATTTCTCGTCGTCAACTATCCACATTTGCAAAGGCAAACGTCGCCCCCACCCTTGGGAGTCACAGAGATATATTGGCCGCTACGCCCCTCAACGAGGCAGATTTTATTCACCTCGGGATTCACTACATGGCAGGTGTCGTTGGGCGTACATTTGTCAAGCGAACTCGTCGAGCAGCAATACACGCTGATTTCTGCCGGCCCTCCAAAAATATACTGTACTCCAGACAATTTGTAACCCGATTTGCAGCCGAAATCTGTGCTACTCGGATCAGTCTTGACCCATTCACACAGACTTGAACCAAACGACGGGTCAAAGAAGGAAAACGAAAGTTGCCCAACCAAAAACACAATCGCCGCAATTCGCAGTAACGTTCGAGTCATTCTCATGCTCCCAGCGGTCGCCGGCAGAAGTGCACCGAGGTTCCATGCACGACAAGAAAACACTGGCAGATATAGTTGTCAACTGGCATACTGCTTATAGACCAATTTGTGATAGGTGCATGGGCTGAAGCAATTCCAATTCTTCGCCTAAGGGAAAGGCGTCTCTCCATTTATCAGATCATAGCTCCATTTAAAAAGGGGAACTGCAATGGGACGATTTCTGTTTGTTGTCATCTTTGCGCTGTCGGCAGTAGCGGCTGAAGCGTCAGGGTCGTTTTCTGCGACACCCTCACTGTCGAACCTTCTAAACCGTCTTAAAGGAACAGATTCGAACTGGCGGCTTTCGTTTGACAAAAACAAAGTGGAGATTGACCTAGAGCGAGAGCGCGCGGTCGCAACAGGAGGCGTCAGCGTTGTAGGTGTCGCTACAGGCAACAGGACTATTTGGCTGCCAATTACTGCAGAAGCGCCCTCTCAGAAAATGATCAAAAGCAACAGAGGTGGTTCTTATTTTCTTGATGACGCTAAAAAGGTCGTCTTTGGCACAAAGATAAACATTCAAATTAGCGATTATGCGATCATCTGCTTCAATGGTCGGTCGAGCTGGATTCCATTCGCCCGCATAGTTGATGAAGATGGTCGAGAGTCCCGCCTTAGGCAGCAGTCACCTGACCATACTGAGTTCACTTTCACTGACGCTCTTCGAGGGCCGCATGTATATATCATCTTGGACGGCATACCTGCGGAGCTCATCCCGGATAGTTTCGAGATAGTGCGCATCCTGAACGTGGCGTGGCCAGGTGACCCAACCGCGTTGTTGCCCGATACAGATTCAATATTGCATGGGACTTCTGTACCATCAGGCACGGCACCAGCTCCACCAATTCATATGAAGTATGACATACCGAAAGATTTCGTGGACCTCCCGTGTGTCGTCAACGACCCATTCTATTCCCAATTTAACCCGGAACTCGCGACGTCAGCCGCCAGCGTTGGCTTAATTCGAGCGATCAGATGGTCATCTATAACAAACAATTTTGCAGTCAACTTCTGCACCGGCTTTTTGACGATCTCTGGCACGGATACCGCAGTGGCAACCTCTGCTCTCTGTGTCAATGGTAGCTTTGGCCGAGGGATATCGGCTTCGCGACCCTTCGATGCCAAGATCTATTGGGACTACGCAAATACTAGCTGCAGCCCATCAGCCCCACTAAGGTGGGAACTGTCTAGGATCCAGGATCTTCCGAGCGCCAACTTGCCAGAACTTGTCGGGCTTGACACAGGGAACGACATAGCAATTTTGCGGCCAACCTCCCCCATTCTAGGTAGGCAGCCGCTTGCTTTGGAGAGCTCGTCGGATCCAGCCGAGTTACTGCGAGCTACTCTGCATCATTCTGATCTGCGACCTTTGCTCGCCACGATTCTGCTTCGATATGCCCCGGCTGATCCCGATGCCGGTCCTACAATCGCGGCGCCACCTCCGTGCCTGGCAAGAAGCGGCCGTGAATTCGCGTACGCGTTGGAGATGATGGCGTCCACTTCTTCGGCCCAGGCAAATGGGAGCGCCGGTGCTCCGTTGCTCAGCCAAACTGGAAAAGCGGTCGGGGTGGTGAGCGGAATTTGCCAAGATGTGTTTCAAGATAATACCGCTGATTTTAGCTATTCGGGCCGTCCCAGTAGATTGCAATGATACGACTGACGCCATCCGAAAGCGGCCCGAGCAGGCGATGTCTCGCACTTACGTGAGCTTTTGTGGAGAGCTGACACTATCGGCAATAGAGTTTGCTAGCTTCCAACCCAGGAATCTCGCGCGCCGCCCGCATGAACACGCTGCCGCTAGACGACAGAGCTTCCAAACGACCCAGCAACCAGCTTTAGGGACAAGACAGTTTCGCCAGCGGGGCCTTCGGCAAGATATGGCAATATTACACCTGTCACCATTGTCTCGATGCCAACTTCTTTGACCGGATCGATCCCCTCAATTTTTGAAACGCAAGCCACCAGTACCCCGCCTTCTGTAAGCACGTCCCATTCGTCGCAGGGCGGAACAAAGCACCGCCTGCCGTTATGTCTTACTATGAACGTGTTGGCGGCCATCGACCCCATATTCCTGCCGCAACGTCTGGGCAGCGTTCAAACGCAAGTTTCGACTTAAATTTCAAAACGCACCCGCAGAGCCCACACACATCTACTGAGAGCCCACGTGGGCCCCAGGATTTTCGATTACTACATTGCGCGCAAATCTCTAACCTAAGTTTTTGCTCGATTTCATCTACAAAGCTTTTCTGATCAGACAAGGCAGACAATTTCCCCGGCCACGTAGGGATTTTGTCGCAATTTTCCGTTCGGTTATGGTTACGTGTAAGCGTTCGAAGTAGCAAGTCATCAGAACTGCAAACACGGACATGCTCCACAAACGATTCATCAGACAACTTCGAAAAGACGAAATTGTTGATATAGCCAGCAGGAATGCCAAGCGCTTTCGCAACCCTGCGGCGGGTCACAAAGGTCCGGCAACTATGAAATAGTCGCACAACGTCACTCTTGAATTCAGGATGCACAGCCCGGCTTCAGCTGCAGGTTCACTGCAGCATAGTAAGTAGCAATTCGACAGCTTCCGGGAGGATGATCGCACCCAGCGTGGCCGCCTGGTACGTTTGGTGAATTTGGAACCCCGAAAAAATCGGCCATCTGAGCAATCGCTTTGCCGGCCACCGTGATGTACTGATCACCAAACCATACCTTACGCATGTTGACCAGCATGCCGTAGTAGTCAGACTGTCCTTCGCATGACAGTCCACCAGGAAACGTCGGATTCCCGCCGTAGTGGTGGGCCAGCTCATGCGCAAGGACCAGGGAGATCCCCTCCAGCTCGATGGCGGGAGTTCTAACCAAGCCGCCAAGGATTGCGACGTAGCGTACCCCATTCTGTACCCAAGCATATGCATTCACGGTATTGTCGGCCCAATTAAATTGGAACGAGATCTGCGGGAAAAAAACTTGATAGAAATTTATTAATGCTTCGGTCCATTCCCGAGCTGCTGGATCATTAAATTCGCGCTTGGGATCGTCGCGGCGGGCCTCAGCCTCCTCCTCCGAAATAAAGCTAGCGGCGTCTTCGGGAATAGAAAGCTTCATCGCCTCCGCAGAGATGAACTGTCCCGAAAACGGGTCCGGAATATTCTTCTCTAGCAAGATCATATCCTGGCCCCGCAATCTTGGGGCGGAAAGCGAAGAGTCACCGTATAACCTCCTGTACTCGGCCGAACCCACGATAGGGAGATCCTCATGTCCGTTCGTCATCAAATGATGACCTTCTCCAGATTTGTAGAACAATTGGAGACTATAATCTCCGCTCACAACCCCATTCGTATTTAATAGGTGCTGATCAAGGTTTTTGTTTGGCTCTTTCTTTACTGTTGCAATATGGTGGAACCCGGACACGTAGTCCCCAATGTGAACCGACTCGATCTCAACCGGTTGTCCTGCTGGGCTTACTAGTTCATCGGTTGGCGCCAGTCTGTCAGCGGTTTTCAAACTACCATCAGACATCAGGAACACATGATCACTGGTTACTACTAACCCTGTCCCACCATAGACAACAACAACCGCGTACTTCTGACGCGAGGCTCCCGTAGTTCCCTGACTAAACGTTACTTTCGAATGACGCCACTTCAAATCCTTGCCGGTAGCAAGAACGGAATCTCCGACTTTGAACGCTTCGATTGCCCTGTACTCATCTTCTGCGACCTGAACCGGGGTTCCAAACGCAAGACATGAGCAAGAACATACGCACGGACCATTTGCGTCGTTCGTTTCAACTGGATGACTAACAGGCCACTTAAGCGCCTTACAGATCGTATTTATTTGCGGAGCAGCTCCGCTACAATGCGCCGAAGCGCACGGCCGTGTCACAGTCATGAGTCCCTCCCAATAGAGTTAAGTAGTTCTCACTCCTCAATTCGAAAGAGCTCTGTACCTGATATCTTTGGCCAGTGACAATTGTCCTTGCGCCCGTGATACTCAGGTCAACCAACTTGGGTTATTTTCAGAAACTCTCCGAAACGTCGCACTCAGCCCTAATCCCTGGAACGTCTATAAACGACACTTGCGCCCCCCGCCTCACCAGCAGCGATTCCTCAATCCCCAGGATCTTCCGCACGCTCGCCAGTGCCGCCTCGTTCACTTCAATATACGCGACGATGTACCATTCGCCGTTTTCTTCCCTGGCCATGCCCATCGGCTCGGCCCGCCATTTGAGCGCGCCATGGTGCGGCATGAAGTAGGTTTCCTGGACGCCGCCGACGGCGCTGAGGCCCTCGTCGAGAGCGTATTCCATCACTGCGCAGCACAGCTGCGTCAGCGTGCCCCTCAGTCCAGCAGTTCGCTTATCGGGAACGACGAATGTGCGGGTCCATTCGGCCCAATCGGGACGCCTCGGGACGCCCGATCTTTCGCACATGTGAGAAAAGACCTCCGAGACCATGTGCGGCTCGCTCGTTGGGATCAATCGAGCCGAAGTCACTACGCGACCGTCTTCAATACCAAGCAGGTAAGTCGCCGCGTCGGTATCGAATTGGTCCAGCTCGCGACCGTCCGGGCTCGGAGGGCGCCAATGTTTCTGGTGCACGAAGAAGTCGTGCCGGCGGCGCAGAAACTCGTCGAATTCGTTTTCGTAGAGATGCTTGTTATGCGCATTGACTACGTGGGCCGTTATCATGGCGCGATCCCCCGATCGTTCTCAAAGGGATACTCGCAGTCGCGCTAATATACGTCACCTGTCCGATGGGACAGTTGACGCGTTTAGGGATGGATCAGACGCCGGCGCACAGCCTCAACGACCGCTTGCGTGGTCGTTGCGACGCCAAAAGCCTCGCGAGCGCGCGTTGAGTGCCATTTGACCGTACGCTCGGTCAGGCCGAGAATCTGTGAGGTTTCCGATGAGGTCTTGCCGGCCGCGGCCCACAAGAGCACTTCTTTTTCGCGGTCGGTCAGCACGCCCTCATGGTCGTCATCGTCATTCGACAATGCCTGGATCGACATGCCGGCATAGACTGCCATGGTCACCAGTTGGACTTGATGGCGCGGCGACAGGGTGCAGGCCTTCGCGGAAGAGGCAAACGACAGCACGGATTGCCAATGATGAACGCTGAGCATCGGTACGGCGAAGCCGCTACAGATGCCGAACTCCGTCGCCTCGCCAGCGACGCGTCGCGAGCCCTCCGTATCCGACCACTTTGCCGGGACATCGGACCACAGGAACGGCTTTAAAGTCTTTGCCGAATAGATGCAGACACCATCAGCCGCGGCATGCTCGGCCTCGACATAGCGTTCGAACCAGCCGGCCGGCCAGCCATTCAGCTCAACCATGGGTGCAAGCTTCTGGCCACCGAGCGGCACGCCGCTCAGGATAAGATGTTCGAAGCCGAGATTCCTCACGGTATCAAGAAGGTCGCTCAGCAGCGGCCCGGTGGCTGTATGGTTCCTGCAGCGTTCGACAAAGTCGAACACGTCTGAATCGATCATGACAGAGACCCCCGTCTCCACGCCCGAAAACAAAGTTTAACTCAAATTAGCGACTTCGAATACTCCCAATAAGTGTGTCCGCCACGCCAGGACGCGCGGACCAAAATCAGCTAAATCAGCCAGACTTTGATCAGCGAAGCAGGACCCCCAAGCATGACGCCAGCATTGCCGAAACGAAACGAGCCGTTCCGGGCCGGCGAAACCGCGCTGCTGCTAGTCGACATGCAGCGCGTCTGGCTGGAGCCCGGCGCCGATCCGGCCCATCCGGAGCGCGGCCCCGATCACTATTTCTACCGGCAGACGGCGTCGCAAACGATCCCCAACCAGGAGCGCCTGCTGGCGGCGGCGCGGGCCAACGGCGTCGAGGTGATCCACACCATCATCCAGAGCCTGACCCAAGACGGCCGCGACCGCTCGCTCGACCACAAGCTGACGCCGATCCATATCGCGCCGAGCCGGCCGGAGGGCCTGCCGGTGCCGTCGCTGGCGCCGGTCGGCGACGAGATCATGCTGCCGAAGACATCGTCGGGCGTCTTCAACTCAACCAACATCGACTATGTCCTGAAAAACCTCGGCGTGCGTTACCTGATCGTCGCCGGCATTATGACCGACCAGTGCGTCGACATGGCGGTGCGCGATGCCGCCGATCGCGGCTACCTCGTCACCTGCGTATCGGACGCTTGCGCCGCCGCCTCGCAGGAGCGCCATGATGGCGCGCTCGAGGCGTTCGGCGGCTATTGCTGGATCGCCGACACCGCCATCATTACTGCCCGTTTCGAAGCCTTGGGAAAAGCTACATGACATCGACCGTCGAACCGCTCGTTGCCGTCGTCACCACCGACCTTTCGGCGATCACGCGCGGCCGCTCCGCCGTCGAAAGCAAGCTGCAGAAGATCGCCGCGACCGGCGTCGGCTGGCTGCAGGCCAATCTGTCGCTGACGCCCTTCAATTCCATCGTCGACCCCAATCCCTGGGACTCGTCCGGCGATGTGCGGCTCATTCCCGATCTCAACGCGCGGTTTCGCACGGCGCTGACCGGATCGCCGACACCGTTCGACATGGTCGCCGGCAACATCGTCGAACTGGACGGCAGCCCGTGGGTCGGCTGTACGCGGACCATGCTGAGCGATGCGCTGGCGGAGTTGAAGGCGGCGACCGGGCTTTCCGTCATCGCCGCGTTCGAGCATGAATTCCATATCGAGGGCGACTTTGGGCCGGCTCATTCGATGTCGTTGGCCGCATTGCGCCGCGCCGATCCGTTTGCCGCCAATCTGATGGCGGCGCTAGAGCGGTTCCTGATTTGACGGAATCGAAGGGGATTCCCGATCAGTCGGTTCTGTGATTCAAGATGCTGGCTGGAAGGAGGCCAGCATCGGATGACGCGACCGCTTTCGGATGATCTTCGCGAACGTGTTGTAGCGGCGGTTTTGGGTGGCGAGAGCCGCCGGTCGGCCGCGAAACGGTTCGGCATTTCGGTTTCGGCGGCGGTGAAGTTGTTGCAGCGCCATCGGGCGACTGGCTCGGTTGCGCCTGGCAAGATGGGCGGACATCGCAAGAGGGTGCTGGAGCCGCACCGTGCCTTCATCGAGGCGCGTCTGCGTGAGACACCGCATCTGACGCTGCACGGTCTGAAGGATGAGTTGGCCGCACGCGGGGTCAAGGTCTCGCACAACGCGGTCTGGATGTTCTTGAGGCGCGAGGGCCTGAGCTTCAAAAAAAACGCTGTTCGCCCTTGAGCAGGCGCGCGCCGATATTGCCCGCAGGCGTCAGCGATGGCGCTCTTGGCAGGCCGGCCTCGATCCGCAGCATCTGGTCTTCATCGATGAGACCTGGATCAAGACCAACATGGCTCCGCTGCGCGGTTGGGGGCCGAAGGGCAAGCGGCTGCGCGGCTTGGCCCCGCACGGCCACTGGCGCACGCTGACCTTCCTCGGCGCGCTACGCTGCGATAGGCTCGCGGCACCTTGCGTCTTCGACGGCCCGATCAACGGCCAATGCTTCCGCGCCTATGTCGAGCAACAGCTCATCACCGTGCTGAAGCCCGGCGATATCGTCATCATGGATAATCTGGGAAGCCATAAGTCGGCCGCCATCAGACAGATGATCAAGGCCGCCGGCGCCAGGCTTTGGTATTTGCCGCCCTACTCTCCCGACCTCAACCCGATCGAGCAGGCCTTTGCCAAAATCAAACACTGGATGCGCCAAGCGCAGAAGCGTACCGTCGAGGACACTTGGCGCCACATCGGCCACCTCGTTGAAACGATCGAGGCAACCGAATGCAACAACTACTTCGCAAACGCCGGCTACGCTTCCGTCACAACGTGAAAGACTCTAGCGGAAGCCGGCGTCGCGCCCGAAGTGGTGATCGCCGAATTCGGCACCGACCAATTCGAGGTGACATGCGAGCCAGCCGATGCGGTCGCCGCGGCCGATCGCGCGGTCGCCATCCGTGAGATCACGCGCGAAGTCGCGCGATGTGCCGGCTGGCGGGCGAGCTTCGCGCCCAAGATCGCGCCGGATGCCGTCGGCAACGGCGTCCACATCCATTTCAGTTTCGTCGACGAGGCCGGCAAGCCGGCGACCTACGATCCGGCCCAGCCGGGCGGTCTTTCCAGCCGGACCGCTTCGTTCTGCGCCGGCGTGCTGCGCCACCTGCCCGCGATCACCGCCATGACGGCGGCGAGTGTGTCGTCCTACTACCGGCTGAAGCCGCATAGCTGGAGTTCGTCCTACACTTGGCTTGCCGATCGCGACCGCGAGGCGTCCTTACGCATCTGCCCGACGGTGACCATCGGCGGGCGCGATCCGGCGCGGCAGTACAACATCGAATACCGGGCAGCCGACGCCACCGGCAATCCCTATTTGTCGCTGGCGGCGATCGTGCGCGCCGGGCTGGAAGGGCTGAAGGCCAAGCTGCCGGCGCCGCCGCTGGTCACCGGCGACCCGACGCAGATGAGCGCCGCCGAACGCAAGAAGCTTGGCCTCGTACGGCTGCCGGAAACGCTGCCGGCGGCACTCGACGCGCTCGTTGCCGACAAGACCGTGACAGGATGGTTCGCGCCGGTGTTCGTCGAGACCTTTGTCGGCCTCAAGCGGCATGAGACCGAGCGCCTTGCCGGGCTTGATCCAGTGGCAGTCTGCGACCTTTACCGGACGCTGTATTGATGGCTGAGCCACTTGCCAACGCCATCCTACCGGAAGGTTGGCCACCCGCGGTCGACGCAATCAACGAAACGGGGCGTTCCGATATCGTTCTGATATGCGAGCACGCGTCAAATCACATCCCGGCCGAGTATGCGCGGCTTGGTCTCGACAGCAGCCATTTGCAGCGCCATATCGCCTGGGATATCGGCGCCGCCGAAGTGACCCGCCTTCTGTCGAAGCTGCTCGATGCTCCGGCCTTCCTCAGCTCCTATTCGCGGCTTTTGATCGATCTCAACCGGCCGCTTGGTTCCAGCGGCAGCATTCCGGTGCTATCGGAGGACACTGAGATCCCCGGCAATGTCGGCCTCGATCCGGAGGAGCGAAGCCGGCGCGCCGAGATCATGTTCGCGCCGTTTCATGACCGCGTCGCTGCCCATCTCGACGAGCGGGCGAAGCAGGGCAGAGCGACACGGATCGCGACGATCCACTCCTTCACGCCGGTCTACCTCGGTGTTGGCAGGCCCTGGCATGCCGGCGTGCTTTACGACCGGGCAATCGATTTCGGCCAGGCAATGCTTGCCGGCCTGGGCGCCGGCATCGGGCTCAACGTCGCGGCAAACGAGCCTTACGTGATCAGCCGCGAGGGCGACTACGCCATACCGGTCCATGGCGACGATCGCGGCATTCCAGCCGTCCTCGTCGAGATCAGGCAGGACCTGCTGGCGGGCCGCTCCGGCATCGAGGAATGGGCGCACCGCCTGGCAGCAGCGTTGCCGGCACAGACAAAGGCGTTATGACCGAGCTCGGCTGCTCGACCGCAACGCAAGATGCCAGCCGGTGAAAAGCCTCCACCGTCCTCAGGAGAAGATTTGCGACAGTTCTTCGACGCTGGTGCCTTCCTTGACCTGCCGCAGCTCGACATAGCTGACCGCCGTGGCGACCGACAGCACCATCGACAGCACGGTCGACACCAAGGCTGCCGCCACATCGGCAATGATCCCGCCAAACATGACGATGACTGCCAGCATCACCCACTGGATGACCATCGCGATGACCATCAGGATCAGGAAAAGGCCAAATAGCGGCCAGCGGTTGCCCTTGGTCAGGACACGGCTGCGCGACATCGAACCGAACACGCCAAGCCGCTCCTGGATCAGAACCGGCACCGCCACGCACCATCCGAGCCACAAGATGATGCCGGGAACCAGCAAAGCTATCGACGCCAGGCCCGCACCCAGGCCGACGAGCAGTCCAATACCAAGGGTCGGCAGCAAATTGCGGATGGCTATCTGAATGCAGTCGCCAAAGGTCGGCCGCTTGCCGTTCAAGTCCTCGATCGTTGCCCGCACCAGCGCCGACTGGAGCAGCAGCGCGAAAACGAAGGATAGCAATCCCGCAATAACCGTAATCCATGAATTCTGAAACATCATCGAGGGATCGGCCGCGGCGCCGGGGTCGCCCTGCAGAACCGCATCTAGTTGCGGTTGGCTCCACAGCCGAAGAATAATCGCCGGCAAGCCTGAAAACAGCAGCGCGAGCCCAAGGCATAAGCCGATGTTGCGGCCGATCACGGCGAAGCTGTTGTTGAACACTCTGCCGATCTCGAATTTCTCAGGCCGTTCCAGTGTCGTTGAAGCCATGATTCCCCCCGTGTTTCGCCGTAACAGTATCACGGCGCCCTAATAGCAATTCTGCCAAGATTAACCGTGGGCGTCCAGCCCACTTGCAATTCTTGTGCTGCATTGTCAGTGTCGGCTGGGAACTGCAGGTTGCAGGGGAGCGGGTGACGGTGGCACAGCCAGGCACAGCGGAAGCCGAATGGCTGACCAATCTGCACAAGCAGCTGATCGCCGATGAGTCGATCCAGTTCGACCTGCCGGCCTATGTGCCGCCCCAGCCGCCCGACTGGCTGAAGCCGCTGCTCGATCTTTTGTCATCGCTCGGTCCCTACATGATCTATCTGTTCTGGGGGGCGGTGATATCGGGCGCCGCAATCATCCTGCTTTTGGTCTTCTTCGAGGTGAAAGGCATCGCCTGGCACCTGCCGTGGCAGCGCGCGCGGCCCGAGGCCGAGGCCGAAGAGACCTGGCGTCCCGACGCGGGCGCCGCGCAGATCCTGCTGTCGGAAGCGGATGCGCTGGCCGCACGCGGCGACTATGACGAGGCGGTTCACTTGCTGCTTCGGCGCAGCGTCGCCGATATTGCCAGCCGGCTGCCGGACTTCCTGCGCCCGTCGCTCACCGCGCGCGACATCGCCAATGCTCCTTCCCTGCCGGGAAGGGCACGCCATGCGTTTACCGAGATCGCCCGCATTGTCGAGACGGCGCTGTTCGCGCGCCGGCCGGTCGGCGCGGAAGGCTGGCGGCAAGCACGCGGCGCCTATGAACGTTTCGCCTTCCGGGATGCCTGGACGTGAGCGCACCGGCGGTCGAGGCGCAGGAGCCGTTCAATCGAAAGACACTGTTTTGGGGGATTTTCGCCAGCCTGCTTGCGGCAGCCGGTTTCTTCCTGCTGTCCACCTATGCTCCCGATTTCCGGCAACCCGGCAATGGCGGCGCCACGCCGTTGTCGAAAAGCGGCGTCGGCTACGCCGGCCTGGCGGAATGGCTGAAGCTGACCGGCGAACCGCCCTTCATGGCGCGGACCGAGGACGATCTCGGCACCGACATGCTGCTGATCGTCACCATCTCGCCAGACAGCGATCCGGAGGCTCTCGACCACATCCTCGACCTTCGTCAGAACCAGAACACGCTCTTCGTGCTGCCCAAATGGCAGATCCTGCCGCTGCAGGAGCACGAAGGCTGGAATATGAAATTCGGGCGATTGCCCGGTTCGGTGGTGAACGAATGGCTTGGCCGGATCGCCGATGCAAAGATCGGTGCTGGCCAGAGTACCCCAAAGCAACTCGACATCGAGGGCCAGCTCGTCAACACCCCGGACGAATTGCAGTGGGTAGCGGACGACCACCCGGTCATTGCAGCCGGCAAAGGCCAGGCCGTGCTGACGCAAGTGGAGAACAAGCCGTTCTATATCCTGACCGACCCCGACCTGATCAACAACGCCGCCCTCAAGGATCCCGACAAGGCGGCAGCGGCGCTCGGGCTGATCGCCTTGCTCCAGCCGGACGACGGGCCGGTGATGTTCGATCTGACGCTGCACGGCGCGGGGCGGAAGTATGATCTGGCCAAGCTTCTGGTCGAGCCGCCCTTCCTGGCGCTGACACTGACGATCCTGGTCGCTGCGGCGCTGGCGTTCCTGCATGGCCTCGGCCGATTCGGCCCGCCGCGTGCCGACCAGCGTGCAATTGCTTTCGGCAAGCGTGCGCTGGTCGATACGACGGCGATGCTCATGCGGCGTGCCGGCCGGCTGGACGAGCTGGGAAGCCGCTATGCGGCCTTGATGCGGGTGCGCGCCGGCGCGCTGCTCGGGGCACCGCAAGGGTTGCAAGGCACAGCGCTCGACCACTGGCTCGACTCTCGCGATAAGGAGCAAGCTGGCGGCTTCACGATGCGCTCGCAAGCCGCCGGCGAGGCCAAGAACTTGGCGCAGATGCAACAGGCAGCTGAGCGGCTGCACGACTGGACAGCAAGGAGGCTCGGTGAACGTCGATGATGTGAAGGCCCTGGCGACACGGATCAGGGAAGAAGTGGCCAAGGCGATTACCGGGCAGCACGATACGGTCGACCTGATGCTGACCGCCTTGTTTGCAGGCGGGCATATCCTGCTCGAAGGCCCTCCCGGCACGGCCAAGACAATGACCGCGCGCTGCTTCGCCCAAGCGCTTGGGGTCGCCTACGGGCGGATCCAGTTCACACCGGACCTGATGCCCGGCGACATCGTCGGGTCGAACATCTACAACTTCCAGACCGGGCAGTTCACGCTGACGCGCGGCCCGATCTTCTGCGATCTCCTGCTTGCCGACGAAATCAACCGCACGCCACCCAAGACGCAAGCCGCACTGCTCGAGGCGATGCAGGAACATGCGGTCACGTTCGACGGCACCACGCATTCGCTCGGCCGCAACTTCATGGTCGTCGCGACCCAGAATCCGATCGAGCACCAGGGCGTCTACCCCCTGCCCGAGGCGCAGCTCGACCGCTTCCTGTTCAAGCACCGCGTCAGCTATCCCGGCCCCGAGGAAGAACGAGCCATCATCGTCCATCACGGCGGCGGCTCCGCCTCGCACGACATCGCGCAATATGGCATCGAGGCGCAGACGGACCGCGAGACGCTGCAGGAGGCACTTGCAACCGTCGGCTCCGTCACCCTCGTCGACGATGTCATCGGCTATATAGCGGCGCTGGTTCGGGCTACGCGCGAAAATGCCGATCTGGAAGTGGGGGCCAGTCCACGCGCGGGCGCCATGCTGGCGCGGGCGGCGCGTGCCCGGGCGGCGCTGGACGGACGCGCCTATGTGATCCCCGACGACGTCAAGGCGCTGGCAGTGCCGGCGCTGCGCCATCGCGTCATCCTTTCGCCTGCCGCCCAGATCGACGGCCGCCTGGTCGAGCAGATCGTCTCCGACCTGGTCGACCAGACGGAAGCACCACGTTGATCTATCCCAGCGGCCGAGCAGTGTGGGCAGCAGCGGCCGGCGCGGTGCCGGCCTTCCTGGTCGCGCTGGCACTGCCGTCATTCTGGTATCTGGGATTGCTGTGGAGCTGCCTGCTGCTTGCCTTCCTGGCGGTGGATGCCGCGGCCGGACGCGGGCGGGCATCGCTGAATGCCAGCATCGATGCGCCGCAGCAGGTCGGTGTCGGCGGCGAGTTCAGCGTGCAAATCGCCGCCCGTCACTCGGGGCCGCGCGCCGCGGAGGCTCGCGTCGGCCACGATGCGCGTCTGGCGCCGGTGAGCGACAGCGGTGGGACATTGCTGCCAACCCCCGGAGGCGGGTCGCTCGACCTTCGCTTCCAGGCGCTGCGGCGTGGGATCGCCAGCTTCGACCGTCTTTGGGTGCGCTGGCGCGGGCCGTTCGGGCTGGTCTGGAACCAGGTCGTGCTGCCGGTGGAAAGCAAGGTTGCGGTGCTGCCCGACGTCAGCAGCGCCCGCGGCGAGGCGCTCACGCTGCTGCAGCGTGCGACCCTCGCTGAAGGCCATGCGCAGCGCCGCGCCGGCCAAGGCCGCGAGTTCGACGCGCTCAAGGATTACCAGCCGGGCATGGGCCGGCGCATGATCGACTGGAAGCGCAGCGCCCGCCACGGCAAGCTTTTGGCGCGCGAGTTCCGCATCGAGGAGAACAACAATATCGTGCTGGCCATCGATAGCGGACGCCTGATGTGCGAGCCGGTCGACGGTGTGCCGAAGGTGGATCGGGCGGTGACGGCCGCCCTGCTCTCGGCATTCATCGCGCTGAAGGGCGGCGACATGGTCAGCCTGTTCGGCTTCGATGCAAGGCCGCGCGTTTCGAGCGGCGCGGTACGCGGCCCCGCCAGCTTTGCGATGATCCAGAAACGGGCCGCCGAGATCGACTATTCCAGCGAGGAGACAAACTTCACCTTGGCGCTGACGACGCTGGCGGCGCGGCTCGACCGCCGTTCGCTGGTCATCATCTTCACCGATTTCGTCGATCCGATCAGTGCCGAATTGATGCTGCGCACCGTGGGCCGGCTCACCGAACGGCATCTGGTGCTGTTCATGCTGATGAAGGATACCGAACTGGAGGGCCTGGCCGACATGCCGCCACGCTCCGGCGAGGACGTTGCCCGCGCGGTCGTTGCCGGAGGGCTCTTGCGCGAAAGGCAGGTCGTCATCGGCCGGCTGCGGCTGCTCGGGGCGCATGTCATCGAAGCCAACCACAACCGGCTGGGTCCCGCGCTGGTCGAGCGTTATCTGCAGTTCAAGCAGGAGGATCTGTTGTGACGGCGCCAGTACCCGGCAGTGCGGTACGTGGCGACGCGGTACGCCAGTCGTTGGCCAGCTTTCGCCGCGAGCGCGAGGCCGACTGGAAAGCATTCGAGGCACTGCTGGCGCGTGTCGAGAAGCGTGCGCCGCGCACGCTTTCCGAAGAGGAGCTGCTGTCGCTGCCCCTACTCTATCGATCGGCGCTGTCTTCCCTTTCGGTGGCGCGGGCGACCTCGCTCGACAACGCGCTGGTCGCCTATCTCGAAGCGCTGTCGCTGCGCGGTTATTTCTATCTCTACGGCGCACGTCGCGGGCTGCGGCAGCGCCTCGCCGATTTCTTCCTGCACGACTGGCCCGAAGCCATTCGCGACCTGTGGCGCGAGACATTGGTTTCGGTCGCGCTGATGGTGATCGGCATTGGTGCAGGCGCCTGGCTGGTGGCATCCGACAAGAGCTGGTTCGACGCGATCATCCCGTCCAGCCTGGCGGGGGGCCGCGGTCCCGATGCCTCGGCCGAACTGCTGCGCAGCATGCTTTATGATGGCGACAATGGCTTTCTCTCAGGCTTTGCCGCCTATCTGTTCACGCACAACGTCCAGGTCGCAATCCTGGCCTTCGCCCTTGGCTTTGCCTTCGCCGTGCCGACGGTGCTGCTGATGCTGTTCAACGGCTGCATGATCGGTGCGTTGTTCCAAGTCTATTGGTCCAAGGGACTTGGCATGGAGCTCGGCGGCTGGCTGGCCATCCACGGCACCACCGAATTGTTCGCAATCGCTTTGGCCGGCGCGGCCGGCATGCGCATCGGCACCAGCATCGCCTTTCCCGGCGAATTGACACGCATGGCGGCAGCGGCTCGTGCCGGACGCATCGCCGCGAATGCTATGGTCGGGGTCTCGGTCATGCTGCTGTTTGCCGGGCTGCTCGAGGGCATTGGCAGGCAGACCATCACCAGCGACGTCACGCGCTACGCCATTGGTGGTGGCATGCTGGCGCTGTGGATCGGTTACTTCTACCTGTTCCGGATGATGCGGCATGGCGATCGGTAGGCGCGCCGCCTTCGCGGCTATACGGCCGCTGATCACGCCCGAGGGCGTCGATCTTCGGATAAGGCTGGCCGACGCCGGCACGCGGGCCTCCGCCTTCCTCCTCGACATCGTGTTCATCGCGGTGGCTGCAATCGTGATCACGATCGTCGCACTGTTCGGGGCGGGAGGCCTTGGCAGCGAGGGGTTTCAGCCGCTCTTCGTCGTCTGGATCATCCTGATCTTCTTTCTGCGCAACGCCTATTTCATCGTCTTCGAAGCGGGCAGGCGCGCGGCTACGCCCGGCAAGCGGATCGTCGGCATCCGGGTCGCATCGCGCAGCGGAGACGGCCTGTCGATCGACCAGGTCATCGCCCGCAACCTGATGCGCGAGATCGAAGTGTTCCTGCCGCTGTCGATCATCGTCGGACGCAGCGGCACCGACCTTGCCGACACGCTGACGACGGTGTTCGGACTGGTGTGGACGCTGCTGTTTGCGTTGTTCCCCCTCTTCAATCGAGACCGCATGCGGATCGGCGACCTGTTGGCGGGGACCTGGGTGGTCGAGGCACCGAAGCGCGCCTTGCTGGAAGATCTGTCGGCCCGGCAGGATGCAGGCACTGGTGCGTTCCGATTCAGCCACGCCCAGCTCGACGCGTACGGAATTGCCGAACTCCACAAGCTGGAGGAAGTGCTGCGCCGCGACGACTATTTCGCGTTGCGGACGGTGGCCGAAACGATCGGACGCAAGATCGGCGCAGCACCACAAGCCCATGACGCACGCGCGTTCCTGACGGCGTATTACGGAGAGCTGCGGGCGCATCTCGAACGCAAGCTGCTGCTGGGCAACCGCAGGGCCGACAAGCATCAGCGTTAGACTCAGGAGTGGAAATGCACGAAAAGCGTGCGCAGCAGCCCATTGCCACCGAAGATTGACGCTTGACCGGTGCCATCTTCTCCCGCAAATTCAGTCTCGCGGGGTTGAAATGCCTATCCGTCCGAGGGTGCTCGTGTTCCCTATCCTCTGGAAGTCGCAAGCGGATGTTGCAAGAAAACTCCTCGAGAGTTCCAGGTTCTACGGAAATCAAGCTGCAAGGAGACTTCCTTGGCCACTTTCGTCACTCAATCCACTTTCCAACGAGCTGGCAGCCAAATGGTGTGGTTTTGGAAACTCGGAACAGGCGATGCCTACTGGGGGTACTCGGTACGTGCGGCGGTCGTCCTTCGCACGGCCACTTTGCGCTGGGAAAGCCTGTATACCTACATCGATGAGACAGGCCAGACCGAGGTGATACAGACGAACGTATCAGACGATATGCAAATAAGATTCGCGGCGATAAGTTCTCCCTGAGGAGCCAAGACATGCCAACAGTGCTTCACGCGGTATACGATTCCCGCGGAGTGATCATTGCCGCCTCACGAGTCGATCCTTCCGATGAGAAGTCGGCCCCGGCGCCAATCCCACAGCCCGGCGAGGGCAATTACTACGCGCTAATCCCGCTTGACGAGGCCCACGTCAAAATGCCGCTGGATCAGCTGTGCACAACGACTCGGGTCGACTTGCGACAGAAGCGGCTGATTGCCGAGGACCTTCACTCTCGAGCGTAAGTGTTCCTCGCCACCCTGCCCTATCCCACCCACTTCTCGTAGTCGGACACCAACAGGTGCAGCGGTGCTGTGTCCTCGTCGATGTCTGCGAAGCGGCCGATTGGTTCGCGAAAGACATTGTCGGTGAGATCGTCGTTGACCGTCGAAACCTCGCCGATCAGCACGTCCTTGCCTTCCGCCCAGAAGGCGTGCCAGACGCCCGGCAGCAGCGTCACGCTCTGGCCTGGGTCGAGCTTCAGCAGCCCACCCGCAGGCAGCCTGTGGATGGTTCCGTCGACAGGCACCGATACTTCGGCCTTCGGATCGATTCCGCCATCGCGATCATGCATGAACAGCTCCAGCACCAGTTTGCCGCCACCACGGTTGATGATGTCCTCGGCCTTGATGTTGTGGCGGTGCATCGGCGACAGCTGGTCCTTGCGCGAGATCATGATCTTCTCGGCATAGAGCATGCCCATGCCCTTCTTCATGTCCTCGTAGCGGCCGTTGCGGACGGTGAACAGGAACAGGCCGAGCTCGTCGAACTTCTCCTGGCCATAATCGGTGATGTCCCAGCCGAGCCGGGAGGAGAAGATCGCCGACGAATCCTGCCGGCGCGCCTTCATCTCTTCGGGGCTCCAGTAGGCGAAGGGCGGCATGATGTAGCCGAACGAGCGGATGAAGGCGTCGGCGTCGCGGATGATGTCGTTGATGGCGGAGCGTTTCATGATCGTGGTTCCTTCCCGTCGCTTTGCGAGCGCTAACGCAATAGCCGAACGTCAATTCGGTGTCGATGCAAACTGCTGTCGCTGGCCCCATGACATGCGGTCCGATCAGGGCCATAAGGTCAACCAATTTTCCGATGGTGAGACCATGCGCAGCATAGACGACCTCGATACGCCGGCGATCCTGATCGATGCCGGCCGCGCCGAAGCCAACATCGCGCGGGCGCAGGCCCATGCCGACCGGCACGGGCTGAAACTCCGGCCGCACATCAAGACCCACAAACTGCCCTACTGGGCAAAGAAGCAGATCGCGGCCGGCGCCGTCGGCATCACTTGCCAGAAGATCGGCGAGGCCGAAATCATGGCCGACGCCGGCCTGACCGACATCTTTCTGCCCTACAATATCCTCGGGCGGGCGAAGCTGGAGCGCCTCAAGGCGCTGCACGGCCGCGTAACACTGTCGGTGACAACGGACAGCATGGACACGCTGATGGGACTTGCCGCCACCTTTACCGATCCCGGCCACCGCCTGCCGGTGCTGGTCGAATGCGACACCGGCATGGGCCGCTGCGGTGTGCAGTCGGCCGGCGAGGCAGTCGCGCTGGCGAGCGAGATCGACAAGGTCCGGGGGCTCGTCTTCGGCGGCTTGATGACCTACCCGGGGGCGGGCCGCGCCGCAGAGACCGAGGCGTGGCTCGCCGATGCGCAGCAAGCACTTGCCGCATCCGGCCTTGCCTGCGAGCGTATCTCCAGCGGCGGCACGCCCGACATGTGGCGCTCGGGCGAGCATTCCGTCGTTACCGAATACCGGCCTGGCACCTACATCTATCTCGACCGCTACCAAGTCGCCAAAGGCGTCGGCAGCCTCGACGATTGCGCGCTGACGGTGCTGTCGACGGTGGTCAGCCGTCCAACGCCGACACGCGCCATCCTCGACGCCGGCAGCAAGGCGCTGTCCAGCGACACGCTGGGGCTCGCCGATTTCGGCGAGCTGCTGGGCATTTCAGGCGCAAGGGTGACCAGCCTCAGCGAAGAGCACGGCAATGTCACGCTTTCGGGCGGCGCCGAGCTTGGCATCGGCGAGCGCGTGCGCGTCGTGCCCGACCATTGCTGCGTCGTCACCAATCTGTTCGACGAGGTGCATCTGATTGAAGGCGAGAAAGTGATCGAGACGCTGCCGGTCAAGGCGCGCGGGCGTATGGGGTGAACCAGCCCGGAGCGCGTGCGGAGGCTTTAATGTATAGAATTTTCCGGACGCCGGAGGGACAGCACCCCCTCTGTCCTGCCGGACATCTCCCCCGCAAGGGGGGAGATTGGCAGCTCCGCCGCCCGCACCCACTTTGACACGTTGGTAATTGGCGAAAGCAGAAGCAACATCCGATCTCCCCCCTTGCGGGGGAGATGTCCGGCAGGACAGAGGGGGGTGGGAAGAAACTCGACGGATAAGATCAGCCGGGTTGCCGTTCAGCTTGCCTTGCCGCGACGCGGCGCATCGAAATGACACGGCGGCGGCGGATCTCGGTGCGCATTGCCATCAGATGCAGCGCGAAGAACAGCACGGTGAAGCCGAGTGCCATCACCAGCAAGGGCCACAACAGGCTTGGATCGATGGTCGGCCCGCCAAGCCGGAACACCGAAGCCGGCTGATGCAGCGTGTTCCACCAGTCGACCGAAAATTTGATGATCGGAATGTTGATGAAGCCGACCAGGGTGATGATGGCGGCGGCCCAGGCGGCGCGCCCGGCATCGTCGAGCGCTCGGGTCAGCGCGATGATGCCGAGATACATCAGGAACAGGATGAAGACCGAGGTCAGCCGCGCGTCCCACACCCACCAGGTGCCCCACATCGGCTTGCCCCAGATCGAACCGGTGATCAGCGCAAGGGCGGTGAAGACGGCACCGATGGGCGCCGCCGATTTCAGCGCCACGTCGGCCAGCGGATGGCGCCAGACCAGCGTGCCCAACGCCGAGATCGCCATCAGCGTATAGCACATCATGGCAAGCCAGGCGAAAGGCACGTGGATATACATGATGCGCACGGTGATGCCTTGCTGGAAATCCTCAGGCGCCGTGAAGCTCATATAGAGACCGACAGTGAGGATGATGGCGGCCACGCTCGCCAACCACGGCACTACCTTGTCGACCAGCCCGACGAACCGCGTCGGGTTGGCAAGGTCCATCCAGCCGGAGAGGCGTGAAGTCGTGTCGCTCATGCGGCTTTACATAGACCGCCGGCGGAGTTGCGGCAACCACGGCGCCGGCGGTCTCTCCTTCTTCCCTTTGTGGGAGAAGGTGGATCGGCGCGTGGCTCCGAGTCGGATGACGGCTCATGTCGAGCCTGAATCAGTACTCATCGCAATATGAAAGCCGCCAGTCGGTAAACAACCCGATCGGGGTGTTTGATCGCGCCGAAGTTGACGCCAAAAGCGGTCAAGCTGGAAGCGTCGAGGATTGGTCAAACGCTCGGCGGCAGACTTCAAACCTGCTGTGGGCTGTTGGTTGATGGGGCGTTGATCGCAAATTGCGAGGCGAAAGCCCGGATATAGGCGGGCCGTGCTTCCCCGCGCGCAACATAGGCAGCCACGTTTTGATATTCGTCCAAAATGCCTGACGTTCTTAGTCGCAGCAGCACCGATACCATCAATAGATCGCCCGCGCTGAACGCATCATCGAGCCAGTCGGCGACGCCTAAGTGAGCCGAGAGTTTGTCCAGCCGAGCGCGAACACGGTCCTTCACCAACGGCAAGCGCTCCTCGCTCCAAGGCTTGTCACCTTCGAATATTCTTGCCGTCGTTAATTCCAGGATCGGCGGCTCGACGGTGTTAAGTGCGGCAAACATCCACGTGATTGCGCGCGCGCGGGCATCGCGATCCTTCGGCAGCAGGCCCGCATGCTGCTCGGCAAGATGAAAGACGATCGAGCCGGTCTCGAACAGCGAGAGAGAACCTTCCTCATAGGTGGGGATCTGGCCGAAAGGATGGATTGCCAGATGGTCAGGCGCCTTCATCTCTGCGAAGGAAACAAGACGAACCTCATAAGGCTGACCCACTTCTTCGAGCGCCCAGCGAACGCGCGTATCGCGCGCCAGTCCCTTGCCGCCATCGGGCGATCGTTCAAATGCTGTAATAGTGATTGTCATCGCATCCGTTTCTTTGCTTGGGCGAATTTCTTCGGCTTCCTATCGTGAGACGAATGAGCCTCCCCGAAATCGACATCGGTCTTGACCTATTTCATTGCAGGGCGCCGCTTCCGATCAGAGGTCGTGATAGCGCGATGGGCCAATTCGGCGAGGCTGCGCGTAGGGGCTGCCTTGTTCCATCGACCGCTTTTGCGAGCTTGCGCCCTGAACGCAGACCGAGGCCCTTCCGGTCAATCCCGATTTACGGGTTCACATCCTGATCTGCAGTGCGCTTACATCTCCATTTTTGGATGAAGATTTTGCGCCAAGCTGGAGTTGCGGGATCTGAACGCCGTCTGCGACACAATTATCGCCTAGGTCCGCGATGAGAGCTTGCAGCCGTGGCGGTGACGCGGTCTCCCCTTCTCCCCTGTGGGAGAAGGTGGATTGGCGCGCAGCGCCGAGACGGATGAGGGATGCTGGACGGAGTAAGGCGCTACTCGGTGCGCCGCAGTCTGGATTTTGGATGAAGGTGTGCGCCGAGCTGGAGCGCACCTCATCCGTCGCCTACGGTGACACCTTCTCCCACAACAAGGGGAGAAGGTGAACCGTGCCACTCAGGCGGCTTCGTTCACCGGATGGCTGAGGCGGCGAACCTCCTCGTCGTTGAGCAGGCCGCCAGCACGCAGCAGGCTGGCGAAGCGGCCGTTGCGCAGCGACAGTTCGGTGAACCCGCCCATCTCGACCACCCGGCCCTTGTCCATGAACACGACCAGATCGGCATCGCGAACGGTGGTCAGGCGGTGGGCGATGATGAAGGTGGTGCGGCCGCGCCGCAATTCGTCGATGGCGTCCTTGACGCGGTCTTCCGTCTCGACGTCGAGCGCGCTGGTCGCCTCGTCGAGAACCAGGATGGGCGCGTCCTTCAGCACGGCGCGGGCAATCGCGATGCGCTGGCGCTCGCCACCGGACAGCTGTCCGCCGCGTTCGCCGACGACCGTGTCGTAGCCTTCGCTCTTCGACAGGATGAAATCCTGCGCGGCGGCGGCGTTGGCAGCGGCATGGACCTCGTCATAGGTCGCCTCCGCACGGCCGACGCGGATGTTGTCCTCGATCGAGCGGTTGAGCAGGCCGGCATCCTGGAACACGGTGGCGATCGAATGGCGCAGCGACTTGCGGGTCACCGTGCGGGTGTCGATGCCATCGATCAGGATACGGCCGCCGGACGGCGTGAAGACGCGCTGCAGGAGGTTGATGAGCGTCGTCTTGCCGGCGCCCGTCGGGCCGACGATGGCGACGGTCTGGCCGGCCTGGACCTCGAACGACGCGTCGTCGACGCCCTGCCCGGAATTGCCGAACTCGAAGCAGACATTCTCGAAACGCACATGACCCGTGACGTTGACGAGGTCGCGCAGCCCGTCGGGCTCGGCGGCATCGGAAGCGGAGTCCTCGAGATGATAGAATTCCTCGAGCTTGGCGCGTGCCTCGGAAATCTGGTTGGCGAAAGCCGACATCTGGTCGAGCCGGGCAATCAGCAGCGTGGCAAAGCCGGTAAAGGCGATGACGTCGCCGATGCGCAACTGGCCGTGCGTCACCAGATAGGCGCCAATCAAGAGCACCACCATCATCGAAATCGTCGACGACAGCCGGTGCAGCGCGTTGGCCATCGCCCACCAGTCGAGCACCGGATTCTGTGCATCGAGCAGGTTCTTGACGTAGCGCTTGAGCGCCTCGGTCTCGTGGCCGATGCGGTTGTAGCTCTGCAGGACAGCGACGTTGCTGACCGAGTCGGTCACATGCGCAAACACCTTGTGGTAATGCCGCTCGACGGCCGCCTGGCCTTCCTTGGTGCGCCGCATCACCAGCCGTCCGATGCCAACATAGAGCGCGCCAAGCGCCAGCAGCACCATCGACATGCGGATATCCATGCTGAGCGCCGTGGGCACCAGCAGAACCAGCGCGACCGCGGTCGACAGATGCTGCCGCATGAATTCGAGCCAGAGGCTGAACAGGGTCTCGACCGCGCGCAGGAGCGTGTGCAGGGAATTGGAGGTGCCGCGCTGATGATGCCAGGCTAGCGGCATGGTGATAACGCGCTCGAACGACTGGCAAAGAACCTCGCTGCGCCGCTGGTGGGCAAAGCGGTCGGCGCCGCGCGCCACCAGCACGAAGGCGATGATGTTGAACGCGCCGAGGCCGGCCCACATCGCCAGCGTCGAGAATACCGAGCCGCGGTCCGAAATGGCATCGATCACCCGGCCGAACATGATCGGCTCGAGAATGGCGATAATGGCAAGCGCGACATTCGCCCCGCAGATAAACGCAACGCGTTTCCTGTCGGCAGCGAGATAACCAAGGGCTCGCCAGTAGATTTGCAGAAGTGACACTTCAGCTACTCCGCCAATTATTTATGGTGCAGTGCGTCATTTTTTGACTCGTATCGGTTGACGCGTCGCAAAACAATGCTCGTCTACCTCTTCCGTTCCCATTCCGCGAACAAAAGATGACGACGCTTCGAAATTTGCCGTGATCGTCTAACAGTTTGAGATAAAAGGTGAAATGTCAGCGTTGCGGCAAAATCATGGCAGCTGGAAAGCACTGCCACAATTTTAATCAGCAAGACCCCGGGCACGACGTCTAAAGTCGTGTGCAGGCATTCAGCAAGGTCAAACGCAAATATAACCGGTAGAGGCACTTGGAGTGCCCGTGCGTTCCCTGGGGAAGCGCAAGGGACGCTCCAAGCCCTTGAATCTAGGCCGGTATTCTGACGATCACCTCGGCGTTGTCTCCGGCTTTTGGCTCGAAGGACGAAGATTTGGTCTTCGTGCCATTCACTTCAAGTGAGATGGCCCGAGCCTTTTTGTCGCGGACGACGCGTACCTTGATCTCGGCGCCCAGCATCTTCAGGGTCGCCGAATAACCGTCCCAATGGCTGGGAAGTCTCGGCGTGAATTGAATGCGCTGTCCGCGACGCTCGATGCCGAGAATGCTCTCGACCGCCGCGCGATAAAGCCAGCCCGCCGAACCGGTATACCAGGTCCAGCCGCCGCGGCCGCCCTTGTCCTGCCCGGAATAAACGTCGGCCGCGACGACGTAGGGTTCCACCCGGTAGCGCTCTGCCGCGGCTTCATCGAGTGCATGGTTGACCGGATTGAGCATCGAAAGGCAACGGTAGGCATCGTCGGTGCGACCCATCTCGGCGAGCGCAATGACGAACCATGTCGCCGCGTGCGTGTATTGGCCGCCGTTTTCACGGACCCCCGGCGGATAGCTCTTGATGTAGCCCGGGTCCTTTTCCGTCCTCGAGAACGGCGGGGTGAACAGCTTGACGATCTTGAGCTCGTCGTCGACGAGCGTTTTCAGCGCCTGCCCCATTGCCGTCGTCGACCGCGCCGGGTCGCCCTCGCCCGAAAGCACGCTCCAGGACTGGGCGATCGAGTCGATCTTGCACTCGTCCGATTTGCGCGAGCCGAGCGGCGTGCCGTCGTCGAAGCTGCCGCGCCGATACCACTCGCCATCCCAGGCGGTGCTTTCCAGCGCCCGCTTCAGCATCTCGGCGTGCTTTGTCCAGGCCTGCGCGCGCTTGGCATCGCTCTGCGCCTTGGCGACAGCGGCAAAGTCGCCCAGCGTCTTCAGCAGGAACCAGCCCAGCCACACGCTCTCGCCCTTGCCGTGCTCGCCGACGCGGTTCATGCCGTCGTTCCAGTCGCCGCCGAGGATCAGCGGCAGCCCGGCTGGGCTGCTGCGCTTGACGGCAAGATCGAGCGCCCGCGCGCAATGGTCATAGAGCGAGGCTGTCTTCTTCGAGATTTCCGGGATGAAGAAAGCATCGTGCTCGCCTTCGCCCAGCGCCTGCCCCTCGATGAAGGGCAATTGCTCCTTCAGGATCGCGGTATCGCCCGTCACCAGCAGGTAGCGCGCCGTGGCGTGGGCCAGCCAGACCACGTCGTCCGAGATCATGGTGCGAACGCCTGCCTCTGTGCGCGGCAGCCACCAATGCTGCACGTCGCCTTCGGGAAATTGCCGCCGCGCCGCATTGAGGATCTGATCACGCGCCAGCTTGGGGTCATGCGCCAGCAAGGCCAAGGTGTCCTGCAGTTGATCGCGGAAGCCGAAGGCACCGCTTGCCTGATAGAACGCAGAGCGGGCACGGATGCGGCAGGCCAGGCTCTGATAGGGCAGCCAGTGATTGACCATGGCGTCGAGTGCCTTGTCCGGCGTCTCGACCTGGATGGTGTCGAGAAAGCCGCGCCACGTGCGCTCATTGTCGGCCAGCCGCTGATCGAAATCCCTGGAGCGATGGGTCTGCACCAGCGCGCTGGCCTCCTCGGGCGAGGCCGCGTCGCCGAGCAGCCAGAGCAGCGTGACGTCGCCACCGGCAGCGATGTCGATGTCGCGTGCGATGGCCGCGCAGGGATCGTCGCCGGCCTCGACACGGCCCGACAGGCCGGCGCCGCTCAGCACGGCATGCGGAAGCTCGCTGGTGCCCAGCCTGCCGATGAATTCGCCGCGGTCGGCGGTGACGGAATGCACCGCACCGTCGGCGGCCAGAAAGGCGATCCGTTCGCCAAAATCGAGCCCATAGGGATTTTGCGCCAGCAGAGCGCCGGTCGCGGCATCCCGGGACGGAACGATGCTTGCCGCGGTGCGCGAACGATGGCCGCCAAGAACCCATTCAGCATAGGCGTAGACGCGTAGCCGCATCGGCGCCGAACCCGAATTCTGGATGCGCAGCCGCGATATCTTCACCGGATCGACGGGATCGACGACATGGGTCAGATCCATCGACAGCGGCCCGCGCTTTGAACGGAACGTCGAAAAACCCTGCCCGTGCCAGGTTTCGTAGGTCATTGTCGGGTCACGCACCACGGCAGCCAGCGGCGAGAACGCTTTGCCACTGGCATGATCGTAGATATAGATAGCCTCGCCCGGCCGGTTGGTGACCGGATCGTTCGACCATGGCGTCAACTGATAGTCGCGGCTGTTGCGGCTCCAGGTGAAGGCAGCGCCTTCAGCCGATATGTGGAACCCGAACGATGGGTTGGAGATGACGTTGATCCACGGTTGCGGCGTCGTGCGCCGGCCGGCAAGACGCACGACGTAGTGGCGTCCGCCGCCGTCGAAGCCGCCGAAACCGTTCCATTGGTCGAGCCCGCTGCCGTCGACGCGGGCCTCGATCAGTGCCTGGGCGGCAAACGCTTGCGCCGTCGGCACCGGCAAGGACGGCACGCGAAGCGCTGCAAGGTCTGCCGGCTGGAGGGCGGCGTCTCGCGCCTGCAGTGCCGCGGCCTCGGCGCGCTCGATCTGGTCGAAGATGGTGCCGTTACGCGTATGCAGCACCACCCGGGCGACGGCGAGCAAGGTCCTGTAGGTCGTTTCCTCCATCAGGTCGCGGCGCACCGCGAAGATGTGCTGGCGAGGTCCGAGCTCCTTGCCGCGCAACCGGCTGTTTTCGCACAGCGTCTCGACCGCGCGCTGCAAGTCCTGCACGTATGACGAAGCCTGCTCGTTGACGACAACAAAATCGATCATCATGCCGCGGGCGCGCATGTATTCCTGGAAGCGAAGCGCCTGGGCGACGATCTCCAGATCGGCGACATCGGCGATCCTGACCAGGAAAATCGGAAAATCGCCGGATATGCTGGTCGGCCACAGGCTGGACTGCCTGCCGAGCCCGGAGGCGATGGATTCGCCGGGCAGGCGCAGGAACGGATCGGGATAGATCAGGTAGCGCGCCAGCTTCTGCACATTGGCGGCGTCGGACAGGCTGAGGCCGAGGTGACGGGTCTGCACCTGCGAGCGCGTCCAGGCGAGCATTGCCTGGCGGGAGAAGCTTTCGGGATGGTCGAGCCGTGCGATAGCGGCATCCAATTCGGCGCGATCGGCGCCGACGACGGTCCAGAATGTCAGCGAAATCTTCTTGTTGGCCGGCACGCGCACCTGCCGGCGAAGCGAGGCGATCGGATCCAGGGTGAAGCCGGAATGGCCGCCAAGCTTGGCGCCGGGATCAAAGGCAGCCGCGTCCGTGATGGTGCGGCCGCGGCCGATGAAGGTGCGCCTGTCGGTTTCCGCCTCGGCATCACGCGCCGATCCAGACGGATCGGTGACGAAATGCACCATGGTGACATCGGGCTCGTCCTTTTCGCGCTTGCGCCTGGTGGCGAAGATCGCGCCGTTGTTCGGCGCGATCTCGGTTTCCACGAACATCTTCGAAAAGGCCGGATGCGCATTGTCCGAGGGCTCGGAGCCCAGCACCAGTTCGGCATACGAAGTCACTTCGATGTGCCGGTCGGCGGCGCCGTCATTGTAGAGCGTTACCCGCCGGCCCTCGCCATTGCCTTCCGAGATGACGATGCACTCGACCTCCGAACGCAGCGACCCAATCGATTTGACGAAGCTCGCCTTGTCGTCGGAAAACAGCGTCTGCACACGCTCGTCGGCGGCGCGCTTCGGCTCGGCGGTGGCCGACCACCAGTCGCCATTGCTGGCGTCGCGCAGGAAAATGTAGGAACCAAGGCGGTCCTCGGTCGGATCCGGCTGCCAGCGCGTGACGGCAAGTTCGCCCCAGCGGCTGTAGCCCGAGCCGGTGGCGGTGGCCATGACCGAGTAGCGGCCGTTGGACATGACACTGGTCGAGCGCAGCGCCCTGAGCGGATCGAGCACGATACGCGTATCCGGGCTCTCGAGTTCGGTCTCGTCCTTCGAGCGCTCGTCGGCCTCGGTCCTGACGGTCGCCGTCGGGATGTCGCGCGGCGCCCTTTCCTGCAAGAGCAATTCCGCAGATTCGATCACCGGATCGCTGTGGAAGCGGTCGCGCAGGCGCCCCTCGAAGATCGCATCAGCAACGGCGGCGATCGACATGCCCGAGTGGTGGGCCATGTAGTTCAGCACGACGGCATGGTCGGTGCCCTCGGGGACGCGCTGCGGCGTGAAATCCACCGCGTCGTAAAAGCCATGCCGGCCAAGTGCGCCCAGCCGCCTCAGCCTGGCCAGGTTCTGCACGGATTCATGCGGCGTGAACTGCGCTGCCAGCACGGTCGCGTAGGGCGCGATCACCGTGTTTTGGCCAAGGCCGCGCTTCAGCCCGAGCCCGGGCACGCCGAAATTGGTGTACTGATAGGTCAGTTCGCGGTCGCGGGCGTTGTAGGCCGCTTCCGAAATCCCCCAGGGAACGTTCTTCGACCGGCCATACTGGATCTGGCGCTTGATGATGAGCTTGCTGGTCTGGTTGAGAATGCTGCCTTGCGGCTCCTTCATCACCAGCGGCGGCATCAGATACTCGAACATCGAGCCGGACCAGGACATCAGCGCGCCCTGGAAGCCGATCTCGACGATCGGCCGGCCGAGCCGGAACCAGTGCTCGGTCGGCAAATCGCCCTTGGCGATGGCGAACAGGCTGGTCAGCCGCGCTTCGGAGGCCAAAAGGTCGTAGCAGCTTTCGTCGAGCTGATGCTCTTCGACCCGGTAACCGATCGACAAGAGCTTGCGTTCGGGCCGCATCAGGAACGAGAAATCCATCTCGAAGGCGAAACGGCGCGTGCGCTCGCGCAAGGTCAGAAGCTTAGCCCGCAATGCCGCGACGGCGTTTTCGTCGCTGTGCGCGTCGTGGACATGCGCCTCGCAGGTGGCTTCGAGCCTGGCCGCCCAATCGGCGATGGTGTCGCTCTGGGTCGATGCGGCCTCGGTGTGGATGGCTGTCGCGAGCTTGCGTATCTCGCCGGCCAGGACGGCCAGGTTGATAGTGCGGATCGACGCCATCTCCGGCTGCGCCTTGATCAATTCCACCGCCCGCCGCATGCCGTCGAGACGGTCGGCGAGCCGCTGGCGCAAGGGCCGCAATTGACGGCGGTCGTCGGGCAACTCCTCAAGGCTTTCGTCGAGGATGGTGACGGTGTCGAGGATGCCTTCGAAGTCGCCCTGCACATGCACCGACGGCGCTTCCGCCCATTCGGCGCAGGCAGCGGCCACGGCCACCAGATGGCCGGCGAGATTGCCGCTGTCGACGGCAGAAATGTACAGCGGATAGAGCGGCTTCAACGTCGTGGTGTCGTACCAGTTGAAGAGATGGCCGCGATCGCGCGGCATGCTCTCGATGGTCGACATGGTCGCGTCGATGCGGTTGACGGCGTCGGAGAGGCTGATCCAGCCGAAATCGCGTGCCGAAATCACGGACAGCAGGTAGACGCCGATATTGGTCGGCGAGGTGCGGGGCGCCACCACGGGGGCCGGGCTTTCCTGGAAATTGTCCGGCGGCAGATGGTGATGCTCGGCCGTCACGAAGGTCTCGAAATAGTGCCACGTTCGCCGCGCCACGGTGCGCAGCGCGTGGATATCGGCGGCCGATATGCGCAGGCGATCCTCGGTTTCGGCCGAACGGCTGATCCAGCAGGCGATGGCGGGCGAGCCGATCCAGAACAAGGCAAAGAAGAAGGCGACGAAGGCGCCGGTGGAATCGGCCAGCACCGGCACAGCGAGGCCGACGACGCCGATGATCACCGCGCCGTACATGATGCTGTAATAGGAGCCGAGATCGTTGTCGCCGCCCTTGTGTGCCTGCGAGGCGGTGCGCCATTCGAGCAGGTTCTGGCGGCTGACGAACAGGCGGTAGAGCGTGCGGATGATCGCGTCGCCCATCATCCAGGCAAGATGCGCCATCAGCACGATCTTCAGCGCCACCAGGGCGGTACCGAAGGCAACGTCGCGCGCCAGTGCCGAGAAATGGCCGCGCGGCGTCTGGTCGCCGCTCTTCGGCAGGATGGCGTTGACGATGTCGAAAGTGGGCGCCATGAACAGCGTGAGGATCAGCAGCGCCTGCCATTGCGCCGCCTGCGTGAATGGCAGCAGCGTCCAGCCGGCGATCGCGGCCATCACCCAGAAGATCGGCGTCACCGAGCGGCGCAGATTGTCCACCATCTTCCAACGCGACAGCGCCGGCACGTTTGAGCGCGGGCCGAGGATGAAGCCCAGAAGCTGCCAGTCGCCGCGTGCCCAGCGATGGTGGCGCGATGCGTCGACCGAATAGCGGGTCGGATAGTCCTCGACCAGTTCGACGTCAGTGACCAAGGCCGATCGCGCCAGCGCGCCTTCGAGCAGGTCGTGGCTGAGGATGGTGTTTTCCTCGATACGGCCCTTCAGCGCCGCCTCGAAGGCATCGACATGGTAGAGACCCTTGCCGGTGAAGGAACCGTCGCCGAAGATGTCCTGGTAGAGGTCCGACACGGCAAAGACGTACGGATCGAGCCCGCGATTGGCGGAAAAGACACGCTGGAAGAACGACGCCTCGTCGCCGCTGGTCAGCGACGCGGTGATGCGCGGCTGCAGGATGGAATAGCCGGCCGTGACCTCGCGCCGGGCCGCGTCGAAATGCGGACGGTTGAGCGGGTGGCAAAGCTTGCCGGCCAGCGCAGCGACGGCGTCGCGGGTTGTGCGGGTGTCGGCGTCCAGCGTCATGACGTGGACGACGCTCTCCGGCAAGGGCACTTCCAACGGCAGGAAGGTGGTGTCGCTGTCGCCGCGCAGCAAGAGGTTCAATTCGTGCAGCTTGCCGCGCTTGCGCTCCCAGCCCATCCAGACGCCTTGCGAGGCGTTGTAGAGCCGGCGCCGATGCAGCAGATAAAAGCGCGGCGCGCCATCCGAGGGATAGCGGGCGTTCAGTCGGGCGATTTCGGCGCGGGCGAATTCGAGGATTTCGACATCCGCCGTATCGATCTCGGTCTTCGAGTCCGGCCAGTCGGAAAGCAGCGCGAAATGGATCTCGCCCGCCGTGTTGGCGAGGTGATGCACTTCGATGTTGCGGATGTTCTCCTCAACGTCGTCGCGCGAGCCGATCAGCGACGGCACCACCACCAGCGTCCGTGCCTCGGGCGGTACACCATGCCTGAAATCATAGCCGATGAGACGCGTCGGCTTCAAAAACAGCGAGACGACGGTGTTGAAGAATGCGAGCGCGCCTTCGCTGGCCGGCACCGCGAACAGGGCCAGCATCAGGACGATCGACGGCACTGACAGGCCGAGATTGGCGAGCGCATTGCCGGAGACGACCAGAAGCAGGACCGTCAGCGCAAACACCGGCACGACGATGCCCAGCCATCCGGTCTTGCGGAACGTCCGGTTGATCGTCTTGCCGATGGTAGGCCGGTAGCCGATCGACCGCTCCAGTTCCATCCGGCGCGGACCGACCAGAAAGAAGCCGACGTCGGTGTGAGCGATCGGACCGGTTTCGGAGCCCGGCGCATCGGCAGCATGGCCGGCGAGTTCAATCGCCCGTTCGGCAACGCGAAATTCGGAAAGATCGGAACGGCGTGCCAGCTCCTCGATCGCAGTCCGGTATTGGTCGCGCGAAAAGAAATCGAGCGCCGCGAAATCGGTGCGCTCGCGCAGCAAAGTGTCGATGCGGCTGACGCCCTCGAACCACACCGTCCAGTCGATGTCATTGATGAGGCGCAGGCCGCGGATGATGTTGCCGGTGGTCACATTGCCGCTGGACAGCGTGCGGTGCTCGCTGAGGATGATTTCCTCGGCGTCGGAGCCCGTCCTTTCCAGCTCGCCCTCCAGCCATTCCAGCGCCCTGCCGGCATTTTGCGAGCCGTCGCGCAGCCGGTAGAGCAACTGGGTTGCGAAGGTGGTGTCCTGCGCATGGGCGCTGTAGCCGGAAAGTATCGTCTGCCGGTCGGCGCTGTCGTCCGTCGCCAGCACACGGTCGGCGACCTCGTTGGCGATCTGGCGCAACTCCCGCGTGCGATTGACGCGCACCGCGATCCGGCGAAGATTCTCGATCAGGACAAAGCGCAGCAGCGACGGCAGCGCCCATAGTTCGCCGATCTTCAGCGGCTCGACGGACTGGAAGCCTTCGACGATCGCCTTGAACATGGCCGACGAGACGGAACTGTCGGAATGCGCGACATAGGTCCATGCGACCGCCAACGCGCGCGGCACGCTGGATCCGTCGGACAGTTTCAGCGTCGGCAACTGGCGATAGAAGCGGCGCGGCAGGTCGCGCTTGACCTGGAAAATGGTCTCCTCGACCAGGTAGTTGTTGTCGAGCAGCCACTGTGCCGCGGGCGTGATCGTTTCGCCCCTCGCCTGGGCAGCGTTGGTGGAACGGTAGACATCGAGAATCTTCCTGGCGCTGTCGCGGATGCGCGCCTGAAAATCGAAAGGCGTCAGCCCGAACAAATCCTTGGCATCGCCATTGGCAAGGGCTGCGCCCAACGCGCGCAGCCGATCTTCCGTCAGGAAATGGGAGCGTATCGGCTCGTCGGTGACAGCCGGGAAGCTGGCGCTCGTCTTTTCGATCTGTGCGAGATTGGTCTGGATATTCATCTAAGGTTCCGTGTTGGGGACGCAGTGCGGCGTCACCGCCACGGCAATGTCCCTAAAACCGGTCCAAATGCAATTGGTTGCATCGCAACACTTGGCCGAATGTTTGTTTCCGCACCACGACAAGGTGTCGTCTTTCGACAACTTCCAGGCGAGCGCCTCCGAGCATCGTTTCGGCTTCTGATCGGCGGAAGATTCAGGCTTTTTCGTGATGCAGGGACCAGCTTACGCAATATTTGACCGGCGTCTCGATCATGTTTGGAAACAGGCGTTAATCGTTGCCGGCAATGCGATCGATGCGGATCACGAACAGCATCGCCGGCCGGACGGGATCAAGGCGCAGTTCCGGCGCTTGCGGCCCGAGCAACAGCGCATCGAGCGGCCCCAGTTGCACGGGCGCGGCGCCGGCCACCCTAAGCTCGCCGTCGAGGGACAGGATGAGTGTTTCATCGGCTCCAAACCGGATTTTCGTCGGAGCCGAAATCAACAGGCGCTCGATCTGGTGGATCGCCCGGGTCCGGCGGGTCATGACGTTGAGGTCGGTGATCGGACCGGCGATCAGCGTCGCTTGCGTTGGCACGTCGGCCGGAAAGGCAAGCGGTGCGGAAGCCTTGGTGATTTCGACCGGCGGCCGGCCGGCGATATCGAGGACCATGCCCTCGCCTTCCAGCAAGGCCAAAGTCCGGTCGACGCCGGGAAAGCCGGAAAACGGGCCGCCGCCCTCGACCAGCGCCATCGAGACGCGCCAGTCGAAATCGTCGAGCCCAGCACCTGCCGGCGAGACGGCAATCTCCGTCGTCACGCCGCCGCCGTTCTTCCACGGCATCGACCGGTATTCCGAGGCCCGAAGGATGCGCAAGGCGCGGCTCAGCCCAATATGCCGGGCAGGTTGAGCTGGTTCTCCCTGGCGCACTCGATCGCGATGTCGTAGCCGGCGTCGGCGTGACGCATGACGCCCGTCGCCGGATCGTTCCACAGAACCCGCTCAAGGCGCTTGGCCGCCTCACGCGTGCCGTCGGCGACGATAACCATGCCGGCATGCTGCGAAAAGCCCATGCCGACGCCGCCGCCATGGTGCAGCGACACCCAGGTGGCACCGGACGCGGTGTTGAGCAAGGCGTTGAGCAGCGGCCAGTCGGAGACGGCATCGGAGCCGTCCTTCATCGCCTCCGTCTCGCGGTTCGGCGAGGCGACCGAGCCGGAATCGAGGTGGTCGCGGCCGATGACCACCGGTGCCTTCAGTTCGCCGCTGGCGACCATCTCGTTGAAGGCGAGGCCGAGCCGGTGGCGGTCGCCAAGGCCAACCCAGCAGATGCGGGCCGGCAACCCTTGGAAGGCGATGCGCTCACGCGCCATGTCGAGCCAGTTGTGCAGATGGGTGTTACCAGGAGTCAGCTCGCGCACCTTGGCGTCGGTTCTGTAGATATCCTCGGGATCGCCGGAAAGTGCTGCCCAGCGGAACGGGCCGATGCCGCGGCAAAACAGCGGACGGATATAAGCCGGCACGAAACCCGGGAAGGCAAAGGCATTCTCAAATCCCTCCTCCTTCGCCACCTGGCGGATGTTGTTGCCGTAGTCGAGCGTCGGCACGCCGGCGTTCCAGAACGCCACCATCGCCTCGACATGCTCGCGCATCGACGCGCGGGCAGCCTTTTCGACCGCCTTCGGGTCGCTGGTGCGCTTCTCGCGCCATTCGGCCAGCGACCAGCCCTTGGGCAGATAGCCGTTGAGCGGGTCATGCGCCGAGGTCTGGTCGGTGACGATGTCGGGGCGTACGCCGCGCCGCACCAGTTCCGGCACGATGTCGGCGGTGTTGCCGACCAGGCCGACCGATTTCGCCTCACCGGCTTTGGTCCAGCGCTCGATCTTCTCCAGAGCCTCGTCGAGCGTGTCGGCGCGCTCGTCGACATAACGGGTGCGCAGCCGGAAATCGATGCGGTCGGGATCGCATTCGACCGCCAGGCAGCAGGCGCCGGCCATGACTGCTGCGAGCGGCTGGGCACCACCCATGCCGCCGAGGCCGCCGGTCAGGATCCATTTGCCTTTGAGATTGCCGCCATAGTGCTGACGGCCTGCCTCGACGAAGGTCTCGTAGGTGCCCTGCACGATGCCTTGCGTGCCGATGTAGATCCATGAGCCGGCCGTCATCTGGCCGTACATCATAAGGCCTTTTCTATCGAGCTCGTTGAACTTCTCCCATGTCGCCCAGTGCGGCACGAGATTCGAATTGGCGATCAGCACGCGCGGCGCATCAGGATGGGTGCGGAACACGCCGACCGGCTTGCCGGATTGCACCAGCAGCGTCTCGTCGTCGGCAAGCGTCTTCAGCGAGGCAACGATGCGGTCGAAATCGTTCCAGGTGCGCGCCGCCCGGCCGATGCCGCCATAGACGACCAGTTCGTTGGGATTTTCGGCGACGTCCGGATCGAGATTGTTCATCAGCATGCGCAACGGCGCTTCCGTCAGCCAGGTGCGGGCGTTGAGCTCGCTGCCGCGCGGGCTGCGCACTTCACGGATATTGTGGCGAGGATCGGTCATGATTGTCCCTTTCGAGTGAGGTGCGCCGTGCGTCAGCGTTCAGCCCAGGCGATCGCCGTTTCCAGGATCTTTCTCAGCGTGACGCGGATCGGCGCTGCGAATTCGGCGTCGTAAGGCACCGGCCAGTTATCCGGTTCGCCCTTGCCTTCGGGCTCGCGCAGATAGCCACGGTTGGAGAGCTCCATCTGCAGCGCGTGGACGCCGGCTTGCGGCTGGCCGAAATGACGCGTGATCCAGCCGCCCTTGAAGCGGCCGTTGACGACGAAGCTCTCGCCGGTTTCGGCGACAATCTGCGTGACTTTCTCCTGCACCGCCAGATCGGCGCTCTTGCCGTCATTGGTGCCGAGATTGAAGAGCGGCAATTTGCCTTCGAACAGGCGCGGCAGCACCGAACGGATCGAGTGGCAGTCATAGACGACGATCTTCCCGTGCAAAGCGCGCAGCCTGTCGATCTCGGCCTGCAACGCGGCATGATAGGGCACGAAGAATTTTTCGCGGCGTTCGTCGATCTCAGACGGCCCCGGCTCCTCGCCTTCGCGGTAGAGCGGATCGCCGTCGAAGGTCTCGGTCGGGCAGAGCCCAGTCGTCGTCTGGCCGGGATAGAGCGAAACGCCAGACGGATCGCGGTTGACGTCGATGACGGTGCGCGAGATCGCCGTATGCACCACCGTCGCGCCAAGGCTCTCGGCGAAATCATAAAGCTTGTCGATCCACCAGTCGGCGTCACGGCGGCCGAGCCAGAGCGAGATAAGTCGGTTGTCGAGGCCGGCCAGATCGATACCGGTATGCGGGATCGAAACCAGCAGGGGTGCCGTGCCTCGGGTGACGGTGAGCCAAGTCATGAGAAGTCTCCGCGCGTTGGAGCTCTACGGCGCCCCCCTCTGCCCTGCCGGGCATCTCCCCCACAAGGGGGGAGATTGGCAGCTGCGGCGCCTCGCTCAGTCCTGCAACGTTGGAGATTGGCGAAAGCCAGTGTAACGGCCAATCTCCCCACTCGTGGGGGAGATGCCCGGCAGGACAGAGGGGGGCGCGGCAGAACGCGACCTTGCAATTGTCCGTCAACATCGACCTCG
The DNA here is from genome assembly GCF_000503055.1 of Mesorhizobium sp. LSHC420B00. Lineage (GTDB taxonomy): Bacteria > Pseudomonadota > Alphaproteobacteria > Rhizobiales > Rhizobiaceae > Mesorhizobium. The sequence goes on along the minus strand of NZ_AYVY01000002.1, from coordinate 119,641 downwards.
GTTTTTATCGCTCGCAACGTATTTTGTTCTTGCTTTGTGCCGGCAGCTATGCCACTAATATGGGTATGGTGATGATTGTCACCGGCGACCCGCCCTTGAGGCGGGTTTTTTGTTTCTGGCTTTGAAAGTTTCGGTGTTGCCGGGCTGAGGTTGGCGGGACAGCGCCCTCCTCTGCCCTGCCGGGCATCTCCCCCACTTGGGGGGAGATCAGCTGGCGTCGAGGGTTTCGCCAACGTCCGAGCTGTGGCGGCGTACAGTCTCACGACGTCACTCCCGGCAGCTTTACCGCGCTTGCCGCTTCCACCGCCGCGCCGCTGCGTACCAAGGCGATGGCCTTCTCCATGTCGGGATGGAAGTGCCGGTCGTTGTCGAGATGCGGCACCTCTGCCCTGACCAGCCGGCGCACCGCCTCCAGCGCCGTGCTCGAGGCCAGCGGGGCATGGAAATCGCAGCCTTGCGCGGCGGCCAGCAATTCGATGCCGATGACGGCCGTCGCGTTCTCGACCATGCCGATGAGCCGGCGCGCGCCGTGCGCCGCCATCGAGACATGGTCTTCCTGGTTGGCCGAGGTCGGGATCGAATCGACGCTGGCCGGATAGGCCTTTTGTTTGTTTTCCGAGACGAGCGCCGCGGCTGTCACTTGCGGGATCATGAAACCGGAATTCAGACCCGGCTTGGGCGTCAGAAAGGCCGGCATGCCCGACAGCGCTGGGTCGACCAGCATGGCGATGCGGCGTTCCGACAGCGAGCCGATCTCGCAGACGGCGAGCGCGATCATGTCGGCGGCGAAGGCCACCGGCTCGGCGTGGAAATTTCCGCCAGAAAGCGCTGTGTCGTCCTCGGCAAAGATCAGCGGATTGTCGGTGACGCCATTGGCCTCGGTGCCGAGCGTATCGGCGGCCTGACGCAGCACGCTGAGTGCTGCGCCCATCACCTGCGGCTGGCAGCGCAGGCAGTATGGGTCCTGCACGCGCTCGTCGCCGACGCGGTGCGATTCACGGATGGCGCTGCCGGCCATCAAATTGCGCAACGCCTCGGCCGTCTCGATCTGGCCGCGATGTTTCCTGAGCAGATGGATGCGTGGATCGAAGGGCGCGTCGGAGCCCTTGGCGGCATCGGTCGACAGCGCGCCGGCGACCAGTGCCGACTGGTAGAGCACTTCCGCCTCGAACAAAGCTGCCAGCGTATAGGCGGTCGAAAACTGGGTGCCGTTGAGCAGCGCCAGGCCTTCCTTGGCGCCCAATGTCACCGGCTCCAGGCCGTGCGAAACGAAGGCGACCTTGGCGGGAAAGCGACCATGCGGGGTAAAACATTCGCCGACGCCGATCATCACCGCGGTCATGTGCGACAGCGGCGCGAGGTCGCCGGAAGCTCCAACCGAGCCTTGCGCCGGCACCACGGGAATAACGTCGTTGGCCAGCATCGCCTCGAGCAGCTCGATCGTCTGCGGCCGCACGCCGGAGGCGCCCTGGGCCAGGCTGGCCAGCTTCAGCGCCATCATCAGCCGGCAAATTGCCACCGGCATCGGCTCGCCGACGCCGGCGGCATGTGACAGCACGACGTTTCGCTGCAGCGTCTCGAGGTCGGCGGCGGGGATGCGCACGCTGGCCAGCTTGCCGAAGCCGGTGTTGATGCCATAGACCGGCTCGCCCTTGGCAACGATCCTGGCGACGGCCTCGGCGCTGGCCTTGATCTTCGGCCGGCAGGCATCGTCGAGCCTCAGTGCGGCGCCGCGATAGATGGCGCGCCAATCGGCCAGCGTGGCATTGCCTGGCCTTAGCTTGAGTTCGGTCATTGTCCCCTCCAGATGCGGGCATGCAGCGGATTGAAGCCCATGCGGTAGACGAGTTCGGCCGGGCGCTCGACGTCCCAGATCGCCAGATCGGCGGATTTTCCGGCTTCCAGCGTGCCGGTCTGTCCAAGCAGCCCGAGCGCGCGGGCAGCCTCGCGCGTAACGCCGGCAAGGCATTCATCGACGGTCAGGCCGAACAATGTCGCCGCCATGTTCATGGTCAGCAGCAGCGAGGTCAGCGGCGAGGTGCCCGGATTGTTATCGGTGGCAACGGCCATCCTGACGCCATGCTGGCGAAACAGGGCGATCGGCGGCTTCTTGGTCTCGCGGATAAAGTAGTAGGCGCCGGGCAAGATGGTCGCCACGGTTCCTGCCTTCGCCATTGCCACCGCACCTGCCTCGTCGGCGTATTCGAGGTGGTCGGCCGATAGCGCACCATAGCGCGCCGCAAGTTCCGCGCCGTGCAGATTGGACAGCTGGTCCGCATGAAGCTTGACCGGCAGGCCCGCCGCCTTGGCCGCATCGAACACGCGAGAAATCTGCTCCGGCCAAAAGGCGATGCCTTCGCAAAAGCCGTCGACGGCATCGGCCAGGCCCTCGGCCGCGACGGCCGGCAAAATCTCGTTGGCGACAAGATCGATAAAGGCGTCCTTGTCACCTTTTGCTTCGGGCGGCAGCGCATGAGCGCCGAGGAAAGTGGTTCTGACCGTCACCGGCCGCTCACCGCCCAGCCGTCGCGCGGCGCGCAGCGACTTCTTCTCGTTTTCGAGGTCGAGACCGTAGCCGGATTTGATCTCGACGGTGGCGACGCCTTCGGCGATCAGCGCGTCGAGGCGTGGCAGCGACTGGGCGACCAGCTCGTCCTCGCTCGCAGCGCGCAGTGCCTTGACCGAGGAAACGATGCCGCCGCCGGCCTTGGCGACCTCCTCATAGGTGGCGCCGGCCAGCCGCATCTCGAATTCATTGGCACGGTTGCCGACATGGACCAGATGGGTGTGGCAGTCGATCAGGCCAGGCGTGATCCAGCGGCCTTCGCAGTCGGTCGCCTCGGCGCCCTCGCGGAGTGCTGCCGGCATGTCGGCTTCCGGCCCGCCATAGAGGATCCGGCCGTTGCGCACGGCGATTGCACCGTGCTCGACGACGCCTAACCCGGCGCTGCTTTCGGCCATGGTCGCGAGGCGCGCATTGCGCCAGAGGCGAACCTCCCCTGCCCGGCTTTTGCTCTCTCCAGCCATCATCTTTTCCATTTCAATCGGGAGTTATTATGTATATACATATCAAAAGGCACTGCAAGCGCTATCATCACATGGCCAACCGGGATTTGGAGAAAGACGTGACGGCGATTTTTGCGGAACAGGCACTTCTGCCCGACGGCTGGCGCAGCGATGTGCGGATCGTAATCTCCGACGGCAAGATCGCAACGGCCGAGGCGAATACCTCGCCTCTGCCCGGCGACGAGCGCCATTCTATCCTTTTGTCCGGCATGCCGAACCTGCACAGCCATGCCTTCCAGCGCGGCATGGCCGGCCTTGCCGAATTGCGCGGCCCTTCCGCCGACAGTTTCTGGAACTGGCGCGAGGTGATGTATCGTTTCGCGCTGTCGATGACGCCGGACCAGGTCGAGGCGGTCGCGGCGCAACTCTATGTCGAGATGCTGGAGGCCGGGTTCTCGCGCGTCGGCGAGTTTCACTATCTGCACCACGACCGCGACGGCCGGCCCTATGCCAACATCGCCGAGATGGCGGAGCGTATCATTGCTGCAGCGTCCGAGACAGGCATCGGGCTGACTTTGCTGCCGGTGTTCTACGCGCATTCCTCTTTCGGCGGCGCTGCGCCAAATGAAGGCCAGCGGCGATTCATCAACGATGTGAACCAGTTCTCGCGGCTTGTTGAGAAAAGCCGCGAATCCCTTCGCGCGTTGACTCAGGCTGTCGTCGGCGTGGCCCCACACAGCCTGCGTGCCGTGACACCCGAGGAACTGGAAAACATCACGGCGATGGCGCCGGAGGGGCCGATCCACATCCACATCGCCGAGCAGATGAAGGAGGTCGAGGACTGCCTTGCCTGGTCCGGGGCGCGGCCGGTCGAATGGCTGCTTGCCAATGCCAAGGTCGACCAGCGCTGGTGCCTCATCCACGCCACCCACATGACCGACACCGAGACGACCGATATGGCGAAAAGCGGCGCCGTTGCCGGCCTCTGCCCGATCACCGAGGCCAATCTCGGCGACGGCACCTTTGCCGCGCCGCTGTTCATGCAGCATGGCGGCCGCTTCGGCATCGGTTCGGATTCCAACGTGCTGATCGGCCTGCCGAACGAGTTGCGGCAACTCGAATATTCGCAGCGCCTCGCCCACCGCGCCCGCAACGTGTTGGCGGTGGCCGGCGGATCGACCGGTCGCGCGTTGTTCGATGCGGCGCTCGAGGGTGGCAGTTCCGCGTTGGGCGCCGGCGCCTCGCGGATCACTGCCGGTGCCTCGGCCGATCTCGTCTCGCTCGACGGCAAGCATCCATCGTTGGCGGGCAAGGCAGGTGATGCGATCCTCGACGCCTGGATTTTTGCCAACGGCACCAAGATCGATTGCGTCTGGGTGCATGGCAGGAAACTGGTCAGCGACGGCAGGCATGCAAGACGCGATGCCATTGCCGAGCGCTTCCGCAAGGTGATGACGGCGCTTTCGGCATGAGCATGATCGAGGCGATAAGCGCGGATTCTGGAAGCGCGGACGGCGGCGAGGCCCTTTCGCTACACCAGCGCATCCTGTCGGACATTAGCGAACGGATCCTGTCCGGCGCCTGGGCGCCCGGCCACCGCATTCCGTTCGAGCATGAACTGACGGAAGAATACAGATGTTCGCGCATGACGGTGAACAAGGCGCTGTCGCAATTGGCCAAGGCCGGGCTGATCGAGCGCCGGCGTCGCTCCGGCAGTTTTGTCCGCCGGCCGCAATCGCAGGCGGCCGTTCTCGAAATCCACGACATCCGAATCGAGGTCGAGGCACTTGGCCTGCCCTACCGCTACGAGCGCGTGGCGGGAAGCAGAAGGCGCAGCAGTGCCGACGATCGCGCCCTGCTGGAACTCGACGTCGCCGGGCCGGTGCTGGCGCTGGAATGCCGGCATTTCGCCGGCAACCGGCCGTTCGCCCACGAGCAGCGGCTGATCAACCTGGCTGCCGTGCCGGAGGCCGCCGAAGAGGCGTTTTTCGACACGGCGCCCGGTCCGTGGCTGATCGGCCGTGTGCCATGGAGTGCGGCCGAGCATCGCATCCGCGCGGTTGCCGCCGAAAAGCACATCGCGGCGGCTCTCGACATCGCGACCGGCGCGCCGTGCCTGGTGATCGAGCGGCGAACATGGAGCGCCGAGCACCCCGTCACCCATGTCCGGTTCACCTACGCGGCCGAGAGCCATACGCTGGTGGCGCGGTTCACGCCGTCGCAGGGGTGAGCATTTCAACTGAGGGTCAGACCCCCTCACCCGGATTGCCGACGGAATTGCGAAGAGCAATTCGGGGCAATCCGACCTCTCCCCGAGGGGAGAGGAGATCGCTGGTGCCAGCGCCAGTCTCTTCTCCCCTCGGGGAGAAGGTGGCCGCGAAGCGGCCGGATGAGGGGGAACCTACGGAGCGCCTCAAATCGCCGCGGTAACAATGATCTCGACCAGATATTCCGGTCCGGCAAGCTTGGCCTCGCCGGTGGCGCGGGCCGGCGTGTTGCCCTGTGGTACCCATTTGTCCCACTCGGCGTTCATCTCAGCAAAGGTGCCCATGTCGGCCAGCCAGATGATCGCCTGCAGGATCTTGGTCTTGTCGGTGCCGGCCTTGGCCAGCAATTCGTCGATCGCCGCCAGAATGTCTCTTGTCTGGGCGCCGACGTTTCCACCCGGCTTGCCGACCTGACCGGCCAGATAGACGGTGTTGCCGTGGATGACGATCTGGCTCATGCGCGGGCCTACATCGATGCGACGAATGCTCATTGGATATTCCTTCTCCTCTTGCCAGTTGCGCCTGTTTAGGGGCCGGGTTCGCCGGGGGCAAGGCCGCTCGAGCGGAACCTCTTGAGCCAAGCCAAAGCACACAACAAGACGGTCCGGCCGCAATTCCGCCCGATTGGCTTGTTGACTAATGTAATAACATCACATATCGAATCCGCCCCTGCAGCACCGATCGTCGCCCCATGGATCGTCACATGAGCCAAACCTGCCTGACCTTCCGCGACCTGACGCTGGGCTATAACAGCCATCCTGCGATCCACCACCTCGACGGCACGATCCGCAAGGGATCGTTGACGGCGGTCGTCGGCGCCAACGGCTCCGGCAAGTCGACGCTGATGAAGGGCATCGTTGGCGTCCTGAAGCCGATGGCCGGTGCGGTGATCCGGGCGCCGGGCGTGCGCGCCGCCTACCTGCCGCAGCAGTCCGAGCTCGACCGCTCCTTTCCGGCCCGGGTCGTCGACCTGGTTTCGCTTGGCCTGTGGCCGCGGCGTGGCATGCTCGGCCGCTATACCAGGGAAGATCGCGACTCGGTCAGCAAGGCGCTGATGGCCGTCGGCCTCGGCGGTTTCGAGAAGCGGCCGATCGACACGTTGTCGGGCGGCCAGCTGCAGCGCACGCTGTTTGCCCGCGTGCTGTTGCAGGATGCCGAGCTCATCCTGCTCGACGAGCCGTTCAATGCCGTCGACACAAAGACCGTCGGCGACCTGATCGCACTGATCAAGCGCTGGCATGGCGAGGAGCGTACGATCATGGTGGTCGTCCACGATCTCGACCTGGTGCGGCAGAATTTCCCCGAAACACTGCTCCTGGCGCGCCAGCCGGTCGCCTGGGGCGAGACCAGAGAGACGCTGAGGCCGGAGAATTTGTTGCGCGCGCGCCGCTTCCACGAAGCCTGGGAGGACAACGCGCCATGGTGTGAGCCTGGCGAGCATGACCACGAGCACAGTGGCCACGAGCACAGCCATGACCACGACCATCATCACGGCTCCGGGCCGAGGGCGGCATGATGGACGTGCTTTACGGTCTTTTCGTAGCTCCTTTCGCCGACTACGCCTTCATGCAGCGGGCGCTCGCCGGCTCGCTGATGCTGTCGCTCGGCGCCTGCCCGGTCGGCGTGTTCCTGATGCTGCGGCGCATGAGCCTGTCCGGCGACGCCATGGCCCATGCCATCCTGCCCGGTGCTGCCGCCGGCTTCCTGTTCTATGGGCTGGAGATCCTGCCCATGACCGTCGGCGGGTTGATCGCCGGCATCATCGTGGCGCTCGGCGCCGGTGCCGTCTCGCGCTTCACCATCCAGCGCGAGGACGCCTCGATGGCGGCCTTCTATCTGATTTCACTGGCCATCGGCGTGCTGATGGTGTCGATCCGCGGCTCCAGCGTCGATCTTATGCATGTGCTTTTCGGCACCGTGCTGGCGCTGAACAACGAGGCGCTGACGCTGATCGGCGGCATCGTCGTGGTGACGCTGGTCAGCCTCGCCATCTTCTGGCGAGCGCTGGTCGCCGAATGCCTCGACCCCTTGTTCCTGCGCTCGGTCAGCCGGATGGGCAGCCCGGTGCATTTCATCTTTCTCGGCCTCGTCGTGCTCAACCTCGTCGGCGGCTTCCAGGCGCTCGGCACCTTGCTGTCGGTCGGGCTGATGATGCTGCCGGCAGCGGCGGCCCGCTTCTGGACCTCGCGCGTCGAGCCGATGTGCGTGCTGGCGACAGTGATCGGCTTTGCCTCTTGCATTGCCGGGCTGCTGTTGTCCTATCATGCGTCGCTGCCCTCCGGCCCGGCCATCATCCTGTCCGCCGGCGTCGTCTATTTCGCCTCGATCCTGTTCGGGACGCGCGGCATCCTGCGCGCCCGCATCATCCATCACCGCCACAGAACTGCCTGATCCCAACGAAGGAGACTTGTCCATGCTGAAATCGATCCGCGCCGCTTTGGCCGTGAGCGTTATAACATTAACCGCCTTTGGCGCATCTTCGGCTTTCGCGGAGCCGTTGAAAGTGGTCGCCAGTTTCACCATCATCGGAGACTTCGCCAAGAATGTCGGCGGCGACCGGATCGATCTGACCACCATCGTCGGGCCGAACGGGGATGCGCATGTCTACGAGCCGAGCCCAGCCGATGCGGTGGCGATGGCCAAGGCCGACATCGTGCTGGTCAACGGCCTGCATTTCGAAGGTTTTCTGCAGCGCCTGGTCGACGCCAGCGCAACCAAGGCGACCGTCGCCGTGCTGACCAAGGGCGTCACGCCGATCAATTTCAAGCCCGAATTCGCCGAGGCCGACGCCCACGCCGATGGTGAGACGGCAACCGATCCGCACGCCTTCCAGTCGATCGCCAATGCCAAGATCTATGTGAAGAACATCGCCGACGCCTTCTGCACGGCCGACGCTGCGGGTTGCGACAGCTACAAGGCCAATGCAGCCGCCTATACGCAAAAGCTCGATGCGCTCGAGGGCGAGGTACAGGCAGCGATCCAGTCGATCCCGCAAGAGAAGCGCGTCGTCATCACCTCGCATGATGCCTTCGGCTATTTCGAGCAGGCCTACGGCTTGACGTTCCTGGCCCCGGAAGGCGTGTCGACCGAGTCGGAGCCCTCCGCCGCCGACGTCGCCAAGCTGGTCAGCCAGGTGAAACAGGACAAGGCGGCGGCGATCTTCGTCGAGAACATCACCAATCCGCGGCTGATCGAGCAGATCGCCAGCGAGACCGGCATCAAGGTGGGCGGCACGCTCTATTCCGATGCGCTCTCACAGCCCGACGGCCCGGCCTCGACCTATATCGACCTGATGCACAACAACATCGCCCAGATCAAAGGCGCGATCCTCGGCAGCTGAGCCGACCGATCCGGTTCATCCAGCCGGGCTGGCGCATGATGCGTCCTGGCGACATGCGGCGTTAGCCCGGCTGGATTTCCGGCATCGAAATCTCTATCTGCGCGGATGGATTTCTTTTCGCGCGGATTGCCGACCGGGTCAGGGAGTGGCAAGACTGCCGCTAACCAGATTGCGAGGACCCCAGCCATGGAATACCGTCAGATCAGCGAGGACTATTCGGTCTCGGGCCAGATCCAGCCCGAGGATGTCGCGACCATCAAGGCCGCCGGCTTCAAGAGCGTGATCTGCAACCGGCCGGACGACGAGCAGCCCGGCCAGCCATCGGCCGACACCGTCAAGGCGGCGGTCGAGGGCGCCGGGCTCGCCTTCCGCTACATCCCCGTCATCAGCGGCCAGATCACGGCCGAGAATGTCGAGGACCAGGCTGAGGCGCTCGACGAACTCGAAGGCCCGGTGTTCGCCTATTGCCGGTCCGGCGCCCGCTGCACCAATCTCTATGGGCTGATCCAGCAATCGAAGGGGTGAACGTTCGCGCCCTCAGATCGGCAGCGCGCCGGTCTCCTTCAACGTCTCCAGCACGATCGCCGTCTTCACATGCTGCACCGATTCGTGCGGGAGCAGCACGCTGTTGACGAATTCCGACAGCGACTTCAGGTCCGGCGTCACCACTTTCAATATATAATCCATCTCGCCGGTCAGCGCGTGCGCTTCCTGCACTTGCGGCAGCCGCGCCACTAATTCGCCGAAACGCCGCGCATTGTCGCGGTTGTGGGTGGCGAGCGTCACCGAAATGACGTTGACCAGGGAAAAGCCGAGCTTGTCGCGGTCCAGCACCGCCCGGTAGCCCTTGATATAACCGTCCTCCTCCAGCCGCTGGCGACGGCGCGAGCATTGCGACGCTGACAGATTCACTCGTTCCGACAAATCGTTGTTGGTCAACCGCGCGTCGGCCTGCAGCAGAGCCATTATCTTGCGGTCAAACTGGTCAATGCGCGCTTCATCCATGGATTTCGACCCGGTCATGCACAAGTTGCGCATGATCGGAACATTTCAAGCGTTTGAATGCAAGCAATTTGCACTCGCTCCGCGCTATGATTGGGATCAGATATGGCCGATGCGGCCAATGCTAGATTTCGGGCCAGATTTCGGAGCAATGCCATGGGTCCCTTCCCGCACGACGCACCGCCCGCCAAGATCAGCAAAACCAATCCCGCCGGCACCGACGGCTTCGAATTCGTCGAATTCGCGCATGCCGAGCCGGAAAAGCTCGCCGAGCTTTTCACCCGCATGGGCTACGTGCCGGTGGCCAAGCACCGCAGCAAGGACATCACCGTCTGGCGGCAGGGCGACATCAATTATGTCGTCAATGCCGAACCCGGCTCGCATGCGATGAAATTCGTCGACAAGCACGGCCCTTGCGCCGCCTCGATGGCGTGGCGGGTGGTCGATGCCAGGCATGCCTTCGACCACGCCGTTGCCAAGGGCGCGACGCCCTATGAAGGCGCCGGCAAGTCGCTCGACGTGCCGGCAATCGTCGGTATCGGCGGATCGCTGCTCTATTTCATCGAAACCTATGGCGAGAAGGGCTCGGCTTACGACGCCGAGTTCGACTGGCTGGGCGAGCGCGATCCCAGGCCGGAAGGCGTCGGCTTCTATTATCTCGACCACCTGACCCACAATGTCTATCGCGGCCAGATGGACAAATGGTGGGATTTCTACCGCGACCTGTTCGGCTTCAAGCAGATCCATTTCTTCGACATCGACGGCAAGATCACCGGCCTGGTCAGCCGCGCCATCACCTCGCCCTGCAGCAAGATCCGCATCCCGCTCAACGAGTCCAAGGACGAGACCAGCCAGATCGCCGAATATCTGAAGAAGTACAATGGCGAGGGCATCCAGCACATCGCCGTCGGCACCGACGACATTTACGGCGCCACCGACAGGCTGGCCGCCAACGGCCTGAAGTTCATGCCGGGCCCGCCCGAGACCTATTACGACATGTCTTATGCCCGCGTGAACGGCCATGAAGAGCCGATCGAGCGCATGAAAAGGCACGGCATCCTGATCGACGGCGAAGGCGTCGTCGACGGCGGCACGACCAAGATCCTGCTGCAGATTTTTTCAAAGACTGTGATCGGGCCGATCTTCTTCGAGTTTATCCAGAGGAAGGGCGACGAAGGTTTTGGCGAGGGCAATTTCCGCGCTCTGTTCGAATCCATCGAGCAGGACCAGATCAAGCGCGGCGTGCTGAAGGTGGACGGCAAGGCAGCGTAGCCAGTTCGGCCGAGGTGCCTTGTGGTTTGATCAGTTATGACCTAAATTCTGGTCATAAAGGATCGAGTCATGAATGTTTCCATTGCCGAAGCCAAGGCCAAATTGTCGGAACTCGTCAGCCGTGCGGAAGCCGGCGAGGAGATCGTGCTCACACGCCACGGCAAGGTGGCGGCGCGTATCGTACCTCCGGCAGTGGCCGAATCCCTGCCGCGTATCGGCGCATTGAAGGGCAAGATCTGGATTGCGGACGATTTTGATGAACTCGGTCCCGAGTGGGATGAGTACGTGAAATGACGGTCGGCCCGTTTCTCGCCGACACACACATCATCCTCTGGTCGATTTCGGACGATCGGCGTCTCAGCGAGCACCACCGCGCTATTCTGGCTTCGGAAGCGGTGGTGTTCGCGAGCGCGGCTAGCGTCTGGGAAATTGCCATCAAACGCTCGATCAGAAAACTCGATGCGCCGGACGACCTGCCAACGCTGCTTCCAAGGATGCAATTTCAGCCGCTCGCCGTAACCTTCCAGCACGCAAACGCCGTCGGCAGCCTACCCCACCACCATGGTGATCCGTTCGACAGACTTCTGATTGCGCAGGCGCAAATGGAGAATCTCACCATCCTTACATCCGACCCGCATTTCGCCAGTTACGATGTGGCTTTGGCATAATTAGCCAAGCAGTTGGTCTCGCAGTCCCAGCCGCTCGACTTCGGCTTTCCTCAACTTAACATCGTAATCGAGGAAGAACTCGTCGAGTTGTGGCGGTTTCACCGAGGTGCCAGACAGCATCGCGTGCACCTGGCCGCGATGATGGATGTCGTGGATGAAGAGATGGGCGAGCAAATCGCCGATCCGCTCCGGTATCATGCCGTCCTCGCGCCGATCAGTGACGACGCGGCGTTCGAGATCGTCCGCCGACAGGCGGTCGCAAAAAGCGATCAGCCGCCGGTCGGCCTCCGCCCGCTTGCCAAAGAGCGCGTCCGCTTCGTCGAAGCGCAAGAACTCATCATAGGCCGCGGCGCCGACGCCGCCCTCTTCGAGAAAATCGAGATAGAGGTGATCGACCGCCAGAATGTGGTTCAGCGTTGCCTTGATCGACGGGAAGAAGCTGGTTCGCTCGGCTTCGAATTCACCAGGCTTAAGCTGCAGTACGGCGCCATAAAGCCGGTCGTTCGACCAGAGATTGTTGCGCGCCATGCGGCGGAAATGGTTCAGCAGGTCCATGACTTCACGCAGCTGACCGGACCAACGACAAGCCTGCCCCCATTAGCAGGAATCCAGCGAGAACAATCAGCAGCAGCCCGATCATGCGCCGCCGCATGCCTTGCGTTTCCTGGTCACGCGCGACGTTCGTGTTGGTGACGGTGTGAAACATCATCGCTTTGCGCGGAAAGCCGCTGCGGTTGGTCAGGCCGGGCGAGCGCGCCTCGATGCGATAGCTCAGCCGGATCGCCTGGATGAAGATCGCCAGCATGACAAGGGCCCAGACACCGCACAGGAGATAGAATGTCTCGCCTGTCATTCTCTTGCCCCCTCGTATTTCTCGACCTTCTGCTCGATGGCGCCGAAGATCGAATGCCCGCCCCTGTCCTTCATCTCGATGCGCACGGTATCGCCAAAGCGCAGAAACGGCGTCTTCGGTTCGCCGGCTTCGATGGTCTCGATCATACGCAACTCGGCGATACAGGAATAGCCGGCGCCGCCCGCCGAGACAGGCTTGCCCGGCCCGCCATCGAGCTTGTTGGAGACGGTGCCCGAACCGACGATGGTGCCGGCGGCCAGCGGCCGCGTTTTTGCGGCATGGGCAATCAGCGCCGGAAAGTCGAAGGTCATGTCGATGCCGGCGTTCGCCCGGCCGAACGGTTTGCCGTTGAGATCGACCAGCAGCGGCAGGCTGACCTTGCCGCCGTCCCAGGCATCGCCCAGTTCGTCCGGCGTCACCGCAACCGGCGAAAAGGCTGATGACGGTTTCGACTGGAAGAAGCCGAACCCCTTGGCAAGCTCGGGTCCGGTCAGGCCGCGCAGCGTCACGTCGTTGACCAGCATGACCAGCCGGATCGCTGCCCGCGCCTCGTCGAGGCCAGCGCCCATCGGCACGTCGTCGACAATGACGGCGACCTCGCCTTCCAGGTCGATGCCAAGGGTCTCGTCGATCATGCGGATTGGGTCGCGCGGTGCGAGGAAGGCGTCCGAACCGCCCTGGTAGATCAGCGGATCGGTCCAGAAGCTTGCCGGCATCTCGGCGCCGCGCGCCTTCCGCACCAGCTCGACATGGTTCACATAGGCCGAGCCGTCGGCCCATTGGTAGGCGCGCGGCAGCGGCGAATGGGCGTCGTGCTCGTGAAAGCGAGCCGACGGCACCGCATTGTTCTCCAGCGATTCGGCCATGGCGGTGAGATGCGGCGCGATCCGACGCCAGTCATCGAGCGCGGCCTGCAGCGTCCGCACCAGGAACGACGCATCGGTAAACCGCGTCAGGTCGCGCGAGACGACGACGAGTTTTCCGTCGCGCGTCCCGTCCTTCAAGGTGGCAAGCTTCATGCGGTTTCCTCTCCTGGCGCAGCTTTGGCGCTGCTTAATTCCACAACAAGGCCGTCGCGGGCGATCGTCAAGTCGCCGGCCCATGTTTTCCTGACGGCGGCAATCCAGTCGGCTTCGCCAATTTCCGGATCGTCGGCCGGAATGAGGTGGTTGAGGACCAGTCTTTTGACGCCTGCATCACTGGCGATGCGGCTGGCTTCCTCGGCAAAACTGTGGCTGGCAAGCAGGTGTTCCCTCAGCCTTGCGCCGTTGCCCGNCGACCAGCCGCTCGATACCCTCTTCCAGCATGGCCTCGTGGACCAGGACATCGGCGCCCTCGGCGAAATCCGCCAATGGCGGAAAGAACGCCGTATCGGACGAGAAGACGATGCTTTGCCCGGCTTGCTCGAAGCGCAGCGCAAAGCAGTCCGTCACCGGCGGGTGGTCGACACGCAAGGCCGATATTTTGAGACCGCGCTCTTCCGCCACCTGCCCTTCACCAAACTCGACAATCGAGACCAGGTCGCGGAGATCCGGCCGCCCTTCGTCGGCGATGCGGATCTCGATGTCGAACTCCATCGCCTGGCAAAAGCGCTGCCAGTAGTAGCCGATGCCGGGCGGGCCGAATACGGTGACCTTTGTCCCCAGGCCGGCCGTCCATGCGGTGTGGATCAACGGTCCGAGTTCCAGCACATGGTCGGAGTGCAAATGCGTGATGAAGATCAGGTCGAGCGCCTTCAGGCTGACGCCGGCATCGGTCAGCCCGCGCGTTACGCCCAGCCCGCAATCGACGACGATGCTGCGACGGCCAATCTCCAGCAGTGACGAACTCGGCCACGGCCCGCCCGGCCTGAGCGCCGGGCCGCCCTTCGAGCCGAGAAGCACCAGACGATCCGTCATGCGACGGCGCTCAAGACCAGTCGCCCTCTGGCGTGCCGTTGAAGCGTTTCTTCAGATCGGCCCAGCAGTCGATGTAATTGTCCTGCCGGGTTTCGAGCTCGGCGCCATAGCGGGTCACCATCTGCGGAAAGCGTGTCTCGAACATGAAGGCCATGGTGTTGTCGAGCTTGACCGGTTTCAGCTCCGCGCGCGAGGCTTTTTCGAAGCCAGACGCATCTGGTCCGTGAGCCAGCATCATGTTGTGCAGGCTGATGCCGCCGGGCACGAAGCCCTCTTCCTTGGCATCGTACTGACCATGGATCAGGCCCATGAACTCGCTCATGATGTTGCGGTGATACCACGGCGGCCGGAAAGTGTTTTCCGCCACAAGCCAGCGCGGCGGGAAGATGACGAAATCGATATTGGCGGTGCCTTCCTCGCCGCTCGGCGCGGTCAGCACGGTGAAGATCGATGGGTCAGGATGATCGAACAAGATCGCGCCGACCGGCGAAAAGGTCGCAAGATCATATTTGTAGGGCGAATAATTGCCGTGCCACGCCACCACATCCAGCGGCGAATGATCGATCTCGGTGACATGGAACTGGCCACACCATTTCGCGATCAGCCGGCACGGTGTTTCCTTGTCCTCGAACCAGGCACAGGGCGTCTTGAAATCGCGCGGATTGGCCAGGCAGTTGGCGCCAATCGGGCCGCGATCCGGCAGCGTCAGCTTGGCGCCGTAATTCTCGCAGACATAGCCACGCACTTGCGGATCCACCAGTTCGACCTTGAACACCAGGCCGCGCGGCAGCACGGCGATCTCGCCCGGCCTGAGTTCGATGACGCCCATCTCGGTGACGAAGCGCAAGGCTCCAACCTGCGGCACGACCAGCAACTCGCCATCGGCGTTGAAGAAATGGTCGTCGGCCATCGAACGGTTGGCGACATAGACATGTGCCGCCATGCCGGTCTGGCCGAGCACGTCGCCGGCGGTGGTGATCGAGCGCATGCCGGCGATGAAGTCTGTCGGCTCTTTCGGCATCGGCACGGGGCTCCAGCGATACTGGCCGAGAGCGAGCTGGTGGTCGCCGACGTTCGGCGCGCTTTTCCACAGCGGATAATTCGCCGCTTTGAAGCGACCGGTATGCCTGACGCTCGGCCTTATCCGATAAAGCCAGGAGCGCTCATTGGTGCCGCGCGGCGCAGTGAAAGGAGAGCCCGAAAGCTGCTCGGCGTAGAGGCCGTAGGCCGGCCGCTGCGGCGAGTTGCGTCCTTGCGGCAGCGAGCCCGGCAAAGTCTCGGTCTCGAAGTCGTTGCCGAAACCCGGCATGTAGGAATAGGCCATGGCATCCTCCCTGGATACTGACAGAGCGCGCTCCTCGCCTCCGATGGCTGCGGCACTCAAGCATTGACCAAACTGGTTTCATCTGTAACCATTGAAAATGTAACTATCAACCACGGCGTCTGCCGGGATACAAAATCATGGACGTCCTGGAACTCGAAAGCTTCCTGCCCTACCGGCTCTACCGTCTCGCCGATGCCGTCAGCCGGGAATTCTCCAGGATATACAAGGACCGTCACGGCCTGACCCGACCCGAATGGCGCACGCTGGCCGGGCTCGGCCAGCACGGCACCATGACCGCGACGGAACTCGGCGAGCAGTCGGCCATGCACAAGACCAAGGTTTCGCGAGCCGTCGCCGAGCTCGAACGGCGCCGCTGGCTCACTCGCACACCGGATGGAAAAGACAGGCGGGTCGAGCATCTGACGCTGACCCGAGCTGGCCTTGTCGCCTATCGCGAGATGGTGCCGCTGGCTAAAGCGTTCGAGCTGGAATTGCTTGCGAGGCTGAGCACGGAACAGCGAGCGGCCGTTGTCAGCGGAGTGGCGGCCCTGGAGATGGCGTTGCCGGATCGACGAAAGGAGCTGTGAAAGCTGCTACGCAGCGATCGTTCACACCCCCTCTGTCCTGCCGGACATCTCCCCCTCAAGGGGGGAGATTGGACGTCGCTTCGGCTTTCGCCAATCTCCAAAGAAGAGCGATGTCGGCGAAGCTGCCAATCTCCCCCCTTGAGGGGGAGATGGCCGGCAGGCCAGAGGGGGGTGCTGTCCCGCCAACATTTCTGATCGCCTACCAGTCCATCACCACCTTGCCGGAATTGCCGCTCTTCATCGCTTCGAAGCCGGAAACATAGTCGTCGATGCCGATGCGGTGGGTGATCAGGCCGCTGACATCGAGAGGACCCTGCACCAGCGCAATCATCTTGTACCAGGTCTCGAACATCTCGCGGCCGTAGATGCCCTTCAGATGCAGCATCTTGAAGATGACCTTGTTCCAGTCGATTTCGAAGCCGGTCGGCGCGATGCCGAGAATGGCGATCTTGCCGCCATTGTTCATGGTGTCGATCATGTCGCGGAAGGCAGGGGCTGCGCCCGACATTTCGAGGCCGACGTCAAAGCCCTCGGTCATGCCAAGCGCCGGCATCACGTCGCGCAGCTTTTCCTTCGATGCGTCGACGACATGCTGAACGCCAAGCTTTTTCGCCAGTGCCAGGCGCACCGGGTTGATATCGGTGATGACCACTTTTCGCGCGCCGACGCACTGCGCCACCAGTGCACCCATGATGCCGATAGGCCCGGCGCCGGTGACCAGCACGTCCTCGCCGACGAGATCAAAGGACAATGCGGTGTGAACAGCATTGCCTAAGGGATCGAAGATCGCCGCGATCTCGTCGGGCACGTCGTCGGGGATCGGCACCACATTGTGCTGCGGGATCGCCAGGTATTCGCCAAAGGCGCCCGGCCGGTTGACGCCGACGCCGAGCGTGTTGCGGCACAAATGCCCCCTGCCCGCCCGGCAGTTGCGGCAATGGCCGCAAACGATATGGCCTTCGCCGGAAACGCGCTGGCCGAGTTTGTACTCGGTCACCGCCGCACCGAAATCGGCGACGGTTCCGACAAATTCGTGGCCGGTAACCATCGGCACCGGCACGGTCTTTTGCGCCCACTGGTCCCAATTATAGATGTGGACGTCGGTGCCGCAGATCGCCGTCTTCCTGATCTTGATCAGCACGTCGTTGGGGCCGATCTCCGGCACCGGCACTTCTTCCATCCAGATGCCCGGCTCGGCCTTGGCCTTGACCAGCGCCTTCATCATGTTCGACATTCTTTTGTTCCCCAGAACCTTAGTCGCTTGAACCTCTTGATCCGGAATCGCTTTTCGGTTCCGGCCGTTCAGGAAATCACGCCGAGTTCCCGACCGACTGCGGCGAACGCCTCAACCGCGCGATCGATGTCTGCGCTGGAATGGGCGGCCGACATCTGCGTGCGGATGCGCGCCTGGCCCTTCGGCACCACCGGGAACGAGAAGCCGATGACATAGATGCCGCGCTTCAGCATCCGCGCCGCCATCTCCTGCGCCAGCGTCGCATCGCCAAGCATCACGGGGATGATCGGGTGGTCAGCGCCGGCCAGGGTGAAGCCGAGCTTGCCCATCTCGGACCGGAAATGCCCGGCATTGTCGTAGAGCCTCTTCCGCAATCCATCCCCGACTTTGATCAGTTCGAAGACCTTTATCGAGGCGCCGGCGATCGCCGGCATCAGCGTGTTGGAAAAAAGATAGGGCCGCGAGCGCTGGCGCAGCCAGTCGACCACCGGCTTCCTGCCCGACGTGTAGCCGCCCGACGCTCCGCCCAATGCCTTGCCGAGCGTACCGGTGATGATGTCCACCCTGCCCTCGACGNCCTCGACGCCACAATGTTCGGCCGAGCCACGGCCATTCCTGCCGACGAAACCAACTGCATGGCTGTCGTCGACCATCACCATAGCATCGTATTTGTCGGCGAGGTCGCAGACGCCCTTCAGATTGGCGATGGTGCCATCCATCGAGAACACGCCGTCGGTGGCGATCAGCCGGAACCGGCAGTCGCTCGCGTCTTTCAACCGCGCCTCCAGATCGGCCATGTCGTTGTTGGCGTAGCGGAAGCGCTTTGCCTTCGACAGCCGCACGCCGTCGATGATCGAGGCGTGGTTCAGCGCATCGGAGATGACCGCATCCTCCTCGCCGAGCAGCGTCTCGAACAGGCCGCCATTAGCATCGAAGCAGGAGCCGTAGAGGATAGTGTCCTCCATGCCGAGGAAATCAGAAATGGTCGCCTCGAGCTGCTTGTGTTCTTCCTGCGTGCCGCAGATGAAGCGCACCGACGCCATGCCGTAGCCGTAACGGTCGAGCGCCTGCTTGGCTGCTTCCCGCAGTTCGGCGCTGTCGGCGAGGCCGAGATAATTATTGGCGCAGAAATTCAGCACCTTCTCGCCGCCCACCTCGATCTCGGCCGATTGGGTCGAGGTTATCACCCGCTCGGATTTGTAGAGACCTGCCGATTTCAGTCCTTCAAGCTCGCTGTCGATGTGGGAAAGGAATGCTTCGGTCATGATCAGGCCCTGTTGAGATCGATGAGGACTGTCGCGCCGCGCGGACGAAAAATCCATCGCAAAAGCGACCGCTTCGGTGGCGGCAATGGCACGGCAGAGGCCACGATGTTCAAATGCAGAGGCGCCGCGAAAGATTGCAATAACCACTTTGCGGGTTTCCCGCCACGGTCGTCGCCGCCGGCCTGTTGCCATCCCAAAGCTGTTAACACTTTGAAGCCAAAGGTTGTCGCACAAGAATTCGTTGGCGAGAGGGCCGACTCGGAAAATGTCGCAGCAGCCGGTGCACGCCGTTTCGGGCAGGCTTATACTCCTGATCAAGTCCGGCTACTGGCTGGCTCTGCTGATCATAGCCGCCATGGTAGTGGCGTCCTTCATCCTGCTGCAACAGGTGATGGCGACCCAACGGCACAATCAGGCGCTGCTCGATATCGTCAGCACACAAAAAGCCCTGTCGCAGCGCATCGTCTTCCTTGCCGGCGCAACAGGCAGCGCCTCGCGCGATCAACAGCACGCCCTGGTTAGCGCGCTCAAGCAAGCGACAGTGGAGTTCGAGAAGAACTACGATCTGCTGCTCGAGCGGACCGCCGCCGATCCGGTGTCGCCGGCAAGATTCGATCCGAAATCGATCGAGAGCGTGCTTTTCGCCAAGCCGTACCATCTCGACTATTTCTCGGTCGGGCTTATCGCCAACGGCGAGCGTCTGATCTCTTCATTCGAATCGCGGCTCAACACGACCGGCAGCGGCGGCTACAAGGGCGGAGAGGAGCGCGTTAATCTGGACGCTTCCGTTGCCAACGCAACATTGTCGGGCTACGCAGCACTCGGCCAGCGCATCAGCGCCTACGCGGACCAGCGCTCCGAAAGGCTCCTCGATCTTCATCGCACATTGTTCCATTCGACCATCGGCGTCATCCTGCTGGTGGCACTTTTCATTTTCCGGCCGATGTCGAATGCCATCTTGCGCCGGACGCGCGAGCTGGTCGATGCACGCAATTCCATGGCCTTCATTGCCGTGCATGACGGGCTGACCGGCCTGCACAACCGTACCTTCCTGACCGACCATTTCGATACGTTCATCAGTGGTGCGCAGCGAAGGCGTGAGCGGGTCGCCGTAGTGCAGTTCGACCTCGACCGGTTCAAGCAGATCAACGACACGCTCGGCCACGCCGCTGGCGATTATGTGCTGGTGGTGGCCGCGCAGCGCATGCGCGATTCCTGCCGGACGTCGGATCTCAACGTGCGTCTCGGAGGCGACGAATTCGTTGTCGTCCTCAACGACGCCGGCAGCACCGCGGACATCGATATCGTCGCCAGACGCATGCTGGCCAAACTCAATGAGCCGGTCATCTTCCAAGGCACGACGATCCATCCAGGCGTAAGTGCCGGGATTGCGGTCTACCCCGTCGACGCCGACAATGCGCAGGACCTGCTCGTCCATGCCGATCTGGCACTCTATTCAGCCAAGAGGCAGGGCGGCGGCAGTTTGTCGTTCTTCTCCGATGAGCTGAGGCGCGAACTTGATAATCGCAAGCAGCTCGAACTCGACATCAGGATCGCCATCTCTGAGAAGGCGTTCGAAGTCTATTTCCAGCCGCAGGTGTCGCTGTCGGATGGCGCTATCAGTGGCATCGAGGCTTTGGTTCGCTGGAGGCATGCCGAGCGCGGCATGATCGCGCCGGGCGAGTTCATTCCGATCGCAGAAAAATGCGGCTTGATGCCCGAGATCGGCCGCATCGTTATTGCCAAGGCGATCGACGAAGCAGCCGAATGGAACCGCGCAGGCATCGCCTTCGGACGGATCGCCGTCAATGTGTCCGGCTCGGAGCTGCGCGAGACAGATTTCGAAGTCTTCCTGTTCGGTACGCTGGAGAGGGCTGGCCTGCCCGCGCACAAACTATCGCTGGAGATCGTCGAATCCGTTATTCTCGATGACGAGAAGACCGGTATCGCGGCAAAGCTGCGGCACATCCGCGCCGCCGGCATCCATCTTGAGCTCGATGATTTCGGCACCGGCTACGCATCGCTCAGCCATGTCAATCCAAACGAGATCGACCGGCTGAAGATCGATCGCCGTTTCGTCCAGAACATCAACGAGAACAGCGGCAACACCAAGATCGTGCGTGCCCTCACCGAGCTCGCCCGCGGTCTCGGCATCTCGATCGTCGCCGAGGGCGCCGAAACCGAAGCCGAGCTCGACTCGCTGATGGCGATCGGCTGCGACCAGGTGCAAGGCTATTCCATCGCTTTCCCGATGCCACCGGACAGGGTGCGCGAATGGCTGGTGGCCCGGGCGCCCAAGAAGGCCAGGCTGACGGTGCTGCAGGGCAGCCGGGCGTAGATCCGTCATGGTTCGGGCTTGCGAACCGACCTGATGAGCCGAGGCGGAAGGTCATCCTCATCACCGGGAAATGCTGCCAGCAATTGTCCAATGTTGGGCACACGCGCCAGTTTTTCGTAGTCCTGAAATGACAAAATGACCGCCTGCTTGCGGCCGCGCCGCGTGATGGCCGCCGGTTCTCCCGCGACGACCTGATCGAGCAGCGCCGAGAGTGTAGTCCTGGCATCCTTCAGCGAAATTTCGCGCATAGCGTTTTCCTAGCCTAATTCTAACCTTCGACATTGGCCCGCAGCGCGGCCAGCACCTGTGCAAACTCCGCCAACCTGTCGTCGGATAATCCCTTCCGCAGCCGCTTGTCGAAGGCTAACGCGGCGGTGCGCAATTTCAGGAACAGCGCTTCTCCGGCTTGGGTCAGCTCCACCTGGTGAACCCGGCGATTTTCGGGATCGCGGCGCCGTATCAGCAGGCCTTGCGTCTCCATGGCGTTGAGATGATGGGTCAGTGTTGCGCCCCGAATACCGATCATGCCGGCGAGCTCGCGTTGGTTGGCCAGCTCCCGCGACTTGACCGACAGCAAAGTCACCCAGACCGGCAGCGTGCCCCCCGCCTCGACCAGGGCAGCGTCGAAAGCCTGCGCGACCAGCTTGGCGGTGCGGGCGAGATTCATCCCGATCGGCGGGCGGTCAAAGGGCGTCATGATCCGACACTAGAACAAGGGCAAAGCCTATGGAACCGGCTCGAGCTTATGCGTTGACATCTAATCATTTGATATCTATCCATATGGTTAGCGGTGGGCAAGAGAGGAAATGCGGTCATGCAATATGTCTACATCATCGTCCTCGGCCTTCACGTCATGGCGGGTGTGTTCTGGGCCGGCACCACCATCGCGGTTGCCCGCGAACCGGAGATCCGGGCGGAACGTTTCTTCCGGCCGCAAATGGGCGCGGCCGGCGTGGTTTTCCTCACGGGTTTGCTGCTCTGGTATTTCTTCCACAACGGGTCCTTCGGCTCGATGGAGAAGGTCCTGGCGCTGGGCATCTTGACTGCCTTGATTGCCGCCGGGGTCCAGGGCGCACTGGTGGGTTCCGCCAGCAGGCAGTTGGCCGGCGCTGATGCGGCGACGCAAACCCAGTTGCGCGCGAAGATGACAAAAGGCGAACGCATCGCCGGCGGGCTGCTGGTCATCACCGTGTTCTGCATGGCTACCGCCAGGATGTTTTGAGCGGCCTGCCGCAATCGCAAGATCGTACGGTGTCCGGCCGCAAGCCGGCGGCGTGCGCGGCGCGCAGAACGAGCCGAAGTACCGTGGTGGCTCTCCGTACGGAGGTTCGGCTGCGCGCCACCAATCAATCCAAAATATTCCTCAGATTCGCAAGCCGAACCTGATGCCGTCATAGATGGCGGCGTGGATGTTGCGCGAGGCTACTGCATCGCCGATGCGGAAGAGCACGAAACCGGCGTGAGGATTGCGCACGGGAAAGATGTCGCCGCCATTGACCAGCTTTTCGTAGTCGATCGCGCCGGCGTTCTTCGACAGCGGCTTCAGCGCCAGATAGAGATCGTCGAGCGGCAGCGTGCCGTGCTCGACCACCACCTGGTCGACGCGGCGCTCTCCGCGCCAGCCATCAGCGAAGTCGGAGGCGAGCTCGGCGATCAGCTGGTTGCCCTCGCGCCGCACCGAACGCAGCCGTGTGTTGATGGTCACCGTGACACCCTTTTCCTGGAAGGCGCGCATGTAAGGCACATGGTTCATGCCGCCCATTTCCGGCGCGAAGAAGCGCTCTGGTGAAACCAGCTCCAGCCTGGCGCCGCTGTTGGCGATCAGTTCGGCAGCACCCATGCCCTGATGGCCGCCATTGTCGTCATAGAGCAGCACGTTCTCGGCCGGCTTGACGCTGCCGGCCATGATGTCCCAGCTCGAGGTGACGAGATCGTCGCCCGCAGTCAGAGGCGGGTTCTGCGGCAGGCCGCCGGTGGCGATCACCACCACGTCCGGCGACAGCGCCAGCACGTCGTCCTTCTCCGCCCAGGTGTCGTAGCGGATCTCGACGCCGAGCCGGTCCAGCTCGGCCAACCGCCAGTCGATGATGCCGATCAATTCCTTGCGGCGCGGGTTCTGCGTTGCCAGCCGCACTTGGCCGCCGGCCTGGCTCGATGCTTCCAGCACCGTTACCTGGTGCCCGCGCTCGGCGGCGACCCGCGCTGCCTCCAGCCCGCCGGCGCCGGCGCCGACCACGACCACCTTTCGCTTCGGTCCCTCGGTTTTCGGGATGATATGCGGGATATCAGCCTCGCGGCCCGTTGCCGCATTGTGGATGCACAGCGCCTCACCGCCCTCATAGATGCGGTCGAGGCAGTAGGTTGCACCGACGCAAGGACGTATCTCGTGCTCGCGGCCCTCCATCACTTTTTTGACGATGTGCGGGTCGGCGATATGGGCGCGCGTCATGCCGACCATGTCGAGCTTGCCGGTGGCGATGGCGTAACGCGCGGTGGCGACGTCGGAAATCCGCGCAGCATGGAAGGTCGGGAATTTCGTCGCCGCCCTCACCTCGCCGGCGAAGTCGAGATGCGGCGACGACCGCATGCCGGTCACCGGAATGACTTTTGTCAGCGCGGCATCAGTCTCGATCGAGCCACGGATGATGTTGAGGAAATCGACCTTGCCGGAGCCGGCCAGCCGCCTGGCGATTTCGACGCCTTCCTGTTTCGACAGGCCTTTCTCGAAATCCTCGTCGGCGACCATGCGGATGCCGACGACGAACTTTTCGCCGACCGCGGCACGCACCGCATCGAGCACCATTCCGGTGAAGCGCAGCCGGTTGTCGAGCGAGCCGCCGAAATCGTCGTCGCGCTGGTTGGTGGCCGGCGACCAGAAGCCGTCCATCAGGTGGCCGTAGGCCTCGAATTCGATGCCGTCGAGGCCGGCAGCCTGGCAGCGCTGGGCGGCCGCCGCGTAGTCGACGACGATGCGCTCGATATCCCAGTCCTCGATAATCTTGGGAAAGGCGCGATGCGCCGGTTCGCGCACCGGCGAAGCCGACAGCACCGGCAGCCAGTCGGCCTTGTTCCAGCCGGTGCGGCGGCCGAGATGGGTGATCTGGATCATCACCTTGCAGTCATGCTCGTGGCAGGCATCGGTAAGCTCGGCGAGCCACGGCACGATGCGGTCGTCATAGACATGCAGATTGCCGAAGGCGGCCGGGCTGTCGCGCGAGACGATCGCCGAGCCGGCGGTCATGGTCAGCGCCATGCCGCCCTTGGCCTTTTCGGCATGGTAGAGCCGGTACCGCTCCTTTGGCATGCCGTCCTCAGAATAGGCCGGCTCATGGCTGGTCGACATCACCCGGTTCTTCAGCGTCAGATGCTTGAGCTGATAGGGCTGGAGGAGCGGGTCGTTGTTAGTCATCGTCTTCCTGCTGTTTCAAATTGTGCTAATGAGCGGCAAATTTTTGTTTTTACGCATGTCGCTATCCCAAAATCGCTGCGCAGTTTTGGGCGACATGCAGCAAGGAACCTGCTCATGACCGATACGAAAAACCTCACCCAGCTCGGCACCAACGTCGAGGCGCCACAGAGCCCTGAAGCGGCAGTCCTGGAAACCGTGCCATTTTCGCGCGGCGACGGCCCGCCGGCCATCGTTCGCTTCACCTGCCCGGAATTCACTTCGCTCTGCCCGGTCACCGGCCAGCCGGACTTCGCCCATATCGTCGTCGACTACGCACCCGATGCGCTGCTGGTGGAATCGAAGTCGCTCAAGCTGTTCATGACCTCGTTTCGCAACCATGGCGCGTTCCACGAAGAATGCACCGTCATGATCGGCCGCCGCATCATCGCCGCGACCAAGCCATTGTGGTTGCGCATCGGCGGCTACTGGTATCCGCGCGGCGGCATTCCGATCGACGTGTTCTGGCAGACGGGCGCCCCGCCGGAAGGTGTGTGGCTGCCCGACACCGGCGTCGCCCCCTATCGCGGGCGCGGGTGAGCCTGAGTTTCTGAGGAAAATACGTTGCATCAGTTGAGCGGGAGCCGCCGGTAGCGGCCGGGATTGTTCGGGTCGCTGAAATGGCCCATCGGCCCGTGTTCGGCGAAGTGGCCCGCCCAGCGTTTCATCGCAGCCGGATCGAGTTCGACGCCCAGCCCGTCACCCTCCGGCACGCGCACCGTATTGCCCGTCTGGCGGAAAGGACCGTCCTTGATGACATCGCCGATCTGCCAGCGAAACAGCGACTGCGATGCTTCGGTGATCCACGGTGTCGCCGCCACGACGTGCAGATAAGCCGATGTCATGATGCCGAGATCGTTCGAATAGCACCAGAACCCCTTGCCCATCGCCTCACAGGCGGCGATGAATTTCAGAGTTTTCGACAATCCGCCGAGTGCTGCGAAATTGCAGACGAAGTAATCCGGCGCACCGAGCGCGACTGCCCGTCTGAGATCCGGGATGTGCGTGGAGAACGGAATGCGCGAATGCTGGCGCAGCGCTGCCATCTCCTCGAAGGTCGCGACCGGATCCTCGTAATTGCGGATGTTGAACGGCTCGATCTCGCGCAGTACCCAGCGCGCTGTGGTCAGCGACCACTGCATGTTGGAATCGAGTTTGATCTGCGCCTTATCGCCAAGCGCCTCGCGCAGCATGCGCACTGTCCTGATCTCGAGCTCGGGATCGCCCATGATCAGCTTGCCCTCGAAGATCGTCGAGCCGTGCTGTTCTCGCATGCCGAGACAATAGTCGACGATCGCTTCGGCGGTCATCTCGCCGCCGGCTCCGCCTTGAGCGGGGCGAAAGGCGAAATATTCCGAAAACGGAATGTCCTTGCGCACCGCGCCGCCGAGCAGCTTATAGAGCGGCATGCCGAAGACCTTGCCTCTTATATCCCAGAGCGCCAGTTCGATGGCGCCGAACGCCACCGTGGCTGCGTTCTCGCCGGTGTTGGCGGTGATCTGCCAGGGCGGCACACAGCGCGCCTCGCAGTCGGCGATGTCGAGCGGATCGGCGCCAATCAGCGCCGGCGCGATCTCGGCCTTGATCACCTCGCCGAAATGCCACCATGGCGCCTCGCCCAGTCCGACCACGCCTTCGTCCGTCTCGACCTCGATGATCGATTTCGAGGCGCCGCCGTAGAGACCAGCCGTCCACCAGAACGGAGCATCGAGCGGGACGTTGACGTGGGTGACGCGGATGTTGCTGATCTTCATCGGTTCCGTTCTCACTCACACTGGTATTGGCTGAGCGCCCATTCGCCTGTCACCGAGAGCAGGTCCGATATCTTCCAGTCGCCGTCGACCTTTTTGAGCTTCCATTCCAGCCGGTGCGGATTGCCGGAGGCGACGAAAGCGACAACGACCTTGGCCTGGTCGCCCTTGACCGCTTCGATGGTCTTCAGGCTCTTGTCGATCTCCGCCTCGTCGTATTCGGCATTGTCGAGCGCCATGTTGGGATCGAGGCACTCGCCCTGCCCCGACTTCCGCAGCGCGTCGCTCTTGTCCAGCACCGACTTTGCCGGATCGGTGAAATGGCCCCGCTGAGCCGGATCGACCTCGAGCCTGGCATGCTCGTAGAACGGCTTCACCACCGCCGTCGGCGAGCCCGGCTGCACGGGTGCGGCCGG
The DNA here is from genome assembly GCF_000503055.1 of Mesorhizobium sp. LSHC420B00. Classification (GTDB taxonomy): domain Bacteria; phylum Pseudomonadota; class Alphaproteobacteria; order Rhizobiales; family Rhizobiaceae; genus Mesorhizobium. The sequence continues at coordinate 92,975 of NZ_AYVY01000002.1, read as the reverse complement.
TGCGTTTTCTGCCGGCGACTCTGCCGGCGGAGGTGCCGCGTTGTCGGCCGGCGCGTCTGCGGGCGGCGCGCCCAACAGGCCCTGAGCGGCGGCGCTGCTCAATCCGGCCAGCAGGCACGCAGTCGCCAGAACCCAGGGACGGCAGCGGAGCACGGCATCACTCCGGGGTCTGCCCGGCCAGACATTCGAGCGCACTCAGCGTCCAGCCGCTGGTCTTCGAGGTGATGTCGGCGACCTTCCACTGGCCATCGATCTTCCTGAGTGACCAGACCATTTCGCGTTTGGAATCATCGCCTTCCGGGAAAAGGCTGAACGTCGCCGTCACCTCGGCGCTGTCGCCATCCAGCGTTTCGGCCAGCGTCAGCGTCTTGGCCACGGTCTTCTCGTCATAGTCCTGCGCATCGAGACCAGGGGCGAAGTCGATGCAGGGAACTTCATCCGGATGGTTCTTTGCCGCGTTGTCGTTCAGTTCGAACAGTTTCGTCACCGGCGCGGTGAAGCGGTCGCGATATTGCGCATCGGCCTCGAATTTGACCGACGGGACATAGAAGAACTTCACGGCGTTGGCAGCAGGGCCGGCAAACGCGGCCGCCGGCAAGGCCATCGAAAGCGCGGCAACAAAAAGTGGCAGTTTCATGCGTGTCCCCGATTGTTCACTGACGGAAGCTATCAGTACCACGCATCTTGCCTGTCGGCTTTCTTGCGGTCCATGAAATCCTGCAACGCGTCCTCTGCTGGCAACTCAGGCGTTCAGCCAGACGTTCTGGAGATCCATCTCGAAGGTTTGGTGGACAGCGTAGTTCTTCACCTTCTCGTTCATGTGGCTGAACAGCTTCTGCCAAAACGGCTGAATGATGACGCCCGAATCCTGGAGGATCTGCTCGATGTCCTTCATGACCTCGCGGCGCTTTTCCACGTCGATGAGCGAGAGAGCCTGCTTGAGCTTGGCGTCGAAATCAGGATTCGAGTAGCCGGTTTCATTCCAGGCCTCGCCGGTGCGATAGCCCAGCGCCAACACCTGGACGCCAAGCGGGCGCATGTACCAAATGGTCATGGAATAAGGATATTTGGTCCAGTCGTTCCAGAAAGTCGAACCCGGCAGCACGGTGCGCTTCACCTTGATCCCGGCGTCGCGCAACTGGCCGGCAATAGCGTCGCCGGTATTCTTTTGCCAATCGTCCTCGACGGTGATCAGTTCATGCTCGAAGTCGGCCTGCTTGGCCTCGGCCATCAGCTTCTTGGCGCCCGCGGCGTCACGTGTCTTCTTGGGCAGCGCGAAGTATTCCGGATGAATCGGGCTGACGTGATGGTTTTCACCAACAGTCCCTCGCCCGGCATAGCCAAGTTCGAGCACCGCCTGGTTGTCGACGGCCATTTGCAGGGCGTTGCGGACGCGCTTGTCGTCGTAGGGCTTGTGCGTGACGTTGGTCCGGGCAACGAGCGTGGTCGCTGTCGCGACCTCCGATTTTACCAGCCCCATCTTGTCGAGGATGTCTATGAAGTCGGCGGGCGTCTCGAAGTTGAGATCGATTTCGCCGGAGTCGAATGCATTTATCGACGCGTTGAAATCGGTTCCGTAGTCGATGAATTCGACGCCGTCGAGAAGCGCTTCACCGCCCCACCATTTGCCAGTCTCCCGACGCTTGACGACCGCTTTCTGGCCGACCGAATAGGACACCAGTTCGAACGGCCCGGTGCCGATCGGCTTCTCGATCGGATTGGCGCCGTCGGCGTCGAAGTTGCGATGGACCACGAGCGCTGGATAATCGGTGAAGTTCGGGATCAGCGAGATGTCCGGTTCGTTCAGCTTCAGCTTGACCGTGTTGTCGTCGACCTTGGTGATCGCGCCATCCCTGGCCTTGCCGGTTTTTGCGTCGATCAGCGCACCGACGCGCGCGGCCATGGAATTGCCGGCGGCAGCCTTTTCGCACCAGCGCGTCAGATTGTAGGCCACATCATCGGCGCCGAAAGCATCACCATTGGTCCAGGTGATGCCCTTGCGCACATGCAGCACATATTCGGTGGCGTCGTCATTGACCTCCCAGCTTTCGAGCAAAACCGGCTCGAATGTGAACTGGCGGGTGTAGCGGACAAGCGGCTCCAGCCAGCAGCGTGAAATGTTCGCAAGTTCCACCCAGTCGTAGGTGCGCGGGTCCTTTTGTGCCTTCACCGACATCGAAACATGCAGCGTTCCGCCTTTCTTCGGCTCTTCAGCCAAAGCCTGTTCCGGCACAGCAAGACCGATCATGCCGTAAGCAAGAGCTGTCGATGCGCCGAAAGCGCTTGCCAGAGCCAGAAACTCGCGCCGATCCACATGACCTGCACGCGCTTCGCTGGCCATCGCTTCGATGGCGCTCGGCACGCGATCACCATTGCTTCTGAAGAGTGTCATTTTTTCCTCCGTTATGGTTCCCATCGGGTCTTCGCCCGTTATCAACTAACGCTGTCCGGTAGTTTCTCCTCGCGCCGCGCAATCAAATCTTTGAGACCATCGGCGATGCCCTCATCGAGCTTCGGCTCCTCATAATCGGCGAGCATGTTGCGCGCTTTCTCGCGGCCGCGGGTGTCGTGGTCCTTTGCTCCTTCCGCCTTCCACTGTTCGAACGAATTGAAGTCCATGATGCTCGGTATGAAGAAGGCGGACTCGAAATGCTGGAGCGTGTGTTGGGTGCCGAGGAAATGGCCCTGCGGTCCGACCTCGCGGATAGCCGCCATAGCCTCCTTGAAATCGTCGAATGGCAGCCCGCCAGCATATTTGTACCAGCCGACAAGCTGCTCGCAGTCGGTGGCAAATTTCGAATAGCCGCAGGTCAGGCCGGCCTCGAGCCAACCGGCGGAGTGCCAGATGTAGTTGGCGCCGGCAAGGATGGCGGCATGCATCAGCATGTTCGCCTCGTAGCCCGCCTGGGCGTCGTTCAGCTTCGAACCGACATGGAAACCGGACGTGCGCCACGGCAGCCGATACTTCCGCGCCAGCGCGCCCATGAGATACATCATCTGGGCCGCCTCCGGCGTGCCGCCCATGGGAGCGCCGGTCTTCATGTCGACCGTCACCATGAACTGTCCGTAGATCTGCGGCGAACCCGGACGCAAGAGCTGTGTGAACGCGACGCCCGCCAGCGCTTCGGCATTGACCTGCGCGACCGCACCGACTGCAGAGGCCGAAGTCGAGGCGCCGCAAAGGGCGAAGGGCGCGAGGATCAGCGGCTGGTTGTGGCGCGCATAGACTTTCATCGCGTCCAGCATGGTGGCATCCCAGACCAGCGGCGAATTGCAGTTGGTGATCGCCACCAGGACCGGGTTGTCGCGGACATAGTCCTCGCCGAACACGATGCCTGCCATCGCCATCGTGTCTTCGGCTCGATCTTTGGAGGTCACGATGCCCATGAACGGCTTGTCGGAGTGCTTCAGCGCTGAATGGATGATGTGGAGGTGACGCTTCGGCACCGCGATTTCCATCGGCTCGCAGATGATCGAGCTCGACGAATGCAGCGCCGGCGCCATGTAGGCGAGCTTGTGGAAATTGTTGAGGTCGGCGAGTGTGCCGTAGCGCCTGTTGTTGTCGAGGTCGCGCACATAAGGCGCCCCGTACATCGGCACGAAGATGGAGTTGTTGCCACCCACACGTACGGAACGCTGGGGATTCCTCGCATTGAGCGTGAACTCCGACGGGACCTTCGAGACGAGGTCCATCAGCAGGGCGCGGTCGATCCGGACCCTTGTCTCGGAGACATCGGCGCCCGCCGCCTTCCACATTGCGATAGCCTCGTCGTCGCGGAACTCGCATCCCACCTCTTCGAGGATGCTGAGCGACTCCTGGTGGATGAGCTCCACCGCCTCGTCCGGGACCATCTGATACACCGGAATCTTGCGAACCAGGGTCGGAAATGACGCTACGGGAGCTCCCCGCAGCGCCTTGCGCCCCAGGCGGCCACCCGCGCGACGATTGGTATGTTCGCTCACTTCAACGGCCGGTGCGTTCATGGAGGCTCCATCTTCCTGTCTCGATCAATCTAGCCAGACAAAATGCAGCTGTGACGCTGGAAAATCCTGATCTCTTGTATAAGCTCAGCTTATGCGAAGCTTGCGCCATCTGCTGCCCTCGGCCGGCAGCCTGATCGTTTTCGAGGCCGCCGGCCGGCTGTCGAGCTTTACCGCCGCCGGGCGGGAGCTCGGCATGACGCAGGCTGCCGTCTCCTATGCGATCCGTGGGCTCGAGGAGCAGCTCGGCGCCAAACTCTTCCAGCGCCGCCACCGGCAAGTCAGCCTTACCGAGGCCGGCGATCGCTTTCACGCCGACGTCTCGCTCGGCCTGTCGCACATCCGCAAGTCGGCGGAAGATCTGCGCCAGATCGCCGTCGGCGCTCACGTGACGCTCGCCGCCTCGACCGCATTCGCCTCGTTCTGGATGATGCCGCGCCTGCAGCAGTTTCGCGACGAACTGCCGGGCATCGACCTGCGCATCCAGACCGCGGACCGCGATCTCGACATCATCGCCGAAGACATTCCGCTCGGCGTCCGCGGCGGCGAGCCCAAGGAATGGCCGGATTATCATTCGCTGCCGCTGGCCGATGAAGTGATATTCCCCGTCGCCGGCGTTAGTTATGTGGCCCGGTTCGGGCTGCCGGCGAACGTGAAGGACCTTCCATCGCATCGTCTCATTCATCTCGAAGAGCCGTTTCGCGAGGCCGCCAGCTGGGACGAATGGTTCGCCTCGGCCGGTGTCGACATCGCCGATGCCGGGCGTGGCTTGCGCATCAACGACTATGCGCTGGTGATCCAGGCAGTCATGGAAGGGCAAGGCATCGCGCTCGGCTGGGGTCATCTCGCCGAGCGGCTGCTGGCATCAGGGCTGCTGGTGCGCGTCACCGGCCACACAATGACGACCGGCAAGGGCTTTCATGTCATCTGGTCGAGGAACCGCGAGCTCAGCGACAACGCCCGCAAGGTGCGGGACTGGCTGGCGGCGCAAGCGTGAGGCTATCCCACAATGCCCGGTCAAACCGTCACGACGATCTTGCCGAATTGTTCGTTCGACTCGAGATAACGATGCGCCTCGACGATCTGATCAAACGGAAAGGTTCTAGCGATTGCGGGCTTCAGCGAACCCGATTTCAGTCCATCAAGGATGAATGTCTTGGCGGCCTGTAGCCGGGCCGGATCGCGCACGATCTCGTGGACGAGATAGCCGCGCAGCGTCAGCGTCTTGCCTAGCACTGCAGGTAACGGAAAAGGTGTCGGGTCGGGGCTCAAGCCGCCATATTCGATGAGAATGCCGCCTGGCGACATCGCTGCCGTCAGAGGCTCGAAGATCGGCCCGCCGACCGCGTCGAACACCACGCGCACGCCGTCCGGGCCGGCGATTTCCTTCAACCTGGCTTCCAGATCCACCTCTGCCGAGGCGATGACGTGGGCCGCGCCGAACTCAAGCAGAGTCCGCTTCTTGGCGGACGTCCGTGTGACGGCGATCGGCGTCGCGCCAACCAGGTTGGCAATCTGGATCGCCGCCAGTCCGACGCTGCTCGATGCCGCAGTGATGACGACAAAGTCCTTCCTGCCGAGTTTGGCAATGTCGATCAGCGCACCGTAGGCGGTGAGATATTGCATCCACGCAGCGGCGGCCTCTTTCCAGCTCAGCGATGGTGGATGCTTGACGACGAGCTCGGCGGGATATGTGGCAATCTCACCATAGGCAGGCCAGCGGGCCATCGACACTGGCGGCACGATGCTGACGGCATCGCCCGGCGCAAACCCGTCCACGCCTTCGCCGACCGTTTCGACGAGGCCAGCGGCCTCAAGCCCAAGACCGGAAGGCAACGGCGCGGTTTGGATATATCTGCCTGAACGCAGCAACGCCTCGGCCCGGTTCAGACCCAACGCCTTGACACGGATCTGGATCTCGCCTCGTCCCGGCGCAGGCATGTCGACATTCTCGATGCGCAGAACCTCGGGACCACCAAGCTCATAAAAACGAACGACACGCGCCATCGGTCACAACTCCAAAATATTTGAACTGAATAGGCTATGCCAGCGGCGATCGGGCAGATAAATAGCCGCTTGAGTAGATCAGCAGAAACTGTGGGTTTTGAATATGGATCGCCTTACGAGCATGGCCGTGTTCGTCAAAGCCGTCGACCTGGGCTCGTTCGCGGCCGCGGCGGCGGCTCTTGATCTGTCCGGGCCGATGGTCGGCAAGCATGTCCGGTTTCTCGAGGAGCGCCTGGGCGTGCGCCTCATCAACCGGACCACGCGCCGCCAAAGCCTGACAGATTTCGGGCGCGCCTATCATGAACGCTGCCGGCTGGTGCTTGCCGAAGCAGAGGCCGCGGATGCGCTCGCCGCCGACCAGCTTGCCGAACCGCGCGGAAAGCTGCGCGTCCTCATGCCGGTGCATTTCGGCCGGCGCTGCGTTGCCCCGATCCTGTTCGGGCTTGCGCAGCAATATCCGGCGCTGGAACTTGACCTGTCGTTCAGCGACGCCCTCGCCGACCTCGCCGAGGACGGCTGCGACCTTGCCATCCGAACGGGCGATCTGGAGGACCAGGCCGGGGTGATGGCGCGGCGCGTCGCGCGCCAGCACATGGTCGTCTGCGCGTCGCCATCCTATCTCGACAGGCACGGCCAGCCGCAGGCGATAGATGACCTCGGCAGCCATCACGCGATCATCTACCGCCGTTCCGGGCGTGCCGTTCAGCCGTGGCTGTTTCCACGCAATGGCCAGCCTGCGACGGAGGTCAGGCTCGCTGGCAGATTGCGGCTCGACGATCTCGATGCCATCGCCGATGCCGCGGCCGCCGGCATGGGGCTCGCCTGGCTGCCATACTGGCTGGTTCGCCAGCGCATTCAGGCGGGCGTACTTGTCCCGCTATTGCCGGAACAGCCGAGGTTTCTCTATGACGCCCATGCGCTGTGGCTGCAGACGCCACATCTGCCGATGAAAGTCCGCCTTGCCGTCGATGCACTGGCGGCAGCGCTGCCCAAGCTCATGAGTTGAAGGCACGGTCGCGGTCAGCTGCGTGGATTTCCTCGAGAACGACCCGACGATTGAACAATAATCTATATGGTAAGATTTCGAATATACAGGAGGTAAACCAGAACAACTGTTAGCGATATCGAAATAATCGTCCAAATAGTGAACAAAATTACTCTTGCAATACGACTCTTTCGACGCTGTATCCATCGAGCGAAGTTTACCATTAAGTAATCTAGGATGACGTCCAAATGTCGCCTCCAACGGCCATTCGCTTCAGATTTTGGCCTTCGCCCGACTAAATCCACTAAGTCAATTGGGGGCCAAGCCCATTCACTTCAACAATATTCCTATCTCTACATCGTGGCGGGACAGCACCCCCCTCTGGCCTGCCGGCCATCTCCCCCGCAAGGGGGGAGATTGGCGGTTCATGCGTCCCGCCAACCTTTGAGACATTGGAGACTGGCGGAGGCCGAGGCGACATCCGATCTCCCCCCTTGCGGGGGAGATGGCCGGCAGGCCAGAGGGGGGTGGGACGGAGCGCAACGGAGCAGTCTCCCTGCCTTGCAACAATCAACGCTATTCTCCCCCTCCCGCATCGACCACGAATCCGCCTATAGTGCTGCCATGCCCATTCGCCAGCTTTCCGAAACGATGATCAACCAGATCGCCGCCGGCGAAGTCATCGAGCGTCCGGCAAGCGTGGTCAAGGAACTGGTCGAGAACGCGCTCGATGCCGGCGCCACGCGTGTCGAGATCGTCACCGCCGGCGGCGGGCTGAACCTGATCCGTGTCAGCGACGACGGCTCGGGCATTCCGGAAAAGGAACTGGCGCTGGCGATCGCGCGCCATTGCACCTCGAAGCTCGCCGACAACATCCACGACATCCGCTCGCTCGGCTTTCGCGGCGAGGCCTTGCCGTCGATCGGCTCGGTGGCGCGGCTGTCGATCCGCTCACGCACAGCGTCCAGTGAAAACGCCGCCGAGATCGGCATCGACGGCGGCCGCGTCTCCGCCGTCAGGCCGGCGGCGGCCAATCGCGGCACCACGGTCGAGGTGCGCGACCTGTTCTTCGCCACGCCGGCGCGGCTCAAATTCATGAAGGGTGAGCGCGCCGAAGGCTCGGCCATCGGCGACGTGGTCAAGCGCATCGCCATCGCCTTTCCCGCCGTGCGCTTCACGCTGGCCGGCCCGGACCGCTCGACGCTGGAGCTGCCGGCGACCGAGGACAGCCCGGAAGGCCGGCTGCGCCGGGTGGCACAGGTGATGGGCGCCGACTTTCCCGACAATGCGATCGCCATCGACGCGGTGCGGGACGGCGTGCACCTCGCCGGCCATGTCTCGGTGCCCTCCTTCACCCGCGCCAACGCCCTGCAGCAATATGCCTATGTCAACGGCCGCCCGGTGCGTGACAAATTGATCGCCGGCGCCATTCGCGGCGCCTTCGCCGACGTGCTGCCGCGCGACCGCCATGCCGTCACCGTGCTGTTCCTGACGCTCGATCCGGCGATCGTCGACGTCAACGTCCATCCGGCCAAGGCCGACGTGCGCTTCCGCGATCCGGGGCTGGTGCGCGGCCTGATCGTCGGCGCCATCCGCGAAGCACTGGCCCATGCCGGGATCCGCGCCGCCACCACCGGTGCCGCCGGCATGATGGCAGCGTTCCGGCCGGGCGCGGCATCCTATGCGCATGGCGGCCCGGCCAACGGTCACCGCAGTTACGAGGCCGCCTATCGGGCGTCGGGCTTTGCGGGTTTCGACCCTGCCCGTTCGCCGCAGCGGCCGCTCGATATGGGCTCTGCAAATGGCGGCTTCGGCGAGGACGAGCAGGCGGCCTTCGACGCCGGCCCACTGCACAGTGCCGACGCGCGCGCCGGACAGGATCAGGCGGCAGAGACGCTGCTCGGCACGGCATTGGGCGCGGCGCGCGCGCAAGTGCATGAGAACTACATCGTCGCCCAGACCAGGGATTCGCTTGTCATCGTCGACCAGCATGCGGCGCATGAGCGACTGGTTTACGAGGCCTTGAAGAACGCCCTCCACTCACGCGCGGTGCCGTCGCAGATGCTGCTGCTGCCCGAGATTGTCGACCTGCCGGAGGAAGACGCCGAGCGGCTTGCCATGCACTCCGAGACGCTGGCCCGCTTCGGCCTCGGCATCGAGCGCTTCGGCCCAGGCGCCGTTGCGGTGCGCGAGACGCCGTCGATGCTCGGCGAGACCAACGTCCAGCAGCTGGTGCGCGACCTCGCCGACGAGATCGCCGACAATGACACGGTCGGCACGCTGAAGGAGCGGCTGGACAGGATAGCCGCGACCATGGCCTGCCACGGCTCGGTACGTTCCGGCCGCCTGCTCAAACCGGAAGAGATGAACGCTCTGCTGCGCCAGATGGAGGCGACGCCCGGCTCCGGCACCTGCAACCACGGCCGCCCGACCTACATCGAACTCAAGCTGGCGGATATCGAGAGGCTGTTCGGGCGACGGTAAGCATTACCTGGGCAACGCCAAGCGAGGCACCCGCTCAATTCGCCAATTGATGATACTTCTTAGTTTTAAGAGAGAAAACATAGTCCATTGTATAGCCAGCGCCGCCGCCACGAAAGTTTACTGAAATGATCTCGGCGATTTTTTCCGTCTGTTTTTGAACATTCATGTAGATTGGCGTCATCAGCATTCCCGCGTCGCAATTGTCGTCATCGAACTCGATCTCTTGATAGACTTTCTTGCTTCGCTTGCCGATGACTTGCAATTTTCGCATGCAAATTCCGGCTTCGGTTTTCGCGTAGATGCCTGAAAACCTGTCGGTGTCGGTCTGCGCCCAGAACGGGATCTCAACGGTTCCGTCAATCTTCCCGTCGCCGGTATCGTCCAGGCTCGCAACTTTCTTGAGCGTGACGGGATGTTTGTCCGCACCCTTGCTCCAGGTTCCTGTTGCGCCGCTTTCACCAATGTCGAGAGAAAATGGGCATCCACTGGTGTCGACGGGCGTTTTCGAACCCATGACCAGCACCCGGTCGAATTCCTTGTCGTCCGCAATCTCGCAAAGGGATACGCTGGTGCCGTTGATCTTGCCGTACACTGCTATCGGGCTTTGCTTCGCGTCGTAGAAATAGCTCCCCTCGACCGTAATCCCGCTGCCGAAACTGTCATTCCTCTGCAGCGACAGATGGACTGGGTTAGGCCCAATGAAACCTTCGTAGTTTTCGATCTGATACCAACCCGCGACGGCATTTTGGCTGAACAGCAACAAGAAAAAAATTGCGGAGATAAACTGCATTCCCATGTCGACCCCTCGCCATGCTTCGCAAACGCAATCAACATAGACGCCGGCCTGGCTCATGTCTGCATCGCAATGGTCGTCAGTAACGGCTCATGGTTTGAGTCGGGAAAAAGCTTCAATTATCTGAATCATCTCTTCAAATTCACCACGATAACGCCGCCGAGCGCCAGTGCGCCGCCGAGGATGCCGAACAGCGTCGGCACCTCGCCAAGCCAGAAGAAGCCGATCAGCGTCGCCACCGGCGACACCAGATAGAGGAAGTTCGAGGCACGCGCCGCGGGCAGTCGGGAAAGTGCTGTTGCCCAGGCAGCGTAGGCGATGAGGCTGGGCACGATGCCGAGAAAGATGACGGCGCCGAGCCCGGCGGTATCGGCGACCGCTGCCTGCGCCAGACCGCTCGGCAGGAATGGCGACAGGCAGAGCGCGCCAAGCACCATGTTCGANATCGGCGACCGCTGCCTGCGCCAGACCGCTCGGCAGGAATGGCGACAGGCAGAGCGCGCCAAGCACCATGTTCGAGGCCGAGATGGTCAGCGGGTGGTGGCGACCAAACAGCGGCTTCTGAACGATGGTGTTGACGGCCGAGCACAGCGCCGAGCCGAGGACAAGCAGCGCAGCATTGTTGAAATGCAGCCCCTGCCCCTCGCCCATGGCGATGATGCCGATACCGGCGAAGGACAGGAATGTGCCGGCCCAGGCCAGGCCTGAGAAGCGTTCGCCGAGCAGCGCCATGGCCATGATCGCAGTGAAGATCGGGCTGACATTGATGATGAAGCCGGCCGCACCTGCCGAAACAGTCAGCTCGCCGAAATTGAGCATCACCGTGTAGAGCGCGACGAAGACGGCACCACCGAAGGCAAAGCGCCAGAGTTCGTCGAGCCTGGGCAGCGCCGGCCGCTTGACCGCGAGGAAGATCGCCGCCGGAACCGCGGCGATGGCAAAGCGCAACGCGCCGAGTTCCAGCGGCCCGAAGGCGGCAAGGCCGGCGCGGATCGCCGGAAAGGCGGAGGCCCAGCCGACCACCGTCAGCGCCACCGCGATGGCCGCCGTGGCATCCATACGCTGTGTCGGATTCAACGTTCCGGTATAGATGCTCATCTCGGTGTCCTCGCGATCCAATGCCATGAAGTAGAGAAACGCTATTGCGCGTCGATTGACAAACGAACAAATCGAGTATCACCTGTGACTATGGATCACAGCTCAGACTCGATGCTGCCGCTTGAAACCCTGCGCGCCTTCGATGCCGCGGCGCGGGCAGGCAGCTTTTCGGCGGCGGCCGAGAAGCTCAACATCACCCATGGCGCCGTCAGCCGGCAGATCGCCAAGCTCGAGAACTGGCTTGGGCTGAAAGTCTTCGATCGCGGCGCGCGCGGCGTCTCGCTGACCGTCGAGGGCAATCGCCTGCATCTGCGCACCACCGAAGCCTTCGCCCTGATCGCCAGCAATTCGGATCGCTGGGTCGAGCCGCGCGGCACGGCGGTGGTGCGGCTGACCTCGATCCCCTCGGTCAGCGGGCTGTGGTTGATGCCGCGCATGGCGGCGCTGGAGAACCACCCGTCCAAGCTGCGCATCGTGCTCGACGTCGACATCCGCCAGGGCGATCTTGCCGACGAGGGCATCGACCTGTCGATCCGCTGCGGGCGCGGCCGCATTCCGGGCCGGATCTCGGTGCAGCTTTTCGAAGAATATGTGTTCCCGGTCGCCTCGCCGGAATTGGCCAGGGAGATCGGCCGCGGCGATTCGGCCCGGCTGCTCGAATTTCCGGTGATCAACGATTCCGACGCTTCGGCGTGGCGCGCCTGGTTTGCGGCGCAGGAGATGGACTATCGGCCGCGGCCGCACGACCGCCGTTTCGAGGATTACAACCTCGTGCTCGACGCCGCCGCGCACGGGCTCGGCATTGCGCTGGCGCGTCCGCCATTGACGGTGGACCAATTGAAATCGGGCCGCATCGTCGCCGTGAACGAGCGCGGTGCCCTCAGCCCGATATCCTACTGGCTCGACCGGCCGCTGGGGCGGCCGCGCGCCGCGGCAGCCGAACTTGCTCGTCGCATCGCAGTCCAGGCCGGACTGCCAGCGGAGAGGATCGAAGAGTTTATCATCGCCGAAGAATGAGATGCCTGAAGCGCGTCGCGTTCGACCGGCCTCATGCGACGCGCTTCAGGTTCTTGTGTTTATGCATGTCGTTATCGCAAAACCGCTGCACACTTTTGCGCGACATGCATTGGCATCCGCTTTGCCGGCTTGTTCGAGCAAGTGTCACCAGAAACAGAGGCAGGCAAAGCCAACCAAGCTTGACCTCGCCGCAATTTGTGGCGATGACATCGTCATGAATTTCGGCTCCACCCCATGATGAACCGTTTCGAAGGCCCCGGCGGCAAGGAAGCCCGCATCCGCTATCTCGACGGCGACTTCCAGGTGACTAGCCCCGGCGCCTTCGTTCGCTGTGCGGTGACCGGCGAGAGCATCCCGCTCGACGAGCTCAAATATTGGAGTGTCGCCAGGCAGGAACCCTATCTGAATGCCGCTGCATCATTGCGCCGCGAGATCGAAGCGCATCCGGAACTGCGCCGCCGACGGTAGTCCAGCGCAAATGCAAGTCGCCCCGTTGCGATCCTTCGCGCGCCGTCTCCTGCCGCGACGTCAAGCCAGCGACACCGAAACCTTAGAAGTTATCTTGAAATAAAAAACCCGCCTCGGGGCTCGAGGGCGGGTCGTCGGCGAATCATCACCATACCTAAATTACTAGCATAGCTGCCGGCACAAAGCAAGAACAAAATACACTCGACCCGCGGAAAGATGCAAATTCCGGTCCCCGCATTGCCTCGGTCTCAAGCTGCCGGTCAGCCTTTAAGCCTGCGCTGCCGCCAGGCATCCAGCGTTTCGTCGATGATGCGTTGCGGCACATGGTCGAGCTCGAAGACGGTGTCGATCTCCAGCACATCGAGCCGGTCGAGGAATTCCGGCGGCGCTGCGCCGTGACGCAGGCGGGCAGCATCCTTGGCAGTGGTAATCAGGCCAAGCCCGGCTTTACGTGCCGTCGCCGCCAATTCGGCAAGCTCGTCCGCGCTGTAGAAATGATGGTCAGGAAACGGTCGGGTCAGCGCAAGCTCGCCGCCGGCCTCGGCTACGGTGTCGAAAAACTTGTCGGGATGGCCGATGCCGGCGAACGCCAGGAACCGCCTGCCGGCCAGCGTCACCGTGCTGCTCGGGGCGGTGTGCGCCTCGAAGATCGGCCTGCCGGCGCGCGCTGCCTGGCGCACGACCGTATCGGCCGCGGTGCCCTCGCCCATCTTCAGCAAGCCGCTGGTGAAGACCAGCTGGTCGACGATGTTCGCCCGCAGCGGTCCGCCGGGGATGACGCGGCCATTGCCGATGCCATGGCGCGCGTCGACGACGACCAGCGCATAATCGATGTGGATGCGCGCGCTCTGAAAACCGTCATCCATGATCAGGAAATCGCAGCCGAGCTTCTCCAGCAGAAGCCTGGCGCCGGCGGCCCGGTTCGGCGTCACCGCGACCGGCGCATGTTCGGCCAAAAGCAGCGGCTCGTCGCCGACATGCTTGGCGGCGTCGTGGTGCGGATCGACGACATGCGGCTGCGCGAAGGAGCCGCCATGGCCGCGCGACAGGAAACCGGGATTGAGCTGCATGCGCCGGGCCTGCTCGGCCAATGCGATCGCCACCGGCGTCTTGCCGGTGCCGCCGACCGTGAAGTTGCCGATGCAGAGCACCGGCGCCTCGACTTTTTCGCGCGGCGCGTGCCGCATGCGGCGACCGGCGATAAGCGCATAGATGGCGGAAAGCGGCGACAGCGCCACGACCCGCCAGTCCGGCTCTTCCCACCAGAAGGGCGGCGCTTCCGAGGTCACGTCAACGCCCGTTCGCGCCCTTCAGGCGCGACTTGACGACCAGCGGCTGGATATAGGGCTCGAGCGACCTGAGCGTGTGCGCCAGCGCACCGCGCATCTCGTCGACCGTCGCCGCACCCGCCGCCATCATTTCGTGACGAGCCACCTCGTTGGTCAAAAGGAAATTCACGGCGCCGGCCAGCATATCGCGGTCGCGCACCAGCTTGGCGCCGCCACTGTCGAGCAGGCGCTGATAGGCCTCGCGAAAATTCTGGACGTTGCGGCCGGCAAGCACCGCTGTCTCCAGCATGGCCGGTTCCAGCGGGTTCTGGCCGCCCTCGGAAGTCAGCGAACGGCCGACAAAGGCAATTTCCGTCAGCCTCAGATAAAGCCCCATCTCGCCGATCGTGTCGCCGAGCAGAATATCGGTATCGGCGGTGATCCTGTCGCCCTTGCTGCGCTGCGCCAGCTTCAGGCCCATGCCGGAAATCTGGGCGGCCAGCTGCCCGGCGCGTTCGGGATGGCGCGGCACGATGATCGTCAAAAGCCCGTGGTGCCGCTTGTGCAGCATGGCGTGAACTTCGGCCGCGACCGCCTCTTCGCCGTCATGGGTCGAAATCGCCGCCCAGGTCGGGCGAGCGCCGATCTGGCGTTTCAGCGCCGCCAGTGCCCGTTCGTCGGCCGGCGGCGGCGCGGTGTCGACCTTGAGATTGCCGGACACGGTGACCGGCCGGGCGCCGAGCGAAAGGAAGCGCTCGCCATCGAGATCCGACTGGGCGACGACATGGGCGAGATTTTCGAACAATGCTTCGGCGATGTTGGCGCGCTTCTTCCAGGATTTGAAGGAGCGGTCGGACAGCCTGCCATTGACCAGAACCTGCGGCACGCGGCGGGCGCCGAGTTCCAGGATGGTCATCGGCCAGATCTCCGATTCGGCGATGATCGCCAGGTCCGGTTGCCAATGATCGAGGAAGCGGCTGACCGCCGGCTTGAGGTCGAGCGGCACATATTGGTGGATGATGCGGCCGCCCAGCCGTTCTTCGGCGACCTGCGCCGAGGTGACGGTGCCCGTCGTCAGCACGATGTTGACGCCGTAGTCGAGAATGCTCTCGACCAGCGGCACGACGGCGATGGTCTCGCCGACGCTGGCTGCATGGATCCAGATCACCGGGCCTTCGGGGCGCTCGCGTCCGGCGACGCCGTAGCGCTCGCGCCGGCGAATGCGATCCTCCTTGCCTCTGGATGTGCGCCAGGCGACATAAGGTCCGACCAGCGGGTAGGCGGCGGCCCCGGCGAAGCGGTATGCCGTCAGGAAGGCGCGCGCCCAGCGCATACTCATTTCGAACCGTCCACAAGGCGATAGGCCTCGGCGGTCGCGGCATTGAGCGAGGCCGTGACCTCCTGGCGCTTGCGTTCCATTTCCGCGGCGTCTGCGTTGGCCGGCACGAAGACAGGCGTGCCGACGACAATCGAGGAGCGGCCGAAGGGCAAGTTGATCGTCGTCTTGTCCCAGCTGCCCTCGATCACCTTGCGGCGGCTGGTGGCAATCGCGGCAGGCAGGATCGGCCGGCCGGACAGCCGCGCCAGGAGGACGACGCCGAGCCCCGCATCGCGCGGCGTGCCGTGGGGAATATCAGCAATCATGGCGACATTCTTGCCGGTGGCGAGCGACTTTTTGAGGGCGATGAGCGCCTTGGCGCCGCCCTTGTCGAGATGCCTTGCGCTTTCGCGCCCGCCAGAGCCGCGCACCGCCTCGATGCCGAATTTCTCGACCATCAGCGCGTTGAGCTCGGCATCGGCGCTGCGCGACACCATGGCAACCAGTGGCCGTCCCTTGGGATAATAGGCCGGCGTCAGCAGATGCTGGCCGTGCCAGAGCGCGATGATGCCAGGCTCGAGCTGCGCATAGGCGCCGCCGGAAAACTTCGCCGATCCGTCGACCATGCGGTTGGTCAGGCGGACAAGGCGGACGAAATACGCAAACAGCGCGGCAAGCGCATTCTTGACGAATCGCGACTGCGCCAGCGGTTCGCGGATCTTGCGCCAGAACGTCTTCGGCTTGCGACGTCTGACCGCCGACCGCGGGGCTGATCGCTTGACCGCTTCATGGTTCATCGATGTCAACCGGCAGCCTTGTTTTCGGGGTCGAGCAGGCGGTGCAGGTGAACGACGAAATAACGCATATGGGCATTGTCGACGCTGGCTTGCGCCTTGGCCTTCCAGACGGCGTGCGCCGATTGATAGTCGGGATAGATGCCGACTACGTCGAGCGCGTCGAGGTCGCGGAATTCGGTGCCGCCCAGCTTCTTGAGTTCGCCGCCGAACACCAGGTGCAAAAGCTGTTTCTTTCCGTCTTCAGCGGCCATGTCGATCCTTCACATATCGTGAGTTTGGGACAGGTCTAGACCAAAGCCGCCGACTTTGGAACTATTGATGATGGTCAAT
The DNA here is from genome assembly GCF_000503055.1 of Mesorhizobium sp. LSHC420B00. Classification (GTDB taxonomy): domain Bacteria; phylum Pseudomonadota; class Alphaproteobacteria; order Rhizobiales; family Rhizobiaceae; genus Mesorhizobium. Next base: position 76,429 of record NZ_AYVY01000002.1, on the reverse strand, counting down.
TGTCCAGCCCGGCGATGACGCCGGCGAGCACAGCGAGGAGTTCGCCGCTGCCGGCGGCAAGCGCGCCGTGGCGGATCACTTCGCCGGCATAGAGCGGCGCGCGGCCGTGCCGATCGAGCACGGCGCCGCCTGCCTCGCGCAGGATGAGGTCGGCCGCGGCGATGTCCCAGTCATGCGCGTTGGCCTTGACGAAGGTGGCATCGAGCTGGCCGCCGGCGATCATCGCCAACCTGTAGGCGAGCGAAGGAATATAGGGCACGCGCTTCAGCCGTTTGTGCCATTTCGCCGGCATCAGGTCGATCATCGCCTTCGGTCCGGCGATTTCGGCCGTTTCCGACGGCGGACGCACGCTGATGCGCTTGCCATTCAGGAATGCGCCCTCGCCCGGCAGCGCCCAATAGATTTCGCCCTTCGCCGGGCAGTCGAGCACGCCGGCAAGCGTGCGGCCGTTCTCGACCACCGCGACGCTGACGCACCATGTGGGCAGGCCTTCGAGGAAGCCGCGCGTGCCGTCGATCGGATCGACGACGAAGGTGCGGCGCGCGACAAGCCTTACCGGGTCGTCGACGGTTTCCTCCGACAACCAGCCATAGTCCGGCCGGGCCGCCAGCAAGGTCTCGCGCAGATATTTGTCGGCGGCGTGATCAGCTTCGCTGACCGGCGAGGTGCCGCCCTTCATCCATACTTGCGGATTGTTGTTGAAGTACTGCATGGCGATGAGCCCCGCCTCGCGGGCAGCGTCGCGCAGCAGCTGCAGGTCTTCAGTAGCGCCGGCCGAGACGGCCGGATCAAGCTCCGGCAAGGGTCATCCCTTCGATCAAAAGCGTGGGCGCGGCAGTGCCGAAATTGCGGTCGAGATCGCTCGCCGGAACCATGTTGAGGAACATCGTCTTCAAATTGGAGGCGATGGTCACCTCGGCAACGGGATAGGCCAGCTCGCCATTCTCGATCCAGAAGCCGGAAGCGCCGCGGCTATATTCGCCCGTCACCATGTCGACCCCCTGGCCGAACACTTCGGTGACGTAGAAGCCGGTCTCGAGCGACTTGATCAGCTCTTCCGGCGTGTTTTCCCCGGGCTCGATGGCGAGATTGGTCGACGATGGCGAGACCGACGAGCCGCTGCGCGAGCCGCGCCCATTGGTGACGAGGCCGAGTTCCCGCGCCGCCGAGGTCGACAGGAACCAGTGGTTGAGCACGCCCTTGTCGACCATGAACAATTTCTCGCCCTCGACGCCTTCGCCGTCGAAGGGGCGCGAGGCCTGGCCGCGGCGCCGGAGCGGCTCGTCGGTGACGGTGATTGCGGCCGAAGCCACCTTCTTGCCCATCATGTCGCGCAGAAAGCTGGTCTTGCGCGCCACCGCGGCGCCATTGATGGCACCGGCGAGATGGCCGGCAATGCCGCGCGCGACGCGCGGATCGAACACCACGTCGACCGGCCCGGTCGCCGCCTTGCGCGCGCCAATGCGGCGTACGGCGCGCTCACCGGCCTTGCGGCCGATGTCTTCCGGCGCGTCGAGATCGGAAAAATGCTGGCGCGAGGAGAATTCGTAATCGCGCTCCATGCCGGTGCCCTCGCCGGCGATGACGCTGGTCGAGCGCGAAAAGCGCGACGCGACATAATGGCCGACAAACCCATGCGAAGTGGCGAGCACAAGGCCGCCGAGCCCGGCGCTGGCGCCGCTGCCGGCCGAATTGGTGACGCCCTTGACGGCAAGCGCCGCCGCCTCGGCGGCAAGGGCTGCTTCCTTCAACTGGTCCGCCGATACCTCGGTGGCGTCGAACAGATCGAGATCGCGCGGCTTTTTGACCAGCAAGGCCGGATCGGCGAGACCCTGATAGGGATCTTCGGGCGACACTTTGGCCATGGCGACGGCGCGCTCAGCCAGCATATTGGGGTCGGATGCCGCCGTTGCCGAAACGCTCGCCACCCGTCTGCCGACGAAGACGCGCAACGAGACGTCCTCGCTCTCGGACGCCTCTGTGCCTTCGACCTTGCCAAGCCGCACCGACACACCGGTTGAGCGGCCGCGTACTGCAACCGCATCGGCGGCATCGGCGCCGGCCCGTTTGGCAGCCTCGACCAGGGCCGCGACGCGGTCGGTCAGTTTCGCTGCGTCGAGCGTATCGGTCATGCGCATAATCCTGTTATTTCCGGCCGGCTGAAGGGCAGCCGCTGCTGCACCATCTATTGTCCCGATGCAGCTTCTGCAATGGGAGAAGGCGCAAAGCGGGGGCATCAAGCGCCTGAACAGGGCTGCCAGTGTCAGGCAGGTGAGCGGCAATGGCGAGATCGACAATCCCTCAGGAAGCGGCCACCGGCGTCCAGATCACGTCGTCGATCCTGAGCGCGCCGGTGGCGAGCATCACCAGCCGGTCGAAGCCGAGCGCCGCGCCGCTCGCTTGCGGCGTGATGGCGAGGGCGGCGAGGAAATCCTCGTCGATCGGATAGCGTTCGCCATAGACACGCTGCTTTTCGTCCATTTCGGCGGCAAAGCGCCGGCGCTGCTCGGCCGGATCGATCAACTCGCCAAAGGCGTTGGCAAGCTCGACGCCGCAGCAATAAAGCTCAAAACGCTCGGCGGTGCGTGGATCGTCGGCGCTCGGCCTGGCCAATGCCGCCTCCGAGATCGGATATCCGAAAAGAATGGTGGCGCGCCCCTGCCCCAGCGCCGGTTCGATTTTTTCGACCATCACCCGGCTGAACAGGTCGGCCCAATTGTCGTCGGGCGCGGTCCGCAATCCGGCCTGGACCAGGGCGGCATGCAACCCCGCGCGGTCGGTGCTGCCATCGGCTGCCACAGTCGCCAGCAGATCGATGCCGGCATGGCGCATGAAGGCTTCGGCGACGCTCAACCGTTCCGGCTCGGCGAACGGGTCGGCCTCGCGGCCGCGGAAGCTAAAACGCTTTGCGCCCGCCCGTTCGGCCGCCAGCGCGACGAGCTCGGCGCAATCGCGCATCAGGCTCTCATAGGCCTCGCCGACGCGGTACCATTCGAGCATGGTGAACTCCGGATGGTGCAAGGGGCCGCGCTCACGGTTGCGCCACACAGCAGCGAGGCTGAAGATGCGCTCCTCGCCGGCGGCAAGCAGCTTCTTGCAGGCGAATTCCGGCGAAGTGTGGAGGTAGAGCGGCTGGCGCTGCCCGTCCGGCCCGATCGCCTCGGTGGCAAAGGCCGACAGATGCGCTTCATTGCCGGGCGAGATCTGCAGGGCCGATGTCTCCACCTCCACGAAGTCACGGCGGGCGAACCAGTCGCGCATGCCGGCGGCAATGGCGTTGCGCAGGATCAGCCGCGGCCGGCGGTCGGCATGGACATGCGGCGTCCACCATGGCGAAGCGGCGGTCATCGGCTTCAGGCGAATTGCACAGAGGGCTGGCGATTGCGGCCAAGATGCGCTAGGCCGCACCCAACGGCCTCTCCAGCCGATTTGCGCCAACAAATTTTATCAGGATGGAAACCCGTGAAGGTCATCGCCAGCTCCTTACGCAAAGGCAACGTCGTCGAAAAGGACGGCAAGCTTTATGTGATCCTCTTTGCCGAAAACATTCATCCTGGCAAGGGTACGCCGGTCACCCAGCTCGACATGCGGCGTATCTCCGACGGGGTTAAAGTTTCCGAGCGTTACCGCACCACCGAGCAGGTCGAGCGCGCCTATGTCGAGGAGCGCGAGCACACTTTCCTCTACCAGGACGGCGAAGGCTTTCATTTCATGAACCCGGAGAGCTACGACCAGGTGGCGGTGCCGGAGAGCGTGGTCGGCGACATGGCGCCCTACCTGGTGGAAGGCATGCCGGTGCAGATCTCGCAATACAACAGCATCGCCATCTCGCTGGTACTGCCGCAGCGCGCCACTTTCGAGGTGGTCGAGACCGAGCCGGTGACCAAGGGCCAGACGGCGTCCTCGTCCTATAAGCCGGCAACGCTGTCCAACGGCGTGCGTACCCTGGTGCCACCACACATCAGCGCCGGCACCCGCGTGGTGGTGATGACGGCGGATGGCGCGTATGTCGAGCGCGCGAAGGATTGAGGCGCGAAGCCTGAAACGCCTCGCCCTAGCGCGCCGAGGCGGCCGGTCATCGTCGACCGCTTTGTGCCAGGGGGCTTTCGAGCATTGGGACGCGGCACGCAGACCGCAGCGTCAACGCCCGGCCAGTTCTTTCCTATTGCACGACGCCAGCGGGCAATCTTTGAGCCTCGAGCAACGCCGACCGTCCCTTTCGCCAGGTGCCAGGTGGAATGCCGACGAACTTTTTGAAGGCGCGATTGAAGGCGGCTTCCGACTCGTAGCCGACGTCGGCACCCGCTTGCGCGATGCTCATTTCGGGCCGTTCGAGCAAACGTCCCGCCAGTTGCAGACGCCAGCGAGCAAGATAGTGCATCGGCGAGACCTCGACATAGTGGGTAAAGCGGCTCGCAAACGCCGTGCGCGAGAGCCCTACTTCGCGGGCGAGCCGGTCCAATGTCCATTCCTCCCTGGGGCGAGCGTGGATGAGCCGGAGCGCCTCGCCGACATGTGGATCCCGTAGGCCTGACAGCCAGCCGCGCGAATCGCCGGGGAGGGTCTCAAGATGGCGGCGGATGATCTCGACAAACATCAGCTCGCTCAGCTTGGCGAGGATCGTTTCACCGCCCGCCCGCCCACTGCCACCTTCGGCCAGCGCCAGCCGAAACAGGTCGATAACCCAGCTGCTTCCATCGGCGGGCTTGCGGGCACACAGGATGGCCGGCAATGCAGCGAGGAGAGGATTGAAGGGACGTGCATCGCAGCCAAGATACCCGCAAATGAACCGGGTCCGCTCGTCTCCCCCGCCACCATGGATCACCGCGAACGGCAGGCTCTCGTCAATCGGCCGATAATACATCGCCATATTGGGTTCGCCCCGCGCTCCGGGCGAAGAGCTCAAGACGTTCGGAACACCACCGGGGAAGACAACGACATCACCGGCGTTCACGAGCACCGGGGGCACCGAATCGTCTGCCAGCGCGGCCCAGCACGAGCCCGACATCACGGCATGAAAAGAAATGATGTGCTCTGCCTCCGGCATGATGGCGGCGGCAATGTCGGCCGTGCCCGGCGACTCGCCGACCCAGGGAGAGCTGGCGTCGACGTCGAAATAGATCGCACCGGTGAGGCGAACGGCTCGGAGCACATCGGAAAGGACATCCATGCACTACACCTCCGGAAACGATCGGCTACTCCCTTTGACAACGAGTTTTTCGGCCAGGCATCTCGAACTATCCGGCAATACAGCCGCCCGAGCAACTACCCATCCGGTCTAATCCCACTCTGAACGATCGGGCAACAGAAATGGACGATGTGACATTTGCGGGAACAGCGGACGGGATTAGCGTTTCATCGACCGGCCGACAGGTCCAATAACAGGGAGGAATGTCATGCACGATGAAGACATCACCAAATTCGCAGCAAGCCTGCGGGGCGAAGTCATCCGGACCGGCGACGCCCGCTATGATGAGGCCCGCAAGCTCTACAACGGCATGATCGACAAGCGGCCGCTGATCATCGCCCGCTGTGTGGACGTGGCCGACGTGATCACAGCGGTGAATTTCGGCCGCGACAACAATTTGCTGGTTGCGGTACGTGGCGGCGGCCATAACGGACCAGGATTGGGGAGTTGCGACGACGGTCTGGTGATCGACCTGTCGGCGATGAACGGCGTGCGTGTCGATCCGGATGCCCGTACGGCGCGGGTGGGTCCGGGCTGCACTCAGGGCGACCTCGACCACGCAACCCATGCCTTTGGCCTGGCCGTACCGGCGGGCATCATCTCGACCACCGGGGTCGCCGGACTGACGCTGAGCGGCGGCCATGGCTATCTGACGCGCAAATATGGCCTGACCATCGACAATCTGGTCGAGGCCGATGTCGTGCTTGCCGACGGCAGCTTCGTCACCGCCAGCAAGGAGCGGAACCCTAGCCTGTTCTGGGCGCTTCGCGGCGGCGGCGGCAATTTCGGCGTCGTCACCAGCTTTGTGTTCAAGCTCCACCAGGTCAGCATGGTCTTTGCGGGGCCGATCGCATGGGATCAGCGCCAGGCCCGCACCATCATGCAGCATTATCGCGAGTTCCTGCCGCGCGCGCCCGAGGAACTCGGGATCTTCCTCGGGCTCAAGACGATCCTGTCGAGCGCACCGTTCCCGGAAGAGTTTTGGGGAGAGCGGATGTGTCTGCTGATGTGTTGCTACAACGGCCCGGAGGAAAAGGGCAGAGAGGCGCTGGCTCCGCTACTCGATGCGCTCCCCGCGCCCTGGTTCAATTGGATGGGAATGATGCCCTATCCCGCGGTGCAGAGCATGTTCGATGGGCTCTACCCGAAGGGGATGCAGTGGTATTGGCGGGGCGATTTTGTCAAGACGCTGTCCGACGAGGCGATCGACGCTCATCTCGAGCAGGCGGCGAAAACACCGAGCGAGCTATCGCTCATGCATCTCTATCCGATCGACGGCGCGGTCCATCGCGTCGGCAAAGACGAGACACCCTGGAATTACCGTGATGCGACCTGGTCGATGGTCATCGCCGGGATCGATCCGGACCCACAGAAAGCGGGGCCGGTGACGCGCTGGACCAAGGCCTACTGGGAGGCCGTGCATCCGTTCGATCTGGGTGGCGCCTATCTGAACTTCATGATGGATGACGAGGGCGAGGGAAGGCTCAAGGCGGCTTATGGCGATAACTACGAGCGCCTGGCCTCGCTAAAGAAGAAATACGACCCGAACAACCTCTTCCGGGTGAACCAAAACATCCGGCCGGCCGCTTGACGGCCGCCCTCGTCTGGCCAGCAAGTGTTGTATCGTACCGGCCGGACCAGCTAAGGCCCGGCCGGTACGATAGGTTCCGGCCAGGACGCTCGGCGGCCTACAAGCGCGATACTCGGCCGGGCTCGGCGACCATGTTCCATGAGCCATGTCTGACATGCGTCGAAGCGGTCGGCCCGCACGCTCAGGTCACCCGTAGTGCTGCTTCAACAGGCAAGTCCGGGAGCAGGCAATGCGGTCAACGGGTTATGCCTCAGCGACTGCTTCTCGCCAGGCCGATCGCGCCGGCAGCCTACCGATAATTTCACGCTTCGATGCGGACGTCCGACGTCACCACGACACCCTTCAGTCCTCCTCGAGGATCGGTATCCCCTTCAGAACTAACTAAATTAGCAGTTTCTTAATTGCCTTTGGAACTTTGTAGCTTGCGTTCCATTTTCAACCGCATGCGAGAGTCTGTGGTCCAAGGCCCGGGAATAACGGTGAACAGGTCACCGCCGCGCTACTCGCTGGTCCTGCCCGTATACAATGAAGAACAGGTGCTGCCTCGGCTGATCGAGCGGATCAGTTCGCTTATCGGCCGGCTGGACGGCGAAACGGAGGCCATCTTCGTCGATGACGGAAGCCGCGATGGAAGCGTCGAATACCTTCAAAAAGTGGTCGCCGCCGAGCCGCGCTTTCGGCTGATCGAATTTTCCCGCAATTTCGGCCACCAGGTGGCGATTACCGCCGGCATGGACGCCGCTGCGGGCGATGCCGTCATCGTCATGGATGCGGACCTGCAGGATCCGCCGGAAGTCGTTCTCGATCTGGTGGCTAAGTGGAAGGAAGGTTTCGAGATCGTCTACGCCCGCCGGGTCAAGCGCGAGGGCGAATCCTGGTTCAAGCGCTTTACGGCAAGTCTTTTCTATCGCCTGCTGGAGAAAATGACGTCGGTCGATATTCCGCGCGACGTCGGCGACTTCCGCCTAGTCGGCCGCAAGGCGCTGGAAACCTTCAAGCGTATGCCCGAACATGACCGCTTCGTCAGGGGCATGTTCGGCTGGATGGGGTTCAAGCAGACGGCCGTGCCATTTGAGCGCCACGCACGAACCCTGGGCCAGACCAAATACCCGTTCTGGAAGATGATGCACCTTGCGGTTCACGGCATCGTCAGTTTCTCCGAGAAGCCGTTGCGCCTGGCGCTCTGGGGCGGGTTGGTCATTTCCGCGCTTGCGGGGGTCTTTGGCGCCTACGCCATCTTTGCCTGGTTTTTTGAAACCGGGATCATTGCCGGGTGGACATCCACGGTGGTGATCGTGTCGCTCCTGTGCGGGATCAACCTTTTCATGACCGGCGTGGTCGGACTCTACGTCGGCAGCATCCACGCCGAGGTGAAACGCCGCCCGCTTTATGTCATCGATCGGCTCACCGGCTTCGACGAGTCGATGCGTGCCGCCTCCGGTGAGCGCCGCCGATCGTTTCACAAACCCAGGAGTGGAGTCCCCGCCAATGGCCGAACTCTTCGACAGCTATAAATCCAACTATGGCGAGGCGGTCGAAGGGTCCATCCGGTTTTCCGGACTCAGCCACGACTTCTTCCTTGTCGCCAAGGCGGATCTGCTGCGGCGTCTGGTCTTCGAGCGAAAGCTTCGGCAGGGTGGGTCGGCTGTAAGGGCGCTGGATGTCGGCTGCGGCGTCGGTTCGCTCCACCCCTACCTCGACGGTGCTTTCGACAGCGTCGATGGTTGCGATGTCTCGCAAGAATCGATTTTGCACGCCAGCCAACACAATCCGCGTGTGGCCTACAGGACCTGCAGCACTCAGGGGCTGCCTTACGAGGACGGCACGTTCGATCTGGCTTTCGCTAGTTGCGTCGTCCATCACGTTCCGCCCTCCTCCTGGCTCGATTTCTTCCTGGAAATGCGGCGCGTCGTACGGCCGGGCGGCGTCGCCTGCATTATCGAGCACAATCCCTACAATCCACTGACGCGCCTTGCTGTGTTCCGGTGTCCGTTCGATCACGACGCGGTTCTGCTCAACGCCGCCAAAGCGAGGTCCGTTTTTCAGGAAACAGGCTTCCGGGACATCCGCTCCGAGCATTTCCTGCTGCTGCCATCGGCAAGGCCCTTGGCCAGAAGGGTCGAGCGGGTATTCGCGCCTTTGCCGCTTGGAGCGCAGTATGCGTGTAGTGCGCGTGTCTGAGCGCCGTTCAACCGGCGACGCCGGGCTGAGGGTGCTGGCGCGCTTCGGGTCGGTCGGCATCGCCGCAACGATCCTTTATGCAGTGATGGCCACCGCTTTGGTAAAATGGCAACGGTTCGGCCTCTCGCCGGTCGGTGCCTCGCTCGCGGCTTACACCGCAGCCGCCCTGTTTTCTTATCTCGCGCATAAGTTCGTGACTTTCGCGTCGAGCGGATCGCATCGATCGGAAGCTCCGCGTTTTTTCTTGCTGACGGCGACAGGCTTCGCCGTTGCCTGCGCGGCGCCGGCGGTTTTGACGGCCAAACTCGGCCTGCCGCCGATCATCGCCATTCTGGTTACATGCTTGCTTGTTCCAGCGGTCAATCTTCTCATGCTCGACCGGTGGGTTTTTGCGCAGCGAAGACCCGGCCAGCAACGTGATCGCCCGCCCTAACCCGGCTCAACAGGATCGAGCCGGAACGACAACAATTTGATGGCGCGCTTGTAGATGTTGCTGGCGGCCGAACTTGGCGGAATGCCGTCGAGGTAGTCGAAGGCGACATCGAGTATCCTGGCCTCGGCGAGGGCCGCCGTTGGAATGACGAACGAGACCGTTCGCGGCTCTTTGCCGGACAGCGTCACCGCATGCACCCGAACGCCATTCACCGAAATAATAATCCGCTGCGTGACCTGCGGCGGGCGAATGGCGGCGGCCATTTGCAGCGTGGCCGTCACACTGTCGTGGAGCGGCGGTATCTTCAGCCGAAGCCGCGAGGTCTCGCCTAGGGAATGGGTGCCGTCGGCAACGGGTCCCGACCAGCCGCAGACCCTCATGCCGGCTGCCTTTTTGGCTCCGTCGGACCGGAACGACACCGTCTCGCCTAGGGTATAGCTGCCGACCGCATCGCGATTGAGGCAGGTCGTCGTCCGGTCAATGTAATAGGCGCGATAATCGGCGTTGACATTCGGATTGAGAGCAAGCGCAAGAATGACGATTTCCGTTCCCGCCAGAACCGCCGCCAGCGCGTAGCTGGCAAGCCTGGCCCCGCGCAGATACCGGCCCGAAATGTCAGACCAGGGCAAGATAGCCTCCGATCCATGCCACGGTCATGAAATAACAGGCGCCCAGGAAGAGAGCCAGAGCCGCAAGAAAAGTCAGCTTCGACGCCGACGACAGCATGGCCAGCAATATTGTCAGAGGTGCAAGCCCAACGACGTATCTGACCATCGAGGCCAGGTTCGTGATCAGCGGCAGGATGATGCAGCAGGCGCAGAACAACGCGGCGCCATATTGCCTGCGAACCGCCAGAACCGCCGATAGCGCCAGTCCGATGAGTGCGGCGAGCGCGCTCCATTGCGGCGCCGTGGGCAGCCATCCAGTTGTCGGAACGGCCGAAAACCCGTCCCATATAAAGGCGAGCGGATTGCCCGGCACCCGTCCAAACGCGCGCTGCACGTGCAGGAAGGCAAAGCCGTCGCCGATGGTCAGATAGAGAAACAGGATGTAGGCGAATAGGCCGGCTGGCGAGATGAAGATGGCGACGAGCAGATCCGGTCGGCCAAGCAGCCAACGCGGGAACGACAGCGTCGATCCGCCCTTTGCGCGGTAATCCGTGAACATCTGAATGACGGTCGCGAATACAACGAGCACCCCGACGAGCCTGGTTGCCGACAGGAGAGCCGATGACAGTCCCGCAGCCAGATAGCTGGAGCGTTTGAGCGCCAGAAAAACGCACGAAGTCAGGAGTACGAAAAGAGGTTCGGTCAGGAAAGTCGTGAAGTGATAGGAGAACGGGCCGCTGAGCAGGAAGGCGCAATACAGAACATAAGCGCGCATGTTCTTCTCGAGCAGTGGCCACGCCACCAGACAGGCGGCATAGCTGCACGCAATCGATGTGATCGACGCGACGAGTATCGTCGGAAAGCGGAAAACAGACCGGATTGCCGCCACCAGCATCGGATAGAGCGGGAAAAAGCCCCAGCGTCCGACATTGCTCTGGCCTGGAATGGGAAAGCGCTCATAGCCGTGTTCGGAAATGCCGACATACCACGCGCAATCCCAGCGGCAGAGCGCCTGGGCATAGGCCGCGAAGCCGGGTTCTGCCGAAACCGAAGCAAATGCGGCATAGCGAATGGCCAGCCCACTGACGACGAAAGCCAACGGCACCGCGACGACGGCTACCGCAACAAAGCGGCCACCGGCGTTCGGACGCGCGACAGCTTCGAGCGCCAAAATCTGCCTCCACCCGTTCAAATGGCAGGCGCCACTCAAAGCTAGATGACGCGCGCCCCGGCGAATTCAAGGCGTTCACGCGGCTCAAATTGGCGATACCGCTATCCGGCGCTTCTGAGCCAGACCAGCATCTCGCCGGGGTCGCGGTTGTGCCAGGCGAAATGCGGCACGGCGCCGACTTTCACTTCCTCGACCGCCGGCGGTTCGGTGCGGTAGAGCCCCTTTCCAGTTTTCGAAAGTCTCCTTTTGGCAATCGCCGAAAGCGTGACGCCGCCGCCCAGACGGTTCGCTGCTTGTGTGCCTCGATCTCAGCCGTTCGCGGCAGAGCGATGCGGTGCCGTGGCTGGAATTCGACGCGCAAAAGTCCGCCGCGTATTTTGTGCGATTCCGTCAAGCTGTTGTACACGACAGTTTGAACCCTGATGCCGCGCCCGCGTACTCGGCCCTTGAGAATCCTCCAGCCTTCGGCAACATGGCGGCAAAGCTGAGAGTGTGAGGATGAGCAAGGTCATTTCCGCCGCATCGCGGCGTCAGTCGGCGCCGCGCAAGTCACCGATGGCGCTGACCGAGGCGCTGGTCGCCCGCACCTTGCGGGCGGTCGAGGACGCCGGGCCGACGCCGGGCATGGTCTACATGACCGATGCCGATTACGCGCGCATTCGCGACGAGGTGCTGGCCGGCGCGCCGGCCGGGCCGGTGAAGCTGTTCGCCTATGGTTCGCTGCTATGGAAGCCGGCCGGCGAGGTCAGGGGTGGCGAACGGGCCGTAGCGACGGGCTGGCACCGTTCGTTCTGTTTTACGGTGCAGCGCTTCAGGGGCACGGTGGAGCAGCCCGGCCTGATGATGGCGCTCGACCGCGGCGGCCAATGCCAGGGGATGGTGTTCGAGATCGCCGAGCCAGTGGCGGCTAATCTCGAAGCGCTGCTGCGCCGCGAGATGACCATCCTGCCGGCCGTCAACGTGCCGCGCTGGCTGCAGGTCAGGACGGGCGACGGCATGGGCCAAGCGCTTGGTTTCGTTGTCGATCCCGCCAATCCGCGCTATGCCGGCAAGCTCGAAAAGCGAGCGATAGCGGCGACCCTGGCCATGGCCGTCGGCCATTGGGGTTCGGGCGCCGAATATCTGTTCGAGACCATTCGCCATCTCGACGCCTGCGGCATCCGCGACCGCAATCTCTGGCAGCTGCAGGAACTTGTGGCCGAGGAGATCGGCCGGGCGCCGCCGTCGGGCTTTATTCGTCCCTGAGCCAGACCAGCATCTCGCCGGGATCGCGGTTGTCCCAGGCGAAGTACGGCACGGCGGTGACTTTCGCTTCCTCGACCGCCGGCGGTTCGGTGCGGTAGAGCCCCTCTTCCCAGTTTTCGAAAGCCTCCTTCTTGGCAATAGCCGAAAGTGTCACGACGCCGCCCAGAAGGTTCGGCTGCTTGTGTGTCTCGATGTCGGCCGTTCGCGGTAGAGCGATGCGGTGCAGCTGGCTGGAATTGTCGGTCTCTTCGATGCAATAGATCAGCGGTCCGCGCGCCAGTGCGACGCGGCCGATATCCTGCCGCACCTGCGGGTTGGCGTAGAGGCGGTCGACGGCCATTTCGAGATCGAGCTCGACGCGGTCGCCCTTGCGCCATTCGCGGCGGATCGCGGCATAGCCGTCACTGGTGACAGCATCCAGATCGATATCGGCGCCGTTGACCTTGAGCGTTGCCTTGCGGCACCAGGCCGGCAGCCGCAGGTGCAAGGTGAACTCGGTCGGCGCTTCCGGTTCGACGGAGATCGAGACCGCGCCGTCCCAGGGATAATTGCTGGTCTGGGTGAGCTCTATCTGCGCCCCGGCGATATCGAAACGAGCCGTGCCGTTTCCATAGAGGTGGACGGCAAGTGCTGTGTCCGACAGGCCATAGAAATAGCTGCCGATCGAGGCGACCATGCGCCCGACATTGGGCGGGCAGCACGGGCAGCGGTGCCATTTCCAGCGGTGGTGGGCGCCGCGGCTTTCGAGCGGATTTTCGTAGAAGAACAGCGAGCCGTCGAGCGACAGGCCCGAGATCGAGCCGTTGTAGAGCGCCCGCTCCATGATGTCGGCGTAGCGCGCATTTGGGCCCATGCCGAGCATGCGGCTTGCCCAGAACACCAGGCCGACCGAAGCACAGGTCTCGGCATAGGCGGTGTCGTTGGGCAGGTCGTAATCGGCGGTAAAACCCTCGTTGTGCGACGATGGCCCGAGACCGCCAGTCACGTAAAGGTTCTTGGTCATGAGATCGTCCCACAGCCGGTCGAGCGCCACCCGCAGCGTGTCGTCGCCATATTCGGTGGCGATGTCGGCCATGCCCGAATAGAGGTACATCGCCCGCACCGCATGGCCGACGACCTTGTCCTGCTCGCGAACGGGCTTGTGCGACTGGTTGTATTCGTAGGTCTTGAAGTGATAGGCCTTCGGGTCGGCGCCGCGGGCGCGCGCCTCCTCGTCGAAATAATGCGGCTGCTGGCCGCGCTGATCGATGAAGTATTTGGCAAGCTCCATGTATTTGCGCTCGCCCGTCACCCGCGCCAGCTTGACCAGCGCCAGCTCGATCTCCTCGTGGCCGCAATAGCCCTTCTTCTTGCCGGGCTCGGGACCGAATGTTTCTGCGATATGGTCGGCGTAGCGGCACATGATATCGAGCAGCTTGCGTTTGCCTGTGGCCTGGTAATAGGCGACCGCGCCTTCGATCAAATGGCCAGCGCAATAGAGCTCGTGGCAATCGCGCAGATTGGTCCAGCGCAGGCCGGGCTGGATGCGCTGGTACCAGCTCGACAGATAGCCGTCGGACTGCTGCAGCCTGCCGTACATGTCGATGACGGCGTCGATCTTCTTCTCCAGCTCGTCGTTGCGGCGGCGGTAGAGCGAATAGGCGGCGGTCTCGATGGTCTTGCCCCAGTCGCTGTCCCAGAACATCTGGGTGGTCACCGTCGATCCGGTGAACTCGTTGCCGGCGGTGGCCGCCTCGTCCGGCGAGGGTGAGTGGAACGGAATGACGACGCCGGGCGACGGCCGGTCCGGGTCGATCTGCTCGAGCATGCGCGCCTCGACGCAGCGGTCGTAGAGGATGCCGGCGGTTTTGCTGGCGACGGCATCGACGCGGTCGCCCCAGAAGCCGCGCACGTCGACCTGCGGCACCGGCAGCGGACGGAAGGCGAGTTTTGGCTTGGCGCCCTGACTGGCGGATGGCGATGCGGTCATCAATTTACTCCGGTTCGGTTCGATTGGTCACTTGACGGCCCCTGCCATCAGGCCGCGGATGTAGAAGCGCTGCAGCAGCAGGAAGAGCACCAGGCACGGCACCATCATCACGGTGACGCCGGCCTGCACGGCGCCCCAGTCGATGGCGCCGAAGCGGCCGGACTGCAGTGCGGTCATCATGATCGGCAGCGTGAATTTGGACTGGTCGGTCATCAGCACGAGGGCCGCCAGAAACTCGTTCCAGGCGCCAAGGAAGGCAAACAGCGCGATGGTGACGATGCCCGGCCAGACCAGCGGCAGCATGACCCTAAGCAGCATGGTGACATTGTTGGCGCCGTCCATGCGCGCGGCCTCCTCGATCTCGCGCGGCACCGCGTCGAAGGCGTTGCGCATCATGAAGATTGAGAACGGCAGCTGCAGCGTGACGTAGACGCAGACCAGCCCGGTCAGCGTGTTGTGCAGGCCGATTTTTGTCAGCACCAGGAAGATCGGCGTCAGGATCGACTGGAACGGGATCATGATCGTCGACAGGATGACGACGAAGAGCAGGTTCTTCAGCGGAAAGCGGAAGCGCGAGAAACCGTAGCCGGCGAGCACGCTGACGATCACCGACAGCACCACCGTCATGACCGAGACATAGATGCTGTTTTGCGCCGGCAGCCAGAGGCCATCGCCGAAGGTGTTGAGCGTGGCGTAATTCTCTAGCGAAAAGCCCGTCGTCGGCCAGGGCGGCAGCGGCGGCTGGCGCGCCTCGTGCGCCGGCTTGAAGGCCGAAAGCACCGTCCAGGCGATCGGCGCCAGGAACAGAATGGATGCGATGATGCCGGTCGCGTGCTCGGCGATCTGCATGCCGATGCGGCGTTTGCGGCTCCTTGCCTGCGCCATCAGTCGACCCCCTCGGGCTGGCGCAGCAGCCGCAGCTGGATGAGGCTGAGCGCGACCAGGATGACCAGCAGCACCATCGATAGGGCGGCGCCATAGCCAAGCTTGAACGACACGAAGGACTGGTTGAAGATCCAATAGACGGCGGTCAGCGTCTGGTTGCGTGGCCCACCGCGCAGGATGATGTAGAACTGGTCGAAGGCGAGGATCGAGCCGGCCACCGACAGGATCAGCGCCAGCGCCAGCGTGCGGCGCATCAGCGGCAAGGTGATGGCGCGGAACCGCGCGAATGGCCCTGCCCGTCGATCATCGCCGCTTCCTGCAGGTCCGGCGGGATCGATTGCAGGCCGGTCATCAGGATGATCATGGTGAACCCCGCCACCTTCCAGACCACCATGGCGATGATCGACCAGAAGGCCGGCTGGAAAGTCGCCAGCAGGTTGAATTTCTTCTCGGTCAGGCCAAGCTCGAAGGCGGCTGGGCTGAACAGGCCGGAATCGACGTTGAGCAGCCATGACCACAAAAGGCTGGCCGAGGCAAAACCGATGACCGCCGGCATGAAGAAGGACGTGCGGTAAAGGCCGGTCAGCTGCCGCGGCCTTTCGATGAACAGCGCCAGCGGAAAGGCGACGGCGAAAATCGCGATCGTCACCACCACTGTGTAATAACCGGTGAACTTCAGCGCGTTCCAGAAGCGGGTGTCGCGCAGGATCGCCCAGTAATTGTCGAGCCCGACAAAGCTGTGCGCGCCCATCAATGGCCAGTTGTGCAGCGACATCCAGGCGGTCATGCAAAGCGGCACGATGAAGAAGACCACGACCAGGGCAACGGCCGGCGCGACATAGAGCAGGCCGATCAACTGCCGGCGGCCGGCGCCGACCAGTTTGTATGCGCGTGCGGGTGCGGCGGTGGTTGCTGCGATGGTGGTCATGCGCGGTTCTTGCGGTTGAATGGTTGCAAATCTTCGGTCTCCCGCCCCAAGTCAATCGCGTCTGGTTTGCGCTGCCCCTCATCGCCCTGCCGGGCACTTCTCCCCGTATAGTGACGGGGAGAAGGGTGCCTTCGCAAAGGATTTCGCCAACATCCAGCGTTGCAGAAAGGGTGCCAGGGTCGCGGCCAGCCCCTTCTCCCCGTCACTATACGGGGAGAAGGTGCCGGCAGGCGGATGAGGGGCGGTGCCGACATTAACAATCGGTCCTTCCAAGGTGAGTTACGGACGGTCTTCCGATGCAATGTCCGGCCACCCGCCCAGGGAGATAGGCGGGCGGCCGGAGCGCCGGCGCTTTACTTCTGCGGCGCCGAATCGATGATCGACTGCATGGTCTCCTGCGCGTTGGCGATGGCGCCGTCGACGTCTTCACCGAAGAAGACCTCGTTCATCATCTGGTTCCACGGACCGTTGGCCGAGTTGATCAGATCGTTGAACACCACCGAATAGGGCGTGCGGCCCTTGGCCATGGCTTCGGCGGCGACCTTGTAGCGCGGGTCGAGGTCTTTCAGCGCCTCATTGGCGATGTCGCCGCGCACCGGCAGGCTGCCGTATTTCGCCAGGATGGTCTGGCCTTCGAGCGAATAGGCGAAATCGAGGAACTCCTTCACCACCGCGACCTTGGTGGTGCCCTTGGTGACGACGAAATTATCGCCGCCGGCAAACGACGACCAGGCGCCATCCTTGCCGGGCAGGAAGGTGATGCCGTAGTCGATGTCGGGATATTGCGTGTTGAGCGCGCCGATGGCGAAGGCGCCGGACGGCGAGATGCCGATATTGCCGGTGGCGAAGGCGGCAAAGAAGTTGGAGCCGGTGTCGGTCTGCGCGCCTGAAGGCACCAGGTCCTTCTTGACCATCGAACGGTAGAGGTCGATGGCGCCGCGCATCTGCGGCGTGTCCAGCGTCGCCTTGGAGCCGTCCTCCGTCAGGATGTCGCCGCCCGAGGCCCAGATCAGCGGCGTGAAGGTGAAGATGTTGCAGCCGCCGCAATTGCCGGAGAAGTAGAAGCCCTTGATGTCGCCGCCGAGCGCGTTGACCTTTTCGGCGTCGGCTTCGATCTCGGCCCAGTTGGTCGGGCCCTTTTCCGGATCGAGGCCGGCCTGCTTGAACAGCTTCTTGTTCCAGATCAGCACCGAGGAATCGGCCGAGAACGGCAGCCCGTAGATGCGGCCCTTATAGGTGCCCGTCTTGACATGCGCCGGCGACAGGCTGGCGAAATAGGGCAGCGATTTCGCCCAGTCGGTGATGTCCTCCAGTTGGCCGGCGGCGGCGAAGGACGGCGTGTAGATCAGGTCGAGCGACAGCGCATCGGGCGCCGTGCCGCCGGCGGCGGCAGCGCCGTATTTCGGGATGATTTCGGCGTTGGGGATGATGTCCAGCTTGATCTGGTTCTGATGCCCCTTGTTGAAGGCATCGACGATGCGCGGCATGAAGTTCGAGCCGTCGGCGCGAACCCAGATGTTGGCGGTATCGGCGGCGGCCGAGCCGACCGTCGCAAGCGTGCCGAAAATGCTCGCGGCGATGGCGAGCCCGGTAATGGTGGTTCTCATGCTTCTCCTCCACATGGTTTAATTTAGCGTCTTAATTTAGCCGCGCCCCCAAGCGGGTGACTATCGACACGGCCCGTTTCGTTCAGCCGTCCGGCGGACGGCCGCATGACTGACGCACCACCAACCGGCACGGCAGTTTTCTAATGCCCGGCAGAGCGGGTTCGCCGCCGACGAGCGAAAGCAAGGCAAGGCCGGCCTCGCGGCCAAGTGCTGCGAGATTCATGTCGACCGAGGTCAGCGGCGGGCGGGTTGCCTCGGCGACGATCTGCCAATTGTCGAAACCGATGACGCCGACCTCGTCCGGCACGCCGATACCGCGCTCGCGCAAAGCGTCGATGACGCCGCGCGCGATCTGGTCGTTGCCGCAGAACACCGCATCGGGCTTTTCGCGCGTACCGTCGAAACCCTCGCCGTCGAACAGTCTTCTGACCGCCTCGTGGCCCCAGGCTTCCGACCATGGGCCGAGCAGCGGCTCCAAGACCGGCAGGCCGTTCTCGGCCAGCACCTCGCGATAGGCTTCGGCCCGGGCATGCACCACGGCAAAGCTCGCGGGACCGCTGACATGGGCGATGCGCCGTCGTCCGAGCCGGCAAAAATGCTCGACCGCCAGCCGCGCCCCGCCGGCATCGTCCGACACAAACGCGATGGCGTTGGGATCGGGCTCGGTGAAGGCGTAGATCGCCGGAATGCCGAGATTGGCGAGGTCGACCGGAAGATGGCGATCGATGCGCTTGCCGGTGGCGATGATGCCGTCGACGCGCTTGTCGAGCATGGCATCGACATGCAGCTGGGCAAGGCGTGGGTCGTCCTCGACATTGCACAGGAACACCGAGACGCCGGCATCGACCAGCGCATCGGAAACGCCGGCCATCAGCGGCAGCGAAAAGCGGCCATAGGTGTCGTTGGTCAACAGCCCGACGGTAAAAGAGCGCCGCCTGAGCAGGCTCTGCGCCAGGCTGTTCGGGCGAAAGCCAAGCCGCTGCGCCGTCTCACGAATCCGGCTCCGCGTCTCGGCCGTCATCCGCCCCTGCCCGTTCAGCGCTTTTGACGCCGTGGCAACGCTGACGCCGGCAATGGCCGCCACCTCACGAAGCGTGACGGGCTGCTTGGCGGGCGTTGGCTGGACGTCGGACGCCATGATTTGGAATCGATCCTCCCGGTTGAGAAAAGCTTTTCTCTTATGGTCCGGCGGCTTGCTGGTTGATGAGGTCAGCGGGCGCGAGGCGGATTGGGAAAAGGTTTTCTCAGGGGGAGATTAGGACGAAGGATGTCGGGATGGCAAGGGGAGAATGGTCGCTCAGCGAGCACCGCGATCGAATAATCGCGGTGCCGCAGTCTACCCGTACGGCTAGCAGCTCTCAGTCTGCGGATCGCACGCCTTGTTTTTCTGCTTCTGTGGCTTGGCCGCCTGTTCCGGCTCGGCTTGCTGCTGCTCGGCGGGCTGCTCCTTGGCCTTCTGCTTTTCAGGCTTGGCCGCCTGTTCCGGCTCGGCCTGCTGCTGTTCCGCGGCGGGCTGCTTCTTGGTCTTCTGCTTCTCAGGCTTGGCCGTCTGTTCGGGCTCAGCCTGCTGCTGTTCCGTGGCGGGTTGCTCCTTGGCCTTCGACTTCTCAGGCTTGGCTGCCTGCTCGGGTTCGGCCTGCTGCTGCCCGGCGGCGGGCTGCTCCTCGGTCGTCGGCTTCTCAGGCTTGGCGGTCTTTTCCGGTTCGGCCTGTTCGGTCGTTGCTGCGCCTTCGGTCGGCTTCGATTTGCGGCCAGCCTGAACCTGCTTCACCTCCTCGATGTCTTTGAGCTTAGCCGGTTTGGCATCGGCATCGGCTTTCACCTCACCTTCAAAGACCGTGACCGTATCGTTTTCCAATTTGCCGGCCTGTTCGGGCGCGTCGGTCTTGCTGACCTTGACGGCAGTCACCTCCTGGTTCGTCTCCTTCTCGATCACATCGACATCGATGACTTTGTTGATCACCACATTGTTCTGGATCGTCACGTCGCCGGCCGGCTCGGCCGCCTCGACGATGCGCACAAACTCGGGCTCATCACGGATAACGACGGTGGAAATGTCCGCAGCAAGGAATTCGCGGGTGGGGACCACAACCCAGTAATAATCCGGCGTCGTGTCGAAGGTCACCTCGATTGAAATCAGATCCGGATCGCGGCGCGGCGGCAGCGGAGCCCAAATCATGTGCTCCCTGTCACGACGCCAACTGACCCATGCCGGCGCCCAACGGGTGCCCGGAACCCAGTACCAGCCGATATCGTCGGCATAGCCCCACCGGCCGTAATGGTACGTCGCCCAGCCGAATGGCTCGTCGGATACCCACAGCCAGCCATACTGCTCGGTATAGGCCCAGTGTCCAACGGTATAGGGACGCCAATCGTCAGGCACATCAACCGGCACGAAAACGGTCGCTCCGTGATACGAGACCCAATCACCATAGGAAGACAGGTCTTCGTAGAATGTGCTGATCGAAACGGTGGTGGCAGCCCTTGCCTCGGACACGAGCGACAATGGCGCAATCGGGTTGGGAATCTCGACGACCGTCAGCAGACAGGCGCCGCCGAGCATCAGTCGTACCGCATGGTGGGCAAGGACGCGTTTCATCGCAATCTTCCTCCGAAACAGATCGCCCTTCATCCTACAAACCCGCCGGCTGCCGGATTGTTCCACTTTGCTGACGTTGCCGATCCCCTCCCGCAACGGCTTGGCATCGCACGATGATATTTGGGATCAGAGTTGCTTCATGAGGGCGGTGACCGTCACAAATGCGCGCCGAAGGCGCGGCGATAAGTGGTTGGTCAGCAGGCCCGACGGTAAAGGAGCCGCCGCAACAGGCTCTGCGCCAGGTGGGGATGGCAAGAGGGGATGGAGGTGTTATTCGAGAGCACCAAGCTTTCATCTCAGAGGTTGCCCCCTGCGATCCCTTTGGGACCAGAAGCCGAATTTAGATGTCGAAAAACTCCTAGGCTCACAACAATCGAGTTCTCTCATAGTACCTAGTGCATTAACAGTTACCGTGATGGTAGGCCCACACTTGGCAAAGTCTGCCGAAGGGCTTGATCGGTGGGGGAAGACGCTGTCAGATATCAGATACCCAAATACGTCTATCGATCGCGTCACCACCCACGTGATCTTCATTCATGGCTTAACTGGCCATTATGAGCAAACTTGGGAGTCACGCACCAATCCCAAAGAATTCTGGCCAACGTGGCTTGAGGCTGACACTGGAGATGTAGGTGTCTGGAGCATTGGTTATCCTGCGGCAGCAAGCAGGTGGCAACGCGGAGACGCCATGGCACTCGTGGATCGAGCTTCCAATCTGCTGCCTCGCCTCGCCAACGAACGCAAGCTCCAGAGTGGCAACATAGTGCTGGTGGGCCACAGCCTAGGGGGCCTGGTCATCAAGGCGCTGCTACGAAAGGCAGAAGCCGAGATGCCTTTCAAGGCAAATGTCGCTTCGTTTGTCAGACGCGTTCGGCAGGTGGTGTTCATAGCGACGCCTCATCAAGGATCAGATCAAGCTACGCTGGCAAATGCCTTAAGGCTCCTCTCACGCCCTCGCGAAACGTTGGCCGGGCTTAGCCGCAACAATCCGGAGCTGCGAGGCTTGAACGAGTGGTATCGCGCATACAGCAGCAAGAACAATCTTGCCAATCTTGTCTTTCAGGAGCGTCAGCCATTTGGCTGGCTGCGCGTAATTGTTAAGCCTGACAGCGCCGATCCCGGTCTCGGTCCTTCCACGAGCATCGTTCCGCTGGACGAGGATCACGTTTCCATCATCAAACTACGCAGCCGTGAAGATGACTTGTACAAGGAACTCGCACACTTCATTCGCACCGGCCCGACCGGCCCCCACGCTGACACCCTCCTCGCCGACCGTCTGGCCAGCCTTGAATCGACGGTTTCCGCTTCGATTGTGCCGTCTCGGGTCGCTGGTGGCCTCTCGCTTCTCGACGAGCCGCTGAAGGATCGTCTCTGGCGACTTCGGCGCGGTCGGCACCTTGCCGAATTTAAACTCGAGGCAGAAACTCGCCGCCTTACAGAAGATCTCTTAAGCGGCGAGTTGAGCCAGGCATCGCATGACGCCAAATGCGCTGCACTCGCCTGGTGCGCCCGCATTCTTTCAACCCTTGGTTCGGTCGAAGAGACCGAAGAACTCTTGAACAAATCGCGGCGCCTAGGAAATCGGCCTGAGGTAGTCATTGCAGAAGCTTTTTTATTACTCGCTAAGGGTAACCGAAGTGAGGCTTTGGCTCATATCAAAGATCTGAATTCACCGATGAGCCGCTCCGCATCCTTTGTTATCGCTACACGGGACCAGGATGCTGAAACCGCGCTTTCCCGGTTTGACGCCTCTGGCCTTTCCACAAATGAGTTGGACGCCGACGGGAAACTACTAGTTCTGCTTCGACTGCTTGAAACCGGGCGTTGGCAACCTGCTCTGCAATTAAGCGACTCGCTAGATGCCCATGACTTCGAAGCATCGCCCGCCTTGCTCCGCCCAGCAGCGATGACAAATGTTATTCATACCCTGCCCGAAGAGTCGAAAGCACCATTCCTCCACTACTCCCCCCTCTTTTCAAATAGCTATTTCATGGCTGGCGAGCCAGCGTCCCTCGAACGCCGCCGAGCGGCGCAGAATCTCTTAGAGCGGATGGCGACCGAGGCTGAACTCTTCGAGTGCCCTGCTATTCAGCTGGATGCCGGCGACACTGCCTTGTGGCTAGAACTCAACGATCCCGACCATCGAGATCAAGCCCGGGAGCGAGTGAAAGCAAAGCTCGCGTCCCCTGCGGACTCGCTCCACTATGTCGCGATCGCAGGACGGTTGGGAATTGAGCTCAATCGAGCAGCGGTTCAACGCCAGATCGAAAGAGAGAAAGCGCTATCAGGCCAAGACTCTTCTGATGCCATACTGGCAGGCCTAGCCCTCGCTCAACTGACGGAAGATCCAGAGCAGATTGCAGCCCATATTGATGCAAATCGCGACGACTTGATTAAAGTCATAGTACCGGCAGCGCTTGACCAACTTCACATAAAGGCTCTGGCCCACTCGGACCAGGTTGGCCGCGCCGAACGCATTTTGGAGACGCTGGTTGCCGACGGGATATCCGCTCAGCTGCGGGAGGAATTGCAAAGCATCATCGATGAAGGAAAAGGCGCGGATCGCATAACAAGCCGAGAAGAGCTGCTCCAATCGAACCCAACCCTAGAGAACCTTACTAGCTTGGTGGGGGCCTTGGAACAAAGCGGCAATTGGACTCGCCTCAAGCCCTATGCGCAGCAACTGTTTGAAAAAACAAAAGCAGCTGAAGCGGCCCAGGTTTACCTGCGCTCACTCGCTGAAACCTATGCCGACAAAGAACTCGTAGCTTTTGTTGAGAGCAACCAAGGTATTTTTGGTAATTCCATAAACGCCCTCTATGCTCTGGCGTGGGCGCATTTTCGGCTTGGCAACCTGCCAGCGGCCCAGACTAACCTGGCTACTCTTCGCTCTCTACGAGATGACCCCAATGACCGATTGCTGCTTATTCAGACTGCAATCATATCGGGCGAATGGGAAACTCTTCTGCCTTTCATTGAAGATGAGTGGAACAAGCGCGAACAACGATCGCCTGGTGAACTGCTACGAGCCGGGCAACTGGCTTCGCAACTCAAGTCGCCGCGCTCACGAGACCTTGTGAAAGCCGCCGCTCACAAGGCGGCATCCGATCCAGCAATTCTAATCGGCTGTTATAACGCAGCGGTAAAGGGCGATTGGGAAGACGATGCAGTTGTCGGCGAATGGTTGCAAACGGCGATAGAAAAGTCCGGCGATGACGGGCCGATCCGAAGGGTAAGTCTGGGAGATATACTCGACCAGCAACCTCAATGGGAGATCAAGCAAAGCAAGACCTGGGGATTGTATACGGCGGGGGATGTTCCGACGTTCGTCGTGGCAGAGGCTATGAATAGAACGACCGTCGACCTTACGCTCGTGCCTATGCTGGCCAATAGACAAGAGCCCGATTTGCGCCGGCGCTCGGTGCTTTTTGCGTTCAGTGGCAAACGCGGAAAGGCGAAGTGGGAGGCAAAGAGAATTGGTATCGAACCTAACGCGCTGCTCACTTTGAGCTTTGTTGACCTCTTGCCCCCTGGACCAATTTGAGCACGTGGTGATCCCGCACAGCACTATGGCGTGGTTATTCAACGAAGTGCAGCACGTTGAATTTCATCAGCCAAGCCGTGTCACGCGTGCGAAGAAAATTCGAGAGCTGATCGAGAACGGTCAGCTCAAGCGCTTTGCTTCGGCTCTTAAAGTCAATTTCTCAGCCGCACAGGAGGTCGGGGAACATTTGGCAGCGTTGCTTACTGCAGCATCGGCTCAACAGGAAGGAAGCGAGCGTCAGCATTTAGTGATTCGTCCATATCCCGTTCACAAGGTTGGCTCATTGATGAAAGAAATCACTGATCTGCCTGCCTACTCCTCCATACTTTGCAACTGCGCATCGGTCGTATCGGCTCTGCGGCAAAGAGGCCGGATAACGGCTGCCGACGAGCGCCGCGCGCTGCAGCATCTGTCACTTCACGAAGGAACCTGGCCGACTACGATCGAAATCAAAGACAAGGCAGTTCTGTATCTGGATGAGCTAGCTGTGACGTACCTTGACCAAGTTGGAATGCTGGGTCATCTCAAGAATGCTGGGTTTGTGGCATTCGTGGATGCCAGCGAGGCGGATGAAATATCTGCGCTCCTCTCCCATCAATCGCTTGCTGCAGATGTGCTAGACGTGCTCGATCGGCTGCGACAGCAAATGGCGGCCGCGATCAAAACTGGCAAAGTCCAATTGGCTGAGAGCGTTGACGCGAGCGACGATCTGAAGAACCACCCTACTGCCAATGTCTTGCGCCTGACCTCCGAAGTTGACGCCGTTCTCATCGACGATCGGTTCGTAAATCAACACGCAAATCTCGATCACGACGGAAAGCGCGTGCCTATCGCTACCACGGTCGACCTGATCGATTTTCTTTGCGACAGCAAGGTGATCACTAACGATGAGCGAACAGAGCTTCGCACTCGCCTTCGCCAGGCCTCCTTGTGCTTGATACCCATCGCCGGTGATGAACTCCTTGATGCATTGAAGGCATCAGAATTTCGCGCAGGTCGTGTCATCGAGAATGCCGAACTTCGCGCCATGTCAGAGAGCATCCGACGCTTACAGATGAGCGACGTCTTGCAGGCCCCCAAAGAGCAGCAGTGGCTAAGCGGCACGTTCGAAGCGATCGCCCAATGCATGAGAAATGTCTGGCTCGAGGACATAGCAGAAGAGACCATCATCGCAAGAAGCAATTGGCTCGTGGAACTCTACGACATACGCCCGTGGATGCACCGGCTCCCCGATCCGCAAAACGCGGATTTGAACAAAAAACGATACCGTCTCCAACTGTTGGCATTGATCGGTGTCGTTCCAAATCGCCTTCCGACTGATCGACGCCGCCGCTACTGCGCGTGGCTAGACGATCAGATCCTTGCCGACGTCCAATCAAAGGATCAAGCCACATTTCAATGGCTCGTGGCCCACGCGAAGAGCGTGGTCGATGACCTCAAGAAAAAATTAGCGGCGATGGAGGGGGATGAACATGAATCCTGACATCGACATGCAAATATCTATCATCCTGGAGGCGTATAGGACGTTCCCGACATCAATCGCAGACGCCGTGTTCGGTACCCCGGAATTCGGAGAAGCTTTGTCTCACGTCAGGCGAACGACTGCTCTCTCGGCAACCCAAGCATAACCTTCGACCGAAAGCGTCTCCACGATACCATTTCTGGGGCGTTAGATTCGAGTGAAGAGCAGACNGAGCAGACGATAGATGCGGAAGACGGTTCAAAATGGCAAATCGGCATGACAATCATTGGAGATCAAAAGCGAGTTTTTCTGTACCAGCAAGGTGGCAAGAAAAGCCTTCTCCCTGATTATTGGTATCTCTCGCCTGTAGATTCGGACCGACTTTCGGGTCTGGACGGAACATTGGGGCACATAGATGGCGACGAACATATCCAAAACTGGCGGGCTAAGATCTCGTCATCTCGCCTGAACGATGAAGACGTGTCGTTGTTCGAAAAAGAGTTGATGCTGCTTCCAGAAATTGTCTTCGAGAATATTCAAGCTGGTGTTTCAAGAGGCGAAACGCCGACCTCGACGCTAGCGCCAACGGAGTTTCGATATTATGAGCGCCTTGTTGGCAAGCGAACAACTGAAGCGGCAACTATAGACTACCTTCAGGGAGGCGCATCAGCCCATGCTGCGCAACAGTACAAGCAGAAAGGCCTAGAGGGCCTGAAAAACGCCCTTCTTCTTTCGTCTCATCCGAAAATGGCTGACGTCTTACACTCGCTACAGCCATCCAATGAAGATGTGCGGGCTCTGTTTAAGTGGCTCGCTGAAAGCGGTGATCGTTTCTCTCAGGTCGGCGGGTTTGAATGGGGTGTGCGGATGCTGGAACATCTGCCCGAGTTGGAAAGGCCCCTGATATCCATCGCCGAGCAGATAAAGGCTGATGATCCGCGATCTCCTAACGGAAGGCTGAAGCAGCTCGCAACGCTCGTCTCCTTTATAGATGGAGGCCTCGCTCACGCCGGAACATCGCGGGATGCTCCGCCATTCTGGAGAAGGATGGGTGTAATTGCGCAAGCATCACTCATCGAGCGCGCGTTCATCGCCTCGGGTCTTGAAACGAATGCCACTCGAGAATGGAAAGGTAGCGGTCGAGGTCAGTACTTCTACATTCAAACCTTGGTGGATTTACGGACGGAGCCTCGATGGCTTCCTGATTTTCTAGAGCCCGAGCAACTGAAGGCAGAGTTTTCCGGACGGTTGGTCGGTGCGGCCGCCGCGAATGCGAACAAAATCAAAAGCTCCAAACTCCGCGAACTCTTGATTGAGGAGAACGAGAGCGGCCTGAAAGCCGATGTAAGGTTCCCGTTTGCTTTCTTGCCCGGGCCTCTCGAAGGAGCGACTGAAGCGCAGACTGAGCCCCCGACTGATTTGGTGGAAACGGTAAGAAGCCAGTTAAAGAGTGCGTCGGACGATCCGCACGCCTTTACTGCGCTCGTAAACACGTCACTGGTGTTCAAAGTCGCTCCTGGGATGGCTTCCTTGGCTGCTGAAGCCATTCGACAAGCCAAATATCTTGTCAGAGCAAGCGACGATGATGATCAGGCGTTCGCTCTACTAGCCGGTTTGGCTGTGGTTGCAGGCGTCACTCGCAGTACCGAACTGGCTAACGAACTGCGCACTCTCGCGCGGGTAGTCCGCAGGCGATCCAAGGCAGCGATAACGCCGGCTGGATATTTTCGCATCGGTATGTTTGCGGCAGCAGCGTTCGCTGACATAGCAGCTTGGCGCAATTTCGTGGGTGACTGGATGACCGAGCTTTCTTTTTCGGACATGGTCGAACAGGAAGCGCGTGTATTGGCTGGCCATCTCGATACTCTTTTAGATATTGACGCCGACTTATGGGGTGTCTGTGGAAAAGCGCATACAGCGCTGCGCGCCGCACTTGAGGTTGCTCGGATGTCACCTGATGTCGAAGCTAAGGGCTCGCTTGGTATTCTGGCATATGGATCACTTATCAACGATCCAGGAGCGGAGATCAGCGCGGCTACAACTAAAAAACTATCCACGGACGTCGCGACACCATTCCCCGTCGAGTTTGCGCGGTCGAGTAGCTCACGAAAGAATGCCCCAACCCTAGTCCCTGTCGACAATGGAGAGTTTGTTAAAGCGATAATATTCGTTTTGGCGGATAAGGTTACGGTTTCAGAGGCGCGCGACATGCTCTGGCGGCGGGAAACACGCAATGCGACCGGTACTTATAGGCCGCCAGCCAATCCGACGAACAATTCCGTCCTCGTGAAAGAGCTCGATCTATTCCACGGGATCGGCCAGGTACTTTACACGTCCATCGCGGCCAATATCGAAACCTTGACCGCAGAGCATTTGGCCGATCTCGCGATTGAAAGCGCACAGGCCGTATCGAATGGCGGACTCGTAGCAGGTCGAGACGGCATCACTTACCTGCGCGACGCCCTTTCTGCCGGAATTAAGACGCGCCTGTCAGACGACTATCTTCGATCGGTTCTCAAAAAATCAGGGTGTTCGGATTTGGACACAGCGATTGAGAAACTCACTGCGTCATCCCAAAACTAAGCAATCTCTGTGACAACGTCCCTCACCCGCCCTCTACTCCTTCGCACCTTGCCTCGCCTCCGCTACGCTCCCCACTTCCCGCGTTATCTCGTCCTTGATCTCCGCCGGCTCACTCGCCCCGACTTCCATAAAATCGAGCATCGAGTATTTTCGAACGCCGAGCGGGTGTCGGACCGGCATCGGCGATGATCGACTGCAATTGGCGCCGGGCATCGGAGTGGGCGAAGGTCGACATGTCTGACATTGACCAAAAAAACAACAAAGCGCCGCGCTAGCTTTCACGGAGCGGCTCGCAGTTCGCCGCGCGGTCCAACAGAAAGGAGCCGCCATGAGAAAACTCATCGTCACCGAATTCATCAGCGTCGATGGCACCGCCGAGGTCGAGAAGCTGCCGGGCGTGGCCTGGAACGATGAGATGCAAAAAATTCAAGGACGACGAGCTTGCCGACAGCGGCGCCATGCTTTTAGGGCGCACGACCGATGAGAATTTGCCGGCTCGTGGCCCAAGGAAACCGGACACTTCGCCGACCGGTTCAACGCGCTGCTGAAATATATCGCCTCGACGAGCTTGACGCCGCGCGGATCCCTCCCGCGATTGACGCGATCGAGTTCGCAGCCCCCTGGCGGAAGGCGGGGGGTTCTGATCCGCCCTTTCTTGCTGCTGTGTAGAAGACGTCTTGATTCAGCCACAAGCCCAAATTGCTGGATTTGGCAGCCCAGGAAGGATAGGCTTGGTTTTTGGTTCAAGCGATGGAACAGAGACTAGCCGCAATTCTGGCTGCCGATATGGCGGGCTACAGCCGGCTAATGGAGGCCGACGAATCCGGCACGCTCGCACGCCTTCGGACCCATCGCATAGAACTGGTCGATCCCGCCATCGCGAAGAACAAGGGCCGGATCATCAAGACCACCGGAGACGGCATGCTCGTTGAGTTCCAGAGCGTGACCGATGCCGTGAAATGCGCCGTGGAAATCCAACAGCGCATGAAACGGCGCAATTCGGATGTGCCGCAAGAACGGCGTATCGAATTCAGGATCGGCATAAATCTCGGCGACATCATTTTCGACGATGAGGACATTTTCGGCGACGGCGTCAATATTGCCTCGCGCATCGAGCAACTCGCCGACGTCGGCGGTATCTGCGTGACCGCAGCGGTGGCGACCCAAATTGCCGACCGTCTCGAAATTGCCATGGAGGACCTGGGCGAGAAGACGTTAAAGAACATCAGCCGCCCGGTTCGCCTTTATCGCGTTGGGTTTGATAGTTCTGTCCTGCCGGAAGTCGAGGCGAAGCGATCCATCTCGAAACCTTCGATAGTGGTGCTGCCATTCACCAACATGAGCGGCGACCCCGAGCAGGAATTTTTCGCGGACGGACTGACCGAGGACATCATCACCGAACTGTCCCGCCACCATGAGTTGTTCGTCATCTCACGCAATTCCGCCTTCGTCTACAAGAACCGCGCCGTGAATGTGCGCGAGGTGGCCGAAAAACTCGACGTCCAATATTTGGTGGAGGGAAGCGTCCGCAAGATCGGCGACAGGGTGCGCGTGACGGTTCAGCTCATCGACACGGCGAATGACGCACATATTTGGGCAGACAAATATGACCGGAAGCTGGTCGACATATTCGCGATTCAGGATGAGGTGACCGCGGCGATCGCAGCCACGCTGCCCGGTCGTGTCGAGGCGGCTCAGCGGGACCAGCTCGCGCGCGCGAAACCTGCAAACATGGCCGCGTATGAATGTGTGCTTGCTGCCAAGGTGCTGCATCACCGAAGCACGATTGCGGATAATGAACGCGCGCAAACCTTGATAGAAAGGGCCGTCACCCTCGACCCCGATTATGCCCATGCCCATGCCTGGCGGGCCTGCATTCTTGGCCAGGCCTGGGTCCATAACTGGTGCGAAGACAGGGATGCCGTCTGGAACAACGTTATGGCAGCGCTGGACAGGGCGCTGGCGCTGGACAACAACGATGCCGATGTCCACCGCATCCTCGCGGCAGTGAACGTGAACAACAATGAGCTGACCACAGCGCGCTACCATCAAGAGCGGGCGCTGGCCCTCAATCCCAATTACGACCTCGTGGTGGTGCAGCAAGGCGAGTTATTGACATGGCTGGGGAGGCCGGAAGAGGGAATCGAATGGATCCGCAAGGCAATGCAGTTGAACCCGCACCACCCGGAGAGATTCTGGAGCCATCTGGGAAAGGCGCATTTCGCCGCGCGCCAGTATGGCGAGGCGATCGAAGCTTTCATGCATCTGTCAACCATGGACTCGGTTCAGCACGCTTTCGCCGCTGCCTGCTACGGCTGGCTCGGTGACGAAATCGCGGCTGCGGCGCATCTGGGCAAGATCAGAACGCTCGATCCCCAATTCGACCTCGATCCATTTATCGCCACCCTGCACTTTGCCCAGGAGTCTGACGTGCAGCACGTCCGCGAAGGACTGCTGAAAGCCGGTATTGCCAACTTGTAGGCAGCCCGTAACTACTAACCAGACCCGATAGGGGCCCGACGCGGACCTTGTGGCATGACCGAACGACGGGCAGGTCGGAGACGCTTTTCCCACGGTGTCGGTCTTTGGAAGCGAATGGGGAAAGCCCCTCCCCCTGACAACGCGCGGCGCTAGTTGACGGCGCAGTTCGCATAAGGCCCGCACGGCCGCCCCAACAGAAGGGAACCCGCCATGAGAAAACTCATCATCACCGAATTCATCACCGTCGATGGCATTGCCGAGGTTGAAAAGCTGCCGAGCGTGGCCTGGAACGATGAAATGCAAAAATTCAAGGACGACGAGCTTGCCGACAGCGGCGCCATGCTTTTGGGGCGCACGACTTATCAGATCTTTGCCGGCTCGTGGCCCAAGGAGACCGGAGATTTCGCCGACCGGTTCAATGCGCTGCCGAAATATGTCGCGTCGACCAGTTTGACGGCGCTGGACTGGCAGCCGGCCGAGCTGCTGACTGGCGCGTTGCCGGACGCGGTCAGAGGGCTGAAGCAAGGCAGCGGCGGCAACATCTATGTGCATGGCAGCCTCAGCGTCGCGCAGGAACTGCTGCGCCACGGCCTTGTCGACCGCATCCGGCTGCTCAGCTACCCCGGTGCTGTCGGCCAGGGCAAGCTGCTGTTCCCGCCCGGCGCGCAATTGCCGCTCGAGCTGGTGTTTGCCAGGCAATTCAGCAACGGCGTGGTGGCGCTGGAGTATGCGGCGGGGAAGGCGTGATGAGCCAATCTCCCCCCTTGAGGGGGAGATGCCCGGCAGGGCAGAGGGGGGCGCGAAAGAACGCCGGCCTTCGTTTCAACGTGTGATGAGCTGGAACTTGCGCGGGTACGCTAATGCCATCGACTGATAGGTCGGCGGGACAGCGCCCCCCTCTGGCCTGCCGGCCATCTCCCCACGTGGGGGGAGATCGCGGCTTCCGCCTTGGCGCTCATCCTGCAACGCTGGCGAAAGCGCCGATGACAGCCAATCTCCCCCCTGAGGGTCCCCTTGAGGGGGAGATGCCCGGCAGGGCAGAGGGGGCGCGAAAGAACGCCGGCCTTCGTTTCAACTGTAGCAATCGCATAGGGGCAAGTGCCCCCTCACCCGGATTGCCATCCGAATTGCGAAGGGCAATTCGGATGGCAATCCGACCTCTCCCCGAGGGGAGAGGAGGTCGCCGGCGTTAACGCCAGCCTCTTCTCCCCAGCGGGGAGAAGGTGGCCGCGAAGCGGCCGGATGAGGGGGGCCCCCTATGCGATAGCCCTGCCGTTGGGGGGGAGATCGCTGCTTCGCCCATCAGCGCCCCCGCCCGCCTGCCTCCAGCTTCTGCTCGGCCGCAATCAGCATCTCGACAAACCTCGTCACCTTGGGCGGGCGGAAGCGGGCGGCGGGGTAGACTGTGTAGATGCCGCCGGAGGGCAGCCGCCACTCGGGCAGGACCTGCACCAGCCGCCCGGCGGCCAGCTCGTCCCGCACCAGAAAGTCCGGCAGCACCGACAGGCCGGCGCCGGCGCGGACGGCCGCCAGCACTGCCGGCGTCGCGTCAATGGCGATCGTTGCCTGCATGCGCACGACCTGCTGCTCGTTGTCGCCGCGCGAAAATTGCCATAGCAGCGGTTCGCGCAGCGCCATGTTGGCGATGAAGGGCAGCCCGGCAAGGTCTTGCGGTTCCCCGGCCGTGAACCGGCCTTCAAACCCGGCGCCGCACACCATGAATTGTTGGAAGGTGCCGATGCGCCGCGCCTGCAGGCTGGAATCGGCCAGCCAGCCGACGCGGATGGCCACGTCGATGTGGCCGGAAACCAGGTCGATCGTCTCGTCGCCCAGCGTCAGCTCCACCCGGCAGGCGGGATAGCGCGCGCTGAAGGCGGCGACCACCGGCACCACCGCCGACGTGCCGTAGTCGTTGGACGCCGCGATGCGCAGCGTGCCGGTCGGCTCGGCGGCGGCCTGCGCGAGCTCGTCGAAGGCATCCTCGGCCTGCTGCAGAACCTGCAGGCAGCGGGCATGGAATGTCCGGCCGGCCTCGGTCGGATGGACGCGGCGCGTCGTGCGGATCAGCAGCGTCGTTCCGACATCGAGCTCCAGCCGCGCCACCTGTTGGCTGACGACCGCCTTGGTGATGCCCAGCCGCTCGGCGGCCCGCGTGAACGAGCCGGCGTCGACCACCGCCGCGAAATAGGCCAGCCGGTTCAGGTTCATGCGTGGCTCATGGCAGATGCAGCCCCATTGTCAGGCGAAAGCATACATTACGTCTATTTTGTCGGCCTTCAATATGCATTCCGTTTTTGCCATCTTGCGGGCATCGAGGCCGCCGAATTCCGCATTCCCAGGAGACATCCATGTTCACACGGAGAAGCATCATGAAAACCACCCTCGCCGCCGGCGCTGCCGCGGTCTTTGCTCCCGCCGGGCTTGGCCATGCGGCCAGCGGGCTTTCCTGGAAGCATTTTCCCGCCGGCGAAAACGGCTTCTTCCGCGCCCCGGTGCTGGTCTCCGGCGCCACCGAAGCCGTGCTGATCGATTCCGGTTTCACCTACCCCGACGGCCGGGCCGTGGCCGAGGCGATCAAGGCGACCGGCAAGACGCTCACCACCATCTATGTCAGCCAGTCCGACCCCGACTATTATTTCGGCCTCAAGCGGATCAAGCAGACGTTCCCGCAGGCACGGGTGATCGCCGCAGCCGAGACGGTGGCCGCCATCAACGGCAATGTCGAAAAGAAGCTCGCCGTCTGGGGGCCGCAGCTGAAGGAAAATGGCCCGCAGGCGCTGGCCGACGTCGTCATCCCGGAAGCGTTCGACGGCAAGACGCTCAGCGTCGACGGCGAGAGCATCGAGATCGTCGCCGCGGAAGGCCTCGGCAACCGGCGCTATCTGTTCGTGCCGTCGCTGAACGCGGTGTTCGGCGGGGTGATGATCTTTGCCGGCGTGCATGTCTGGACCGCCGACACCCCGACCAGGGAACTGCGCGCCGCCTGGCTGGCCAACCTCGAAAAGATCGCGGCGCGCAAGCCGGCGATCGTCGTGCCTGGGCACATGACGCCTGGGGCGGCGACCGACCTTTCGGGCGTCGAGCACACAAAAACCTATCTCATCGCCTTCGAGGAAGAACTGGCCAAGGCCAAGGACGCTGCCGCGCTGAAGAGCGCCATGGAAGCCCGCTTCCCCGGCCTCGGCATGGGGGTTGCGCTCGACATCGGCTCCAAGGTCGCCACCGGCGAGATGAAGTGGGGCTGAGATTGGCGCCAATCTCGAGCTGATCCGCACCACTTACGAAGGATACGCTCATGGTCCAGCGGGCGTTGACGCCGGGCGCCTGACGGCTGTCATCCGCCGAGACGGTTGGTGCGCTTGCTGGCTTCGGCCTTGGCCCGCGCCTCGACCGCCCTTTCGATCTCGCGCTTCAGCTCGTCCTTGATCGCCACCGTCTCGGCCATCAGCGCCTCGACCTTCATGAAATCGAGCACGCGGTATTTCGACACCGCCGGCCGGATCAGGATGTCGGGCCGGCTCTGGTTCAGCTTACTGGCGATGATCGACTGCATCATCAGCTGCGTGGCGCCGAACATCAGGTCGACGGAGGTCGGGAATTTGCGCCCGGCCTCGGTCGGCGCGCCGACCACGTCGACGGCGATGACGATGTCGGCGTCGAGCTCGATCAGATCGAACGGCACGGGATTGTAGATGCCGCCGTCGATCAGCAGCCTGCCGTCGCGCATCACCGGGCGGAACACCGCCGGGATCGCCGCCGAAGCGGCCAGCGCCGAATGCAGCTCGCCTTCGTCGAGCACCGCGAGCTTGTGGCCATAAAAGTCCGTTGCCGTCACCTTCAGCGGTATTTTGAGTTCGGCGAAAGTCTCGGGGATGGCATCGGGCAGGAACGCCTTGAGGATGCGCTCGACATTGAACTGGCTGACCCGCAAGCCGCCCTGCAACGCTTCGGCAAAGGTGCCGGGCCGCGCCCGCCACATGCGCGTCGCCACTTCGGCGCGGCGGCCGAGGATCGAGCGCGTATAGTCGTGAATGTCCTTGCCGGTCATGCCAGAGGCCATGCCGGCGCCCATGATGGCGCCGATCGACGAGCCAGCGATTGCCGCCGGCCTTATGCCCAGTTCGTCCAGCACCTCGATGACGTGGATATGCGCCAGCCCACGCGCGCCGCCGCCGCCAAAGGCGATGCCGAAGCTAGGGCCGACCGCGGAGCCTTTGCTAGCCCCCATTTCTGACACTCGATGCGGCGGTGCTATCGAAATTGGGCAAATGCCCCGTCATCCGGATTGCCGGCGGTTTGTGGCCGTAGCGCGTCTTTCCTTCTCCCCTTGTGGGAGAAGGTGGATCGGCGCGTAGCGCCGAGACGGATGAGGGGTGTTGGACGGAGTGCCGCCGATGCCAAGCTGGAACACCCCTCATCCGTCGCCTTCGGCGACACCTTCTCCCACAAGGGGAGAAGGGGGAGCCGACCGGGGCGGCGCCAGCGCCTGGAAAACGCGGGCAACGGCTCATCCCTTGCTTCCCAGCTTCGGCCCGACCACCATGACGGCCGGCTCGGCGGAGAGCAGCTTTTTCGCCGCTGCCTTGACCTGGTCCAGCGTCACCGCGTTTATCAGCGCGGCGCGGCGCTGCATGTAGTCGATGCCGAGCTTGCCGAGCTGGATCTCGACCAGCGTTGCGGCGATCGCGCCGGAGGAATTCAGATTGTTGATGGCATAGGCGCCGATCATGTATTTCTTGGTCGCCGCCAGCTCGGCTTCGGTCGGCCCCTCCTCGGCCATGCGCTTGACCACGTCGCGCACCACGGCCAGCGTCTCGGCCGCCCTGTCGGCGCGGGTCGAGGTGGTGATGGAAAGCGCCTCGGAATGCTGGTGGTCGACGAGGTCGGAGCTGACGCTATAGGCCAGGCCGCGCTTCTCGCGCACCTCGTCGAACAGCCGCGAGGTGAAAGTGCCGCCACCGAGGATCTCGTTCATCAGCACCGCGGCGAAGAAATCCGGCGCGTTCCGCTTCACGCCGGGATAGGCGAGTTGCAGCGAGGCCTGCGGCTGGTCGTAAACGACCTCGAGCTGCTGGCCAAGTTTCAGGTCGATGTCGGGAACGGGCGTAAGCGCCTGCTTTTCCGGCAGGCTGCCGAATACCAGGTCGAGCTTCTGCTTCAGCGTCTCGGCGTCGATGGCGCCGACCACCGCGACATGCAGACCGTCGCGGGCGAAATTCGCCTTGTGGAAAGCGCTGAGATCGGACGGCGTGATCGTCGCGATGCTTTGCCTGGTGCCCTGGTCCGGCCGCGCATAGGGATGCCTGCCGTAGATCGCGTCCAGCCATTTGCGCTGGGCGAGCGTATCGGGATCGCGCTCGTTGGCGATGATGCCGGACAGGATTTGCGCGCGGATGCGGTCGATCGGCACCTGGTCGAAGCGCGGCTGGTTGACCGCCACGCGCAGCAGGTCGAAGGCGCCGTCGCGCTGCTCGGCCAGCATGCGCATCGAGCCGTAGATTCCGTCGCGCTGCGCATCGAAGCTCATCTCGGCGCCGACATCGTCAAGCTTGACCTGGAAGGCCTCGCTGTCGAGGTCGCCGGCGCCTTCGTCGAACAGACCGCTCATCAGGTTGGCAAGCCCTTCCTTACCGGGCGGATCCTGCGTCGCGCCGCCATCGAAGACGAAGCGGATGGCGACGATCGGCACCGAATAATCCTCCACCAGCCAGGCGGTGATGCCCTTCGACGAGGTCACCTCCTGGATGTTCATGGCAGCACGAGCCGAAAGCGCCGGCAGGATGAGGAAGACGAGGGAGAGGATGAGGGTCGCTAGAAGAGGGCCGGAGCGCGCGTGCTTCCCTTCTCCCCTTGTGGGAGAAGGTGGATCGGCGCGAAGCGCCGAGACGGTTGAGGGGTGTTGGACGGAGTGCCGTTGGTGCCAAGCTGGAACACCCCTCATCCGACCGAGCTTTGCTCGGCCACCTTCTCCCACAAGGGGAGAAGGGGAGGAGCCCGGGGGAGAAGGCAGAGCGGGACCGTGCTGGTTCATCATCAAATCAATTCCCAGCCTGGGTTTGCGGCAGAAGATAGCCGGTCGTTGCGTGGTCGAGATTGAGATAGCGGGCAGCGACCGCCTTGACCTGGTCGGCGGTGACCTTGCGGATGCGGTCGGGCCATTGCTGGACGTCCTGGACGTTGCCGCCGGTGGCGAGCGTCGAGCCGTAGATGTTGGCCATGTCCTCCTGCTTGTCGCGGGCAAAGATCATCGAGCGGACGAAACGGTCCTTGGATTTTTCCAGCTCATCGCTGGTGACGCCGTCTTTCGCGATGCGGGCGATCTCGACGTCGACCGCGGCCTCGACGTCTGCAAGCTTGGCATCGCCGCGCGGCGCGCCATAGACGGTGAAATTGCTGTCGTCGAGCATGGTGCCTTGGAAGAAGGCGCCGGCCGCGGCGGCTATCCCTTGCCTGACGACAAGCTCCTGGTAGAGCCGGCTGCGGTTGCCGCCGCCGAGGATTTCGGACAGCACGTCGAGCGCTTCGGCTTCGCCGGGCTTTGCCGTGTGATAGGACGGAACCACCCACTGCGTCGTAAAGCTCGGCACGCTGACGCGCCCGTCGGTCAGCGTCACCGTGCGCCTGGTGTTCTGCTCGGGCTCGATCGGGCGGATGCGCGGCGGCAGATCCGGGCCGCGCGCGATCTTGCCATAGGTCTTTTCGGCCAGCGTCTTGACCGTTTCCGGCTCAACATCGCCGGCCACCACCAGCACGGCGTTATTGGGCGTATAATATTTGTTGTAGAAGGCCATCGCGTCGGTGCGGTTCAGCTTCTCCATCTCCTGCATCCAGCCGATGACCGGGATGCGGTAGGGCTGGTTCTGCCACAGCGTGGCGTCGATCTCCTCGTCGAGCACCGCCTGCGGATTGGAGTCGATGCGCGAGCGGCGCTCCTCGAGGATGACGTCGCGCTCGGTCTTGATGACATCGTCGTTGAGGATGAGATTGCGCATGCGGTCGGCCTCGAAGCCCATCATCTCACCGAGCGCCTGCGGCACCACTGTCTCATGAAAAGCGGTGTAGTCGTAGGAGGTGAAGGCGTTGTCCGAGCCGCCGATGGCGGCGACGGCGCGATCGAGCTCGCCGGCCGCATGGTTGCTGGTCGCCTTGAACATCAAATGCTCGAAGAAATGGGCAATGCCGGATTTGCCCGGCGGCTCGTCGGCGCTGCCGATCTTGTACCAGACCATATGGGTGACGATCGGGGCGCGGTGGTCGGGGATGACGACGACCTCCATGCCGTTGTCGAGCAAGAAATCCGTCACTGCGCCGTCGTCGGGATTGTTGTCCGCCAGAGCCGGCTCGGCCATCACCAGGGCCAGTCCCAAGAGCGTTCCGCGCAGCCATTCAGCCTGAAATGTCATAGATGGCTCCGGTTTGGGGTGGAACGATAGGCGGGGTTGCTGGTCGAGGCAAAGCGAATTGTTCGTCATTTTGAAGGCGCGGCTTCCTCGCCAATTGCGGGGCCTCACCCAACCTCGATGAAGCGGATGACCGTCTCGCCATAGTTGCGCTCGTCGACAACCGAAAAGCCCGGCCCTGCCTCGAACGGCGCCGCCGCCGCTTCCTCGACTACGCAGAGCGCGCCGGGGGCGAGCCAGCCGCCGGCCTTGGCCGAGCGCAACGCGCGTTCGCCAAGGCTCTTGCCATAGGGCGGATCGGCAAAGACCAGGCCGAATGCAGCGATGGTGCCCGCCTCGCCCAAGGCCGTCGCGTCGCGACGGAATATCTTGGTGCGCCCAGTGAGGCCGAAAGCCTCGACATTGGTGCGGATCAGGCCGCGCCCTTCGGCGGATTCCTCGATGAAGACAGCATAGGCAGCGCCGCGCGACAGCGCTTCGAGGCCGAGCGCGCCGGTGCCGGCGAACAGGTCGAGCACGCGCGCGCCGTTCAGTTTTTCGGGAAAGCGATGCGCCAGCACGTTGAAGACCGCCTCACGCGTGCGGTCGGTCGTCGGGCGGATGGCAAAGGTGCGGGGCGTCGCCAGCGGACGCCCGCGAAGCTCACCGCCGACGATCCGCATTGCTTCCTTTCGGGCCGCCACGCGGCCGGTCGCCACCGCTATCCGAACGTTCGCCACGAGGCTTGCCGAACGGCTTTGCACCGCCGGGCTTGCCATAAGACGGCTTGAAAGCGGCCTTGCGCGCCTTGTTTTCCGCCGCCTTGGCGGCGTCTGCCTCCGCCCTGCCCTTGCCGATCGGCCGCGCCCCCGGCGCCATCCAGACATTGGCCTTGCGCTGGCCCGGCGGTTCGATCGGCCGCTGCTCGCGTTCGGATTTCTTGCCGCCGAAGCCGCCACGAGGCTTGTCGCCACGGGGTTTGTCCCCGAAGTCGCCGCGTTCAGGTTTGGCGCCACGCTCGCCAAAGCTCCTCTCCGGTTTTGTCGACAGCTTGCCGAGCGCTTCGTCGCGGCTGCCTTCGCGGCGCTTGCGGTTCTTGATCAGGCCGCCCTCGCCGATCGGACGGCGTTCGCCGTCACGGGTGAATTTCGGCCGCTCGGGCTCCTCCTCCCGCTCACGCCTGACCGGCTTGTTGGAAAACGGCTTGGCGATATCGGCGTCGAAATTGGCACCGGACTCTTCGACCAGGCGCTCGCCGAGCTGGTCGCGCAGCACGCGGCCCTTGATCTCCAACACATGGCCTTCCGGCAAATCGTCGAGCTGGAACGGCCCGTAGGAAATGCGGATAAGCCGCGTCACGTCGAGACCGAGCGAGCCCAGGATGTTCCTGACCTCACGGTTCTTGCCTTCCCGCAGGCCGAGCGTCAGCCAGGCATTCGAACCCTGCTCGCGGTCCAGCGTCGCCTCGATGGCGCCATAAAAGACACCGTCAACGGCAATGCCTTCGCGCAGGCCCGCGAGCGCGCTTTCCTCGACCTTGCCGTGGACGCGCACGCGGTAGCGCCGCAGCCAGCCGGTCGCCGGCAGTTCGAGCACGCGCGACAGGCCGCCATCATTGGTGAGCAGCAGCAGCCCTTCGGTGTTGATGTCGAGCCGGCCGATGGTCATCAGCCGCGGCAGCCCGGGGGGCAGCACGTCGAAGACGGTCTTGCGGCCTTCGGGATCGCGGTTGGTGGTGACCACGCCGGCCGGCTTGTTGAACAGGAACAGCCGCGTGCGCTCGATCGGCGGGATCTCCATGCCGTCGAGATGGATGATGTCGCCGGGCATCACGTTGAAGGCCGGCGAGGTCAGCGCCCTGCCGTTGACCTTGACGCGGCCGGCCGCGATCAGTTCCTCGGCATCGCGGCGCGAGGCCAGGCCGGCACGCGCCAGCCGCTTGGCAATGCGTTCGCCGGCTTCTTCCGTTGCCTCGACGCGACGCGGACGCGGCTTGAAGCCGCCCTCCGATGCCGCCTGTGCCCTTTGTGCCCCTTGCGGCCGATCGCCGCCAAAATCACGCTTAGGACGATCCCCGAAGTCACGCTTGGGACGGTCGAAGCGCTTTTCGCCGTGCTCGCCTTCGGCAGCGGCCGGCCGGTCGCCGCGCGGCGCGTAGGGCTTGCGCGGACCTTCGCGCTTCTCATAAGGCTTGCCCTCCGGACGCGGCCCTTTGCTGAATGGCCTCTCGCTGCCTTTGAAGTCGCGCTTCGGCCGCTCGCCTTCGGCAGCTGCTGGCCGGTCGCCGCGCGGTGCATAAGGCTTGCGTGGACCTTCGCGGTTCTCATAAGGCTTGCCTTCCGGACGCGGCCCTTTGCTGAACGGCCTGTCGCCTTCGCGCTTCGGCTTGAAGTCACGCTTCGGCCGTTCGCCTTCGGCCGCCGCCGGCCGATCGCCGCGCGGTGCATAAGGCTTGCGTGGACCTTCGCGCTTCTCATAAGGCTTGCCTTCCGGACGCAGCCCTTTGCCGAACGGCCGGTCGCCTTCGCGCTTCGGCTTGAAGTCGCGTTTCGGCCGTTCGCCTTCGGCCGCCGCCGGCCGATCGCCGCGCGGAGTGTAGGGTTTTTTGACGCCGAAGGACGGCTTGCCACCCTTGCCGGGAGCGCCATCGCGACCACGCGGCCCCGCCGGTTTCGGGCCGGCCTTGCGCGGGAATTTCTTGTTTTTGTCGTCCATGTGGCCTTTGCTCGTTTGCGCGGGTAGTAACAGGATCGCGCTCTAGTGGCGAGGAGATAATCGGAATGGAAACCGCGTGAGGCGGCAGGATTTCATGGCGCTGGCGCTGAAAGAAGCCGAAGCCGCCGCCCTGCGTGGCGAGGTGCCGGTTGGCGCGGTCGTCGTCGGCGGCGATACGGTCGTTGCGAGTGCCGGCAACCGCACCCGCGAGTTCGCCGATCCGACCGCCCATGCCGAGATGCTGGCGATCCGCGAGGCCTGCCGCAAGCTTTCCAGCGAGCGGCTCAGCGGCCACGATCTCTATGTGACGCTGGAGCCGTGCACCATGTGCGCCGGCGCCATCTCTTTCGCCAGGCTGCGCCGGCTCTATTTCGGCGTCGCCGACGAGAAGGGCGGCGCAGTCGTCAATGGCGTTCGCTTCTTCACGTCACCGACCTGCCATCATGTGCCCGACATCTATCCTGGCATGGCCGAGAACGCTGCAGCAGCATTGCTGAAGGACTTTTTTCGCGAGCGACGCGGACCCTGATTTTCCTGGTTCGGCAGACGGACCGAATCCAAGTCAGCCAATCCAGTTCAGCCAATCCAGGCCAGAACGTCTCTGGCGCCGTCAGTCTACCAGGGCAGCCAGTCGAACATGCCGCTGCTCTTGCTCTTGGCGGCCGCCTCCCTTTTGAGGCGGCGTTCCTTCTTGTACTCGTCCTCGCCGAGGTCACCCTGCGGCGCAGTGTCGGCGGCAGCGCGGTATTGCACCGGCGGCTCGCTCAGATATCTGCGGGTGGTCGGGTCGCCCTGTTTGCCTTCAGCCCGGCGGCGCATGATTTCCGCGGCGCGGTCCTTGTCCGAATCGGCCGGAGTCCAGGCTGGCGGGTGGCTCGAGCCCGACTGCTTCAGCGCGGCCTTGACCGACGCCGGATCCGTCTGCACGTCATCGATGACCTGCGCCTGGTAGGCCGGGTCGTCCTGATGCAGGGTGGCATCGGCGCGCAGGCGGGCACGGCGCTGCTCCGGCGATTCGGGCCATTCGGCACTCGCCGTCTCGATGCTTTCCTGCGGCGGCGGCAAGACTTCCTTCTGCCCCGGCCCTGGCTTCACCAGCGTGGGGCGCGGCTTGTAGTCGATACTATCCTTGCGTTTGGGTGCGAAGGAAAAAGCCCCGGTGAGGTCGCCGGCAAGCTGCGCGCCCGCGGTCTTGTCGGTCCCGTAGGTGGGCGAGCCCATGCAGCCGGACAAGGCGAGGCTCGATACGACAAGCGGCGCCAGCAGCGCGACGCGCGCGTAAGTTCTCTCGGTCATGCCAAAAAGTCCCACTGTAGACAGCCTCTCGATTGCCGCCGGCCAAAGAAAGGTCCGGCCCCCATCGCCTATGCTCTTCCG
Organism: Mesorhizobium sp. LSHC420B00; assembly: GCF_000503055.1. Lineage (GTDB taxonomy): Bacteria > Pseudomonadota > Alphaproteobacteria > Rhizobiales > Rhizobiaceae > Mesorhizobium. Next base: position 34,483 of record NZ_AYVY01000002.1, on the reverse strand, counting down.
ACGGAATTCCGGCGACAATTTGTCGTCCGGAGTTTCGCGTGTTTACCTCAACCACTCGTTAAGGGCAACGCACGGGGGCCGATCGGCCGCCCGCCGTGGCAATTGTGCACCGCCTTAAAGGCGGCTCAAAGCCTTCAGCTCATGCAGGACAGCTGCGTCACGGGCCGAAACATCCGGGAATTCCGGATCTGAGCCGACATCGGCGGTGTAGCGCCAGGAGCGTGCGCATTTCACCAGGCCGCGGTCCTCCGCCTTCTCGACGACCACGGCGACGCCTTTGACATCGTCGAGGGTAAAGCCGCCCGCCGGCGCCTTGCCGTGCGCGATAACCAGATCGCTGGTGATCGCCATCTCGGCCATGTCGACATCGGCGATCGCCGCTTCGAGTAGGGCATCGTCGAGAGTGACGACCGGCACCGCTTCCAGCGAAGAGCCGATGACCTTCTGCGCGCGGGCGATCTCCAGCGCGCCGGTGACGACACGGCGGACCTGCCGCACCTTGCGCCACTTCTCCGCCAGCGCCTCGTCCTTCCAGTCCGCCGGGATCTCCGGGAACTGGTCGAGATGCACCGAGACGACATCCGGATGACGGTCGAGCCAAGCCTCTTCCATGGTGAAAGGCAGCATCGGCGCCAGCCATTTCACCAGACAGTCGAAGAGATGGCGCACCACCTGCACGGAAGCCTTGCGCTTCACGCTGGAAGGCGCTTCGCAGTAGAGCGCATCCTTGCGGATATCGAAATAGAAGGCCGACAGCTCGATCACCATGAAGTCGAGCAGCGCGCGGGTGATGCGCTTGAATTCGAAGGCGTCGTAGCCCGAGCGTACGACTTCATCGAGCTCGGCGAGCCGGTGCAGCATCAGCCGCTCCAGCTCCGGCATCTTGTCCAGCGGCACCTCCTCGCCATCGTCATGGGCGAGCGTGCCCAGCATCCAGCGGATGGTGTTGCGCAGCTTGCGGTAGGCGTCGATGTTGGTCTGCAGCACGTTTTTGCCGAGCCGCTGGTCTTCCCAATAATCGGTCGTCACCACCCACAGCCGCAAGATGTCGGCGCCGGACTGTTTGATGACGTCCTGCGGCACGACGGTGTTGCCGAGCGACTTCGACATTTTCCGCCCCTCCTCATCCATGGTGAAGCCATGGGTGACGACGGTTTCGTAGGGCGCCCTGCCCCTGGTGCCGCAGCTTTCGAGCAGCGAGGAGTGGAACCAGCCGCGATGCTGATCGGAGCCTTCGAGATAGACGTCGGCCGGCCATTTCAGGTCGGGCCGGTCCTCAAGCGTGAAGGCATGCGTCGAGCCTGAATCGAACCAGACATCGAGGATGTCCATCACCTGCTGCCATTTCGAGGCATCGTGATTGCCGAGGAAACGCTCCTTGGCGCCGGCGGCGAACCAGGCGTCGGCACCTTCCTTCTCGAAGGCGTCCATGATGCGCTGGTTGACTGCCTCGTCGCGCAGGACATTGCCGTCGGCATCGGCAAAGACGGCGATCGGCACGCCCCAGGCGCGCTGGCGCGACAGCACCCAGTCAGGGCGCTCCTCGATCATGGCGCGGATGCGGTTCTGGCCGGCGGCGGGTACGAAACGGGTATCGTCGATGGCTTTCAGGGCGCGGCTGCGCAGCGTCGTGCCGTCGCCAAGCTCCTTGTCCATATAGACGAACCATTGCGGCGTGTTGCGGAAGATGATCGGCTTCTTCGAGCGCCAGGAATGCGGATAGGAGTGCTTCAGCCGGCCGCGCGCGAACAGCGCGTTTCGCTTGATCAGCTCGTCGATGACGGCCTGGTTGGCGTTGCCCTTCTTGCCATCGTCGTCGATAACGCGCGCCGCTCCACCCTCGCGGTCCGGGCCGAAGCCCGGCGCGTCCTTGGTGAAGAAGCCGGCATCGTCGACGGTGAAGGGGATCGCGGTGTCGATGCCACGCTGGCGAAGATCAGAGGCGGCATCCATCCAGGCGTCGAAGTCTTCTCGGCCGTGTCCCGGCGCGGTGTGGACGAATCCGGTGCCCGCATCGTCGGTGACATGATCGCCGGCCAGCATAGGCACAGGGAATTCGTAGCCACCACCCAGACTTTTGAGGGGATGCGAAAGCGTAAGATTTTCAAGCTCTTCGGCGCCAACGCCGCGAAGACGATTCAGGGTGACCTTGGCCTTCGCGGCAGCGTCGTCTGCAAGTTTCTCGGCAAAGATCAGCTTTTCGCCGGGCTGGGGGCCAAAGGCGTTCTCGGCCGCCGTGACCTCGTAGAGACCATAGTTGATGCGCGGCGAGTAATTGACGGCGCGGTTGCCGGGGATGGTCCACGGCGTCGTGGTCCAGATGACGACGTTGGCATCAAGCAGATCGAGCGACGTCTGCGTCAGCTTGGGATCCAGGGCTGGCTGCCCATCATCGATGTTGATGACCTGGCGAGCGAGGCTGACGACCGGAAACTTCGCCCAGATCGTGTCCGACTCATAGTCCTGGTATTCGACCTCCGCCTCGGCCAGCGCGGTGCGCTCGACCACACTCCACATCACCGGCTTGGAGCCGCGATAGAGCTGGCCGGACATGGCGAATTTCAGCAGCTCGCCGGCGATGCGCGCCTCGGCGTGGAAAGCCATCGTCGTATAGGGATTGTCGAAGTCGCCGACGACGCCGAGGCGCTGGAATTCGGAACCCTGCACCTTGATCCAGTGCGCCGCAAACTCGCGGCATTCCTGCCGGAACTCGTTGACCGGCACCTGGTCCTTGTTCTTGCCCTTGGCGCGGTACTGCTCTTCGATCTTCCATTCGATCGGCAGGCCGTGGCAATCCCAACCGGGTACATAGTTCGAGTCATAGCCGCGCATCTGGAATGAGCGGGTGATGACGTCCTTGAGGATCTTGTTCAGCGCATGGCCGATATGAATGTTGCCATTGGCATAGGGCGGGCCGTCGTGCAGCACGTATTTTTCGCGGCCGGCTGCGTCTTCGCGCAGCTTGCGGTAAAGGTCCATATCCTGCCAGCGCTTGACCAGCAGCGGTTCCTTTTCCGGCAAACCGGCGCGCATCGGAAAATCCGTCTGCGGCAGGTAGAGCGTTTTGGAATAGTCGATCGTCTCGGCGGTCTCGGTATCAGTCATTCGTCTGCCATATGCGTTGCCCGTCGGCAAAAGAGCCCGGGCGTTGAACTATCATGATCTGGAAAAAGCGCGAGAGGCCGCGCGCAAGATTCCCGGCGGCTCCGGCGGCGGTCAAGCCGCCCGGAACACCGGGCCTGTAATTCGTATCGCAGTCGCGAGAAGGCGCGAAAAGCTCGTCATGGCTGGGCTTTTAACTGAGACCGGCGATGTTGAAAAGCCCGAACTCTGATGCTTCCGCTAGGAGCGTACACCAATTGCGCCTATGTTTGTCGGTAGATGGCGTCGAGAGACCAGCATCTTCGGTTTGCATTTCACAGTTTAGCGCGCTGGAAGGACGGAATGTGACCCTGACGACTACCGAGTCCGCCTTGCGACTTGAACGCATTTCAACGATGGCGAATCGCGTTTTTGGCAACCATGAAAAGGCGCAACGCTGGCTGCGTAAGCGAAGTCGGGTTCTCAACGACGCGCCCATCGATCTCCTTCAGTCTGCAACAGGTGCCACGCTTGTGGAAGAGGAACTCAATCGGATCGGCTACGGCATAGTCGTCTGAGCCTTGCGGCTCTCCGTCGTGCACAACCCGCCCGCTCACATCGAGAAATCGAAGCGATAGGTCGTCGACACGCCGATCATGAACTGATCCCTGGAGCCCCGCTCCTTGACCAGGCTGGAATCGGCGGCCGGGCCCATCAGGCGGGAATATTCGCCGAACAGACTGGCCGTCATCGGCTCGGTCACCTTCCAGGTCACCGCGCCGCCCAGGCCCGCAGATTTCACCCCGCCGCCTGGATGATATTCGCTGAGCCCCGAGGCCAGTGACTCCTTGGCATCAACGCCATAATAGGCGTCGAAATAGTCCGATGAGGCGAATGAAACGCGCGGCCCGCCGGAAATCCTGACGTCGGGCGTCACATCGTAAAAGGCGTCGGCGGCGATGTCGGCGACAAAGCCGTTATGGGCGCGAATGCCGTGCCGCAATTCGGCGCGGGCACGCAGCCAATCCAAAGGATAGAATTCGAAGAAGCCGCCAGCCTCGCCGCCCCAGCGCACCGGGTCGAGACCCTTCAATTCGTCGGCGTCACCACCATCGCGGGAAAACAGGAACTTGCCTGTCAGGCCGGCGCGGACGCCGCCATCGTCGATCAATGCCAATGAGATATTGTCGTTGCGCGAGTTGAAGCGCGCCGCGGGACCAGCCTTGCCGAGCGAGATGATCGGCGAGGCGCTGAGCAGGTACTTCTTGCCGCCCTCGAAATTCGGCGCGACCATGCCGGTGGCGCCGACCGTCAGGTACCAGTCTCCGGACAGCCAGCCGAAGGTGCCCTCGCCGGCCTTGGCAACGCCGCAGGTGCCGAGCATGAATGCGGCCAAGACCGTCGGGATCGTCGGGACTGACCGCATCGTTACTCCATACGTCGAACGCATTGGCCGATACAACCAGCCTTCATCCAAGCCATGGCGCCATTTCGGTAAAATTTGACTTAATATCCGTAACATTGGCGGCGTTGGCCCTGTTTTCCGCATAGCAACGAATCGTATTGGCGCACCAAGATCCCAGATCAAGACGTCTGGAATGCGCCAGCAGTTGCCTCGGCAAGGGTTATAAATACTCGTGGACAAACGTGCCCGCGCTGTGAAGAGCGCGGCGACCGGCACTCAACCGCGCATTCCAAACCGGCCAAGCGTGAATCATATGCGGCCAAATTTCGAGACGTACTTTGACGTCAGTCGCGCCAGCGGCTTCCGCGAGCCGAGTTGCGTCCGACAACAGCGTCTCGGCCGAACCGACTTGTATAAGCATTGGGGGAAATCCGCTCAGATCGGCGAACAACGGCGAGATCAGGGGATCGCGCCGACCAACGCCATTGGGAACATAGGCGGTTGCCAGTTCCTCCAAATACGCCCGGTGGATGATGGGGTCGATTGCGTCCTTGGTTGATAGTGTCGCGCCGGACATCGAAAGGTCCGTCCAGGGCGAAACCAGCCAAAGACATCGCGGCAACGGCTCGCCTGCCGCGCGCAATATACTGACCAGGCACAGGGTGAGGTTGCCGCCCGCACTGTCTCCGCCAACCACGATGCGATCCGGCGCGATCCCTTGCCGCCTCAGAAAGCGCCATGCGGTGAGTGCGTCTTCATGTTGCGCAGGGAAAGGATGTTCCGGTGCGCGTCGATAGTCGATCGCGAGAGTGCGCATTCCCATTGCCCGACCTGCCTCTGTCACCATTCGACGATGACTTTTAGGAGAGCCGGAGCAGTAGCCACCACCGTGGAAAAACAGCAGAACCTTATCCCTGTCACTCGCAGGCGCCAGGGACCACTCTCCCTCGAGGCCATCGAAAACCACATCCTCGCATCGGATGTCCTCGGCAATCGGCCACACCGAACCAACCTCGTCGAGCCGTGCCCGGCGTTCGTCCCAGCGGACCGTTCGTGGCTTTGAGGTCAACAACCTGCGGACGGCGTTGATCTCCGTCAGATCGAGGTGTTCGTCCACGTCGCCCATTTTGCTTCCCTAGCCTCAGCAAGCGTAGAAAACGGCGTACAGCAGCACGTCATCGATAAAGGGCCAATGCCAGCGCTGGGGATTTTTCGTTACACTTGCGTCATGGCGAATACACGAGACGGCGGGTCGCCCCTAAACCCACTCGTCATCTTTAGCACTCCCCTCGCATATGGTCGAATATTCCATCTGATATTTGGCCTCTTCGGGACAAAGCGGAAGTGTGGCAAGCGGATCGCTCGGGGCGTGGCGCTCGCAGCCTGCTCGCTGGACGGGCAAGGCGATCGGCGCTACCTTCCGGAACAAAGAAGCTAGGCAACCTTGAGGGAGAAGGGTGATGACACTGCACGGCGACGCCTTGAAAGACGCCATTGGCCAGACGCGGGCGAAGTGGGGATGGTTCGTCGCGCTTGGGGTGCTGCTGCTTGTCTTCGGCGGCATCGCTTTCGGCAATCTGTTCATCGCAACCGTCGCCTCCGTCTTTGTCGTGGGCTGGCTGATGCTGATGGCCGGCGTTGTCGAGATCATCCATGCCTTCGGCGTGAAGACATGGGGCCGCTTCTTCTATTGGCTGCTCAGCGGCCTCCTCTACGCCGTCGCCGGCTTCTTCGCCTTCGACAATCCGGTCCTCGCCTCGACGGTGCTAACCTTCCTCCTGGCAGTCGCACTCCTTGCTTCAGGCGTGCTCAGGGCCTGGGTCGGCTACAGCCACCGGCCGCAGCCGGGCTGGGGCTGGGTGGTCGCGGCCGGCATCATCAGCGCGCTGGCGGGACTGGTCATCGCCATGGGCTGGCCGGTCAACAGCGTGTGGGTGCTCGGCCTGTTCCTGGCCGTCGACCTGATTTTCCAAGGCTGGACCTTCATTGCCGTCGGCTTGGCGCTGAAAAAGTAGATTCAGAAAGCTATGGCCGCGTCGAGCCCGGAAAGCGGCCTGACGCCGGCGAGCAGTGCCTTCGCCTCAGCCTCATCGCGCTTCATCTGTGCGACCAGCGCATCAAGCCCGTCGAACTTCACCTCCGAACGCAGGTAGCCGAAAAAGGACACGGCACAAATCTCGCCGTAGAGGTCGCCGGAAAAGTCGAACACAAAAGTCTCCAGCAATGGTGCGCCATTGTCGTCGACCGTCGGCCGGCGGCCGAAGCTGGCGACGCCATCATGAAGCGAGCCGTCGGCGCGGCGGAAGCGGACTGCATAAATTCCGTCCTTCAGGGTGGCTTCCGGCGAAAGCCTCATGTTTGCGGTCGGAAAGCCGAGTGTCCGGCCGAGCTGCTGGCCGCCGATCACCTCCGCCTCGACGGTGAAACGGTAGCCGAGCAGGCCGGCGGCCTCGGCCACATTGCCCTCGCACAGCAGCGTGCGAATGCGGCTCGACGACACCACCTCGGCGCTTTCGTCGCGGAAGGCATCGACCAGCGTGACGCCGAAGCCGTGGCGCTCGCCGGCCGCCATCAGATAGGCCGGGCCGCCTTGGCGGTCCTTGCCGAAATGGAAATCGAAGCCGGTGACGGCGTGGCTTATGCCGAGGTTGCGCTCGAGCACGCCGGTGACGAAAGCCTCCGCCGACAAGGAGGCGAACTCGCGTGTGAACGGCTGCTCGACCAGCGCCGCAAAGCCCAGATGCGACAGCAGCCGCGCCTTCATCGGCGGTGGCGTCAACACGAACAGCGGCATGTCCGGCCTGAACACTTTTCGCGGATGCGGCACGAAGGTCAGCACCAGGGCAGGTACGCCGCGACGCTCCGCTTCGGCGCGCGCGCGTTCGAGCACCGCCTGGTGGCCGCGGTGGACGCCGTCGAAATTGCCGATCGCCACCACGCCGCCACGCAGATGGGCCGGCAGCGGTGCGGTTGCGGAAATGCGTTCGAACATTGCCGTCATAGCTTGAACCTATTGCAGTCTGGGCTTGAACCTATTGCAGTCTGGGCCTGAACTTATTGCAGTCTGGGAATCACCGCGACCGGCCTGTAGCCGTATTTTTCGAGAAAGGCCGCGAGCCTGGCCGGGTCTGGCTGCAGCGCTTCACCGTAATCGCGGGCATGGATGCCGCCCGATACGTAGAGCACGTCGAAGCCATTATCGGCCGCGCCCTTGATGTCGGTCATCATGCCGTCGCCGATGGCCAGAACTTGCGAACGCTCGACCGTGCGGCCGAGAATGACGGCGATCTCTTTCATGGCGACCTCATAAACCGGCGCATAGGGTTTCCCGGCGATCAGGGTGCGCCCGCCAAGCTGCGCGTATTCGCGGGCCAAAGCCCCTGCGCACCAGATCATGCGTTCGCCGCGCTCGACGACGATGTCGGGATTGGCGCAGATGAAGGGCAGGTTCCTGGCACGCAGCCGCCGCAGAAGATCGGCATAATCTTCCGGCTTTTCCACCTCGTCATTGAACAAGCCGGTGCAGACCACGCCGGATGCTTCGAACTCCTCGACAAGCTCGACGTCGAGACCATCATAGAGCGTGAAATCTCGATCGGCGCCTATATGGAAGATCTTTCGCGGCCCGTCGGCGATCAGGTCGCGGGTCACGTCGCCGGACGTCACGACACGATCGTAGGCGGCGGAAGGAACACCGATAGCGTTCATCTGCGCCACCACGTCGGCGCTGCGGCGCGGCGAATTGGTGATCAGCACGACAGGTATTTTCGCCGCGCGAGCAGTGATCAGCGCGGCAGCAGCCGCGGGGAAATGCCATTCGCCATTGTGCACCACGCCCCAGACATCGCACAGGATGGCTGAATAGGCTCCCGACAGGTCTGCGAGCGAACCGATGATGTCGGGCGAATCCGCCATGCCGTTGTCCCTGTACCATGATGCTTGCAAGCGCCGCGACCGACGGTCCGTAGCGGCCGGCCCGGATTAACCGAAGCGCTTCGCTCTGTCACCAGCTTTCGTTGTGCCCGCAAGATTGCCGCCCGGGGCGCCGGCGGGGACGTGATGGCGAAAGCTTTTCTTTTCCAGCGCCTTATCCGCTTTTAGGGACTTTGCCGTGGAGAGCGCGGAGCGGCATTGCCGATTGCGGACGTGTGGTTAACGGGGATTGAAAAACCGTACCGACCTTGGACGTATTTTAGCAATCGGAAATTTAAAAATGCGTGGCATCGTCCGGGAAAAATAGGGCGGGGCGGGAATGCTGAAGGCAATAATCGGAAAATTCCGACACGACAGACGTGGCAACTACTCCTTAATGACTGCAATCACCATTGTGCCGCTGATGGCCGGTCTGGCGCTCAGTGTCGATTACGGGGAGTTGCTGCGCCAAAAGCACGAAACGCTGAACGCACTTGATGCGGCCGGCCTCGCCGCCGCCCAGCAGATCGTCGCCGGCGCCAGCGACGACGACGTCAAGGCCTACGCCAAGACATTTTTCGAAACCAATCTCGCACGTATCGACCCGGCGAACACAGCGCTGACCGTCACGCTGCCCAACAACAATGCCGGCGGCGGCACCTTGAAGCTCTGCGCCAGCCTCACCTTCCACCCCTATTTTCTCCCGGCCGCCAGCCTGCTGGTCGGCGGCACGGCAAGCGACACGACCTTCACCGAATGTTCGGAACTCCGCCTCAAGAACACCCTCGAAGTCGCGCTTGTGCTCGACAATTCCGGCTCGATGAGCGATCTCGGCTCCGGCACCGGCGAGAAGCGAATAGACCTGCTGAAGTCGGCCGCCAAGCAGCTTGTCGATACGCTGGCGCTTCAGGCGCAGCAGATGAAGCAGATCACCAAACCGGTGCAATTTTCTCTCGTGCCGTTTGCGGCCTCGGTCAATATCGGCCCTACCCACGATCAAGACGGCTGGATGGATCAGGACGGCATCTCCCCGATCCAGCATGAAGATTTCGACTGGACGACGATGAGTGCAGCCAACAATCCGGACAAATATGCCGAGAAGCTCAATGGCATCTGGTACAAGCGCGGCACCGGCTGGGGCGAGACCAAGGACCAGCCGCTGACGCGTTTCAGCCTCTACGCCGACATGACGGTCGAATCGGGCCGCGAAGAGGTACCCAATTCGAAGCAATATGTCTGCGACACATACAAGAAGAACGGCACCTGCCAGTACGGCCATTGGAGCGCACCGGAATATATCTATACGACGAGCCGCTATGCGAGCTGGCAAGGTTGCGTCGAGGCACGGCCATATCCCTACAATGTCGACGACATCACGCCCGACACAGCCGCGCCGGCCACGCTTTTCGTGCCGATGTTCGCCCCGGATGAGGCTGGCACTCTGTGGCTCGATTTCAACCGTGACGGCATCAACGACGTCATCAGCACGTCTTACAATTACGGCAACAACTGGTGGGCCGATTGGCCCTATGTCGCCGGTCCTACCGCTTCGCAGCGACAGTCTGACATGCGCAAATATTTCCTGATAAAACCGTACGGTTCGCAATCCGCAGCCGCGGGCGATGGGCCGAATTCCTCCTGCACCACCAACCCGATCACGCCGTTGAAGGACGTCAGCCAGGACGCCGAGAAGCAGGAGATCAAGGACGCCATCGACGCCATGGCGCCGAACGGCAATACCAACGTACCGGAGGGACTTGCCTGGGGCTGGCGAACGGTATCGAGCAACCCACCGTTCACCGATGGCCGGCCGAACAGCGAGAGGGGCAACGACAAGGTGGTCGTGGTGCTGACCGACGGAGCCAATACCTATAGCGCCGTCAGCGACGGCAGCTACGCCAACAACAGGTCGACCTACGCCGCCTACGGCTACACTGGCCTGACCTATCCGGGATCTGGAAGCGTGACCCGCCTGTTCATGAATACCAGCACCGATATCGGCAAGACGACCTATACCGGTGCCAACTACACGGCAGCACTCGACGAGCAGATGAAAACGCTCTGCGCCAATGCAAAGAATTCGAACATTCTGGTGATGACGGTGGCGCTCGACCTGTCGCCCACAGATGCCGGCGACAAGAAGGCGATCGATGCGCTGAAGGCGTGTTCCTCGGATTCGCGCTTCCGCAAGGATCCGGCCGACCCGAGCAAGCCGGCCAAGCTGTTCTGGAATGCGACGGGCGCGACGCTGTCCGACAATTTCAAGGAAATCGCCAACGAATTGTCGAACCTGCGCATCGTCGGCTGAAGGCGATGGGATTGGCGACGTAAAGGCAGAGGGGCGCAGCGCGCTGGCGCAAAGGCTCCTGCCCTCATGCCTTGCGGTGGGGGAAGCATGTGGTGAGTGTCCCCATCCGGAGATACGCTCTTGCCTGAACCCGCCAACCATCTCGCCTTCGCGCTGGTCTGCCTCGGCATGGTGCTGACGCCCGGCCCGAACATGATCTATCTGATCTCGCGCTCGCTGTCGCAAGGGCCGAAGGCCGGGCTGATTTCGCTGGGCGGCGTGGCGCTCGGTTTTTTATTCTACGTGCTGTCGGCGGCGTTCGGTATCACCGCGCTGCTGCTCGCGGTGCCCTTCGCCTATGACGTGCTGCGCCTTGCCGGCGCGCTTTATCTGCTGTGGCTTGCCTGGCAAGCGGTGAAGCCCGGCGGGCGCTCGCCCTTCCAGATCCGCGAACTGCCTAAGGACAGGCCGCGCAGGCTGTTCGCCATGGGCCTGATGACCAACCTGCTCAACCCGAAGGTGGCAGTGCTCTATCTGTCGTTGCTGCCGCAGTTCATCAGCCCCGGCAAGGGCCACGTGCTGTCGCAGCTTCTGGTGCTCGGTGCCACGCAGGTCGCCATCAGCCTGACCGTCAACGCCATCATCGCGGTGACGGCCGGCTCGATCGCCATCTTCCTCGCCGGGCGGCCGCTATGGCTGGTGATCCAGCGCTGGATGATGGGCACGGTGCTGACCGCGCTGGCCGTCAAGATGGCAACCGATGCGCAACGCTGATCGGGCCTACATCGGCCGTCTGACCTGCTGTGCCCGCTCCGGTTCGACCACCCTGCGGTAGAGATGCCAGGTCGCGTGGCCAAGGACGGGCATGACGACGGCAAGCCCGGCAAATAGCGGGATCGAGCCGATGACCAGGAGCACGGCGACCATCAGGCCCCACAGCGCCATCTGCAGCGGGTTTGTCATAACTGCGCGCGCCGACGTCTCGACTGCCGAGACCGCGCCGACATCGCGGTCGAGCAGCAGCGGAAAGGCGACGACAGTCGTCGCCAGCACGATCGCGGCGAAGGCGAACCCGGCCAGGTTGCCGAGCAGGATCAGTGTCCAGCCCTTGCTGGTCGTCAGCACCTCGCGAATAAAGCCGACGATAGAGGTCGGAGGCTGATTGCCGTACAGGCTGGTGTAGATCGATTGCGCGGTGAACAGCCAGAGCAGGAACAGTACCAGCAGCATGATGCCGATGACCGCAATCGCGGGCAGCGCCGGCGAGTGGCGCACGTCGAGCGCATGCCACCAGGATGTATCCATGCCGAACTCGCGCCGACGGCTGATTTCGTAAAGGCCGATAGCGGCGAACGGACCGACCAAAGCGAAGCCGGACATCAGCGGATAGATGAGCTGGATGGCATTCGAGCCCGACGTCCACTGCGTCAGGATCAGGCCGACCACCGGATAGATCAGGCACAGGAACACATAATGCGACGGCTTGGCCCAGAAATCCTCTACGCCGAGACGGAGCGCATCGATCAGATCCTCGGTGCTGATGCGGCGCACCCTGGGCTGTACATGCATTCCACGCGCGTCCGCCATGACATGAAAGCCAGCCATAACCTTTCTCCCGTGTGTCGGGGCGGTCACCGCCAGGATGGCCGCCCGCAGCTGCCACTTCAAGAACGGCGATATGATAGCCGATCTCGGCGCGCTTGTCGCCACCACCCGGCGCCAGGGCGCCGGGCGGCTGAACGAACAGATTAGGCCGCGAAGCGATCGATCACCTCGGCCAGCCGCACGTGACCGAGGCAAGCGCCTGACCCGGCCGGCTTTTCACCATCCTCGATGGCCTGCGCAAATCGCACGTCCGGATCGCTTTCGATCCGGCGGCGCAACGCCGCCAGCTTGGGATAAGCTGCGCCGTCGACCGCCTTGTGGAACTCCGCCCAGCGCGCCACGCCGATCAGCGTGGTATCGGCAAGCGTCAGCCGGTCGCCGACCAGGAAATCCGTGTCGAGGATCATCGCCTCGAGCTGGTCATGGCGGTTGGTAACGACCTTGCGGCCAAAGTCACGCAAGGTTGCCAGCAGCACCGGCTCGGGCGATTCCATTTCATATGCGGCCCAGAGCGGGGTGAAAGCGGCGGTGAAGCCGGTGTTCACGAAAGCCATCAGCTGGTGCATCCGGTCGGCTTCCGGCGAGCGAGGCTCAAAGCTGATACGACGTTGCGTATCGCGGGCTTCGAGCCAAGCGGCAATCGCCATGGTCTCGGTGAGCACCCTGCCTTCGTCGGTGATCAACACCGGCGTTTCCTGACGGCCGTTGATGCTGGCATAGGCGTCGTTCTTCATTTCAGTGAGCATGTCGACTCGACACAGGCGGTAGGGCTGTCCGACGCGTTCAAATGCAGCGACGAGCCCCATCGAACTTCCCAGCGGGAAGCCATAAAGGGAGGATAGGTTCCATTTCTTTGTCTCTTCCATGATTTAGGGATTACGCTGCGCAGCGAAACTTGACCCTAAACGCTGGTCGCCCCATGTAAATTACGCACTATTCTGTAACCAGGTCCCCCCATGAAAGATGTCGTCTCACGCTGCCCGATCGAAGAGACCATCCGTGTGCTCAGCGGTCGCTGGCCCACCTTGCTGCTCTACTATCTCAAGGACGGCACCAAGCGCTTCAGCGATCTGAGGCGTGACAACCCGACCGTGTCGCACCGCATTCTGGCTCTCGAACTGCGCAAGCTGGAGGACGCCGGGATTGTGCGGCGAACGGCGCATGCCGGCTATCCGCTACGCGTGGATTACGACCTCACGACGCCCGGTCTCAAGCTTGTGCCGCTCATCGAGGCCTTGGGCAGATGGTGGGAACATACCGGGGACGACCGGGTCGGCCAGGCTCCACCGATGCCGGAAACGAGGCTAGACACAGCGGCCTAGCCGATCGTGAAAATCTGACGCTTGCTATCCGAGGCTGGACAACCGCTTTGGATAGGATCCGGCCGAATGTCGGAATGCACGGACAGCGCCAGAAGCTGTCATTGCCGAGCAGATACTCTAACGTCGCGTTTGGGCCGGAAGCGGAGATCCGCTTTCGGGATGATTGGGCCAAAAAGCTGACCTTCGCGTCCAGCATAGCGTGGGCTGGTTTGCGCCACTTGCGGACCTTTGCCAATGATGCCGCGAAGGTCGCGTCTCGGACCCGTTGCTGCCCTTCGGTCACAGCTTGGGGCATATCAAAGGTGTGAACACGACAGACAAGCCAGTCGCGGAAATTGGCAACCGGGATGTCTGAACCGAAGGCGCTACCCCAGCCGGCGAACCGCTCGGTATTCGCGCGAGACGCTGAAAAAAACAGCTGTGACCACGAACGCGGCCGGCTGCTGCGGCTGAAGGGACGAGGCGTCGCGATCTGCGGCCCCCTCAGCCGGTCGACTTCTTGAAGTTGGCGAGGGCCTTGTCCCAGTTCACCACGCGCCACCATTCCTTGAGGTAGTCGGCGCGGCGGTTCTGATACTTGAGATAATAGGCGTGTTCCCAGACGTCGACGCCAATCACCGGACGCGCCCCTAGCTCGAGCGGCGTGTCCTGGTTGGCTGTGCTGACGATGTCGAGCTTCTTGTCCTTGTTCACGACAAGCCATACCCAGCCGGAGCCAAAGCGGCCAAGGCCAACCGCCGTGAGCTTTTCGGTCAGGCCCGCATAGCTGCCGAAGGTGCTGCTTATGGCGGCGTTGAGGTCGCCACCGGGCTGGTTGGGGCCCCCGGGAGTCATCAGCTCCCAGAAGTGAGTGTGATTCCAATGTCCCCCAAGATTGTTGCGCACGCCTTCCGGGACCTTGCCCAGATCTGCCAGAATAGCCTCCATCGGCGTGCTGGCGAGCTCGGGCCAAAGCGGCACGAGTTGATTGCAGGCATTCACATAAGCGGCGTGATGGCGGTCGTGATGGATCATCATCGTGGTCGCGTCGATGTGCGGCTCTAATGCGTTGTTCGCGTAGCCGAGCGGTGGGAGCTTGAAGGGTTGGGTCTCCTGCGCAAAGGCCGCGGCGCCCAACAGGGTTGTGTTGGCTGCCGCGGCCGATGCTCCTGCGAGAAATAGAAGACTCTGACGCCTGTTCATGGTGTAGCTCCGGGTGAAAGTGGAACGCCAATGCTGCATGCTGTTCGTTTACGAGGTGTCGCGACTCCAAGCATCGCTTCGCGAAATTCCCTGAGGGTTAGCCATTGTTCCGATCAGTGTTGAACGAGATAGGTTTCAATCCTGCCGACACCTGCCAGTTCTACATTACAGCGCGGTTCGAGCTTCCAGGAGGTGTGCAGGGCCTGCTTGGTTGCCTCCGAAATCTGCATGCGGTCGGCCACGCCCTGGGACTCGAGCCGGCTTGCAATATTCACGGTTTCGCCCCAGACGTCGTAGACGAACCGATGCCGGCCGATCAGGCCCGCGATCACCGGTCCCGTGTGCACGCCAATGCGGATCCGAAAACCATCGTTGCCCCACGCTAAGGGCTTCAACGCGTCCAGCATGGATTTCCCCAGTGCCACGATCCTGTCGGCATGGTCAGCTGCCGGTTCCGGAACACCGCCCGCAGCCATATAGGCGTCTCCGATGGTCTTGATTTTCTCCACGGCATGCTTCTCCGCCAAGACGTCGAACGTGCTGAATAGCCCGTCGAGGCGTTTGATCAGGTCCGACGGCGGCAACCTTGCCGCTATGCTCGAGAAACCGACAATATCGGCAAAAAGAATGGTCACTTCATCGAACCGGTCGGCAATGAACTCTTCGCCCCGTTGCAGCCGTGCCACGATCTGACCGGGCAGGATCGCATGGAGAAGCGAGTCAGCCCGCCGCTTCTCCGCCTCGATCCGCTGAAGATACTGGTGCTCGCGGTCGAGCCAACGTTTCTTCTCCAAACTCGAGTTGATCCGGGCGCGCAGCAGGACCGGATTGAAAGGTTTAGGCAAGTAGTCGTCGGCCCCTGCCTCGATGCAGCGGACCACCGCGTCCACTTCGTCCAACCCCGATATCATGATGACAGGGATATGCCGCCATCGGCGCTCCGCTTTCAATCGCGAGAGCACCTCGATGCCGTTCATGTCCGGCATTAGGACGTCCAGCAGAACCAGGTCGAACTCGTGTTCCGCGAGGTGAGTCAGCGCCGACGGACCGGACTCGGCAGTGACTACCTGATGACCGTCACGTTGCAAGCGGCGCGAGAGGAGACCGCGGTTGCTGGTGATGTCGTCGACGACAAGTATGCGGCCACCGTGACCGGAGCTTGCGTCGTGCTCTGCCTTGATCAGTGCCCGTTCGAGCCCTGCCACATCGATCTCAGCCTGATCCGTGGTCCGCGGTTCCTCGCTGTCGGGTGCGCGCGAGAGGCCGGCAATCGCATCGACATGCGCCAGCAACTCAGCCGCCGCGGCGAGCATCACCCTGACATCCTCTTCCAGCGCGTATTCGTGCAATTCTTCGGCTTCTTCACGAATCATTTCGGAATAGCCGATGATGGCGTTGAGCGGCGTTCGCAAGTCGTGGCGCAGTTTCGCCTCGATCTCGACCCCTGCCCGGTTCTGATTGTCCGCTTTGCCGTGGATCAAGCTGTCGATCAGGCTACTCAATTCGCAAGCAGCGGCGCCAACCTTCTCTAGATCCGGTCTCATGTGGCCCAGACCGAGATCCTGCACCTGCTCGGTTAGCAACTCCTGAAATCCTGAGATTGCCCGCGCCGGTCCGGCGAGCTGTTGCGCCAGATGGACGGCGATCGCATGGCGTTGGAACTTGTTCTTAGCAGGCATATTTTCAAACCGTCGGTCCGCGCCTCATCGATTCGCGGCAAGCAATTGTTCAATTTTCTGGACAAGTCGCGACAGGTCCACCGGCTTGCTATCGTAGTCATCGCAGCCTGCCTCGAGTGCCATTTCGCGATCGTTGGCCATCGCGTGCGCAGAAAGCGCAATGATCGGGATCCCGGAGGTGGCCGGATCAGCCTTGATCCGCCGGGTCGCCTCCCACCCGTCCATGACCGGCAAGCTCATATCCATGAGGATGAGATCGGGCCTTTCCGAAACGGTGAGTTCCACGCCCGACTGTCCGTTTTCCGCAATGAGGACTTCGAACCCACGCCGTGACAACCGCCGCAAAAGCATGTCGCGGTTCAATTCGTTGTCTTCTACGAGAAGGATCCTCGTCATCTTTAGCTTCCTTCAGCCATGGGGGTGGTTCCGCGATCGGCAATGCTGGCACCTGTCGACCCAAGTGGGAAGATCTGGCGCTCGAGGGCCTCGACCAACTGAGACCGACTATTTGCGCCCTTGATTACAACCGCGACCGCCCTGTCGCGAAGCCACTTGAGCTCGTCCGCCGATAAATCCTTGGAAGTCACGACGACGACCGGAATGTTCTGAAGCTCGGGCACCTGCTGCATCTCGTTCAGGGTCTGGAACCCGTCCATTTCGGGCATCAGCAGATCAAGCAGGACCAGACGCGGTAACAACCGCTTCATCAGCTTGAGGCCGCGCAGGCCATCGCTTGCCTCGTGAACCCGCCAATCCTTCTTGATCAGGATACGCCGAAGGAAGTCGCGGGAGGCTTGATCGTCGTCAATAACAAGCACATCGCGGTTGCCGCCGCCGCAAGCCTCTATTGTTCGTATAAGCTTCTGGGTGTCGATCGGCTTCGTGAGGTATTCGACCGCACCGAGTGAGAGGCCGAGTTCGCGATCTGCAAGTATCGTCGCAAGGATTACCGGAATCTCGCAGAGCTCCTTATCGCCCTTCAGTGAGCGCAGCACTGACCAGCCGTCCTGATGCGGCATGATGATGTCGAGAACGATTGCGGCCGGGCGATGCGCTCGCGCCGCGGCTATGCCTTCCTCGCCGCTTGCTGCTTCGATTGATGCCAGTCCCGCCTCAGCCAAGGACCTGGCGATGAGAGTTCGGGCGGCTGGTTCGTCATCTATGATCAGAACCGCCTGCTCCGAGGGCCTCGACGACAGCGGCTCGGCGGGTTTCTGCTCGCCAGGTTCTTCGTCGCACTCGGCTGGAATCTCCATTGTGAAAGTCGAGCCTTTTCCGAACTCGCTTTTAACGGTTACAACGCCTCCGATCATGCGGCAGAAACTCCGGGTTATGCTGAGGCCCAATCCCGTCCCGCCGTAGTTGCGAGTGGTGGAGGCGTCTGCCTGCGTAAAAGCATCAAAGAGCCGTTCTTGCTGCTTTGGCGTCATCCCGATCCCGGTGTCGGACACTGTGAATATCAGCCAGTCGCCGTCCGATCTCCTCTCGCGTCGAATCGCCAGTGTTACACGGCCCCCCTCGGTGAACTTGGCTGCGTTACTGAGGAGATTGAAGAGGTTCTGACGCAACTTCGTCTGGTCCGAATGCATCTTCCCGAGGTCGCCCGCGAGGTCCATAACGAAACTGTTTCGGTTTTTCGCCATCAGTGGCGCGACTGTGGCCTGGACATCGCGCAACAAGTCGGCGACGTCGAAAGTCTCCAGGAAATTTGCCATCTTATTTGCCTCGATCTTCGACAGATCGAGGATGTCGTTAATGAGCGCGAGGAGATGGCGACCGGCCCCGGCGATCTTTTCCACATCTGGCACGAACTCATTCATTTGCTGGTCGCTCGCCTCTTCGATCAGCATCTCGCTGTAGCCAATGATCGCGTTCAGTGGAGTGCGCAGCTCGTGGCTCATGGACGCGAGGAAGCTGCTCTTGGCCTCATTTGCCGCTTCAGCATGACTCTTGGCCCGCTCGAGTTCGACCTCTCTCTGCTTCAGTTCCGTGATGTCGGTGTAAACGGCGACGGTCCCGCCGTCAGGGGTCTTTCGTTTGCTGACGCGGACCCAGCGTTCTCCAAAGCGACCCTCGTGGACGAAGCCTGCCGGATCCTTCTGGATGCGCAGCCTCTTCGCAATCCATTCCTCCGGCGACGCGCCCTCAAGGTCGACGTGCCCGCTCGCCAAGCGTCTTTTCAGAATATCCTGAAGGCTTTGCCCCGGCAGAGTAGCTCGGTCATTGTCGGGAAAGATTTCGCAGTATTTGCTGTTGGCAAGAAGGACCTTGTCCTCCGAATCGAACAGGACAAATCCGTCAGAAATCGCCTCGAGTGCCGCTCCGATCGTCCGTCTTTGCCGCTCCGCCTCATCCTCCAGTCGTTGCTTTGCAATTGCGCTCGCCCGGAAAAGCCGAAGCGTCCGCGCCATCGCGCCGAGCTCGTCCCCTCCCTCTGCCTGTATTTCGACGTCGTAGCGTCCTTCCGTCAGATTTCCGATTACCCGGTTCAGCCGCCGCAACGGTCCGACGATCGAGCGAAGAACAAGGATGGTGAGAAGCGAACCGATCATCACCACGATGGCCACCAGAACAGCAGCAGTAGTCGCCGTTTTCTGGGTTTCCGTTACGACCTCGTTGCGAGCGGCTTCTGCCTCGGCGCTCGCTCGGTCGACGAGTTTGTTAAGCGCAGCATCCACGTTTGCGCTGTGGGTACGCGCCTCGGCGAGGAGAGTGTTGCCGATGATGCGGTTGTCTTGAGTATAGCTGTCTGCCGCCTCTAGCGCTGTTTTGACATAGGCATCCATCTCAACGCGGATTTCCCTGACCGCATCCGGTGATGATTTCGAAAGGCGGTCCAGATGTGCCAGTAGTCGCTCGCGCGCCTGCTCGGCATTACGCTGGGAATTCATCAACAAGCTAACCGACAGATCAGTCAGCCAGTATCGCAATTCGCCGAATGTTGCGTGCGCCGCAGCCGCAGTGGACGCGGCGTCGAAAAATGCTTTGGTCTCCGCAGTTCGATCTGCACTGCGATAAAGTGCCTGTGTGAGAAAGATTGACGATACGATGAGGCTGATAAGGCCGGCCGCTGTCAGCGCAGCTATGCGGGCCGAAATCGGTAGATGGGCAAAGGGACGCGCAAAGGGCCTCGCCGGCGCCGATACCGTTTCCACGCGGTGCGGTGATTGTTCCAAAGCGCTCATTTGAACAAGACGATGCTTATCGCGCCTCCCAGATCGCCCGCTTTGCCGCCCTCCTTTGGGTATCCTGTCACGTCGATCTCGCCCTTCGGCTCGCCGTGGCAGGAAAGACACGAGCCAGTATAGTATTCGGGCAGCAGCATTCGAAATGCAGGGCGTCCATCCGCCTCGGTGACTTCCGTGTAGGCTTCTCCCTTTGCTCTCTGCGGATCCAGCAAGACGCTTTCGATGATCCGTGCTTCCCATGCGTCCGGAAGCGATTTGCGGTTGCGCACGAGTTGCTCTGGCGCGGTCACGCGCACCCGAGCTTCGTTGCCGGCCTTGGCAGCGAACTTGTCATTCATCAGACGCGCAAACACCGCCGGCACGAAGCCTTTGAAAGCGGTTCCCGCGCGGTTGATGTTATCTTGCTGTTCGTCCACCACCTCTCGCATCGCCTCAATCTGGGCCTCAAGCAGACGCCGGTCGCGCTCGGTCAATCCGCCCGAAAGCGGGTCGTGGCCGGTGTGTTTTGAGTATGCGGCGATGGCTTCTCTCGTAATGCGCTCACCGTCGAGGTGCTTGTCGCCAAGAGCAGGATCATTGATGAGCGTCTGATAGTTCGAGATGATGCTTCGCCCCGCACGGAGCAATTCCGCGAGTCGCGTTCCCGTCACGACATCCTCGGTAACTCCCGCTCCGATGGCAGACGACACGACGAGTGCGCAGCCGACAAGAACAGCGGCAATGAAAGTCCGGGTCAACGTTGACATGGCGGACATTTCCGTTCCCTTCAAGGACGGCCTTTAGGGTATATTAGCATAACACGATAAAAGGCGGGGACCCAGCGGCAAACTTTGCTGGTTCCGCAACGAACAGTCTGGGCGACTTGCGACCCGCGAGCTCGGCCCTTTTTGTTGCGCTGTGGGTCGGCTTGAGCGAGATTCTAATCGCCTGCCCGGCAAAAGCCATGATCACCGCTATGTCAGGCGGGCATGACCGTTGCGAGAATTGAAAATTATGAAGGCAAACCAAGCCTGAACAGGCGCATGCTGCTCAGAGCTGCCGGCCTTGGCGCCCTTGCCGGGCTCGCCGCCTGCGCAACCGCCGTGCTGCCCACCGGCGAAGGCGCCGGTGTCTCTGCTTCCGCGGCCGGCACCCTGAGCGGCATTCGGGCCTCAGCCGGTCTTGGACCGCTTGTCGCCGATCCTCGTCTCGAACAGGCGGCCTTGCAGCAGGCCGGCTACATGGCGCGCCGCGGCCGCATGAATCACACCACCGGCTGGGGCAAGGACTTTGCCTCGCGCGTCAAAGACAATGGCATTGCCGGCGCCGCCGCCGAGAACATCGCCGAAGGCCGCTTCGACCAGCAGAAGCTGTTCGATATCTGGGTGCATTCGCCAGGCCACCGCCGCAACATGCTAGACCCGCGCTTCACCCGCTTCGGCCTCGCCTATGTACGCGACGGCCGCGACAACACGCTTCGCTACTGGTGCCTTGTGCTCGGAAGATAGCACGGTTTCGCCTTTGGTCGGCGGAGTCCGTGCCGGATGATCGAGCCGTCAGTCTTTGCGGCCGCCGAGCAACTCCTCGATGTCCTGCGCACAAACCGGTCTGCTGAAATGATAGCCTTGCATTTCGTCGCAATTGTTCCTGCGCAGGAAGGCCACCTGATCATCTGTCTCAACGCCCTCGGCAATGACCCTCAGGTTGAGATTTTGCCCCAATGAAATCACCGCGCTGGCCACAGCCTGGTCGTTCTCGTCGGCGGCAAGATCCTTGATGAAGGATTTGTCGATCTTCAGCCGCGCCACGGGAAAGGTCTTGAGTGCGCTGAGGCTGGAATAGCCTGTGCCGAAATCATCGATCGAGATCTGGACACCCAGGCTTTGCAGGGCGTTCATGGTCGCGACCGCCAGGTCGATATCCTGCATGATAAGGCTCTCGGTCACCTCCAGTTCGAGGTACCTGGCCTCCAGACCGCTGTCCTTCAGCGCGCTGACAATGCGATCGATCAGGTTGCGTTCCCTGAATTGCCGCGCCGACACATTCACGCAAACGGTCAAGGACGGCAGCCCGGCGTCTTGCCAGGCTTTGTTCTGCCGACAGGCCTCATGCAGAACCCAGTCGCCGATCGGTACGATCAGACCTGTCTCCTCGGCGGTCGGGATGAACATCGTCGGCATTATCGTACCAAGCGTTGGATGGTTCCAGCGTATCAATGCCTCGACCGCAAAAACCCGACCTGACCGAAGGTCCACCTGCGGCTGGTAGAGCAGCGTGAATTCCGAACGCGCCAAGGCATTTCGCAGCTCTTCCTGAAGCACGAATTTCTCATGCGCCCGGGTGTTGAACTCTGGAGCGTAAAACTGGAAATTGTCGCGGCCGAACTCCTTGGCGCGATACATGGCCGCATCGGCATTTGCCAGCAGCGTATCAGGCTCCGTCCCATCCTTCGGATAGTTGGCAATGCCGATGCTGGCAGTCGCCCGCACAAGATGCGCTCCGAGCCGAACCGGTTCGGCGAGTGCCGCCCTGAGCTTTTGCAAGGTCTCGGAAACGAGATCGACGTTCGCCGGCTGGTCGAAAAGCACGATGACGAATTCGTCGCCGCCAAGCCGCACGACGGTATCGGTTGCCCTCACGCAGTCGACCATGCGACTTGCGACGATCTTCAGAAGCTCGTCTCCGGCATTGTGGCCGAGCGTGTCGTTGACAAATTTGAAATTGTCCAGATCGATGAACACCACCGTCACCCAGCGATCGTATCGCTGGGCGTACAGGACCGCCTGCGAAAGCCGATCCTCGAGCAAGGCGCGATTGGGAAGCCCGGTCAGCACGTCATGATTGGCCATGAAGTGGATCCGGTCTTCAGCCTGTTTGCGTTCGATGGCGATCCCGGCGATGCGCGTGGTGAAATCGATCAGGCGGGTCTCGGCCTCGGTCGGTTCGCGCACCGTCATCGAATACATCGCAAAGACGCCAAGCACCGCGCCCTGATGCGACAGGATCGGGGTCGACCAGCACGAACGCAAACCGTGCGGCCGCGCGAGTTCGCGATAATCCTGCCAAAGCGGATCCTGCATGATGTCAGCGACAATCACCGGCTCGTGCCGATAGACCGCCGTTCCGCAAGACCCCGCCCGAGGGCCGACCGCGGCGCCGTCGACGGCGTCGGTGTAGTCTTTCGCCAGGCTCGGCGCGGCAGCGTGGCGCAAGTGGCTGCCATCCTTGTCGAGCAGCAAGACCGAACCGAATATCCCCGCCAGTTGGGACTCGACCAGACGCATGAGCCGCTCGAGCACGTCTTCGAGGGGAGCGCTCTTTGCGATCATCTCGAGGATATGCGCCTGCCCATCGCGAAGGATTTCGGCCTGCTTGCGCGCAGTGATGTCGCGGGCAATGCCGACGAGGCCGAAAATGTTGTTTTGAACGTTGCGCAATGGCAGTTTCGTAGACAGGAACCATTTGCCGGTGCCTGACGCATCGACGACGAACTCCTCCTCGTCGATCATCGGTTGTCCGTCGCGCATCAGTTGCTGCTCGACGAAGCGAAATTTCTGCGCAAGATCCGGCGCATGAAGGTCGAAGTCGCTCAGGCCGATCATGTCGCTCGTGCTGTCTCGACCGCTGTCGGACGCAATGGCTCGGTTGGCGACGACGAAGCGGCTTTCGGTGTCCTTCACCCACATGTAGTCAGGCACCAGGTCGATCAGCGTCTGCAAGGAGATACGCTCGTCGACGACCAAGCGGTTGGCGCTGAGCTCGCTGATGTCCTCGTGCGTGGCCACCCAGCCGCCGTCAGGCATCGGTTGATGGCAGACCTGAATTGTCCGGCCATCGGCGAGCTCGGCTGTCCAGTTCCCCGAAGCAGTGCCCGAATTGACTGCCCGGGCCAACGCCAGATAGGCGTCCGCATTCATTGCCGAGGTCCCGACAGCGACGCGCCGCTCGACGATTTCGCGCAGCGCCGCCCCCGGCTGCAATTGCTCCGGCGCAAGGCGATAGATTTCCGCATAGCGCCGGTTGCACAGGATCAGCCGTTCATCGGCGTCAAAAAAGCAGATGCCTTGCGAGATGTTCTCGATCGCGGTCTGGAACCGCAGTGCCTGGTCTTGAAGCGCTGCAATCGTGGCGCGAAGCTCGCGCTCGAGCGCCTCATATGAGGCAGTCGCCAGTTGTGCCAGCGTCGTCAAATTGGCGGATTCGGGCACTTCGGCGGTTTGCCTGGATGATTTCGTGGCCAAACACAGTTCCTCCCGCTGATGCTTGAGGCAAGCAAAGGAGGCTCGCCTTCAACCCAAAAGCGAGTGCATATTGGTCGGGATATACTAATGGCAGGTGAACCGGCTCAATGCCGACGCGACCGGCACAGGCAACGGAAGCCGTGAGCCGGTCGCGGTTGCCGGAGCCGTGAGACTTAGTCCATATGCGCGGCAGGCGCTCCACCGGCGGGCGGCGCAGCCTTTGGCTTGCGCAGCAGGAAAACAAACGGGACGGCAAGCAGTGTCATCATCATCAGCAGCTTGAAGTCATTGACGTAGGAGATCATCATCGCCTGGATATTGACCATGCGATCCATCAGCGACAGCGCCATCGGATCGCCGCCCGCTGCTGCCGGCGACGCCGCCCAGAGGTTGGGATTGAACGGGTTGACATAGGCCGAGAGCTCGGCGTGGTTGATCTGCGTGTTACGCACCAGCAGAACCGTCACCACCGATACGCCGATCGATGAGCCAAGATTGCGCACCAGGCTGAACAACGCCGTGGCATCGGTACGGAAGCGTGCGTCGAGCGTGGCGAAAGCCACGGTGGACAGCGGCACGAACACCATTCCCATTCCAAGGCCCTGGATGACGCCGGAGCTGAGGATGAGCCAGTTGTCCATCTGCGGCGAAAAGCTCGACATCGTGTAGAGCGATTGCGCGGTCAGCAGGAAGCCGATCACGACGAGGATCCTGGCATCGATCCTGTGCATGATCCGCCCGACGAACAGCATCGCGATCATCGTGCCGACACCGCGCGGCCCCAGGACGATGCCGATAGTGAGGGTCGGATAGCCGAAGATGGTCGACAGCATTGGCGGCAGCAGCGACATGCTCGCCAAAATGAGCACGCCCATGACAAAAATGAACGCCAGCCCGGTGACGAAATTGCGATCGAGGAAGATCTTCGGGTCGATAAAGGGGTGCTCCGCCGTCAACGTGTGAATGGTGAATACCCAGAAGCCGGTGATGGAAAGACCAAGCTCGATCCATATCTCGATCGAGGAAAACCAGTCGACCTCACCGCCACGATCGAGCATCAGTTGCAGCGCGCCGACACCGAGCGAGAGCATGGCGAAGCCGAAGAAATCGAAGCTGCGCACCCGCCGGGCCACGCTGGGGAGATATGCGGCCATGCCGAGGAAGGCGATGATGCCGACCGGCAGGTTGATGAAGAACACCCAGCGCCAGTTGAAATTCTCGGTCAGCCAGCCACCCAGCGTCGGGCCAAGGATCGGTCCCAGCATGATGCCGGCGCCCCAGATGGCCATGGCCTGGCCGTGGCGTTCCCTAGGGTTGATGTCGAGCAGGAAGGTCTGCGACAGCGGCACGATGGCCGCGCCGAAGACGCCTTGCATCAGCCGGAAGAGAACGATGGTCTCCAGGCTCCAGGCTATGCCGCACAGCATGGAGAAGACGGTGAAGCCGACCACCGCCGTCAGGAACAGCTCCTTGCGACCGAAGCGGTCGGCAAGCCAGCCGGTCACCGGCGTCATGATCGCGGCGGCAACGATGTAGGAGGTCAGCACCCAGTTGATGTTGTCGGGGGAGGCGCCGAGATCGCCGGTCATGGTCGGCAGCGCGACGTTGGCGATCGTCGTGTCGAGCGCCTGCATGATCGTCGCCAGCATGAGCGCAACTGTGATCAGGCCGCGGTGCGGTACTTCGCGAAAGGGTTCTGGGGTGCTCATGACGTAAAACTTCCAGCAGGTAACAAAAACGTGTACATTAGGTTTCCGGACGGCGAGGCCCTCGCTGCAGAGAGACCCTCATCGCGGTGGGACGCGAGCATCGATGTGGGGGTTACATCGACTGAGCGTCTCGACAAAGCGGGCGCCTGCCGCCCGGAAACCTGAGGACCGAAGATCCTGCGCAACGTTGTCTGGTTTAGCCAGGCCGCAGCGCAGCCCGTCTACGCATTCAACTCTTCCTGCGCCTCCCTCGGACCAATCCTGTCACCTGCATCCATCTCGCTGTTTGCCATGCGGCCGCTGTCAGGCCTCTTTACTTGGCCTCGCCTGCCGTGGCGCGGCGGAAAATGCCCGGCAGCCCGCGGGAAACGCCGGTGTCCACCGTGACGGTCGCGCTCATGCCGGTGCGCAGCGCCATCTTGGCGTCGGCGTCGGTCAACTCCAGGCGGACCGGAATGCGCTGCGTGACCTTGACCCAGTTGCCGGTGGCGTTCTGCGCGGGCAGCAGCGAGAACTCGGCCCCGGTGCCGGCGCCAATCGCCTTGACGGTGGCTTCGAACGTCTTGCCCGGATAGGTGTCGACCACGATTTCGGCCTTTTGGCCCGGATTCATGTTGGTGAGCTGCGTTTCCTTGAAATTGGCGTCGACCCAGGTATCGCCGGTCTCGACCAGCGAAAACAGCGGCGTGCCCGAGCCGACATACTGGCCGACCTTGAACGAAGCGGCCTGGCTGATGATGCCGTCGGCAGGCGCTTTGACTGTTGTCTGGACCAGATCGTAGGCCGCCTTGTTGCGTGCGGCGAGCGCCGCCATCACTGTCGGATGCTTGTCGGTCTCGATGTCGGGATTGCCGCCAAGTGCCGCCTTGGCGCTGACGATCCCTTGCTGGGCCACGGCCAGCTGCTGCTTGGCCTTGTCGAGGTCGTTCTTGGCCTCGTCCAGCGACGACTTGGCGTTGATGCCCTTGCGGGCAAGGTCGGCGGCGCGGTCATACTGCGACTGCGCGTACTGGACCTGGCTTTCGTCGGACTTCTCTTGCGCCAGCGCCTGGCTATAGGCCGCACGCAGCTGCTCGACATTGAGCCGCGCGCCGGCCACCGCCGCATCGGCCTGGGCCAATGCGATCCGGTAGGGCTCGGGATCGATGGCGAACAACACGTCGCCCTGCTTGACAGACTGGTTGTCGAAAATATCGACCTGAACGATGCGGCCCGCCGTATCGGCGGCTATCGACACCTTGGCCTGCTGCAGATTGGCGTTCTCGGTCTCCTGATAGCGGCCGCCGGTCACCCAGACATAGCTGCCGCCGGCGATCAACGCAGCGGGCAGCACAAACATCAAAAGGAAGCGGCCGGCACGACGCTTCTTCTTCGGCGCCACTGGCGCCGGAGCTACCTGCGGAGCGACCGTTACCGGAGCTGCCGCCGGCTTCGCGGGAGCTTCCATCTCCAGCTTGGCCGCATTCTTATCTACTTTGGCTACCGCGTTCATGCTGCTGCGCCTTCCGTATTCTTCACTTTTTCCGAGGGCGGCGTCTCACCATCCGCAAGATTCTGCACCATTGTCTCCAGCGCCTTGACCAGGACGCGGCGATCTTCCGGCGAAACGCCAACGAGCGATTCCTCATACACCTCGCCGGCAAGGCTCTTGACGTGGGCGTAGGCTGCGTTCGCCTTGGCGGTCGGGAAAATCATGCGCACTCGTCTGTCGGTTGCGTCGGGACGGCGCTCGATCCAGCCGCCCTCCTCCATGCGATCGACAAGGCGCGAGACGCTGATCGGCTCGATTTCGAGAAGCTCGGCAAGCCGCGCCTGCGCGACACCCGCCTCCTTGGCGACACGGACCAGAAGCCGCCATTGCGCCGAAGAAAGGCCGAAACCACTGGCGCGCGCCTCGAAGCGCTTGCGCATCAGGCGCTGCACGTCGTGGATCAAAAAGCCCAATCTGTCGATGCCGTCGGAAACCATGAGCGACATATATAATAAGCGTGCTCATAATTCAAGGAACCCGGATTGTGCCAGAAGGCGGCAAATGTACATGGCAGTCACATCATGAGCGATTGCGAATGAGCATCGTGACCACGAAGAAAGCGCCGACCGAACTGGTGATGATGCCGATCGGCAGTTCCTGCGGCGGCAGCAGCGTGCGCGCGAGAAGGTCGCTTGCCAGCAACAGCACCGCTCCGAAGTGGGCGCAGCTTGCAATCAGGCGCAGATGAAGCGGGCCGGCCAGGGTCCTGGACAGATGTGGGATCATCAAGCCAACGAAACCTATGACGCCTGCGACCGAGACAAGGATCGCCGTCGAGAAAGCGGCGACGAGAAATGTCATCCTGCGCATCCGCGCAACCGGGACGCCGAGGCTTTCAGCGGCATTCTCGCCGGCCAGGAAAGCGTCGAGCCGGCGGTGGTTCCAAAGTCCATAAACAAGGATGGTGCCTGCGCCCAGAGCAGCCAGCTCGATATTGTCCCAACGGGCCAGCCCGAGCCCGCCCATCGTCCAGAACAACACCGAGTGAGCGGCGCGCTGGTCTCCGGCAAAGACGAGATAGTTAGTCAAGGCGGTGAACATGAACGAGACGGCAAGCCCGGCGAGGATCAGCCGTTCGGGGCCTTGCCCCCTCACCCGCGAAACCAGCAAAAGCACGATGCCGGCGGCCAATACGCCGCCCGTGAAGGCCGCGACCGGCAACGTCCAGATACCGAAATGGTCGCCAAAAATGGTGATGACGGAAACCGCGCCGGCCGCGGCTCCGGACGACAGGCCGAACAAGAACGGATCTGCGAGGTCGTTGCGCGTTACCGTCTGCAGCAGCGCGCCGATGACGCCCAGCCCGGCGCCGACACAGATGGCCATAATCGTGCGCGGTAGCCTAAGATCGAGGACGATCTTGGCAATCGGGATCTTGCCGGCCGGACCGGACACGATGTCTCCGTCCAGCCCGGCGGCATGTCCGAGCGCAGCAATCACGTCGCTCAACGCGATGACCGTCGATCCATAGGCAATCGACAGCAGAGCAAGAGCGGCAATCGCTGCTGCTCCTGCTGTCATCGCCAATTCGAACGCTCTCTGGCGCAAGCTCAGAAAGCTTCCGGGTGCATCGCCCTGGCGATCTTGCCGATCGCCTCGATGTTGGCAGGCCCAGGCGTCAGTTCGGCATAGCGCAGCGCAATGAAGTGCTCATTTTTGACCGCCTCAGTCTCCTTCATCGCCGGATGAGCTTTCAGGAAATCGAGCAGTTTTCTGTAGCCGCCGTCCTGGTAGTCGAGCAGGATAAGAAATTGCGGATTGCGGGCCGCCACCGTCTCCCAATCCGTATTGCCCCAGCTCGTCGGCATGTCGGCCATGATGTTGTCGCCGCCGGCTGCGGCGATCATGGCGCTGGGGATCGCGAACTTGCCTGATGTGAAGGGTTTGTCTTCGCCGGAGTCGTAAAGAAACACACGCGTTCCCGTGCGGTCGCCGATCTTTGCCGTGATATCGGCGAGCTGCGCCTTCCAGTTCGAAACAAGCTTTCCCGCCTCCGCCTCCTTGCCAAAAATCTTGCCCAGCTTTTCGACATCACCATAGAGCAGGTCCATCGAGGCTGCGGGGCGGTTCTGGTCGAGATGGACGCAACTTTCCGTCGGCACCAGCGTCTTGATACCGTGCGGGGCCAGCGTATCGGGCGTCACCTCGCCGCCAGGCTTCATGCCGTAATACCAGCCGGCGAAGAAGAAATCGGGCTCGACGGCGACGAGGTTTTCGAGGGTCGGGTATTTCGGCGCGAGTTCCGGGATCGCGCCCTGCTCGGCCTTGAATTCCGGACCGACCTTATACCATCCGGTGATGCCGGTCAGGCCGACGATCGATGGTTGCAGCCCCAGCGCGAAGGCCATCTCCGCCATGTTCAGATCTTGGATGACGGCGCGCTTCGGCGCGGCGTCGAACGTCAGCGGCGTGCCGCAGCTATCAACGGTTACCGGGAAAGCGAAGGCGGTCTGGGCAAGTAGGAGGGAGGCAAAAGACAGTACGAGGCGTTTCACGGATGTTGCTCCTTGGTCAAATCGGGATGTGAAGAGGCGCGGTTCGGAACGTCGAAGACCGTGAGTTCGCGGTCTTCGGTGGGATGGCGCAGCCAAAGCACGTCAACGCCGAAAATCTCGCGGATCAACTTCTTGGTCAGCGCCTCGCGCGGACTGGCAAGTGCCTGCAGGCGGGCCTCGTTCATCACCGCGACCCTGGTGGCAAATGGCGTGACAAGCGACAGATCATGAAGCACCGCCACGACGGTCATGCCAAACTGCGATACGAGTTCGAGAAGGTCGCTGCGGGCGCGCGGATCGAGATGATTGGTCGGTTCATCGAGGAACAGGATTTTGGGCTCCTGGGCGATGGCGCGCGCCAACTGGGCGCGTTGCCGCTCGCCACCGGATAGCGAGCCGATCGTGCGGCCGAGCAGCGGCAGCAGGCCGGTTCTGCGAAGTGCTTCAATGACGATGTCGCGTTGCTCGCTCCTCCGTCGCAAGCCGGCATGCGGGACGCGCCCAAGCTCGACGTAGTCGATCACGGCAAGCCGCGGATCAGGCTGGTCGGTCTGGCCAACGACCGCCATGTGCAGTGCCCGCTCGGCGGCCGAAAACCTCTCCAGCCGGCGTCCGGAAAATCTCACATCTCCCGCGCTTGGCCGCAGCGTACCGCATAGCATGCGCAGCAGCGTCGTCTTGCCGGCGCCGTTGGGGCCGATGATGGCGAGGCGGTCGCCCGGCGCTATCGAAAGGCTCACCGCGCTGACCAGGCACCGGCCATTCGTCGTCGCGCTCAGTTCACACGCTTCAAGAAGAGGCTGGGAGGCGTCCAACTTACCGTCACTTTCTCAATGGCGACGGAAGGAAGCTGGACGGACCGGCCGACAAGACCGATGTCCACGTCTCCTCCCGGCACACCCCGTCCGGTCAACTCATGCTGATGGCAGGTCTCCTGGCTCGCGGGTCTTTGCGCCATCCTGCCTTCCCAGCCTTGCCGGCCAGTGGCACTTCGGATTTTGCTAACCGCTTACAGTTGCGGGGGCAGCCACGGCCTCGATCCGAAGATCTCACCGTGTTCCCTTTTCACCCCTTGCCTTTCGACTCGGGGACCATCAGTCAGCCACCCTAGTTTTCCGCCAATCACAGCGCAATAAGTCTTGTCAGAAGGAGCCATATAGACCTCGTGATGTAATAACGTTACATTTAAAAGGACGTTTGCCCGCTTCCTGTCAAGCCTTTTCGCGCGACGCCTGCGACTTGCCGACGACCGTCGCTCTCGATTTGCGCAGTGCGCAATTTCGATCAAACTGCCTCCGCCAGGAAGCGGCACCATAATCTTGCCAATATAAGACATGGCCAATGTAAAGACTGGGCCATGTAAAGACTGGGCCAATGCGGAGACTGGGCCAATGCGAGGTGCCAAATGAATCCGATCGAGAAAGCCTTGTGGTTCGTCGAAAGCCATCTGCCCGAAGCAGTCTCGCTGGACGATGTCGCCAAGATCAGCGGGGTGTCGCGCTTTCATGTGACGCGGGCTTTCGGCGCGGCTACCGGCCGTTCGGTGATGAGCTACGTCCGTTCTCGCCGACTGACCGAAGCGGCGCGCAAGCTTGGCGCCGGCGCACCCGACATCCTCTCGGTCGCGCTCGACGCCGGCTATGCCTCGCATGAGGCCTTCACCCGCGCCTTCCGCGACCAGTTCGGCACCACGCCGGAACTGGTGCGCGCACAAGGCTCGCTCGACAACCTCGATCTTGTGGAGCCGATCCTGATGGACCAGTCCTTTCTCGCCACTCTCGAACCACCGCGTTTTGAGACCAGCCGGCCGTTTCTCATCGCCGGTCTCGGCGAGCGCTACAGCTGCGAAACCAGCGCCGGCATCCCGATGCAGTGGCAGCGGTTCGGCCCCTATATTGGCAACATTCCTGGCGAGATCGGCGACGTCGCCTATGGCGTCTGCGTCAACGGCGACGACGCCGGCAATTTCGACTACATCGCTGGCGTCGAAGTGTCCGATTTTTCGGACCTGCCGAGGGAGTTTTGGCGTGTGCGCGTGCCGGCGCAGAAATACGGCGTGTTCGCCCATCGTGACCATATCTCGACCATCCGCCGCACGGTCAACACGATCTGGAACAAATGGCTGCCAGCCTCTGGGCACGAGATCGCCGATGCGCCGGAATTCGAGCGTTACGGCCCCGAATTTGATCCGCGCAGCGGCAATGGCGGGCTGGAAATCTGGATACCGATCAAAGGGTGAGGCACGGCAGGCCGACGCCGAAGCGCCGGAAGCGCTGCTACAGTTCCAGGTTCCAGTTCTGGCCGACCAGATCCCTGCCGAAGGAATGGTGGCACTCCTCGTTGGTCAATTTAAAGCCCACAGACTCATAGATGTGGCGGGCGGCGGCGAGCACGTCGTTGGTCCACAGCGTCAGTGTCCTGTAACCCGTGGCGCGGCAAAAGCCGATACATTCCTCGACCAGCCGCTTGCCGATGCCGAGACCTCGCGCCGAGGGCTCGACGTAGAGCAGGCGCAATTTCGCCACCGCGTCCGACTGGCGCACGACGAAGACGGAGCCGACGACCTCGCCTTCCCGCTCGGCGATCCAGCTGCGTTCCCATTTCGGATCGAAGGATTTGACGAATGTGCCGAGGATTTCAGCGACCAGCGCCTCATAGGTTTCGTCCCAGCCATATTCCTGCGCGTAGAGCAGGCCCTGGCGATGGATGATCCAGCCGATGTCGCCGACCTGCAGAGGCCGCAGCGTGTAGGGAATGTTGGGTTCGGCGGTCGCGCCCAGCAGACGCTGCACCGTCTGCATGGCCTTGACCAGCCTGTCCTGTTCGGGAACCGAAAGCCGGTCGAGCAATGCCGCGACCTGGTCGTGCGAGCCCTGGTTCAGCGGCGCGAAAGCCTGCCGCCCGGCCTTGGTCAGGGCGATCGACGAACGCCTTGCATCCGCCTCGATCGTGGCGCGCTCGACCAGATGACGTTCCTCGAATTTCTTCAGCAGCCGGCTGAGATAACCGGGATCGAGGCCGAGATCGCGCCCAAGGTCCGTGGCGGTCAGGCCATCGCGATGCGCCAGTTCATAGAGCACCCGCGCCTCGGTCAGCGAGAAGGTGCTTTTCAGCAGCCCTTCGTCGAGCAGCCCGATCTGGCGGGTATAGAAGCGGTTGAAGGCTCGCACCGCGTCGATCCGCTCCTTGCCTGGGTGATGATGAATGGTCATGGCATCCTCCTGCCGGTAAGATCAGCCATTTAGTTGACTTGGTCAAGTATCTGTTTGAAGCATCCGTTTGAAGCAATTGTTCTGATGATGCTCACCGGGCGCCTTGACTCGCGCGAGTTGCCAGACTATTTCAGCGCCACGTTAGCACTCCCCCAAGATGAGTGCTAACCATGTCCGGCGCCGCCGGACGGAGGAACTGTTCTCACCATTCTCATCGAGGAATAAAAAATGGCAAAGTCGAAGTTCCGCCCGCTTCATGACCGCGTGGTCGTTCGTCGGGTCGAATCCGAATCCAAGACCGCGGGCGGGATCATCATCCCCGACACGGCGAAGGAAAAGCCGCAGGAAGGCGAGATCATCGCCGTCGGTTCCGGCGCCCGTGACGAAGCCGGCAAGCTCGTCCCGCTGGACGTCAAGGCCGGCGACCGCATCCTGTTCGGCAAGTGGTCGGGCACCGAAGTCAAGCTCAATGGCGAAGACCTTCTGATCATGAAGGAANTTAAATCTTCGGGCTCAATCCAAGCCCCTGCCAGGAGCTAAAAATGGCTGCCAAAGACGTAAAATTCTCCCGCGACGCTCGTGAGCGCATGCTGCGCGGCGTCAACATCCTCGCCGACGCGGTGAAGGTCACGCTCGGCCCCAAGGGCCGCAACGTCGTCATCGACAAGTCGTTCGGCGCACCGCGCATTACCAAGGACGGCGTCACCGTCGCCAAGGAAATCGAGCTTGAAGACAAGTTCGAGAACATGGGCGCGCAGATGGTCCGCGAAGTTGCTTCGAAGACCAACGACATCGCCGGCGACGGCACCACGACCGCGACCGTTCTGGCACAGTCGATCGTCCAGGAAGGCCACAAGGCGGTTGCCGCCGGCATGAACCCGATGGACCTCAAGCGCGGCATCGACCTCGCCGTCGCCGACGTCGTCGCGACGCNGATCAAGAACGCCAAGAAGATCAAGACCTCGGAAGAGGTTGCCCAGGTCGGCACCATCGCCGGCAATGGCGACGTTTCGGTCGGCTCGATGATCGCGGAAGCGATGCAGAAGGTCGGCAATGAGGGCGTCATCACCGTCGAGGAAGCCAAGACCGCCGAGACCGAGCTCGAAGTCGTCGAAGGCATGCAGTTCGACCGCGGTTATCTCTCGCCCTACTTCGTCACCAACGCCGAGAAGATGGTTGCGGATCTGGAAGACGCCTACATTCTTCTCCACGAGAAGAAGCTCTCCAACCTGCAGGCCATGCTGCCGATCCTCGAGGCTGTCGTGCAGACCTCGAAGCCGCTGGTCATCATTTCGGAAGACGTCGAGGGCGAGGCCTTGGCCACGCTCGTCGTCAACAAGCTGCGTGGCGGCCTGAAGATCGCCGCCGTCAAGGCGCCTGGCTTCGGTGATCGCCGCAAGGCCATGCTGGAAGACATCGCTATCCTCACCGGTGGCCAGGTCATCTCCGAAGACCTCGGCATCAAGCTCGAGAATGTCGGCCTGAACATGCTCGGCCGCGCCAAGAAGGTGTCGATCTCCAAGGAGAACACCACCATCGTCGACGGCGCCGGCAAGAAGGCCGAGATCCAGGGCCGCGTTGCCCAGATCAAGCAGCAGATCGAGGAGACCACCTCGGACTACGACAAGGAGAAGCTGCAGGAACGTCTCGCCAAG
>NZ_AYVY01000001.1 GCF_000503055.1 Mesorhizobium sp. LSHC420B00 | reverse complement strand
AATTTTCTGGTGATTGAACCTGAGGAAGGCATTGCCGTGCTCAAGGGGCTTGCCTCCTCGGCGCGTATCTCGATGCTGAAACTGCTGCATGAGAAGGGGCCGATGAATGTCAACGAAATCGCCGCCGTGCTGTCGCTGCCGCAGTCGACCGTCTCGACCAACATCCAGGTGCTGGAGGATGCGGGGCTGATCCGCACCGAGCACCTGAAAGCGAAGAAAGGCAGCCAGAAAATCTGTTATCCGACGGCCGAAGAAGTGCTCGTCGTGTTCAAGAGCGAATATCGTGCGGTCAAGAACGACGCGATCGAAGTGTCGATGCCGATCGGGCTTTACACCGGCTTCGAGGTTACCGCGCCCTGCGGCCTTTCTTCGCCGGACGGCATCATCGGTCTGCTCGATGTACCGAACACTTTCCTCGATCCGGATCGTATGAAAGCCGGGCTGTTGTGGTTCACCCGCGGTTTTGTCGAATACCAGTTTCCCAATAATGCCAAGCTCGCCAATGCCGAGATCACCGAGCTCGAAGTGGCGATAGAGCTGTCTTCGGAAGTGCCGGGCACCAGCGCCGATTGGCCCTCGGACATCACGCTGACGATCAATGGCGTCGATGTCGGCACCTGGACGTCGCCGGGGGATTTCGGNTCACCCGCGGTTTTGTCGAATACCAGTTTCCCAATAATGCCAAGCTCGCCAATGCCGAGATCACCGAGCTCGAAATGGCGATAGAGCTGTCTTCGGAAGTGCCGGGCACCAGCGCCGATTGGCCCTCGGACATCACGCTGACGATCAATGGCGTCGATGTCGGCACCTGGACGTCGCCGGGGGATTTCGGTGACAAACGCGGCGTCTTCACGCCGTCCTGGTGGAAACTCAAGGGTTCGCAATACGGCAAGCTCAAGAACTGGCGAATTGCCAATGACGGCACCTATGTCGACGGCCTCAGGATTTCCGAAACCGGCCTCGCCGCACTCGATCTGAAGAGCCATCATTCAATCCGCGTCCGTATCGGCGTCAAGNAGGATTTCCGAAACCGGCCTCGCCGCACTCGATCTGAAGAGCCATCATTCAATCCGCGTCCGTATCGGCGTCAAGAACGACGCCAAGCGCCCTGGCGGGATTAACATTTTCGGCAAGGGCTTTGGAAATTACGATCAGGACATCCTGCTCAGGATCAAAACCGGTTGATATCATCGATCCCGGTTTGAAAAATAGTGAACCCAATTTCAGCTGCTTCCTTTCATCTAGCCAACTCGCATCCAATGGTCAGACTTGCGGCTATCTTGTCACCGGCGCTGAGAAACCGATTGGCACGACTGGTCTCACCGAGGAGTTCGAAGAGAGAATTTAAATGTATTATCTGACGACCAGCTTACCTTGATCCATTTTATACTCTCAACCTGCCTCGTCGCAGGCTTCGCCGACTGCCTACGTCATCCGCCTGGGACATCTAGCCCATCCGTTATCGCTTGACGACCATTGATCCGAAACGGCGACTGGCAGCACCATTGTGATGAGCGAGCTTAATCTGTGCCTTTCTTGGGTTTTGTCGGCGTCCGTCGGCAATGCGACCTGGACGAGGTGGGTAGCCCAGCGGCTACGATTGGATCACGTTCTCTAGGCTACTCTGGAAAGTATGTGCCGATCCAAGTCGCACTTGGCCAAGCCATATCGCCAGCGGTGGTTCGTCGTCTCGCGTCTGCTCTGGTAGAACAAAGTCAATTGCCGGCCTTCGATCATTACGGTCGAATGGCCATTCTCGCCGGGCTCACCAGGGTCGAGAACGGGGCCAACGGAAACGTAGGGACCCTTGACGTCATCGGCGATGGCGAAGAAGACGCGCTGCCGGCTGCCGCGCGGACCTTCGGGGAGGAAGCAGGTGGCGTTAAGAAGCACACGACCGTCCGGGAGCTCGACGAGCTGCGCGCCTTCGATCCCCCATTCGTAATCCGGGTGTTCGCGCGCATTGTGATGCGGCACGTCGAGATGATCGAGTATTTTGCCGAGACGTTTCCATGGCCCGAACCAGGAATCGGATTGGCTGCGCGCCAGATAGACATCAGGCTGGGGCACCCTGGTGAATTTTGGCATGCCTGAATAGACGATGTAGCGCTTGCCGTCGACGATTGCCGGATGGGGATCGTAGATGCCGTCCTCATCGGTGTCGGGCAGCGACAATATCGCCGGATTGAGCACCACCCAATGAAAGCCGTCATTGGAGACCGCGTGCTCGCAACGTCCGCCGGACTTCATGAATTCGGTCTGGATGAACATATGGAAGACGCCGCACTCATGAATGACGCCGGGCGCCGCAATGCCCGATCCGGTTACCGGCAAAACGATCGCCTCGTGCTCTGTCCAGGGTCCATAAAGATCCGGCGCTGTGGCGTGGAGGATTTTCCAGCTCTCGGTTGTGACGGTGCCGCTGGAGCCGAAGACGTGCCAGAGCGTGCCATCGAACACCGGACAAGGGTCCTTCAGATCATCCACCGCCTGCGGGTGAAACAGTGGAAAGACGTTGGTTTCAAAGTCGATCTTCATTCGCAAGCATTCCCGCGATTGTTTCGCGGACCCCTTTCATTTGGACCGTCTGCGTGACTCAGCCGAATCGATTCGCAGCCCTCATTTATAACTCCGCCCATGAACGGTTGTTGAACGATTGAACGATTTCAACCGTTCTGTGGCAATGCGCCACATTTTGGGTGAGGTCACGCACGGCGCGGGGCTTCAGCTTCTGGAGCGGCCATCATGTCAGCCGGATGCAGGGTCGTTCGGCTTGACCTTCTCTCTTGAGCCATGGCCGGAATGGAGCGGACCGCTGGCCTCGCCCGAGACAGTTTGGAACTATGGAACAACTTACTGGGATGAAAGTTATATAGATGGCTGCGAATTTCATTCGAAGCTGCCTCGATTAACGTATGTTAGCCGAGTCAATTTCTAATTGTAACGAAGGATTTCTATATGGAAATGGCGGTGGGCACCTCCCTAAAACCAAACACCACCGTACAGTCGTCAATTTTACTTTGCTTTTCCCACCTCCGATGGAATTTTGTATTCCAAAGACCGCAACAGATTCTGACGCTCGCCTCAAAACAGCAGCAGCTAATTTATTTCGAGGAGCCGATCTTCGACGAAAGGCGCCACGCTTCGACGCGGGTGAACGATGTTTCACCTACGATCAGAATTGTGACGCCGCTGATCCCAGTTGGTACTTCCGCGACCAGGGCGAACGCGATCCAGCGCAGGTTCGTCGATCAGATCCTCGCCTCCACGCCGCATGACCGATTGACGACCTGGTATTACACGCCCATGGCGCTACGCTTCAGCGATCATCTCGCCTGTGACGTCTGCGTCTACGACTGCATGGATGAACTCTCCGCGTTCAAAGACGCTCCCGCAGAGTTGACGCAGTTGGAAAAGGCGCTGTTGCAACGTGCCGATGTCGTCTTCACGGGCGGGCAGAGCCTTTACGAGGCCAAGCGAAGCCTGCATCGTTCGATCTTTGCTTTTCCAAGCAGCATCGACGTTGCACATTTCCATCAGGCGAGAGAGCCGGGTGAGGACCCACTCGACCAGGCCAACATACCTCACCCGAGAGTGGGGTATTTCGGGGTCATTGACGAGCGGCTCGACGTCGAATTGGTAGCGGAGACGGCTGCAGCAATGCCGGACGTGCAATTCGTCATGCTCGGCCCTGTGGTCAAGATCGATCCGGCGAGGCTGCCCACGGCAAGCAACCTGCATTGGCTGGGCGGCAAGTCCTATGCCGACCTGCCACGCTACCTCCGGCATTGGAGTGCCGGCTGGATGCCTTTCAAGCTCAACGAGGCGACACGCTACATCAGTCCGACAAAGACTCCTGAATTCCTGGCGGCAGGACTGCCGGTGGTTTCGACAGCGATCGTCGACGTCGTGCGCACCTACGGCGCCGAAGGCCTTGTCGACATTGTCGACGCCGAGGATGTCGAAGCCAAGCTTCGATCCATCCTGGCGCGTCCTCGCGATTTCCTGGTGGAGAAAGCCGACGCCTACCTCGCCGATATGTCCTGGGAGAAGACCTGGAATGCGATGGCGGCCCACATCCAGCGCGCCCACGCGATGAAGAGCGTCGTGCCGTTGCTGAGGGGAGCGTGAGCATGTTCGACTGGCTGATCGTCGGCGCCGGCTTCGCCGGCAGCGTGCTGGCGGAACGCATCGCATCGCAGCGACAAGAAAGCGTCCTGATCGTCGACAGACGAAATCACATCGGCGGCAATGCGTATGACTGTTATGACGAGGCAGGGATCCTGATCCACCGCTATGGGCCGCACATATTCCACACCAACGCCCAATCGATCGTCGACTACCTGTCGCAGTTCACCGAATGGCGGTCTTACGAACACCGCGTGCTGTCGCTGGTCGACGGAAAGCTGCTGCCGATACCGATCAACCTAGACACCATAAATCGCCTTTACGGCCTTAAGCTGACATCCGAGCAGCTGCAGGAGTTCTTCGCTTCCCGGCGAGAGACGGTGGAAGAAGTCCGCACAGCCGAAGACGTCGTCGTGAGCACCGTGGGCAGGGAGCTCTACGAGAAATTCTTCCGCGGCTACACGAGGAAGCAGTGGGGTGTTGACCCTTCCCAGCTGAGCAAGTCGGTGACGGCGCGAGTCCCAACCCGGACCGATCGGGATGATCGCTACTTTGGCGACACTTTCCAGAAAATGCCGGCAGGCGGGTATACGCGCATGTTCCAGCGCATGCTGGATAATCCCAAGATCAAGATCATGCTACAGACCGACTACCGCGAAATTCGCGACAAGATCCCCTTCCAGCGGATGATCTATACCGGTCCGATCGACGAGTATTTCGACTGGAAGCTTGGTCGCTTGCCCTACCGTTCGCTGCGCTTTGAGCACACGACGCTTGATTGCGAGGAGTTTCAGCCGGTCGCCGTCGTCAACTATCCGCAGACGGAAAACTACACCCGCATCACCGAGTACAAGCATCTGACCGGACAGAAGAGTCCGAAGACCAGCCTGACCTACGAATACCCCTCGGACATCGGAGATCCCTATTACCCGGTGCCGCGGCCCGAAAACGAGGCGTTGTACAAGAGCTACGAAGCGTTGGCAGCGGCGTGCCCACAGGTCTGGTTCGTCGGACGTCTGGCGACATATCGCTATTACAATATGGATCAGGTCGTCGGGCAGGCTTTGGCGACGTTCGCGCGCCTTCAAAACAGCATGCCGGTAAACGGCATCGGGCAGATGCCGAGGCAGCGCGAGGCGGCGGAGTGAACGATGCGCCGGGATTAAGCTGCATTCGCGGTGACCATTAACATTTGAGATGGCGCAAAGATCAGCCGAAGCTAATATGCCGTTGGAGGGGTCGTGCGTACGAGACGTTTCACAAAGCCGATAGTCGTTCAACCGGCCGGATCGATCGCGACAGGGTTGTTGTCTCGGTAACGGACGCGGCCGAGGTTCTGCTGAAGGATTGGCCGGAGCCGGCTTGCAAGCGTCGAGACTCGCAACAATCGAGGCGTGCCTTGCCGTCATGCGCGGTGAAAAGTCGCCAAAAGTCGCACGCGAGGCGATCATCGCTGCGGCCAAGGACCCCAGGATCTTTCTCGGTGGACAGATTTAGGCTTACCGCGTTGCCGATGCAGTTAAAGCGCGGCGCACTATCGGCGGGGCTATACCGCGCCTGCTGGCTCGTTGTCGAAGGCCTCGAACAATCGGCGTTGGCGCTCCAACTCGTCGGCAAGCGGCTTGTGAAGAGTGCGCGAGCCGTTCGCATGAATGGTGGAGAACAAGCCTACTTCGGCGTGGCGCGAATTGTCCCAACCGGGGTAGGCCGTCACCGGGTACAGGCATATGCCCTGAATAGGTGCGCCGAGGCTCATCGCATCGCGCACTTCGTCGCAAACATAATGGAGCCAAGCCGGCCGTCCCGACCCCTCGGCGCCGGTCTCGGCAATAATCATCGGCTTCTTGTAGCGCTCGTCGACCTCGACCAGCATTTCCGAAAGCGCCCGGTATTCGTGGTGTCCCATCGGTATCGTTGGCCCATTCAAGTACCATTGGTTGTGCGGATAGAAGTTGAGGCCTATGACGTCGACAAGGTCCTCGCTGCCACCCAACTCCGGCTCAGCGCGCCCGACCAGCATGTCGTAAGCCTCGAATTGGCCCTGACGAGCATTTTCGGCGCGCCGCCGCTCGGCGCGACTGCGGTCACGAGGAGCAATATGGATGAGCGGTTCAGCCCAGATGAACCTGCAACTGGGTTCGGCCTCCCGCATTGCTCTGATCCCGGCGATCGCTGCCCTGACAAGGTGGCGTTTGAACCATCCGCGCTTATTCTGCCCGGCGCGCGGGAAATAGCCGACCTCCACCGCCCACGCAAAGAAAGAAATTTCGTTGATCGGACACACCAGGGGAGCCACTCCGGTGGCTAAGCGATGAACCCGAACAGCTTCCGCGGCGAAACGGACATAGGCCTCGACAAAGCCGGGGCCACCTTGGTCGACGTGGTCTGGCGAACCATAGTGGAAGATATCCCAGATGACCTGCACCCCGGCCGCCTGGGCTGCTTCGATCACCAACATCCAGCTCGACCAGTCAAAGACTCCCGGCGCTGTTTCGATCAAGTGCCAGCGCAAGCCGTCGCGGATCGTGCGAAGCCCAAGCTCGGCACAGTGGCGATAGTCGCCGGATGCATGGGTGTCATGTGAGGTCGCACGGATAAGATCAAGGCGCACCCCGTCGGCACGTCGATGCGAGGAACACTCGAAACCAGCCATGAAAAAGCTCTCGATGCCAGAAGGATCTGCCGCGGGCCGACGAGCCGGTTCCTCGTTCATACCGGCATCCTGTCGGCCAGGGATGGCGCAAGTA
This sequence comes from Mesorhizobium sp. LSHC420B00, assembly GCF_000503055.1. GTDB lineage: Bacteria > Pseudomonadota > Alphaproteobacteria > Rhizobiales > Rhizobiaceae > Mesorhizobium. The sequence goes on along the minus strand of NZ_AYVY01000001.1, from coordinate 668,662 downwards.
CTTGCGTTCGGCGACCGCCCTTTGCCAGGTTCGGTCGCCTCTTCGATTTCGATGAGGCTGCCGTCACGTCGAGGTGTTGGCCTTGCCTGGCGTTCACAGCCATGATTTCCTCGCGCAACACGGAGACGAGATCGGGCTGGTTGCGGTTGCGGCGCTCGTAAGCCAACAGCAGTTGCAAGCGCTCGCGCGCCACGGACGCGCTGCCGCGGCGCTTGAATATATCGAGCAGGTTCATGCTGCCCTCCTTCCCAACAGCCGGTCGAGGAGGCCCCTCCGCTCGAAAGGCAGAATGACCGGCAGGTCCTCGCCCTCGAGTCTTCTTGCTGCGTCGATACAGGCGCGTGCGGCGGGGTTGGTGTTTTTGCATAACCGGCGCGCCCACATTGGTGCGCGTAGTAGTACAATGCGGTTAGAGCCAAAACACGTGTGCTCGACGGGCAAGCGACAGAGGAAATGGCCAAATCCGAATTCGCCCATTGCGCTGCTCACGAAGATGCAAATTTCGGATTGGCCACCCCAGCAATGCGCGACCTCACGCGGCCTGCTGCATTGCCCGTTCGTTGACGCCAGTTTCGCCGAGTTGGGTGAGCGCCTCATCGGTGGCTTTTTCTTCTTCGAGAGTCTGTTCCAGAAGTGGGACTGCGTCTCGTAGGCCGAGCAAGCCCGCCCACGTCACAAGAGTGCCGTAGCGCGCGATTTCATAATGCTCGACCGCCTGGGCTGCGGCCACGAGCCCTGCGTCCAATGCTGGAGCGTCTCCGAATTCTTCCAAAATCTCCTGCCCCTCCTCGATCATGCCATCGATCGCTGGGCACGTCTTACCCTGAGCCCTCTTGCCAAACGCGTCGAAAACCTGCTGCAGGCGCTCGATTTGACCTTCTGTCTCGTCTCGATGCTTTTCGAACGCGGCCTTCAGCTCTTCGGACTTTGCGCCCTTTGCCATTTTCTTTAAGGCGGTCAGAATCTTCCGTTCGACGTAGTAGATGTCCTTCAGACCATCGTAGAAAAGGTCTTCCAAGCCCTTGGAACTGCCCTGTGATCTTCGCGTCGTCGCCATTCTCATCTCCTGTTGAAAGCTATCGATGGATGTACGGCTCTAACGAGGCCAGTGCCTTGTTGTTCCTTCACGATGGCCCCACTGACGCCGACTCATGGTGGCGAGCGGCGTCGCTTGCAGGTCATCAAGATGCGTGGGGCATAAGTACGCGGCGGCTACCACGACTTCGTCATCCAGCCGGACGTCGTTACCGTCTTTGCGCGGCTGGTAGCCGCCGAGCACCCTAAAGCCGAACACGGCTCGCCGGCCTTAAGCGGAAATTCCGTGGACACTCTGATCGGCGGCCGCCTCGATCGGGGCACAAGCTCGCTCTTGATCGGCCCTCTCAGGTGTCGGGAAGTCCACCATCGCTTGCTGCTACTCTCACGCGGCGCTCTCAAGGCCGCCTCAAGGTGCGATGGTGGATCCGCGGTTCCGCGGCTGAGCAGGTTGTTTACCTCGACCGGCAGGAGCGAAACGGCCCCGCCGTGGAGCCCCTGAAGCGGCGAGGCTTTGGAACGACATTGCTGGGAAAGGTAGTTGCCGTGCATTGCAATGCAAAGATCGAATTACACTACAACCCCGAGGGACAATCCCGAGGGCCTGCATTTCACCATGGCGTTGCCATTGCGCGAGCCAGGCTCGTGCCAGCATACTCCTGAGCGCCGGGTCGAACGCAACGTGGGAAGCATGCAGCTATGCCCCAGCAACCAATACTTGGTAACCAAATTGGCGGTTCGGCGTTTCCTTTCAACGTGGTCCACGGTGCACTCACGGTGCGGTTTTGCAGTGTCAGGATTTCTGAATGGTCGACAGAGACAAAGCGCGCCGCGATCGGATGTTTGACTCCCTGGTTGTGGGCGGCGGGCCAGCAGGCCTCGTGGCCGCGACCTACCTTGGACGTTTTCGGCGTCGGGTAGTTGTCGTCGATGCAGGTCAAAGCCGGGCAAACTGGATTCCCTTGACGCGCAACTGCCCGGGCTTCCCGCGCGGAATCACCGGCCCTGACCTGCTTCACCGCCTCAAACTGCAGGCCACCCGGCACGGCGCAGATTGGGTGTGCGATACGGTCGTGGGCATTCGCATCGCGGAGAATGGATTTTTAGCGCAGGCTTCATCTCCCATTCATGCCCGCTCACTGCTTATTGCCACTGGTGTCGTCGACAGCCTCCCCGACGTTCCGGGCACCGCCGACATGATTAAAGCCGGAGCCTTGCGATTGTGCCCTGTCTGCGACGGCTATGAGGTCATTGACAAACGGGTGGCCGTCATCGGACCGGCCGAACACGCAATGAAAAAGGCGCTGTTCATGCGGACCTTCACTCGAGACGTAACTTTGCTGATTGCTGATGCAGCCCAGCCCAGCCCGGATGACGTTCTTAGGCTAAAAAGGGCTGGAATCGAGTTCGGCGCATGCGCCCGAGACGCAATTTCAGCTGAGGGCCGTCGGGCAGTTGTCGAACTCGTCGACGGCAGGACGCTCTCGTTTGACACCATCTACCCTGCGATGGGGTCGATCATCCGCTCGAGGCTAGCGACCGACCTTGGTGCAGAATGTGACCGAGCCGGCAATCTTGTCGTGGATTCGCACCAGCGCACCGCCGTGCCGGGACTCTATGCAGCTGGAGATGTCGTCGACGAGATCAACCAGCTTGCCGTCGCGTTCGGGCACGCAGCGGTCGCGGCAAGTGACATGCATAACTATCTTGCGAATGGCGAAGGGGAGCACTGATTGAAAGGCTGAAAACACCGCGTAGGGACAGTCCTACGCGAACGGCGTGCCCGGCGCTGACGTTAAGATACCGACAATCACAAACCATTGGGCTGCTGCCATATGTGTCTCTTTCCGATCCTGCTGCCTCGCGCGAACAATTCCGGCAGACCGTTCCCCAAGCAGGAATTCGACCCGACAAGGCCGAGCTGGCTAGCCGTTCGCCGGCGTCATGGCTTTTCTGCAGTCACTGGCCGAAGGGGTGTGGCGGCAAGGCGGCCATTCCAACATTGACGACCTCGTCATGTTGGAGATGATGACGGACGAGATCGACTTGCCGCGCGGAACTCGAGCGGCGATTTCGCCAGGACGAAAATGACCATCCGTTACCTATCGATCTGCGTCGTGTAGCGCACGCAGCGCTTCGGTTCGACCACGCGTGCTTGCCGTTCCGGCTCCTCTTCGGTGTCGGTTGCACAGGGGTGCCCCCTTGCAGCCTCCAAGCGCACTCCCCGATCCGAGCGGTCTTTGCATCTCGTGCTGCGCGCTCAACCTCGATCAGTGCTCGTACAGCATCGATGTTCGGTTCTCTCTCACTTGTCTCTTTTCTCAGCCGCGCTCCCCGCCTAGTTAACCGATCCATCGTCGCAAACGGGTGTTCCACCACGACAACAAAAAGCCCGCCGGCCGGAACCGGCGGGCTAAGTGACCCAACAGCGGAACACAATTGCTAGGGGTCGGTGGAGTACGAGATTCCAACCGACGAATGCGCAGAAGGTTCCGCAACTGCTAATGTAACGTAGGAGGAGTTGGGGGAACTGGAATTCCGGTCGTAGACCTGTTCGTATCCGAGCTGCTACACCCGGCCAACGAAGCCCGTCAATGAACGATGGCGGAGCGTGCTGCCCTGCTCCGGCGCACGGCGGCAACAATCAAGACTATCAGCCTGACCGACTATTCCGGATCTCAGCCAATGACAGCGCCTCAGGCGTGTAGCTTTCGACTTTGAGTCGATGGCGGTTGTAGTGGCGATTTTCCGGCCACCAACACGCGAGCTGGAGGCTGGTGAGTGCATCAAGGCCGGCAGAGCGCTGTTGGGCCGAAAGCTGAAACTCCGCCGCCGGCTCAGTACGGCCCACCGCCGAGAGGTATTTATAGCCGCCGGTGGTCGTCTAGCGAGCGCGTGCGAGATGCACTTCCCAAACACGAACGCCCGCTCGGAAACGACGGCTGGATGCTCTGCATAGCCAACGAGATCACAATCTGCGGGCTTCGGGAGCGGGGCTAGTCTCCATGACGTCAGGGCACGCCGCCGCTTCCGGTCTGTCAGCTTGGTGCATGTGTCAACAGTTCGGAGCCGAAGCAGTGCGCCGCCCTCCCAGCCAAAGAAAGTTGGCTCGCCCGACTGGCAGAAGAAGGCCCCGATGCTTCGCGCCTTCGCGGGGCCGTCAGCCAGACCATCGTCGGTGAGCCGCCGAAGGAACATGGCATCGTTGCCGCGCTGCGCCGATCCCGGCTGCCGGAGCCGACCTCCAGGTCAAGATCTGATGCGACATCTGCTCGATACAAACCGACTCGGAGCCCCTGCTCTAAAGGACAGCCGAACGAAACGACCATAACCTTTTCATCTCCTCCCTCACAGTCGCCGAATTCGTCGCGGTGTACTTGAGAAGCTGTCGGGCAAGCGGCGTGACGAACTCGAAAAATGGTTCGCGGCGTCGGACGGTGCGCAGATGCTTTTTGCCGGTCGGGTCCTGTTGTTCGACGAGAAGGATGGTCCGGCGAGGCAAAGAGCCGGGCCCAAGGAGAGCCTGCTCAGCCTCAATCGCATCGGCCAGCGGTTCTTTGAATTCGCCGTGATCCACATTCATGCAACCACTGCCCTTGTCTTCGCGTTTAGCCGCGTTCAATCGTGGGGAGCGACAAGAATGCGGGCCTTCAGTCCAATTACAATTTGCCTCAATCGCAACCTGACGGTGGTCGCGTCCATAGCCGACGCAATGAAGGTGCTTCAGCAGCCATGGCCTAGAATGGGAAAGCCGGGGCGGCTCAAGGCGATCCGAATGGTCGAGGAATCGCTCGCCGGGCATTGCAGCCAGCAAGCTGCGTTCGAAGCCTTCAAGGCGGCCGCGGCTGAACAGGGACTCCTTAGAACAAGAGGGACCAGCACAGGTCTGGGGAAATGTGCGCGGATGGTTGAAGACCTGATGTGAGGTCATGCCGGCCTCGCTAACACTGAAGAGCCACCCCACCTGAAGCCCGAAATACTGCCTTCTCCCGCGAGAGCCGAAACGCCTCAAAACGGGCTATTAGCCCGGACGCGAGAAGCGTCCGGGACAGCCACTTATCCGACGGTGAATTCTGCGCTGGCCAAGCAGTGCGCTGCACCCCATTTGCGATCGCGTTTGGGATCCACATTGAGGTTACTCTGACGGTCTGCCCCATCTTGTCAGAAGAAGACATTTCGCTTGACCTTGCGACTAAAGGAAAGCAATCAGCCTTGACAAAAATCGCGATCAGGATTGCGCGAAGAGCCGAGCTTGACGAGCAGGTGGTTCTCCGTAGTCTCTTCGACCGCGAGGATTTCGGCTCGACGGGCATCGGTCGTGGTGTCGCGATCCCTCACGCTCTACTGGGTATGATCTCTTCGCCTGTCGCGTCTTTGACACGCTTGGCCCAGCCTATCGATTTCGACGGCCCCGACGACGACCCAGTCGATCTCATTTACACTGTACTCTGGCCGCGCTCTGCTACTTCCGCCTTCCTCCCTGCCCTTTCGCAAATATGCCGGGTGCTTCGGACATCTCAAGTTCGGGAGCGACTCCGACAGGCACAGTCATCCGATGAGGCCTTGGCGATTCTCGAAACTGAGCCGCTTCCGAGAATTTCACCAAATTTGCATACTTGCCGCGTCGGGCCTGGCGCTGTGATACCTAAGCAGTTCAGCAATGCCTTAGAATCCAGAGGCGCGACGCATACCGCAGTCAACTACGGGGCTCGCTACCAGCCGATGAGGCGGTCTTCGCGGGGGATTGACGCATCTCCGGGTTCCTTTTCTGCGCGGTAACCCAAACAGAATGTCTGCGTCGTCATTACTCCGAGGCCGCGCCGCGCTCCGGCAACGCGCGGTCTGGTCCCCGCGGGTACTGCGATCGATCAGCCCCGCATCGTTGAGCGTAGGATGGCCTGCATGTGCTCTTTCAAGTCGAGTTCGCCTCGTGCCTCAACAGTCAACAGGTACTCGGCCTTGACCCGGCGGTCGCCTCGGCTGGTCGCAGGATAGGAACAGATGGCCAGCAAGGCTTGCTCTTCAATTCGGTCTGCCGTCTTGCGGTCGTGCCAGTTGCTGCCCGCTCGATGAACAACCCTGTGGAGCGCGGCATAGGCGGTTTCATGCCTTGCGATCAGCGCCTGCAGTTCGCGCGAGATACCTTCGCCTTCAGCAAACGTCGGTTCAATGACAGACGCAACGGCGGTGAACGCAAGAAGTGTACGGCGGGTGACTGCGGGCATGCCTCATATCCTTGCCGTCTGATGAGTGCGGGCACACCATAGCACCGGCGCAGCGTTCGGAGAGATGCTTTGCAACATGACCCTATTTTCTGCTGACAAAACGTTTCCGATCCCGCGGCTGCTCCTCCTGCAATGGCTGGCAGCTTCAGTCTCCTGAAGGTCCCAGGTGGACGCTAGTATGCCATTGAACGCCACCCACAACTCAGATGCTGTGTGAGCGCCTGCCCCCAGCCGGCACATTTGCCTGTGTCTTATTCCAGACTGTTCCCGCGTGCACAGTGCCCCTGTGCGATCGGGAATCGACGCTGGCCTTTTAAAGGCCGCTTCCAGATCTCGCCTCCCGAAGTCAGTTTCGGCGAGCGTTGAGAGCACGTGCGAGGAGCCGGGTGTCAGTTAGCTGGATCACGCACGTCTCGAACGCTTTGGTCGGGCCGCGCCAGCGCAGCTCTTCGACGTCATCGAACAGCCGAGCGTCCGTGCGAAGCGTCGCGAGATTTTTGAATAAAAGCGCGAGCTCTCTACGCTTGCCGAGGGCTTCAGGCGGAAAGCTTTCAAGAGGGCCGTAGCGGCCAAGCAGCCGGGCGGCCGAGACCAGGCCGATGCCTTCGAGACCCGGATAGCCATCGGCGGCATCACCGACGAGCGCGAGGAAATCTGGAATGAGGGCCGGCTCAACTCCGAACTTCTCGCGTACACCCGCGGAATCGCGAATTTTCTGGGTCCTGCGGTCTACCTGGACCACATGGTCACCGCGCACACACTGCGCGAGATCCTTGTCCGGCGTCCAGATGCACACCTTCTGCACGCGCCCATCGGCAGCCGCGCTGTGCGCCGCGGAGGCCAGCGCGTCGTCGGCTTCCAGCTCGATCATCGGCCAGACCGCCACTCCCATCGCCGCCAAGGCTTTCTCGAGGGGGTGAAACTGCGCGAGCAATGCCGGCTCGATGCCATCCCCGGTCTTGTAGCCCGGCCAGAGCTGATTTCTGAACGATTCTACTACATGATCGGTAGCCACCCCAATGTGTGTGGCGCCATTCTCGCTCATCTCCAGCACTGTGTTCAGCACGCCGACGACGGCGCCAAACGGCTTGTCTTGGCCGTTGTTGAACCGGCGTTGGCCGTAGAAGTGGCGAAACAGTTCGTATGTGCCGTCTACTAAATGTACGATCATCGCAATCCTCGAGAAACAGCATCCGGCCCCGTCTGCAAAGCTAGACCGACAGTTGGCCTTCTCCAAACCTTCAAGTAGGTGCGCTCGGCCGTGCCCGTACGCCCACCGCAAGCCATGCCTCTCACCGGCACTTAGCAACAGCTTACCTTCAAGGGCAGGCGATATTTCTCGCCCCGCCGCCTCGCTTTTGCGCCAGGCGGCCATTTGGTTCGCGAGAGTATCCCTTCTTCCAAACGCAGCGAAAAACGACTTGGCGATGCTGTCGCGACTAGCGCCGGCCGCGCAGGAGGCAGCCTGGGCCGATATTGCGACCAGCTTGCGATGTGGGGGAAGCCCGGACGGGTGGGTTGGCCCGAACACACTGCTCCTGACGACAGAATGGAAATGACGACGTTCAGACGCTCCGATCTGCGGCGGCAGTTCCGTCATGACGATGATATGGAATGCATGCCCCCGGTTTTGGGGTTCTCATTCCTGTGACGGCCGGCGAGGCGCACCCCGCCTCTTGAAACCTTCAAACATTTTGCAGTTGTTAGGACTCACCTCGTTGACGCACTTCGACACAAAACCCGATGTCGGTAAATTGCGCAGCTTCGGAGGTGGGCACAAGGCGCAGCCTCTAGCACCTGGTCTGTGGTCGGTCGGGTCCCAAGCCAATTTCCGCCTGCCGCGCTTCACGCTATTGCAAGACGTTCAAATTTCAAATTTGAGCTTCCGCACTCATGCTTTGTCGAGAGTATCTCTTACAGTCACTTAAACCTTCTGCGCAGTAAGTTTTAGCCGTTCTGAATCGCCGTCGGCGACGATGACGATGAAATAGGAGGACGCAATGGCTCGCAGTCACGTTGAACGTCTTGGTGAGTTCAGGGAAATCCTGGTCGCGACTCGACGCGAAGGAGTCCGTAACGTGCACCATACTCGCGACGCAATGCGGGCAAGTGGCTTTCAGATCGGGGACGGCGACGGCTCCAGCTACGGAGCCGAGATGAAGGTGCTTCAAGAGGAAATTGAGGCAGTCGATCGCGCCATCGAAGACGAGAAGCGGCTGGCTTTGGCCATCGAGGGCGCGGCTCAACCCCGCCGACCGACTAAACCGAGAATCGTGAAGGGAACATAGAGTCAGGTACGGCCCTTGGCGCCGTCGCGTCGATCGCCTGCGGTATGGTGTCGGGCTCGTCGCCGCCGTGGTGCAGCACCCTGACGTCATCCATTGCCATCAAACGTCAGGAAGGGACGGCCGAAGCCGCCTCTGCCGGCGTCGCTGACTGCTCAGCTTTCATCTTCCCCGTCGATTTCGCCGTCTCCATCGTGACGATGCTTCGCTAATCTCGTGAAGGCGTTCTTCAGGTGTCCGAGTACGGCCTGAAACGCGACATTTGGACACGAAATCACGGAGGTCAGCTTCGAGGCGCGAAGCGGGGCGTGGCGGTGGAATATTGCGGCGAGCAGTTCGATAACGATGGCAGCATGGTCTCTGCAATCCTCAAAAATATGAAACGGGTGATGGCAAGCGAGTACAGCCGCGAGCTGTCCCCAAAGGTCTCCAGAGCGCAGCTGCAGCAGGCTCGTCTCGGATTCAGCCAAAGGGGGACCCGTGCCCTACGGCGTCCGGCGAATGTTGCTGGATAAGGATGGGGAGCCCCGTTACGTTCTCGGCTCTGGAGAACAGAAAGGGCTCGCTGGCGAACGTGTTCTCCTTGTCCCTGGCCCGCCAAACGAAATCAGGCTTGTGAGGGGCATCTTCAACATGTTTGTTGCTGAAGGGCAGAGCATGGCTGGTATATCAGTTCGTCTGAACAAAGAGGGAGAGCCGTCCACATACGGCGATGTGTGAACGCCTGCCCGAACAGCCCGCCGCCGACGATGAAGTTGTTGGGGCTATGAAGCTTGAAGAGAAACAGTTCGCCCGGTTGGAGCGCTCGGAACTGCGACCGCCCCCCCGGGCTGCCAGAAGTTCACCTCGTCAACGTCCTGGCGGCGCGACAGAAATTCGAACCAATCTAGATCGGTGACGCCGACATAGATCTTGATCCCATGGGTGCTCATGAAAACGCCTCAGCGCGGTCGCGCACGATCGCCTTCACTCGCTCCGCCGCTGTTTGAGCGGGATCAGCCCGTTCGGCAAAGGACGGCAGAGCGAGCATGCGCGCTGCTTCGCGCAGGGCAGCGGCGATCGAACCTATCGCTTCTTCCGCGCGAGTGACCGGCAACTCGATCGTGCGCGCGAGAGTTAGGAAGTCCTGCCGTGTAAGCCGGTCGTCCTTACCGTTGAGCTTCAGCGCCATACGATCGCCACCAAGCCCCGGAAAGACGCGGGTCGTCACGGCGTCGTAAAGGGATGCGAACCGGACGGTCTCGAACCGCTTGGAGCCAGGGCCTGCAATCTTGAGGAGCGCCAGGTTCTTGAGATGCATGTCCCCGTCGGCGATCAGCCACGCGAAAAACGCCCGGCGGAACAAGGTCTCGATATCGGCGGCAGGGTCGGTCGAAAGCGGCCGCAAACCGCGCGCCATGCGTTCGATTGGGCCGTCGTATTTGGCTGAGGTCGGCAGATCGAGAACCGAACAGAAGTCCTCGAGCGCTAGGAAGCGTCGATCATCGGGCCCGCGTCGCACGTCGAATCGCTCGACGACCAATGCAGGTGACATCCCATCCGGCATGTCGATGAGCGCGGCGGCCGGAACCTCGAAGCCCGCTGCGCGACCAAGTTCAAGACAAAGCCATTCGACGACCGGCAGCATTTCGAAGCCCGCGGTTCCGGCCGGCTTAAGGATGTGAGTGAATGGCAGATCGATCGCGGGTAGCAGCGCGCCGTCCGATGCCAAATTCATCGGCGCCTTAATCTGGACACCCGATAATCTCGGCATTTCCGCGCGCGCAAACAGCTGAGCCAAGTTGTGCTCGAACGTCTCCTGGATCTCGCCTCGCGACGGGCCGACGTATCGACCAGTGAAGCGCCCATCGTCGGTGAACGCGACAAGTTTGGTGCCGAGTTCGTCTCGCGGCAGGACGTTAAGCTCGGCTTGGCTCTCGACGACCGCGATATTTGACATGTAGCGCTTGCCGCTTCGCAGCGCTTCGCGTTCATCCCGCTGACGGAGCACTTGCGCGAGCCATCCTTCTGGGAGGAGCGACTCGATGAAAGCCGGCAGCTTGCCTGGTGCAGTCTGTCGAACGAGTGGCGGGCCGCTGCGCCTCACAGGCTTCCAGCGCCACTCGAATCCATCGTGGATTAGACGACCGAGAGGATCCCCATGCCATGCCACAAGGAAATCCAGGGCCGCCTTGTTAACGGGGCCCTTGGCCGCCGCCGGGCGCGCAATCAGATAACGCTCAGCGCCCTCCCCTTCGCGGTACCATCCGTTCTCGCGGGCCAACGCCCAGACCGCGTCAGCGGCCACCTGTGGCGAACCGTGTTCTTCTATGAGTCTTGCCGCCATGTCGGCCCGCATCAGTTCGGTGATGGCGCTAGCATGCTCGCTCCGCAAGCGGAATGCTTCCAGGAAGCGTTGGCGCGGCGAGGAAACGTCAACTCGCAGCTCGCCAAGATCGTCCCCTACCACCGCAGAGGCAGTCGAAGGATGGGGAGGCGCCTCGTTTTGGATTATTTCGAGCGTCCGTAGCCGGGTTCGTTGATTACGCCGACCGCTAACGAACAGGCGGCCGTCAGGTGTGGGAGCAAGAAGTTGGGCAGAGGCCGATGATAGATAGGCAGTAGGATAGAGGTAGCGCGCGATGCGTACGGCGTGGCCTAAAACTGCTTGCTCAACGTCGTCGCCTGATCGTGCATAAACACCGCGGACGAGCGGGACGAGTTCCCCTACCACCGCTAGCGCATGCGCACGTCTCTTGTCTATTGTCTCTCCAACCAGCAGTATGGACACGGACTTTCTCGCATTTCAGATGCGCAAAAGTCCGCTAATAGGCGTCAAGAGTCAAGGACTTTCTCGAATCTGAAATGCGAGAAAGTCATGCCTGTCTACGGGCGTCGCCAGTCTGCTCGGCCGCATTCTCGATCTGCTTTTGCCGAATGCACTGGTATTACGGTCGAGCAATGGAGCCCCGTCGAATGAGGGCTCGCGCCGAGCGGAAGCGACCAGTCCAGTACGGGTCATGCCCCTGCCCTGCGCCCTTTTCCGCAGGATCAACGTTCGTTGTTGTCATCCTCATAGCCTTCATAGTTGTCCTGCGGCGCATAATATTCCGCTGCGTCATAGACTTAGGTCTTCTTGTAGCGCTCTCCAGGCCAGCCGCAGCGAGGCGCGAAAAGCCGTTGATCTTCAAGCCGCAGGCGATGCACTCGAAACGATTGGGCAGATATTCCTGCGTCTCGGTGATCTCGCCGTCCTCGAGTTTCTGTGTCGGCGCAGTGACGGGCTCACCCACGACCAACGCTTGGGAAGCGCACGATGGACAGTTCACCCGATGGCCGGCCTGGCGGATTGCCCAACCGGCCGCCGACTGGCTGAGCGTGGTGCGCTCCTCGTTGCTCTTGGCGGCCCAGGCGTTCTTGTGAGCGTCGACATCTCCCAGGACCGCCTTAGCGCCGTCATCGGCAGCGGCGGCGATGAGTTTGGCGGCGACTTTCGCCTCGGCATCCCCGATGAAGTCAGGCAGTGACATGCCCATCGAACCAAGGAGAACCTCGCATAACCGCCAGGCGATCGATGGATTGCGGTGCAATCTCGCATTTGATGAGCCCGTCGGCGACGACGATGCCGATATCGGACGACTTCACCTTCCTGAGCTTGGCAAGCGAGCGGTCGACGATCGGGTGCGGCGACGCAGCTTGGTCATCGCCACCAACGCCGCAAATCGATAACACCTGGTAGTCGCCTTCGAAGGGCTTCCTGCTTTTCACCGGGACGTTAGACCGCCAGCGCTGCTGTTTTTCCCCGGTGTACAAACCCCTCTTTTGAGCGGCCAGTTGACTGCCGTCCAAAATGATTATTAAGTTCGGTGACAGAACGAATTAATCGGAGCTGCTGTTGAACGACGTGCCACGCATTTCTCGTCAGTTCTCGCAGCGCTCCGTCATGGAGGCGATCGTGCAAGGTGGGCCGATCTCGCGCGCTTCAATCGCAAAGCAGACCGGCTTGTCTAAGCAGACAATCTCCGAGATCGTCAGGACACTCGAGCAGGAAGGCTGGGTGCAGGAAACGGGGCGCACGAGCGGACATGTCGGACGCACGGCTGTCACTTACGAACTCGTATTTAACGCGGCCTACATCGCGGCGGTCGACCTCGGCGGCGCCAAAGTCCGGGTCGCCCTCACCGATCTTGCCTGCCAGATATTCGCGGAGGAAACGGCGCCGACCGATCCTCGGGGCGGACAGTTCGTCGTCGACCAGATCGTGGATCTAGCGCTTCAGGCGGCCCAGAGGCACCGCATCTCGCGCACAAAGATAAGGCTGGCGGTGATTGGTGTTCCCGGTGCACCCGACAAGAAGACCGGCCGCGTCCTGCTTGCCCCGAATATTGCCGGCTTTGGCACAATGAATGTCGTTCGCGCTTTCGAGCACGCATTCGGGTTTCATGTGGTGATCGAGAACGATGTCAATCTGGCGGTGCTCGGCGAGAACTGGCAGGGGTGCGGCCGCGGTATCGACAATCTCGCCTTCATAGCGCTGGGTACCGGTATCGGCAGCGGCCTCATGGTTGGAGGCAATCTGGTGCGGGGCGCCAGCAATGCAGCCGGCGAGATGGGCTTTTTGCCGATTGGCGCCGATCCTTTCGCGCCGACATCGTTGCGCGCCGGCGCTTTCGAGCGCGTGGTCGCAACCAACGCCATGGTTGAACGCTACGCGGCGCTGACGGGCAACATCGTCAACGTGCCGACGATTTTCCACAGTGCATTGGCCGGAGACAGGCATGCCGCGACGGTGCTCGACGAAACCGCGCGCTACCTGGCGCAAGGCATTGTGGCCATAGCGGCAATTGCCAATCCGCAAAAGGTCGTCCTGGGCGGCTCGATCGGGCTGCGGCCGGAAATCCTGTTGCGCGTTAGGGACCTGCTGCCGCGCTGCTTCCCCTATCCTATCGCCGTTGAGGCCAGCGAACTCGGGTCGCGGGCAGCGCTCATCGGCGCCGCCGCCATCGGGCTCGGCCAGTTGCACAACAAACTGTTCGGCGTCGACGCGCCCGACGGACGCATTTCGCTTCCCCCAGCCAGTTCGGCCGTGCTGCGCGAGGCCACGCTATGACCGCTTCAAAGGACATCACCGCCCGCTTGCGCGCCGCCCTCGATTGCGACGCAGCGGTGGAGCTTCTGCAGGGGGCAATCGGCCGCGAAAGCATAACCGGTCACGAAGAAAACTTTGTCGCCTTCCTTGAACACCGCATGCGCATGCTTGGCTTGAGCGAAATTCGGCGTGCGGAATTCGCGCCCGGCCGGCCCAATGTCTGGGGTGAGCGCAAAGGTGCCGGCGCCGGCAAGCGGCTGCTCTTCATCGGCCACACCGATACGGTTCATGTCGAGGGCTGGCGCGAGCACTGGGCTGGCACCGCCAGGCAGGATCCGTTTGCCGCGCCAATGATCGACGGGCAGATCTGGGGCCGCGGCGCCGGCGACCTCAAGGCCGGCATCTGCTCCGCGCTGTCGGCACTCTCTCTGCTCGACACGGCCGACATCGAACTGGCCGGCGACGTTGCCTTTGCCTTCGTCGGGGACGAGGAGAGCGGCCAGCCTGGAATCGGCGTCTCCGCCGGCATCAAGGACTTCGTCGGCCGCATTGAGAGAGGCGAAGTCGTGGCGCCCGATTTCATCGTATATGTGGAGCCTACCCGCCTTTCGGTTTATCCGGCCCAAATCGGCTTCTTCATTACCGACATCACCGTCACCGGACGATCGGCCTATTTCGGCGTACCCGAACTCGGCAAGGATGCCTTGCGTGCAAGCCACGCCGTCATGAGCGCGCTGTGGAAGCATTCGGAAGATGTTGCAACCAGAGCCGAGCACCCGCTGATTGGGCGTGGCTTCCTGCTGATCACCGGGCTTGCGGGCGGAGGCTACATCGCGGTGCCCGAACGCTGCACGTTGTCGCTGATCCGCAAGCTGTTGCCCGGCGAGTCACTGGACGAGGCCGCCGCCGAAATCGAGGCAGTGGTGCGCGGCGCCATCACCGATCCTGAAATCATGTTGGCGTTCGCCTATCCGGCAGGCCGCGATCATCCGCTCGGGGGTAACGCCGCCGAGATTGCACCTGACAGGCCGGAGGTCGGCGCCCTTGCTGCCGCCATGGCCCGATCGATGGCTGGTCGCGGCGCCATCGAAGGCGCGCCATTCTGGTCAGAGTCATCATTTTTCACCAACCGGCTCGGCATCCCCGCCGTGTACTGCGCGCCAGGCGACATTCGCAACTGCCACACCTTCGACGAACACGTCGATGTCGAGGAATATCTGGCGGGCATCGTAGGCTTCGCCCGGTTCATGGCGGAGTATTGCGGCGTTACGGAATAAAGGACAACTGAGAGCGAAAATGGGAGAACTACCATGCTGATAGACAGACTTGTTGCTACAGCACTTGCAGGCAGTCTGATGCTGTTGGCCGGCGGAGCCGGCGCACAGACAGTGGGACCGAGCGGCGAGACGGCGACGCCCAGCGCCGAGGTTACTCTGTCGGACACAGATCTGGCCGCAGTGAAGGAGAAGGGCTACAAGGCCGCGCTGCTGTGGCACACCTCGTCCGACTTCACCAATGCGGTCAGCGCCGGCGCCAAGGATGAATTTGCCCGTGCTGGCATTCAGATCGTCGTGACCACCGACGCCGGCTTTGACGCGGCGCGCCAGCGCAGCGACATCGAAACCGCGCTCGCAGCCAAGCCAAACGTCATCCTGTCGCTGCCCCTCGATCCGGTCACTTCGGCCGAGGCTTTCCGTCAGGCGCTCACCGACGGCACCAAGCTGGTATTCCTTTCGAATCTGCCGAAAGGCTACAAGCACGGAACCGACTATGCCGCCATCGTCACTGACGACCTGTTCCAGATGGGCAAGCAGGCGGCCGATGCACTGGCCAAGGCGCTCGATGGCAAAGGCAAGGTCGGCTACATCTTCCACGACGCCAGTTACTATGTGACGAACCAGCGCGACCAGGCTTTCAAGACAACGATCGAGAAGGATTATCCCGGTATCAAGATCGTCGCCGAGCAGGGGATCTCCGATCCGGCGCGGGCAGAAGAGCTGGCCAGCGCCATGCTCGTGCAGCATCCCGATCTTGACGGCATCTACGTCACCTGGGCCGAACCGGCCGACGGCGTGCTGTCGGCCTTGCGGGCAAGCGGAAACACCAAGACCAAGATCGTCACGCTCGACCTCGCCGAACCGGTGGCGCTCGATATGGTCAAGGGCGGCAATGTGACCGCACTGGTGGCCGACAAGGCGTATGAGCTCGGTCGCGCCATGGCCGCTGTCGGCGTCAAGGCGCTGCTCGGCCAGGAGACGCCGGCCTTCGTCGTTGCCCCGGCGCTTACCGTGACCAAGCAGAACGTTGCGCAGGGCTGGAAGGATTCGTTGAACCGCGACGCACCGCAATCGGTGCTCGACGCGGCCAAGTGACAGGCGAATGCCGGCGGCCAATGAGGGCCGCCGACACCATAAAAACAAGGGGAACTGACATGCGCACAGCAATTGGAATGTTGTCGGCACTGGTAGCGCTCGTCGCCGCCAACGCCTTCGCAGCCGACGGCACCACCACGGGACCGAACGGGGAAAAGCCGACGCCGGCAAAGAGCGTCGTGCTCACACCAGCTGAGGAGCAGCAGATCAAGGACGGCAAATACACCGCCGCGCTGGTCTGGCATGAGATGAGCGAATACACCAACGCGGTGAACAGCGGCGCCCAGGACGAGTTGAAGCGGCTCGGCATCACGGTGGTCGCTCAGACCGACGCCGGCTTTGATGCAGCCCGGCAGAAATCCGACGTCGAGACAGTACTCGCCAAAAAGCCCTCGATTATACTGTCCCTACCGGTCGATCCCGCAAGTGCGGCCACCGTCTATGATCCTGCGCGCCAGGCCGGCGTGAAATTGGGATTCGTCGACAATTCGCCAGCAGGCTACGTTCACGACAAGGACTATGTGACCATCGTTTCGGACGACCTTTTCCAGATGGGCAATAAGGCCGGGATCGCAATGGCCGACGCGCTCGGCAAGCAGGGCAAGGTCGGCTACATCTTTCACGATGCCGATTTCTACGTCACCAACCAGCGCGATGGAGCATTCAAGCACACAATCGAGCAGGACTATCCGGACATGAAGATCGTAGCCGAGGCCGGAATGGCCGACCCCGCGCGCAGCGAGGAAATCGCGCAGGCGATGATCACACAGCACCCAGACCTCGATGGTATCTACGTCACCTGGGCTGAGCCGGCGCTTAGCGTGCTGTCCACATTGCGGGCGGCCGGCAACAGCCACACCAAGATCGTCACGCTCGACCTGAACGAACCGGCGGCACTGGACATGGTGAAAGGCGGCAACGTTGCGGCACTCATCGCAGACGAAGCCTATGACATCGGCGTGACGCTGGCACGCGCCACGGCCGCCTCGTTGATCGGCAAGAAGGCCGCGCCGTTCATGGTGGTCGATTCCCTCGCCGTCACCAAGGACACTGTCAAGGACGGGTGGAAGCGGTCCCTCAACAAGGACGTGCCCGCGACCATCGCGGCCGCCATGAAGTAGCGGCAGACAATGGCGCCCCGCCGGAGGAAGTGAGAATGTCGAGTATCAACACCAGCCCCGGCCGGGCAGCGAGCTTGGTCAGCCGCTTCAACCTGCAGCAATATGTCGTCTATCTCGGATTTCTGGCGATCTTTCTGTTCTTCGCGATCGTACTGAAGGACAGCGGTTTTCTGACGGTTCGCAACCTGTCGAACATCGTGCTGCAGACGGCACCCGTGACGATCATGGCGATCGGCCTTGTCTTTGTCATGTCGGCGGGCGAGATTGATCTTTCGATAGGTTCGATCGTTGCCGTGGCAGCTCTTGCTGCCGCGGTGGCGATAAACGCCTGCGGCTTGGTGGCCGGGGTGCTGGCTGGCCTCGGCGCCGGCCTGCTGATCGGCCTGCTCAACGGCGCCCTCGTGGCTTACGTCAAGTTGCCTTCATTCCTGGTAACGCTGGCGACGCTCGGGCTGTTTGCCGGCGTATCTCGCTCGATGACCGATTTGCGGTCGATCCCGGTCACCAACGACGCCTTCACCGGCTTCTTCGGCTCGGGTTCTTTGCTGGGTGTTCCGTCCTTGATCTGGTGGACGGTCATTGTCGTTGCGATCGCGCATCTCGTCTTTCGCGAGACGCGCTTCGGCGCCCATGTGCTGGCCACCGGCGACAACAGCCGTGCCGCCAGTGTTTCCGGCATCAGCGTGGCGCAGATAAGGCTGGCCGTTCTGACCATAAGCGGCGGGCTCGCCGGCCTTGCCGGGCTGCTCTATGCCGGCCGGCTGCAGGCCGCGAAATATACGCTCGGCGAAACCGACCTTATGACGGTGATAGCGGCCGTCATTGTCGGCGGAACCCTGCTCAACGGCGGCAAGGGATCGATTGTCGGCGCGCTGGTCGGCTCGCTGATGATGGGCATGCTGAACAACGGCCTCATCCTGATGGGCCTGTCCGTCTCCGATCAGATGATCGTGCGCGGATTGATCATTCTTGCGGCGGTCGCCGTATCGCTGCGCGAAAAGTCGCGTTGAAGGAGTTTTGTCATGTTCCTCGCTGTTCTGCGGCGCCGCAATCCGAGCTTTATAGAAAGCGCCATGCGCCTGCACCAGGAAGGAAAGCTGCCGGCTAATTCGTATGTGCTCGACCTCGATGCCGTCGAAAGCAACGCCCGGGTCCTGAAGCGCGAGGCCGACCGGTTTGGACTGAAGATTTTCGCCATGACCAAGCAGGTCGGCCGCGCCAGTTCGTTCTGCCATGCGCTCAAGCGCGGCGGCATCGATCAGGCCGTTGCCGTCGACATGGCCTGCGCGCGGGCAACGCACAGAGCCGGCCTGAGGCTCGGTCATCTTGGCCACCTGCAGCAGATCGCAAGGCACGAGGCCAATGCGGCGGCCAAAACGTTCAGGCCGGACTATTGGACCGTCTTCAACGACACCAAGGCTGAAGAAGCCGCTGCCAGCGCAAGGCTCGCCGGGTACACGCAAAACCTGCTTGCCCGCATCCGCGCCGATGGTGACGTTTTCTACCGCGGCCACGAAGGTGGTTTTGAGGCGGCCGATATCGCCGCGGTCGCCGAAAAACTGGATGGCCTCGACGGCGCACGATTCGCTGGCATCACCACCTTCCCGGCGCTGCTGTTCGACCAGACCACGCGAAAGGTCCTGCCGACACACAATCTGGCGACACTGGGCGGAGCTGCCGAAGCGCTCGCCAAGTCCGGCCGCAGCAACATAGAGGTGAACGCGCCCGGCACGACGTCGAGTGTCCTGCTTGGCGCGCTGGCCGAAGCCGGCGCCACGCAATGTGAACCGGGCAATGGCTTGGCCGGCACCACCGCGCTGCACGTCATGGAGGATCTGCCGGAGCTCCCTGCCGTTCTGTATTTGACCGAGGTGTCGCATTTGTCTGGCGGCAAAGCCTACTGCCTTGGTGGCGGCTTCTATATCGATCCGATCTTTCCGGACTATGAGGTGAAGGCAATCGTGTCCGCAGATCCCACCACGGCCGCCGCCGCGCTCAGAAACGTCGAGGTGCCGCCGCCTGCGGCAATCGACTATTACGCAATGATTGACGCTAGCGGCGCCAATGCTCCACGCCCCGGCGACACGGCGGTGTTCGGCTTTCGCGGCCAGGCGTTCGTGACCCGCGCCTACGTGGTCGGCATCTCCGGTGTCTCAAAGCGGGCCCCCCAAGTCGAAACGATCGAAAACGGTTTTGGCGAAACCGCTGCCTGGCCCGTCTAGGAGCAAGCGATGAACGCGACCATGACCGGCACGGCCCCTGTTTTGCAGCTGCGCGACATCCGCAAGAATTTCGGCGGCCTGACCGCCATCGAAAATTTCTCGCTCGAGCTCTATCCCGGCGAAATAGTGGCGTTGGTCGGCGATAACGGTGCCGGCAAGTCGACGCTGGTCAAGATCGTGACGGGGGTGCATGCTCCGACATCCGGGACGATCATCATCGAGGGGCAGGCGGTGGCAATGTCAAGCGCCACCATGGCGCGCGCCCACGGCATTGAGGTGGTCTATCAGGACCTGGCGCTCGCCGATCAGCAGACCGTCTACATGAACATGTTTCTTGGCCGCGAGCCGGTGAACCGCTTCGGCCTGCTCGACCGACGCCGGATGATTGACGACACCGAAAAGCTGGTGAAGGATCTCGACGTTCGCATCCCATCGGCTCACGCCACCATCCGCGATCTCTCGGGCGGCCAGCGCCAGGGCGTGGCGATCGCGCGCGCCACGCACTGGGCAAGCAAGCTGATCCTGCTCGACGAGCCAACCGCCGCGCTCGGCGTTGCCGAAACCGCCAAGGTCGAGACGATCGTTCTGTCGCTGAAGCAGCGCAATATTGGCGTGCTGATCATCAGCCACAGTCTCGACCAGGTGTTCAGGCTCTCAGATCGGATCTGTGTTCTGCGACGTGGCAAACAGATCGGCGTGCGCAAGACCAGCGAGACCGACAAGAACGAGATCGTCGCCATGATCACCGGGCTTCAGCACTAGCCTGGTCGATAGAGGCGCGCCGTTCCAGATACTGCGTTACCCGAGCAGTGAGTGGCATCACTTCAGATCCACGATCAGGCCTCGGCCAGAGAATGTTGCCAGCATCAATCTAGAGCACGCAGGTAGCGAATGGGGCGACCGCCGGCAATCCGGTCGGCCGCTGTGGCTATGGAATTGGCGTCGATGCCGAAATGCCCGTAAAGATCGCCGATCGTGCCCGACTGGCCAAAATGCTCGACGCCGAGACTACGCGTGCGATGGCCGTAGACCGAGCCCAACCAGCCGAGCGCGGCCGGATGGCCGTCGGTGACGGCGACGATGGCGCAATGCGCCGGAAGGTCGGCAAATAACCTTTCGACATGGCTCCTGGCATGAACAACGCCGCGTTCGCGTGCCCGGCTCGCGGCAGTCCAGCCTGCGTTCAGCCGATCGGCCGAGGTCACCGCCAGGAGACCGACATCGCGACGGTCCTCCGCCATAATGCCGAGAGCCTCGATGGCCTCCGGCGCAACCGCGCCGGTATAGGCAACAATTACTTCGGCATTAGGACCCGGATGCCGCAGCCAGTAGCCGCCGTCGATGATCTCCTGCTCGAGTACGGGCGTCACGCTACGCGTGATCTGCTCGACCGGGCGCGTCGAGAGCCGCAGATAGACCGAGCCGCCGGCCTCGTCGCGCAGCCAGGTGCGCTCCGACTGCACGGCGTCGCCGTCGCGCTGCATATAATCCAGGGCAAAGCGCATGATCACGCCCAACTCGTCGACGAAGGCCGGCTCGTAGGCGGCAAGCCCGTCTTGCGCTATGCCGATCAACGGTGTGGCGATCGACTGATGCGCCCCGCCTTCCGGCGCCAATGTGACCCCCGAAGGCGTCGCGACAAGGAGGAAGCGCGCGTCCTGGTAGCAGGCATAGTTGAGCGCATCGAGACCGCGCTGGATGAACGGATCGTAGAGTGTGCCGATCGGCAGCAGCCGTTTGCCGAAAACCGAATGCGACAGCCCAAGTGCCGACAGCAGGATGAACAGATTATTTTCGGCGATGCCGAGTTCGATGTGCTGGCCGGAGGTGCCGAATTCCCATTTCTGCGCCGAGGCGATGCGTTCGCTGCGGAAAGTGTCCGCGAGTGACTGACGCGCGAACAGGCCGCGCCGGTTGACCCAAGGGCCGAGATTGGTCGAAACCGTGACATCGGGTGATGCCGTGACGATCGCGTCGGCGAGCGGCCCGCCAGCTCGCGCAATCTCGTCCAGAATTCTGCCGAAGCCGACCTGCGTGGAGACGCTGCCTTTGGCTTCCGCGACGAGACGACCAGGGATCACGATGCGCTGGGCGTGCCGGCGCCGCTGGCCCTTTGCCGCGAACGGAACGGCATCGAGGAACCCTTGCAGCTCCAAATCCCCAACAGCCAATCCCTCGAAGGCGTCCCACTCCCGCCCGTCGCCGACCGACATCGAGGCGCGAAGGACCGCCATCTGATCCTTGGTCATCAGGCCGGCGTGGTTGTCCTTGTGGCCGGCGAGCGGCAGGCCGTCCTCTCGTCATTCGTGGCGAAGCTCACCCGCACATGACAATTGTCGAGGATGGAATTGTTCGGTCCGTAGGCCTTCTCGATCTGATTGAGCGATTGTGCAATCAGGAACGACTTGATGCCATACCCGGCCATGAAGGCCAGCGCGCTTTCGAAGAAATCGAGCCTGCCGAGCGCGGGAAACTCGTCCAGCAGCATCAAAAGACGCTGCCGGTGATCCTTCGCGTGAAGATTTTCGGCGAGCCTGCGGCCGATCTGGTTAAGCACGAGTCGCATCAGCGGCTTTGTGCGACTGATGTCCGATGGCGGCACGACCAGATAGAGCGTCGTCGGCCGTGCCTCCTCGACAAGGTCTGCGATCCGCCAGTCACAGTATGACGTCACCTTGGCCACAACTGGATCGCGGTAGAGGCCCAGAAAACTCATGGCCGTCGAGAGCACGCCGGAACGCTCGTTCTCGGACTTGTTAAGCAGTTCCCGAGCAGCCGACGCCACGACGGGATGCGGGCCTGCATCACCCAAATGCCGCGTCAGCATCATGGCGCGCAGCGTTGCCTCGATTGGCCGCTCTGGATCAGAAAGGAAGTTCGCCACGCCTGCGAGGGTCTTGTCTTTCTCCGCATAGAGCACGTGCAGTATTGCGCCGACCAGCAACGCATGGCTGGTCTTCTCCCAGTGGTTGCGGCGTTCCAATGTGCCTTCTGGGTCGACCAGGACATCCGCCACGTTCTGCACATCTCGAACTTCCCACTCGCCCCGTCGCACCTCCAGCAGAGGATTGTAGGCTGCGGATCCAGCATTGGTCGGGTCGAACAGAAGCACCTGGCCGAAACGGGCCCGCCATCCGGCCGTCAGTTCCCAGTTTTCGCCTTTGATGTCGTGGACGATTGCCGAACCCGGCCAGGTCAGTAGTGACGGCACGACCAGGCCGACGCCTTTGCCGCTTCGGGTCGGTGCGAAACATAGCACGTGTTCCGGACCGTCGTGGCGTAGATAGTGTCGGCCCAACATACCCAGGATCACCCCATCCTGACCGATCATCCCAGCGGCCTTGATTTCGTCTCGCGTCGCCCAGCGCGCCGAGCCGTAAGTCGTGGTATCCTTTCCCTCGCGCGCCCGCCACAGCGACGTCCCGATCGCTGCGACGATAGCCATGAGGCTTCCGCTCGCCGCAATCGCCGCGCCCTCCAGGAAGACGTTCGGCGCGTAGGCGTCGTAGAAAAACCACCACCAGAAAAAGGCTGGCGGCGGATAAACGGGGTGTCCAGCCAATTCGAACCACGGCGGACCGAGTTGGCTTTGAAAGTCGAGCCGCCCTGCCGTCCACTGTGTTGCTCCCCATGTTGTCGCGACGACGATCAGAAAGGCGGTGAGTATCTGGCCCCATAAAACCTTGCTTGCCGGCATCGGTCGTTTCCCAAATGGATGATCGGAACAACCGAAAAGCTCGAATTCCTAAATCCGCAAGAAAAAAGGGGCGGTCGAAGCAGCATGGCGTACCCGCACGTGGAAAGACTTGCCCGATGCGATCTCGAATGTTGAACGAGCATAGGGGGGCTGCTTTCTTCTGGAGCCGTTGAGCCGCTACTTGCCCAATGATAGTTAGTTGTCTCGGCTCAGATGGCATTTGACGAGATGGACGGGTTCTTGGAGAACCACGGATTGCGCATGACCAAATGAACAAGAGTCCTCAGCGGCGCGCCGAGCCGGAGAACACTCTAGTCCCGGCAAGTGGTGGTCAGCCGTTCTGCTGAGCTCGAATCTTACCNTCTTACCGCCTCCCTGATCGGTAGCGCGATAGATCCAGAGCCGACTCGATGAGCAGACCCATCAAGTCTGTTCAATTTTGTTAATGAATTCAGTCACATCAACTATTGCCATGGACTTTCGTTGGAACTGTTGCAAGCCGCGCCGGCCTCACGGATCGCGGAATCTATTGGGCCGCACCTAAGTTCCAGATGTCCCGATGCAGGCGCCATGTCCCGTCGCCCCCTTTTTTCCAAACGACAATGTACTTGCCCGCAACGGTGGAAGGGGCACCGCCTTTGCTCGGCACACTGAGCGTAAATGCGCCAACTTCGTAGGCGAGATTCCCGCTCCCTTCCACTTCCAGCGCCTTCAGGGTGAGATTCTTCATCCCGGCCTTGATTGCGCCCTGCCAGAATTCTTCCACGCCCTTGCGGTCATCGACGCGTTTGCCGTCGGGTGGCAGCAGAGCGGCATCGTCGGTATACATTTGACCTACCGCTGCTGCGTTTCCGCTGTTGAAGGCGTCCATGAATTTTACCAACGCCGCTTCGATGTCCTCACGAGCCGAGTGGGCGGCCGCAGACAATGCAGACGAAAGAAGCAGCACAGCAGCAAATGCAAATGACTGAACCAGTCTCATTTCGTCCTCCCTTGCGTACCCGACATGCCCACCCGATGAATAGCGCCGACCCGAGGGCGCCGCGGCGTTCGATGGCTAGGCGCGGATTATATTAGACTTATCTGATATGACGGCGCAAGCGCAGCTGCGACCCTCTGAACGACCAGCGTAGCAGCTGCCGGAGAGCTTCAAAGCGGCGGCTACCGCCTCACTGCCCTCCTCGTCTCGACGAAAGAGTTCGTTCGAATGATGCTTTTCCGTGGCTTTGCTCGCAAGTTTTCGTCAGCCAGCGCAGGGCCTCCTCTTACGCTCGCTGGTCGTCAAGGCCCAGCGGCCACTAGCTGACAGTCCCCCCGCAGCCAAGCCGCTGGGCCCTCGACGTGGGGAACGAGCATTGGAGACGATGTCGCGCTTTCCGTTACAGCCCGAAGGCGGGTGACAGATGACCGTGTCAGCCTCTCCACCCGAGCTACGATTTCACGCATTCGATCAGGCACAGCTCTCTCGGGCTAGCGCGCCAAGCAGGAGTTAGCTCCCGAATGAGCAGGTGCCACCCAGTTCAACTTCGGCCCTTGCGCGCGCAAAGTATTGGGCGAGATCGATCGGCAGTCCGGTCGGCAAATTGGGGCAGCGATGGCGAGAATGAATGCCAGGAACTTCCCTTCGGTGCCGCTTCGTCGATCTGTTTGCCGAGAAGACGCGCGCGCTGCGTGCCGTCCCCCATACCGCAGAGAACTCACTTCAGGTCACACACACACACACACGACGCCACCGAGATCCTGCATCAGTTTTCTACTCCGACGCCGCCACGTCACCAAGATCAGTCGCGAGCGTGATCGCGGCTATCAAATCGGGATCGCGCGCCGGAGCGCTCTATGAGTGAGCCCCGAACGGCGCGGTTCTCCTCGAGCAATCCGGCTCGACGTAAGGCGGGCCATCCGTGCCGGCCTCGTGACTAAGAGACGGGCGAATGGCGGTTCCTGGACTCACCTTTTTGTCATGAAGTCGCTTCCTTGAGCCGGTGGCGGAGTACTTGCTTGATGACTCCAGCACCGTTTAGAATCGGTTTTCGGAAAATTTGTCTTGTGGCATCAATTTTCATGGAATAGGATCATTTTTCACAGGTGTTGGCCCAGCTGAACCAAAATTCGATGAAAGGATTCGCTTTTCATGCCTCCGGTGCAAGAGCACCAATTTTCAGGTCCTGTTACCGTTTTTCAGGAAATCCGCCTTCCTGAAACGGCGACCCCGGCCGGGTACAGCGCCCTGGTCGGAGCCTACAGGCTCGCCGTGCCCTTGCCCCGTAGGTTGTTCGCCACGGGCGAGCATCATCGCATTACCGAACGGGATGGCTGGCGGATCATGACCCCCCGCCACGCCCCAAATCCTACCCTCGAAGGCCACCTGACCTTTGCGCTCAAGTACGAGGGACTGGACCTTGCCGTCCTCAAGCGGCTGTTCCAAGTGACCGGTCCCGCGCCGATCGAGGCGCTGGTCCGTGAAAGCCCGACCGGCAGTTATGCCCGCCGCATCTGGTTTTTATATGAATGGCTGAGGGGCGCCCGTATCGATCTGCCGGACGCGGCGGCCGGACGATACATTCCGGTTGTCGATCCCGAGCTGCAGTGGCCCGGACCCGACAAGACCGCTTCGCGCTACCGCGTAAGGGACAATCTCCCCGGCACGCGTGAGTTCTGCCCTCTGGTGTTCCGCACCAAGATTCTCGAAAAATTCATCGGCCTTGAACTACCGCGGCGCGCGGAGGCAATCGTAGCGGACGTGCCGCGCGACCTTCTTGCTCGGACCGCCGCCTTTCTTTTGCTCAAAGACTCGCGATCAAGCTATGCGATCGAGGGCGAGCGCCCGCCGCAAGATCGCATCCAGCGCTGGGGCCGCGCCATCGGCGAAGCCGGCCGCTGGCCGATCGATCGCGATGAGCTGCTGCGTCTGCAAAGAATTGTACTTGGCGACGCCCGTTTCGCAAGACTTGGCTTCCGAAAAGAAGGAGGTTTCGTCGGTGAGCATGACCGAGACAACGGCACGCCCTTGCCCGATCACATCAGCGCTCGGCCCGAGGACCTGCCGCGGCTAATCGATGGAATGGCGGCGTTCGATCAGGGCCCCGCGCAAAACCTTGATGCAGTCGTAGCCGCCGCAATCCTCGCCTTCGGCTTTGTCTACATTCACCCGTTCGAGGACGGAAACGGCCGCATTCACCGCTACCTAATCCACCACGTCCTTGCCATGCGCGGCTTCAATCCGCCGGGAGTGGTCTTTCCCGTCTCGGCCGCGATCCTGGACCAGATCAACGAGTACAGGGGCGTGCTCGAGAGCTATTCGCAGCGCCTTCTGCCATTGGTGGAATGGGAACCGACGCCGCAATTCAACGTCCGGGTGCTGAATGACACCGGTGATTTCTACCGGTTCTTCGATGCAACCCCGCACGCCGAATTCCTCTATGCCTGCGTTCAGCGGACGATCGAACGGGACCTTCCCGAGGAAACCGCATTTCTGCAGCGCTACGATCAGTTCCGGCAGCAGGTGGACGCCTTTATTGACATGCCCGAGCGGTTGACCGATCTGCTCTTCCGTTTTCTTCACCAGAATGATGGACATCTATCGAACCGCGCGCGCGAAAAGGAATTCGCCACGCTGACCAGTGACGAGGCAGGAAGAATCGAGGCGATCTACGCGCAAACCTTTGGTGCCCATTGAAGGTGTGATCATCAGGATCGATTTTTAGTCCGACGGTTTGTAATTCCCTTGTCCCTGCCTTCATCTCGGAGGCTTGACTTGTCGCCGAGACATGCACGATTTTTTCCGCACGGTCTGACCGGCCGCCGATCAGCCGCGGCCAGAACGCGCTTGACAAACCGGAGCCGTCCCGTCCAACCTCACGCATTCACCAGGGGAGTCCCGGCAAGGGGCTGAGATACTGCTGGCATTCGCGGCGCAGTGACCCGTTGAACCTGATCCAGTTCATACTGGCGTAGGGACGGTGCAAGCGCTTGCGGGAGTTTACGCCCGAGGTCCTGTTTCGGCAGGTCGACAGAAGCGTCTTTTCATCCTCCCGGCACAGAACTGGGTCTCCAATGCAACGAGCAAAGGAGCCTCAAGATGAATGCCCTCACCCCCGCCGTCTCGACGGGACCGCTGCCCGCCTCACGAAAAATCCACAAGCCCGGTGCCATCCACCCGCAGATCAGGGTGCCGATGCGCGAAATCTCCGTCCATCCGACGGCCGGCGAACCGCCCGTCACCGTCTACGATCCGTCCGGCCCCTATACAGACCCGACTGTCGAAACCAGCATCGAAAATGGCCTTGCACGGCTTCGCCACGAATGGATTACGGCGCGCGGCGATGTCGAGGCCTATGACGGCCGCCATGTCCGGCCGGAGGACAACGGATTCGCGACGGGCGAACGCCTGACGCCGGAATTTCCCATTCGCCATCAACCGCTCAGAGCCAAAGCAGGCAAGGCGGTGACGCAGCTTGCCTATGCGCGCGCCGGCATCATCACACCCGAAATGGAGTTCGCCGCCATCCGCGAGAACCTTGGTCGCGAGATCCTGCACGGCAAGCTTGAGCGCGACGGCGAGGCTTTCGGCGCGACACTGCCCGATTTCGTCACGCCGGATTTCGTGCGTGATGAGGTGGCGCGCGGACGCGCAATCATTCCCGCCAACATCAACCATCCCGAGAGCGAGCCGATGATCATCGGTCGCAATTTCCTGGTCAAGATCAACGCCAACATCGGCAACTCCGCCGTCACATCGTCGATGGCTGAAGAGGTCGAAAAAATGGTGTGGGCGATCCGCTGGGGCGCAGACACGGTGATGGACCTGTCGACCGGCCGCAACATCCACAACATCCGCGACTGGATCGTCCGCAACGCGCCGGTTCCGATCGGCACGGTGCCGCTCTATCAGGCGCTCGAAAAGGTCGGCGGCATCGCCGAGGACCTGACCTGGGAGGTCTACCGCGACATGCTGATCGAACAGGCCGAACAGGGCGTCGACTATTTCACCATCCATGCGGGCGTGCGGCTGCACTACATCCCGCTGACCGTTGACCGGGTCACTGGCATCGTCTCGCGCGGTGGCTCGATCATGGCCAAATGGTGCCTGCATCATCACCGGGAAAGCTTCCTCTACGAACATTTCGCCGAGATCTGCGACATTTGCCGCGCCTATGACGTGTCCTTTTCGCTGGGCGACGGCCTTCGTCCTGGCTCGATCGCCGACGCCAATGACGCAGCACAATTCGCCGAGCTGGAGACGCTCGGCGAGCTGACACAGATCGCCTGGGCGAAGGATTGCCAGGTAATGATCGAAGGCCCCGGCCACGTGCCGATGCACAAGGTCAAGGAGAACATGGACAAGCAGCTCGCCGTCTGCGGCGAGGCGCCGTTCTATACGCTTGGGCCGCTGACGACCGACATCGCGCCGGGCTACGACCACATCACCTCCGGCATCGGCGCGGCGATGATCGGTTGGTTCGGCACCGCCATGCTCTGCTACGTCACGCCCAAGGAGCATCTCGGCCTTCCCGATCGCAACGACGTCAAGATCGGCGTGATCACCTACAAGATAGCCGCCCATGCCGCCGACCTGGCAAAAGGTCATCCGGCGGCGAAAGTCAGGGATGATGCCCTTTCCCGCGCGCGCTTCGAATTCCGCTGGGAGGACCAGTTCAACCTGTCGCTCGATCCCGAAACCGCGCGGTCCTTCCACGATCAGACCTTGCCCAAGGAGGCGCACAAGCTGGCGCATTTCTGCTCGATGTGCGGGCCGAAATTCTGCTCGATGCGAATTTCCCACGACATCCGCACCGAAGCGCAGAAGGAGGGCATGGCGGCGATGGCGGCGAAATACCGCGAGGGCGGCGATCTCTACCTGCCGGCGGACGAGACCGGCGCACCGCTCATACCTCAGCCACGTGAGCCATCATGAAGGTGCTGGTCAAAGGGGCCGGCGTTGCCGGCCTCACCGCCGCCTTCGAGCTCGCCGCACGCGGCGCGGCGGTTTCCGTTGCCGAGACAAGGCCTGGCCTTGGGGGCAATGCGTCGTGGTTCGCCGGCGGCATGTTGGCGCCATGGTGCGAGCGCGAAAGCGCCGAGCAGCCGGTGCTGGATCTCGGGCGCGGTGCCGCCGACTGGTGGGATGCCGCAACCCCCGGCCAGGTGACGCGGGCCGGAACGCTGGTCGTGGCCGCGCCGCGCGATGCGGGCGAGATCGACCGCTTCGCCAGCCGCACCTCGGGCCATCGGCGTGTCGATGAAGACGAAATTGCGCTCCTGGAGCCCGACCTCGCCGGCCGCTTCCGGCGCGGATTGCTCTTCTCCGACGAGGCGCATCTCGACCCGCGTCAGGCGATGGCAGCGCTTCATGACAAGCTCGCAGCCATGGGTGTCGAGTTTCACTTCGGCACCGAGGTCTGGCATGTTTTTGGTTTCGATCATCAGATCGACTGCACGGGAATGGCAGCCATCGATGACCGGCTACGTGGCGTTCGCGGCGAAATGCTGATCCTGCGCACGCCCGACATCTCGCTGTCGCGCCCGGTCCGGCTGCTTCATCCGCGCTTTCCGCTCTATGTGG
The DNA here is from genome assembly GCF_000503055.1 of Mesorhizobium sp. LSHC420B00. GTDB lineage: Bacteria > Pseudomonadota > Alphaproteobacteria > Rhizobiales > Rhizobiaceae > Mesorhizobium. The sequence continues at coordinate 639,075 of NZ_AYVY01000001.1, read as the reverse complement.
TGCCGCGCACCGGCCAGTGTTTCATGGTCGGTGCGACCATGATCGAGAGCGGGTCCGCCGAGCCGGCCACGGTGCGTTCGATGATGGAGCTTCTGGGTGCCGCCTATGCCCTCCATCCGGCATTCGGCGAGGCCGGGATCGTTGAAACCGGTGTCGGCGTCCGTCCTGCTTTTCCCGACAATCTGCCGCGTGTCGAGGCACATGGAAGCACCGTCGCAGTCAACGGGCTTTATCGCCATGGCTTTCTTCTCGCCCCTGCCATGGCGCGCCAGGCGGCCGACCTGGTCTTCCATCAAGACGGAACGAAGGAGCTTGCTCATGAAACTGACGGTCAACGGCAAAGTGCATGAGGTTGCAGCCACCACGCTGGCCGAGCTGCTTGCGGCGCTCGACTATGAAGGCGATTGGCTGGCAACGGCCGTCAACAGCGAACTCGTGCACAAAGCCAACCGGGCGGAATTCCGGTTGAGCGACGGCGACCGGATCGAAATCCTCTCACCGATGCAGGGAGGCTAGGCCATGTTCGATCTTCTCGGAACGTCGCTTGCCTCCCGCCTGCTTCTCGGCACCGCTCAATATCCATCGCCGGCCATCCTTGCCGAGGCCGTCAAGGCGTCGGGCGCTTCGGCGGTAACCGTCTCGTTACGCCGTGAGATGGCAGGCGGCGGGGCCGGCGAACAATTCTGGTCGTTGATCCGCTCGCTCGGCGTCAGAATCCTGCCCAACACTGCCGGCTGCCACTCCGTCAAGGAAGCGGTCACGACCGCGAAGATGGCGCGCGAAGTTTTCGGCACCAACTGGATCAAGCTCGAAGTGATCGGCAACCACGACACGCTGCAGCCGGACGTGTTCGGGCTGGTCGAGGCCGCCCGCATCCTGTGCGAGGACGGTTTTGATGTATTCCCCTATACCACCGACGATCTTGTCGTCGCCGAGCGACTGCTGGAGGCGGGCTGCCAGGTTCTGATGCCGTGGTGTGCACCGATCGGTTCCGCCCTCGGGCCGATCAACATTCCGGCGCTGCGCTCGATGCGCGCACATTTCCCAGGCGTTCCGCTGATCGTGGATGCGGGGCTCGGACGGCCGTCGCACGCGGCAACCGTCATGGAGCTCGGCTTTGACGCCGTACTCCTGAACACCGCAGTCGCCAAGGCGGCCGATCCGGTCGGCATGGCGCGTGCGTTCGGCAAGGCGGTCGAGGCCGGTCGTGAAGCTTTCAACTCGGGAATGCTCGAACCGCAGGACGTCGCCGTGCCGTCGACGCCGACAATTGGCAGGGCAGTTTTTTCATGAAGCTCGACCCCTTCTACCTGATCGTCGACAGCGCCGCCTGGATCGAACGGCTGGTGCCGCTTGGCGTCAAGCTGGTTCAGTTGCGCATCAAGGATAGGGACGAGGCCACGTTGCGGACGGAAATCCGCCGCGCGAACGGCGTCTGCGCGGTCCATGGTTGCCAACTGATCGTCAACGACCATTGGCGGCTCGCCATTGAGGAAGGCTGCGACTTCGTCCATCTCGGCCAAGAGGATTTGGCTGCGGCCGACCTGCTGGCGATTAAGTACCCCGGATTGAAGCTTGGGCTCAGCACGCACGATCATCTCGAACTGGAAACGGCCATCGCTGCCGAGCCCGACTATATCGCGCTCGGCCCCATCTATCCCACCGTCCTGAAGCAGATGAAATGGGCGCCGCAAGGGCTCGAGCGGATCAGCGAGTGGAAGCATCGGGTTGCGCCGATCCCATTGGTCTCCATCGGCGGCCTCAACCCCGACCGGCTCGACGGTGTCTTCGAGGCTGGTGCGGACAGCGCCGCGGTGGTCACCGACATCACCTTGAATGCCGATCCCGAAGCGCGCACGCGAGAATGGATCGAAAAGACAAAGCCATGGCGCTGAGGCGAGAACCGCATGTGCTCGTGGTCGGCGGATCAGACTCCAGCGGTGGGGCTGGAATTGCACGCGATATCGAGACGATCTCTTCCATTGGCGTGCGCACCTGCCTCGCTGTCACCGCGCTCACAGTGCAAACGCACGACGCCGTACTGGAAATCCTTCATTCGCCACCAAGCCTGGTGGCTGATCAGATGCGCGCCGCGCTGCAGGCCAACGAAGTGGCGGCAATCAAGATCGGCATGCTCGGAACAGCCGAGACCATCGCTGCGGTTGCCGCCGTACTGCGCGAAAATCGACAGGTGCCGGCAGTACTCGATCCAGTGCTGGCCTCCACCTCAGGCCGGGCGCTCTTACAGGCAGCCGCTATCGCTGTCATGAAGCGCGATCTGATGCCGCTTTGCTGCCTTGTCACGCCCAACCTTCCCGAACTGGCGCACCTTATTGGCTCCGAACTGGCAGTGGATGAGGACGATGCGCTCCGACAAGGACAAAGACTGTTGGCCGCCGGCCCTCAGGCCCTGCTGATCAAGGGTGGGCATGCCTCGGGACTCCGATCGACCGATATTTTATTACGCTCCGATCATGAACCCATCCACGTCGATACACCGCGCCTTGCCACATCAATGCGCGGAACAGGTTGCATACTGGCCAGCGCGATTGCGGCGCATCTGGCGAAGGCGAAGCCGCTTGAAGACTGCGTGCGCGAAAGCAAGCGGGTTGTCTTCGCCACGTTTCAGAGGAATGGAGCAGAATGAACCCGGCTATGCGGTACAAGCAGCTTTGGCCGCTAGTATGCTGGATCCTGAGCGTCTTGCTCGCTGGCGCAAACTCTTAGACGAAAATCGCAACAACACGGCGGTTCGAACCGGACCTCGTGGAAGCAATTCGGCCGCGGTCGCAGCGATCATTCATGAAGGAGGAGAGCTGGTCCTCTTGTTTCGAGGGGATCGGCAGCTCGTAGTTCGCAGTTTCGTTCAGTCCGGGGAGTCGGAGTGGATTCGAACGGCGTGACCGCCCAACCCAAATTAGAGAAAGTGGTGCGGGTGGCAGCGTGAACCTGCGACCCCATCGTCCCGAACGATGTGCGCTACCAGCAAAGCCGCAGCTTTTTGGGCCCGATCGTCACGCTTGCTTCGCAATGATCGCGTTTCCTTTCGAGCTTTGGGTGGGAAACATAGGGCCCCCCCTGCCGAGTTCATGTTTCATTGTCATCTGTCCTGAGACCGATTTCGTCGCCTCGGCGGCGACCTGCTTCTTGGCGATCTTCTCGGCGGCGTCTGCCTGGAAGTCGGGATGATGGTGGCCATAAGTATCGATCAGGACATCCACGGTGATGCCCAGAAAGCCCGCCGCCTGCCACATGTCGGCGCCGGCCCGCATCAGCCAGGTCGCAGCGGTGTGGCGAAGCGTGTGCGAAGTGACGTCGGGACCGAGGCCGGCTGCCTCGCGAGCTCTCCTGAAGCTCTTCTTTACCGACACCACCGGCTTTCCATTCCATTCCACGACAAAATCTTGCGATATTTTTCGGCCGATATTTGCGCTTTTGCCGCGCGCCTTGGTTCTGATATCGAGATCCGTGCACGCCCAGCGGCGGAGGTGAGCCAATAGCCGGTCCGGCAGGCGCACGGGCGGCTGGCGTTTTTTGGTCTTCTTTGCGCCATCGGCACGGCGGTAAAAGATGCCGCGGTCAAGGTCCACATAACCACGCCCTTTGGTTGGACGGACGGCGGCGCCGCAGACTGCGGCAGAGCGTGTTCCTGTATAAAGCGCGACAAGCATGAAGCGGGCGAGGTGTCGTCCGGTACGCCGGCCGCTCTCCTGGCCCTTCCATTTCTGCTTCATACGCCAAGCTGCCCAGATGAGAGCGGCCGCTTCACTGCGCGTCAACCAGCGCTCGCGTGCACCAGGCTTGTCGGGCAGGACAATCGTCGGTGCGGCAGTCGTGTAACCTTCCCTGCGATAGTAGTTGACGGCTGCACGAAAATCCTCGAGTTGGCGGCGCGCAACGGCTTCTGTGGGACAGGACGCGGCGTAGTCGCGGCAGAGTTTGCCGTTAATAGCGGCGAGGGTCTTTTCACCGAAGAAATCGAGGATGTTGTCCAGCCGAGCCGCCGTCTCTTCCGGCGCGGCATGCTTCGGTGCAACCTCTCTCAGGTAGACGCTGACGACATCGGCTATCAAGACATCTTCGGCACCGCGCGCTCGGTGGTACTTGCTGGCGATGTAGACCGCGAGCGCCTTTTCAGCTTCAGGTCCTGGATGGCCCTTTTCGCCGCTGCCAGCGCTGATGAACGTTGTTCGATCGCGGATAAACCATCCAGCTTTGTTTCGGAGTGTTCCGTCCTTTTTCCAGCTTTCGCCGCGCCAGACGAGGCGTGGCCCTTTCGACGCCCGCGGCATAGTTCCCTCATTCTGGTGATCGCCAGCAAGGTGACGTACTCCTTTCCTGCGATTAGCTCGGTTTCAAGTCGGCCGGCGTCACGTTCCTTGCGTAGGCCTGCTGCGCACATCGAGCCATCGGGAAAGGCAATTCGTGCTGCAATCGCGACGCGCAGGGGCGTGGTCTCGTCGAATTGGTCGGGGATTTTCAAAACGGAGCCCTCAGCCAATCTCTATGGTCCGATAGTTTCGCTCGGAAACAGACGGATCGCGGTTCGCATTGAGCACACTTTTCTGTCTCGCCATTCCGGATGCCCTGCCGCACGATCTTTTCTCTGAATATACGGCTGCGAAAAGCGCCGACTGGAGCGCCTGCGGCAAAGATGCTCCTTTGACCTGCTAATCGGAACGGTTGCGCTGACGCGCACTCCACGAGCCTTTCGGCTGGCTCCCCACTTCCGTGGCCGGTGGAACCGCTCCTGACTGGCTTCGGCTGTCTGTGCGGCTTCCGTTTTCATGGACTCACTGCCGGGTCGCTTGGGCCTACTCCCGTGCGCCCGGCTTAGTGGGTTCTGCTGATCGCCTCACGCTGCGGTTTCGAATGGTGTCTTCCACCTCGGAGTTGGTCGGCAACCGAAATCTTCATTTGAGTTCATAAAGTTGGAGGGCCGCGCTTGGCGCACTGACGGGTTGAAGGCTGGGAGAGAGGCTCCCGGCGCCCGGCGCGGAGACTCGCAATGACCAAGCATCGGCACCAAGCTGCCCCGACGCGGGCCAGCGTATATGAGGACATCACCAGCAAGATCATCGGCGAGCTGGAGGCCGGTCGGCTGCCCTGGGTTCAGCCATGGGGAATGGCAGCTGCGAAGGCGCCGCTCGCCATGCCGAAGAACGCCGCCACCGACCGGCAATACTCTGGAATCAATGTCCTGATCCTCTGGGGTTCGGTGATCGAGCAGGGCTTTTCAGGACAGAGCTGGCTGACCTTCCGCCAGGCGCTCGCGCTTGGCGGTAGCGTCCGCAAGGGTGAGCATGGAACGACAGTCGTCTACGCCCATCGGTTCGTGCCCGACGACGAGAAAAAGCGTACCCGCGAAACCGGCGAGCAAGCCCGATCGATCCCATTCCTCAAACGCTTCACGGTGTTCAACGCCGCGCAGTGCGACGGGCTGCCCGACGATGTTGCGATGGCCACGCACCCGCCCCTACCCGGCCTGATCGAGCCGAAGGTCGAGAGGCTGATCAAGCAGACGGGGATCGATTTCCGGGTTGGTGGCAGCCGCGCCTTCTACGCTCCGGCCCACGATTATGTGCGGGTCCCGCCACCCCAAGCCTACTTCGAGCCGATCAATTGGCACCGGACCGCCCTGCATGAACTCGGGCACGCCACCGGTCATGCCTCACGCCTCAACCGGGATTTGTCTGGTTCCTTCGGCACCAAGAAGTATGCCTTCGAAGAGCTGGTTGCCGAGATATGTGCGGCTTTCTGTTGCGCCTCGCTGGGCATCACGCCGACCGTGCGTCACGCCGACTATATCGGCTCGTGGCTGGAGGTGCTGCGCGAGGATAACCGTGCGATCGTTCGCGCCGCCTCTCTGGCAAGCAGGGCTGCGGATTATCTCTTGGGTTTTTTGCCGGACAAAGTGGCCGCTGACGACGATCGGCGGGAGGCAGCGTAATGGCCGCCCGCTTCCAGTTCGGCGTCTTCCTGCGGATGCGTTCATGACCGAAGTCTGCCTCGATGCCGGACCCCGCTGCGGCGAAGTCGTTGCAGAGCGCCAGGACCGACCTGCTGCTCCGCGACAAGTGTCGCGTGGCTGCCGAGCACATCAGAGGGCGAGGAGTGACGGAATTCTCATGACGGGTTTGGAGGTCGAGAGAGAGGCTCTCGGCCGCCCGTCGCGGAGTACATCCCGATGGCTACTGCCGTTCAGAAGATCACCCTGTCGTCCTCGCGCGACATTCCGTTCAACAAGCTGGTGCTCTCCCAGTCCAATGTCCGGCGCGTCAAGGTCGGCATCTCGATCGAGGATCTTGCGGCCTCGATCGCCCGCCGCGGCTTGATCCAGAGCCTCAGCGTCTTGCCCGTCGTCGACAGCGACGGTAACGAGACTGGCATGTTTGAGGTGCCTGCCGGAGGCCGGCGCTTCCGCGCGCTTGAGCTGCTGGTGAAGCAAAAGCGCCTCGCCAAGACCGCCCTCGTGCCCTGTGTCGTGCGCGCCCGTCACAGCGCGATCGTTGCCGAGGAGGTGTCGCTCGCCGAGAACATTGAGCGAGCGCCGCTGCACCCGCTCGATCAGTTTCGCGCCTTCCAGGACATGCGCCAAAAAGGCATGAGCGAGGAGGAGATTGCCGCAGCCTTCTTCGTGCCGGTCAACGTTGTTAAGCAACGGCTTAGGCTGGCTTCTGTCTCCCCAGTGCTGCTCGATGTGTATGCCGATGACGGGATGACGCTGGAGCAACTCATGGCTTTCACGGTCTCTGAAGACCGCGCTCGCCAGGAGCAGATCTGGGAGGCAATCAGGGATGCCTGGTCGAAAGAGCCCTATCAAATCCGGCGCATGCTGACCGAAACGACGGTGCGCGCCTCCGACAAGCGCGCCGTCTTCGTGGGGACCGACGCCTATGAGGCCGCGGGTGGTATCGTCATGCACGACCTGTTCCAGTCGGATGACGGCGGCTGGCTGCAGGATGCAGCGCTGCTGGACCGCCTGGTCACAGAGAAGCTCAAGGCGGTTGCCCAGGAAGTTGCAGCCGAGGGTTGGAAGTGGGTCGAGGTCGCCATCAGCTTCCCCTACGACGCAACGCGTGGGCTGTATCATCTGCAGAGTGATCCGCTCGATCTCTCTGCCGAGGAGCAGGCTACCATCGATGCCCTCAACGCCGAGCATGCCAAGCTTGAAACCGAATATGAGGGTGCTGACGAGCTGCCCGAAGACGTCGATCAGCGACTCGGTGAAATCGAGACCGCGCTCGCCAATTTCGACAAGCGCCCAAGGCAATTCGATCCGGCCGACATCGCCGTCGCCGGCGCGTTCGTCAGCATCGACACTGACGGCTCACTCTCGGTCGACCGCGGCTTTCTCCGGCCTGAGGACGTGCCGCTGATGTCATTTGACGGCGCGAATGAATCGAAAAGGGACGGCAGGTCCGGAGCTGCCGACAGCTCGTCGGTGCACCGTGCCGTTGTCACCATTGGCGGCCAGGCTGTCGAGTGCGAGGAAGACGAGGACGATGCGGTCAAGCCCCTGCCGGACCGACTGATGACAGAGTTGACCGCACACCGGACACTGGCGTTGCGCGATGCGGTTGCCGGCAACCCTCACGTCGCCATGACAGCGCTCTTGCACAAGCTGGTCACTGACACGTTCCAGCACCGCACCACGAACGGGTGCCTGGAGGCCTCGATCCGTCACGTCTTCTTCCCTCTGCAGGCAGGTGACCTGAAGGACAGCCCCTCGGCGAAATCGGTGGCCGAACGCCATGAGGGCTGGAAATCGGACCTGCCGACCGAGGACGATGCACTTTGGGACTGGATCGCCTCACTTGATGAGACCAGCCGCGCGGCGTTGCTCGCCCATTGCGTCAGCTACGGCGTGAACGCGCTCCACGAGAAAGGCGACCGCTATGGCGGCGCTGTCTCGGCACACGGCGTTCGGCAGCGGATCGCGCAAGCTGATCGACTGGCACGCGCGGTCGGTCTCGATATGGTTGACGCCGGCTGGACACCGACAGTCGAAAACTATCTCGGCCGCATCACCAAGTCCCGCATTCTCGAGGCGGTGCGAGAGGCGAAGGGCGAACAGGCCGCGCAGCTAATCGAGCATCTGAAAAAGGGAGATATGGCGAAGGAAGCCGAGCGCTTGCTGACCGATAGTGGCTGGCTGCCCGAGCCGCTGCGCCTGGTCGACCTCGACGGCAGCGCTGGCGCTGATAACGGCGCCGGCACCGACGGCTATGGGGAAGAGCTGCCCGAATTCCTCTCAGACGACGATGCGCAGATTGAAGACAGCGAACCGCACATGGCCGCTGAATAGATCGCCTCGCGCGGAGCGGGTTCGGCCCGCTCCGCGCCCTTTCCTACCGCTGCCGGACGCTCACTTTCTCAGACACGGGCAAAGCTAATTGGCCGCTTCAGCCGCGTCCTTCTCGCTCGGCGGCTGCTGCCCCGCCGTCCCCACTGCGTGCCAAGATATCGCCCCGGGCTGCCAACCGCGTTGCCGCTGTCGTCGTTGGGCTGACGGCGGGTAGCGGCGCAGCGCCTGGATCGAAGAAGGATCGTTATCGGCAGGACCGCAGTCCAGAGGGGAGAGGCCGGCCAGGGCGGATTTGAGCCGGATTGGTCGAGAGAGAGGGCCGCCCGGTTCATTCCCGTTCCGCTCTCCTCGAGGTTTTCTCCATGTTTAATGTTTCTTCGAAGACTGCCGCTCCGGCAGTGCCGCTTCCGCTTGTCTCATCCCCGGCTGTCGAACCAGCTGCCGCCATCCACAGCGCGGCGCAGTTTCTTCTGCCCCATCTCGAACGCGGTCAGCGCGTCGACGTCTCGAGCCTTCGCTCGGCCATGGAAGCTGCCTTCGGTGCCTCCGATGCGTCCGGCGCATGGGACTGGAAATCAGCCTATGACGCTTGCGAAGTCGCGACGGTGCTGTTCCTGCGCAAATACGGAAAGTCGCTTTTCCGCAAAGCCGGTTCTGCGGCCGCCGCACTTCCGATGCTGGGCAAGATCGCCGGCCTGTTCCCAACTCACACGCGCCGCTCCGAAGAGACCGAAGCGCTTCAGCAGTTCAGCACCCCCATTCCGCTCGGTCTGGCGGCCGTTACTGCCGCGGCAATCACCCCTGCCGACCGCGTGCTTGAGCCCTCCGCCGGCACCGGGTTACTTGCTATTCTGGCCGAGATCAGCGGCAGCACGTTGCTGCTCAACGAACTGGCCGAGGCCCGCGCCGGGCTTCTCTCATTGCTCTTTCCGGCCATCCCCGTCACTCGCTTCAACGCAGCGCAGATCGATGATTGTCTCGATCCCGGCATTGCACCAAGCGTCGTGCTGATGAACCCGCCGTTCTCGGTGCTTGCTAACGTCAGCGGCCGCGTGTCCGACGCTGCCTATCGTCACGTCGCCTCTGCGCTGGCCCGGCTCGCCGAGGGCGGGCGGCTTGTCGCAATCACTGGCGCAAATTTTTCCCCAGAGCTGCCCATCTGGCGCGAGTCCTTCGTCAGGCTCCAGGAGCGCGGTCGCGTCGTGTTCACCGCCGCGATCGACGGCGCCGTCTACGCCAGGCATGGCACCACCGTCGAGACCCGGCTGACCGTCATCGACAAACTGCCGGCCGACAAACGAGGCACCCTTCCAGCATCGGCCGGCATGGCGCCCGATGTCGCCACACTGATCGCCTGGATTGACAAGCATGTTCCCGCGCGACTGCCGGTCAGCGCTTCGGCTTTCGTGCCCGCCGTCAAGGCGACGGGGCCCACCGCGCGCGGCGTGCGCGGCTATCTCGCCAGATCCGCCGGTCCCACTCCGGTGCGCAGCCTTGCCGAGCCGGAAGGCACCGCGCTTGCTTACGAGACATTGGACTGGACGCCTGCCGAAAGTAGGCGCATCACCGATGGCATCTATGAGGAGTACGGGTTGCAGGCGATCCGCATTCCGGGCGCCCATCCGCATCCGACCAAGCTGGTCCAATCGGCGGCAATGGCATCCGTTGCCCCGCCGAAGCCGAGCTACCGGCCGATTCTTCCTGCCAAGGTTGTCAGCGACGGCCTCTTGTCCGACGCGCAGCTAGAAACAGTCATCTATGCCGGCGAGGCCCATTCGGAGTTCCTCACCGGTTCCTGGACGGTGGACGACACCTTCGACCTTGTCTCTGCCGCGCGCGACGATGCCGCGCACGCCGTGCGATTCCGCCGGGGCTTCATGCTCGGCGACGGGACGGGCGCCGGCAAGGGCCGCCAGTCAGCAGGCATCATCCTGGACAGTTGGATGCAGGGCCGCCGCAAGGCGATGTGGATCTCCAAATCCGACAAGCTGATCGAAGACGCCCAGCGCGACTGGTCTGCTCTCGGCATGGAGCGCCTGCTGGTCACGCCGCTGTTGCGGTTCCCGCGGGGCAAGGCCATCCGCCTCGATCAAGGGGTCCTATTCACCACCTACGCCACGCTGCGCTCCGACGAACGCGGTGAGAAGATCTCGCGCGTGCGGCAGATCGTCGAATGGTTGGGCACCGACTTCGACGGAGTGATCATTTTCGACGAGAGCCACGCTATGCAGAACGCGGCAGGCGGGAAGGGAGAACGCGGCGACGTCGCCGCCTCACAGCAGGGACGCGCCGGGCTCCGCCTCCAAAACGCCCTGCCGAACGCCCGCGTCGTCTATGTCTCGGCGACGGGAGCAACCACCGTCCACAACCTCGCCTACGCGCAGCGTTTGGGCCTGTGGGGTGGCGACGATTTGCCCTTTGCGACCAGGGCCGAATTTGTCGAGACGATCGAGGCTGGCGGCGTTGCCGCCATGGAAGTGCTGGCCCGAGACCTCCGCGCAATCGGTCTCTATACGGCCCGATCGCTCTCGTACGATGGTGTCGAATACGAGCTGGTCGAGCACCAGCTTACCTCCGAGCAGACCCGCATCTACGACGCCTATGCCGGAGCGTTTAGCGTCATTCATAACAATCTCGACGCCGCGATGCGGGCCGCCAACGTCACAGGCGAGACCGGGACACTGAACCGTCAGGCAAAGTCGGCTGCACGTTCGGCTTTCGAGAGCACGAAACAGCGCTTTTTCGGCCATTTGCTCACCGGCATGAAGACGCCGACCCTGATACGCTCGATCGAGCGCGATCTCCATCAAGGCCATGCCGCCGTCATCCAGATCGTCTCGACCGGCGAGGCGCTGATGGAACGGCGCCTCGCGGAAATTCCAACCGAGGAATGGAACGACGTTCGCGTCGACATCACGCCGCGCGAATATGTCCTCTCGTATCTGCAGCATTCCTTCCCCGTGCAACTCTACGAGCCGTTCACCGACAGCGAAGGCAATTTGTCGTCACGTCCGGTCTATCGTGACGGCCAGCCCGTCGAGAGCCGCGAAGCGGTCGCCCGCCGCGATCACCTCATCGAGCAACTCGCTTCACTCGCCCCCGTCCCGGGGGCACTCGATCAGATCGTACAGCGCTTCGGCACCGACCTCGTAGCGGAAGTGACAGGCCGGTCGCGCCGCATCGTGCGCAAGACCAGCACTCGAGGCATCGATCGCCTTGTCGTCGAAAACCGCGCCGGATCGGCCAATCTCGCCGAGGCACAGGCATTCATGGATGACTGCAAGCGCATATTGGTGTTTTCCGACGCCGGTGGCACTGGCCGCAGCTATCACGCTGATCTCACTGCGAAGAACCGCCGCCTTCGAGTTCACTATCTGCTCGAGCCGGGCTGGAGGGCCGATGCCGCCATCCAGGGCTTGGGGCGCACCAACCGCACGAACCAGGCGCAGCCGCCGCTGTTCCGGCCGGTTGCGACCGATGTGAAGGCTGAGAAGCGCTTTCTCTCGACGATAGCCCGGCGCCTCGACACATTGGGCGCCATTACGCGCGGCCAGCGCCAGACCGGCGGCCAGGGCCTATTTCGCCCTGAGGACAATCTGGAGTCGCACTATGCCCGGGACGCGCTGCGGCAGCTTTACCTGCTGCTGGTTCGCGGCAAGGTGGACGGCTGCTCACTCCAGATGTTCGAGGAAGCGACCGGCCTAACACTGACGGATTCCACCGGCATCAAGGACGAGCTGCCGCCGATCACGACCTTCCTCAATCGGCTGCTGGCGCTTACCATCCCGCTTCAAACCGCCCTGTTTACGGCCTTCGAGCAATTGCTGAATGCGAAAATCGAGGGCGCCATCGCCTCCGGTGCCTACGACATCGGCTTGGAAACACTGCGTGCGGAGAGCTTCGTCGTCACCGAGCGACGCGTCATCCATGTCCATGCCGCCACCGGTGCGGAAACGCGACTGCTGACCATCGCCCAGCGCAAGCGCAACCGACCCGTTTCACTTGCCGATGCCCTTGCTCAGCTTCACGATCCCCGCGCGAAGCTCCTGGTCAACAACCGATCCGGCCGCGCCGCCGTACAGGTGCCAGCGCCAGCGCTGATGCTCGACAACGGCGAGATCGAATGGCGAGTCCGGCTGATCCGGCCGATGGAGCACCATCAGGCCTCATTGAAGATGATGGCGGAGAGCCACTGGGTTGAGGCTGAGCAGGCTGCATTCGCTGACGCCTGGAGTGCCGAGACGGCTGACGTGCCCGAATTCACGGACAGCACTATCCATGTCGTTGCCGGCATGCTGCTGCCGATCTGGAAGCGTCTGCCCAGGGAATTCTCACGTGTGTACCGGCTCCAGACTGACGATGGCGAGCGCATCATCGGTCGTCAGGTCCCGCCAGCATGGATCGCGGGCGCACTGGCAACAAGCTCGCCTTCGATCACAGCCAGTGATGCTTTCGTTGCGCTTCTGGGCGGTCGAACGATCCTCGACCTCGTCGATGGTCTGCAGCTTCGGCGCAGCCGCCTCATGGGCGTCAGCCGAATCGAGCTGACGGGCTTCAACGACACAATGCGTGACCGTCTTTCGGCTTACGGCCTCTTCCGAGAGATCATCTCCTGGAAGCTGCGCATGTTCGTGCCCGCCGACGCATCTGGACCCGCAATTCTGGGCAAGTTGCTGAAGGGTTATCCAGTCCAGCGCATCGACACGCGGGAGGATGCGTGATGGCCCGCCACGATGCGTCAGAACTGGCGCACCGCCTCGGCCGGCACGCTGAGGCGGTTTGTCGCTACTATCTTTCGAACGGGCATCGCGAGGGCCGCTACTGGCTTGTCGGCGATGTGCAAAACACGCCGGGCCGCTCAATGTTCGTGCGGCTCGTCGGGTCAGCGAACGGAAAAGGAGCCGCCGGCAAGTGGGCCGATGCGGCGACTGGCGAGCATGGCGACCTTCTAGACGTCATTCGCGAAAGCCGCGGCTTCAGCAACTTCAAGGACGTTGCGAATGAAGCAATGACGTTTCTCGGCTTGCCGCATCCCGAACCAGAGCAGATTTCTCCCCGGCCGAAATCGGTAGACACGCCATCCGGATCATCGGAAGCAGCGCGTCGGCTGTTTGCGATGTCGCAGCCGATTGCGGGTACGGTCGTAGAGGCGTATCTGCGCAACCGCAGCATTGCCGCTTTGCACGGGACCGAAAGCCTGCGTTTTCACCCGCGCTGCTACTACCGGCCCCACGAACATGCGCCGACTGAGACCTGGCCGGCGATGATCGCTTCCGTCACCGATCTCGACGGCCATTTGACTGGCGCACATCGCACCTGGCTTGATCCTTCCGGCAGGGGCAAGGCACCGGTCGGTACGCCGAAGCGCGCGATGGGCGATCTTCTCGGTCACGCGGTTCGCTTTGGCCTGCCGGGCGACGTCATGGCGGGCGGCGAAGGCATCGAGACCGTCTTGTCGCTTCGGTGCATCCTGCCCGATATGGCTATGGCAGCGGCACTCTCGGCAGCCCATCTCGCTGCCATGCTGTTCCCCCTCACGCTGAGACGGCTCTACATCGTGCGCGATGCCGATCCAGCCGGCGACAGCGCGCGTGACACCTTGATCAAAAGAGCGAATGCTGCCGGGATTGAGGCGATCGTGCTCTCGCCGGCACTTGGAGACTTCAACGAAGATCTCTGTACGCTTGGCGTGGATGATCTTCGAGCACGCGCGCGTGTCCAGCTCGCCCCGCAGGACATCGCCCGTTTCATGGCAGTGGCGGGATAATTCGAAACGAACAACCTGTCCGCTGTCGCTTGCATCGCTCGAATGCCCCCCGAAGTCGGAGAGAACCGCGCCTGCGGGCCTTCGAGAGGGCGATCGGCCAGCAAACGACCCGGACCCGCAATGTCTTCGGCCGACTATTTTCCGGCGCGCTCCCAAGGGAGCGCTTTCCATCGCGAAGCAAAATAGCCGGCCTTCCCCCTCCTCCGCTGACACTCCGGCCCTTCGCTTCGCTGCGGGTGCAGGTCCGTCCCGTCCGCCGGCTTCCGTCGCCATGAAGGCCGCGAGGTCGCGGTCCAACCGGCGGAGCATCTAATGAGCGAGCATGACGACTACGAACCACAGCACTCGTCTTCACCCATCGACCAAGTCCTCACCGAACTCCAGCTCTATGGCTACCGACCCTTCGCAGATGAGCCTGATCCTCGACCGCTTCCAGAGGGGCACTGCGTCGCCGGCGCGATCGCTGACATCTTCGACGCCCTCATCGTGGCACTGCAAGACAGTCGCCTCGAGCCCGATCTCGACGATCTTCTGTGGTCGACCGTCAACATCTTTCACCGCGCCGCAGATCGAATCGAGCGCGAACTCGACCACAACGAGCAGGCGCAACGCCGCAGCCAGCGTGAGCAAGACGGCAGCGAAGTGAAATCCGTCGAGCTGGAACACCTGACAGCCGAAGGGCAGACGCTGATCGAACGCCAATGCGCCTTCGAACTGATGCGTGATCAGGCCGCGGAGCACTACGAGCGCCACACCGGATCAAGTTGGCGACCGCGCAGCGGATCGATGGTCAACCACCGCAACCTGACCTCTGCGCTGATCGACAGCCGCGACTTTCTCAGCGCCAAGAAACGCGCCTCGCAGGAAGTCCTTCTGCCACCTGGCCCGAAAATCGCCTTCACCGCTGGGCTCGACTTCAATGACCACCAGCTGATCTGGGCCAAGCTCGACCAGGTCCACGCCCGGCATCCAGACATGGTCTTGATGCACGGGAAATCGCCGAAGGGTGGCGAAAAGATCGCCTCCTGTTGGGCAGACCATCGCAAGGTACCCCAAATCGGCTTTGCCCCTGATTGGACAAAGCATGCCAAAGCCGCCCCGTTCAAGCGCAATGACGCAATGCTGGAGTTGCTGCCGATAGGCGTCATCGTCTTTCCCGGGACCGGAATTCAGGACAATCTTGCTGACAAGGCAAAAAAGCTCGGCATCCCAGTCCTCGACTTCCGCCCCAAGGGAGGCGGCGCGTAAGCGCTGCCCGCCCCTACCCTTTTTTCGATTGTACGATACGGCCGCGATGGGGCAGCGCGGCGCCGCCCGTCTTATGCGATACTCAAGTCCGCGCCCTAGCAAAGGCGCGCGACGCCGTCACGCTTGCCGTCAACGTTTCAGCTGCGTCGCAGCTGGCATCACAGCTGCGAATAACGACGCCTGTTCAACCGAACAGGGGCTGGATCTGGGCGAACTCACCGAACAACCGGCGTGGGCAGGATGCTTGTTTCTGACCGGCCGTCGCATTGTTAGCGTTGTCGCTGACACGGCATGGCGCGACGCACAGCTCGAATCCACCACGGCGTGCCGTCTCGTTCCAAAGATCGCGGATATCCGGCGATGCACGTCAGCCGTGACTTGAACCGTGTCTTAAGCGCGGTGCTGACAACAGCTTGCGACTCGCGATGCCTGTACAGAGGAGCATCGACGCCGCTGATCGTCGTAGCCGGGATTTCGCCAGCGACGGTATCGCCAGGTTCTCCGTTGATGTCTCTATCTGGTGGGCCGCTCCAAACGGCCTCTTTAATGGGCTGATCTGGCCGAAGGTCGGCTGCGCCTCGATCGCCTAAGCCGCAATGGCGCCGATCGACTTTCTTCCCCTGCCGGCTACGCCGTCATTCCTCGCCAAACAACAAAGTCGCCTGGCTGCCATCCTCCGCTGGCGCTGCGGTCGCAAGCGATGCGGCGTCGATCGCCCCCGGCCCGCCGATCGCCATCGAGGCCGCAACGGTGCGGGCTCGAAACAGAGTTCAAGGAGAAAACTCATGGCGATAATCGGAACCTTCAAGAGGGCCGGCAACAACGAGTTCACCGGCGAAATCGTGACCCTCTCGCTCCAGACCAAGAACGTCCGGGTCGTGCCCGAGACCAACCGCTCTGGCGACAGCGCCCCCAGCCACCGTGTCTTCGTCGGGCAGGTCGAGATCGGCGCCGCATGGTCCAAGCGCTCCAATGACGGCCGCGACTATCTCGGCATGAAGCTGGACGATCCGAGCTTCACTGCTCCGATCTACGCCAACCTCTTCAACGATGAGGAAGGCGAAGGCTTCAGCCTCATCTGGTCCCGCCCCAACGGGCGCCGCAACGCCGAGTAAGGGCCCGACCAAGGCTCCGCCCGGACGAACAGGGCGGGGCCGATCTCCTTTCATCCGACAAGTTGAGCGCAGTCGCTGCGCAACGAGCTCCGTCGGACTGTGGGGCGACTACCGGTCGTGTTCGCGACTGGAGACTTCATTCTTGCATGTTGCCTCGCCGATCATCGAAAATTCGCGGTGCTTCCCGCGTCAACTCACGGTGCCGATTTTCTGATCAACTCGCAAGGCTCCACATTCAGCGCAGTGGCGATCCTCCCAAGAACACTGATGCTGGCCGAGACCCGAGCGCGCTCGATCGATCCCACGTAACGCATGCTCAGTCCAGAGCGGGCGGCCAGTTCCTCCTGCGTCACGTTCTGGTCATGGCGCAGACGACGCATGTTGGCCGCCATGATCTCCTTGAGATTCATGACGGATTAGGGACCAGAAAGGGAACTATCGTTCTAGGAATGATCGTTCCTATTCGCTATGATTGGTGCTCGATCTAAAGGACGGCTCCTTCGAGATCGCGATCGAAATATGAACGGTCAAATACCATGCTTAAACCGCTGCTCGATCCTGATGTCGCCGACATTGCGCCGGATGCCCCGGTCCTGACCGGCTATGACGAGGAGCGTCTGCTCACCTACATTCGCCTGCTTGATGCGGCAGCGGAAGATGCCGATTGGCAGGAGGTGGCCAGGATCGTCTTGCATATAGACCCGGAGCAGGAGCCGGAACGAGCGTTCCGGTCCTGGGAGACCCATCTTGCTCGCGCGCGATGGATGACGACCAGCGGCTACCGATATCTTCTCGCTGGCGGCGCTCCGCACTGACGCGACCGGCGCTCCACCTTGCTGAATCGGCATAATGGTTTGCCGATTCTCCAACTATCCAACTTCCTTATCCCCCTGAATGTTGACGCCGACGCCTCACATCCGGGTACGCGGGGAGGACAGGAGCAGTGCAAGGCGATTGGACCGATCCGGCGGCGTATGCACATATGTGCAGCTACCAGGCTACGGAGTTCGCTGCCGAGTATCTGATCCGGAATGACGAATTCGTGGCAGAGTGCAGCCAGCTTGCATCGCAATCCGCTGGTTCTGGAGAACCTGCCGGTCAGCCCGATCTCGCCGCCCGTTGGGGCGCGCGATTTCAAAACTGCCGCTGCCGGACTTCCGAAAGCTGACAATATCATCTGGACGGAACAGGCCTCGCCGCGCGTGCTCCGGGTCATGCGGGTACCTGCATCCCACCAGACAGTTCAACCTTCCAGCCTTGGCGGAGCCAGCGTTTGGCCGCAGGACGAAGGCCTTCACATTATTTGGTCTACCTTAATTGGGAAAAGTCATCTCGTCGCTGACGACCGCGCCGGTGAATTCAACGCTATCCTTCTGCCGCTCGACGCTGCATTCGAGACGCGGCTCGATGCAGCGCGCCGGTTCTGGCGCGCACTGAACGGCCGGGCAGCCAGTCCATCTTACGGCGCGCTGCCGCAACAGACCAAGACCAGGCATATCCTCAATTTACGCGCACATGATGGTCAACGCACGGGTGCAACCTATCGTCAGCTCGCGGAGGTGCTGTTTTCGCAAGAGCCGATTGTGCCGCGAGATTGGCGTGATCATCATCTCCGCCACAAGGTCCGAGCTATCTTACGCCGTGCAGCTTTTTTTGTCGCCGGCGGCTATCGCGATCTTCTCTTCTACCCCCACAACCGCAGCGAAAGGTCCGGCCGCCGAAGTCCTTCTTCGGGGTAGCAAAAACGCACCCCCCCATCTTTGCCCTCCCTCGCCTTTCCTCATTTCGATCATGGTCCACTTCGCGCGTCCCGGCAGGCCAGGACGACAGCAGAACCGAATGGAGATCGAGCGATGTCGAAGGGTCCCGCGGACGCGCCCCAAAAGTATTTGCGCACGAAGGAGGCAGCACCCATCGTCGGGCTCTGCGCCCGCACACTCGAAAAGCACCGGACCTACGGCACCGGCCCAAAATACCGAAAGGTCGGCGGGCGCGTTCTCTACGACATCAACGACCTGCACGCCTGGATAGACCTGGGCGCACGCACCTCCACCAGCGATGCCAACGCGACCTATGTTCCGCCGGCAAAACCCCATGCAGCCCGCGCGCCCGCCTATGTCGGCAGGCGCGACCGCAGCTCCTGATCTGTGGCGCACCGAAATGCCGTATCGCGAGACCGTTCAGCAGCAATTTGCGCTGCCTCATGTCCCCTCATCCGGCTTCCCTCCACCCGGCACGCGGGACGTTGTGGCCTGGCAGCTCGTCTTGATGGTGAAATCCGGCCGCCTGACACCGATCCACTCTCATGCGGGCGAAGAATCGACCTGCGTTGAGGCGGCAAGTGTGCACGGCATGGCAACGATTTGGAACGCTGCCATCCTGGTCTGGGCTGCGTCGCAAACCATCCACGCGCAAGCCAGGAGATTGCAACCGCGCCGCCTGGTAGCGGCGAAACAGCAGCAAACCCTGATCTTCATGTCGCTGCGTAAACGGCGGCATGTCCACAGCCGGATAGCCGCACGCGAGCAGCCGAGTCCATACACGGCCAAGCGTCGTAAAACTTGCCTGCTGCGCCCCGGGATCGAGTCATGAGCAAGCGCACAAAGATCATCGCCACGATGGTTGGCGGCGTAGTGCTCGCCGCGGCGCCGGCATGGATTAGCCATCCGCCGCTGTCCATCTGGAACGCATCGGCGAGCATCCCCGTCGGGCTCTACCGCGTCCAGCCGGCCGACAAAATCGGTATTGCCAATATCGCCGTCATCATGCCGCCCGAGCCATTGGCGGCCTTCATGGCAAGACGCGGGTATCTGCCGAAAAATGTGCCGCTCCTGAAGCGTATTTTGGCACTGGGGGGCGCAACCGTCTGTCGCCAAGGCACAACGATCATCGTCAACGGCAAGACGTATGGACATGCGCGCGAGCGTGACAGTCGCGGTCGACCCCTGCCCATCTGGCAGGGCTGCCGCGACATTGCCGAGGCGGACGTCTTCCTTATGAACCCGGGTGCAGCCGACAGTTTTGACAGCCGCTATTTCGGCCCGCTCCCGCTCTCATCAATCGTTGGCCGCGCGCTTCCCGTCTGGACCACGGAGCCCACCACTCCGGTGCTGGAATTCACCAACGATCCCCTTGCTAGCGAGCCGTGACGGCTCGGTTCGACGTGCACTAACACCCATGAAAGGAGCACTGCAATGACTCAGATCGGAACATTCACGCGCAACGATGACGGCTTCTTCGGCAATCTCTCCACGCTAACGATCGAGGCGAAGATTGCCATTCTGCCTGCCGAGAAATCCAAAACCGAAAACGCGCCCGACCATCTGATCTATTGCGAAGGGACGGCGGTCGGTGCGGCTTGGGACCGCGCCGGAGACAAGGCTGGGGATTACCTCTCCGTCTCAATTGACGACCCGTCCTTTACGCAGCCGATCCGCGCCAAGCTGTTCCGGTCCGATGCAGAGAACAGCGTCTGGAGCATGCACTGGAACCGATCATCGAAGCGCGACGGGCGAGGCTGAACAAATGCTTCTGGAGCCCTTCGACGAATCTTTCTCGCCAATCCTTTTGATCCATTGGGCGCCGGTTAAACCCTTCGACCCGACCGCCCGCGAGGCAGCCCACAGAGGGCCGGACACTTGCTTGTGGCTCCGGACGCAGATTTCATCACAGTTTTGGCAAAGCCGGTTCGATCGGCGAGCCCCTGCCCTTAACGGAAGCGTCTGCGGGATGCAGCCCACAGAGGCATGACGACGTTTGCCGCATGTGTCATGCTCGGCTTCGTGGCGCCCGAAACTGTTGCAGCGGCTTCCTCTGCTGGTGAACGGCCGGCGCACTCCGAGTCGACGATCTTGTCGGCAGGCCCGTGGTCGCGGCATATCCGGGAAGCGTCAAAACGCTTCGCCATTCCAGAGCGGTTGCTGCGCGGCGTCATGCATGTTGAGAGCGTCGGCGATGTTCGTGCGCTTTCAAGCAAGGGCGCAATGGGCTTGATGCAGATCATGCCGGCGACCTGGGAAGAACTGCGCATCAAATACCGTCTCGGTGACGATCCCTATCAACCGCGTGACAACATTCTTGCAGGTGCAGCATATCTTCGCGAAATGCTCGACAGCTTCGGGCGCAGCGGCTTTCTTGCCGCTTACAATGCCGGTCCTGGTCGGTACAGGGAACATCTCTCAACCGGCCGGCCGCTGCCACGCGAGACGGTCGACTACGTCAGGAAACTCGCGCCGCTGCTCGATGGTGCAGTTCTCAGTCCGCGGCGCGCGCGGCAAAGAAGGGGCAGAGCCAGCTCACTCCGTGCAACGATCTTTGCGCATCCCCATGACATTCGGAACGCCGCTGCATCGGATGGCAATGGTTATGCCGAGACGATCTTTGCGGCGATTCATTCGTCCGCGATGCGGTCGCCAATGGGCCATCCTGTTGCGGACCTGACTGCGATCGAGCCACGGCCGGGTGAAACCGATTTCCAATCGAACCACGCTGTTTCCGGCCTATTCGCTCAGCCCTCTTTAGTCATATCGCGATGATCGCCACGTTCCTCCTCAATTCCATTCCGGCCTGTTCCGTCGCGGAAATTGCGGCGGAAGGGTTGTCCGCAGATGAGGACAGAGAGAGTGGCAGGATAAAGGGCCGCGAGGTGCGGCTCGGATCGGCCGATTGTTTTCCTTACAATTTTCGACTCATTTCGCGATGTGCTGCCACAATCAGCGATGTGCGCTATTCCCATTTTTTCAGTCTTTCAATGGAAACCGCACCTCGTGGCCGCCTAGCATGACGCGTGACGATAGCTTTCGCGTCCGCCCGGGTCGTATCCGCTCCCGCGCCGGCCAGCGCGCACGACCCTTCATCTTCCAGGCTCTTGCGGCCACACAGCGCGCCGGCGGTCACCTTACACGCGAGGGTCGGATCACCTCCCCGCGAGCTTCAACGTTTGGCCGCGGCAGATCAGCGAGCATCCGCGCCAGTCGCCTCATCTCTGACCGCTCACGCGGCGCCGTCGTCAAGACCCGTGTGGTGCGGCAGTTCAGAGGGTCTGCGCCACTCGCCACCCATCTCAAATATCTTCGCCGCGAAGGTGTTACACGGGATGGTGAGAAGGCGAGGATGTTCGGCCCTGACACCAAAGAGGCAGATCATGACGCCTTCTGCGATCGCTGCAAGGACGATCGGCATCACTTCCGTTTCATCGTTTCACCGGACGACGCAATGGAGCTCGGCGAGCTCAAGAACTTCACTCGTGACCTGATGGTCGACATCGAGCGCGACCTCGGCACGAGGCTTGACTGGGTAGCCGTCGATCACTGGAACACCAAACATCCGCACGTTCACATCCTCGTTCGCGGCGTTGCCGACGATGGCGAGAGTCTTGTCATCTCGCGCGACTACATCCGCCAGGGCATGCGCGATCGGGCGAGCGACATTCTCACCCAGACGCTTGGGCTCCGCACCGACCTCGACATCCGCCAGGCCATCGAGCACCAAGTCGACACTGAGCGCTGGACGCAGCTCGATCGCCAGCTTGCTCGTGACGCCGACCGTCATGGTATCATTGATCTCGCGCCACACCCTGATCGCCATCCCGACCAGTTCCTGGGGCTCAAAGTCGGCCGGCTGCGGCAACTGGAACGCCTGGGTCTCGCGAACGAGATCCGTCCCGGCCAATGGATGGTGGTCGAAGAGGCCGAGGCCACTTTGCGCGCCCTCGGTGAACGCGGCGACATCATCAAGCGCATGCACCGCAGTCTCACCGTGCATGGGCTAGAAAAG
Organism: Mesorhizobium sp. LSHC420B00; assembly: GCF_000503055.1. Taxonomy (GTDB): domain Bacteria; phylum Pseudomonadota; class Alphaproteobacteria; order Rhizobiales; family Rhizobiaceae; genus Mesorhizobium. The sequence continues at coordinate 616,862 of NZ_AYVY01000001.1, read as the reverse complement.
GGGACAGCCGACTACGTGCTGGCCGCCGAAAAAATTGATGCGCCCGTGATCGGCCGACTGCTCGAACGCGGCCTTGATGACGAACGGCGCGGCGCGGCCTATGCCATCGTCGATGGCATCGATGGACGCACGCACCACATTCGCTTCCATGATCCTGATGCGGCGGGAGATTCCGACCCGGGCTCGGTCGTGGAGTTGTGTCGCGATGCGAGTGCAAATGGCGGTGGCCGGGTCACGCTCGCCGTCCGCTCCGACCTCTCAATCGAACAGCAGGTCCATGCTTCCGGCGCGACTTGGCTCGATCGCCAACTCGTTGCACGCGAGCCCGCCGAATTCGGTGACGGCGGCTTTGGCAAGGACGTAGGACAGGCACTGCAAGATCGGGTAGATCACCTTGTCAGCCGCGATCTGGCCAGGCGCGAGGGACAGCGCGTCATTCTTGCCCGCAATCTGATCGATACACTACACGATCATGAGGTGGAATCGCTTGGTGCCCGCATCGCCGCCGAGACGGGCCTGTCATTCACGAAGGCTCCCAACGGCAATCATGTGGCTGGGATTTACCGGCGGCGTTTTTTGCTGGCTTCAGGCCGGCTCGCGATGATCGATAATGGACTCGAATTCAAGCTGGTGCCCTGGTCGCCGTCGCTCGAAAAGCGATTGGGTAATCAAGTTACCGGGGTCGTGTGCTCAGATACGGGGGGCGTGGATTGGAGCCTGGGAAAGAAGCGCGGCATCGGCTTATGATGGTTACACGCGTATGCTCTATCCTGATGCTGGGAAGCCGGCACGGTCCGTCGCACATCCTCTGTTTGTACCTGCACGGTGAAGCGCCAAATGGGCTCGTAAAAAACAGGGACGTTGCGAATCCTCAATCAGTCCGCGGTCAGCACGACCTTGACACTCTGAGTGCGGTCGGCGGCAAGTCGGAACGCATCGGGGGCGGAGGAAAGCGTGCGCTCCGCCGTCACCAGCTTCAGGACGTCCACCTCCCGCGACACAATGAGGTCGACTGCGCGACCGAACTCGCTGCCGAAGCGGAAGGTGCCTTTGAGGTCGATCTCCTTGGCCATCACCGCATTGGCGGGCAGCGGGATCTGGCCATTGGGAAGATTGCCGACCTGGACCACCGTGCCGCCGCGCCGGACGCTGGCGATTGCCGCGGCAAGGCCTGCGGCAGTGCCTGAAATCTCGAACGCCACGTCAAGCGAACCGCCGGCGGCGAGCGCCTGGAGCTCGCCGTCGCCGCTGGCAATGTCGATCGTCCTGTCGGCACCCAACCTGCCGGCGAAGGCGAGCGGCGCGGCGGCGATGTCGGCGACGGTCAGTTCAGCGCAGCCGGCAAGCCTGGCCGCGAGCATGGTCAAGAGACCGATGGGGCCGGCACCGAACAGGATGACGTTGCGGCCCCTGATGTCGCCCGCCCGCGCGACGGCGTGCAGGCTGACCGCCAACGGCTCGGCAAGCGCCGCCGCCTGGTAGGCCACATCAGATGGAACCTTGAAACATTGCGCGGGCTTGGCGTCGAACAGACTGGCGAAACCGCCCTGCATATGCGGCGTCTTCGATGCCGAGCCCATGAAATAGATGTTCTCGCAGAGATTGGCGCGGCCTTCCAGGCATCGCGCGCAATGCCCGCACCAGCGCGACGGATTGACCGCGACGTGGTCGCCGACGCCCAGGCCGGGTGCCGCGCCATTGATCTCGACGATTTCGCCTGAGATTTCGTGGCCGAGGACAAGCGGCGAGGTCACCACGAAATCGCCGGTACGGGCATGGCGGAAATAATGCAGGTCGGAGCCGCAGATGCCCCCGGCCTCGAAGCGCACCCGCACCATGCCTGGCGCCAGCGGTTCGAGCGGACGCTCCACGACGCGCAGGTCCTGCGGGCCGAACAGCGTCGCGGCAACCACCTGGCCGCTCACCGGATCAAGCCCATCTCGGTCGGCAGCCAGAGCGTGATGGCGGGTATGAAGGTGATCAGAAGCAGCGCCACGATAAGCGGCACCAGCCACGGCAGGATCGCCATGGTGGTGCGCTCGACAGAAAGCTTGGCGACACGTGACAGCACGAACAGCACCATGCCGAGCGGCGGGTGCAAAAGCCCGATCATCAGGTTGAGCGTCATGATCAGCCCGAAATGCACCGGGTTGATGCCGTAGACGGCGGCAACCGGCAGCAGGATCGGCACCAGAATCGTGATCGCGGCGATCGTATCGAGGAAGCAGCCGACCACCAGCATCAGGATGTTGACCAGGATCAGGAACACCCACTTGTTTTCGGTGAGCGCGAAAATGAAGTTCGAAAACAGCTGCGCTGCCTGGCTGACGGTGAGCAGCCAGGCGAAGATCGATGCGGCGGTGACGATGAAGAGCACCGAGGCGGTCGTTTCGATCGTGTCGAAGCTGGCCCTGGCAAGCAAACGCAGCGTCATCGTGCGGTAGCGCACCAGCCCGAGGAAAAGCGACCAGATGACAGCCGCCATCGCGGCTTCGGTTGGCGTGAACCAGCCCATCGTCATGCCGCCGATCAGGATGACCGGCGTCATCAGCGCCATGACCGCGGAGAAGTCGAAATACCAGTCCGCCGCGACCAGCACCAGCAGCGCGATGCCGACCGCGATGTTGATCGACAGGCCAAGCTGCACAAGCACGTAACAGCCAATCGGAAAGGCAGCCACCACCAGCACCTCGCCTGCTGCTTCGGCGAGCCGCCGAAGCTCGAAAGGTGTGTCGGAACCCCAGCCGCGACTGTAGGCAAAGATGGCAACCGTAATCATCATCAGCACGGTCATGACCACGCCGGGCAGGATGCCGGCCATGAACAGCGCACCGATCGAGACATTGGCCATCATGCCGTAGATGACGAAGGGCAGCGAGGGCGGAAAGATCGGCCCGAGCGTGGCGGAAGCGGCGGTGACGCCGACCGCGGCGTCGATAGGATAGCCGTGGTCCTTCATCGCCTTGATCTCGATCGTGCCAATGCCGGCGGCGTCGGCGAGCGCGGTGCCCGACATGCCGGAAAAGATCACCGATCCGATGATGTTGACCTGCGCCAGGCCGCCCTTCATCCAGCCGACCAGGGCAAGGGCAAAGGAATAGATGCGCCCGGTGACGCCGGCGATGTTCATGAGGTTGCCGGCCAGGATGAAGAAGGGAACGGCGAGCAGTGGAAAGCTCTCGACCCCGGCGATCATGCGCTGGGCCGCAATGATATCGGGCGCCACGCCGTAGATGACGAGGTAAAGGATCGAGGCGGCCGCCATCGAAACGGCGACCGGCACGCCGATGAGCATCAGGACAAGAAAGCCCCCTACCAGAAGCAGCATCGCTCAGACCCCCGCCGTCTCGAACGCCCCGGGACGCTCGAGCACCGAATAGCCGCGCCTGTAATTGCCGATGAAGACCTGGATCGAGCGCAGAAGCATCAGCACGAAGCCAGCCAAGACGGCGTAGAAGAACCAGCGCCGCGGCAGGTTGACTGTGACCATGCGCTCATGCGCCACGATCGTGACGTAGCGCCACATCAGCCATGTTCCGTAGGCGAAGAATGCAATGCGGATAATATCGACGGCGAGCGCCAGCCAGCGGCCAACGCGCTCCGGCAGATAGTGGTAAAGCACATCGACATGGATATGGCGCGAAAGGCGCACGCACATGGCGGCGCCGAGAAAAACGACGACGACGAGCGCGTTGATGGCGATCTCCTCGGTCCAGGCAAGGCTGTTGTTCAGCGCATAGCGGGTGAAGAACTGCAGGAAGACACAGACGACCATGCCCCAGAACACGGCAAGCGTGATCCAGTCCTCGATACCGTGGTCCGACAGGTCGACGTGTACCGGCACCTCCTCGAAGGCGTGGGCGATCTCTTCGACGGTGATCTCGGTGTGGTGTTCCTCGGCCATTGGCGCGGGCTCCCGAAGCTGGTGGTCGTCAAGGATTGGAAAGGCCGTCCGGCACAATTTCAAGCCGGACGGATGGCAGGTTAAAGCGGCGAATCCGATTGCCGCCCTATCCTCTTGATTGAGCATCCGATTTCCCGATGCCCTATTTGATGGCGCGGATCGCTTCCCAATCGGCCTTGTTGTAGCCGAATTCCTCGAAGGTGACCTTCTCCAGCACATTCTTCTCGAAGTCGGCACGGTCGACATCGGTTACGCTGATGCCGCGGTCCTTGAATACCTGCACCAGTTCCTTTTCGCGGGCGACGATCTTCGCCGTGGCGCGGGCGGCAGCCTCCTGCATCACCTCGGTGAAGATCTTCTTGTCCTCGTCGGAAAGCGAGGCCCAGCGCGACGCCGATATGATGGTGTTGAGATGATCGACGATATGGCCGGTGAGCACGATGTTCTTCTGCACCTCGTAAAATTTCTTCGCCTCGATGGTGGTCAGCGGGTTCTCCTGGGCCTCGACCGTGCCGTTCTGCAGGGCGAGATAGACCTCGGCGAAGGCAATCGGCGCGGTGTTGGCGCCGCAGGCACGCGGCATGGCTAGATAGGCGGGCACGTCGGGGACGCGCATCTTCAAGCCCTGCATGTCGGAGCACTTGGCGATCGGCCGGTTCGAGGTCGTCTGCCGCGTTCCATAATAGGTGGTGGCGGCGATGTGATTGCCGGTCTTGTCCTCGTAGCCCTTGGTCAGGGCCTTGTAGACGTCGCTCTTGGTGTATTTCAGCAGATGGTCGGCATCGCGGAAAGTGTATGGGAAATAGGTGACGCCGATCGGTGGATATTCGCGCGCTGCGAAGCTCGATCCGGAAATGATGATATCGACGGTGCCGAGCATCAGGCCCTGGTTGATGTCTGCTTCCTTGCCAAGCTGCGAGGCCGGATAGACGTCGATGGCGTAGCGGCCCTGGGTGCGCTTCTTGATCTCGTCGGCCGCCCACACGGATTCGGTGTGGAAGGGCTCCGTCGTCTCGTAGACATGTGCCCATTTCAGGACCGTTTCCGCCGAGGCCGACGCCATGGGTATGGCAATTGCGGCGATCGCACCGAGCAGAACTGCGTATTTTCTCAGCATCTAATTCCTCCCTGGTTGGATTTGACGGCCGGATCTCCCCCCGGCCAACTGCTATTCCGCAACCTCCTTGGCTGCGGCTCTCTCATCGAAATTGCGTGAGAATCTGATTTGCGACTGGCGCAGATGCTGCTGCATGGCGGCCTTGGCCCGCTCGGGGTCGCGCGCGGCAATCGCATCGCGCACGGCACGATGCTCCTTTGCCGCTATCTGCCAGGAATCGTTGGTCTCGAAATAGATCGACAGGCGTTCGAAGTACGGGTTCATGCGCTGGTCGAAGAGCTCGCCGATGAAGCGCACCAGCACCGCGTTCTCGAGAATGCCGGCGACTGCAGTATGGAATTCCCGGTCGAGCGTAATGGTCATCTTGTTGGGGTGACGCATGGCCTCCATCCGGCGCAGCACGTCGTCGAGCCGTTCGATATCTGCAGGCCGGACGTGGAGAGCAGCTTCGGCGGCGATCGCGCCTTCGACGAATTCGCGCGCGCGCAGCAGCTCGAACGGGCCTTCCTCGATTTCGGGTTCGGAGGCGGGGGCGCTCGGCGGATCGGTGACGTAGATGCCCGAGCCGACGCGGATGCGTATGCGGCCTTCGACCTCCAGCGCTATCAGCGCTTCACGGACCGTCGGGCGGGAAATTCCGAGCTGGTCGGCCAGATCCCGCTCGGTCGGCAGACGGTCGCCGACGGAAAACTCGCCGGCATCGATCAGTTGCCTGAGCTGATCGGCGACCTGTCGGTATAGCCGGCGTGGTTCAACGGCCTGGATCGGCATGCGTGTTTAGTTCCCTCCCCGGCTCGCCCCTGGTACATTGGTCTGACCCATTGACCGCAAGCTTAGACAGACCATGCAGAGAGTCAAGCTCGACAGAACCGCGGCCCGCGCACCGGAAGGCGGCGGCATTCGGCAGGCATTCCATGCGTCAGCGCCGTCCTCCGCGAATGACCAGGACGTTCCCGGCGGCGACGAGGACGAGCCCGATGATCGCGTAAGCGGTCCAGGCATAGCCTTCCAGCGCCGTGGAGATCAAAAGCGCAAAGACGGGAAATATGACGGTCGCATAGCCGGCGCGGGCGCCGCCAATGCGTCCGAGCAGCGTCAGGTAGGCGGCGAAAGCCATGACCGTCGATATGACGGCGAGGAAGACCAGCGAGCCGATATAAGAGGCGGTCGTCGCGAACACGAACGGCTCACCGAGCAGGAAGGCCAGGAACGCCGACCACAGAGTGCCGTAGAGCATGCCCCAGGCGCTGGTTGAAACGAGCGGCAGGCCGCGGCGCTGGTTTGCGACGGAGACGAGATTACCGGCGCAGAAGCTCAGCGTGCCACAGAGGCACAGCAGAAGGCCCACCAACGTCCTGCCTGAAAGCCCGTTCGCGGCAATTTCGGGAAAGAACATCAGCGCTATGCCGGCGAAGCCAATAACGCCGCCGGCGAGAATGCGCGGCGCCGGGCGCTCGCCGATGACCAAGGCACCGAGCAGCATGTTGATGACCGAGGCGAGCGAGAAGACGACCGAGAGCAATCCGCTGACGAGATAGCCGGCGCCGTAATAGAAAAACAGGAAGTTCGATGAGAAGATGAGGATGCCGAGCACAGCAAAGCGCAGATGATCGGTGATCGGAAAGCGGAGCCGCCCGCCGGAAAAACCGGCCCAGGCAAACATCAGCAGCGTGGCGATGGCGAAGCGCCAGACCAGATTGACCTCGTTCGATACGCCGCTGCCGACCTGAAGTTCGATCGCGAACCACGATGCGCTCCAGGCGATGACCGTCAGCGCGTAAAGCCCGTAGTCGACGGGTTCGAAGGGGCGGTCGCGCGTCGTCGTGCGCTTTTCCGCGGTAGCCGGCTCCGGGGCGCCGTTTGGTTCTCTTGTTACCGACATGCTGGCCAAGACTCTTCCGCTCATAAGGCGCTTATAGACCAACCGTCCGCCTTCGCCGCTTCTGACCCCAGACGACGAGACCGAGCAACAGCAGTGCCGGGATGGCGAACCAATAGCGCGACGGCCGTTCCGCAGGGACTAGCACCTGATTGATTTCGTCGCCCGGCTGCAGGCCGAATTTGGCCGCCTGGCTGCCCAGTCGCACCACGCCGACCGTCACGTTATCGCCAAGCGCACTGACGTCCAAGCCCGCGGCCTTCAGGCGTTCGGCCGATGAATTTCCAGGCCCGAGTTGTAGTCGCACCAGCTTCGATATCTCATCGCCGTTGAGGTTCAGTGTCGTCAGGCGCAAGCGAACTGCGCCCCCCTCGGCTGTCTCGTCGACGATACGGCCGAGTTCGGAGGCAGGCACTGCCCGATAGGGTTCGCTCACCTGATCGAGCAAGAGTCCCGGCCTGAACAAGATGAAACAGGCCAGCAGCAACGCAATCGTCTCGTACCAGCGGTTGCGCACGAGCATCCAATTCTGCGTCGCTGCTACAAACGAGACCATGGCCAGCGTCGACGTCACCACCATCGCGACGAAGTCGAACGGACCTTCGAGATCGATCATCAGCAGTCCGGTGTTGAAGATGAAGATGAACGGCAGCAGGCCGGTACGGATCTCGTATTTGAAACCCTGAATCCCGGTCTTCACCGGATCGGCGCCGGAAATTGCCGCAGCAGCATAAGCCGCCAGCCCCACTGGCGGCGTCACGTCTGCCATCAGCCCGAAATAGAAAACGAACATATGGACGGCGACCAGCGGCACGGCAAGATCGTTCTGCGCCGCCAAATCGACGATGACCGGCGCCATCAAGGTGGCGACGACGACATAGCTTGCAGTGGTCGGCATGCCCATGCCGAGAATGATGCAGATCACCGCGGTGAACAAGAGCATGACGATGAAGCTGCCGCCCGAGATGAATTCGACCAGCTCGGTCATCACCAGCCCGATGCCCGTGAGCAGAACCGTGCCGACGATGATGCCGGCCGTCGCAGTGGCAATGCCGACCGTCGTCATGTTCCGTGCAGCGGCGGACAGGCCACCGACCAGATCGTCGAAACCGCGAAGCCAATGCCGTGCCAGCGCACGGTCCTTGCGGAAAAAGGCGGTGAGCGGCCGTTGCGTCACGATCAGCGCCATCAGGGCGACAGCGCCCCAGAATGCCGACAGGCCGGGCGACAGCTCCTCCACCATCAGGCACCAGATCAGCAGGATCACCGGCAGCAGAAAATGCAGGCCGGTGCGCGCCGTCTCGCCGAAATGCGGAATCCTTACGATCTCGCCCTCCAGATCCTCCAGCGGCAGGTCGGGATAGCGCGCACGGTAGGCGACAAGGCCGATGTAGACGGCGATCAGCGCGGCAGTGATCATCCAGGTCGCGGCCGCGCCGAAAACGATCTTCGTCCAGCCAATGCCGTAATAGACAAGCCCTGCGAGGACGATGAAGCCGCATATGCCCATCAGCCCACGCAGCGCACCCTGAAATGCGGAGTGCGTGCTGCGTGACGGCAGGCCCTTCATCCCCGTCTTCATCGCCTCGATATCGACGATGTAGAACAACGAGCCGTAGGTCAGCAGCGCTGGATAGAAGGCATGCTTGACCACCTCGGCATAGGAGATGCCGACATATTCCGCGATCAGGAACGCGGCGGCGCCCATCACCGGAGGCATCAGCTGACCATTGACGCCGGCCGCGCATTCGATGGCGCCCGCCTTGACCGCAGAATATCCGACCCGGCGCATCAGCGGGATGGTGAAGGTTCCGGTGGTCACGACATTGGCGATCGACGACCCAGAAATCATGCCGGTCAGGCCGGAAGCCACGACACCGGCCTTGGCCGGACCGCCGCGGTATTTGCCGAGCAGCGAGAAGGCAAGCTGGATGAAAAAGCCGCCGGCGCCGGCGCGCTCCAGCAATGTTCCGAACAGAACGAACATGAAGACGACATTGGTGGACACACCGAGGGCAACACCGAAGACCCCCTCCGACGTCAGCCACATCTGCGAGGCTGCGCGCGATAACGTCGCGCCCTTGTGGCCGAGCAGGCCAGGTAGGTGAGGCCCGGCGAAGATATAGATCAGCATGATCGCCGCGATGACGGTGATAGCAGGCCCGACGGCGCGACGCGCGGCCTCGAGCAGGATGAGGACGCCGGCGATCGAGACGACCAGGTCAGCCGTAGTCGGAAGACCCGGCCGATGGGCGATATCGCTGTAAAAAACCAACAGATAGAGGGCGGACGCCGCCCCGGCGATGCCTAGCACCCAGTCGGGCGGCGGCACCCGGCTGCGCGACGAGGTCTTGAAGGCCGGAAACGTCAGCATCGCCAGAAACAGGGCGAAGGCCAGATGAATGGAGCGGGCGATGCCGTCGCTGACAACTCCAAAATTGAGCATGAACGGAAGGGGCGAGGCATACCAGAGCTGGAACAGCGACCATGCCAGCGATACGCCGAGGATCAGCTTCGCGGTGCGGCCGGTCGGCTTGCGCCCACCGGTGTCGGCCTCGGCGACGATCTCGCTGAGCTTGTCAATGTCGATAACGGGTTGGTCAGGCGCTGCCGCCCGCTGGCTTTGATCTGTCATCGTTCCCCACAATTATTTGCGATGCGAGGTGCCCGTTGCGCCTCGCATCGGAGGCCTCAGAGCCAGCCCTTTTCCTTGTAGTAGCGCTCCGCGCCCGGATGTACCGGCGCCGACAGACCGGTCTTGATCATCTCCTTGGGATCGAGATTGGCGAAGGCCGGATGCAGTTTCTTGAAGTCGTCGAAATTTTCGAAGACCGACTTCACCAGTTCGTAGACCACCTCATCGGGCGTGCTGGCGTTCGCCACGACAGTGGCGCGGACGCCGAATGTCTTCACGTCGTCCGGATTGTTGGCGTACATGCCGCCCTTGATGGTGGCGACTGAAAAGTAGGGATGGGCTGCTAACAGCGCGTCCACTGCCGGACCGGTCAGTGGGATGAGTTTGGCGCCACAGGCCGTGGTCGGATCCTGGATCGCGGCGGAAGGATGACCGACGCCATAGAAGAAACCATCGATCTTGTTGTCGCACAGCGCGCTGCCCTGCTCGTCCGCCTTCAGCTCAGCGGCAAGCGAGAAATCGCCGAGCGTCCAGCCAATCTGCTTGAGCAATTCCTCCATCGACGAGCGGGTGCCTGATCCGGGATTGCCGACGTTGAAGCGTTTGCCTTTGAAGTCCTCGAATTTGGTGACGCGGGCGTCCGGCCGCGCCAGCACGGTAAACGGCTCGGGATGGACGGAGAACACGGCCCGCAGATCCTTGAACGGCTTGCCGTCGAAATTTCCAGTCCCCTCATAGGCCTGGTACTGGACGTCCGATTGGGTCAAGCCGAAATCGAGGTCGCCGGTCTGGATGGAGTTGACGTTGAAGACGGAACCGCCGGTCGACTCGGTCGAGCATCGGATGCCGGTTTTCTGCCGGTCCTTGTTCATCAGTCGGCAAATGGCGCCGCCCACAGCGTAGTAGACGCCGGTGACCCCGCCGGTGCCGACCGTGACGAAGCGCTGCTCGGCTCCGACGGATGGCAGCGCCAGCAGCATGCAGGCCGCCGCGCCGATCAGGGTTTTCATCGAACTATACATGGTTGCTACCTCTCTGGTGGTTGTCCCGGCCCGTCGCCGATGACGCGTTGGAATTGGGTTGAGGCGATCCGCGTCGTGCGGGTCAGGCCGCTGAAGCGATCGCAGCGTCGATCGCCTCACCGAGCCGTTCGACGATCCGATCGATATCCTGTTTGGAGATGATGAAAGGCGGCGCCACAAGCACATGAACGCCGCGCACACCGTCAATCGTCCCGGCCATCGGGTAAATCATCAGGCCGCGGGCCATTGCTTCGCGCTTGATGCGGGCGTTGAGTTCAAGCCTCTGGTCGAACGGCTCCTTGGTGGCGCGATCAACCACCAGCTCGATTCCCCTAAACAGACCCCGCCCGCGAATGTTGCCGACGTGATGGTGGTTATCGAAGCGTTGGTGCAGGCGTTCGTCCAGCTGCGCGCCCATTGCGCTGACGTTGTCGAGCAGACGGTCACGTCGGATGACCTCCTGCACGGCAAGGCCGGCCGCGGCCGCCATTGGATGCCCCATATAGGTATGCCCATGCTGGAAGAAGCCCGAGCCTTGGGCAAAGGCGTCGAAGATATGCCTGCCAAGCAGCACCGCGCCAATCGGCTGGTAGCCGCCGCCGAGCCCCTTGGCGACGGTCAGCAGGTCGGGAGTGATGCCGTCCTGTTCGCATGCATGCAGCGTGCCGGTACGGCCCATGCCGCACATCACTTCGTCGAGGATGAGCAGCACGCCGTAGCGGTCGCAGATCGCGCGAATGTGCTTGAAATAAGCGGCAACCGGCGGCACGGCGCCGAGTGTGGCACCCACCACCGGCTCGGCGACAAAGGCGATGACCTCGTCCGGGCCGAGTTCGAGGATCTTGTCTTCGAGCTGCTGGGCGGCGCGCACCGCATAGGCTTCGTCGCTTTCGCCATGCTTTTGATAGCGATAGGCATAACAGGGGTCGATGTGATGGGTCTCGATCAGCAACGGCCTGAATTGGGCGCGCCGCCATTCATTGCCGCCGGTGGCGAGAGCACCGAGCGTATTGCCGTGATAACTCTGCCGGCGTGCGATGAGATGGCGCCGTTGCGGTTCGCCTTTCTCGACAAAATATTGCCTGGCCATCTTGAGCGCGGCCTCGACCGCCTCCGAGCCGCCGCTGACCAGATAGACATGGTCCAACCCTTCCGGCGCGTCCTCGACCAGCCGATCTGCCAAGCGCTCCGCCACCTCGGTGGTGAAGAAGCTGGTGTGGGCGTAGGCGATGCGGTCAAGCTGGGTGTGCAGTGCAGCGATCACGTCGGGATGACCGTGGCCGAGACAGGACACGGCGGCGCCGCCCGACGCGTCGATATAGGACTTGCCCTCGGCATCGAACAGTTCGATGCCTTGGCCGCGAATGGCGACCGGCAGCGTCGAGTGGATGGTTCGATGAAGAATGTGTGTCATCGACGGTCCCTCATGGGCATTTTCTTCGGCGGACGTTGGTTGAGATGGGTCTTGAGGGCGGCGCCCTGCTCATCGAAACGTCGCAGCGACTCAACGGCGCCCTCGCCTGCCTGCCCTGCGACAAGAGCGCCGAGGACCTCCGCAACGATGAAAGCTGGCGTCATGGTGTGGAAAAAGGACGGGCTGCCCGTCGGCACGATGACCAGGTGATCGGCAAGCAGCGCCAAGGGCGCTACCCCGCTGTCGGTGACCGCAACGATCGGTACGCCGCGGCCGGCAGCATACTCGACAAGCTCGATGGTGAAGCGCGTGTAGGGCAGGACGCTGGCGGCGATCAGCACGTCGTCCTTGGTCGCGTGGGCCAGAGCGTCGCCGTCGGTTCCGCCGATGCCGTGCAACAGCACCGACTTCTCGCCGATCAGCGACAGGATGTAATGCAGATGCCAGGCCACTGCGTGGCTCGAGCGCAGGCCGAGGCAATAGACACGCCTTGCCGCACTCAGCGCCCTGGCCGTGCCGACCAGACGGTCGATCGACCTGCTTTCGGCGAGATGGGCAAGCTGGCTGGAAATTGAATCCAGAATATCGGCCGCCAGCGCGTGGTCGCCCTTGAGCTTTTGGTTGGCCACCTGGAGGCCCGCCTTGCCGGCAAAACCGATTTCGCCGTCCCGGATCGCGGCGGCGTAGATATCGCGTACGGTCTCGTAGCCATCAAGGCCGAGATGCTGGGCCAGCCGCGTCATCGTGGCCGGCTGCACTCCCGCGTGCCGGGCCTGCTCGCGCATGGACAACAACGCGACATCATACGGCTTATCAAGGACATAGCGCGCGGCGGACCGAAGCTGCGCCGACATGCCGTCGAAGGCACTGACGATCTGTCCAGCAAGCTCTCCCTGGTCCATGGATATTGCTAGCTCGCCAGACCAGCGATTGCAACGTCTGTTTCAGTGTGGTCAAAGATTGATTCATATGAATCTTGTAACTCACAGAGCGTCTCCATGAAGCCGGCCCATGGTCTCGATCGCGTCGCCATAGCTGTCGCGCCGAACGGGGGACGTCGCAGCAAGGCCGACCATCCGGCGATTCCGCTGACACCAGCCGAACTTGCGCGGACGGCCGCGGAATGCGCCGATGCCGGTGCGGCTATGATCCACGTCCATGTCCGCGACAGAAGCGGCAATCATCTGCTCGACGCCGACGCCTACCGCCAGGCGATCGCCGCCATCCGCGGTGCCGCCGGCGACCGCTTGGTAGTTCAGATCACTTCCGAAGCACTCGGTATCTATTCGCCGGCCCAGCAGATGGCCGTCGTACAAGATGTGAAGCCGCAAGCTGTCTCCCTGGCGCTTCGCGAAATCGTTCCTGATGCCGGATCGGAGCTCGCATTCGCGCGCTTCATGGCCTGGCTGCGCACCGAGGGAGTAGCGCCGCAGATCATCCTCTATTCGCCCGAGGAGGCCGTCAGGCTTTCGGACATGCAGCAGCGCGGACTGATCCCCTGGGCAAGCATACCGGTTCTCTACGTGCTGGGCCGCTACACGCCGGGACAGACGTCCGTTCCTGCCGATCTCCTGCCATTCCTCGCGGCGAACACGCCGCGCTTCGACCATTGGAGCGTCTGCGCCTTCGGCCGCAACGAAGCGGCGTGCGTGATCGCCGCCGCGTTGCTTGGCGGCCATATCCGGGTCGGCTTCGAAAACAATCTCTTCCTTCCGGACGGCAGAATAGCTTCGTCCAACGCCGAACCGGTAGCGACGGTCGCACGCATACTCGCCGACTGCGGCGTCAAGATCGCCTCGGCCGCCGAGTTGGCGGCTCAATGGAACGCGCCGTTTCGTTCCATATGACAAACCAAAGCCTATTTTCGGCGGCAAGCTCGCGTAAGGCATAGAGAGGCGGCTGCAATGTCATCGCCACGGAAGAACGACGTGTCCCCGCCTACGGCGCGGCGATTGCAACAACAGTGCCGGTCGTTGTAACCATTCCGGCCGCTTGATTTTGGAGGAGACGCAGCATGGACCGATTCACCGGCGGGTGCCTGTGTGGCAACGTCCGAATTGTCGCGTCGGGGCGCCCATACCGGGTCGGCCTTTGCCACTGTCTCGACTGCCGCAAGCATCATGGCGCCCTTTTTCACGCTTCCGCGATATTTCCTGAGGATGCGGTGACGATCGACGGCGAAACACGCGACTATGCCGGGCGGTTTTTCTGTCCGCGCTGCGGCTCGACGATTTTCGGACGCACCGCCGACGAAATCGAAGTGAACCTGGGATCCCTGGATGCGCCTGACCAACTGATGCCGACCTACGAAAGCTGGATCATCCGTCGCGAGTCCTGGTTGCCGCCGTTTCCGCTCACCAGACGATACGAGCGCGATCGTGACGCCACGGGTCGCTTTGAGGAATAGGTCGCACGAACGGTGCGACGGCGCCGGCGCGTCACTCCGGAAGGCCGGCCTTGCGGAAGCCGTCAACGAAATGCTCAAGCGTCCCAGCGTCGCGGAATGGCTCCGTCGTCGCCCAGTGCCGGGTTGTGAAATGCGGGTTGCCGACGAGGAACAGTTCGACCTCTGCACGCGCCTCGTCGAGCCGGCCGAGTTGGGCAAGGCTTGCCGCCAGGAAACGGCGTGAGCTTGTACGATAAGTCTCGTCCCTGCGCAGTGTCTCGACAGCAGCCTCGTATTCGCGGGCCGCGTATTGCGCCTGCCCGAGCGTCAGATAATACCAACTTGCCGGAAACGGGTTCAGCCGGAAGGCCTTGCGGATGTGCTCAAGGCCCTCCTCGACCTGCCCCGCCAAGATCGCGATGTCGGACAGTGCCGCCCAGGCATCGGCCTCGTTCGGGTCGAGCTCGATGGCCTTGGCGAATTCCGCATCCGCCTCGGCGAAGCTGCGCTCGTAGGCAAGCAGGTAAGCCAAGACCCAGCGGCACCCGGCATCGTTGGGGTCGATCGCCACGGCTTTGCGCGCCAGCTCTAAAGCAACGCTACGGGATGTTTCGGTTGGTCCGCCGGAATGCACCAATCCCATCCAGTGGTTCATGGCAAGCCAGCGATAGGCCTCGGCATATTCCGGATCGAGCGAAACCGCGCGGGTGAGCATCAGATGCGCTTCCCGCGCCGTCTGCGGCGAATCATCCATCAGCTTGCGCGCGCGCACACACAGATCGTAGGCCTCGAGATTTTTGGGCCGATTGCGCGGCGGTGGTGCGCGTAGCCGGCCGAGCAGCGCCTCGACGATCTTGCCGGTGACCTCGTCCTGAACGGCAAAAATATCTTCCAGGCTGCGATCGAAGCGTTCCGCCCATAGATGATCGCCGCTCGCCGCGTCGACCAGTTGTGCATTGATGCGCACCTGCCCGGCGGCGCGTCTTGCGCTTCCCTCCAGCAGGTAGCGCACGCCAAGCTCCTCAGCGATCCCGCGCACGTCCATCGCCTTTCCTTTGTAGGCAAAGGCCGAGTTGCGTGCGATGACGAACAGGCCGGAGATCCTCGACAGGTCCGTGATCAGGTCTTCGGTCAACCCATCGGCGAAGGATTCCTGCTCGGGATCGTTGCTGACATTAACGAAGGGCAGCACGGCTATCGATGGTTTGCCGGGCAGTGGCAAAGGTTTTCGCTTGGCGCCGCCGAGCTGTTCGACGGCGCCCGTGAAGCGGTAGCCGATGCGCGGAACCGTGACGATCCATTCACCGCCGTCGGCGGCCGGACCAAGCAGCTTCCGCAGCAGCGCTATCTGGACGGTAAGGTTGCCCTCCTCGACGGCGGTGCCCGGCCACGTCGCGTCCATCAACTCAGCCTTGCTCAGGATTTCGCCGGACCGTCCGACGAGCGCCGCAAGCAGCTTTAGCCCGCGGTAGCCAACGGCAACGGGGACACCGTTCCGGAGGAGCGTTCCCGCGCCCGGATCAAGCGCGAACGGTCCAAAGGCAAAGCGCGATCCCTGCATACGGCGCATCTATAGCCCGTTTGGAAGTTTTGAGAACTATTTGGGAGAGCTTAATTACGGCGCTGTTCGTATCCTGCAGAATTGCTCCTCTTTCAGGTCGAGGGTCCTCCCAAATCGTATTGGACCTCAAACCATATGGAGGTTTGCCATGAACGATATTCCTACCTTTGCCTCGGGCCAGCATAAGGCAGCTCGGCTGGCGGAAGTGTCGCGTCGGCACCACAGCCTGGCGACGCTGCGAAACATTATCGCGGCCTGGCGCGAGCCGACACGCTTTCGCTGGGACCTCAAGCGATTGGCGGAGACCAATCCCCATCTGATCGACGATATCGGTCTGACGAGACGACAGGCCGAGGAAGAGATCGCCAAGCTGCCCTTCTGGCAGCGATAGGCGAATGCTGCAAAGACACGGATCGCCAACGACCGGCGGCTGATGGCAGATGAAGACGAAGCCGCCGCCTCGAAACGATGATCACAGGCTAGTGGTCGCGGCGACAATCAACCCGCCCAAGACGGCAACATTGATGGTGAAGCCGGTACGAAGGGCTTCGCGTTCATAGCCGCTGTAGCGCCAGAAATTGAGCGCCATGAAAGACGCCGCGATGGTGAAGACGGCCAAAGCTGCGGCGGGAAAGGGTCCACCAAGGCCCGTTGCGAGGCAAAAGCCGCCGCCGATCTCAAGCACCGATCCGGCCGCGAGAAGAGGCTTGGGAGCAGGAAAGCCCCGTTCGGCCAGGGACGCTGCAATCGCCCGGAATCTGAGGAAATGCTCGGCGCCTGCCCAGATAAAGACGCCGCCGAGCAAAACCACTCCGAGGTGGTGGAGGACCGCGATCATTCCTTGGTGCCGTCTTCGGTGTAAACCGCTAGCTCGTAACCGTCCGGGTCCGCAAAATGAAAGCGCCGGCCGCCGGGGAAGCCATAAATCGGCCTGACGATCTTGCCTCCCGCTTGCTCGACACGCTTGACCGTTGCCGGCAAATCATCGGCATAGAGAATGACGAGCGGGCCTCCTCCGGACCTCGCTGGGCCAGCCGCAAAGCCGCCTGACAAGCGCCCGTCGTTGAACTCGCAATATTGCGGGCCGTAGTCAGTGAAGGTCCAGCCGAAGGCCTTTCCGTAGAAGTCGCGTGACCGCTGAATGTCTTTCACGTTGAATTCGACGTAGTCGATCCGTTGGTCGTTGTTGTTGCTCATGACGCATACCTCTCGTGTGATGTACGACACCGAAAGATAAGCACGTATCTCGCTTGCCGGATTGAACAAAACGGCCATCGACGTATGAGCAGCAAACGGCGCTGCCGATGGCGATGCACGTGACATCACCCCTCATCTGCCCTCTTCGTTCCGGCCGGAAGAAAACAACCGATTCTTGCAACCGTTCTCGATTGGCAGACGTTGTCGGTCGTGCAGATTGTTGTCTCGAGCGACGGCCGGGCGCAGCCGCTGCGCCGTAGGTTCACCGCCGCTAATCCGAAGGGGAGCGAGATGAGCGATCCCGTCCCAGCGCAGGCAACGGGCACATTTCAGCAACGTCCAGTGTCGGCGCGGCTTCGCGGGACCTTCGCTTCGGTGTGGGTGCATCGAATGGACCCGGCGGGCCCACCGCCAATCGTCGTCATGCCCGACGCAACGATCGATCTGCAATGGATCGGAGGCAGCTTCCGAATTGCCGGACCTGACAAGGAGCCGCAGACCGAGGTTCTAGCGGCGGACGAGGTCGTGATCGGCTTGCGCTTCCATCCTGCCACGGCGGCGGCATGGCTCGGCGTGCCGCAAATCGAGCTGGTCGGTCAGCGGCTGTCGCTCGACGATTTGTGGGGAGCGCGAGCTCGGCGCCTCGCCAGCCGCGTGCGCGCCAGCGACAATCTCGAAGATCTGGCCTGCTCGCTCCAACAGGTCGTCGCCGAGGAGATGGCCTCCGACGCCCCAGACGTTCCCATGCAGGCGGCATATCGCTTGATCGAGCGCGCTCCGCCACCCGACGCGCCTCTCGTCCCTTGGTTGATGCGCGCCCTCGAGATGAGCGAAAGGACGTTGCGCCGGCGCTTCGACGAGAGCTTCGGCTATGGCCCCAAGACGCTTGAACGTATCCTCCGCTACCAGCGCTTTCTGCGGCTTTCGAACCAATCGAACAGCACTACGGCCATCCTGGCAGCCGAGGCGGGCTATTCCGACCAGGCGCATCTTGTTCGCGAGAGCCGACGCCTGACAGGAAGCACCCCGCGACAGATTCATCACCTGCTGCACGGCGAGTGAAACCTCGGCGCGTTCTTCGACTTGGCGGCACGCTTTTGGCCGTTTTGTTCAAGTCTTCACTGTCGCCCGACTTTATCCTGGTGTCTCCGACAACCAGAGGAGACTGCCATGAAACCGCGCATTTCGGTTTTGACGATCGCTGTCGCCAACCTCGAGAGTTGCCTCGTGTTCTACCGCGACGGCCTCGGCTTGCCGACGGAAGGGATCATCGGCCGCGAATTCGAGCATGGCGCCGTCGCGTTCTTCACGCTGTCCGGCGGGTTGAAGCTCGCGATCTGGGCTCAGGACGACCTCGCCTACGACACCGGCCTGCCCAAAGCGCCGATCAGTTCGACCTCGTTCACAATCGGCCACAACGTTGTGCGCCGCGAGGAAGTCGATCAAGTGATGGATGAGGCCGCCCGTGCCGGAGCCGAGATCATCAGGCCTGCCCGGGACACGTTCTTTGGCGGGTATGCCGGATACTTCCGCGACCCGAACGGACACCTGTGGGAGGTCGTCTGGAACCCCGCCAACATACCGAGTGAGGATCCTCTTTAGGGCGGCGCGGACCTGCAGTATCGAACGGCGTTAGTCATCCCCAGTGCTGGCAAATTCTGTCGGCATCGGGGCGGGCGGCCATGCTTTCCCTGGCAAACGAAGCCAGCTCGACGGCAGTCCACCAGTCTTAAGGGGCTGATTGTGTAGCTTTATCCAGATTCGCCTCGCCTGCATGGCGCATCATGCGGCGGAAGCTCATTGAGATATGCGCCCGCCTTATGTGCCCTATGGACTCCCAGTCGCCGATCTCGGCGGCGGCAAGGACCTCTTCCATTTCGCGGCGGAACGCGGTGAATTCCTCGACAAGGCCCAATTGCGGCATCAGCTTCAGGACGACGCGCGCAACCTGAAAATACAGGCGCTCGCTGATCTCGCGCAGTGGCTGGTTGCCGGTCATCGCCGTGAGCTCGTAAAAGAAGTCCATGTTGAGGCGCAGGAAAGCGCGCTGGTCGGGATTGAGTATATCGGCATCGCAGCGCGCGATGAGCGCCCGTATCCGGTCGAGGTCGTCCGCCGTGCGCGGGATCGGTGAAAGCTTGCCGACGAGGAGCGCCAGCTCCAGGCGCAAATGATAGACCTGCTGCAATTCCTCGATATCGACGTCGGTGACGATCGTGCCGACGCCGTGGACGGATTGAACCAGACCCTCGGATTCAAGGCGCGCCAGGACACGCCGGACCGGCGTGCGGCTGATCTCGAATTCCTGGGCAAGTTCTTCCTCGGACAGACGGCTTCCCGGCGCATAGACGAGCAGACAGATGCGGTCGCGCAATATCCGGTAGATGCGCTCGAACCGCTCTCGCGCGGAGAGCGGGCGCGGCGGCGCGGCGGTCACCGTCGTGGGCGGCTTGGCCTTTGTCTCGATCGTCACCCAGCCTCCAGGACAGCGTGCAGGAATTGCCGTGTCCGCTCGTTCTTGGGAGCACCAAACAGTTCGCTTGGCGGCCCCTGCTCGCAGATCTTGCCTTGATAGAAGAAGCAAACGCGGTCGGAAAACTCCTTGGCGAAGCCCATCTGGTGGGTGACCATCAGCATGGTTAGATCATGCTCGCGGCCGATCTGCCTTATCACCTGCAGCACTTCGCCGACAAGCTCCGGGTCGAGCGCAGACGTCACCTCGTCGAACAGCATGATCTTGGGCCGCATGGCAAGCGCCCTGGCGATGGCGACACGCTGCTGCTGGCCGCCGGAAAGCTGTGACGGATAGTGGTCCTTCTTCTGGGCCAGACCGACCAGCTCCAGCAGCTCCGCCGCTCTTGCCTCGGCGTCCGCCCGCTTCATGCCGAGCACCGTTATCGGCGCCTCGATGCAGTTCTGCATCGCCGTCATATGCGGAAACAGGTTGAACGACTGGAACACCATGCCGATCTTGGCGCGGATTTTACGGATATGGGCGAGATCGGCGGGAACAAGCTTGCCGTTCCTCTCCATATGGGTCAGCGGCTCGCCTTCGACCCAGATGACACCGTCATTGATCGTTTCCAGCGTCATCAGCATGCGCAACACCGTCGTCTTGCCCGAACCCGACGGACCGATGACGGAGACTTTTTCGCCGCGCGCTATTTCGAGATTGAGCCCGTCGAGAACGGTTAACGTGCCGTAGCGTTTCGATACATTGTCGAAGCGGACCATCGGTTGTTCCGTCATCGCGTGGTCCTCCGGTTGAGCAGCTCTTCGAGGGAGCGGATGAGCGCCGCCGAAACCAGGCTCATGGCAAGGAAAAACAGGCCGACCAGCGTGATCGGCTCGGTGTAGCGGAACGTTTCGGAGCCGATGATCTTGGCAGTCTGCATCAGTTCCATCACGGCGATTGCGGAAAGCAACGGCGTCTCCTTGAACAAGGCCACCAGATAATTGCCGAGCGCCGGAACGATCGGCGGGATCGCCTGCGGGATGATGATGTCGCGAAACGTCGTCCAGGACGAGAGATTGAGCGCGATCGAGGCTTCCCACTGGCCGCGATGGATGTTGTCGAAACCGGCGCGATAAACCTCCGAGCAATAGGCGGCGTAGTGGATACCGATGGCCAGCACCCCGGCGGTGAAGGCGTCGAGCACGACACCGAATTTCGGAAAGACGAAATAGAGAAAGAATATCTGGATGAGCAGCGGGGTCGAGCGGATCAGCTCGACCAGCACCGAAATCGTCCAGCTGGTCCATGGCACGGCGATGCGGACGACCGCCAGCACCAGGCCGAGCGAGGCCGCAAGCGCAAAACCGATCAGCGTCGCCTCGATGGAAATGATGGCGGCGCGGGCGAGCACCGGCAGGATTTCCAGGGCAAATCCCCAATCCCAGATCATGCCGCCTTCCCCCGCGCCAGTCCGAGCGACGCCCGCCTTTCGAGAAGCCGCATGCCGATGGTCACAACCAGCGACATTGCCAGGTACATCAAAAGGACGAGGGTGAAGATCGGAATGGTCTTGAACGTGTTCTGGTTCATTTGCTGCGCCTTGAAGGCGAGGTCCGAAAGCGTGATCAGCGAAACCAGCGCTGTCGATTTCAGAAGCTCGATGAACAGATTGCCCCAGGGCGGGATCATCGCGACAAAGGCCTGCGGCAGGATGATCCGGCGCAACATCTGTGGGCGGCTCATGTTCAATGCCGTACACGCTTCCCACTGCCCGCGGGCGACGGACTGGATCGCGCCGCGCACGCACTCCGATCCGTAGGCGCCGACATTCAGGCCGAGTGCGAGCACTGCCACCACGAACGCGTTGATCGTGACGCCGAATTGCGGGAGGACGAAAAACAGCCAGAACAATTGCACCAGCGCCGACGTTCCGCGAAAGATCTCGACATAAACCGTGGCCAGCCATCTGAGCGGCGTTGGACCGTACATCCTTGCAAGTGCTGCAAGCACGCCCATGATAATTGCGAGCAGGCTGCCGAGGACGGCGATCTCGACTGTCAGGACCGCGCCTTGCAGCAGCCCCGGCATGAACATTCGGTAGCTTTCCTGTGTTGCCAAGGCGCCGATCACGACGAGCGCGATGACCAGCATGGCAACGAGCGTACGGATACCCATGCGATTCCCCCGGGGAAAAAGGGCGGCGCTTTCGCGCCGCCAGCAGTTGGGAACCTATTTGCCAGCACAGAGCTCTGCGGTCGTCTTGTTGGGGAGATAGTCCTTGCCGAAGCCGAGTGGCTCGACCAGCGCGATATGCTCCGGCGAACCGAGGAACTTCTTCAGCTCGGCGTTGAACGCCTCCTGCAGGTCGGTGTCTTCCTTGCGGAAGCCGAAGCCGCCATGACCTTTCACCGACTTGCCGGCGACCTCGCCGAAGGGCTTGGTCGATTCGACGCCGTCGGCTTTCTTGGCCATGTCCGCGATCGAAAGAGCGGTCAGTGCGGCAGCGTCGGCGCGGCCCGACTGGACGGCGGCGACCAGGCTGGACTGGTCGGGCAAGGAGACGATCTGCCCACCGGCAACGCCCGCTTCCTTGGCGAAGCCGCCTTCGACGGCGCCGGCCATCACGGCAAGCTTGAGATCCGGATTGTCCTTGATGCTGGAAAAATCCTTGATGCCTTTCGGATTGCCTTTTGCCACCAGCATAGCCTCGCCGATGCCGTAGGACGGCTCGGAGTAGTTGATCTCAGCGCAGCGCTTCGGAGTGATGAACATGCCGGCGGCGATGATGTCGAAGCGGCCGGCCTTGAGACCCGGAATGAGCGAGCCGAATTCGGTCAAAACACCGTCGACCTGCGGTATGCCCATCTTGGCGAGCACCGCCTTGGCGACTTCCGGCGCTTCGCCGGTCAGCTTGCCGTCTGGCGTGGCGTAACCGAACGGCGCCTCGTTGGCGAAACCGACGCGGATGTAGCCGTCCTTCTTGGCCCGTTCGAGGGTGGTTTCCGCGTGAGCGGACAGCGACGTCAATGACGTCGCGGCGAGCGCGATGCAGGCAGCCGCTTTCACGACCATGCGGCGCGATATCGATGATTTGAGCATGCTTTTCTCCCATTGAACAACTGTGGATGGTTCCCAGGGCGCGGCCTTCTTCGAGGTCGACGCCTGCTTGATCAGACGTATACAACTGCCCTAGACATTTCGCAAGCAGAGATATAGAAACCATGTAAATTCGGCGCTAATTCGTAGTTATCCAACAAACTTGACGTCGAGTTGTGCACAATTTCGCCTGGTTTGCCCATTTACAAGAGGGCAACAGCGTACCCAGAAGGCAGGACTTCGGTGGCGACCGCGAACGAGTTCGGGACATTCACGCAAGCGGAGTATGGGCAGCGCCTGGCCGGCGTGAAGACACGCATGCAAAAAGCCGGCTTCGATCTCGTCGTCTGTCAGGATCCAGCCAACATGTGCTGGCTGACCGGCTATGACGGATGGTCGTTCTACGTTCCGCAGTGCGTGCTCGTCCATCTGGAGGAGGACCGGCCGATCTGGTTCGGCAGGGCGCAGGATGCCAAGAGCGCACGCCTAACCACCGGCCTGCCCGAGACAAACATCGTGCCGTTCTCGGAACGGCTGGTGCAGCAGCCGGTCGAACACCCTTATGACGAACTCGCGCAACTGATCCGGTCGCGCGGCTGGGGAAAGGCCCGCATCGGCGTCGAGATGGACGCGCATTATTACACTGCGCGCTGCCACGCCCACCTTGTCGAGGGGCTGCCCGACGCGCACTTCGCCAACAACCACGATCTCGTCAATTGGGCGCGGCTGGTGAAATCCGAAGCCGAGCTGGTGCTGATCCGCGAGGCGGGTGCGATCTGCACGCATGCAATGAACCGCGCCATCGAGAAAATGCGACCCGGTGTGCCTCAGAACCATGTCATTGCGGAAATCTATCACGCACAGATCATGGGCGTGCCCGGAGCTGGCGGCGACTATGCCGCGATCTGTCCGCTGATGCCCGTTGGCGAAGGCACCAGCACGCCGCATCTGACGTGGTCCGACGCGCCGCTGCCGGACAGCGGCCTCGCCATTCTGGAGATCGCCGGCGTGCGCCGCCGCTATCATGCAGCCCTGACCCGGACGGTACATTTCGGCAAGCCGCGGCAAGCCATCCTCGACATGGCCAAGGCGATCGTCGAGGGCGTCGACGCTGGCCTCGAGAAGGCGCGCCCCGGCAACACCGCCGAAGAGGTGGAAGCCGTCTGGCAGGCAGTCCTGCGGAGGAACGGACTGAAGAAGGAAAGCCGCGTCGGCTATCCGGTCGGGCTCGCATACCCGCCCGATTGGGGTGAACGCACCGCAAGCCTTCGTCCCGGCGACACCACCGAGATGCAGCCTGGGATGTGCTTCCATTTCATGGCCGGCGTTTGGCTCGACGATTTCGGCATCGCCATCTCGGAATCGTTCGTCGTCACGGAACGCGGCGGCGAACGCCTCTGCGATGTGGCGCGCGAACTCATCGTTATCGATTGACATGGCGGCCGGGAAGCCGGCTGCCGAAAAGACCATGCCTGCCACCAAGCCGGCAACAAGCACGAGGACGCCCGATGGACCGTAATCCCTTTTCCGAAGCCGAAATCGCCGGCCGCCTTGCCAAGGTCCGTACTACACTGGCCGAGCGTGAGCTCGACGCGGCGGTCTTCGCCTCGCCGGAGAACGTCTTCTATCTCACCGGGCTCGATCACTGGGGGTATTTTGCCCCTCACCTGCTGATCGTCCCGCTCCAGGGAAAACCTGTCCTGGTCACCCGCTCGATGGAAAAGGTGACCATCGAGAAGCGGGTGAAGGCAGCGGAATTCCGTGGCCACTCCGACAGCGAAACGGCGGCCGACCTTGCCGCGCGGGTGCTTGCGGAGCTCGGCCTGTCCAGCAAGCGGATCGGCCTCGAATACTGGACGGCCGGCCTTAGCCATGGACTTGCCGTAGCACTCCAGATGCAAGCGGATGCCAAGTGGAGCGACGTCTCCGGTCTGATCGACAAGATGCGGCGGGTGAAGAGCGCCGAGGAACAGGTGCTGATGCGGCGCGCCGCAAAGGTGACGGACGCCGCCGCCGGTGCCGCGATCGCCGCGATCTCGGATGGCGCTTCCGAACAGGAGGTCGCCGCCCAATGTGTTGCGGCAATGATCCGCGCCGGCGGTCATGCGCCGGGCTTCGGACCGTTCATCCGCCCGGCCGCGCGCCTGGGTGAAGAGCACACGACCTGGGGCGACGGGATCTACCGCAGGGGCGAGCCGGTCTTCGTCGAACTGTCCGGCTGCATCTCACGCTACCACGCGCCGCTCGGCCGGCTCATTCGCATCGGCCACATAAGCGACGAAGACGCCACAATGGCGGCGGTGACCGCCAAGGCGTTCAACGCTGTCGTCGAGGCGCTGCGGCCGGGCGCCAAGGCGCGCGATGTCTACGCCGCCTGGCAGGCCGTCGCCGACGAGGCCGGTCTTTCCCACTATCGCCGCCATCACTGCGGTTACCTGGTTGGCGCTGGCCAGCCGCCATCATGGACCGGCGGCAATTCGGTGACCGGCTTGAGGCACGATTCCGACCTTGAGATCGAGACCGGGATGAGCTTCCACATCCTGTCGTGGCTGATGGGAACCGGTCGCGGCGATGACTTCGTCTCCAACACGGTGCTTTTGACCGACGCGGGTGCTGAAGTGCTCACCCGCACGCCGGCCGGCCCGATCGTTCGATAGGCCCGCACGTATGGCGCGCTACTCGGCACTCTCGATTTTCCGCAACGCGCTGTCTGGCCAGAAGAATTGGCAGCGCGCCTGGCGGGCGGCGGAGCCAAAACCGTCCTATGACGTGATCGTCATCGGCGGCGGTGGACACGGCCTCGCCACCGCCTTCTACCTTGCCGATAACCACGGTATCCGCAACGTCGCGGTGCTCGAAAAGGGCTATGTCGGCGGCGGCAATGTCGGCCGCAACACCACCGTCATCCGCTCCAACTACCTGCTCGACGGCAACACCCAGTTCTACGAATTCTCGATGAAGCTCTGGGAGACCATGTCGCGGGTGCTGAATTTCAACGTCATGTTCTCCCAGCGCGGCCAGCTCGTCACAGCGCATTCGGCCGATCAGCTCGACGGTTTCAGCCACCGCGCCAACGTCATGCGGCTGAACGGCATCGATGCCGATATCCTCGACCGCGAAGAGGTGCGCCGGCTGGTGCCCTATCTCGATTTTTCCGACACTGCCCGCTTCCCGATCCATGGCGCCATCTTCCAGGGCCGGGCGGGCACGGCACGCCACGACGCCGTCGCCTGGGGCTATGCGCGCGCCGCCGATAGCCATGGCGTCGACATCATCCAGAACTGCGAGGTGACAGGCTTCCTCCGCGACGGCGACAGTATCGTCGGCGTCGAAACGACGAAAGGCCGGATCGGCGCCGGCAAGGTCGGCCTCGCTGTTGCCGGGCATACATCCGTGCTCGGTGCCAAGGCCGGCCTTGAACTGCCGATCGAAAGCCACGTCCTGCAAGCCTTTGTCACCGAACCGCTGAAGCCGCTGGTAGATCACGTCGTCGCCTATGGCGCCGACCACTTCTATGTCAGCCAGTCCGACAAGGGCGGGTTGGTCTTCGGCGGCAATCTCGACGGCTACAATTCCTACGCCCAGCGCGGCAATCTCGGCGTCGTGCGCGAGGTGGCGGAGGCGGCGATTGCATTGATGCCGTGTATTTCGCGCGTCCGCCTGCTGCGCCACTGGGGCGGCGTCATGGACATGACCCCCGATGCCAGCCCGATCATCTGCCCGACGCCGATCGACGGCCTCTATCTCAACGGCGGCTGGTGCTATGGCGGCTTCAAGGCAACGCCAGCTTCCGGCTGGTGCTTCGCCCACACGATCGCCACCGGCAAGCCGCATCCCTTGATCGCGGCCTACGGGCTCGATCGTTTCCGCACCGGCCACACGCTCGATGAGGCCGGCGTCGGCCCTTCCGCTTGGCTGCAATAGGAGGCGGAACAAAATGCTGCGCATCGAATGCCCCTGCTGCGGCCCGCGCGACCATGACGAGTTCCGCTACGGCGGCGATGCCTCGGTCACGCGTCCGGCCCATGACGATCCCGATCCGGAGGCCTGGTACCGTTACGTCTATATCAGGACAAACCCGGCCGGCCCGCACCGTGAATACTGGCAGCACGTGACCGGTTGCCGGCAATGGCTGGTGGTCGAACGCGACACCCGCAACCATGCCGTCGCATCAGTCGACTTCGCCAGGAAATCAACTCTCAGGAAATCACCGGCATGAGTTCGAACCGCAAACGCCTGCCGGTGGGTGGCCGTATCAGTCGCGAGGTGCCGCTCGATTTCACCTTCGACGGCCGCAAGCTGATTGGATATCGCGGCGACACCCTTGCCTCCGCGCTGCTCGCCAACGGCGTCACTCTCGTCGGGCGCAGCTTCAAATATCATCGCCCGCGCGGCATCTTTTCCGCCGGGCCGGAGGAACCGAATGCGCTGGTTACGCTCGGGATCGCAGGCAGGCGCGAGCCGAACCTGCCGGCGACGACACTGGAACTCGCCAACAGCATGGACGTGGAAAGCCAGAATCGCTGGCCATCGCTGGCCTTCGACGTACAAAGCGTCAACGGGCTGTTGGCGCCGTTTCTGTCCGCCGGCTTCTACTACAAGACCTTCATGGGCCCGACGCGCCGCGCCTGGATGTTCTACGAGCACTTTATCCGCAAGGCGGCCGGTCTGGGCAGAGCCGGCACCGGCCCGGATCCCGACCGCTACGAGGTTCGTCATGCTTTCGCCGATGTCGCAATTGTCGGCGGCGGCCCGGCGGGATTGTCAGCAGCGCGGGCAGCCGCCGCGGCCGGGGCGCGGGTCGCGCTGATCGAGCAGGATTTCCTGCTTGGCGGCCAGCTTCTGGCGGAACCGTCCGACAGCGCAGCGGCCGCATGGTTGAGGCAGGCCGAGGCCGAGTTGAAGGGCTTCGAAACCGTCGTGCTGATGAAGCGGACAACCGCTTTCGGCAGCTATGACGGCAATGTCATCGGGCTGGTCGAACAGCGCGATCCAACCGGTCCGAAGCCGAACGGCGAGGCGCGGCAAACGGTCACCATGCTGCGCGCCCGCTCGATCGTTTTCGCCACTGGCGCCATCGAGCGACCGATGGTGTTCTCGAACAATGACCGGCCCGGCGTCCTGCTTGCCTCAGCCGCCCGGACCTATCTCAACCGTTTCGCTGTCCTGCCGGGCAAGAAAATCATTGTCGCCACCACCAATGACGGTGCCTGGCGCACCGCCTTCGACTATGCCGCAGCCGGCGCGGAGGTGACGGTTGCGGATCTGCGCGCAGTCCCGCCCGCAGCACTTGCCGCGGAAGCCGCACGGCTCGGCGTAATGATACGGGCCGGGACGCGGATCGTCGACCTGCACGGCGGCCATGCCGTCAGGCACGTAACGCTCAACGGGCCGGAGGGCCAGTCCTCGGCCGCCTGCGACCTGGTCTGCGTGTCCGGCGGCTGGTCGCCAACCGTGCATCTCACCTCGCACCTCGGTGTCAAACCTGTCTATCGCGACGATATCGGCGGCTTCGTGCCGGGCGCGTTTCCGGCCGGCCGGCTAGGTGCCGGCGCGATGATTGGGGCCTATGCAACTGCCGATGCCATCGAGGACGGTCATCGCGCCGGCATCGACGCGGCAGCCTCCGGCGGCAAGTCGGCGCCGGTTCCCGCTCCGGCCAAACTCGATCTCGGCGACACCGCCACGACGCTACTTCGCGAAGCGCCTTCCGTCGGACATGGAAAAGCCTTCGTCGATTTTCAGATGGATGTGACGACGAGGGATATCGAACTCGCCCATCGCGAGGGCTATGAATCGGTCGAGCATCTGAAGCGCTACACCACGCTCGGCATGGGTACCGATCAAGGCAAGACCAGCAATTTTCCGGCGCTTGCCGCGATGGCGGCGCTGCGCAACGCAACGATTCCCGAGACCGGCGTCACGACCTTCCGCCCGCCCTATACGCCGGTTGCCATCGGGGCGCTTGCCGGGCGCGCCATCGGCCATCATTTCAAGCCGATCCGCCGCACGCCAATGCACGACTGGCACATGGCCAACGGCGCCGAGATGCTCGAGGTGGGGCTCTGGATGCGGCCCTATTTCTACCGGCAGTCCGGACATGACGTGAATGAAGCCTATGTCGCCGAAATGCGGAATGTACGTCAGGCCGCGGGGCTGATGGACATCTCCACGCTCGGCAAGATCGACGTCCAAGGCCCGGATGCGGCAATCTTCCTCGACCGCGTCTACGCCAACGGCTTTGCCAAGCTGGCGGTCGGCCGCGCCCGCTACGGCGTCATGCTGCGCGACGACGGCATCGTCTTCGACGACGGCACCACGACGCGGCTGGCGGAAAACCGGTTCTTCATGACCACTTCGACCGCCAAGGCCGCCGATGTGCTGTCGCGTCTCGAATTCCTGCTCGACACGGCCTGGCCGGATTTGCGCGTGGCCGTCACTTCGGTCAGCGACGAATGGGCGGCGATGTCGGTTGCCGGGCCTAACAGCCGCGCGATCCTGAATGCAGCGTTTCCCGCTCTCGACGTTTCCGACGCGGCGCTTTCGCATATGGGACTACTCGAAAGCGGATGGGGGGGCCGTGCGCTCCGCATCCTACGTCTCAGTTATTCCGGCGAGCGCGCTTACGAAGTCTATACCGGCGCCACTGCCGGTGAACAGCTCTGGAGCCGTCTGCTCGAAGCCGGCAGACCATTCGACCTGAAGCCTTACGGCGTCGAGGCGCTAGGTGCGCTGCGCGTCGAAAAGAGCCATGTCGCCGGACCTGAAATCGATGGACGCACGACGCTCGACGATCTCGGCCTCGGCCGCATGGCCGGCAAGCGCAGCGGCTTCGTCGGCGACGTCCTGCGACGGCGCCCTGCCCTCCGGGCGCCCAACCGGCAGCGCCTGGTCGGACTGGAATGCATCGAGGACGGAAAACGCCTGCGCGGCGGCGCCATCCTGTTCCTGCCGGATGAGAAACCCTATGGCCATGGGCGCGGTCGCATCACCTCCGTCACTTTCAGCCCCGAGCGCGGCCATTATGTCGGGCTGGCCCTGCTTGCCGGCGATGTCGCGGCAGAAGGAAGCGAGGTCGTGGCGGTCTATCCGATGAAGGCCGAAACAGTTCGCGCCCGCATTGTCTCGCCAGTATTCCTCGATCCACAGGGAGAACGGCTGCATGGCTAGCTTGACCTCTTCTCGGGATTTCAGCCTATCCGTGGCCGATTGTCCGCTTATCCAGATCGAGGGCTGGGACGGGACACTGAGACAATTCGAAAAGAGCGTCTCGGCGTCGCTCGGCACGAAACTTCCCGCTTCGGTCGGAGAGACCGTTCGCCACAAGGGGCTTCTAATCATCCGCATTGCACCTCGCCGCCTCTGGCTGGTTCTCGACGAAGGCACGCAAGCGCCCGCGCTTTCCGTCGACCCCGATCTCGGCTGTTCTGTTCCCCTCGGCGAAGGTCGTGTTCGTTTGAAAATGGCCGGCCCTGACATCGCAAGGCTTCTGTCCGGCTGCATTACCGTCGACTGGCACGCGCCGGCCGCCGCTCCGGGCCGCGCCGTGCAGACATCCTTCCATCATGTCTCCGTGCTCTTCCTGCGCACCGGCGAGGCCGCGTGCGAACTCATCGTGCCGCGAAGTTTTGCCCGCAGCCTCTCGGATTGGATTGCGGATGGCTAGCCAATGGTGGTTTCTCGGGCAAGGATCGGCTTTAGCGGCCGATCCAAGCCGCTATCACGAAACCGTTTACTCTCTTGCTGGCCAGTCTTGCAGAAGCGTAATCCCAAATTTCGGCGCGGCTGCTTTGAGCCGCTCGATATCGGCAGGCGTCGGCGGCCCGACCACCTCTCCCTTGCCGAGTTCATGGCCACCTTCGGCGAGGAACTGCTCGAACACACTTGGCGTGTCTATCAGGATGTAGCGAACGGGCTGGTTGCCGGGATTCACGAGCTGGTGCGGGATGCCGCGCTTCAAAAACATGCTCTCACCGGGCGAGAGCGTTCGGACCTCGCCGGCCACAATTGCGGCCAACTGCCCTTCGATGACGTAGACTGTCTCGTCGTCATTCGCGTGAACATGGATTGGTGTTTTCGTCTGCCCGTCGCTTCGGTTTTCGAAGAGACTCAACAAGCCTCCCGTCTGTTCGCCGGAGACCAGTCGCTTCATGACGATGCCTGCGAGCACGAATTCCTTTGGGTCAACATCTGTCATTGATCCAATCTGCCAGGTACATTCGGAGTAGGCCCGTACCGTGCCGTCAAGCAGACAAACTGCGCAGCGACATCCGGCAAACGTCGAACGGGCTCACGGGTTCCCGGTCGCCGGAGTTCCCTCTTCCCAAGCTCACTTTGGACGAAAAGCCGGCTAACCGGACATGCTGGCCGACACCGACATACGCCAACTCGAGGGCGCCGCAGAGGTCCGTCTAATTGACGGCGAAGCTGCAACGGGCTGCCAGACTCTCGCCAGGGCCAAGCACCGACAGTCCATTCCATTTGTCGATCGAACCACGATTGTGAGCATCGACCGCATGACTGACCGGTTCAAAACAGAAGAAGTCGCTCTCGTCCGATGGCGAATAGACCAGGTAGAAGTTCAAGGGCGACGAAGCTTCAATCCGCAGGCTGCAACTGTGCTCCGGCCACGATATGGTAGCGACGCCGTCCCAGCCGGCAAACAGATTGTTTATCCATCCGCTCGGCAATACGGCCGGGGCGCCGAAATCCCAATCGGGACGGGTTTTGACATCCACAAACCGTTCGGGGAGATGGCTGGGCAGTTCGAGACAAACCTGCGAGGCCGGCGCATGAAGCGCGGTCCGTGCCGTTCTCGGGAACCATGGATGGATACCAAGCCCGAACGGCAGCCTGACCGAGGCCCGATTGACGATGCGAAGCTTCAGCTCGAGCCCTTGTCTGGCTAGCGCGTAGCTCACATCGGCGCGATATCGGTATGGGCCGGGTCCTTTGCTGATAAGGGACAGCTTTGCGTTATCTTGCGCTACGCTGTCGACGTCCCACTCGCTCGAAAATCCATTGCCGTGAACGGGAAATGGCTCGCCTGCAACATTGGCAGGCAGTTCGTGGAATTTGGAGTCGAATGTGAATCCGCCGCCCGAGATGCGATTCGACCACGGCAAAAGCAGGTTGCAGGCAAGGTCGAATGGGTTGCTGCTCCCGCCGTTTGGCCAAGGCCTGAAGATCGGCACGCGCCCATGGTCCAGTCTCGCAAGACCTGCCCCAAGCGACGGGACGATTTCAGCGGACAGGTCTCCGCTTCCGATTTTGATCGTTCGGACCATCAGTTTCAGACGGTATCGGCCTTGGCAGCGGCGATCGGCTGTGGATGGCGGCCTTTGCGAGCCACTGCAAGGAGGTCGTTCGACGCGATCCCGATGAGCGCCTTCATCTGATCGTGAGCGTCGTCGGCCCTGCGCATCCGGATTGCCTCCAGCACGTCGCCATGCGCGCTCAGCGTCTGCTGGTAATTAGCGGTGGCCGATGTGGTCAATCGGAAGGAGAAGCTGAGGGCGGCAGCAAGCATATTGCCGAGATTGGCGAACACCGGGTTGCGGCTGGCACGAAGGATGGCGGTATGAAACCTGACGTCGGCATCGAGACACGCAGCAAGGTCGTCCTGCGGAGCAATGCGCATGGCCTCATAGGCGGCTTCGATGACTGCGAGATCGCCTGACGTCGCCATCTTGGCCGCAAGGTGGGCGGCCGCGGGTTCAATGATCAGCCGCGCCTCGATCAATCCGCGGACGAAATCGAGATCGGGCTCGATATCGCGCATCCATTCCAGAACCTGTGCATCCAGCCTGTTCCATTCGCTCGACACGCGCACACGCGTCCCGGCCCGCTTGCGTGCCTCGATCAATCCTTTCGCCGAAAGCGTCAGAAGAGCATCGCGAAGCGCCGTGCGGCTCGCCCCGTAGATAACGCAAAGTTCAGCTTCCGTCGGCAAGACGGAGTGCTGCGCGTAGGAGCCGGCGAGGATTCGCTGTCCGAGATCGCGTGCGATGCGATCCTTGAGCGATGACGTGGCGCCATCTGCGGCAGGAATGTCCTGCTTGCCTTGGCCAGTCGAAGCGATCGCCGTGTCCATCGTCATGTCCTGTTCAAGTGGTACTCGGCAATTACCACAGCAAGTATCAGCAGCGAGCCCTTGGCAAGCAACTGATAGAAGGTTGGCACGGACGTCAGTATCATTCCGTTGTTGAGGACACCAATGATGGCGACGCCCAGTAGTGCGCCGACGATCGTGCCCTTACCGCCCTGCAAGGCGCAGCCACCCAGAACGGCCGCTGTGATGGCCTCGAGTTCCAGGCCTTGGGATCCGGATACGGGCTGCCCCGAGCCGGTACGGGCAGCCAACAGAATCCCGGCCAATCCGGCCGCCACTCCACTCATGATGTAGATGCCGACACGGTAGCGGTTGATGTTGATGCCGGAGAAGCGTGCAACAACGGGATTGCCGCCCAGGGCATAGATGTTGCGGCCAACGATCGAGCGGGCAAGGAAGAGATGGAACACGATCGCGGTCAGCAAAAGAATCCAGATCAGCAGAGGCAGGCCGAGGATTCGTCCGATCCCAATGAAGCGGAAAGTGTCGCTGAAAATCGCGATCGATTGCCCATCGGATATGATGAACGCGATGCCGCGGAAGATCGCCATCGTACCGAGAGTCGCGATGACAGCGTTGACCCGCCCGTAGGTGATGATGATGCCGTTCACGAGGCCGGCAAGACCACCCAGGACCAGGCCGGCAAGAATGCCCGCTGCCGGCGATCCGGTCGCCTGGATGGCCATTGCCGTCGATACTGTGGTCAGACCGACGATTGCGCCGACGGCAATATCAAGCCCGCCGGCGACGATGACCACGGTCTGGCTCATCGCCAGGACGCCCAGGATGGTAATGCCCAGACCGATGTTCAGCAGGTTTCGGCTCGAGAAGAACACGTCGCCTCTCAGAGTGCCGAAAATGAGCACGAGAATGGCGAGAGCAACCAGGAGGCTTATGTTGTGAATGCCGATGCGCTCTGCCATGCGCAAGGAAGGGCGTCTTTTGCCGGTTTGTGTTGTTGCTGTCCTGAGCTCAAGGCTGTTCACTGAATTTGTCCTCCGAGCGATGCTACAGGTTGCGGCATGGCGTGCTTCAGGATCGTGGCCTCATCGATGTCTGGGCGGGAAAGTTCGGCCGTGATCCGGCCTCCAGCCATGACAAGCACCCTGTCGGCGAGCCCGATCAGTTCGGGCATTTCCGAGGAAATCAGGATTATGCCGATACCGCTTGCGGCGAGTTCATCGATCAGGCGATAGATTTCCGCCTTGGCGCCGATGTCGATGCCGCGGGTCGGCTCGTCGAGGATGAGAAGCATCGGCTGCCGGGCAAGCCAGCGCGCGAGAACGACCTTCTGTTGATTGCCACCCGACAATTTCGAAACCTGTTCGTCGAGGTTGGGCGCCTTGATCGACATCTTTGCTGCAAGCGGTGAGACGATCTCCAGTGCCTTGCGCCGGTTGAAGAAGCCGAAGGTCGACGTCTTGTCGGGCACGCAAAGCGAGGCGTTGTCAAGAATGCTTCGGAACAGCAGCAGGGCCTCGTGCTTGCGGTCTTCGGGGGCGAAGCCGATGCCTGCCACGATCGCTGCATGCGGACTGTTGGGGCCAACGGGCACGCCGCTCATCGTTATGGTTCCGTCGAGGCGCCGATCATAGCCGACAATCGCCTTTGCCAGCTCGGATCGACCCGCACCCATAAGGCCGGCAATGCCGAGCACCTCGCCGCGGCGGACCTTGAGGCTCACATCGGTGACGTGGTCGGTGGTCAAGCCCGCCACCTCCAGCAACGGTAGCCCCGATTGCCACGTCTCGCGCGTAAACAGATCGGCGATGTCACGGCCGACCATGAGTTTGGCTATGGTCTGCTCGCTGGCACCGTCCGCGCGGGAATCGTCGACCAGCCGGCCGTCCCGCAAAACGACAATGCGATCCGCAAGGTCGATGACCTCGTTCAGCCTATGAGAGATGTAGACGATCGAAGTGCCCTCTTCGCGCAGCCGCCGAATTACTGAAAACAGACGGCGCGCTTCGTCGTCGGTCAGCGACGAGGTCGGCTCATCGAATGCGATCAGCTGGCCGCCAGCACGTATGGCGCGCATGATTTCGATCATCTGGCGCTGTGCCGGACCGAGCGTGCTGCAGAGTTGACGCGCCCGCATATCCTGCTGCATGCCGAAGGTCGCAAGCACCTTGTCGGTCTGCTCCTCGAGCCTATGCCAGTCGAGCAGGACGCCTGCCAGCCGTGGCAGTTCGCCGACGAAAATGTTCTCGGCCACGGTCAGGTTCGGAACGATCTCCGGCTCCTGATGGATGACGCGTATTCCGGCTCTGTGGCTGTCGCGCGGTTCGCTGAAAACGATCGGCGTGGAGCCATACAGCACGGTGCCGGTGTCCGGTGCGAACACGCCCTCGAGAATTCGCATCATTGTCGATTTGCCGGCGCCATTCTCGCCAACCAGAGCGAGCACCTCTCCTGGCCGAAAGGCAATCGAGACATTGTCGAGCGCCTGCACGACGCCGAAGCGCTTCGATATCCTGTCGAGCGAGAAGAAATCCGATTGCATCAAAGCTCACTCCCGAGGATCGATCCCGTGTGCCTGCCGACGAACTGCCGGCCCAAAGAGCGTCATGCGCCCTGCGGCATGACGCATATCTGGTTCAGTGGCAGAGCTTGGCTTTGTAGTCCGACGCAAAATTTTCGGCGGTGATGTATTCCGGGTCCGTGAAGGACTGAACGGGAAGCTTCGTTCCGTCCTTGATGGAGGCCAAGAGAATCTTCACCGCCAGCGCGCCATGATTTTCCGAATTGAGCCACATCGTACCACGGAACGCCGAGGGCTTTCCGGATCCGAAAGCGTCACAAGCGCGGCTCCCGTCGATGCCGATCCCCATGCCCTGGTCTGCGGTATAGCCGGCGTTTTCCAGGGCTCGCGCACCACCCAGCACGCCATCATCGTTGCATGAATAGAATATCCAGTTCGTGACGCTGGGATTGGCCGTCAATGTGGTGGTCATCACGTCGATGGCGTTGACCATCGTATTGTCGTAGGGGACGCGAACGATATTGCCCGGCTTGAAATCGGACACCGCCTTCAGGAATGCTTCTTCCGCGCCCTTGTTGCGCTGCATGCAGGTATCCGCTTTGCGGTCCTCGATCGACGCGATGCGCACCTCTTTACCCGCCCAGCCGTCGGCCTTGTAGAGCTTGGCAAGCTCTTCGCCCACCCGCGCACCGATGTTGTAGGCATTCATGCCGACATAGGGGACCTGAGTGCCGTCCTCGTAGTAGATGTCGTCGTCGACCGCCACCAAGGGAATTTTTGCGGCCTTTGCTTTCTCGGCGATGACCGGTCCCAGCGCCTTGTCGGGGACGACAATGGCGATGCCTTTTACGCCATCGCCGACCATCGTATCGAAGGTCGTGATCGTCAAATTGGCGTCGAACTGAACGTCCTGCGACACGAACGCAGCCCCTGCCGCCTCGGCCGCTTTCTTGGCGCCGCCGACTTCGGCGACAAACCATGGATGGTCTCCCATCTTGTTGATGTAGCCGATCTTGATGTCGTCTGCGCTTGCTGCGCCACTCATCAGTCCGGCAGCCAGTACCGCAAATGTCGCCAAAGCCTTTGTTGTGGTTTTCATGAAGATCCTCCCTGAGAGCTCGATGGTCGTTGCTAGTCGTGGTAGAGAACCGAGCGCCCACCATCGATGGTGATCGTCTCGGCATTTATGAACGGCGCTTCGTCCGAAGCGAGGAAAACCGCCGTCATTGCAACCTCGTCCGGCCGGCCAATGCGCTTGGGCGGATGAAGGTCGTAGGCTCGCCGCTTCTCCTCGGCGGGGTTCGGGAATGTGTTCCAGTAGGCTTCCGCGATCGGCGTCTCGATATAGCCGGGGGCGATCGCGTTCACCCGGATACCGCGCGCGGCATATTCGATGGCCAGGGAACGGGTCAGGCCCAAAAGTGCATGCTTGGCGACCGGATACGGGAATGTATGGGGAATGATCTGGAACGCGTGACAGCTCGCTATGTTGACGATAGACCCCGAGCCCTTCGCCAGCATCGTCGGCAAGACTGCCTTGGCGCAGAACCATGCGGCCTGGAGGTCTAGCTTGAGACAGCGGTCCCATTCCTCATCCGGCATCGCCAGTGGTTCGTAGAAGACGTTGGCACCGGCATTGTTGACGAGAACGTCGACGCCGCCATAGCTCGTGATCGTGCGGGCGACCATGTCCGCGACCGCGGATGCGTCCGTGACATCCGTCTCGACGAACGATACGTCGGCGCCTCCGACACGCAGTTCGTCGGCGATCGCTTTGCCGCTTGCCGCATTCAGTTCGGCAATGACGGTCTTTGCCCCATGCATCGCAAAAGCCCGGGCGGTGGCGGCACCGATGCCTTGGCCGGCGCCTGTGACGATTGCGATCTTTCCTTGCAGCCGGCCTGCCATTGCATTCACCAGTCGACCACGGTGCCGTCCGGCATGACGGCGTTGCGGGCATGCAGCACTTCCTGCTTGAAGGGGTGGCGCGCGATAACGTCCTCCTTGACGGTGACGCCAAGGCCCGGCAGTTCGGGCAGATCCCAGCGGCCTGGCTTGCGCCGAATTGGCCAGGTAACGACATCGTCGTACCAGGCGACGGCACCGGACATCTCCTCCTGAATGACAACGTTTGGGGTCGATATGCCGAAATGAAGAGCAGCCACACCGGCGATCGGACCGAGCGGGTTGTGCGGCGCAAGGCCGATGCCTGCGGTTTCCGCCATGGCCGCGATCTTCTTTGTCTCGAGCAGACCGCCAGTGTGGCAAATATCCGGCTGGGCAATGTTGAAGGCGCGGGCTGCGATCGAGTGCGTGAATTCGCGGCGCCCGATCAGCCGTTCGCCGGACGCGATCGGCACGGCCGATCGCGCCGTGATATGCGCCAGTCCGGCAACATCTTCGGGCGGCACGGGCTCTTCCGCGAACATGATGCGGGCCGGCTCGATTGCCTTGAGGTAATCCATCGCCGCGTTAACCGATGCAGGGCGTCCGTGGAAATCAACCATGATGTCGATATCCGGGCCTACCGCCTCGCGAAGTGAGCCAACCATGTTGGCAACAGAATCGACTGCCTTCGCAGGAGACACGTAGTGGGTGTAGGGAATGCAGACGACCTTGACCGCATCGTAGCCTGCTTGCGTCACGATGCGTCCGCGTTCCACGATGGCATCCGCGGATCCGGTCTCATAGACCGCCTTCATGTCCCCGAGGCCGAGATGCGTATAGGTGCGCAGATAGTCGCGGACCCGACCGCCCAAAAGGCGCCAGACGGGGACGCCCAACGACTTGCCCAATATGTCCCAGAGCGCGATCTCGATGCCGCTGACGGCGGACATTCCCTCGACGCCAAGACGCCAAAAGCCGTGCCGCGTAAGTATCTGGTAGCACTGCTCCACATTGCGCGGATCTTGCCCGATGAGCAGGGCCTCAAGGTCCTGAAGCGCCCCAACGACGGCTCGGGTCTTCCATTCCAGCGTTGCCTCACCCCAGCCAAACAGCCCGGGCTCGTCGGTTTCGACGCGAACGAAGACCCAGTTGCGCATTTCCGCATTGCAGACGCGCGCCTTGATGGCCGTGATTTTCATTGGTCCTCCCAGACCTGCCGTCATTTTTCGAGGCAATATGTATGATTTATTACGGATAATATGAACGAGTCAAGCGCAACATCGATGTGGACCAGCGCCTCGCCTCGACGTTCAGCGCAAATGCGCAACCATCATGTCCTCGCCACCCATCCAGCGCAGGCATCAGCAGCTCACTCAGCTTGCCTGATCAGTATTCGCTGACGTCGATGACAGCCTGGGCAAAGGCTTGCGGGGCTTCTTGAGGCAAGTTGTGGCCGATACCGCCGATGATGATCCGGTGCGTGTATCTGCCCGAGAATTTCTTGGCGTAGGAACTGCTGTCGGGATGGGGTGCACCATTGGCATCACCCTCAAGGGTAATGGTCGGCACTGTGATCACGGGAGCTTCGGCCAGCCGGTTTTCCAGAACGTCATATTCCGGCTCGCCATGTGCCAGGCCGAGCCTCCAGCGGTAATTGTGAATGACGATGCTGACGTGATCCGGGTTGTCCAGGGCTGCGGCGCTGCGCTGGAAGGTGTCATCGTCGAAATTCCACTGCGGCGAAGCGAGTTTCCAGATGAGTTTGGCGAAATCGCGCGTGTATTTCTCGTAGCCGGCGCGGCCGCGATCCGTGGCGAAGTAATACTGATACCACCATTGAAGCTCCACCTCCGGTGGCAGCGGCACCACGCCGACCTGCTGATTTCCGATTAGATAGCCGCTCACCGAGACGATCGCCTTGCAACGCTCCGGCCAGAGCGCGGCAACGACATTGGCCGTTCGGGCGCCCCAGTCGCAGCCGGCGATCGTGGCCTTTTCGATCCCCAGCGCATCCATCAGCGCGATCGCATCCGCGGCGAGCGCCGACTGCTGGCCATTGCGCATCGTCTCGTCCGACAAAAATCGCGTAGTGCCGTAGCCGCGCAGGTAGAGCACAATCACGCGGTACCCCTTTGCGGCAAGCAGGCGAGCGACGTCGGTGTAAGTGTGAATGTCATAAGGCCAGCCATGAAGCAGGATCACTGGGGCACCTTCGGCGGGCCCTAGCTCCGCATATCCGACGCTCAGCTTTCCGGCATTGACCTGGCTGAGCGAGCCGAATGATTTCTGCCTGGGTTGCATCGCGGATGCCTTCGCCTCGACCGTCCAAGTGGCTGCCGGTGCGTTCAAGCCGAGTTCGGTGGCGGCGAACGTCATTGCCGTTGCACCAACAATGCGTCGGCGGCGATGATCGACCGTCTCGGGAGCTTTATTCGCATTCATGATGAAGCCTCTATGATGACCAACAAGCGGGAGCGACCAGAACCCGCCGCCGTATCGGCCGACAGGAAATATTGCGCCTATTCCGACGGTGACTGCGACGAATCCAGGATTGTAACCGCTCGGCCAGGAGGCAGTGCGGCGAATTCTGACCGGATGCCGGTAAGGTCCAGCGTTTCCTCGATTTCCCTCCTGAGAAATTCGAGACGTAGGCCGTCCCCGCGCTTGGAAGCGGCTGGATGTAGCATCCGCAGAAACGGCAGCATGAGAATGACTCCTGATCTTTGTTGGGGTGAGAGGATATATTGCGTCTGATCTTATGCTCGGAGCCACCCTCGGCTTTTAGACGAGGCCCTCACGATCCATTGCGATGCGCACGGCCGGTCGCGCAGCCATTCGGGCGCGAAGCGCTTGCAAAGGCGCGGGAACAGGGACGTGGAAGCGGGCCGCCCAAAGCAGCATCACGAAAAGATAAAAATCCGCCACGCTGGGTTTGTCGCCGAACAGATAGTCGGTCTCGAGCCCGTCAGCGACGAACTCGAGTTGGCTCGTAATCGCCGCGCTCGCCTTGGCCTTTTCGGCATCGCTGCTTTGGTGCCACATCGGCTTGAAGCTTCGGTGTATTTCAGTTGAGACGTAGGCCAGCGCTTCGAGAACGCGGGTACGGCCCAACGGCCCCGCCACTCCCAGTGCCGGGTATTGTGACGCAATCCAGTCGAGGACTGCGATATTTTCCGTCAGCGCTTCGCCGCTATCCAGCACGAGGGCTGGAACATAGCCCTTGCGCGTGACGGTGGTGAAATCATCCCCGGAGCTCGTTCGTTTGGTTTTGAGGTTCACGCTTTCGCGCTCGAAGGAAACACCGGCCTCTTCCAATGCGATGTGATCCGCCAGGCTACAGGCGAGAGGGCTGTAGTAGAGTTTCACCGTTTTCCCTTTCTGACCCCGATTGAGTTCCGCAATTGGTCGTCGCCGGGCGAAAACCTGCCCAGCGCCACGCGAGACAACTGCTCCAAAAACTCGCACTTGGCGGGGACGACGACTACGACACCGACAGCTAGGCATGCCTGTGCCGAGGTATGATCGGGCTGAAGTTCGGGATCGCCGTGCGCAATGCCGGACGGTATCTCAGCTCAGTGGCCAACGGTTACCTGGAGGAATTCAGAACCTTCCATGACGGCGTCATCGCCAGCCCGGCCAGTCCTTCGCTCAGGAAATCGTAAACGAAAGTATTGGACGCACGCGCCGTTGGCACGATGGCTCACACCCGGCCACGGCCGGCATATTCCGCGCGGCATGAGCAGACTGGAAGGCGAAAGCTGTGGCCTGCTTTTGCTCGATTGCCACCAACGCGATGACGCAGCTTCCAACATAGGAGTCGCCATCATGGCCGACCTTTCCGAAACCTCCACAGCCGAGCACACATTGCACGTCGAAGCGCCCGACGCGATCGAGGTCGACGTCTCCTCGCTGAGGCCAGGAACGTCGCTGATCGTCGACTGGCACGGCAATCCGGTGGTCGTGCGCAACCGCACTGAGCAAGAGATGAAGGACGGCCAGTCAGTCAGTCTCGCCGAGCTCAAGGATCCAATCGCCCGCAACGCCAACCTGCCGGTCGACGCGCCGGCAACCGACGCTAACCGAACTATGCCGGGCAAGGAAGCCTGGGTGGTGATGGTCCAGGTCTGCACCCATCTCGGCTGCATCCCGCATGGTCAGGAAGGCGACTTCGATGGCTGGTTCTGTCCGTGCCACGGTTCACAATACGACACCGCCGGCCGCATCCGCAAAGGTCCGGCACCCGAGAACATGGCGGTACCGGTGTTCCAGTTCGTTTCCGACACCAAGATCCGCATTGGTTGAGGCAGGGGGCATTTCGATGAGCGGCGACAAACACTCGACCTATACGCCCAAAACCAGAATCGCACGTTGGTTCGATGCCCGCCTGCCGCTGCCGCGGCTGGTGCACGACAGCTTCATCGTCTATCCGGTGCCGCGCAACCTGAACTATGCCTATACGTTCGGCGGCATTCTCACGATCATGCTGGTTTCACAGATCCTGACCGGCATCGTGCTGGCCATGCATTACGCTCCTGATACGGGACTGGCCTTCAATTCAGTCGAGGAGATCATGCGCGACGTGAATTCGGGCTGGTTGCTGCGCTATCTCCATTCCAACGGCGCGTCGTTCTTCTTCATTGCCGTCTACATCCACATCTGCCGCGGGCTCTACTATGGTTCCTACAAGGCGCCGCGTGAGCTGCTGTGGGTGCTCGGTTGCACCAATCTCCTGCTGATGATGGCGACGGCCTTCATGGGCTACGTGCTGCCTTGGGGACAGATGTCGTTCTGGGGCGCTACTGTCATCACCAACTTCTTCACGGCCGTCCCACTGATCGGCGACTGGCTCCAGCAGCTTTTGCTCGGCGGGTTCGCGGTCGACAATCCGACGCTGAACCGCTTCTTTGCGCTGCATTACCTGCTGCCATTTGTGCTTGCGGGCGTGGTGACCTTGCATATCTGGGCGCTTCACGTCGTCGGCCAGAACAATCCGACCGGCATAGAGGTCAAATCGAAAACCGATGTCGTGGACTTCACGCCCTATGCCACCGTCAAAGATGCCTTCGGCATCCTCGTGTTCCTGTTCTTCTTCGCCTATTTCGTCTTCTACCTGCCGAACTATCTCGGCCATCCCGACAACAACACGATCGCCAATCCGCTGAAGACGCCGGCCCACATCGTGCCGGAATGGTATTTCTTGCCGTTTTACGCGATCCTGCGGGCCATCACCTTCAATATCGGGCCGATCGATTCCAAGCTCGGCGGCGTGCTCGCGATGTTCGGCTCGATCGCGGTGCTGTTCCTGGTGCCGTGGCTCGACACCTCGAAGGTGCGCTCGGCGGTCTACCGCCCCTGGTATAGGGTGCTCTTCTGGCTGTTCGTTGCCAATGCCCTCTTTCTCGGCTGGCTCGGCTCCCGACCGGCGGAAGGCGCCTACGTCGTCATGTCCCAACTGGCGACGCTTTACTATTTTGCGTTCTTCGTCATCGCCATTCCGGTGCTCGGGCTGATCGAAAAGCCGCGACGGCTGCCGAATTCGATCACCGAAGCAGTTCTCGAAAAAGACAAGGCCAGCGGCCGAGGCCCGATCGCCGGGCCGGAGGCCAAACATTGAACTGTGAATGGCGGTGATCGTTCATGAACTGGTGGAACTCTCCTCTGGTCTACATCGTGTTGCTCGGCCTCGCCGGGATCGTCGTTTGGACCCTCATCCCCAGACGCTTCGCCAATGCGAAGCTGGTCGTCCAACTCAGCTTTTTCCTCGCGATGTCGGCCATGGTTCTCGACCTGCGCGTCGTGCCATACGAGGCCGCAGGGGACAACGAGACAACCGGAGGAGCGATCCTCATGGGCTCGGTCAAGCTGCTCTGGTGGGTTCACCTTGCCTGGGCGCTAATCGGATTTGTCCGTATCTATCTCGTTTTTGAGCGAAAGCCGCGCGAGGCACGTCTCCTGCAGGACGTCGTGGTCGGTATCGTCTATGCTGGAATGTTCCTGTCGATCCTGGCGTTCGTCTTTGCGGTGCCGGTCGGAACGCTCATTGCCACGTCCGGCGTGTTTGCCGTCATCCTGGGACTGGCGCTCCAGAATACGCTCGGTGACGTATTTTCGGGGATCGCGCTTAACCTCGGCCGCCCTTACGTACTTGGAAACTGGATCATTCTGAGCGACGGAACCGAAGGCCGCGTTGTCGAGACCAACTGGCGGTCGACCCAACTCCTGACCCCGACCCACAATGTCGTCGCGCTTCCGAACAGCCTTCTCGCCAAGATCGGGGTAACAAATCTAAGCGGCCCGGACGAGAGCCATGGACTTGCCGTAACCGTCAAGATGGCGCCAACGAAGACGCCGGCGATCATCGTAGACCTCATGCGCACCGTCTTGCTGAGCTGCAATTCAATCCTCCAGGACCCTTCGCCTTTGGTCACAATCAGAAGCCTGGATGCGGCAGCTATCGAGATCGAGTTGTTTTTTCGCGTCGCAAATCTTGACCAGCGAAGTGCCGCTCGGAACGAAATCTTCGATCTCATTTATCGCCATTCAAAGTCGACCGGCATGCTGCTGGCGGAGCCACTTTCGGCTTCGATTGCCATGACCAACCGGCTGAGCGACGAGAAGGCAGCCTCCCAAAGCTTCACCCCGATCGAACTCATCAGGTCCATACCGGTATTCTCGGCGCTAACGGATACCGAGCAGGAGTCGCTCGCCGCAGCGGCCTCGGTTCGCACCTACCATAAGGGCGAGATCATCGCACGACGGGGAGAGATGCTGCCGTCGCTCATGATCGTACGGACGGGAGTTATCGTCCGGCAAATTGGCGAGGACGATGCTCACCTGCAGGAGATCGGCCGGCTTGCACCCGGCGATTTCTTCGGCGAGACCGGCTTGCTCGCCGGCATTGGCGAGATGTCGAGTTTGCGGGCAATG
This sequence comes from Mesorhizobium sp. LSHC420B00, assembly GCF_000503055.1. Lineage (GTDB taxonomy): Bacteria > Pseudomonadota > Alphaproteobacteria > Rhizobiales > Rhizobiaceae > Mesorhizobium. The sequence continues at coordinate 572,789 of NZ_AYVY01000001.1, read as the reverse complement.
ACCCCCGTCGAGGTTTACGAGATAGACCAGGAAAGCTTTGCGCCGCTGCTGCACGAAAGGCCCGAAATGGCTGAAGATCTTGCGGCGATCCTGTCGAAGAGGGTGTCGGCTCTTAATGAAAGCGGCATCGCCGGACAGAACCACGCGAGCTCCAAATTCGCGCTCCTCAAAGCCATTCAGACAGTCTTTCGCGCCGCTCCGTTCAAGCGCGTTCGAGCACCTGGCTGACAAGGCATGCAGAAGGACAGAGATCCATGACCATCCGCCAAAGCGATATCACAGGCATCGATACAATCATCCAGCCGGCTATCCGTGATTTTGCCGACGGACTGAAGATAAGGCGCGTATTGCCCTCCTCGAATCGCCTGATGATCGGGCCCTTCATCCTGTTCGACCATTTCGGCCCCGCTATATTCGACGCAGGTCACGGTTTCGATATGGGACCGCATCCGCATATCGGCGTTGCGGCCGTGACCTACCTGATCGACGGCGAGATCGTCCACCGCGACAATTTCGGTAAAGTGCAGACCATCCGTCCTGGCGAGGTCAACTGGATGACGGCCGGGTCGGGCATCGTCCATTCCGAGCGCACGCCACCGGAAGTCCGGGCGTCGGGAAGCAATCTCTTCGGCGCTCAGGCTTGGATCGCCCTCCCCTCCCGCTATGAAGAAATTGCCGCCGACGTCGCACATTTTGGCGCTCCCGAAATACCCAGGATCTGTGCCGACGGCGTCGAGCTTACGTTGATCGCCGGCGCGTCCGACGGGTTGGTCTCGCCGGTAAGGACGTTCTCCGACATGGTCTATGCCGAAATTGTGCTCACGAGCGGTGCGCGATACCAGGTGAAACCCGAACACCGTGAGCGTGCAATCTACATCGTCGCCGGTGAGGTTGGAATTGTCGGCCAGTTCGGGACGTTTCATGAGGCCGAATTGATAGCTCTGGCGCCCGGCGCTGAGATTGTGCTCCAGGCGCCTGCCTTCCATGCGGCGAGGCTGATGCTGATAGGAGGCGAGCCCTTTTCCGAGCCACGTCATATCTATTGGAACTTCGTCTCCTCTTCAGCCGAACGGATCGAGCAGGCAAAGGCGGATTGGCGCGAACGCCGCTTCTCCGGCGTGCCGGGAGACCACGAGTTCATGCCTCTGCCAGATCGCAGCGTGTGAGGGATAAGGCAGCGGATGGTGACCTCAGCGCCGCGACAGCTTTACGCCGGTGGCGTAGGCAGACCACTACGATATCAAGTAGAGATCGTTCATCGTTTCCTCGTCGAGCAAACCGTCGAACCAGACGTCGAAGATTGTCTCGAGCAGGAACTCGTCGTTGCTTGCTTCGGAAAACAGCGTGAGGGACGCGTGCAACTTCTTCGCATCAACCTCACCGAAGACAGCGCGAGCGCTTAGGCCGGAGAGCCGCTGCAGGGTGCCAACACATTCCCGATAACGGCCTCCTAGGATCGGAAATGAGAGATAAGCGCTGGCTTCGTCGAGCGATGTGATTGAATATGGCTCAGGCGCAGTACCGCTTCGCCTGGTGGCCAACCTTGGGAAGATGAACTCCATATAGGGAGTGCACATCATTCCTTGACGGAGAATAGCCAGCGCGTCGTCGTAGACCGGATCCTGTGCGCTGACGAACCTCTGCAAATCATACTCGTCGTGCATTAGGATAGATCCCTGGGAAACCCTCAACATTCGTGCCCTGACTAGCCGTCGAGGACATCTGCATAGTCCGGGTGCTTGGCGAAAAAGCGGCTCATGAAGGGACATTTCAAGATCGCTTTACGGCCGGTTTTGCGGAGCAGCTCGAAGGTGCCCTGCGCCAATCGCGACGCGATCCCTTGTCCGGAAAATTCCGACGGGACTTCGGTGTGTATCAGCGCGACCTTCCCGCCCTCGAGCCGATAGTAGGCCGCCGCAAACATATCGCCGGCGATCGGCAGCTCGAAACGGTCCTGTTCGACGTTTTCAACGACTTGTGCATCCATCTTTATCTCTCGATTGTATGTCACGTTTGTCACCGGAGGGAGATTGGCCGGCCGCTATCGCACCGCAGGCAACCGCAGAGTGACGGTCGTGCCTGCCCCAAGTGTGCTCTGAATATCGATGCTTCCGCCTGACTGCTCGGCAAAGCGCTTCACCATCGGCAAACCGACGCCGCCGAGGCCTTCGCTTTTGGTGGTGAAGAACGGATCGAAGGCGCAGACCATCGTCTCGCTGGTCATCCCGATACCGCTGTCCGCGACACGGATATCTACCTGACCGGCGGTAGAGCTTTCAGAGGCCAAGCCGGCATCGATCGAGATGAAGCCGCCGTCAGGCATTGCATCGCGCGCGTTGAACAGAAGATTCAGAACCGCATTTTGCAATCCAAGGCGATCGCATCTCACCAAAGGCAGGTCCGATCCAACCCGAAGCTCAAGACCGAAATTGGCATCCAAGGCGCTCCGCACGAGGGTTTCGATCTCAGCCAGGCAAGCACCTACGTTTGTGTATTCGATTTCCGCGGGGCTCTCTCGGGCCAGGCTGATGGTTTGCCGGACAAGGCCACCAGCCCGTTCCAAAGCCGTTTTGGCGCCGGCAACTACAGGCCCAAGCGCCGGAGCCGCTTGGATGCTCGGATCGCGGGCCAGGTGGTTCAACGCCGACGAGGCGACCTGAATGAGATTGCCCAGGTCATGGACGATGCCGGCCGTCGACATTTGCACGGACATACCACTTCCAGGACCATCGGATGGGCTGTCGAAGACATCTTCTTTTATGTCCGGACGAAACATTTCATTACCCCGTTGGCTCAGCCGACACCTATTTGCTTCAATACACTATAATTTATGGTATTTATTATCCATTGTATCTAAGAAGACTCCGATATATACTTCTATATATCCAAACGCGAGACCATGATCTATTGATAGCCGACCCCGCTGATGTAGTTGGCAAGCAGCCGTTCCTGCAGTTCCTCTTGTTTGAAGAGCGCCTTCATCGCATCACGGATATCGAGGACGCCTAGCGGTTTCGAGTCAGCCCCGAGCACCGGCACATTCTGCAGGCCTTGCGCGGCCATGGTCTGCCAGACTGAATGAAGATCATCATCGGGACCACAGGACACGATGGACCGGCTCATCAATGCCGCAATCGGCGCTTCTGTTGGCCCTGAATTCGCTAGATGGCGGACAAGGTCGGACTTGCTCAGCACGCCTGCCGCCTCCCCACTGCCGTGGCACACCACGACCAGGCCTATTGCGGGCCTGGAAAGCGAGAGTGCTGCACTGCGGAGTGGAGCGTCGACGTCGATCACCATGAGACGGGCCGATATTACTGGATGCAGACTGTCAATGCGCATGACGCCCTCCTGAGAGCGCCTCGCGGCCGCGGCCGGGAGGCTGGGATCGGTTCCAGGGTTTGGTCGCCGAGGTCGGCGCCTTTGCCTGGCCGGTCAGAATGGCGCGAAAACAAGCGCCATTCTGACCCATTCCAAAGATTAGCTTAGCGCTGCTTTGCTCGGGCCAAACTTCGCATCCCCCGAGCCCGGGACCGGTTTGAAGCCGATGTTCAGACGGTTCCAAGAATTGACCGCCATGACGACGAAGGTCAGATCGGAGATTTCCTTCTCGGAAAGCTGCGACCTGACCCGATCATAGACCTCGTCCGGGACACCCTGCTCGGGCAGCTTGGTCAAGACTTCCGTCCATGCCAAGGCTGCACGCTCGCGAGGAACGAACAGGGTCGAATCCCGCCAGGCTGCCAGGTGGTAAAGGCGCAGTTCGCGCTCGCCATGAATCTTCGCCTGTTTGACGTGCATATCAAGGCAGAAGGTGCACCCGTTCAGTTGCGCGGCTCGGACGGCAACAAGGTCGCGGATCGGTTCTTCGATCGACCCCTCTCGCGTCGCACCAAGAAATTCAATAAATTTCTTCAGAAGTTCCGGCGACTGCTCCGCATAACTCGCGCGTTGGGCGACGGCTTTTCCTTTCGGAGCGACCGGTGACGCTGCAATATTCATTACTTATCTCCTTGAGGTGTTTGCAATCCATTGCAGCGTAAGGATGACCGGTGAGCCAAACTGTTGCTATCGTGCCGATGATATGTATTGCCATTCGATCGGTTTGGGGCGCCTAAACCGAAGTATAGGAAGCGGTGGAAATTGGCACCCTGAACGCTGCCCTCGGCAATTCGCTTTGCCGCAGGCATGCGACAGGTGCGCGGCGTTTGGGTCACTTGAAGGGCGAGGCTGAACCGACCGGTGTCGATAGAACCTGGATCGAAACTGCGCTCACTCTTCGAAGGGAGCGTTCATCACAAGATCAACTGCCGAAGTCGCCTTGTAGCCGGAAACAAAGCGCTCGCCGAAGTCCCGGGCAAAGTTGTCGTAGGTGGTTTCCGGCCTGACCTCGGCGATATGGCAAAAGCATCGGGCCATCCGTCGCTTCATTTGGAGGCGTGGAAACTCACCGATGATCTTTGCAATCTCGGCTGACGAAACGAGGCTGTATTGCAAGCCGACGACATCGAGGCAGATGCCAGCTGTGCAAAGCGCCACCTCAGCCTCCTTGTAGAGGCCGATCGACGGCGTCGAGTTGAGGGCGATGCTGTCCCAGATCAATTGGGCGCGCCGCTCGTCGAAGCCGCCTTCCCGAACGAAGGTGCGGGCAAGATCGGCGCCTTCCACTTCGAAACGGCGCGGCCCGGCGAAGTCCTCATTGAGCGTGACGTCATGCAACAGGGTTGCAACGGCAACAACCTCCGCGTCGTGCTGGATATTCTGAATCTGTCCGATCCGGGCCGCGAAAAGCCAGGATCGGACTACGTGGTTGAACAAGTAAGGTTCACATCGCTGGCGGGCATGTTCGATCGCCCGGCCAACAAGCGGTGTATCGGGGACCGAAATCCCCGCAAGTGTGCGGCTGGCGATCGAATTCATGTCACTGACCGTCCCTTCGCATACGCCCCGATGGTCCGGGGGGCCACGATTTCATTTCGCGTTCGTCGTCAGTTCCTTTTCGCTGGTGTCGACGACGAAAATAGCAAGCAGACGAGCGCCTTCCGTGTTGCTGGCGTTTTCGCTGACGGCATGACGGTCGCCCGGGAATTCCGAGAAACTCTCGCCGGCGCGATAAGTCTTCACCGGCCCATCGTTGACCTGGCTTCGGATCGTCCCCTCCAGGACCGTGGCATAGATGAACGCGGATTTGGGATGGGTATGGGCCGGCGACGTACCCCCCGGCGCGTACTCGACGAGCACGGCTTTCATGCTCTTGCCAGGCACGTTTGGAAGGGCCTGGTCGTAGACAAGCTTCACGCTGGCGGCGTCTTTGGCCATTGCTGCGGTGACGGAAGCGGCGGTGAGCGCGGCGCAGAGAAGTGTTTTGATCATGTCTGGTCTCCTTGTTGTAATGCGAATGGTGGGCCTATCCGATGATTGCTTACTTCGGTGGTGTGTATCGGCTGAGCCAATCATCGAAACGCACGGCGCCGATGCGCGCATTCTCGCCGGGCACCAGCGTTCGATCGTCGATTGCCACCTGGCCGTAGTAGAGCGCGCCGGGATCCGGGACGACTTTGCGCGGGTCGTTGGTGGCCTTCAGGAAGCGCTCGACAAGTTCGCTCATGCGAACGCGCTCCGGGCCGGCAATTTCGATCATGCCGTTCAACGGCGCGGCAAGCGCGACGTCCGCCATCGCATCGGCAACATTATCAGCCGCCATGGGTTGGAAGTAGGCCGGTGACATATGAATGGTATCTCCGACAGCGCCCGTGTTTGCGATGGCGGCGGTGAATTCGAAGAACTGCGTGGCGTGAACGATCGTGTAGGGAATTCCGGACTCCCTGATCAGCTTTTCCTGAAGCAACTTGCCGCGGAAATAGCCCATGCCCTGCAGCCGGTCGGTACCGACGACCGACAGCGCCACGTGATGACGGACACCGGCAGCCGTTTCGGCGGCAAAGAGATTACGCCCGGATGCCTCGAAGAACTCCAGGGCAACCTTTTCCTCGAACGACGGCGAGTTCGCGAGGTCGACGACGACCTGCGCACCGGAAAGCGCGGCGGCCAGACCCTCTCCCGTAACGGTGTTGACGCCCGAATTCGGCGACGCCGCAAGCACGTCGTGTCCTTTGTTTCGCAGTCTCTCCACGGTCTTTGAACCGATCAGCCCGGTTCCGCCTATGACGACGATCTTCATGTCTAGTCTCCTGGTGTTGCGTGTCTATTTTCGTTGCTCGATCGGATGCTGGGCGTTTCCGGCCTGCTACTGACTGACCGATGCAGCAGCATCCTCGATGAGTGACGTGACCTCGTCGGGATGCGAGACCATGAGCGCGTGGGACGCGCCCTCGATGACGACGGTCTTTACCGCGTGCGCACGCTTGGCCATGAAACTCATGACGGCTGCCGGGATGTTCCGGTCATCTGAGCCGTAGATCATGTAGGACGGCAGCGTCTTCCATGAGGCGACGCCCGAGGCTTCAGCCAGAGCTGCCTGCGCAACAGGGCGTTGAGTGGCAGCCATCAGCAAGGTCTGCTCTTCCGGAACGTCGGCGGCGAACTGGGCGCGGAACTTGGCCGGCTGGATGAAGAGGTCTTGTCCGCCGTCCGGCAACGCGACTGGAGCAAGCGCGCTACCCAAGGTGCTGCCGGGAAACATGCTGGACAATGTAAGGCTCGATTCGCCGGTATCCGGCGCGAATCCCGCCACGTAGACCAAGGCCTTCACATTGGGATTGCCATTGGCGGCCTCGGTGATGACAGGCCCGCCGTAGGAATGCCCCACCAGCACGACCGGCCCGGAAACCGACCGGACGATGGCTGAGACTGCTTTCGCATCGCTGGCAACGCTGCGGAGCGGATTGGCTGCGGCTATCGCTACATAACCGTCTTTGCTGAGTTTCGTGATGACTGCGTCCCAACTCGACGATTCCGCGAAGGCGCCGTGCACCAGTACGATCGTCGGCTTGGGCTGAGAATTCGCGGCCTGCGCCATCCCGCCGCCCGACGCGGCAAGCGCCGCAGTGAGCGCCAGGACTCGAGTTATGTTTCGCATTTGCTTTCTCCCGTGTGGCCTGTGGTGACCAATGCTCAGGAGAATGCGCCGACGTGGCCCGCCAGCCTATTGTGCGGAAGGGTCTGTCATACAATGCCAAGGTGCAGGGTAGGTCACCAGGGAGATCAGGTGCCCCGGAGCACGATTGAGGTATCTATGCCGGGTGTGCATTGTCGGCAGGCGCCGGAATAGACACTGAGGCGCGCGGCCAGAGAGCTGTCGATCCGTTGAGCATTGGTGAGCCGGCCGGATCGACACGGCGGCAAAGCCTTCTCTCGTCAACGACATAGTCCCTGGCCTTCGGCCTGCATCGCCCAATGCCTTCGTATGGGTCAAACAGCTGGACCGTCTGATCGTGTCGCTGCGTCACGGCATTTATATTTGCGTGGGTGAATACCATCCAAGCTACCAATGGAGTTACCAAAATGAAAATGACAGCCCTTGCTGCCGCCGCGCTTGTTATTACAGCAGGAAGCGCCATTGCCGGAAGCGACCACTATGGATCAAACGGAGCCCAGCAGCCTGCGACTGCGTCTGACAACGTGTATACATCCTCGATCAAAAAAATGAGCAACGATATCGGGGTGCCGAAAACCGTACGCAAGCCGATTGTTCCCAACGATGAATATGGCCAGGGCATCTGGGGTCACTGATCCCGACCTGCAGAAAATTGAACGGACCAGGGCGTGACCCTGGTCCTTCCGCCGTATCGGCAATACGGCTCCGTGGAGGTCCGTCTGTCGGCAAATCCACTGCCCGGCCGCCTCGTGCCCGGCCTGTCCGCGCCTGTCGAGATTGACCGAGGGAGCGCCCTCAGCGAGGACAAAGTCCGTTGAATGGCGCCTGACCGGGGCCTTCGCCGACAGCATTGCTCAGTGTGCCGATTTCTGTCTTGCGCGTTGATCCCTGCAATGCGACTGCAGCCGTTTACGTACCTCAATTTGCGTCCTGTCGACGAACGTTCTCGCCTCCGACCTATTTGGAGGGATTCGTGCGGCAGCTTCCCGGAAAATCGTCGTGAGGAAGACCGATTGCTCAGGCATTATTCGGCCGTCTATTGGCGCGACGACTTCGCAGTCGTGGCTCAGAGCACTGCCATCCCGCCGTCGACCCGCAGATTAATGCCCGTGACGAAACTGCTCGCGTCCGAGGCAAGGAACAGGGCGGCTTTTGCCAGCTCTTCCGGCTGCCCCATCCGGCCCAAGGGTATTGCCTCAGCCATCGCCTTTTCAAACAGCCCGCGCTGCTCAAACGGTATGCCTAGCTTATCGAGAATAGCCGTATCCACCGGACCTGGGCTAAGCACGTTGACCCGGATACCGCGAGACTTCAGTTCGATCGCCCAAGCGCGCGCAAAGGCATTTATGGCCGCCTTGGAGCCCGCGTAAACAGCATGACCGTCCAGAACCTTCTCGCTGGCCAGCGAGCCTGTGAGGATGATTGCGCCGCCGTTCCGCATGATCGGAATCAGCTTCTGGACGCCGAAGAAGACGCCTCGCGTGTTGACGGCAAATTGCGCATCATATTCTGCCTCGGAGACGTCGGCCGAGTGGGTGATGGTGTTTATGCCGGCGTTCGCCATATAGATGTCGAGCGCCCCGAACCTCTGGAGGATCTGCTGCGCCACCTCATCATGGTGCGCCACGTCGGCCACATTTCCCTGAATGCCCAGCGCGCCTGCCCCGATCTGCGCGATCGCTTCCTCGACCGCCTGCCGCCGGCGGCCGGTAATGACGACTTGCGCGCCCTCGGCGGCAAAGATTTTTGCAGCCGATAGTCCGATCCCGCTGTTTCCGCCGGTGACCACCGCGATCTTGCCTGAGAGTGCGCCCATGTCGTTCCTGCCTTCGAAAAATTGTGCCGGTGCTGCTGCGATAGTCGCAACCGCTGGCCAAGAAAATTTCACGCCGAATTGAGACCGCCAAAATGAGCGGCAATCGCAAACGGCTACCGATTGATAAACTCGCGGCGCTTAGCCAGTTTGACGTCTTGGAGAGCGCATTGGCCTTCAAGGCAGAACAAGCGCGCGGCGGCGACCCCCGACAGCGCGACGTAGTGTCGAACACCGGCGATCACCTCCGCGCTGCACAGGCGCGGTTGCCCGAATGGCAGCCGTGTCGCAGCACATGTTTCGCGCCTTTGCCAGCGCTCCAGCTCGATGGCGCAGTGGTTCGGTTCCACAATCCGGGACATGAGCCGGCAGAACCAGCATTCAGGCCACCGCTCGGCTATGCGAGCGCACAAGGTTTGACCTGGCGCGCCACCCGAAATGCGGTTCAGGGCGCGCGAAATATTGCCAAAGGTGGCCATCGGCGGCTCCAAGGAATTTCGGAAAACATGCGGTCGTGACTGAGGCTTGCTATCCTTTGATGAAGGCGAGCAGGTCAGCATTGACCTGATCCTGGTGCGTGGCCGTAATCCCGTGGGGCGCGCCGGGGTAATAGATATCCTTTGCGCCTTTGATCAGTCGGGCCGACTTGACTGCCGAGTCCTTGACGGGGACGATCTGATCGTCCTCGCCATGCAGGACCAAGGTTGGTACGTCGAACTTCTTGAGGTCCTCGGTAAAATCGGTCTCGGAAAACGCCTTGACGCTTTCGTACGCGTTCACGAGACCCGCCTGCATGCTCCAGAGCCAGAACTGATCCAGAATCCCCTGGGAAACCTTGGCGCCTGGCCTGTTCGCCCCATAAAACAACGGTGCGAGGTCCCGGTAGTACTGCGAACGATCCTTGACGAGGCCAGCCCTTATGCCGTCGAATACCTCGATCGGCAGGCCTTCCGGATTGGCCGGCGTCTTCACCATGATCGGCGGAACAGCGGCGATAAGAACAGCCTTGGCCACCCGCTTCGTCCCGTGCCGTCCGATATAGCGAGCGACCTCGCCTCCTCCGGTTGAATGTCCGACCAGCGTGGCGTCCCGGAGATCCAGCGCCTCGATCACGGCTGCAAGATCGTCCGCATAGCCATTCATGTCGTTGCCGGACGTGGCCTGGCTCGAGCGGCCATGGCCGCGCCGGTCATGCGCAACCACGCGAAAGCCGTTATGGGCAAGAAAGAGCATCTGGCCGTCCCAGGCGTCGGAATTCAGCGGCCAGCCGTGCGAGAAGGTTATAGCCGGGCCCTTGCCCCAGTCCTTGTAGTAGATTTCGGTGCCGTCCTTGGTCGTGATGGTGCTCATCGTCTTGGTTCCTTTGGTTGAGGGGAAGAGGGAAGGTTTTGTTTTCGGCTCACGGCCGAAGCAGCGCGGGGCAGTCCGGCGGCAACGGTGGCGATCAGGCCGGCCAACAAGACATCGCGACGAGATCCGCCGACGGAGAAAAGTCCGTCTTTGTTCATCATGTCCATCCATGTGCTTTGAACATCCTGCTCACCGTCACGACCGTCGAGTCGGCCCGTGCGGTCGCGTTCGGGGAGGAGCGAGCGAGGAGCGGTAGAAACGCGACGGTCGTGATGGCTTGCGAGGAACAGGATGCACCGATCCGGGCCGCGAACCTATTCTACGGAAGCATCTGTCATACGATGCCAAGGTGCAGGGCAGGCACGCCGAGTATTGGGGACGGGCCGAGGCAAGCTCTTATAGACATAAGTCAATTTAGGCTTGGGTAGCGCGCGGGACCGACGCGGCATGGCCGGCGTCAGTTGCTGTTGCATGAAATGTTGCGAGTTTGTCGGTCAGGCTGGCGCCGCAAAAGAGCGCCGCTCAGTGGTGGCGATGTTGGCGCGAGCCTTGCCGCAAAACACCCAATAGGAACCACCGATGTACATCAGGACCACCCGCAGCAGCAGCGTGCCGACGGGCAGGAAGGCCTGCGCGCGCTGAAGAAGCAATTTCCCACAGCCTGAAATGGCCGGGCGCGCTGGGCGATCCTATTGGATGGAGCATGGATCGGCTTGTGCCAATTCTAGACCTCGCGCATCGGCTCGGGCAGCGTTTCCCACGCCCGGATCAGCTCACCGATGGAAGCGGCTTCCATCTTGCGCATGACATTGCCACGGTGAAGCTTGACGGTCACTTCACTGATGCCGAGGTCGAAGGCGACCTGCTTGTTGAGGCGCCCGCGCGCCACTTCACGCAGAACCTCGCGCTCGCGCGGCGTCAGCGTCTCGACGCGCTCGATGTTGCGCTTGACGATCACCGCATCCGCCCGCCGCTTGGCGTCCACCGCAATGCCCGCGATCACGGCGTCAAGCAGCGTCTGATCCCGCACCGGCTTGGTGAGAAAGTCCACGGCGCCGGCCTTCATCGCCTGGACAGTCATCGGGATGTCGCCATGCCCGGTCAGGAAGATGATGGGTTTGGGGTTGCCGTTTTTCGCAAGATGGTGCTGCAGATCGAGACCGCTCGTCCCCGGCATGCGCACGTCGAGGATCAAGCAGCCGGGGCTCTCCAACACGTCGGCGTCAAGCAATTCACGGGTTGAGGTAAAGCACACCGGCAGGAAACCCGCCGACAGGATCAATTCAGAGAGCGCCTCCCGAACAGAGGCATCATCGTCGACGATAATGACCCGCGGCTGCTCGGCTTCAGCCCTTCGCTGCTGTGATGACGGTATCGATCTCGATAAGGGCAATTGGTCAACTCTCATGTTTAGCCTCCGTTTCTGGGTTGCGTAAAGCGTCGCCGATCGCCGCAAGCAGTGCCTGGCCATCGAATGGCTTGCGAAAAAGCCCGCCAATGCCCTTGGCGCGGTGCTGATCCACTATCTCGTGGCGGCCGGTGATCAGGAACACAGGCAGGTCCGGACGCGCCTTCTTGACCAGGTCACGAAGTTCAAAGCCGTCCATGCCGGGCATCCCGATGTCGGTGATAAGCATGTCCAATCCAGACAGGCCGCTGACCAGCAATGCCCCCGCCGACGAGAAGCTGCGTGCCACATAGCCGGCGGACTCCAAGAGGTCCTCCAGCGACTCGAGTAGTCTTGGGTCATCGTCGACAATCGCCACGACAGGCCTCCGCTTGCTCACCCTCAGCTCCCCCCTGCCCGGCGCGAGTGCGTGATCGGTATTCCCAATCGCTCGGCGATGCGCACGAGGTCGGCGAGCGACGCCGCGACCATCTTCTGCATGACGTTCCTTCTATGAATTTCCAGCGTAACTTCGCTGATCCCCAGTTCAGCGGCGGCCTGCTTGTTGAGCAAGCCGCTGACCACCAGCGGCAGCACCTCACGTTCGCGCGGCGTCAGCTCGAGATAACGTTGCTTCAACACGCCCAGCTCAGCGCGCTCCGATCGCTGTGCCCGATCCTGGGCAATCGCTGCATGGATTGCGGCCATGAGGTCTGCATCGCTGAAGGGCTTAGTCAGGAAATCTACGGCGCCGTGCTTGATCGCACGCACGGAGGACGGGATATCGCCATGTCCTGTCAGGAAAACGATCGGCGGATGATCGCCCTCGGCAATCTGCCGCTGCAGATCGAGGCCGTTAATATCCGGCAACTCGATATCGAGGATGAGGCAGGCAGGGACGTCCGGCTTGTCAGCGCGGATATAATCGCCCGCCGATCCGAACGCTACGGCACGCATGCCGTGCGCAGCCAGCAGCTCACTGAGCGCCTCCCGGATGCGTTCATCGTCATCTACGATGAAGACAATTTGGCCGTCCGTCGTCATGACGCCGCTTTCGCTTCAATCGGCAACGTGAAGATAAACGTCGCTCCACGTGGTTCGTTCTTCTCGACCCATAAACGCCCGCTGTGCGACTCGATGATCGAACGGCAGATCGCCAGTCCCATGCCCATCCCTTGCTCTTTCGTGGTAAAGAACGGTTCGAATATCCGGTCGGGAAACTCGACACCCCGGCCGTGATCGCTGACTTCGGTCTGGACAACATCCCCGATATGGCGCACGCGGATTTTGATAACTCCGTCGTCCGCACCAGAGTCCATCGCCTCCATGCCGTTGCGGATGAGATTGACCAGAACCTGCTGGATTTGGACGCGATCGAACGCGACTAGCGGAATGTCGCTTCCGATATCAACGCTGATGCGAACGCCCCGCCGCATCGCTTCCTCGGTCACGAGGTCGCGTGCCTCTGCGATGACACTGCTGAGCGTCGCATTGGTTCTCGTCTCCGTGGATTGCTTGAACAGCGCGCGAATGCGGCCGACGACGTCCGCCGCCGAGTTGGCGTCCCGGATAATGCGCTCGGCCGTAATCTTCGCGCGTTCGACGTTCGGCGGTGCTGCGGACAGCCAACGGTGGCATGCATGGGAGTTGGCGACGATCGCAGCCAGCGGCTGATTCACCTCGTGGGCGATCGAAGCCGAAAGCTCGGCGAGACTTGCAGCCTGAGTGGCTTGCGCGAGTTTGTCGGAGGCTTGTCGCAGCGCTTCCTGGGCGCGCACCTCTTCGTCGATGTCGAGGGAAACCCCGTACCATTGCACAACCGCTCCGTCTTCATCACGCCGCGGCTCGACCCTGCACTCCGCCCAGCGATAGCCATCTGTTTCGCGCCAGCGAAACCGCATTGCGGAACCGCCGCCTGTTTCGAAACAATTCAGCAACGTGCGCAGCACCTCGGGAGCATCTTCGGGATGAACCAGTTCTTGCAGCAATTCCTCGATGCGCGGCTCTCCGAGTGCTTCGAAGTCAGCGATCACGGAGCGGAAATGGTCCTGGTACCGCTTGTTGAAGTAGACCGGCCCGCCGGTCGGCACCGCGCTCCAGATGCGGACCGGCACAGCGTCGATCATCTGCTGAAGCTGCAATTCGCTCCGCCGCAGGGCCTCTTCAGCCTGCATTTGATCGTCTATGTCGTGACAGAGGCCGTACCACTGGACGATGCGGCCAGTGTGATCGCGCATCGGCTCCGCCCGGCTCGACATCCAGTGATAGACGCCATCGGCGCGGCGCAAGCGATACCTCATGGAGAAGCGCTCGCCGGTGGCGAGGCAGTGACTGAGCGTATCGCCGAATGCTGCTGCGTCGTCCGGATGGACGCCGGCCTTTATCATCGCCGCCAGCCGGCTGATGCCCGGTTTGTCCAAATCCGTTACGTCCAGGCCGAGAAAGTCGACCATGCGCTTGTTGAAAAAGGTCGGATCGCCATCGGGCCTCAGGCGCCAAACGTGGCTCGGAACCATGTCGACAAGCTGCGAGAGCTCCCGCTCCCGGTCGCCCAATGCCTCAAGGCTTTCACGCAAAGTGAGCACCGCCGCCTGATGCTGCCGGGATATGGCGGCCACGACGAGCGCCGAAAATGCCGAGATGGCCAGAAAAAGCTGCAGCATGATCTGGTTGTGCTTCTGGAACTCGGGATCGCCGGCAAATTGGCTGGCGCCGGATATCGTGAATACCGCCGTGATCAGAGCGAGGACGGTCAATGCTACGGCGGCGCCTCTGAACTCAAAGCGCACTGCGGCCCAAAGAAGAGGCGGCATGATGATGTAGGCGAAGGGCAGATAGCCGCTCAAGGAAAGGGCGGCGATACCAAGAAAGATCAGCCCCAGGACGCAAGCTTCCATCCACCGCGCTGCTGAGAGCTGCGCCTTGCCGCGCCAGTTCTGGAACACGACCAGCGCCAGCGGCGCTACGATCAGGACTCCCGTCGCGTCTCCGATCCACCACAGCGGCCAAGCCGTCGCAAAGGTTTGCGATTGTATGCCAAACCACGCAAGCGCCGCACTTCCCACCGTCGCGCTTGCAACTGGCGCAATTCCAGCGGCCAGTACGACGAATGCGAGAACGTCCCGCAACGTTTCCAGCCGAACTGGGCGCTTGCAGGTCTGGTTCACGAGCCATGCGCCGGCCACCGCTTCAAGAGCGTTGCCGGCAAAGATCAGGAAGGCCGCGGGCAGCGGAGTGTGGAACCACAAGAAGTTGCTGAACAGTTCGGCCAGACAGGCCCCCAGCACCCACCACGGCCAGCTATACCTGGAGGCGAAGACAAGCGTAGCGATGAACAGCCCGCTCGGAGGCCAGATGGAAATCCCTGTTCCAGGGATGATTGCGAGCGACTGGGCGAAGCCGCAGCCCAGGACATAGGCCGTAATAAAAAGCCCCAGATGCAAGAATTGGGGACGGTGCGACCAGACGCGCGATAACCTGCCTCTTTCAAGATCGCTGATCATGTTGCCGCGAATCAGGCCTGGTTCACTCGTCGCCAAAGATCGGCCACTTCCCTGCAATCCCGGTCCGGATCGGTCGAAGTCATGCTTTAACGCGCCCGTTGCGTTGGAATCGGTCTCGCCAAGTGAGTTGGGCGCTGTCATCATCGGGTGCCCCTGACGGACAAACAAACTCTGGAGATTGTCGGCGCTTCGTATAGCACTTGCTCTTGGTAGCTGGATCTGGGCTGACGGACTCACACCGTCACCCTAATCCCGCCACGCCCCAACCGCACCTCATGGAAATCCATGCATTGCGCGGGGGCAGCGACGCCCTTCACCGAAAGGAGAACAAACCAAGCGTTTGCTGAGCGCCGCCGGATACGTTCAGCATCGTCCAAGATGAGGACGATTGTCGTCGTCCGGCATCATTGCACAGCTTTCGCTTCAACCGGGAGAGTGAAGATGAATGTCGCTCCATGCGGCACACTGTTCTCCGCCCATAGGCGTCCGCCGTGAGACTCGACGATCGAACGGGAGATCGCCAGCCCCATGCCCATTCCCATTCCCTTTCGTCGTAAAGAACGGCTCGAATATCTTGTTGGGACGTTCGATACCCGGGCCGCGGTCGCTGACTTCGGTCTGGATCGTGTCCTCTATCCGGCGCACACGCAGCCCGAGAACCCTGTCCGTGGTGGAGTCCATCGCCTCCATGCCATTGCGAATGAGGTTGACCAGGACCTGCTGGATCTGGACGCGATCGAAGGCGACGAGCGGAAGATTGCTTTCGACATCGATGTCCATGCGAACGCGACGCCGTATGGCTTCCTCGGCCATGAGGTCACGCGCTTCGGCAATAACGCTGGGGATCGGTGTGCTGGTTCTCATTTCAAGCGAAGGTCTGAACAAGGCACGGATGCGGCTGATGACATCCGCCGCCGAGTTGGCATCGCGGATGATGCGCTCGGCCGTGATTTTCGCGCGCTCGACGTTCGGGGGCACGACGGACAGCCAACGGTGGCATGCGTTGGAGTTGGCGACGATGGCGGCCAACGGCTGGTTCACCTCATGAGCGATGGATGCGGAGAGTTCGGCAAGGCTCGCGGCCTGGCTCGCACGCGCAAGTCTCTCTTGTGCCAGTCGAAGCTCCTCTTGTGTCCGCACCTCATTTTCGATGTCGAGGCAGATAACGTTCCACTGCACGATGGCACCTTCAGCGTTGCGCATCGGCGCGGCGCGCGTCTCGACCCAGCGATATTCACCATCGAAGCGCCGCAGACGGTGCCGTCGCGCATACGGCTCGCCGGTGGACAAACAATGGGCATATCTCTCTTTAACACCTGTCAGGTCGTCGGGATGAACACCGGCGTCGAGTGTGCCGGCCAGCCGGGACTTTCCCGCTTCGTCCAATTCCTCAAGATTGTATCCGAGGAATTCGCGGAGCTGCTGGCTGCGATATATCGGTTCGCCATCCGGAGCGGCGCAATCGATCATTGCCGGCAGCGTTTCAACGAGCTGCCAGAGCGCACGTTCTCTCTCGCGCAGCGCCTCTTCGACGCGCAGCTGGTCGTCGATGTCGTGCGTAAGGCCGTACCATTGGACGATGCGTCCACCTTGGTCCCGCAGCGGCTCCGCGCGGCCCTCCATCCAGCGATAAACGCCGTCGGCACGCCGCAGGCGATACTTCATGAAGAAGCGCTCGCCGGTGGCGAAGCAGCTGTTGAGTGCTTCCCTCAGGCTGGCGGCATCGTCGGGATGGACGACGTTGGGAATGAAGGCCGCTAGCCGGCTCGTGTCCGGCTTTTCCGCGTCCGCTATGTCCAGGCCGAGAAAATCTATCAGGCGCCTGTTGAAAAAGGTCGGCTCGCCGTTCGAAGACAGCCGCCAGAGGTAGCTCGGAACCATGTTGACGAGCTGCGAGAGCTCTCGTTCGCGGTCGTGCAATGCGGCCTGCGTGGTCACCAGATCATGGATGTCGACGCTCACGCCGTACCACTGGAGGATGCTGCCATCTTCGTCGCGCAGCGGCTCGGCGCGAGTCTCGGTCCAGCGATAGCCGCCGTCGGCCCTCCGTTGGCGATATCTCTGAACGTAAGGCACGCCCGTTGCGAATGAATGGCGGATCGCCTGCCGTGCGGTGTCGATATCGTCTGGATGGATCACGCTCAGGGACGGCGAGCCGTCCGGGGCGGTGATGTCACCGAGCGTGGCCCCGGTTACGTCGGTGAACCGCTTGTTGACGTAGGATGGCCTTCCTTCCCGTGTCGTACTCCAGATCAAAGCGGGCACGGTGTCGATGAGCTGCTGAAGGCGCCGCTCACTTTTGCGCAACGCCGCCTGCGCGCGCACCTCATCGTCGATGTCGAGAGAAACCCCGTACCATTGCACGACCGTTCCGTCGTCATCGCGCCGCGGCTCCACCCTGCACTCAGCCCAGCGATAGGTGCCGTCTTTTTCGCGCCAGCGAAACCGCATCGCGGAGCCGCCGCCAGTTTCGAAACAATTCGATAACGTGCGCTGCACCTCGGGAGCATCTTCGGAATGAATAACCTCGTGCAGGAGCGTTTCGATGCCCGGCTCGCCGAGAGCATCAAAGTTCGCGATAACGGAGCGGAAATGGTCCTGGTATCGCTTGTTGAAGTAGACCGGCCCGCCGGTCGGCATCACGCTCCAGATGCGGACCGGCACGGCGTCGATCATGTGCTGCAATTGTCGCTCGCTTCGCCGCAACGCCTCTTCGGCGTGCATCTGATCGTCTATGTCGTGACAGAGGCCGTACCACTGGACGATGCGGCCGGCGTCATCGCGCATCGGCTCCGCCCGGCTCGACATCCAGCGATAGACGCCATCGGCACGGCGCAGGCGATAGCGCATGGCGAAGCTCGCACCGGTAGCGAAGCAACCACGGAGTGCATCGCCGAATGCTGCTGCATCGTCCGGATGGACGCCGGCCTGTATCATCGCCGCCAGCCGGCTCATGCCCGGTCTGTCCATATCCGTTACGTCCAGGCCGAGAAAATCGACCATGCGCTTATTGAAGAAAATCGGCTCGCCGTCCGGATCGAGCCGCCAGATGTGACTCGGTACCATGTCCACGAGCTGCGAGAGCTCCCGCTCGCGGTCGCGCAATGCTGACTCCGCCCGCTTCTGGTCCTCAATGTCTATTGTCGTGCCGTACCATTGAATGATGCGGCCCTGACTATCGCGAAAAGGTCGTCCTGAGCTTCGAAACCAGCGATAGACGCCATCGGCGCGCCGCAGACGATGCTCGGTGTCATAGTGATCGCCGGTTTCGAGGCAATGCCGCCATCTGGCGGCGACACGATCATAATCGTCGGGATGGACGGCTCGACGCCAGCCGAACTCATCGTCGTCTTCGGAGGTGTTGAGATCCTCATGCGTGTTGCCGAGGAACGCCACGGTGTTTGGGCTCACAAAGGTGAATCGTCCGGCGGCATCGGCTGCCCACGCGTGGCCGGGCATACTCTCGATGATTTGCAGCGCGAGCGTTGCTTCGGGGTCGATTTCGCCAAGTGAGTCGGACGCTGCTGTCATTGGCTTCTCCTGTCGGACAAAGAAAGCCTGGGGACGGTCAGCGCTTTATATAGCACTTGTTTTCAATATCTGGACAGGCGAACTCACCGCCTAAATCTAGTCCCGCGATGCCCCGGCTGCATCTCATGGAAATCCATGCATTGCGCGGAGATATCGCCGCTGCGGCGGCCCGGCCGCTACGGCGCGCCTAACGATCGCCTCGGGCAAGAAGCGACGCGGATCGACGCGTCAACACCACCACTGGGAAATACGAGCCGGACAGGTAAGACGCTCGGCTGCCTCTTCGTCGGCTGCAGAGTGAAACCGGAAAAACCTCTGCATTCGTCATCCCTGTCTCGTCCGGTTAACACGGCTCATGAGATAATCTGGAAGCCTCGCCCGACCAAAACATCTGTTCCAAAGTATAGGGCCTGGACGCGGTTTTAGTTCTGCGGAGCGGCTTGGCGGGCGAGCAATTGTTTGGCGACAATGAGACAGGGCGCAGCGACCGCGAACAGCAGGACGAGCGCGAAGAAAGCTTCGTCGAACGAGATCGTGGCGACCTGCTTCTCAAGCGCGCGCTGCAGCAGCGGCAGCGCGGCCTTGGTCGCCGCGGCGCTGTCGATACTATTCGCCAGAACGTTCGCAGTGGCTCTCAAGCGCTGGTCCACGGCTGGATCGCCATTGACGAGGTGGGACGTCAGTATCGTCCGGTTGTGGACATTCTGGTGATCAATATACGTTTGCAAGAGGGCTGTGCCGGTCAGACCGCCCGCCTGCTTGCCGAAGTTGAACAGCCCGATGCCGAACGGCAGCGTATCAGGGGCAAGGCCCTGCAGTGTAATCAGCGTCAGTGCCACGAACAGAAGGCCGAGGCCGAATCCCCGCAGCAGCAGAGCAAGGGTCAGGTCCGGTGATCCGCTACCGCTCGTCGAAGCGGACAGCAGCCACATGGCGCCTGCGAAGAGCAGAATGCCAAACGGAGCAAGCGTGATCGGGCGCATCCCGGTCTTTTGGATGACGAAGCCGGACAACAAAAGTCCAAGCGCGAGCATGGCTCCGCTTGGCAGCAGAAGCACTCCCGCGCCCGTGGCGGTAAAATCGAGCACGTTGAGGGCAAAAGCCGGAATGAGATAGGCGCTGCCTGAAAGGGCAGAGCCGGCGACGAAGCTGACGAGAAGACCAAAGCGAAAGTCCGGATTGCCAAGGGGCGAGATGGCCAGCAGTGAGCCTTCTGAACGAAGGCGGGTCTCCCAGACGGCCAGAAGGCCGGCGGCCGTCATACCAGTTGCGGCAAGGAAGGTGATGTCGGTGTCGTCGAACCAGTTGAACCTGCTGCCTTGCAGCAAGACGTAGGTCAAAAGCGCGGCGCTGATGCCGAGCAACAATATCTCGACGGCAGGAAACCTAGTTTTCCGCCAAAAGGTCCGATCGCCGTCCGCCGCCAACAGGACAAGGGAGACGATGCCGAGCGGAATGATGCTCAGGAATATCCACTCCCAGGTAAGATGGTCGACAAGCCAGCCCTGCAGGGCCGGCGTGACGGTCGTCGGAGCCATGACGGCGCCTACGGCAAAAACTGCCTGAACGACCGGCTGATGCCGATGCGGGAAGCGAAAGAACAGCAGCGTCTGGCCGGCGACGAGAATTGTGCCGCCGGCCAGCCCCTGGACAATGCGGCAGATGCAAATCCAGGTGAGGTCCACCGACAACGTCAAGGCCGCGGATGCCAGCAGAAGGGCGACAACCCCCGCGCGGAGGCAGGCGGTCGGCCTGGCTGCCGTTACAAGAAGCGGAGCGACAAGGAACGCCGTCAGCTTCGCCGCGATGAAAACCACGTCGACCATCGCCAGCTCGTCCGACGTTGCGTAGGTGTCGCCAAGCATGTCGATCCGGCCGATGGACAGTGCGGTGGATGCGACCGCGTCCATGAAGGCGGCCAGCACGACGCCGATTGCTATCAAGGAAGCGCGCAGGGTGCCGGGATGGCGCTGCACAGCCGCCGTTTCGGCGAGGTGCATCATTGCGCTGAGCGCCCGTTCGCGGTCCCGCCTGTCTGCATTTCCTGCGCTACGGCCGGAGCATCCCCGGCGCCGACGGTGATGGCAACGCGAGCCGAGAGTCCCGGAACCAGGCGGCCGGGCAACGGATTGCGCGTCATCCTGATCTTGACCGGCACGCGTTGGACGACGCGGATGAAGTTGCCGGTGGCATTGTCCGGCGGCAGCAGGCTGAAGGCTGCGCCGCTGCCAGGAGCGAAGCTGTCGACAAGGCCGTCGATTTCAAGATCTGGATATTCATCAACCATGACGCGGACCCGTTGGCCGATCTCAACCTGCTTCAGCTGCGTTTCCTTGAAGTTTGCGACGATCCAGACATCGTTAACCGGAACGATGTCCAGGGCTGCCGTCCCTGGGGTGACATAGCGGCCGACCCGGATCTGGCGATTGCCGACGATGCCGTCGACCGGGGCCCTCACGACGGTGTTGGCCAGGTCTAGCATTGCCAGGTCGAGCGCTGCCTGTGCCTGCGACAGGGCTGCCTGCGCGCCGGACAATTGTGCATCCAGGACGCCGAGCTTCAACTTCTGAGCCAACAGATTGGCCTCTGCGCCGTCCAGCGATGCCCTTGCCTTGTCATGGCCGGCCTGCGCATCCTGCAGCTTCTGATCGCTTGCGGTTCCGTTCTTCTGCAGCGTGACGTAGCGGCTTAAGTTGGCGCGGGCGAATTGCAGGTCGGCTGCGGCAGATTGCTTCTGCGCCTCGGCCTGCGCGATCAATGCGTCCTGCAGTTCACGGGTCGCCTTGATGTTGGCGATTTCCGCCTGCCGGGCGGCGACGTTGGCTTTCGCCTGCTCCGCCTTGGCCTTGTAGTCGCTGTCGTCGATGCGAAACAGGACAGCACCCTTTGACACACTGGCATTGTCGTCTATGTCGACTTCGACGACGTAACCGGCGAGCTTCGGAGCGATGCTGGTAATGTCTCCGCGGAGATAGGCGTTATCGGTCGTTTCCTCGAACCGGCCCCTTGTAAACCACTGCCAGCTCCAAATAGCTGCCATTGGCAGCACCATAAGGGCAACGAGGGCGATCGCGATCTTGCGGGGTTGGCTCATGATTGCCTCGACCCCAAGTCGACGCGCTCACTATCGAAGGAGATCTCCGCCTGCCGAAGAGCGAGCCGTTCGGCAAGGCTGCAAACCCACGGTGCGCAATAGAGTCTCACGAGAACGTCTCCGTCGAGCTGCGGCTCTGCAACAAGGCAGAACTGAAGAACGATCGCGGATTTCACGGCCTCGCCGCTATCATGCGGACGAACATCCCATTTGCCCTGATCGGTAGTTCGTACTGAACCTCAGCACAGGTCGTATTGTCAGTCGGCCGGATTCAGGCGCGCGAACGTGGCGGCGCGGATCTCCGTATTGCCGAAGACCGTCCACGAGAAAATCCACTTTGAAGTAAATTCCGGACATCCCGTGGCAGCAATGATCGCAGAGAGCGCCCTCTTGAAGAGTTTGGTTGTCTTAACGTTCACCTATTTTGTATTTTGACAAGCGCGCAACACGCGTTCGCTGTGCGGCAGTTGCGACAGTTCATGAAACAACCCGCTATCTTGCCTCCGGCTAACGCGGTGCGACACGCAGCCCGGCGGCATCGAAGAGATGCATGCGCTCCGGCGGCAGAGCGAGGTTGATCGGCGGCCCTTGCGATTCAACGCCCTGCTGCTTGAGAACGGCGATAAGTTTGCTGTCGCCGGCAATGGTGGCGTGGACAACGGTTTCCGGTCCCAGCGCCTCGGCCAGCGTTATCCGCGCTTCCACCGATCCCTTGCTGCCATCCGAAAGTTGGATGTCGTGTGGTCGGATGCCAAGCGTCGCGTCGTCTCCCGGTTTCAGCGCGACCCCGTCGGCGGCGACCGAGGCCGACAGCCCGCCCGGACCTTCGACACGCACCTCGGCGCCGCTTGCCGAACGCACCTTCACCGGCAGCAGGTTCATCCGCGGCGCGCCGATGAAGCCGGCGACGAACAGGTTGGCCGGCGCGTTGTAGAGATCGAGCGGCCGGCCGACCTGTTCGATCCGCCCCGAGCGCATGACCACGATGCGGTCCGCCAGCGTCATCGCCTCGATCTGGTCATGGGTGACGTAGATCATCGTGGTTGCCAGCCGCCGGTGCAGGCCCGCCAGTTCAGCGCGCATGGTGATGCGCAGTTCGGCATCGAGGTTGGACAGCGGTTCGTCGAGTAGAAAGGCGGTCGGATTGCGCACCACCGCACGGCCGATCGCCACGCGCTGCTTCTGGCCGCCCGACAATTGACCGGGCCGGCGGTCTAGATAGGAAGCAATTTCCAGCATGCGCGTCGCTTCCGTGATCCGCGCGTCGATCTCGGCTTTCGGCATACGGATGTTTTCGAGCCCGAAGGCGAGGTTCTGGCGCACGCTCATGTGCGGGTAGAGCGCGTAAGACTGGAACACCATCGCCAGACCGCGCTGCGCGGCCGAAACGTTGGTGACGTCGACCCCGTCGATCTCAATCTTGCCGTCGGTCGGCCGATCGAGCCCGGCAATCAGCCGCAGCAGCGTGGACTTGCCGCAACCCGACGGGCCGACGAGGACTAGCATCTCGCCGTCCCCGACGTCGAGGTTGATGCCGTGCAAGATCTTCATCTTGCCGTAAGCGCGATCGATGTTGGTCAGCGTTATCCGTCCCATGACATCCTCACTTCAGTCCGGTGCCGGCAATGCCGGAAGTGATGTAACGCTGCAGGAAGACGAAGACGAGGACGACGGGGATCATCGTCACCACGGTCATCGCCAGGATGTAGTGCCACTGCACGTTTAGCTGGCCGGCATAGGTGTTGAGGCCGACCTGGAGTGTGTAGAGTTCCTTGCGCGACAGCACCACCAGCGGCCACAGAAAGTCGTTCCAGCGCCAGACGACCGAGAAGATCGCCAGCACGGCGAGCGCCGGTGCTGCAAGCGGCAATACGATGCGCCAGTAGATCTGCCATTCGGAAGCGTTGTCCATGCGCGCCGCATCGAGCAGCTCGTCCGGGATGGTCAGCATATATTGGCGCAGCAGGAAGACGCCGGTCGGCGTCGCCACGGTCGGCAAGATCACGCCCCACAGCGAATCGAGCAGTCCGACGGCGCCCACCACCGAATAGAGCGGCACCAGGATGACCGACAGCGGCACCATCAGCGTACCGACGATCACAAGCATCGTCAGATCGCGGCCGCGGAACTTGTATTTCGACAAGGCGAAGGCGGCCATCGAATTGGTGAGCAGCGTGATCAGCGTCGCCATTGCCGTCACAAAGACCGAATTGCGCAGATAGCGCAGGAAGTCGAAATGGACGAAGGGCTCGGTGTAGTTCTCCGTTGCGAAGCCGATTTCGCGCACCGGCTGCCGGTCGGCGATGTTGACCTTGACGATATCGTTCGGCGCCTGCGGGTCCACCATTTGCGCCATGATGCCGATGCGCCGCACCTCGGCCAGCACCTTGGTCGAACCATCCGGAAGCTTCACCCTGTAGAGGGCCAGCGGCTTATCGTAGCCTTCGACCCTCGCCTGTTGGCTGACATAAGGCATTATGGTCGGCGGGAACTCGGCGAGCTGTGCCGGTGTCTTGAATGACGAACCCACCAGCCAAACGGCCGGACCGAACATGATGACAACGCCGCCGAGCAGCCACAGCCAGCTCACGATATCCGTCCAGTGCCAGCCGCGACCGCCGCGCCGGCGGGTCAGGAATGTCATGACGCTGCTCATTCGCGGGCTCCTTTCCGCTCACCCCGGCGTCCGACCTGCAGCTGAACTAAGGTGAGCACGACCAGCACCAACCCCATCAAGATCGAAGCCGCCGAAGCCAGCCCCGGATTGCGCAGCAGGGAGGCGAAGCCGATCTCATAGATGTACTGCGTGATATAGAGGGTCGAGGTTCCCGGCCCTCCACCCGTCAGCACATAGACTTCGTCGAAGATCTGCACGGCGCGGATCAGCGTCAGCACGATGACGACAAGCAGGTTAGGCATCAGCAGCGGCAGCGTGATGCGCCAGAACACCCGCGCCGGCTTCGTGCCGTCCATCTCGGCCGCTTCGTAAAGGTCGCGCGGGATCGCCTGCAATCCGGCAAGCAGGATAAGCGTATAAAAGCCCATATGGGCCCAGACCGAAACGCTGACGGCGGCGGTGAAAGCCCAGAAGCGGTCGGTCAGCCAGTTGTGCGGCTCGCCGCCCAGATCATGGACGATCAGGTTCAGCAAGCCCTGGCGTTGCAGGATCCAGCGCCAGATCAGACCGGTGACGACGGGCGACAGCAGCACCGGAAAGAAGAACACCGCGCGCCAGAAGCTGCGCCCGACGATCTCACGGTTGAGGATCAGCGCTGTCGCCATCGACACGACCGTCATCAGCGCCACCTGCACGACGACGAACAGGCCGGTATTGTGCACGGCCTTCCAGAAGAGATCCTCGTGGCAAGTGGCAGTGTCCAGGTAGTTGCCGCAATCGAGCAGGCGCTGGTATTGCTCGAGCCCGACATAGGTTCGGTCCTGCAGGAAGTAGGCCGTTCCTGACGTGGCCGAATAGAAGAAGTTGATGATCATCGGCACCAGGACGAAAATGCCGAAGATCGCCATGTTTGGGGCCAGGAAGAACGCGGCCATGCCGCCGGTGCCCGTCGCGCGCTGCCAGAACTTCAGCGGCACGTTGACGATCGATGCCAGCCACACGACCGGCGCCGCGAGGGCGGCGCCAATCCATGCCTTCAGTGTCGCGGCGGCGGTCACTTCGCCTCGGCAACCTTGTCGGCGATATCCTGGTCGATCCTGCCCCAGGCATCGTCGAGGCTGAGCTCGCCGGCCATCACCTGGCTGACGCGCGTCACCAGCGCGGCGAAGTAAGCATTGGCCCACTTCCACGGCGGCAGCGCATCGGCCGCCGGCAGGGTTTCACCCGCCGCCTTGACGAATTTGTCGAGCGCCGGACCGACATTCTTGTCGGCCGAGACCCATTTCAGCCCGCCCTTGTCTACGACGCCCTTGTGCGCGGGCAGAAACAGCGTGCGCTCGCTGAACTCTTCCACCAAGTCTTCACGGGCCAGATAATCCATGACCTTGGCGACATCCTTGGGATTCTTCGTGTATTTGATGGCGACCAGCGCCGCGCCGCCTTTCACGCCCGAACAGCCTGTAGTACCGCAGGGCGAGCCGGTTGCCACCCAGTCGAAACTGTCGCCGATCTTGGTCGACAGATTGGCGACCTGCCAGCTGCCCGAATAGTAGAACGGGATCTGGGCGTTGATGAAGTCGTCGGCGGCCGCGCGGTAGGTCGAGCCTGCCGCCGACACCCAGGTATCCTTCAGCATCAGGCCCTTGGCGGTCCAGTCGACGAGCTTGCCGACGAACGCCTTGGTGCCGTCGTCCACTTTGGCCGGCATGCCATTGGGGCCGATATAGTTCGCTCCGAAGGAGACATTCGGACCCGAAATGCGGTGGCCGGAACGGTCGATGGCGAAGGCAGCCGGAAGCTGTTGGCTCTTCGCCACCTCGGCGGCGGCGTTGATCCAGTCGTCCCAGGTCGCCTTGTCGCCGGGCAGCGGCACGCCGGCCTGTTCGAACAACGTCTTGTTGGCGAAGCCGCCGGTGAGCGTGAGCTGGGTCATGAAACCCGGGATGGCGTTGGAGCCGTCGGGGCGCATCCAGTCCAGCGTGTCAGCGAAATTGTCCTCCCAATATTTCGGATCGGCCACCAGTGGCCTGAGATCGAGCCAGTGCTGGGCAAGCTCCTTGATGTTCGTGACGCGGGCGATGTCCGGGCCCTGGCCGGCTTCGAGCTGGATGGGCAGCTGCTCCTGGATCACCTTGTAGGCGACGTTGTCGAGCGTGACGTGGATGTCGGGATTGTCCTTCATGAAGCGGTTCAGAATGTCCTGAATGACATCGCCTTCGACACCGTCCGAATACCACATGATGCGCACGTCGCCGGCAAACGCGCTGGTCGATGCGAGCAGACTGACCGATAGCGCGGCCAGCAAAGTGCGGGACTTATTCATGCTTTCGTCTCCTCCTTTAGCGGGGCGGCGCCCCGATAGTTCAAGCCGCTACGCCCTCTCCTCTTGAGCGTCGCAGCCGATTCCTCCCTACTCTCTGTGCTTCATGCGCACCGCCTCACCGCGCACGGTCCAGTTGGCCGGATCGAGTGTACGTCCCTCGGCCACGATCCTTGCGTCGGCGAGGAAATGCACCGTGCCGTACTCCGGATCCTCGACGATCAACTCGCCGTCGGGACCCGACCGCACCGACAGGCCGGCAAAGGCGCCCGCCCAGGCGTCGAGCGCCGGCAGATTGGCATCCCTGTCACCGAGGCGAACGATCCATGTCGTCCTGCGTCCCGCCGCCCGCAACTCGTTGCCGGCCGTCGGGCCGGCCTCTACCTGCGTGAGCGGAACATCCGTCTTCAGCATGACGAAGGCGTGGCCGGATTGCGCGAACGCCCGATCGCCACCCACTCGCACGGCATCGAAGGCACGTGCGGGGAACCAGGCGTGCGTGAAGTCGGGCTGTTCATCCGAGCAGGAGAAGCTGACGATGGCGAGGTCGCGGTATTGGTGAAGCCGGGGCAACGTGCCTGAGCCACCCCAATATGATGGTCTGCCATATCCCGACTGCAGCACTTCGCCGGGGTGGTTGATCCAGATCTGCGCATCCGGATTCTTGCCCAGCCGGGCGTGAATGACGGTCTCCTGATAACCCCATTGATTCCAGCGATAGCCAGCGGCGCTGCCCATCGCATGGCCGCGCGTCTTGTAGTGGTAGAGCCGCGCGAAGCGGTCTTGTCCCTGCGCGAAAGTCCATTCCCACGCCGTATCGTCGGTGAGGGAAGCAATTGCTGCCAACCCGTCCGGAACGCTCAAATCGTGATCCCGCAGGCACAATGCCAGCTGCGGCAGCGCGTGAAAGCGCATGCCGTAATTGCCCTTGCCCCAAAGCATGCGGCAGATGCCGGACAATTCCAGGGAACGCGCGGCGCGCAGCGTGTGCTCGTAGGAGCGGCCCTGCGCCCCGGTGAGGATGCCGCGATGCGCCGAGCGGGCGACGATTTCAAGCAGGCGTATGACTGCGTTGCCGGCACGTTCGGCGATGTCCTTGTCCGGGGCCAGCGCGTAGAGCGCGCACAGGCCCTTGAGGTCGATCGGAAAATAGGGCGCCGAGTTGAACTCGGCCATCTCCCATGCCTCGAAATGATCGAGCCAGGCGCGTACCCGCGCGGCTCCCACCGCGGACTGTTCGCGGCCAAGGCGGCCCGACCGCACGAACCGCACATCAGGCAACAGGCTCCCAGCAATATAGGCGGCGGTGTGGAAGAGCAGCGCGTGGTTCTCGGAGAAGTACCACTGCACATCATTGCCGGGCTCGTCCATCCAGTAGCGATAGCCGAGGATGGCGTTGTCGATGCGCGCGCGCAGGCTCACTTCCAGCCGATCGCCATAGGCCTTGCGGCACCACAGCAGCGGCACCAGGATGAAGTCGGCGCAATCGTGACAATCCTCGATCGCCGGCAGCGTGCCGGAGATCATGGCGTCGGTCTCGGCGCCCTGCTGCCCGATCGCCAGGCGCGCCAGCGCGCGCACCGTATCGGCCTCGGCGTGATCGGCGACCTCGCGCAAAGCCTCATCTATACGCGCGGTAAGCGTTTCCGGCGCATCGCCCTGACGGTGCGCGTGGCATATCTCGACGCCGAAGACACGCGATACGGCATGGTCTGCGACCCTCAGCGACACCTTGAAATGGCGAAAGTCGGCCGGCAGCTGCTCGGTATCGGCGATCGGCAGCCGCGTCTGGCCCGTTGGCAGATCGAAGGCGAAGCGCACCGGCGTCTCGATCGACATGAAATCGCCTTCGATCTCGATCTCGACTTGCGCGTCGCGCGGCAGGGCCACGCCGGTGACGAGCGCCACCTCGCCGCCGTCATAGGCGGGACGGTCGAAATGCATGTCGTCGAGGGCTGCTTCCATCGCATCGGCAACGCCGCTCTCGACTTCGATCGGCAGTGCGACCGAAGCAGCCGGACCGGATAGATAATCGAGCTGGAAATAGTAGCGGGCGTCGCGCTCGGCGAGATCGTCGAACCATATGCGAATGTCGTTGCGGCCGACCCTCAGCACGATCTTGAAGTGCTCGGCACTTTCCAGATTGCGGCCGTAGGGCGCCATCCAGCCGGCTTCCTCGCCATTGGCAAAGAGTATGGCGCCGCCGCATGTACGCAGCCGTACCATCACCTCGCCACTCGAGGCCGCCTCGATGGTGGTCTCGGCCCAGGTCCCAAGCACCGTCGGCCGGAACCAGAAGCCCGACAGGTCGATGCGTGGCGAGGCGAAGGGCAACCAGATGCGCTCAGCGCCGAATTCGGCGTTGACCTGTGGTCGCTTGCCGCGTCGTTCCGCTGCGAACTGCGTGCGGCACGGATATTCATGGGGAATGAAATTCTTGTGCTTGGTAAGGAAGAAGAAGGGATCCATCTCGCCTTGCATGGGCTGGTCGGCCACGTCGTAGCGTTGCTCGGCGATAGACCCGAGCCGCCAATAGACGATTGGCTGCCCCGCCACGAGCGGCCGGCGCAGCGTAAAGTCCGTCCGAACGCTTTGCGCGGCCTCGCTCATCGCAAATCCTTCACGGGTACTGGATCGACATCGGTGTAGGCCTGGTTCTCGCCGGTCATGCCCCAGACGAAAGCATAGGGGCCGGTGCCGGCACCCATATGGATAGACCAGGCGGGCGACAGGACAACGTCACCGTCCGCAACCATCAGGTGGCGCGTCTTGTCAGGCCGGCCCATCAGATGGACCACACGGTCGGCCTCGGCGAGGTCGAAGTAGCAATAAGCTTCCATGCGCCGCTCATGCAGATGCGGCGGCATGGTATTCCACACACTGCCCGGCGCGAGGTCGGTGATCCCCATCAGCAAGAGGCAGGACGGGGCCACTTCGGGATGGATGTACATGCGCAGCGTGCGCCTGTTCGCGCGAGCCTCCTCGCCGAGCACAAGCGGCTTGGCTTCGCTGTTGACGATGAGACGGTGCGCAATAGCGGCGCCGGCCGGCACCGAGTTCATATAGAAGCGTGCCGGCCTCTCCGGATCGTCGCTCTCCAGCGTCACCTCGCGCGCTCCGCGTCCGATATAGACGATGTCGCGGTTAGCCACGGGAAAGCGCCTGCCGTCCACCGCGACGGCGCCATTGCCGCCGAGATTGGCGATGCCCATCTCGCGCGCGTCAAAGAAGAGCGGCGTGCCGACTTCGGCCCCGTTGCCGAATGTCAGCGGGTTGGCCAGCGGCACCGCGCCACCGACGATCATGCGGTCGACATGGGTGTAGACGAATTCGATCGCGCCGGGCCGGAACAAGCCGTCGACCAGGAACTCGGCCCTCAGCCGGTCCGTGTCCATGCCGGCAATATCGCCCGGCGACACGCCATAGAGCGTCCGCATCATGCCGCGTCCACCTTCGACTGCAGATGCCGGGTCCCTTCGGTCAAGCACAGAATGGCCAGCGCCTGTCCGTAGCCCGTCGGATGGATGGGTATATCGCGATAGAACTGCAGGTCGGCGCCCATGCGTGTGCCATAAGACACGTTCGCCACCACACCTTTGTCATCGATGTTGGCCACCACGGCTTCCAAGGCGCGGAGGCCGGCGGCACGGCACTCTGTCGAGCCGATTCCGAGCCGCGCGGCCTTCATCAACCCGTAGCCGAAGCCGGCCGTGGCGGAAATCTCCTCGTAAGACGTCGGGTCGTCGAGCAGAGTGTGCCATGCGCCCGAACCTGCCTGCACCTCGAGCAGGGCGTTGATCTGCGTCTCCAGCACGCCGAGCAGATAGGCCCGGACCGAGGGTGCAATTTCGGCGAACTCCACCAGGTCGAGGATACCGACCGTGATCCAGGCATTGCCTCTCGCCCAAAGCGCGCGGGCGAAATTGTGCCGTCCCGCGAACGTCCAGCCGTGGAACCACAGCCCTGATGCCGGGTCGGCGAGATAACGGGCGTGGACCAGGAATTGCCGTTCTGCTTCCTCGACGAAGCGACGCTGGCCGGCAGCCTGGCCATACGATGCGAGGAACAGTGCTACCATGAACAGCGTGTCGTCCCACAATTCGTCGTCGTTGACCCGGTCCGAAACATCATGCTGGAAACCGCCTTCGGGCGTCCGTGGCAAGACGGTGGCTACCTGCTCGGCCCATTCGCGCAGGACCGGCTCGAAACGCGGCTGGCGGCGGCGCCGCCACAATTCACTTAGCGCCAGCAGAGGCGCGGTGGTGTTGACGTTCATCGCCGGGAGACCGGCAGCGATGCGTCGGTCGTACCAGGTCTCGATCGTCTGCAGCAGCCGATCGTCACCGGTCTGCGCCCACAGCCGAACCAGCCCGTAGAGCCCGACGCCCTGCGGCCATTCCCAGCTGTCGAAGCTGACATAGTCGCCCGGCGTGCCGTCGAGATTCGGCTCATGGAACCGCCCGTCATGACGCAAGCCGGTCATGCCGGCCACGAGGCTGGCAAGCACGTAATTCAAGCGTTCGGCCGATAGCGGCATCACTCCTCCGTTTCTCCCGCTTCATCAGAACTGTTTCACAGGCATTTTTCTTGCGCAATCTGAAAATTTTTTGCATTAGTCGGATGAATTTGCCGGAGGTGACGGAGCGATGAATATCCAAGGCAAGCGCGGCCGCCCCAGCCGCCGCATTCGACTTGAAGAGATCGCGGCGCGTTGCGGCGTGTCGGTCAGCACCGCCTCCCGTGCGCTAAGCGGTGTCGGCGGGGTGAGGGACGAGCTTCGCACCAGGATCATCGAAACGGCGAAGTCGATGAACTATGCCATTCCCGCCTCGGTTGCCGGCCGCAAGGTCATCCTGGCCGCAAGCAGCGTGGCAATGGTGGACAGTGCCCGCAATCAGTTCACCTACCATGTCCTTGACGGGCTCAACGAGCGCGCCCGGTTGCTGGGCGTCGAACTGGTGACCCGGCCGGTTTCGGCGCCCGAGGACGAAATCGCGCTGCTGCGTGAATCCGAGCACGACGACAGCGTCGCCGGCTGCCTGTTTCTGACGCTGGACGACGATGACGTGCTGACGCTGACAGCCGGCTTCGCCAAGCCGATCGTGCTCGTCAACGGCGACGATCCCTCGATGCGCCATTCGAGCGTGACGCCCTGCAATCGCTCTGCCGCCATGCTTGCCGCGCAGCATCTGATCGGCCTCGGCCACCGCCGCATCCTGTTCCTGATGCGGCGTGGGCGGCGCACGATCGAGCGGCGCTACGAAGGTTGGCGCGACGCGCTGATCACGGCCGGCATTGTCGGCTTCGACGACTTCGTGGTCGAGGTGCAGGACTGGCTGCCGGAACTTGCGAGCAGGGCCGTGACCGAGCGCATCGCGGCCCGCGGCCTCGATTTCACCGCCGTGCTGACGGCCGGCGACAGCCTGGCGTTTGGTGCCATCGCCGGCGTCCAGGAGGCCGGATATTCGGTGCCTGGCGATGTGTCCGTGGTCGGCATGGACGACTTGCCGCTCGCTGCCTTCTGCAACCCGCCGCTGACGGCGATGCACATTCCCATGCGCGAGATCGGATCGGCGGCGCTTAGCCTGCTGCTCGACGACATGGCCCATTCGGGGTCGCCGCCGCGTCGCGTCGAACTTGCCTGCAATCTCGTGGTGCGCCAGTCGACGGCACCAGCCCGGAGCGGCGCCGGCGATCATCAGCTGGCCTCTTGAGCGCGCGACTTGCCGCCAGCAAAGAGCAACGGCAACCCCTCTTGCGTCTCCAGTTCAAGGACACGTCCAAGCAGGATCATATGGTCGCCAGCCGGAAAGCGGTCGGCGACGCTGCATTCGAACCGCGCCAGCGCGCGCGGCAGCAATGGCACGCCGTGCTCGCTCCATGACAGGTCAAGATCGGCAAAGTCCGTCCCCGACTTCGAAAAACGCCAGCACAGATCGATTTGATCTTCCGCCAGCACGTGAATGGCGTAGTGCGCGGAATTGGCGAAGGCTTCGAACCGGCGCGAGTGGCGGCCGATAGACCAGAGCACCAGCGGCGGGTCGAGCGACACGGATGAGAAGCTGTTGGCGGTGATTGCGACCGGGCCGTCGGCCGTGCCGGTGGTGACGACCGTGACGCCGGTGGCGAAACGCCCGAAGGCATTGCGCAAAAGGCCTGGATCGCACACGACATGCTCCATCAGCGGCGCTCCCCCGTTCCCAGTGGTGTCGCCGGGATCCGTTCGGGCACCCGGCCATAGGCGTGCGGGAGCGAGCATGTCTTGAGCTGGGGCAGGACCTTGGTGCCGAAATGACGCGCCTCGTCGAGATGGGGGTAGCCGGAAAAAATGAAGGCGCGGATCCCCATCTTCATATACGCCTCGATTTCCGACAGAACCTGATCGGTCGAGCCCACCAGCGCCGCGCCGCAGCCAGAGCGCGCCCGCCCGACCCCCGTCCACAGATGCGGCTCGACATAGCCTTCGGCATCGGCGATCTGGCGGTTCCTGGCCTGGTGCGATACGCCGAGCGATCGGGCGTCGAGCGCGCGCTCGCGGATCGCCCTGCCCTGCTCGTCGTCCAGCCTCGAAACCAGCTCCCGGGCATATTCCTTTGCCTCTGCCTCGGTATCGCGCACGATCATGTGGACGCGCAGGCCGTAGTCGAGCGTCCGCCCATGACGCTCGGCGCGCTCGTGGACTGCTCTCATGCGGCCGGCAAGCTCCTCCTTGGTTTCCGGCCACATCAGGTAGACGTCGCACTGTTCGGCGCAAAGCTCGAGCGCGTCGGGCGAATAACCGCCGAAATAGAGCAGCGGGCCGCCATTCTGCTGATAGGGCTTCGCCGGCGCCGTCGAGAGCCCTTTGTAGCGATAGACCTCGCCCTCGAAATCGATGCTGTCCCTGGTCCAGGCCTGGCGCAGGATCTGCACCACCTCGCGGGAACGCTGATAGCGGTAGGCGCTGTCGGCTGTCTCGCCCGGAAAGTCCGACGAAATGACGTTCACCGTCAGCCGGCCTTCCAGCATGTGGTCCAGCGTCGCAATCGTGCGCGCCAGCATGATCGGCTGCATCTCGCCGCAGCGCACAGCGGCAAGCAGATTGATCTTCGACGTGATCGGCGCGCAGCCGGCAACGAAGCTCAGCGTGTCCTGGCCGACCTGATAGGACGACGGACACAAGATGTTGCGGAAACCGAGTGCCTCGGACGTCTTCACGATCTCGGAGCAATGCGCCCAGCCCGAGCGCAGTGCGCCGTCCGGCACGCCGAGATATCGATAGTCGTCCGAGCAGAGTGCGGCGAACCACGAGACTTCGGCAGCATCGAGATCCGGCGAGGTGATTGGGACGATGCTCATTGCCACTCTTCAGAAAAGACGTCCGGGCCACTCAATGACGTCCGGAGCTGCGAATAGGGCTTGCGTAGCATTCGTTTCTGTGTAGATCAATACTGTATCAATTTTGGAGCCAAACCCGAAACCGAGATGCGATTGGAACACCGATGCATTTGACAAGGGCGGACCCAGGCCACCGATCCAGCCAGATGCGCGGGCCCTTGCCTGTGCACTTGCAGACCAGCGAAATGCTGATCCGCGAAATCGCGGCCGGACGGCTGCCCGACGGGGCGCGGCTGCCGCCCGAGCGCGAGATGGCCGCGAGCCTCGGGATTGCCGTCGGCACGCTCAGGCGCGCGCTGGCAGATTTGACCGAAAAGGGCCTTCTCGATCGCATCCAGGGCTCGGGTAACTATGTGCGAGCGCGCGGCGACTTGCTCGGGATCTATGCCTTCTTTCGCCTGGAGCGCATCGGCGGTGGCGGCCTGCCGAGCGCCGACGTGCTGTCCGTCGAGCGGCTGCCCAAGCCCGCCGACCTGCCGCAATTCGGCAGCGCCGGCGAAGCCCACCGTATACGCCGGCTGCGGCGGCTCGACGGCGAGCCGGCCGCGGTCGAGGAGATCTGGCTCGACGTCAGCCGCGCCGAGCGGCTCAAGCGCGAGGACCTGTCGGAATCCCTCTATCTCCACTACCGGCTCGCGCTCGGCTTTACGATCGTTCGGGCCGAAGACCATGTTGCCGTCGCACCCGCGCCGGACTGGGTCCCGCTCGAGTTCAGGCCACCGCCGGGGACGGTCGTGGGTTTCATTGAACGTATCGCCTGGGCTGGCGACGGCGCCAGCGCGGAATATTCCCGCAGCTGGTTCGATCCGGGCGCGGCGCGCTACGTCACGCGTTTCAGATAGGCCGGAGGAAGTCGCAGCGTGACCAGATCATCGATCAGATCGGAAGAGCACACGTCTNGATCCGGGCGCGGCGCGCTACGTCACGCGTTTCAGATAGGCCGGAGGAAGTCGCAGCGTGACCAGATCATCGATCGGCTACGGCATCATCGGCTGCGGCATGATGGGCCGCGAGCACATCCGCAACATCGCTCTGTTGCCCGACGCGCATGTGGCCGCGATCTTCGAGCCGGACCCCGGCATGTTGGCGGCGTCGCTGGCGACGGCGTCGGGCGCGCGATCGGCGGCATCGATCGCCGAACTGCTGGCCATGGACGAGGTAGACTGCGTCTTGATTGCCAGCCCCAACCACCAGCACCTCGGTCAGATGGAGCAGATCGCCGCACTTCGACCACTGCCGGTGCTGGTGGAAAAGCCGCTCTTCACCGACGCCGGTGGCGAGGGGCGGATCGCGGCGCTGAAAGCTCGGCTTCCGCTCGTCTGGGTGGCCATGGAATACCGCTATATGCCGCCCGTCGCCGCATTCGTCGAGCAGGCCCGCCACGCCACCGGCGGCATCCGCATGCTGACGGTCCGCGAGCACCGCTTCCCGTTTCTGGCCAAGGTCGGCGACTGGAACCGCTTCAACCGCAACACCGGCGGCACATTCGTCGAGAAGTGCTGCCACTTCTTCGACCTGATGCGGCTGATCCTCGGATCCGACCCCGTCCGCGTGATGGCGAGCGCTGGACAGGCCGTAAACCATCTCGACGAACGCTACGGCGGTGAGAGGCCGGATATCCTTGACCATGGCTATGTGCTGGTTGATTTCGCGAGCGGTGCGCGCGCCATGCTGGAAGTCTGCATGTTCGCCGAGGGCAGCCGCTACCAGGAGGAACTCTGCGCTGTCGGCGGCGACGGAAAGATCGAATGTCTGGTGCCGGGTCCCGGTCGCTTCTGGCCGACCCACCTTGGCCCTGCGCCAGTGCCCCAGTTGATCGTCAGCCCGCGCAATCCGCCTGGACCACGCCTGCTGGAGATTCCCGTCGACCCCCGGCTGCTCGAGGCAGGCGACCATAACGGTTCGACCTATTTCGAGCATGTCCGCTTCACCGCTGCGGTGCGCGGACAAGGCAAAGTGGAAGTGACCTTGCAAGACGGCTGGTGGGCCGTCGTCATGGGTCTCGCCGCCCAGAGATCGGCCCGCGAAGGCCGCGCCATCGAACTTGCCGTTGAATTCGCGTTGCCGACCTGAGGCCGACCACGCATTCACCAGACCATAGGGTCAGATGCGCCGACCGGTTGCTGCGTCGAACAGATGCGCACATGCGCGGTCGATCTCGATCCGCACCCCTTCGCCTTGCTTGAGCGCAAGCCGCTCTCGGAAGAGGCAGGAGATTTCTTCACCGGAGCAGTCGACCCTGGCGAAGATTTCGGAGCCAGTCGCCTCGAGAAGAGTGACCGTGCCCGGCATGCCCTGCCCGGTTGCCCGGATATGTTCCGGGCGAATGCCGTAGACGAGTTCACGTCCTGCGGCATCCGCCGGCTGGGTGCCTTCCGGCAACGGCAGGATCAACCCGCCGGCGCTGCGGAACACGCCCTCCTCGATGCGGCCGGCGATGAAGTTCATCGCGGGCGAGCCGATGAAACCGGCAACGAAGAGATTGGCGGGATGGTCGTAGAGGTCAAGCGGCGCGCCGATCTGCTCGACCAGGCCGTCATGCAGCACGACGATCTTGTCGGCCATGGTCATGGCCTCGATCTGGTCGTGCGTGACATAGATCGTCGTGGTACCCAGCCGCTGGTGCAGGGCCTTGATCTCGCCGCGCATCTGGACGCGCAACTTGGCGTCGAGGTTGGAGAGCGGCTCGTCGAACAGAAAAACCTGCGGGTCGCGTACGATCGCGCGGCCCATGGCGACGCGCTGGCGTTGGCCGCCGGAAAGCTGGCGCGGATAGCGGTCAAGCAGCTTTTCCAGGCCAAGAATGCCGGCTGCCTTCCGGACCCGGCCAGCGGTGTCGGCCGGGTCGGCTTTCTTGATCTTCAGGGCAAAGCCCATATTGTCGGCCACAGTCATATGCGGATAGAGCGCATAGTTCTGGAACACCATCGCGATGTTCCGGTCTCGCGCCCGCAGATTGTTGACCATGCGCTCGCCGATTGCGATCCTCCCGCCCGAGATCGTTTCAAGTCCGGCAATCATGCGCAGCAGCGTCGACTTTCCGCATCCCGACGGGCCGACCAGGATGACGAACTCGCCGTCGGCGATATCGACACTGACGTCGTGAATAATCTTGGTGGCCCCGAAGGCCTTCTGCACGTTGTTGATCGTTACCGATGCCATTGGATCTTTCCTGGAAAAAAAGTGATGTCCGGACGCGCCTCAGCCGCCCTTGACGGCGCCGGCGGTCAACCCCGCGACGATCTGCCTTTGCGCGAACATGGTCAGGATCAGCACCGGCAGCGTCACCACCAGCGCCGCCGCGGCGAGCGGCCCCCAGCTGACCTGCTCGTAGGACAGCATGTTGTAGACGGCGACCGGCAATGTGCGCGTCTCCCGGCTGGCGAGCACCACGCCGAAGACGAAATTGTTCCACGAGAAGATCACGGACAGGATGAAGGCGACGACGATGCCCGGCTTGGCGATGGGCAGGGCAACCAGCCGGAAAACCTGCCAGGAGCTGGCGCCGTCGATATTGGCTGCCTCTTCCAGTTCCATCGGCGTGGTCTCGAAATAGCCGATCATCACCCAGACCACGATCGGCACCGTCACCACCAGGTGGATGATGATCTGCGGCCAGAGCGTGCCGAGAATCCCGATCCATTGGAACAGCAGAAACAGCGGGATGAGATAGGATAGCCCAGGCGTCATGCGGGCGATCATGATGACGACGGCGGATCGCTCGGCCTTGAGCCGCGCGATGCCATAGCCGGCCGGTACGCCGATCAGCAGCGCCAGCAAGGTCGCCGTGCCGGTCACCAGAACCGAATTCCAGAGATAGAGCAGGAAATTGTTCTCCTCGAACACCTTTACATAGTTCGACCAGGCGAAACGTTCGGGGATCAGGATCGGCGGATAGGCACCGTTGTCGATTTCGAACTTCAGCGACAGCGAGATCATCCAGAGGAAGAACAGGATCGCCGGCGAGACGAAAACCAGGGCAGCGAAAAACAGACCGATCTGGTTGAGCAGCCGTGAACTCATCTATTTGCCCTCCGTATCGATCCACTGCGAGCGTTGGCGCAGCATCAGCAGGACAAAAGACAGGGCCACGATGACAATGAAGAACACCACGGCCATGGCCGAACCGTAACCGATATCGTAGTAGGAGAAGGCGGTGTTGTAGAGATAGATGTTGATGGTTTCCGAGGCCGTGCCCGGCCCGCCCTGGGTCATCGCGTAGATGATGTCGAAGCTCTTCAGCGCATCGATGGTGCGGATGATGACCGCGATCATCAGGAACGGTGCGATCATCGGCAAAGTGAGATAGCGGAATTGCTGCCAGGCATTGGCGCCGTCGATCTCGGCGCTTTCGAAGGGCTCGCGCGGCACCGAAGCCAGCCCACCCAGCACAATCAGCATGACCAGCGGCGTCCACTGCCAGGTCTCGACCGCAACCAGCGACGGGATGACCGTGTTGGCATTGAATATCCATTCCTGAGCCGGGATGCCGACCAGCGACAGCAAGTAGTTGAGTACGCCGAGCTGAGGATGGAACATCATGGTCCAAACCAGTGCCACAGCAACGGGCGTCGCCATCATCGGCATGACGAAGACGCCGCGCAGCAGACCGCGCAGCGGAAACCTGGCGTCGAAGATCAGGGCGGCCAGGGTGCCCAGGAGCATCGGCGCTGCAACCGAGAGGAAGGTGTAGGTCAACGTATGAACAAGGGATTCCCAGAAACGTGGGTCGCTTGCCAGGCGGAGGTAGTTTTCCATCCCGGCAAAGCTCCGCGACTGGCCGAGCGTCCAGCGGTTGACGCTCATCCACAGCGTGAAAGCCCAAGGAAAAACGATGACGGCGCCAACGACGACGAGTGCGGGGACAACGAAAGGCCAGTAGTTGGGAGCCAGCCGGATCGTCTGGCTCCCGTCGATAACCGGCATCGTCACCCCGGTCTGTTCTGGGGTGGTGGCCGACATCAGCCCTGCTCGCTCCTGTCGAGAACCGGCTGGAACTGCTCGGTGGCCTTCTTCAGCTCGGCGGCGGGATCGGCGCCGGCAATCATGTTGGTCAGCGCCACGCCATAGATGTCGCGGAATTCGGTGACGGGAATGATGACCGGCAGCGCCAGCCGGCTGATATTGCCTGAGCCGATCACGGCATCAAGCCAGCTTGCCGGCATAGTGACGCCTTCGCGCACCTTGGGATCCTCCAGCACGGATTTGCGGAACGGAACGCCGGCGCCGGCCTGCAACAGCCTCGCGCCCATGGCTGGCGATACCGCCCACTGGCAGAACAGATAGGCGGCCTCCTTCTTCTCGCTGGCGGCGGTAACGCCAATCCCGTCGCCAAAGGTGCCCGAGGCATGCGCCTTGGGACCCTTGGGCATGACGCCGTAGCCGACCTTGCCGACCACCCTCGATTTTTCCGGGTTTTCCATCGGCGGGGCAAAACCCACGCCGTCGAGCCACATGCCGATCTTGCCTTGCAGGAAGGCAGACTGTGCTTCGGCCCAATTGAACCCGGTGACGCCCGGAGGGGCGGACTTGGTCATCAATCTTTGATAGAGCGCGGCAGCCTCGATCGCCTCGGGAGCCTCGGTGCGCAGCTTGCCCTTGTCGTCGAGCGGCGTCATGTCGTAGCCGAGCATCAGCGATGTCCACACCGGCGTATTTGCGTTCTTGAGCCCGCGGGCGACGAAGCCGTATGTATTGGTCGACGGGTCGGTCAGCGCTTCGGCGGCGGCCACCAGTTGCTCGAAGGTCTCGGGGTATTTGAGGCCCTTGGCCTCGAACAGCTCCTTGTTCCAATAGAGTATCCAGTAGTCCACCGAGAAGGGTAGCGAGCGCAGCACGCCCTGGCCGTCCTTGGCAAACAGCATGCCGGCCTCGGCGAAGTCGCTTTCGACCAACCCCGGGTCGGTGAGCGACGGGTCGGCGAGGTAGCCGGCGATGTCAGCCAGCCAGCCACCTTTCTCGAACTGGCGCTTTTGCACGTGGTAGCTCAGATGCACGACGTCGAAGCTGGGCTTGCCCGAGCTCAATTCGATCACCGTCTTCTGGCGCTGCTGCTGCTCGGGCGTGGCCTCGGCATTGACCTTGATGCCGGTCAGTTCCTCGAACTCGGCGAGATATTTCAGGATGGTGTCGCTGCGCGGGCTTTTCACCAGATTGACGTCAAGCGTCGTCCCCGCAAAGCGTTTCCAGTCGACGCCTGCGGCAAAGCTAGGGCGGAGCCCCACAAGGCCGGCGGCGGTGAGCGCCGCGGTTCCGGCAAGGAGTTGCCTCCTGGTTGGGTTGAACAGATTGGACGACATTTCTTCCTCCCGGTTGCTGTCGTTGTGGATGCGCCGCGAACCGCGGCGCGGCTATATTTCCTCAGATCTGGAGCGCCAGCCGGCGCGCATTGTCGATATGCAGACTGATCGCTTCAACCGCCTTTTGCGAATTGCGGCTCTCCATGGCTTCGATGACCGCCAAATGTTCGCGCATCACCGGCACCACGCGACCGTCGATGCGGAAACGCTCCTGGTGGATCAGCCGGATTTTCACCGAGTTGACCAGATAGGCCTTGGCGATGATCTCGTTGCCCAGCGCATTGATAAAGGTATCGTGCATGGCCCAGTCGATGGTCTGGGCCTTGGCTTCCATTTCCGGCGTCGGCGCCTGCCCCAGAGCTTGAGCCAGCATCTCCTCGTGTTCGCGCCGCATGCGGGCAAGTTCGGCATCTGAAGCGCTGGCCGTGAATAGCGCCACCGCCTCGCGTTCCATGAATAGCCGAAACTGAAAGGCCTCGCGGATCAGATTGATGTCGATGTGCGCGATTTGCATGCCGCGCTGCGGGATGGTGGTCAGCAATCCCTCGGCCTCGAGACGCGGGACGATCTCGCGAATAGCGCCCAGCGGCAGCCCGGTGAAAGCGACCAGTTCGCGCTGTGACACGAACTGCCCCGGCCGCAGATCACGGGCCAGCAAATGCCGCGTGAAGCTGGCATAGGCTTTCTCCCGGAGAGTGATCGGTTCGCTGCCGTCTTCCACTTCAGCTCGCTTCCTTGTCGGCCAGCCCGGCCTTGTCGGTCAGGCCGCCTCTGTCGCAAACAGCCTGTCGTAGGCCGCGGCAAGCTGCCGCCGTCCTTGTGGGCCGATCGCCTCCAGGGGCGGGCGGACCGCCAGCCAGCGCTCGTCGCCGGTCGTGCGCGCGACCATGACCTTCACCGCCGGTGTGACCGGGTATTTGAGCAATTCGAGCACGAAGTCCTCGACGCGTGGGTCGTCGCGGCCGTCTTCGACCATTGCGAGGATTTCGCCGGTAACAAAATTAGCCATGCCGGAAATCGCACCCTGTCCGCCGCGGCGC
This sequence comes from Mesorhizobium sp. LSHC420B00, assembly GCF_000503055.1. Lineage (GTDB taxonomy): Bacteria > Pseudomonadota > Alphaproteobacteria > Rhizobiales > Rhizobiaceae > Mesorhizobium. The sequence goes on along the minus strand of NZ_AYVY01000001.1, from coordinate 531,401 downwards.
ACGCTTCTCGCCAGATGCCGTTCGTCGCCGATCAGGATCACCAGATCGCCATGCGCTTCAAGCAGCGCCTCACTGTAGCTCCAGTCCCCGCCGGAATCCTTCACCCCGGCCACCACAGCGGGAAAGGCGGCGCGCAACCGGCCGATCAGCCCAAGCGGGAGCGGCACCATGGTGACAGAGGGGATGTTATAGAGGAGCACATCACGCGCCAGCGGGCCGAGTGCGGCGAAGACGGCGGAAAACCATCCGAACAGCCCGTTCTCGCCGACATTCTTGAAGTAGCTCGGCGGAGCGAGCAGAATGTTGCGAACGCCGCGCTGCAAAGCGTGCCGAGCCTGATCGGCGGCATCTTCGATTGCATCGACCAGCACGCCGGCGACGAGCTGATGTGCCGGTATACCGGCCGCCAACATGGCTTCGGTGACGATCCGCCGCTCGTCGGTGCCCACCGAGGCTCCTTCCCCGGTGGTGCCGAACAGCGTCGCGCTGCTGCAGCCGGCGCCAAGGCAGGCTCGGGCGTGCGCGATCATCGGCGCGAGCGCTATCTGCCCCGACGGGTCGAAGGGTGTGGCTAAGGCAACCGAAAGACCAAAGCGGGAAGCCAATGCGATCTCCGTTGAAATCAATGTGCACGTAGCGTTAGCACGCTAACATGTCAGATGTAAACTGGCGATCTTGCCAACTCGGCATCGCCGATTGGCGCTGCCGCGGCAGCGCCATCACCGATCACATCCTGCCGCCCGAGCATCACATATGCTGCTGTCCCCGAGCGTCTGCGGATTGGCTGGACGAGGCGGCCTAAGCTGATCAAGTGGCGACGAGGTGGCCGTCGCCAACATCTTCAAGCTTGAGTTTCCGGGGCTCGTCACCGATGCGCCGCACAGCGCTTGGAATTTCGCTGTCCAAACGGGCGAACCGGGCGCGGCGCCGGCCTGGATCGGGAACCGGAACGGCTTCGATCAGCCGCTTTGTGTAAGGATGGCGCGGGTTGGAGAAGATCTGGTCGCGGGTGCCCATCTCGACGATCTGCCCCAGATACATTACCGCCACGCGATCGGAGATGTTCTCTACCACCGCCATGTCGTGCGAGATGAAGAGATATGCGACGCCGAATTCGCGCTGCAGTTCCTTCAGCAATCTTAACACGCGCGCCTGCACCGACACATCGAGAGCAGAGACGCTCTCGTCGGCAATGATCAGCTTTGGTCGCAGCGCCAGCGCCCGTGCAACGCAGATTCGCTGGCGCTGCCCGCCGGAGAATTCGTGGGGATAGCGCTCCATCTGGTCAGCGGAGAGGCCGACGCGTTCGAACAGTGCGGCGATCTGGGCGTGCCGTTGCTCTTTGTCGCCGAGGCCGTGGATCAGCAGAGGCTCGGCGACGAGATCGCCTACTCGCATGCGCGGGTCGAGGGATGCGAAGGGATCCTGAAAGATCATCTGCACATTGCGGCGTACAGCCTTGCGCTCCTTGCGGCTGAGCGCCGACAAGTCGTGGCTGCCGATTGAAATGCTGCCGGTGTAGGGCACCAGCCCGGCGATCGCCTTGGCCGTCGTCGACTTGCCGCAGCCCGATTCGCCGACCAGCGACAGCGTTTCGTGCGGCGCGATCGAGAAACTGACGCCCTCGACTGCGTGCACCCTGCGGTCAACGCGACCGAAGAAGCCGCCGCGCAGGTCGAAGCGGACGTGAAGATCGCTGACGGATACAAGCTCGGCCGGCATGTGGGCGGCGTCTTGTCGGTCTTCGGCCGGCCGTCCACCGCCGATGCGTGGCACGGCGGCCAGAAGCTCGCGCGTATAATCTGCCTGCGGGCGGGTGAAGATGTCGGTCGCGCTGCCCTGCTCGACCATCCGGCCATCGCGCATGATGATAACGCGGTCCGCCATCTCGGCGACGACACCCATGTCGTGCGTGATCAGGATAACGCTGGTGCCGTGCTCGCGCTGCAGGTCACGCAGCAACTCCAGCACCTCGCCCTGAACGGTGACGTCGAGGGCGGTCGTCGGTTCATCGGCGATCAGCACATCCGGGTTCAGGGCCAGAGCCATGGCAATCATCACACGCTGGCGCATGCCGCCTGAGAGTTCGTGCGGATAGTGCTCGAGCCGCCGTTCGGCATCCGGAATTCGGACTGCCTTCAGCGCCTCGAGCGCCCTCAGCCGCGAGTTGGAGCGCGACAGCGAGGCGTGTGCCTCGATCGCCTCCGTGAGCTGCCGGCCGATGGAAAGAACCGGATTGAGCGATGTCATCGGTTCCTGAAAGATCATGGCAATGCGGTCGCCGCGGATGCGGCGCATACCACTCTCGCTAAGAGCCGCGAGATCCTGATCGCCGAGCCGGATGGAGCCTGATCTGATGCGTGCCGCCGGCTGCGGCAGCAAGCCCATGATGGCCAGCGCCGTCATCGACTTGCCGGAACCGGACTCGCCGGCGATGCAAAGCGTTTCGCCGCGCATCAGGTCGAATGTCAGGTCGGAAACGACGTCGCGGTCGCCCTCTTCGCCGCGCACGGCGACGCTCAGACCTGAGACGCTGAGTACCGGCCTGACAGAGCCACTCTCCGCGGCGGCCTGCCCGGATCGTTTGATGTCCTCCACCTTCATTCAAAGACGCAGCGGGGGAAGTAGAAAGAAACCACCCAGTTGGGCATGTCGACGATCTCGCTGATGCGCAGGTCGCCGCAAACCGACACGAGCATATAGGCGTCTACCGGATCCATGCGGTAGCGGCCGGAGAGCAGGTCGATCATCTGCGAGACGGCGCTCCTGGCGCCGTCCATCAGATCCGGCCCGATACCGGTTGTCACCTCATAGCCCTTGGCGTCGAGATGTCGCGACACCGGACCGGGCGTCGTGAAACGCGGCGTCCGCAGCCGGGCATCCTTGACCAGATCGAGCGTCAGCACGGCGTCCATGGGGCTCTCGATCGCCGTGCCGCAGACCTCGCCGTCGCCTTGCGCGGCGTGCGTGTCACCGACCGAGAACAACGCTCCCGCGACCTCTACGGGCAGGTAGAGCACCGTGCCGGCAGCGAGATCACGGATGTCCATATTGCCGCCCACGCGCCGCGGCGGGACCACCGAATGCAGACCCGGCTCAGCCGGGGCATTGCCGATGGTGCCGGCGAAGGGCTTGAGCGGCACCCGGCCGCTCTTGCCGAACAGCGCGGGTTCGAGCGAGGCGGCGTCGTACTTCCAGATATTCAGTGCCGGTTGAGTGAAGTCATCCGCCAACAGACCGAATCCCGGGATATTCGCTGTCCAACCGAAGCCGGACGGCTTGAACGCCTCGATGGTGATTTTCAGGGCATCGCCCGGCTCTGCCCCGTCGACATAGATTGGCCCAGTGACCGGGTTCACCTTGGCAAAATCGAGCAAAGCAACGTCGTCAACGGTGCTCTCCATCGTCAGCTGCCCGCCGGACGAGTCCAGGCACTGGAACTCGATCGTCGACCCTGGCGCCACCCGTTCGGCCGGGACAAAGGAATTGTCCCAGCCGAAATGATGGTGGCGCCCGTGGATGGTGTAGTCGCAGTTATTGCACATCGGTCACATACACATTGTCGTAGTTGATCGGGATGTGGACCGGGTCGACATAGAGGTTGTCCGCGCCACCCATGCGGGTTGATTTCATGGTGAAACGCTGCTCGTTGAACACCGGTGCCCAGGGCGCGTCTTCCATGATCTTGCCGTAGATCTCGCTCCACATCTTGGCGCGTTCGCCAGCCTTGGCCGGGTCGACGATGGAGTCGGCTTCGGCCGCCTTGGCGTCGAGCTCCTTGTTGCAATACCACGACCAGTTCCAGCCGCCCGGGACGGCACCAGCGCAGCCAAGGATCGGGCCGTAGAAGTTCGACGGATCGGGGAAGTCGGCGATCCAGGCCATGCCGCCGGACCAGATCATCGGCGCACCGGCCTTGTCGCCGCCGGCGGCGATGACGTTGGCCTGGGCGAGCGACTGGATGCTGGCCTTAATGCCGACCGCCGCCAGATCCTGCTGGATGGCCTGCGCGATACGCGGGTTGGGATCGGTATTCATGGCAAACAGCTGCGTGTCAAAACCACCGGGATGCCCCGCCTCGGCAAGCAAGGCCTTGGCCTTGGCTACGTCATAGGAATAGCCCTTGAATTCTTTGTCGTAGCCAGGCATCGACGGCGGCAATGGCTGATTGGCCGGCACCGCACGGTTGTTGATCAGTTGGACGATGCGGTCCTTGTTGATCGCCATGTTGACCGCCTGCCGCACCTTCACATTGTCGAACGGCGCCATGGTGGTATTCATGGTGATATAGCCGGTGTGCAACTGGCCGCCCTCGACGACACGGGCCTTCTGCTCGGGATCGGCCATCACCTCCTGGAATTTCGCTGGCGGAATGCCGTCGCCGGGAACGTCGATCTCGCCTTTCTGCAGCCGCAGCAGCGCCACTATCGGCTCCTGGCCGATCTCAAAGGTGATCTTGTCGAGATGCGGCAGGTCCTTGTGCCAGTAGTCCGGGTTGCGCTCGAAGACCACGCGCTGGCCGAGCGTCCATTCGGCGAGCTTGAAGGCGCCGGTTCCGACCGGGTGCTTGCCGAAGTCCGCGCCGTATTTTTCGACCTCTTCCTTCGGCACGACGTGCGAGAAGTTGATCGCCATGACATGCAGGAAGGTGGCGTCGGGCCGGGTCAGCTCGAACTTGATCGTGTAGGGATCGCCGACGGTTATGCCGGCCAGGCTTTCCGCCTTGCCGGCAGCGACATCGTCATAGCCTTTGATCGACCCGAAGAAGCCGGCACCAGGGCTCTGTGTCTTTGGATTGGTGACCCGGTCGAGAGAATATTTCACGTCGTCGGCGGTCATCTCGCGGCCATTGTGGAACTTCACTCCTTGGCGCAGCTTGAAGGTGAAGGTCTTGCCGTCGGGCGCAATCTCGTAGCTCTCGGCAAGGTCGGGCCGCAGGTTGGTGGTGCCCGGCTCGTAGTCCATCAGCCCGTCGAACAGGCTCTTGATCATCGACCAGTTCTGCCAGTCATAGCCGATGGCCGGATCGAGCGTAGCGACGTCGTCCTTGTAGGTGATGGTGATCGCGCCGCCCTGCTTGGCATTCGGATCGACGGCGTCTTCGGCGCGTACGCTCGTCATGCCAAGCACCAGCGCAAGCGCCGATGCCGCCACGGTCGATATCAGATATTTTCTCATGTCATGTTCCCTTTCTCTGGTGTTCTTGGTTTTCATCTGAGCTTGATGCGTGGATCGATGAACGGTGCGACAGTGTCGGCCAGGAGATTGCCGAGCACGATGGCAAAGGCCGAAACCAGGGTGACCCCCATGATGATCGGAATGTCGATGCGCTGAATGGCCTGCCAGGCTAGCTGGCCGATGCCTGGCCAGCCGAACACGCTTTCGACAACCACGATGCCGCCCATGAAGATGCCGATGTCGATGCCGATCATGGCAATGACCGGCAGGATGGCGTTGGGCAGCGCGTGCCGGAAGATAATGGCGCTGCGTGCAAGACCCTTGGCACGCGCGGTACGCACGTAATCCTGGCGCAGCACGTCGATCATCGACGAGCGCATCATGCGGGCGTACCAGCCGGCGCCGAGAATTCCCATGGTCAGCGATGGCAGCACCAGATGGCGCCAGGCGCCGTAACCGCCGATCGGGAACCAGCCGAGCCGCACCGCGAATACATAAAGCAGCAGCAGGCCCACGACGAATTGCGGCGCCGAAACACCGACGAAGGAGGCGACCATCAGCGACTGGTCGGTGGCGGTGCCACGCTTGACGGCGGCGATGAGGCCCATCGTCAGCCCGATCACGACTTCGCAAGCAATGGCGCCGACCATCAGCAGCAGGCTTGCCGGCAGACGCGAGACGATAAGCTCCGTGACCTCCGAGCGCTGAATGTAGGAGCGCCCCAGATCGCCGCTGAGCAGGCTGATCAGATAGTGCCAATACTGGACGACAAAGGGCTGGTCGAGGCCGAGCTGCCGGCGGATGTTCTCGACCGTCTCGGGCGTGGCGCTGCGGCCGGCGATCTGGCGGACGGGATCGGCGGGCAGCAGATAGAGCAGCGCAAAGGTGATCAGAGAGACGCCGAGCAAGATGAGCACGGCCTGGACAACGCGGCGGCCGAGATAGGCGATCATGCCCGCCCCCTTTGCGTCGGATCGAGGATGTCGCGCAGCGCATCGCCGACCAGGTTAAAGGCCAACGCCAGCGCCAGGATCGCCGCACCCGGAAAGAAAACCAGCCAGGGCGCTGCCTGGAAATAGGTCTGGTTTTCGAAGATGATGTTGCCCCAGGAAGCAGTCGGCGGTTGCACGCCGATACCGAGATAGCTGAGCGTCGCTTCCAGAAGCACAGTGGTCGAGATGCCGAGCGTGCCCCAGACGATGATCGTCGGCAAAAGGTGCGGCAGGATATGACGAAACAGGATGCGTGGGGCGCTTGCGCCGATGGTGCGCTCGGCATCGATGAACTCGCGCTCGGCGAGCGAACTTGTCTCGGTGTAGATGACGCGGGCGGTCTGCACCCAGTTCACCAATGCGATCACCATAGCGACGATCCACAGGCTCGGCTGGAGCACCGCCGCCAGGCAGATGGCGAGCAGCAGCGCCGGGAAAGCCATCATCAAATCGGTGAAGCGCATAAGCGCGCTGCCGATCCAGCCGCGGAAATAGCCGGCCGTGATGCCGACCAGCGTGCCGATCAGAAGCGCCACGCCATTGGCGACGATGCCGATGATCAGCGACGTGCGCGCGCCGAAGAGAAGACGGGTCAGCAGGTCGCGGCCAAGCAGGTCGGTGCCTAGCCAGAATTGGGCTCCCGGCGGCAGTGGCGCGCCTTCAAGCGTGAGCCCGTCAAACATCTGCTCGTTCGGATCGTAGCCTGTCAGCCACGGTGCAAGAATGGCGCCGGCCAAGACAAGGGCAATAATCCAGAGGCCGAGCAATGCGAGAGGCCGTTTTAGCAGACGTCGCCAGACGCCGGCGCGAGGCTTGGCTGGCATACGCCCGGCGGCTGAAAGCTCAGGCGCGATCGGATTGGTCATCGTCGCCTTCTTCTTGTGTCATCGCCACGATCCTGCGCGCGGCGTCCTCGACGCTGATTTGCCAGCTCATCGCCAGCGAGCGGAGCTGCGCATAGGCACGGCCGTCCTCGGCGCCCTTCGACAAGACCTCCACCGCGCGTACGATGGTCTGGCGCTCCGCGACCCGCTGACGAAGCGAGGCGATCTCGCTGGCCAGAAGCTTGCGCGCCTCGAAACTCTGCCTTGCGATCAAAAGCGCGCTATAGACGCCGGCGTTGCCGACCGGTTTCAGCAATTGGGCATCGGCCTTGTGCGACAGTGCCCATTCGACACGCCCCGGCGCCTCGGAGCCGATCAGCGCTATCAGCGGCATCGGTGCCTCGCCCGGCTTCCACGGAAATTGCTCGTCAAAGCCGAGGTCTACGTCGAAGAAAACGAAGTCCGCCGCCAAGGCTTCGGCCGGCAGTTCCGGCCAGAAGCCAATCGCCTCAAGGCCGATGGCCGACAATTGCCTTGTGATCGCCTGCACGGTCGGATGTGGACGATGCAGGACAAAAGCCCTGGCGCCTCCAAGGTTCGGGATACGCGCCATCTTGCTCACGACACCACCCGCAGGCGTGGCCGCCCGAACGTCTCCGTCCGGTCATAGCGGGAAAGGTAGGGATCGGGTGCCACGCCCTTCGTCAGCGTGACCGTTTTGAACGATGTCCCATCGATACGTCCGATCTGCACCGGCAAGGTAGCGTGCTGGGTTTGCGGATCGATGGCGATGTCGCCCAGCGGTGTTCGAAATGATGTTCCGGCAAAGACCTTGGGCAGGTCCGTCCATTGTGCACCGGGGTTGCGGGTGAGGATCTCGGCGAGCGTGCGCACCGAGGCATAAGCCGCCGCCTCGAAGGATGAGGCAGGCATGACGGAAGACACTGAAGCCGCTCCGCGATCCGCCCCCGAGGTGTCGTGAAAATAGGGCCCAACGGAAAGATGACCATCCCCTGCCCCGTTGAGCGCCGGCAATTCGCATTCCGTGAGATTGCAGGACAGGATCGGGCAACGCTCCGGCCTGAAATGCGGGTCGCGCCGGCCAAGCTCGGCATAGGCGGCGATAAACGCATAGGAAGAAGGGCCGATGAGATTGTTCAGAATGAAATCAGGTCTCGTCGCCTGTACCTCCGCGATCAGCCTCGCAACATCGACCTCGCCAAGCGGCAGATAGCGTTCGCCCAGCACCTTGCCGCCGGCGTCCGCAATCAGGTCGCGCGCCACACGGTTGGTCTCCCAACCCCAGATGTAGTTGGAACCGAGCAGGAAGCCGTCGGCGCCGAAACGAGGCACGACATAGGCAAGTAGCGGTACGAGATGCTGATTGGGGCAGGCGTGGGTGTAGACGACATGCTCATTGGCTTCGAAGCCCTCGTACGGGCAGGCATACCACAGCGTGCCGCCTGCCCTTTCCAGGATTGGAATGACCTCCTTGCGGCTCCACGAGGTGACGCAGCCAATGATGTGACGCGCGCCGCTGTTGGCGAGAATGTCCGCGCAGCCGCTTGCATACCGATCGATGTTGCCCTGCGGGTCGCGCTCGACCGGGATGAATTCGAAGGGGACAACGGGATCGGCGTTGACGTCGGCGATGGCGTTCATCGCGCCCGCACGGCAGGATTCGGACACCAGCCGGTAGTTGCCGGACCGCGAATAGAGAATGCCGATCTCGATATGCCGTTTCAAGCAAAGCCTCAAAATGACAATGCCCCGCAGCCACCGCCGCAAGGCNGAATGCCGATCTCGATATGCCGTTTCAAGCAAAGCCTCAAAATGACAATGCCCCGCAGCCACCGCCGCAAGGCGAGGCATACGAGGCATTCTTGCCGCCCGGCGGCCAGAGCCGGTATTTGTCTCACCGTATTACGCCCGCGCCCCCAGTCAAGAGCCGCCACACGAAACTTTGGCCAGCCGAAACGGTTCGACGCGGAGCACGCAACTCATGCCGCTGGTCGTGTAGAGTCCGCCGGGAACCAAAATTACTGATGTCCAGGTATGAGGCCGGACAACCTGGTTCGCTACCATTCAAAGCAACGACTTTAATATCGGTTTACCTGAATCTGCTAGCAGCAATGACGCCGGTTTTCGTCGGTCAAGCAAAGGGTCCACCTTGCCGCAGCAATTCAGCACTCCGTTCAGTCACCGGGGCGACCGCAACTGGTCGAGGTTGCACGGCTTCATGGGCGTCGAGTTGGAACTCGCGTCCGATGTTCTCGTGCCTCGTGTCGCCTTGGCCCGGAAGCTCGGCGGACGGGACTTCGGTGCCGGGAGCCGGGCTTGAGCATCATTCGCGCCTTGCAAGGCGCCGACCTCCCGGCAGTCGCGGACATGTTTCAGCGCGTGCTGCTGAAGGAAGGGACGAAAGCGCCGGCCTCTCTCGTCGAATACATGAGACGGTTTTATCTGGATGCGCCCGGTTGCGGCGGCGACCTCCGGTCGCTTGTCCATGTCAACGACGCCGGTCGCGTCTCCGGATTTGTCGGTGTCCACGTGCTGCCGATGACGTTCAACGGCCGACAACTACGCGCCGCCATCTGTAGCTCGCTCATGGTCAAGGACCATGAGCACGATCCGCTGGCCGGCGCTCGCTTGCTGAAAGCATACCTTGATGGTCCGCAGGACATCTCCTTCAGCGAGACGGCCAACGATATCTCCGTGAAATTGTGGACCCGGCTGCGCGGCGCGGTCCTGCCGCAATACAGCCTTGACTGGGTCCGCGTGATGCGCCCCGCGGCCTTCATGCTCAGCCTTTCCGCCAATCGCCTGACGCTTGCCCGAATGCTCAATCCGTTGGCGCGTGCCGTCGACCGATTTTATTGCAGGAGGATGACGCCCAGCGAACGACGCTGGTCAGGTGTGGCGGTGGAAGGGGCAGGCCACGGAGCATTTCGGATATCCGAAATCGACAGCCACACATTTGCCAAGCTCATCGAGCCGTTTACCGCTCAATTCGCCCTGCGCCCGGATTGGACGGAAGGCCAACTCGACCACATCCTGACCGATGCGGCACAGAAGCCGGATTTAGGCGAGCTTGTCTTCGGTTGCGTGACATCGCCAGTCGGCAACAATGTCGGCGCTTTCGCCTATTACGCACGGAAGTATCAAATTGGTCGCGTGCTGCAGATCCTCGCCCTCCCCGGCCAGGCGGGCTCGGTGATAGACTGCCTTATCGATCATGCCGCCGCGCGCGGCGTCAGCGGCCTGCGCGGACGTGTTCAACCTGCACTTCTGGAGGCGATGCTTGGACGACGCATCGCTTTCCTGACCGTTGCCTCAACGGTGGTGCATTCACGTGATCCAGAGCTGTTGGACGCCATGAAGAACTCGCAAGTCTTCCTGAACGGTCTTGCGGGCGAGCAGTGGAGCCGGCTGATCGGGAGCCGTTTCAGCTAGAGTCGGGACACGTTCAAATCGAACCGCCCATCCGTGGCCCGGTTTCGAGGCGGTTCAGGTGCCGATTTCCTCGACTTCATCAACGAGTTGCGGACGCTGGTGCAGATAACGCGTCGCCTTGCGTTTGGCGATGATATCGGCCCAGACGCGTTCCACTTGTGAGGCGGCCAACCCCGCCGCCTGCCCCACCAGCTCAGCCGCCACGCCGTTGTTGAGGCCGTAAAGGCAAATATCCATACGGTCATAAGGAAGCGAGAAGTAGAACTCCTCCTGGGTCTGCGCCAGCGAGTAGGTATCGGTGGTCGGCGGCCGGTTCCGGATTTCCTCCGGAACACCGAGATGGGCCGCCAGCGCATAGACCTGCGTTTTATAGAGGTGCGCGATCGGCTTGACGTCCGCTGCGCCGTCACCGTTCTTCACGAAGAAACCCTGATCGTATTCCAGCCGGTTCGGCGTTCCAAGGACGGCGAAGTTCAAGCGGTCGGCGTGATAGTATTCGATCTGCTTGCGGGTGCGCTGTTTCATGTTGGTGGCGGCGACGATACCAAGATAGACAGGCAACGGCATTCTCAGTTTCGTCTGCTTGCCTTCCGGATCCTGCACCACCAGGGATGAGATATTGTAGCCCTTGCCCTCGAGGGCGTTCGCGATCACGATCTTCGAGGCCCAGCCTTCGGCGTATTCCGGGACCAATTCGCGGATAAAGGCGTCGCGACGCTGGTAGCAGCCCATCGCGCTCAGGGTCGGCCCGATATCCTCTACGATAGCCTCGACGCCAAACGTTTCGGCGACGAGGCGGCCGAGCCGCAGACTTTCGGGATCGGAATCGCTTTCCGGCATGAACAGGCAAAGCACATTCCGCGGTCCGACGGCTCGCGCGGCCAACGCGACCGACACGCTCGAATCGATCCCGCCCGAAAGACCGAGCACAAGGCCCCGCTTGCGAAACCCGCGCAACTGCTGGCGCAAAGCCATTACGACACGGTCCGTTTCGGCGGCCAGGTCGATCGCCAGAGCCTGCGCCAGAAAGGTCCGCGCGTCCTTGGCGGGGCGAACATTCATTGAGCGGCCTCCATTGTTTCTGCCGCAAGCCGACGACTGACCTTGCCGGTATCGGTCTTCGGCAGTNACATTCATTGAGCGGCCTCCATTGTTTCTGCCGCAAGCCGACGACTGACCTTGCCGGTATCGGTCTTCGGCAGTTCCCGGCGGAACTCGATGACCCTGGGGACCATAAAGTCCTCAAGGTGGCGTGCACAATGACGAATGATATCCTTTTCGCTAAGCGCCGGGTCAGACCGTACGATGAGTGCACCGATCGCATGCCCGAGCACGGGATCCGGCACACCGACAACCACTGCTTCCGCGATGCCCGGATGCGCGTGAAGCACGGCTTCCACTTCCTTGGGCGCGACTTTCTCGCCCCGCGACTTTATGATGTCGTCCTTGCGGCCGACGAAATAAAGAAAACCTTCCTCATCGGCCCGGAACAGATCGCCGGTGTAGAGAACCATCTCCCAAGGATTCGGACCTGGGCGAAGGGCTTGTGCCGTCGCAGCTTCGTTTCGCCAATAACCCTGCATGACGTGCGGCCCGCGAATGACCAACTCACCTGCTACGCCCGGCGGCACTCGTTGGCCGTAGTCGTCGACGACAAAGGCCTCGGTGTTCGGAATGGCTATCCCGACCGACCCCGGCCGGTGGTCGAGTTCCTCGGGTGGCAGATAGGTGCAGCGCTTGCATTCCGTCAGGCCATACATCGAATAGAGCCTGACATCGGGGAAAAGAAACCGCAGGCGTTCTATGTGAGCCGGCGGCAAGGCAGCCGCCGTGTTGGAAATATAGCGAAGGCTGGGCAGGAAGCCCGGCGCCAGGTCACGCATCTGCAGGATCATCGCTGCCATCGTGGGCACGAGCGGAAGACCGGTGACGCCTTCCTGGCGGATACGTTCAAAGACCGCCTGGGGAAAAGCGAAGGACTTCTCGAGCACGAGCGTGGCGCCGAGCCTGACAACCATCAGCAACTGATAGAGCCCGTAGTCGAAAGCCAGGGGCAGAACATTCAAGATGATGTCGTCCGGCGAATTGCGCAGATAGGTGGTGATTGAGTCGGCCGCCGCGTCGCAATTGCGGTGCGTCATCATCACGCCCTTGGGCCGGCCGGTCGAGCCCGAGGTGTAGATCAACATCGCAAGATCGACGTCAATGCCCCGGTGGTCAATCTCCCTGGCTTGGAACGTCAAGCAATCCGCCAGGGATGTGGCGCCTGCCGGGCATTGGTTATCCGCACCAAGGGTGGAAGCCACGAAGATGCCGGTCTTGCCGGAGGATCCGGACGCCTCGGCGACCAAGGGCATCAGTTTTGCTTGCGTAAGGATCGCAGCTGCGTCGCAATCGGCGATGATGTAGGCAAGCTTTTCGGCCTTGGTAGATGCGTTGATCGGACTGAAAGTCGCGCCTGCCTTAAGAACTGCGAAAATCGAAACCGCAGCCTCCCAGCAATTGTCCATGAAGATCAGGACGCGGTCGTCGCGCCTGACGCCATTCGTGAAAAGGGCGGCGGCCAGGCGGCTTGAGAGATCGTCCAGCTCTTCGTAACACAGCCTTTTGTGCTCGGTGATCAATGCCGTTTTGGCTGGATGGGCAGCGGCCTTGGCAGCCAGAAAATGTTCGATCCGCACGGACGCTCCTCGCCAATTGCGCCTACGCTGCCAGCGCTTCTGCTTTCGCCTTGATGAAGGCGGAGATACGGTCAATCGAATCCAGATTGGCCGGTACGATGTCGGTATCGACCATCGCGATGCCGAAATCATCCTCAATGAAAGCTACGAGTTCCAGCACGGCCGTCGAGTCGATGATGTCGTTCTCGATCAGTGATGCCGTGTCTGCAAGCTCGTAGGACGAGTCGCCGAACAGGAAGTTGTCGACGATAAAGGTTTTGACCTTGTCCTTGATTGTTACCATGATGTTTTCTTCCCTCGATTTCTCAGGCCGCTCGTGCTGTACCGACCTTTTGGCCGGTGAAAATCTTCTGCCACAGTTGGGTCGACAAAATGCCGACGAAGGCAGCATTGTCGCGGAACCCGGACGCTGGCTGCAAGCGGCATTTCTCGTGCAGGTTCGCCACCGCCTTGGCGTTGAATAGTCCTCCGGCGGCGATGCTCGCCTCGCTGAGCGAGTCGCGCACGTAGTCCAGTTCTCCGGCTCCAACGAAGGAGCGGGCTTCCGGCGCCCGGTAAGGCTGTTTGGTGCGCTCCCCGATGGCCGTCGGGAGCAAGTGCTTGGCAACTTTGCGCAGTATGTGTTTTTCCACCAGTCCCTTCAGCTTCATTTCCGGCGGAAGTCTTGCTGCAAACTCCACCAAACGATGATCGAGGAAGGGGAAACGCCCTTCAATACCGTGCGCCATGGCCATCCGGTCGCCCTGGCTCGAGAGGATGTAGCCCGGCAGGAGAAAGCGGGTTTCGAGATATTGCCCCTGATGCAGCGGATGCCACCGGGAAAACGCCTCAGGCAACCGGCTGGCCAGTTCCTCGGCTGCGTCATAGCCCTTCAATGTCGCGCGCAGGTCACCGGAAAAGAACATCTTCGCCGCTGATGTGGTCTTGAAACGCGGCCGATGCGAGAACAGCGGATCGTCCAGGGCAGCGCTGCCGGTGCCGAAGAACGCAGCCAGGTACTCCACGGACTGCTGTTGCAGCCCCGGCAGATAGGGATAAAGCTTGCGGAACAGCTGTGGCCTGCTGCGCGATGCCGGCTGTCGTCCGCAGAAACGGCGAACCCGCGCTTCCTTGAAGACATCATAGCCGGCAAAGACCTCGTCGGCGCCTTCGCCTGTCAGCACCACTTTCAAACCGGCCTGGCGAACGAGGCCGGACAGTTGATAGAGGGGGGCGGGGGCGGTGCGGATGATCGGCCGTTCGGCAAAGCGGATGACTTCGGGAAACACACCGGCGATATCGCCGGCACGGCAGGCGATGGTTCGATGATAGGTGCCAAGCGCCAACGCCATTTCGGTCTGAAAGGCGCTTTCGTCATGCTCGGCGCTGTCGAACGTCACGGAAAATGTCTGCAGCTTAAGAGGAGTCATGCCGGCCGCGATTGCCGAAACGAGGGATGAATCGAGCCCGCCCGAAAGGTAAGAACCGACCGGAACGTCGGCGCGCATGCGAAGCCTCACCGCGTCGGTCAAAAGGGCCTGCAGTTCTTCGGCCGCATCGTCCTCATTGCTAATTTTTGATGGCGCGTCGAGATACGGGTAGTCTAGGTGCCAATATGGTTTGACCGTGACTTGCCCCAGTGTCGCGATCATCACGCTTCCCGGCTCCAGCTCGTGGATGTTGCGGAAAGCCGTGCGTGGAGCGATCGGCGCCCACAGCGTAAAGATCTGGTCGAGTGCGATCTGATCGATTTCGGCCGAGACGCCGGGCACCTTCAGCAGGGCTTTTATCTCCGACGCAAAGTAGAGCACCCCGTCCCTGCTGGTGTAGAACAGCGGCCGAACACCCATGCGGTCTCTTGCAAGCACCATCCGCCGACGCCGATTATCCCATATCGCGAAGGCGAAATCACCGTTCAGGAGCGACAGGCAGTCCTCGCCCATCTCGTCATACAGCTGCAGGAGAACTTCTGTGTCGCTCGACGTGCGGAAGCGTCGGCCCTTGGCCAGCAGTCCTTCGCGCAATTCCACGTAATTGAAAATCTCGCCGTTGAACGCAATCGTCAAATTGCCGGTCTCGTCGGACATCGGTTGCTGGCCATCACCAATCCCGATCACCGACAGCCGCGCATGCCCAAGTCCAGCTTCGGGCGCTACGAATTTCCCTTGTTCATCCGGCCCGCGATGGGCGATCGCAGACGTCATGCGCGCAAGCAAAGCTTCCGCATCCCGGACTGAACCGAAATAGCCCCCGAATCCGCACATCTACACAGCTCATACTGAACAGCAAGCCACAGAACATAGCGTTCATAAGCGCCTCAAAGGTTAATCAGATACTTTTCAGCGAGCATGTGGTTAACAGGATGTTAGGACAGTATGATGCTTTTTGCAGTCCGACTTGTACCCACTCCAGGTCACGCTTGATGGTGAGCTACTGTCGCACGAGCACCATCGGCCAGGTTCTTCAAAGCTTCGCGCCGGATCAGTTGCGGTTTTGGGCCGAATGCCAGTGATACCGGTTCGCATCGAGATAGAAGACGTCACGGCGAGCAGTGCAAATTACTGCTTCGAGTACGGCCGGTACCAATCGACAAACTTCTTCAGCCCGTCCTCTATCGAAACGCTAGGCCTGAAGCCGAAATCCCGCTCCAGCGCGGTCATGTCGGCATAAGTCTTCTCGACGTCGCTCGCCTGCATCGGCTCGTTGTGGCGGATTGCCTTGACCTCGAGCAATCTTTCCAGAATGTCGATGAAGTCGCCCAGCCGCACCGGCCGGTTGTTGCCGACATTGTAAAGCCTGTTCGGCGGAACGTCCGTGGGGGGCTTGTCGAGCACAGCGACAACCGCCTTCACAACATCGTCTATGTAGGTGAAATCGCGCCACATTTCGCCATTGTTGAAGACCCGGATCGGCTTGCCCTCGAGCATCGCCTTGCTGAACATCCAATAGGCCATGTCAGGACGGCCCCACGGACCGTAGACCGTGAAAAACCGCAGGCCGGTCTGCGGTATGCCGAACAGATGGGCGTAGGTATGGCTCATCAACTCATCGGTTTTCTTGGTGGCGGCGTAAAGCGAAACGGGCTTGTCGACCTGATCGGCCTCGCTGAACGGCACGCTGCGGTTGCCACCATAGACCGAGCTCGACGAGGCATAGACCAGATGCTCGAATGCCGGTTCGGCGCGACAGAATTCGAGCACTTCGAGGTGGCCCATGACATTGGAACGGATATAGAGCCGTGGATTGTCGAGTGAGTGACGCACGCCGGCCTGCGCTGCGAGATGCACGATCCTGACGATGCCTTTCCCGGCCAAAGCGGCCGCAAGCGCGCCCTGTTCGGCAATATCGATCTGGTGGAACGAAAAATCCTTACGGGGCAGAAGGCGGGCAAGCCGCCCCTTTTTGAGCGCCAGGTCGTAATAGTCGTTCATGTTGTCGACGCCGACGACCGCTTCTCCCCGGTTGAGCAGATGGTGGCAAACATGACTGCCAATGAACCCCGCGGCTCCGGTGACAAGTATAGGCAACAAGCTTCTCCACGCGCACAGCCGGGCGGGTATCTGGAGAGGCAGATCCAGCCCATTTCGTCGTGCTATAGTCGAAAGCCGAGGTGGAGACCACCACTAAGCTGATGCTTCAGCTTGCCTCGCGCATGGCTTCGGCAGCCTGCAGGTCGACCGACACCAGTTGGCTAACGCCTTGCTCGGCCATGGTTACCCCGAACAGCCGGTCCATGCGCGCCATGGTGATCGGGTTGTGTGTGATGATGACGAAGCGCGTTTCGGTGGTTGCGGCCATTTCGTCCATCAGATTGCAGAAGCGTTCGACATTGTGGTCGTCGAGCGGGGCGTCGACTTCATCGAGCACGCAGATCGGCGCCGGGTTGGTCAGGAACACGGCGAAGATCAGCGACATCGCCGTCAATGCCTGCTCACCGCCGGACAGCAGCGTCATCGTCTGCGGTTTCTTGCCGGGCGGGCGCGCCAGGATCTCGAGCCCGGCTTCGAGCGGATCGTCGGACTCGATCAGTTGCAGCTCGGCGGTGCCGCCGCCGAACAAATGCGAAAACAGCCGCTGAAAATGGCCGTTGACCACCTCGAAGGCGGCGAGCAGCCGCTCGCGGCCTTCGCGGTTCAGGCTGTGGATCGCCTGCCGCAGCTTGCGGATCGCCTCGATGATGTCGTCGCGCTCGGAGACGATGGTCTCCAGCCGGTCCGATAGTTCCTTCTGCTCTTCCTCGGCGCGCAAATTGACGGCGCCCAACCGTTCGCGCTCAACCTTCAGCCGGTCGAGCTGACGCTCGATCTCGGCCATTTCGGGCATCGGGCTGTCGGGTTCGAGGCCAGTGTGGCGGATCACCAGATGCGGCGGCGTGTTCAGCGTTTCCTGGATGCGCGCCTCGACTTCCAGCCGACGCTCGTCGGCGGCGGTCAGCCGCTCTTCGGCGCGAACACGCGTTTCGCGCGCTTCGGCGAGCGACTGAATGGCAGCGGTCGCAGCCTTGTCCAGCTCGGACTGCCGGTTCTCCGCTTCCTGCAAGCGGTCACCTGCAGCTTTTCGCAGGCTTTCGGCCTCGGCGAGTTGCGACAGCAGGGCGCGCCGTTTGGCGTCGATCTCGTCGGGTGCGTCGGCCAGTTGCTCGCGCTCGGCCTCAGCCTCTGCCTTGCGTTCGCCGAGTGCCGCGATCTGCGTCGAGGCGTTTTCGGCGCGCTCCACCCAATTGCGCCGTTCCGCGCCGATCGCGTCGAGCCGGCGCGTACGTGCCTCGGCTTCTCGCCTCAGGCCCTCGTGAACGGCACGCGCATCGGCAAGGGCGGCGCGGTCGCGGGCGACGTTGGCCGCCGACTGCTCGAGCTGCAGTTGCAGATCGCCGAGATCGGGAGCGTCTTGCAGCAGCATTTCCGCCTCGACGAATGCTGCCGCCGTCTCCTCATGGCTGTCGACGATACGCGCGCGCGCCTCGTCAAGTGCTGCACGCCGGCTCGACAGTTCGCCGCCGGCTTTTTCGGCCTCAGCCAGCGTATTGCGGGCAGCATCCAGCCCATGCTGGGCGTCGCGCCCGGCCTGTCGGGCATTGCGTTCGGCCTCGCTCGCCTGGGCAAGCGCCTGTTCGGCCTGCGCAAGCGCCTGTTCGGCTTCGCGCAGGATGCGCGTGGCATGAACCGCTTCGGCATCGAGTTCGGCCAGCCGGTTTTTCTGCGCCAGCCGCTGCGCGGCGGCGGTCGGCGCATCGGCGCTGGCGGTGAAGCCATCCCAACGCCAGAGCGCGCCTTCGCGGCTGACCAATCGTTGACCGGGAGCAAGCAGCGTCTGCAACTTTCTTCCGTCGGCGGCATCGACAATGCCGATCTGGGCCAGCCGGCGGGCCAGTTGCGCCGGCGCGCGCACCACGCTAGCGAGGCTCTTTATGCGTTCCGGCAAAGCGACATCGCCGGGCTGGATTTCGCTCTGGCCCCAATGCACAGGCGCGCTACGATCAAGCGGCACGTCAAGATCTTCGCCAAGCGCGGCACCCAGCGCCGTCTCGTAGCCACGCTCGACGCTGATCTGCTCCAGCACCGAGGGAAACAAATCGCCGCTCGCGGCGTTCAGGATCTTGGCGAGCGTGCGGGCCTCGGTTTCGATCCGCGCCAGTTCGGCCTTTGCGTCCTGAACCGGTGGGCGGGCGGCACTTTCGCTTGCGCGTGCCTCGGCGACCGCCTGTTCCGTGGCAATCGCGGCTCGTTCGGCCCCTTCGAGCAGCGCCTGCGCCTGTTCGACCAGCAGCCGCTTCTCGGCGGGGTCGGGCAGGCCGGCGACCCTGGAGACGATCTCCGACAGTTCGCGGTCGACATCGGCAAGCTGGCGGGCAAAGCGGTCGCGGCGCTCAGCGGTATCGCGCAGCGTCCGTTCAATCTGGTTGCGCGAGGCGGCCGCCTCCGCCCGTTCGGCGGTCAGCGAGGCCAGCTTGGCCTCGCTCGAAGCAAGCGTCGATGCCGCCTGCTCGAAAGCCGCGCGGGTGCTGGCCTCGCGCTCGGCGGCGCCGGCGTTTTCGACATTGAGCGCGGCTTCTTCGGCGGCGAGGCGTTCGAGGATATCCGCATTGTCGCGGACCATGCGCTCCTCGCGGGCAAGGTCGCCATCGAGCTGTTGCAGTCGGCGGTCGAGCTCAGCCTGGCGGGCGCGGATGCGGCCTGCCTCTTCCTCGATCTGTGCCTTGGCGATCGACAGACGCTGGAAGGCGGCGGCGGCGGCGGCTTCCGCATCGCGCAGGTCCGGCAGCCGGTGGGCGTTGATACCTTGTTCCCTTGCGGCAGCCATCTGGGCGGCAGCACGGTCGCCGACCAGCGCGGTGGCAATCGCCAGCGCCGAACGCGCTTCGCCTTCCTGCGTCTTGGCCAGCGTCCAACGCAGATGCAGCAGCGTCGCTTCGGCCTTGCGGATGTCGGCCGACAGGTTCTTGAAGCGCGAGGCCTGGCGGGCCTGGCGTTTCAGGCTTTCGATCTGGCTTTCCAGCTCGCCGACGACGTCATCCAGCCGTTCGAGGTTCTGTTCGGCCGCCTTCAGCCGCAGCTCGGCTTCGTGGCGCCGTGTGTGCAGGCCGGAAATGCCGGCCGCCTCTTCCAGCAGTGCGCGGCGCGCCTGCGGCTTTGCCTGGATCAGCTCGCCGATGCGGCCCTGGCCAACCATCGAGGGCGAGCGGGCGCCGGTCGACTGGTCGGCGAACAGCAGCTGGACATCCTTGGCACGGGCTTCCTTGCCATTGATGCGGTAGAGCGAGCCGGCCTCGCGCTCGATGCGGCGCGAGACCTGCAACTCATCGGCGTCGTTGAAGGCAGACGGCGCAGTCCGGTCGCTATTGTCGAGGAACAGCGTGACTTCGGCGGTGTTGCGGGCCGGACGCGTTCCCGAGCCGGAAAAGATGACGTCGTCCATGCCGGACGCACGCATGTTCTTGTAAGAGCTTTCGCCCATAACCCAGCGTAGCGCCTCGACCAGGTTCGACTTGCCGCAGCCGTTCGGCCCGACGATGCCGGTCAGGCCGCGTTCGATGACGAACTCGCCGGGTTCGACGAAGGATTTGAAGCCGAGGAGGCGAAGGCGCGAGAACTTCATTCGCGCCGACCCATAGCCAAGTTTCGCAAAACTGTTCCGCGGTTTTGCAAGGAGAACCAGCGGCAAGACAAAGAAGTGCGCACGCCGAAGCGCAGCCGCTTCGGCGCTGCCGAAACGTCAGAGCAGAGGGTCGATGATGGCCGACATTTCCGCAATCGACATCGCCCCTTTGTAGGTCTTTCCGTTGATGAAAAAGGTCGGTGTGGAATCGACCTTGAATTCGTCGGCGCCGCGCTTCTGGACGGATCTCACATCGTCCAGAAGCTTCTGGTCCGTCAAGCAGGCCTCGAAGGACTCCTGTGTAAAACCGGCAAGCTTGGCGATTTGCAGCAGTGCGTCCTTGGTATTGTTCACACCAACCCAGTTCGCCTGCTGCCTGAACAGCACGTCGACCATCGGGAAATAGTTGTCCTTGGAGCAGCGCGCCAGCATGAAACCGGCCTCGGCGCTGGGGTCGAACGGAAATTCGCGCAGGATGTAACGGGCCTTGCCGGTGTCGATATATTTCGTCTTCAGCTCCGGAAAAGTGGTCTCGGCGAAATGCGCGCAATGCGGGCAGGTCATCGATGCATATTCAACGATGGTGACCTTTGCGTCGTCCTTGCCGAGCTGCATGTCGGGCAGCGCGCCGGGCTTCAACAAGGCTGCCATATCCACCGTGCCCTGAGCTTCAGGCGCTTTGGCGGCGGCTGGAGCGGCCGGCTTCGCAGGTTCCGCCGGAGCCGCAGGCTTCACATCCTGCGCCTCGGCTTTCTCGCCGGAATCGCTGCAGGCGGCAAGCAGCGCCACCGCTGGTATGGCGGCGAGCGACGACAAGAGATTTCTGCGGGACAAGGAACGGATCATACGAATCACCTGGCAATAGTTGGATTTTGCAATGCAAAGGCTACAAAAAGCGAGAGTTGGCGCGAATTAAGGCATTGCCACCCCTATTCCAATCGGCAAATTCGAGCATGCCATCACGATAGCGCGAGATTACGGCTTCCTTTGGCCTAGAATGGTGGCGCCAAGCCGCTCCAGCGAGGCGCGCAGCCCGTCGTCCTCGATCAAACCGACAGTGCCCGACAGCTTCGCCTTCTCGGCCACGGTCAGCGGCCGCAAAATGGGTTTCGGCTTTTCCTTGCCAGTCATTACCGGTTTCTGCACGATCCTGATCCGGCCGATCGCATTGAAGCCGAGAAACGCATTGACCCGGTTGATGATCTCGCCGGTCTCGTGCTGCAGATGCAGTGCCGCCACACCCTCGCAGGCAATCACCAGCACCGCCGGCTCGAACGGATCGTCCTCGTGCATGCGGCGTGGCCACTGGATCTTTTCCGGGCGCGAGCGGCCGGCAAGCCGCGGCCCGGCAATCTCTTCCCACGACTGAACCAGCCCGATCGACATGCCGGCCCGCTTGCGCAGCACCGGGTCGAGGATCTCGGTTGCGAGATCGCTCACCGGAACGGGATTGCCGAAGGGCCTTTTCCCTGCCATGTGCGTTCTCCAGTCACCAGCTTCAGCACCAGTGGATTAGGGCCGACCCTCGATCAATGGCACTGCACGACCAGACCCGCAAGGCCGTATCCGGAGACAATGGCGAGATCGCGTTCCGGCTGCTTGGCTGGTACGACGCGCATCACCGCGACCTGCCCTGGCGCGTTCCGCCGCGCCCGCTGGCAGGCGGCGCGCAGCCCGATCCCTATCTGGTCTGGCTTTCCGAGGTGATGCTGCAGCAAACCACGGTCGAGGCGGTAAAATCCTATTTCCGGGCGTTCGTGCAGAAGTGGCCAACTGTCGAGGCACTGGCGGCGGCACCGATCGAAGACGTCATGAAGGCCTGGGCCGGGCTCGGCTATTATTCTCGCGCCCGCAACCTCAAGGCTTGCGCCGATCTCGTCGCGCGGCTAGGCGGCCGCTTTCCGGACAGTGAGACCGGCTTGAAGGAACTGCCCGGTATCGGCGCCTATACGGCAGCGGCGATCGCGGCGATCGCCTTCGACCGACCAGCCGCGGTCGTCGACGGCAATGTCGAACGGGTCGTCTCACGGCTGTTTTCGATCGCCACGCCGCTGGGCGAAGCCAAGAGCGAGATACGCAGCCATGTCGAGCACATGGTTCCCGGGACAAGGCCCGGCGACTTCGCGCAGGCGATGATGGACTTGGGCGCGACGATCTGCACACCGCGCCGGCCCCGCTGCGTGCTTTGCCCCGTCAGGCAGGATTGCAGCGCCACAATCTCGGGCGATCCCGAGCGCTTTCCGGTCCGCCTGCCCAAGGCCGAGAAACCCTTGCGCCGCGGCGCCGCTTTCGTCGCCGTCAGGGGCGACGGCGCCGTGCTTTTGCGCAAGCGCGTCGAAAAAGGCCTGCTGGGCGGCATGACCGAAGTGCCGACGACCGGCTGGACCGCGCGCATCGACGGCGCCACAACGGAAGCGGCAGCCCCGTTCCCCGGCGACTGGCGGCAGGCCGGACGCATCGGCCATGTCTTTACCCATTTTGCGCTCGAACTCGACGTGTTCAAGGCGGAGACCGACAGCGCCGCCCCGCCCGGGCATTTCTGGTCGCTGGCCCATGAAATTTCCGGGGAAGCGCTGCCGAGCGTCATGAAAAAGGTAATCGAAGCGGCGATACCGGGCGCGACGAAGAAGCAGCGGCCGCATTGAAAGAGAGAAGAATGTCCGAAATCCGCCACATCGTTTTCGACATCGGCAAAGTGCTGATCCACTATGATCCGAACCTGCCCTTCAGCCGCTTGATCCCCGATCCAGACGAACGGAAATGGTTCTTCGACAATGTCTGCACGCATGATTGGAACATCGAGCAGGATCGCGGCCGGACCTGGGAAGAGGCAGAGACGCTCCTGATCGCCCAGTACCCGGATCACGAACAGAATATCCGCAATTTCCGCCGCCATTGGCACGAAATGGCACCGCATGCCTATAATGACAGCGTAGCCATCATGGAGCGCCTGATCGACACTGGCCATGACGTGACGCTGCTGACCAACTGGGCTGACGATACGTTCCGCGAAGCGCGCGACCGCTTTCCGTTCCTGGAGCGCCCGCGCGGCATCACCGTGTCAGCCGAGATCGGGCTAATCAAGCCGGATCGCGCCATCTATGATCACCACGTCACCGCGTTCGGCCTCGAACCGTCAGCCACGCTATTCATCGACGACAGCCAGAAAAATGTCGACGGCGCCAAGGCGGCCGGCTGGCAGTCGGTGCTGTTCACCGATGCAAAGACGCTCAGGGCGGACCTTGCGCGTCTTGGGATCAAGGTGTGATTTGAATCGCTTCCAGGGACTGGCTGAGCCTTCGCATTAACTGATCTGTCGCAACTCAGAAACCGTCAGGCCCCTGCCCGTTCCATGCCTAGCCGCGCAATGCGGCGAAGCTCGTCAATCGGGGTCAGGCCTCCGCTGCGCTCATAATGCCAGAAGGTCCATCCGTTGCAGGCGTCCAGCCCCTGTACCTCAGCGCCGATCTTGTGGATCGACCCGGCACTGTCGCCGATCGCCAGCGTGCCGTCGGCACGCACCTTGGCCGCCCAACGCTTCTTGGCGTCGTAGAGCGTAGCGCCGGGTGCCACCAGGCCATTGTCGAGCAGCGTGACGAAGGCAACGCGCGGCTCGGCGCGCTTGCCGGTCAGCACTGTCAAATTGGCGCCGTCCAGCGGC
This sequence comes from Mesorhizobium sp. LSHC420B00, assembly GCF_000503055.1. GTDB lineage: Bacteria > Pseudomonadota > Alphaproteobacteria > Rhizobiales > Rhizobiaceae > Mesorhizobium. The sequence continues at coordinate 507,538 of NZ_AYVY01000001.1, read as the reverse complement.
CGGACCGCATCGATGCGTTCCATGGCGGCATCGATATAGGCTTGCTCACGCTCGATGCCGACGAAGTGGCGGCCAAGCCGTTTGGCCACCGCACCGGTGGTTCCTGAACCGAAGAAGGGATCGAGCACGATGTCGCCGGGCCTGGTCGATGCCGTCATGACGCGGGCAAGCAACGCTTCCGGCTTCTGCGTCGGATGCAATTTGTCGCCATTGTCGTTCTTCAGGCGCTCGCCGCCGGTGCAGATCGGAAACAGCCAGTCGGAGCGCATCTGAATGTCGTCGTTCGATGCCTTCAGCGCCTCGTAGTTGAAGGTGTAACCTTTGCCCTTCTGGTCGCGCGATGCCCAGATCATCGTCTCATGCGCGTTCTGGAAGCGACGGCCACGGAAATTGGGCATTGGATTGGTCTTGCGCCAGACGACGTCATTGAGGATCCAGAAGCCCAGGTCCTGCATCTTGGCGCCGACCCTGAAAATATTGTGGTAGGAGCCGATGACCCAGATCGTGCCGTTGGGCTTCAACACGCGGCGCGCCGCCAGCAGCCAGGCGCGGGTGAAGGCGTCGTAGGCCTCAAAACTGTCGAACTGGTCCCAATGGTCGTCGACGGCATCGACCTTGGATTGGTCGGGCCGGTGCAGATCGCCATCGAGCTGCAGATTGTAAGGCGGATCGGCAAAGATCACGTCGATCGATTTTTCCGGCAGCCGTTCCAGCGCGGCGACGCAGTCGCCCTTCAGGATCGTATCCAGCCACTCGGATTGCTGGGGAGCATCGGAAAGCTCGTCGAGAAGACGCACGGCAGACATTATGACACCCAAGGCACGCGTTACTGTTTACTGTCCGTTATGGTTACCGATCAGCGTAAATATTCAGTGAAGCATACTGCCGAATTTGCGAAGCCCGGCCTGTTGGTGTATGCCGCGCCGCCTGAGCCGTTTGGACCAAAGGCCTCTTGGCATTCCCTTCATCCCGCTTTCCGGATCACCATGCCCCAGCCAGACCTTGTCATCTTCGATTGCGACGGCGTGCTCGTCGATTCCGAAATCATCGCCGCACGCATCGATGCCGAGCTTTTGACCTCGGCCGGCTATGAGATATCGGCGGAGGAGATTTCCGAGGTCTATGCCGGGCTGACTTTCAAGGACATCATGATGCGGGTCGAGGAAAAGTCCCGGATCCCGTTCCAGGCCTCCCTGATCGACAAGGAGGAACAGCTGGTCGATCGCCGGCTGCGCAGCGACGTGCGTGCCATCGACGGGGCGCACGAGGCTGTCGCCGCGGTAATGGTGCCGCGCTGCGTCTGTTCGAATTCGCGTTCGGAGCGGATCGAATTCATGCTGGAGAAGGTGCAGCTTTTGCCGTTCTTTGCCGGCCGTATCTTTTCGTCGCTGGAAACGCCGACCGGGAAAACCAAGCCGGCGCCGGACGTGTTCCGGTTCGCCGCGGAAAAGCTCAAGGCCGATCCTGCGAACACCTTCGTCATCGAGGATTCCGTGCATGGCGTCACCGGCGCCAAGACGGCGGGAATGCGCGTCATCGGCTTCACCGGCGCGGCGCACAGCTATCCCGGCCACGCCGATGCGCTGACCGAAGCCGGTGCCGAAACGGTCATCCGCCGCTGGGCGGAACTGAAAAGCGTGATCGCCGCGCTGTCGGAATGGTCGGCGGACGCCTGAGAGGCCGCCTCCAACCGCCGTGGCGCGAATGCACCGGCTCAGTTGGTCGCGGCGGCTTTCTTCTTCTTCGGCTTGTCCGACGCCCCTTTCGGAGCGCCCTCGTCATACCCGGCAAATGCCTGGTAGTCCCGCGCCGTCGGCTCCGGAACGACGACGTTGGAATCGGTGAAGACGAACTGCGTGGCACTCGAGGGATCGGTAACCTGGACCTGATAGGAGTGAAGCTGCGAATAGAGAACTTCGGTGCCGTGCATCACCGCGATACGGATCGGCATGGTGATGGTACCGGGGGCGAACATCGGACCAGGCACGACCTTGCCGGCAACGGCTATCTTCATCGACAAGGAGCCGTTGGCGCGGCTGCAGTCGCGGGTCACATCGGTGATCGAAGCCTGATAGATGATCTTGGCGGAATCGTCCGGCTGATCGACGCCTGCCGCGTCCGCTGGCGGCTGGGCGGCTTGGGCATCCTCGGCGGCAACATCGGTTTTTTTCTTCGGCTTCGGACCGCTCTTGGCGTAGATATTGAAGAAGGCGGTGCCGTCACGCAACGTCACTTTCGGGCAATAGGCCTGCAGCTGGCTGGAAAGCACCTTGGGGTCGGGTGGCGGTGGTGGCGTCGTATCCTTCTTGCCGAAGCCGAGAATGCTATTGTCGCTCGATTGGCAGCCTGCGGCAGCAAGCATAAAGCCGGTGAGCGCCAGACCCGCGACAAAACGACCGTTGAATGAATGAAACGCCATGAACTGCACTTCCCTCTCGCAAAGCCGGTGACGTATATCAACCGCGCGGCAAAAATGCGACTGAGCCAGCGCAGAAATCCACCACCTTACGGCGGGCGAAGATTCCCGCAGCAATGGAAACGTGACGATGCAATATGTGAGTACCCGCGGGGAAGCGCCCGCGCTTGGATTCTCCGACGCGGTGCTGGCCGGGCTGGCCCGCGACGGCGGGCTCTATCTGCCGAGCGCCTGGCCGCATTTTTCCGCAGCAGAGGTCCGCGCCATGCGCGGCCTTGCCTATCCCGATCTTGCAATCCGCGTGCTGTCGCCGTTCCTCGGTGGCGAGATCGCGGCGCCGGTGTTCGAACGGCTGGTGCGCGAAGCCTATGCGACCTTCCGCCATGAGGCCGTCTGCCCGCTGGTGCAGAGCGGGAAGAACAGCTTCGTGCTCGAGTTGTTCCACGGCCCGACGCTCGCGTTCAAGGACGTGGCGATGCAGCTTCTTGCGCGGCTGATGGACCATGTGCTGGCCGAGCGCGACCAGCGCGCCACCATTGTCGGCGCCACTTCCGGCGACACCGGAGGGGCCGCCATCGATGCCTTTGCCGGGCGCAACCGCACCGACATCTTCGTGCTTTTCCCGCACGGCCGCGTCTCGCCGGTGCAGCAGCGGCAGATGACGACGTCGACCGCCGCAAACGTCCAAGCATTGGCGATCGAAGGCAATTTCGACGACTGCCAAGGCCTGGTGAAGGACATGTTCAACGACCACGGTTTTCGCGACCGGGTGTCGCTATCCGGCGTCAATTCGATCAATTGGGCCCGCATCATGGCCCAGATCGTCTATTATTTCTCCTCCGCGCTGTCGCTTGGCGCGCCCGACAGGCCGGTTTCCTTCACGGTGCCGACCGGCAATTTCGGCGACATTTTCGCCGGCTACGCCGCCAAGAAGATGGGATTGCCGATCGAGCGGCTGATCATCGCCACGAACGACAACGATATTCTGGCGCGCACGCTGGCGACCGGCGAATACCGCATGAAAGGGGTCTTTTCGACCACGTCGCCCTCGATGGACATCCAGGTGTCTTCGAACTTCGAACGCTTGCTGTTCGAGGCGTCCGGCCGCGATGCCTCGACCGTGCGGCGCTACATGGACGGGCTCAAGCAGTCCGGCGCCTTCACCATCGAGGCCGGCGAAATCGCCAAGATCCGCTCCGAATTCGACGCCGGCCGCGCCACCATGGGCGAGGTCGCCGCCACAATCCGCACCACACTTGCGGCGAGTGGCTATCTGCTCGACCCGCATACCGCCGCAGCCGTGCATGTGGCCACTGGCAAAGCCGCCGGTGAGGTGCCAATGGTGGTGCTGGGCACTGCGCACCCGGCAAAGTTTCCGGCGGCCGTCGAAGCCGCCAGCGGCGTGTCGCCTGCCCTCCCCGCATGGCTGGGCGGGTTGATGAGCGCCGAGGAAAAATACACGGTACTTCCATCCGACCTGAAAATGGTGGAAGATTATGTCGGCCGCCACACGCGGGCGGCGCGTTAGGGAGTAATTGCCATATGGGTGTTGAGGTAAGCCGTCTGTCGAACGGCCTGACAGTCGCCACCGAAACCCTTCCAAGCCTCGAATCTGTTGCCCTTGGTGCCTGGGTCAAGTCGGGCGCACGCAACGAGCGTGACGAAGAGCACGGAATGGCGCATTTGCTCGAGCACATGGCTTTCAAGGGCACCAGGCGGCGAAGCGCCTTCGAGATCGCCTCGGAGATCGAGGACGTCGGCGGCGAGATCAATGCCGCGACCAGCGTCGAGACGACCTCCTATTATGCAAGGGTTCTGAGCGACGATGTGCCGCTGGCGGTCGATATCCTTTCCGACATCCTGCAGGACTCCGAATTCGATCCGCAGGAGCTGGAGCGCGAACAGCATGTGATTCTGCAGGAGATCGGCGCCGCGCACGATACGCCCGACGATGTCGTTTTCGATCACTTTACCGAGACCGCCTTCCGCCACCAGACCATCGGCCGCTCGATTCTCGGCACGCCGGAAACCGTCAAATCCTTCACTTCGAAGCAACTGCACGACTTCATCGAACGGCAATACGGCGCCGAGAACATGGTGATGGTGGCAGCCGGCGACATCAAGCACGACGATTTCGTGCGCGAGGTCGAAAAGCGTCTCGGCGGCTTCCGCGGCAAGGCCGACGGCACCATCCCGCAATATGCGCAATATGTCGGCGGCGATTTTCGCGAAGACCGCGACCTGATGGACGCCCAGATCGTGCTGGGTTTCGAGGGCCGTGCCTATCACGTCCGCGATTTCTATGCCTCTCAGGTCCTGTCGATGATCCTCGGCGGCGGCATGTCGTCGCGGCTTTTCCAGGAAGTCCGCGAAAAACGCGGCCTGTGCTATTCGGTCTATGCCTTCCATTGGGGTTTTTCCGACACCGGCGTCTTCGGGGTCCATGCGGCAACCGGACAAAGCGATATCGCCGAGCTGGTGCCTGTGATCATCGACGAGCTGCAAAAGGCCGGCGAAAACATCCTGCAGGAGGAGCTCGACCGGGCGCGTGCCCAATACCGCGCCGGGCTGATCATGTCGGCCGAGAGCCCGGCCAGCCGCGCCTCGCAGATCGCCAGGCAGTTGCTTCTGTTCGGCAGGCCGATCGCCAAGGAAGAGCTGATGGAGCGGCTGTCGGCGCTGACGGTCAAGCGGCTGACGGATCTGTCGTCGCGGCTTTTTTCGACGAAGCCGACGCTTACAGCCGTCGGGCCGGTGGGTACGCTCGCGCCCTATGAAGCGATCCTCGATTCGCTTTCGGGCTCGCAGACCACTGCCCGTAAGCTTGCCGTCTAAGCTTATTCGAGCGTCGTGTTCGCGCTCCCTTTCTTTCGCCGCGACCTGCCGGCACTGAAGGGCGACCTTGTCACGCTGCGTGTGCCGCTGACCAACGACTATCGCGAGTGGTCGGTGCTGCGCGGCGAAAGCCGCGCCTTCCTTGAGCCGTGGGAGCCGCGATGGACCCCTGACGAGCTCGACCGCACCGCATGGCGGCATCGTATCGGCCGCTACCGCGAGGACTATGCGCAGGGGACGGCGATCGCCTTCTTCATCTTCGAGAAAAGCAGCGGCAAGCTTGCCGGCGGTATCACCCTCGGCAATATCCGCCACGGGGTCGCCCAAAGCGGCCATATCGGCTACTGGATCGGCGAGCGCTTCAGCGGACGCGGGCTGATGACCGATGCCGTCAAGGTGGTGACGCGTTTCGCCTTCGAAACGCTGCGGTTGCACCGGATCGAAGCTGCCTGTATCCCCGATAACGCCCGGTCGATCCGCGTGCTTGAAAAAGCCGGATTCCGGCGCGAAGGACTGCTACGATCCTATCTCAGGATCAACGGCATCTGGCAGGACCATTACCTATACGCCCGAATCGCGGACGATCCGCCGGGCGTTGGAACAAAGGGCTGATTTTGACGAATTTTCTGCGGAACGGGTCGCTGCTTGCCCTTATGCTGGCGGCAATCGTCACGCTCTGCGCGGCATCCTCGGCGTTTGCGGTCGAACCGATCAAGATTGCCCGCGACGACGTGGCGCTCGACCTTTCGGGTGCCGTTGAAATCTACCGCAACCAGGGCGAGAATTTCCAAGTCTCAACGGCACCCGGCCCGGACGGCATCGTGCGGCGAATCGAGGTCGAGGCCAATGACGCGCGCTCGACCGGCGACTGGGCGGTGTTCGCGCTCGCCAATACCACCGATCAGCAGCTCGACAGGCTGATTGTCGCACCGCATTTCCGGCTGGTGAATTCCGGCCTGTTCTGGCCGGATCTCGGCTCGACCCGTATCGCCGCGATCACGCCCAGCGAAGGCTTTGCGCTCGACCGCCAGACCAGCCCCGACGCCGACGTGTTCCGGGTGACGCTGAACCCCGGAACGGTGATTACCTTCATCGCCGAGCTCGCCTCGCCCAAGCTGCCGCAGGTCTATCTGTGGGACCCCGAATCCTACAAGGACTCGGTCAATTCCTACACGCTGTTTCGTGGCATCGTCATCGGCATCGCCGGCCTGCTGGCGCTGTTCCTGACCATTCTTTTCGTCGTCAAGGGGACCTCGATGTTCCCGGCGACGGCGGCCCTAGCCTGGGCGGTGCTTGCCTATATCTGCGTCGATTTCGGCTTTCTCAACAAGATCATAGAAATATCCCCGGGCAATGAGCAGATGTGGCGCGCCGGAACGGAGGTGGCGCTTGCGGCGACCTTCGTGGTGTTCCTGTTTGCCTATCTCAACCTCAACCGATGGCACGGCCATTTCAGCTACGGCGCACTGGTCTGGATCCTCGGGCTGGTGCTGATCGCCGGCGTTGCCATCGTCGATCCGGCGGTTGCCGCCGGCATTGCCAGGCTGTCCTTCGCAGCCACCGCGCTGACCGGGCTCGGCCTGATCATCTTCCTCGGTATACGCGGTTACGACCGCGCCATCATGCTGGTGCCCAGTTGGGTGATGGTTCTGCTGTGGCTATGCGGATCGTGGATGGCAATCACCGGCATGCTGGACAACGATATCGCCCAGCCGGCGCTGGGCGGTGGGCTGATCCTCATCATCCTGCTGATCGGCTTCACCGTGATGCAGCACGCTTTTGCCGGCGGCGCCCTGCATCAGGGCCTGTTCTCCGACCTCGAGCGGCAGGCGTTGGCGGTTGCCGGATCGGGCGATACCGTGTGGGACTGGGACGTGCTGCGCGACCGTGTCGTCACTCGTCCCGACGTCAGCATTCAGCTCGGCCTTGCGCCCAACAGCCTCGGCGGCCCTGCCCGCAACTGGCTGCCGGTGCTGCATGCCGACGACCGCGACACGTTTCGTACGACACTCGACGTGGTGCTCGAGCACCGGCGCGGCCGGGTGTCGCAAAACTTCCGCCTGCGCGGCGCCGACGGGCACTATCACTGGTTTTCGCTGCGCGCCCGGCCGGTGATCGGCTCGGACGGCGAGGTCATCCGCTGCGTCGGCACCATGGTCGACGTGACGGAGCAGAAAAAGTCCGAGGAACGGCTGCTGCATGACGCCGTACATGACAATCTGACCGGCCTGCCCAACCGCGAGCTGTTCATGAACCGGCTGGAGGCGATCATCTCGATCGCCCGCACCGAAGAGAAGGTGCGCCCGACCGTCTTCGTCATCGACATCGACCGCTTCAAGCAGGTCAATGACGGGCTCGGCATCTCGGCCGGCGACACCATCCTTTTGACCATCGCGCGGCGGCTGCACCGGCTGCTCAAGCCGAAGGATTCGCTGTCGCGATTTGCCGGCGACCAGTTCGCGCTGATGCTTTTGTCGGAGCAGGATCCGGCTCGCATCGCGGCCATTGCCGATGCCATCAAGCACGCCATCAACAACCCGATCACCTTCGCCAAGCGCGAGATCGTGCTGACCGCCTCGATCGGGCTGATCACCTGGACCTCCACGCAGACCTCGGCTGAGGACATGGTCAAGGACGCCGAGCTTGCCATGCATCAAGCCAAGCGCTTCGGCGGCGACAGGATCGAGCCGTTCCGGCCAGCCTTCCGCACCGTCGGCACCGACCGGCTGCAGTTCGAGTCCGATCTGCGCCGCGCTATCGAACGACGCGAATTCACGCTTGCCTACCAGCCAATCGTGCGGCTGGAGGACGGCAGCGTTGCCGGCTTCGAAGCGCTGCTGCGCTGGGACCATCCGCGTCGCGGCATGATTCCGCCGGCGGATTTCATCCCGGTCGCCGAAAACTGCGGCCTGATCGTGCAGCTTGGCCTGTTTGCCATGCAACAGGCTGCCGAAGACCTAGCAGGATGGCAAAAGCAGATCGGCGATGCGCCGCTGTCGGTCTCGGTCAATCTGTCCAGCCGTCAGCTCATCCGCCGCGACCTGGTCAGCGACGTCCGCTCGGTGATCGCGCGGGCCAATCTGAAACCGCGCTGCTTCCGGCTCGAACTCACCGAATCGCTGGTGATGGACAATCCCGAGCAGACCGCCCATGTGCTGACCAAGCTGAAGCAGCTTGGCATCGGCCTGTCGCTGGACGATTTCGGCACCGGCTATTCATCGCTGGCCTATCTGACGCGCTTTCCGTTCGACACCATCAAGATCGACAAGAGCTTCGTCGACGACGCGACGCCGAAACGCGCGGTGCTGCTCAAATCCATGGTCAACATGGCGCATGAACTCGGCCTGTCGGTTGTCGCCGAAGGCATTTCGGACGAGAGCGATGCGCTGGAGTTGCGGCAGATGGGCTGCGAATACGTGCAGAGTTTCATGTTCGGAGCGCCGATGCCGGGCGACCAGGTGCTGAAGACGCTGAAGGAACAGTATCCGCTCACTCAGGCGTGACAAATTTCGGGACGTAATGAGGTTCAGGCGTGACCGGCAGCCAGGCTGAGATGCGCGAGATCGATGCCGATCGAGGCAAGGATCCGGTCGTATTTGCGGTCGATGTCGGCGTCGAACAGAAGCTCGGCACTAGCCGGGCAAGTCAGCCAGCCATTCTCGACGATCTCGTTTTCAAGCTGACCCGCACCCCAGCCGGCATAGCCGAGCGCCATCAGAGCCCGCCGGGGTCCGCGGCCGGAGGAGATGGCGCGCAATATGTCGACGGTCGCAGTCAGGCAGACGTCGTCGGACACGGCGAGCGAGGATTCCACCCGGTAGTCGCCCGAATGCAGGACGAAGCCGCGGCTGCGATCCACCGGTCCGCCATTGCGCACGACGAAGTCGCGCGCCGGCGGCGGCAGGCGAATTGCCTCCAGTTCGTTCATGATCCCGAGTTGCACGAGCAGGTCCGGAAACAGCATCTGCTGCGTCTGGTTGATGATCAACCCCATCGCGCCTTCGTCGCTGTGCGCGCAAATGTAGATGACGGAGCGCGTGAAGCGGTCGTCCTTCATGCCGGGCATGGCAATCAGGAACTGGTCGTCGAGAAAGCCGGGTCCTGCGGCCGTCTTTTTATGACGCAACAAATCCATGACCACAGCGTAACGCGTTTCCAGGGCGCCGAAAAGATGGGCGGCGCCCGATTTGATCAGGCTCATAAGTCAAAGGTCACGCAAATATGATGCCGGCGGCGTCATGAAATCATTGTGCGGCCATCAACAGACGATCAAATCATTGCCATGCAAAGCTTGAAAATCCTGCTGCTTGGCGTGGCCATTGGGTCGGCGACCTGCCTCCCCGCCTCAGCCTCCTCGTCGGCCTGGTACAATAGCGAAGGCGGCCGGGTGCGGCTGGTGACGAGCGGCAAAGCCGACGAGGCCGGGCGTCTCCAAGGTGTCCTCGACATTGCGCTGAAGCCAGGCTGGAAGACCTATTGGCGCGATCCGGGCGATGCGGGCGTGCCGCCACAGATCGACATCTCGGCCAGCACCAACATTGCCGACGCGACGCTTTCGTTTCCGCCGCCGCAGCGCCACGATGACGGCTATGGCAAATGGGCCGGCTACGACCACCCGGTTTCATTGCCGGTGACGTTCACGCTTGCTGCACCCGGCCAGCCGGCCGTCATCGATGCGGACATCTTCCTCGGCATTTGCGAAACCATCTGCATCCCGGTGCAGACAAGGCTGACCATCGATCCCGGCGCCGATCCCGACAACGCCGAGGATGCGGCACTGGTCAAGGCAGGCCTTGCAACTCTGCCCGCCACGGCAACGCCCGATTTCGGAATAAACGTACTGCCGGGCGATCACGAAACCCTGATTGTCGAAGCGAGCTTTCCGGGCACTCCCGAGGCCGCCGACTTCTTCGTTGCCGGCGAACGCGACTACATGTTCGGTGCCCCGACCCGCAGCGAAAAGGATGGCAAGCTGATCTTTACGGTGCCGATCCTCGACAGGCCGTCGACAACGCCAACCGATGGCGGCCTTCACTACACACTGACAAGTGCCGCTGGCGCGGTCGAAGGCCTGCTGCCTTTTCCGTGATGCCAACGTCTGGACGGTTGCCGGGCGCGCCTTAGTTCGCTATCGCAAGGACACTCCCTTTCCATTCTCAAGCGAGGACCATCATGACGATCTCCGTTGGCGACAAACTGCCGGGTGCGACCTTCAAGACAATGACCGCCGACGGTGCAAAGCCGATCACGACGGGCGAGATATTCTCAGGAAAGACGGTCGTGCTGTTTGGCGTTCCAGGCGCTTTCACGCCGACCTGCAGCAATAATCACCTGCCGGGCTACCTGGATAATTACGACGCCATCCTGGCGCGCGGCGTCGACACTATCGCCGTCGTCTCGGTCAACGATGTTCACGTCATGGGAGCCTGGGCTCGCTTCAGCGGCGGTGAAGGCAAAATACTTTATCTTGCCGATGGCAATGGCGATTTCGCCAAATCGGTCGGCCTCGACGCCGACCTCTCCAGCGGCGGCATGGGGCTGCGCTCGAGGCGTTTTTCGATGATCGTCGATGACGGCAAGGTCACCGCACTCAATGTCGAGACAAAGCCCGGCGTCGACGAGTCCGGTGCGGCTCACATTCTCGGACAGCTTTCCGTCTTGGCGACAGCCTAGGCCAGGGATGACAAAGGGCGCCTTCGAGCGCTACGCGTTCAAAGGATGCCGCCTTTTCATCGGCGCATGATCCTTCCGAAAGCCGACCCGGTCTTCAGGGCCATGCGTCGGCGCTTCGGGACTGCTTGCTTTTTGGGACCTCGGTTATGTCTGACATCTTTTGGCGCGCTGTCGCGATCGGTATCGGCGCAACCGCGCTTATGGATATCTGGGCGATTTTCCTGAACAAGGCGTTTGCTCAGCCGCGGCCGAACTGGGGGCTGGTCGGCCGCTGGGTCTGGCATCTCAGGGAAGGCAAGGTCTTCCATGACGACATTGGCGAGGCCTCGCCCTATGCGCATGAATCTGCACTTGGCTGGGCCTTTCATTATGCTGTCGGCATCGTCTACGGCATCATACTGGTCGTGCTGGCCGGAACGGGCTGGCTCACCGCGCCGACCTTCCTGCCGGCCTTTATCCTCGGCATCGTCACCGTCGGCGCCGGTTGGTTTCTGCTGGCGCCCGGCATGGGTGCCGGCTGGGCCGCTTCGAAGCGCCCCAATCCAATGCAGGTCCGCGCCCTCAATCTGGTGTCGCACACGGTGTTCGCGCTCGGACTGTTCGGCACCGCCCTGCTCATCCGATAGCCAAGTCAGCCGTCGCGGCGCTGCGCCGGCCTGTCGATCGGCTGCCATCCATGGATAACGCGACGCGCACCGGTATCGTATGCGAAGTAGTTCCCGCCGCCCGCTGGCTGATCCGCCTCGCGGCTGATTTCCCGACCGCTCAAAGAGAGCAGCAGGAGCGTTCCGACACCTCCGTGACCTATGAATGCGACGTCGACAGCGGCGTCGGTGCCTAGCACAGTGTCTACCTCGCTTAGAATACGACGCTGGGCATCGATAGCTCGCTCCCATCCACGAATGCTGCTGTTTGGATTGGCGAAGAATTGGTCGGCGACCGCTTCGAACTCGGAAGGCGGCAGGAAACCGGTTGCCGATCGGTCATTCTCATGCATCCCTTCCCTCACCTCGATCGCAAGGCGGAGATGCCTTCCGAGTATCTCGGCGGTTTCTATCGCCTTGCGTTCACCCGATGACACGATCCGCCGAATCGACCCAACCCACGGCTGATCGAGCATTGCCGATGTTCTCGCTCGCCCGAGGTCGGATAGTCCCCATTCCGCCACTGGAACGTTGGCATCGACCTGAACCTGGGGATGCGTGATGTAGTATGCGATCGGCATGATAGAGCTCTTCCTGCCAGAGAGCGGACCCGCAGCCGGAATTCAATAGCTTTGGGTCGAGCGCCGCGCCTTTGTGGTCGTCGGCTGCTTTGACTGCGAACCTGGTACTGGTGCCACAGTCTTGACGAGCCCTTTCTTGAATGGCGCCATGCCGAGCCGCGCCAATTCGTCGGCGCGCTCGTTCTCGGGATGGCCGGCATGGCCCTTGACCCAATGCCAGGTGACCTGATGGCGGTTACGCGCTGCATCGAGCTGCTGCCACAGCTCGGCATTCTTCACCGGCTGCCTGGCGGCCGTCTTCCAGCCGTTGCGCTTCCATCCGTCGATCCAGCTGAAAATACCGTCCTTGACATAGTTGCTGTCGGTATAAAGATCGACGGCGCAGGGCTCCTTGAGCGCATTAAGCGCCGAGATGGCCGCCAACAGTTCCATACGGTTGTTGGTGGTGGCAGCCTCGCCGCCCGACAGTTCTTTCGTCACACCGTTGAAGCGCAAGATCGCGCCCCAGCCGCCAGGCCCGGGATTGCCCGAACAGGCACCATCGGTGAAGATTTCAACGCGCTTGGTCATGTTAGTCCATATTCGGAAGGAGAGTTGATCGCCCGATGGAAGCGCATCCGGCGGATATATTCGGTCGGGTCGCGTTTCATCACAAGCCCGCCGTCCGGGACCGTCAGCCAGTCGTAGAGCCGGGTCAGCATGAAGCGCAGCGCCGAACCGCGCGCCAGCATCGGCAGCGCCGCTTTCTCGTCGCTGCTCAGCGGCCGCACGCTTTGGTAGCCGGCAAGCAACGCCGTGCCCTTGGTCAGATTGAAGGAAAAATCCTTCTCGAAGCACCAGGCGTTGAGGCACGTGGCAACATCATAAGCGTAGAGGTCGTTGCAGGCGAAATAGAAGTCGATCAGCCCGGACAGTTTCTCGCCGAGGAAGAATACATTGTCCGGGAAAAGATCGGCATGGATGATGCCCTGCGGCAGACCGTTCGGCCAGTTCCGCTCGAAATCGGCGAAATCGGCATCGACCTCGGCCGCCAATCCCGGCTCGACCTCATCGGCGCGGGCGTGGGCGGCGTTCCACAGCTTGCGCCAGCCATCGATGGCAAGGGCGTTGGGGCGGGTCATCGGGAAATCCGCGCCGGCGAGATGCAGTGCCGCCAGAGCCTTGCCGACCTCGCCGCAATGCCCAGCTGTCGGCCGCCGCAGCGATAGACCCTCAAGGAAGGTGATGATGACCGCCGGCCGGCCGGCAAGCGTTCCGATCACACCGCCATCCTGCGCGGTGACCGGGAGCGGGCACGAAATGCCCTTTCTGGCGAGGTGGGCCATGAGGCCCAGAAAGAACGGCAGGTCAGCCTTGTCGACGCGCTTCTCGTAAAGCGTCAGTATGTAGGAGCCGCTGCTGGTGTGCAGCAGAAAATTCGAATTTTCGGTGCCTTCGGCGATGCCCTTGTAGGACAAGAGATCGCCGACCGGATAGTTCCTGAGGAACGCGCCGAGCTCGCCCTCATTGACGTCGGTGTAGACCGCCATCGTTGCTACGCAGCCCCGTTGACGAAGGCCATGTCGGCTGCCGTCAGTTCGACATCGCGCAACACCCGCATCACCGGAAAATCCTCCGTCTCCGTCGCCGTCACGGCCAACTCGATGGTTACGTCGAAGCGCTGCCGGAAGGCATCGACAATCTCGTCGACGATGATCTCCGGCGCCGAGGCGCCCGCCGACAGGCCGAGTGTCGAGATGCCGGCAATGTCATTCCACGGAATTTCGGAGGCGCGCTGCACGAGAAGCGACATCGAGGCGCCGGCGCGTTCGGCCACTTCGACAAGCCGCCGTGAGTTGGAGGAGTTAGGCGCACCGACGACCAGGAAGAGATCGGCGCCGGCCGCTGTTTCCTTGACCGCCTCCTGGCGATTGGTGGTGGCATAGCAGATCGATTCCGCCGCCGGCGCGTGCAACTCGGGAAAACGTTGCTGCAGGGCGCGGATGATGCCGGCGGTGTCCTCGACCGACAGCGTCGTCTGGGTGACGAAACCGAGCGCTCGCGGGTCTGCGGGCACGAAGCTTGCGGCGTCGGCTTCGGTCTCGATCAGAGTGACCGCGCCATCCGGCAACTGGCCCATTGTGCCGATCACCTCAGGATGCCCGGCATGGCCGATCAAAAGCACGTGGCGGCCAAGCCGCTGATGGCGCATTGCCTGCTTGTGGACTTTCGAGACCAGCGGGCACGTCGCGTCGAGATAGAACAGGTTGCGGGACCGGGCGTCGGCCGGCACCGATTTCGGCACGCCATGCGCCGAAAAGACGACCGGGCTCTGGCGATGCTCGGGCGGGATCTCGGAGAGCTCCTCGATGAACACCGCGCCGAGGCTTTGCAGCCCTTCGACGACGTAGCGGTTGTGCACGATCTCGTGGCGGACATAAACCGGCGCGCCATATTTCTTGAGCGCCAGCACGACGATCTGGATGGCACGGTCAACGCCCGCACAGAAACCGCGCGGCTGGCAGAGCCGGATGGTCAGCGGTGGCTTTGTCTGAAGCATGATTGCATCTTACGCTGATTGTAGGCCGGTTGATCGGACTATGACTTCTGAGCTCAAGGCGCGAAATGAGGTGTGCGGCCCTGCCCTGTCAAGGGTAGTGGCGGCGATCATTGGTCTTTCGCCGGGCGGCGGAGCCAGGAGATCAGGACACCGGCAAGGGCGACGGCAAGGCCGTACCAGGTTATCGCATATTGCAGATGGCTGTTCGGCAGGTCGATGACGGTGACGCCGCCGACCGGCAGCCCGCCGGGGTTGGCGGCGGCGTTCGCATCGATGAAGATCGGCACCAGCGCCGCACCTGCCGGCAGGCCGGCGCTCGAGGCCATCGCGTCACGATCTTTCCAGTAGAAGATGTTCTTCTGCGGATCATTGTCGGGAAGCATCATCGAGGGCTTGGCCGGCAGCGGGTTGCGGGCGAGCCCCGTCACCGTCACTTTGCCCGTCACCTGCCCCTGCGGCCGCTTGGCGGGGTCCTTGAAATCGTAGGGCACGAAGCCGCGGTTGATCAGCACGAAACGGCCATCCTCGAGCTGCAGCGGCGTGAACACATCGAAGCCGGACTGGCCTTCCCAGGTGGCGAGGAAATGCCGTTCGCCTTGATGCAGGAAAGTGCCGGTCACTATCACCGGCGTGTAGTCCACGTCGCCGGTGGCAGCAAACCGCTTTTCGACCTCGGCCAATGGCACAGGCGCCGAATGCGTGCGCTGGTCGATCGTCTGGAGAAGGCCCTCTTTCCAGTGCAGGCGCTGAACCTGCCAGGTGCCGAGTGCCAGCAGGATCAAAAACACGACGATACCCAGGCCGAGCGCCAATGCGCGTTTCGGCCTCGACCGGCCGGCCACCAAACCTGATGCCTCGCTCATTCGCCGCGGTCCAGCCGGCCCTCGGCCGCCTTGTTGCGGTATTGCAGCGTCAGCAGCACGCCCTTGATCAGCCTGAGCGCCGCCAGGCAAAGCACCAGCGTCAGCGGAATCCACAGCAACAGATGCAGCCAGAGCGGCGGATTGAGCGTCACCTCCATCCACAGCGCCAGGCCGACGACGATGAAGCCGATGATCAGAATAACGAACACCGCCGGCCCGTCGCCGGCATCGGCGAAGGAATAATCGAGGCCGCAATTGGTACAGCGATCGCCGACGGTGAGGAACCCGGAGAACAGCTTGCCCTCGCCACAGCGGGGGCAGCGGCCATGCAGGCCGGCCGAGATCGGATCGATTGGTGGCCAGATCGCCTTGTCGTCGCTCATGGGGTCATCCTAGGAGCATTTGCCGCAAAAGATAAGGCGGCCACGTCGCCGCAGCCGCCTTGTCTATTTCCTGGGCCCCATTTTCCTCGGGCCCATTTCCTCGGGCCAATGTCAGTGCGGTTCGATCATTGCGCCGTTCGATGCCCAGACATAGATCGAGGCAAACAGGAATAGCCACACCACGTCGACGAAATGCCAGTACCAGGCGGCGGCCTCGAAGCCGAAATGCTGCTTGGGCGTGAAGTCGCCCTTCATGGCGCGGATCAGGCAGACCAGCAGGAAGATAGTGCCGATGATGACGTGGAAACCATGGAAGCCGGTCGCCATGAAGAAGGTGGCGCCGTAGATCGAATCCCTGAAGCCGAACGGCGCATGCATGTACTCGTAGGCCTGCACCATGGTGAACAGCATGCCGAGGCCGACGGTCAGCACCAAGCCATTGATCAGCCCTTTGCGGTCGCCGTGGATGAGCGAGTGGTGCGCCCAGGTCACCGTGGTGCCCGACAGGAGCAAGATGACGGTGTTGTAAAGCGGCAGATGGAAAGGGTCGAGAACTTCGAGGCCCTTGGGCGGCCAGACGCCGCCGGTGAAGGCGGTACGGGCATACTGATGGACCTCGCCGGGGAACAGGCTGGCGTCGAAGAAGGCCCAGAACCAGGCGACGAAGAACATCACCTCGGAGGCGATGAACATGATCATGCCGTAGCGCAGATGCAGCGACACGACACGAGTGTGGTGTCCCTCATGCGCTTCCTTGATCGTATCAGACCACCAGGCGAACATCGTGTAGATGACGATCAGCAGGCCGATGAAGAACAACCATGGATTGGCGATGTTGAAACCGAAGATGGGGAAATCGCCGCCCTTGAGATATTGCATGTAACAGACGCCGCCGATCGCGGTCACCAGCGCCCCGACGGAGCCCAGGAAAGGCCATGGGCTCGGGTCGACGAGGTGGTAGTCATGTTGTGGTTTTGCGTGTGCGTCTGCCATATCAACCCCCGAGGCTTGCTTCGGTATCTGAACTCTTGTTGCGGCGGCCGTCGGCCGGCACCGATGATGCGACCGGCTTGGTCTTGTCGACCGGGAACATCGTATAGGACAGGGTAATCGTCCTCAAATCCTTCAGTTCCGGCGCGTTGACGATGTCGGGATCGACATAGAACACGACCGGCATGTCCAACGTCTCGCCCGGCTTCAGCGTCGTGTCGGTGAAGCAGAAACACTCGACCTTGTTGAAGTAAGGTCCGGCCAGTTCAGGCTGTACATTGAAGGTGGCGCGTCCGGTGATGGGCCGGCTGAATTTGTTGGTCGCGCTGAAATGCGCCTCGGCTGTTTCGCCGATCTTGATGGTGATCGAGCGGGCGACCGGCTGGAATTGCCAGGGAATGCCGACGGTGTTGGCATCGAAGCGGATGGTGATGTCACGGTCGAGCACCCGATCGGCATATTGCTGGGTCGCCCGTTTAACGGTGCCGCCGTAGCCTGTCGCCTGGCAGAACATCGCGTAGAGCGGCACTGCGGCATAGGCCATGCCGATCATGCCGCCGAAGAACGCGATGCAGACGCCGGCGACGACGCGGTTCGTATTCTTCTTCGTAGGATCGGTGACTGTTTGCCTGGTCATGTTCAGCTCACATCGAACCGGTGACGCTGTGACCAAATTTCACGATGGTCGCGACGTAGAATATGACGACCAGCGCCGCCAGCGCGAAGCCGATTGCGGCCGAGCGATTGCGGCGGGCCTTCTGCTGACGGTCGGTCAGCGTGACCAGTTCAAGCTTCTTTTCGGCCATGCTCATGCTCCACCGATGGTCAGCGCGCGCGCGACGACGCAATCGCCAAGGTAGGCGGCGAAGATGGCGAAGAGATAGAGCAGCGAATAGCCGAACAGGGCCTTGGCCGGCTTCATCGCCCGGTCGTCATCGGCCATTTGCAGCACCTTCGACGCATACCAGACGAAGCCGGCGCCGAGCAGCAATGCAACGACGCCATAGGCTGGCGTGGTGAAGCCGAGAACCCATGGCAGCACGCCAACCGGTGCGAGGACCAGCGCATAGGCAAAGATCTGGCGTCTGGTCGAAGCCTGGCCGGCGACATTCGGCATCATCGGAATGCCTGCCTTGGCATAGTCCTCCGACTTGAAGAGCGCGAGCGCCCAGAAATGCGGCGGCGTCCACAGGAAGATGATCAGGAACAGCACCAAGCTTTCGAGGCTGACCGATCCGGTTACCGCCGCCCAGCCGATGACCGGCGGAATGGCACCGGCAGCACCGCCGATGACAATGTTCTGTGGCGTCCAGCGCTTCAGCCACATCGTGTAGATGACGGCATAGAAAAAGATGGTGAAGGCCAGAAGCGATGCGGCCAACCAGTTGACCAGCACGCCGAGCGTCATCACCGACAGAACCGACAGCACCAGCCCGAAGCTCAATGCCTCGCCAGGCCGTATGCGGCCGGCCGGCACGGGACGGCCGGCGGTGCGCGTCATCACCGCATCGATGTCTGCGTCATACCACATGTTGAGCGCACCGGACGCGCCGGCACCAATGGCAATAGCCAGGATCGCGATCACCGCCAGCAGCGGATTGATGGTCACCGGGGCGGCGACCATGCCGACAAACGCTGTGAACACCACCAGCGACATGACGCGCGGCTTCAGCAGGGCGAAGAAATCGCCCGCCGTCGCTTCCGACATGCGGAAGCCCGGCTCGTCAATCAGTCTGTCTTCGGCAAGGGCCATGCGTACTTAGAGTCCATCATTCCGTTGGCCAAAACCGCCGGACGGCCGGCGGTTCCGTATTAAAGGAGGCAACCGCCTACTTGATCTTCGGCAGCTGTTCCCATTGGTGGAACGGCGGCGGCGAAGGCAGCTGCCATTCCAGCGTGGTCGCACCCTCACCCCAAGGATTGGCGCCGGCGACCCGCTTCTTCTGGAACGCCTCGAAGACGCCGAACAGGAAGATGACGACGCCGACAGCCGAGATGTACGAGCCGTAGGACGACACCATATTCCAGCCGGCGAAGGCATCGGGATAGTCGATATAGCGACGCGGCATTCCGGAGAGACCGAGGAAATGCTGCGGGAAAAAGACCAGGTTGACGCCGACGAAAGTGACCCAGAAGTGGGTGTTGGCGATCACCGGCGAATACATGTAGCCGGTCATCTTCGGGAACCAGTAGTACCAGCCGGCGAAGATGGCGAAGACCGCGCCCAGTGACAGCACGTAGTGGAAGTGCGCAACCACGAAATAGGTGTCGTGCAGCGGGCGGTCGAGGCCGGCATTGGCCAATTGCACGCCGGTGACGCCACCAACTGTGAACAGGAAGATGAAGCCGATCGCCCACAGCATCGGGGTCTTAAGCGAAATCGACCCGCCCCACATAGTGGCGATCCACGAGAAGATCTTCACGCCCGTCGGCACCGCGATGACCATGGTGGCGAAGACGAAATAGCGCTGGGTGTCGAGCGACAGGCCCGTCGTGTACATGTGGTGGGCCCAGACGATGAAGCCCACCGCGCCGATGGCAACCATCGCATAGGCCATGCCGAGATAGCCGAACACCGGCTTCCTTGAAAAGGTCGAGATGATATGGCTGATGATGCCGAAGCCCGGCAGGATCAGGATATAGACTTCTGGATGGCCGAAGAACCAGAACAGGTGCTGGAACAGGATCGGGTCGCCGCCGCCGTCCGGGGCGAAGAAGGTGGTGCCGAAATTGCGGTCGGTCAAAAGCATGGTGATGCCGCCGGCCAGCACCGGCAACGACAGCAGCAGCAGGAAGGCGGTGATCAACACCGACCACGCGAACAGCGGCATCTTGTGCATGGTCATGCCGGGCGCGCGCATGTTGAAGATGGTGGTGATGAAGTTGATGGCGCCAAGAATCGAGGAGGCGCCGGCGATGTGGATTGAAAGGATCGCCAGGTCCATGGCCGGTCCAGGCTGGCCCGATGTCGAGAGCGGCGGATAAAGCGTCCAGCCGCCACCGACGCCATAGGCGCCCGGCGCACTCGGGACGAAGGCCGAGATAATCAGCAGGATGAAAGCCGGCGGCAGCAGCCAGAACGAGACGTTGTTCATGCGCGGGAACGCCATGTCCGGCGCGCCGATCATGATCGGCACCATCCAGTTGGCAAAGCCGCCGATCAGCGCCGGCATCACCATGAAGAAGATCATGATCAGCGCATGCGCGGTGGTGAAGGCATTGTACATGCTCTTGCCGCCGTCGATGGCGGCGTCACCGTTCATGCCGTAGACCATCTGTGCCAGGCCAGTGAATATCTGGATGCCCGGCTCCTGCAATTCCATGCGCATGACGACCGATAAGGCGCCACCGATGCAGCCCGCCATGATCGCGAAGATCAGATAAAGCGTACCGATGTCCTTGTGGTTGGTCGAATACACCCACCGGACCCAGCCATGATACGGCTTGTGGTCGTGGTCGTCGTGAGCTGCAGCGTCTGCCATGGTCGGCTCCGTTCCCTGAATCTTTTCTGGTCGCGGCATCAGTTGCCGGCGGCCGCTACCTTGTTCGTGCCATCGACCTCGGCCATCAGCGCCTTGTTGGCGCCGGGAAGATCGGTCTTGGCTGCCGCCAGCCAGGTCTTGTATTGCGCATCGGAGACGACGCGAATGGCGATCGGCATGAAGGCGTGGTCCTTGCCGCAGAGTTCCGAGCACTGGCCGTAATAGAGGCCTTCCTTGTCGGCCTTGAACCACACCTCGTTGATGCGGCCCGGCACCGCGTCGGTCTTGATGCCGAAGGACGGCATGGCAAAGGCGTGAATCACGTCGGTCGCCGTCACCAGCACGCGGGTCATGGTGTTGACAGGCACCACCATCTCATTGTCGACGGCGAGCAGGCGCGGATAGGCGGCGCGATCTTCCTTGCCGGCAGCAGCCCTGTCGGCATCCTGAAGGATCGCGGAATTGAAGGAAAGCGTGTTGTCGACCTGGTATTCGTAATCCCAGTTCCACTGATTGCCCGTCGCCTTGACGGTCAGCTTGGCTTCTTCCGGCGGCGTGTATTGCGCGGTCAGCAGCTGGAACGAAGGAATGGCGAGACAGAGCAGGATGACGACGGGACCGACAGTCCAGATGACCTCGATCAGCGTGTTGTGGCTGGTGCGCGACGGGGTCGGGTTGACGCTCGCCCGGAATTTCAAAATGCAGTAGGCGATCAGAAAAAGCACCAAGGCGGTGATCACAATGATGAACGCGAACGAATAGTTTCCGAACCACTCGATCTGCCTCATAATATCGGTCGCCGGAGGCTGAAAACTGGTTTCCCAGGGTTGAGGCTGGGCTGCATGAGCGGATGCAGCGGCAAACAACGTGGCGGCGGCACTAGCTACGATTTTGGCGGTTGCCAGGAATTTTCTCATCGCCCTCGTCATCTCCCAGTTCCTCGCGATCGGACCGCAAGAATGCCGAATAATGCCGGGACGGGAATCCCGGACAATTCAAGGCTGGTTCAAACCATACTCTATTTGCCTCCGCAAGAAAGGAGCGGCGGAACCCGTGCGGCATTTTTGCGCGCAAGCGCGGCTGTAGCTTCGTGCGGTGACCGCTCGTCGCGAATCACCGGAGCGGCATCCCGGCAGAATGAGCCGCGCGGCGCGCGAAACCGTCGCAATTAGGGCGAAATTGGCACGGAAAAGCGCATTGTCGCCTATGTCGGGGCAGACCGCGGGGGTCTCGTCCTTTACTTGGGTTTAGTGCGGCTTAAAGTGCCGTGATTCGCAATGGAGCCGTCATGAACGCGTGGCTTTCGAGAACCTTGGCGGAGGTCATCCTTGTTGCCGCCGCAATAGCCTTGTCAGGCGGCGGCCTGGCCAATGCCGCGCAGCCAAGCGGCACGGTGAAGTCGACGCATGGGGCGTGGTCGATCATCTGCGATACGCCGGCCGGTGCTACGTCCGAACAATGCGTGATGATGCAGAACGTCGTCGCCGAGGACCGCCCGGAAATGGGTCTTTCCGTTGTCGTGCTGCGTACAGCCGACAACAAGGCCGAAATCCTTCGTGTGCTGGCGCCGCTCGGCGTGCTGTTGCCCAACGGCCTCGGCCTCAATGTCGACGGCAAGGATATCGGCCGCGCCTATTTCGTGCGCTGTTTCCAGGACGGCTGCTATGCCGAGGTCATCCTGGAAAAGCCGCTGCTCGACACGCTGAAGACCGGTACGTCGGCGACCTTTATCGTCTTCCAGACGCCCGAAGAAGGCATCGGCATTCCCGTCGACCTCAAGGGTTTTGCCGACGGCTTCGCCGCCCTGCCTTGAACGCGGTCTTGTAGCACGATCCAGTGATTGTTGACCGGCCGCGGTCACGGCAAATCTCATTTCAGATTGTCTGTGCAGGCCTTCGCGCCTACATCGTGGGAAACAATCCTCCTGCGAATGGACCTGCCATGAACAGCCTGATCGGCCAATTCGACATTTCCGACGATCGCATCAAGCAGATCGTCGCCGAGACCATCAACGGCGCCGACGACGGCGAACTGTTTCTCGAATACAGCGAAAGCGAAGCGCTGATGTTCGACAATGGCAAGCTG
The DNA here is from genome assembly GCF_000503055.1 of Mesorhizobium sp. LSHC420B00. Lineage (GTDB taxonomy): Bacteria > Pseudomonadota > Alphaproteobacteria > Rhizobiales > Rhizobiaceae > Mesorhizobium. The sequence continues at coordinate 485,047 of NZ_AYVY01000001.1, read as the reverse complement.
AAGACCGCGAATTTCAACACCGACCAGGGTTTCGGCCTGCGCGCCGTCGCTGGCGAGGCCAGCGGCTACGCCCATTCCAGTGATCTCTCCGAAGCCTCGCTGCGGCGCGCCGCCGATGCCGTTTCGACGGTGAAGAGCGGCTATTCCGGCACGCTTGCCGCAGCGCCCGTCCGCACCAACCGCCATCTCTACGGCGACGGAAACCCGATCCCCTCGCCTTCCTTCGAGACCAAGGCCAAGTTGCTTCAGGAAATCGATGCATGGCTGCGGGCCGAAGATCCGCGCGTCAGGCAGGTGACGGCGTCGCTCGCCGCCTCCTGGCAGCATGTCGAGATCGTGCGCGCCGATGGCCAGATGGTCCGCGACATCCGCCCGCTGGTCAGGATCAACGTATCGGTGGTGGTCGGCGACGGCGACCGCCAGGAGAGCGGCTCCTACGGCATGGGAGGCCGCAAGGATTTTGGCGAATTCCTGGTCGAGGACAGCTGGCGGCACGCGGCCAAGGAGGCACTGCGGCAGGCGCTCGTCAATCTCGAAGCGGTTCCAGCACCTGCCGGCACTTTCGACATCGTGCTGTCGAGCGGCTGGCCCGGCGTCATGTTGCACGAGGCCGTCGGCCACGGGCTGGAAGGCGATTTCAACCGCAAAAAGACGTCGGCCTTTGCCGGCCTGCTTGGCCAGCAGGTGGCGGCGAAAGGCGTCACCGTCGTTGACGACGGCACCATGCCCGAGCGGCGAGGTTCGCTGACCGTCGACGACGAAGGCACGCCTTCGGCCCATAACGTGCTGATCGATGATGGCAAGCTGGTCGGCTACATGCAGGACCGCCAGAATGCACGGCTGATGGGCATGAAGGCCACCGGCAACGGGCGGCGCCAAGGTTACGCGCATGAGCCGATGCCGCGCATGACCAACACCTACATGACGGCAGGCGACATGGAGCCGGAGGAAATCATAGCCTCGGTCAAGAACGGCATCTATGCCGTGTCGTTCGGTGGCGGCCAGGTCGACATCACTTCGGGCAAGTTCGTGTTCGGCTGCACCGAGGCCTACATGATCGAGAACGGCAAGGTGACGCAACCGATCAAGGGCGCCATGCTGATCGGCAATGGGCCGGATGCCATGCATCGGGTTTCGATGGTCGGCAACGACATGAAGCTCGACACCGGCATCGGCATGTGCGGCAAGGCCGGACAGGGCGTGCCGGTCGGCGTCGGCCAGCCGCATCTCAGGATGAACCAGATGACGGTCGGCGGCACCAGGGTTTGATGCGGCTGCCGCCTTCCGGTAACATCGCCGTCCAAATGATGTTTCCGGATGCCGGTGTCTTCGACCATGTCCAAAGCCAAAATCGTCATCCTGACAGGCGCCGGCATTTCGGCGGAATCGGGCGTCGCCACGTTCCGGGATCCCGACGGGGTCTGGGCGAAATACGACCTGCAGGACGTGGCCACGCCGCAAGGTTTTGCGCGCGACCCCGTAAAGGTGCAGGATTTCTACAATATGCGCCGGCGGCAGATGGGCAGCGTCGAGCCGAATGCGGCGCACGCCGCGCTGGCCAAGCTCGAGCAGAAATTCCCAGGCGACGTCCTCGTCGTCACGCAGAATATCGACGACCTGCATGAGCGCGCCGGTTCGCGCAAACTGATCCATATGCATGGAGAACTGGGCCATGCCCTTTGCCTGAGCTGCGGGCAAAGCAGCACCTGGGCCGACGACATCGCTGCCCATTCGGCCTGTCCAGCGTGTGGCGCAAAAGGTCAATTGAGGCCTGACGTGGTCTGGTTCGGCGAAATGCCTTACCGCATGGAGGAGGTCGGCGAGGCGCTGACGCGCTGCGACCTATTCGTGGCCATCGGCACCAGCGGGAGTGTCTACCCGGCAGCAGGTTTCGTGGAGGAGGCACGCGCGGCCGGAGCCGTAACAGCCGAACTCAATCTGAAATGCGCCGGCTGGGCCTCCCGTTTCGACGAGCAGATGGAAGGGCCGGCGACACAAGTGGTGCCCGCCTTCGTCGAGCGCGTCCTTTCAGGCGCAGGCTAGCACCGTCTGGCTATGCAGCCTTGAATTCAGCGCGCGATCAGCATCTTTGTTATGTCGGGAGAGGAAACTGTGATCGCTGCCGGAGAAAAGCTAGAAGTCACCAGTTCGACCGACGATCAAGTCGCACTGCCTGTTCCAGTCTTGCCTTTAACACGGCCATAGGACGTATTTGGATCCCTGCCCCACATAGGCAAGCCGAAGACGTTGGAAGAGATGGAGGCGGGTGTGCCCGCCGCAGCTCGAACTGCCCTAAAGCCATGATGCCGCTGTTTTCGGCAGGCGATGGTCGGGATCGATGATTTCAAGATCCGGAGCATCGTTTTCGTTCCAGCGCCACAGCGCGACGCATGTGCCGCCAGGCGACATGAAGGACGGGTAGATCACGCCGTGCAGCCCGTCGCCAAGCAAGCGGTCTCTCAGTTGGTGCGTCTCGGGCACAAAGCCTCCATCCACGATGTCACGCCATTCGCACCGGTGAATGTCGGCCGTTACACCGAGCTTCGACAGCGTATCAGCCTCTGTCAGGTCGGCCAGCCGGGCGCCTGACAGTTTCAATTGTGCAATCAGCGCCGGGTGCTGGACAAAACCCTGATTGTACTCGGCCCAAGCCGTGGACAGTTCCCGGGCGGCGTAGATCGCCGGCGTGCCAATCGGATTCCAGCGGCCGCCGAAGCGGGCCGCGCCCTCACCGGAAAGCGGCAGATGGGCCCAGCGCGGCACAAAAGCGCGCCATAGAGTCAGCCTGGGTTCAGGCATAGATGCCGGAGCGGACTGCCTCCAGATAGGCAAGCACCTTGTCAGTCTTGCCTTCGCGAACGAGATCGTAGGCGGTCTTTCCCGCCCAGCCGGGGATCGGCTGATGTTTGAACCAGATCGCGGCACGCTGTTCATCACCGGCCATCTCGCCGGCCATCGCCAGGATGCGGACGATGGGACTCAATGCGGCGTCGACCTTGCGCGCACCGGACTTGGCGGCAAGCGTGTTGCGCGCGAGACCGGTCAGGCCGGCCAGTTCAGTCATATTGACCCCTAGCAGTGCGGCTACCCGCCTCGGCGAGAGAAACGGCGCCCGCTCCTCGCCGAAGCGCGATGCCGAATTTTCAAAGGCTGCGGTGCTCATGGCAATTTCCTAGCCCAGTTTGAACGACGTACACTCAAAATGTGCTTTTTTGGTGCGCATTTCAAGCCCTAGCTGCTAGCGCCTTCGTCTCGGCTTCTCCAACAGCGCGACGGCCTCGACATGCGGCGACCACAGGAACTGGTCGATCGGGATTACGCTCTTCAAGGCGTAACCGCCATCGAGGAGGATGCGAAGATCCCGCGCCAGCGTCACCGGATTGCAGGACACCGCGGCGACGAGCGGCACGTCGGAGCGCGCGATCTGCTTCGACTGGTCCTCGGCGCCGGCGCGGGGCGGGTCGAAGACTACGCCGTCAAAGGCATTCAACTCCTTGAATGTGAGCGGCCGCCGGAACAGGTCGCGACGTTCGCCGGTCACCCGCTTCAGGCCGCTGGCGAAACGGAAGGCCCGGTCAAGCGCCGAGAGTGCTGCCGCATCGCCTTCCACCGCATGAACCTCCGATCTTGAGGCCAGACGCAGTGCGAAGCTTCCGCAGCCGGCGAAGAGATCGGCGACCTTTTTGGCGCGCGCGAGATGCTGGCCGACAATGTCGGCCATCGCTTCTTCGGCGGCCTCGGTCGCCTGCAGGAAAGCGCCCGGCGGCACTGCGACAGCGACGCCACCAAACAGGACGACCGGTTTCTTTGGTTCGATAATGATCTCGCCGTCGACCGACAGCCTGGCTAGCCTCTCGGCAATGACAAAGTTCGAGGCGACGCGGCGCTGGTTCTCGCCGAGCTTACCGGAATCGTGAACCGCGACATCGAGGCCGGAACCGGTCACCGTCACCGCCATGTGGAACGATTTGGTCGTGGTGCAGATCAGTCCGGCAAGCATCCTCAAACGGTCGAGCGCAGCGACGATCTGCGGCAGCGAGATCGGGCATTCCTCGATGGAGATGATTTCGGACGACAGCGCGCGAACGAAGCCGAACTGCATTCCCGCCTCGCTCCGCCGGGCAGTGAAGACGACGCGGCGGCGCGTGTGCGGCGCGCACGGCACCAGCGGGCCGACATCGCAGGCGATGCCCTTGCTCTTCAGCGCATGCACGACCCTTTCGCGCTTCCATTGGTGATAGGCTTCAGTCTCGAGATGCTGGACGGCGCAGCCGCCGCATTCGCCGAAATGGCGGCACGGCGGATCGACTCGCAGCGGCGAGGCCTCAAGCACCGACATCAAGGTAGCGCGATCTTTCTCCCGCCCGGCGGTGACGACCTCTCCCGGCAGCGTAAACGGAATGAAAACCTCGCCGGTCTCGGTCTCGGCGATGCCGTCGCCCTGCGAGCCCAATTTTGCGATTGTGAAACGCGTGGTCATCGCTTCTCAATCCCGGCCCGCCCGATCTTGGCAGGCTTGGTCGCGACGGCCTTGATGCCGCCGAGCAGGAACTCGCGGTTGCCGTCGCCGCCCTCTATCGGCGACAGATGAAGTCCCAACGAGCGCCAGCCGGGAATGGCATCGAGCCAGTCCTGCATCAGGCCGGCAATGCGCGCCGCATCATAGGGGTCCTTCAGCAGGCCGCCCTTGCCGATCGCCTCGCGGCCGGCCTCGAATTGCGGCTTGACCAGAAACACGGCTTTTGCGCCGTTCCTGGCCAAGGCAAGCGCCGGCGGCAGCGCCAGTTTCAGCGATATGAAGCTGACATCCGAGACGATGAAATCCGGCACACGGCCGCCGAGATCGGCGGCCGACAGTTCGCGCGCATTCAGGCCTTCAATCACCGTCACGCGCGGATCGCCGGCAATGTCGGAGTGGATCTGGCCGTGCCCGACATCGATCGCCGTGACATGCGCCGCGCCGCGTTCGAGAAGTACCTGCGTGAAGCCGCCGGTCGAGGCGCCGACATCGAGCGCTTCGCTACCGGTGGGGTTGAGGCCGAAATGGTCGAGACCAGCCTTCAGCTTCAGTGCGGCGCGCGAGACGTAACCTTGCGCCGGATCGTCAACGACGATGTTGCACTCAGGCAGAACGGCCTGGCCCGGCTTGTGGGCGACGATGCCGTCGACCGTCACGGTGCCGCGCGCCACCGCATCGCGAGCACGCGAGCGGCTGGCAAACAGGCCGCGCTGGACGAGTAATTCGTCGAGCCGCTGGCGAATGCTGGCTGGCGGAAGGGAAGTCATCGGCCTTCATGGCGAATGCCAACGATGATGGCAAGGATATTGGCGATGAGACAAGGCATAGTTGGAAAAGCGGGTGAACTCATCAGCCGCTCCGCTGTTTGTCGAACCTCGCACGACACCCGACGCAATGCTAAGAAGAGATGCCGTTTAGCCGTCGAAACGTGGAGGAGGAACATGCTGACGGGAACCTGCCACTGCGGCGCAGCCCACTGGACCCTGGAGGGCGATCCCGGTTCGATCACTGCCTGCAACTGTACGCTTTGCCGTCGCTACGGCACGCTCTGGGCGTATGACTATGTCGACGAACGCATCCGCCTTGCGGGGCCCGTGAGTGCCTATACGCGCGTTGGAAGGGCTCACCCTTCGCTTGAGATTCTCTTCTGTCCAACGTGCGCTTGCGTCCTGGCCTGGCGCGGATTGCGTGCCGATACCGCCGGTCGCCACCGCATCGCCGTCAATATGAGGCTTGCGCCGCCGGAGGCTGTCGCCGACCTCCCGATCGATCATTTCGACGGTCTCGACACATTCGAGGATTGCCGAGGGATGGTCGCTGTGTGCGGGATATGTGGTTCTAGTTTCTAGAATATGGTCCGCGAAACCCGCCGTTCAACGGCCGGCGTCAGACCGTCGCTGCTGTCGCCGGACACCTGCGGGCGCGGCCGGTCAACGGAAATGGACGCCTTCGGCAAGGTATCTGGCACGACGACGAATTGCGGCGCCTCCTTGTAGGAGAAGCCGCCACGGATTTGGCCGATCTTGCCGGCGACGATGCCCATCACCGCCTCTTCGAGTTTGCGGTCGTAGCGCGTTTCGGCCACGGCCGACGCGGCGAAGATGGCCGTTAGCGCGATGCCGCCCAAAAGCGATCTCATTGGTCTTCTTTCCCCTGCCGGTCGCTTTCTAGCAGGGCGGCGTTGAAAAACGGCCAAAGGACACGGTAAGCAAATCGCCAAATGGCAGCGTAAACAGTATCTTACGACTGTTCGCCGGTAATTTGATTCAAGCAGTTGAGATTTTGATTCAGACTGGCATTTGCAGCCAAGCAGAATCTTTTGGCGTTGCAGAAACGCGGAAACAACTAGGCGCGCTGGGCCTGCGCGGTATGCCCCAACGCCACGAACACTGTGCGCACGATGCCGGCGCTGTCCAGCCCGGCATCGGCATACATCTTTTCCGGCTTGGCATGGTCGACGAAAGTGTCGGGCAGCACCAGCGGGCGCACCTTCAGGCCGCTCTCCAGCAGCCCTTCGTGGGCCAGGAACTGCAGCACATGGCTGGCGAAGCCGCCGACCGCGCCCTCTTCCACCGTCACCAGTATCTCGTGCGAACGGGCCAGCCGCCGGATCAGATCCTCGTCGAGCGGCTTGGCAAAACGGGCATCGGCGACCGTGGTCGAAAGCCCCGCCGCGCCAAGCTCCTCGGCCGCGGCCAGGCAATCCTGCAGCCTGGTGCCGAAGGAAAGCAGCGCAACCTTGGTGCCTTCCCTGACGATCCGGCCCTTGCCGATCTCCAATACCGAGCCGCGCTGCGGCATCTCGACGCCAACGCCGTTGCCGCGCGGATAGCGGAAGGCGATCGGGCCGTCATCGTAGCTTGCAGCGGTGCGTACCATGTGGCGCAGCTCGGCCTCATCGGCCGCCGCCATGACGACGAAACCGGGCAGCGTCGCCAGGAAGGTGGTGTCGAAAGCGCCGCAATGGGTGGCACCATCGGCGCCGACGAAGCCGGCGCGGTCGATCGGAAAGCGCACCGGCAATTTCTGGATCGCCACGTCGTGGACGACCTGGTCGTAGGCGCGCTGCAGGAAGGTCGAGTAGATCGCCGCAAAAGGCTTGAAGCCTTCCGTGGCAAGGCCGGCGGCGAAGGTCACCGCATGCTGCTCGGCAATGCCGACGTCGAAGGTCCTCGCCGGAAACGCTTCGCCGAAGAGGTCAAGCCCGGTGCCGTTCGGCATGGCGGCGGTGATGGCGACGATGCGGTCGTCCTCTCGGGCCTCCTGGATCAGACTGTCGGCAAACACCTTGGTGTAGCTCGGCGCGTTGGCGGGCGCCTTGGCCTGGGCGCCGGTAATGACGTCGAATTTGTTGACGCCGTGATATTTGTCGGCGGCCGCCTCGGCCGGGGCGTAGCCCTTGCCCTTCTGGGTCACGACGTGGATCAGCACCGGGCCGTCGGCATTGTCGCGGACGTTCTTCAGCACCGGGATCAGGTGCTCGAGGTTGTGGCCGTCGATTGGGCCGATGTGGTAGAAACCCATTTCCTCGAACAGCGTGCCGCCGGTGACGTAGCCGCGCGCGTGCTCGACCGCCCGCTTGATGGCGCGATCGGCGCGCTCGCCGAGATAGGACGTCAGCTTCTTGCCGAAATCGCGCAACCCCAGATAGGTCTTGCCAGACGCCAGACGGGCCAGATAGGCGCTCATTGCGCCGGTCGGTGGAGCGATCGACATATCGTTGTCGTTCAAGATGACGATTAGCCGGGCATCGAGTGCGCCGGCATTGTTCATCGCCTCATAAGCCATGCCGGCCGACATGGCGCCGTCGCCGATGACGGCAATGACATTGTTGCGGCCATCGGACAGATCGCGCGCCATCGCCATGCCGAGGCCGGCTGAAATCGAGGTCGAGGAGTGGGCTGCGCCGAACGGATCGTATTCGCTCTCGACGCGACGGGTGAAACCGGACAGCCCCCCCTCCTGCCGCAGCGTGCGGATGCGGTCGCGGCGGCCGGTCAGGATCTTGTGCGGATAGGCCTGGTGGCCGACGTCCCAGATCAGCCGATCGTCCGGCGTGTTGAAGACGTAGTGCAGCGCGACGGTCAACTCGACCACGCCAAGGCCGGCGCCGAGATGCCCGCCGGTGTGGGAGACGACGTCGATCAGTTCGGCGCGAAGCTCGGAAGCCAGCTGCGGCAGGTCGCCTTCGGCAAGCGTGCGCAAATCGGCTGGGACGCGGACCTTGTCGAGAAGCGGCGTATCGGGCTTTGCGTTCACTGTTTGCGAGCCTGGTCAGATTTTCTGTTCATCGTGAAATATGCCGCTGGCCGGCGAATGTAAATGTGGCGGTAACGCGCATCAGCTTTCGGGCAGCGGGATGAACTCTTGCTCGTCTCCGGGAATGATATCGAAGCGGCCCGTCTTCCATTCTTCTTTCGCCTGTTCGATGCGTTCCTTTGAGGACGATACGAAATTCCACCAGATATAACGTTTCGAACCGAGCGAAGCGCCGCCAAACAGCATGAAATGGGCGCCGCTCTCCGATAAAACAACGATCTCATCGCCGGGCCGGAAAACCAGCAGCCGCTCGGCCGGGAAGCGGTCACCGGATATCGAAACCTCGCCTTCCAGCGTATAGATGGCGCGCTCCTCGGCATCGGCCGGGATCTTCACGCTGGCACCCGGCGCCAGCCTGAGATCGGCGTACAGTGTGTCCGAAGCGGTCGCGACCGGGGAGCGCATTCCGGAAAACGCACCGATGACGATATGGCCGCTGACCCCCTCGGCATCGATTTCGGGCAGGCGCAGCGCCGCGGTGTTTTCGAAGATCGGCGCGACCTCCTCCTTGCCGTCCGGCAGCGCCAACCATGTCTGCAGGCCGGAAACCGACATCGGCGCGCCGCGCAGTTCTTCTGGCGTGCGCTCCGAATGGACGATGCCGCGGCCGGCGGTCATCAGATTCACGTCGCCGGGCTGGATCACCATCTCGGTGCCGAGCGAATCACGGTGCCTGATCTTGCCGTCGAACAGGTAAGTCACCGTCGACAGTCCGATATGCGGATGCGGACGGACGTCGAGCGCCTGGCCGGCCCGAAGAACTGCCGGACCCATACGATCGAAGAAGATGAAAGGTCCGACCAGCCGGCGCCTGGCCGTCGGCAAGGCGCGGCGAACCTGAAATCCGCCAATATCCTTGGCGTTCGGAATGACCATCAGCTCGATCTGATCGCTGGCGAAGGCATCGCCCATCTGCGGATCGTTTCCGGGAAAGAAGCTCACGCGGTCCCCTCAGGCGAAGCGAAGTGCAGATTTGGCCTTCGCCTTGGCCGCCACCTCTTCGCGATTGCGCGGATGCTGCGTCGTCTCGAGGCTGTCGAGCAATTCGCGCGCCGAGGCGGCAATGGCCTCGACGGCATGGTCGAACGCATGCTGGTTCTGTTTTGACGGTCGCGTCGTTCCGCTCAGCTTGCGGACAAACTGAAGTGCGGCATCGCGGACCTCGTCATTGGTTGCCGGCGGATCGAAATTGAACAGGGTTTTGATGTTTCTGCACATCGTTCGCAATCTCCTCTCGTCCTGGAGCCGTTTCAAACGGGATGAGTTTTATCCTCAATCATGGTGATGTCCAAAGCCGGCAAGCACAATCGTCGTTCGAGGCCGCCTCAATCCGCGTCCAACGGCTCTGTCCCCACCGGCTTGCCGTCACGCGACAGCCTGATTTTCTCGACCTTGTCCTCGGCCGCCTTCAACAGCCGGTCGCAATGCGCCTTCAGCGCCTCGCCGCGCTCGTAGATGCGGATCGACTGGTCGAGCGGCACGTCGCCGCGCTCCAGATCGTCGACGATCCTCTCTAGCGCGTCGAGCGCCTGCTCGAAGCTCATCGCCTTGACGTCCTCGTTGATCTCACCAGCCATCGTCTATCCCTTCATCAGTCGCCCGACATGGGCGGCGACTGAAAATGCCAATCCCTGCAGATCGTAGCCGCCCTCGAGCAGGCTGACGACCCGATTGCCGCTAAGGCGCCCGGCGCGTTCGAGCAACTGACCGGTCGCCCAGTCGAAATCATCCTCGGTCAGGTTGATCTCGGCCAGCGGATCGCGGTGGTGGGCGTCGAAACCGGCGGAGATGATGATAAGATCGGGCGCAAAATTGTCGAGCGCCGGCAGGATGCGCGACAGAAAGGCGTCGCGGAAAACATCGCTGCCGCTCTGCGGCGCCAGCGGCGCGTTGACGATGTTGCCGGCGCCGGTTTCGCTCACGGCCCCGGTGCCGGGGTAAAGCGGCATCTGGTGCGTCGAGCAATAGAGCACCGACGGATCGTCCCAGAAGATGTCCTGCGTGCCGTTGCCATGATGCACATCCCAGTCGACGACGGCAACGCGGTCGGCGCCATGGTTCTTCTGCGCGTAGCGTGCGGCGATCGCCGCGGTGTTGAACAGGCAAAAACCCATGGAGGTGGTCTTTTCGGCATGATGGCCAGGCGGCCGTGCGGCGACGAAGACATTGTCGGCACGGCCGGTGAAGACGTCGTCAACAGCAGCGTTGGCAGCCCCGATCGCAGTCACGGCCGCCTGCCAGCTCTTTGGGCTGGCGGTGGTATCGGCGTCGATACGGGCGATGCCGGTGTCCGGTATCGCTGTGCGGACACGTTCGACGAATTCGGGCGGATGCGCGTAAAGGATGGTTGCCTCGTCGCCTTCCGGCGCCTGGACGCGATCGAGCGCCGCGAAGGCCTCGTCGTCAAGCACACGCTCTATGGCGCGCAAACGGTCCGGCCGCTCCGGGTGACCGGGCGGGGTTATGTGTTCGAGGAAAATCGGATGGGTGTAAAGTCTCGTGACCATGCCCCGATATAGGCGCGCCTCGACGCTTTGGCCATGTTTTAGCGTCTCGCTGGTGTGATGTTCAACAGGGTTTAAGCGGGCGGGGCCGGCTGGTTCCAGCGCGAGCCGCCAGATTGCTGGAAAGAACAACCTCAGGCCGGTGACTGGTCAATCTCGGGGTGCATCGACGATAGTCGATCAGGCTGGTGCAGCCTGCCGGTGAGATTGAGCAGCCCTTCCAGAAGAACCTTGAACGCCTTCACTGCCTTCTTCGACGTCGCTTCGGGATCGTTCGAATTTGCGATCCACTGCGCCGCATGCAACGAGGCGCCGCTGACCAGCCTTGCCGCGGCTTCGGGATCGACGGCAAGAATGGTCCCCTCGTCGCTCAGTCTTTGCAGGCTCTCCGTCATCGAGCGGATGCATGTGCTCTGGCTTGGCCATTGCGATGGATCGCCGAGCACCGCCGGGCCGTCGCGAAGCACAATACGCTGGATCTCCGGCTCCAGCGCCATCTCAATATAGGCGGTGCATTCGTCGACAAAGCCCTGCCAGAGATTGTCCGGCTTGGCCGAAACGACCTTCAGCCGGGCCGACATTTCGGCGTCGATCTCGGCGATGACCGCCTGGAGAAGGCCCTTCTTGTCGCCGAAGTGATGATAGAGCGCACCGCGCGTCAGCCCGGCCGATGCCGTGAAATCATCCATCGAGGCTTCGGCATAGCCGAGCGTCCCGAAGGCCTGGCGTGCCGCGGCAATCAGCTTGGCGCGGGTCTCGGCAATCATCTCCTTGCGTGGTCTGTGCATGCTCTGGCCCTATTAACATACGCTTCGTACGCCAATTGACATACGCGGCGTATGATCTATTTAAACTCATACGTTACGTATGTAATCGTCGAACCGTTCGTTGTCGAGGAGCCAGACCATGCAAAATCCCTATACCCAGATCTTTCGCGCGCCTGGCGCCATAGGCTTCGCCGCAGCCGGGTTCGTTGCCCGGCTGCCGATGGCCATGGCTCCGATCGGGATCGTTGCGATGCTGTCACAGACTGATGGCGAATACTGGCTGGCCGGCGCTGTCTCCGCGACATATGCGCTTGCCAACGCTTTCGTCGCGCCACAGGTATCGCGACTGGTGGATCGCCTCGGCCNCGCCTCGGCCAGACGCGGATTGTGGTGCCGACCACCGTGATTTCCACGCTCGCTTTCGCGATCCTGATTGCGGCGGCCAATCAGCATTGGCCGATATGGACGCTGTTCGTGTCGTCGCTGCTGGCTGCTGTCATGCCCAGCATCCCGGCAATGGTGCGCGCGCGCTGGACTGAGATCTTCCGCAACCGTCCCGAGCTGAACACCGCGTTCGCCTTTGAATCGGCGGCGGACGAACTGGTCTACATCGCCGGGGCATCGCTGTCGGTGGGGCTGAGCGTCGCGCTTTTCCCGGAAGCGGGAGTGCTCGCGAGCACATTGTTCCTCGCCCTCGGTTCGACGGCTTTCATCCTGCAGCGTTCGACCGAACCGCGAGCCAGACCGGTGGAACATGGTTCGGGCGGTTCGGCAATCCGCCTGCGGCCTGTCCAGATCCTCACCTTGGCCCTGATCTTCATTGGCGCGACCTTTGCAACCACTGAGGTGAGCACGGTGGCGATCACCAAGGAGCTTGGCCAGCCGGGCGCCGCCAGCTTCGTTATCGGCGTCTACGCGCTCGGATCGTTCGTCGTCGGCATCATTATCGGCGCCCTGAACCTGAAAGTGCCGCTGCAAATTCAACTTGCCATCGCAATCGCCATCATTGCGCTTACCACGCTGCCGCTGCTCGTCGCCGACACCGTGCCGCTGCTGGCACTGGCCGTCTTCGTCAGCGGCGTGGCGATCTCGCCGACCTTCATCACGGCATTCGGTCTGATCGAGCGGCGCGTGCCCGAGGCGGTGCTGACCGAAGGCGTGACCTGGGTGATGACCGGCATTGGCATCGGCATGGCGCTCGGCTCATTCGCCGCCGGCTGGGTGGTGGACGCTTTCGGCGCGCAGAACGGATTCTGGGTATCGGTGGCGTCGGGCACAATCGCATTGGTCATCGTGCTTGCCGGCCAGCGCAGCCTTGCCGCGCCAGATTGCGACATTGCAGCCTGCGACGCTGCTGCGGTCGCTGCGGAATAGCTTCCGGTGCGTCCGGCCCGAGGCGGGGGCCGGACGCATACCAGCATCGTGAGAACGGTCTAAAGAATCTCGGTCTTGGCGATGTGGATGCCAAAACCTTCGAGGCCGACATAATGGCGCTCGCGCGAGGCGATCAGATTGATCGAGGAAATGCCGAGATCCTTGAGGATTTGCGCGCCGAGGCCGATCTCGCGCCATTCGTTCTCGCGCCGGCGCGCCTCTTCATGGTCCTCGCGGTCGCCGGCAGCCGGCCGCTTGCGCTCCTGATGGGCGACGCCGACCGACCCTTCGCGCAGATAGACGATGACGCCGCGCTTGCGCTCACCCATCGCCTTCATGATGGCGTCCAGCCTGTGGCTGGTGCCGAAGACGTCACTCACCACGTCCTCGGAATGAAGGCGCACCGGCACCTCGACGCCGTCGCGGATATCGCCGAAGACGACCGCCACGTGATGCATGGAATCCCAGGGCAGCGTATAGGTAAAGACCTGCGCCTTGCCGCCGGGCGTCTCGATGTCGGAACAGGCGACGCGTTCGACCAGCGTTTCCTTGCGTTGCCGGTAGGCGATGAGGTCGGCAACCGAGATCTGCTTCAACCCGTGCTTTTCGGCGAAGGCCTGCACCTGCGGGCCGCGCATCACGGTGCCGTCATCGTTGACCAGCTCGGAAATGACGCCGACCGGCGGCAGGCCGGCGAGCTTGCAAAGGTCGACAGCGGCTTCGGTATGGCCCGAACGCATCAGTACGCCGCCCTCGCGCGCGATCAGCGGAAAGATGTGGCCGGGGCGCACGAAATCGGACGCGCCGACATTGCCATTGGCGAGATTGCGCACCGTCAGCGTGCGGTCGTCCGCCGAAATGCCAGTCGTGGTGCCGTGCTTGAAGTCGACGCTGACGGTAAAGGCAGTGGTGTGGGCAGAATCATTGTCGGCCACCATCGGCGACAGGTTGAGCCGCTTGGCTTCCTCGCGCGGCATCGGCGTGCAGACGATGCCTGACGTGTTGCGGACGATGAACGCCATCTTTTCCGGCGTGCAATGGACGGCGGCGACGATCAGGTCGCCCTCGTTCTCGCGCCCGTCATCGTCCATGACGACGACGATCTCGCCGCGCTCGAAGGCGCGCAGGGCTTCAACGATCTTCTTCTGGTCGTAAGGCATAAGCGCTCGTTTCACTCGCAGGGGAGTAGGGGAATAGGGCAGTACGGCAGTAGGGAAAAGGAAAAAATTGGCTGCTTGGCGTGCACCAACATACTCCCCTACTCCCCTACTCCCCTCCCTGTCTGTCCCCGATGCCGCAGATAATGATCGGCAATGGCGCAGGCAACCATCGCCTCGCCGATCGGCACGGCGCGGATGCCGACGCATGGATCGTGCCGGCCCTTGGTCATGATCTCGACGTCGTTGCCGTCCTTGTCGATCGACTTTCGCGGCGTCAGGATCGACGAGGTCGGCTTGACGGCGAAACGCGCGACGATCGCCTGGCCGGTCGAGATGCCACCGAGGATGCCACCGGCATTGTTGGACAGGAAGACCGGTTTGCCGTCATTGCCCATGCGCATCTCGTCGGCATTCTCCTCGCCGGTGATGCGGGCGGCCTCGAAACCGTTGCCNGACATCAGGCCGGAGGCGATGTCCTGGTCGAGCTTGGCATAGATCGGCGCGCCAAGCCCCGCCGGCACGCCGTCGGCGACGATCTCGATGACCGCACCGACCGAGGAGCCCGCCTTGCGGATACCGTCCAGATATTTGGTGAAGACGGCGACCGACGCCGGATCGGGAGTGAAGAACGGGTTTTCGGCGTCACCGACGAAATTCCAGTTCCAGTTGGCGCGATCGATCGATCTTTCGCCCATCGACACTAGCGCGCCGCGCACCACCATGCCTGGCACGATTTTGCGGGCAAGCGCCCCGGCCGCCACTCGCGCCGCAGTCTCACGCGCCGAGGAGCGACCGCCGCCGCGGTAATCGCGCAGGCCGTATTTGACCTCGTAAGTGTAGTCGGCATGGCCCGGCCGGAACTGGCGGGCGATGTCGCCATAGTCCTTGGAGCGCTGGTCGACATTCTCGATCAGCATCGACACCGGCGTGCCGGTGGTGATCATCGTCTCCCCGTCCTCATCGACAATAAAGCCGGACAGGACCTTGACCTCGTCAGGTTCGCGACGCTGGGTCACAAAACGTGACTGGCCGGGGCGACGCTTGTCAAGTTCGGCCTGGATCTCGTCGCGAGTGAAGCGGATGCCGGGCGGACAGCCATCGACGACACAGCCCAGCGCCGGCCCGTGGCTTTCGCCCCAGGTGGTGACGCGGAAGAGATGGCCGAACGTGTTGTGCGACATGGAACCAGCCCTGCCGGCGTCGGAGCCGGCCTAGCGCATGACCTCGAAAATCGGCGCGATTTTCGGAAAGGATCATGCGCAAAAAAATCAAAAGTGCTACAGCGTTCGTTGCGCGCCCAGGAGGACGCGGCGCTGCAGCTTGCCTTTTATTGGCGTTTTCCACAGTGGTCAAACTGTGATCCGGCGGATTTAGTTTTGACACATTCGATTGGTTTCTGCTCAGTTCCGTTCCGTTGGACCGAGCCGCTGTACCGGCAATGATTAAAGAGGACGATGATGCGTATCCTGATTGGCGCTGTTGCCGCCACGCTGTTGATTTCCACCGCCGCCTTCGCCGGCCAGACCGAAGGCCTGATCAAGAAGGTCGACAAGGACGCGCTGACGCTGACGCTGGACGACGGCAAGTCCTACAAGCTGAACGCCGAAACCGATCTCGATGCGCTGAAACCGGGCATGGACATCGTCCTCGCGTATGACGTGACGAATGGCGAGAACGTCGTCACCGACATGGAACTGCCGGACACCGGATCGACCGAGTAGAGTCTTTTGCGAAGCTTCTTACGCGATGCGTGGGGAGCCGCACAGATATCCAACGGGATTCATTCCGCGTGATAGCAGATGGTTTTCTAGCAGTGGGGCAGACCAATCGAGGCTGCTTGCGCATCGTTGCTCATGTCTTCCTTCTTCGGATCGTTTCCCGGCCAGTACACTCCTTTTATATATTTTCCCGCCAGGTACTTCCGCATTACAAATTCCCGATGCGGTAGAAAGACGAACTTCAAAGCATCCGATATTTCGTACTCACCATCCGTTGATTCGGTGGTGACGTGTTTGTTCTCGAAGGAAATTTGCCAACAGACCTCGCGTTTGAAGTCGTCGGTGAAGCCGCCGTTGCCCGTTCTGGAAAACTGATGGCAACCCGCGCAGGAGAGGGACTGAATCCGCTTTCGGATTTGTTCCGCTGTCAGAGTTCTCGTAGCACCACCTTCGATCTCACCAATGAGGTCGGGATGTCCTTCAGCGTCGAGTATTTTCGCGTAGTCGCCGAGTGAACGATCTTCAGCGTTCATTTCCGCCGCGAGCAGGTGCTCGGGCAGGCTTGGCAACAAATGGAAGCTGTTAATGTTGGAATCAAGCAGAGGACCAGGCGCAGAACCATCGGTGCGAATAGACTTTGCCACTAGCTCAACGAGCTTGTTCGTTGCTTCGGGGTCCGGGGAATTTTTGGAAAAAAGAGTGGGCTCAGGGGAACCTGTTGTACGCGTGGGAAGCAGGCGCATCGAAGGCTTGTCGAAACGGTACTCACGGAGCCCCCATTGTCCCCCATGTAGCTTCGAGTTCGTCCGGATCTGACCGGTGCTTGATTCCGACGCGCCGAGATGGTCGACATGCATGGCCGGAGGCAGCTGAAACGTCGTCGGACCGACCGCATCGCCGTCAACAACGCTGCCGTCCTCCGCGAGCGTTATTCCCTCCAGGAAAAACCTGCGCAGCCAAATCGCGACTTCCTCGTCCGAGAACCGCTTTTCCGAAAGGGATAGCCAGAACTTCTGGATTGCCATGCAGCGCTCCGGCTTCCCCCCATTGGGCATGACTGCCTCGAAGGCGATCAGCATCTCGCCGTGGATTCGATCGGGAGCAGCCGGATTTTCCCAATCCGGATGCTTTCCCGCTATGATGCGAAACTCGCCGCAATCGCCGCCAAGCGAATCACGCAGCAGATCGACCCGATTCACGGCGGCAATGATGATGAATGGAGTTTTGCCAACGCCGAACTCCTTGTAGGGATCCTTGTCCTTGAGCATCCCTTCGGCTCGCGAACAGTCGTAGGAAAACGGCGGGCCACCATTCGGCTGCTTCGGCCGCAGTTCTTCGCATTCGTCGCCAGCAGCCGTTTTCCACCAGTTCCGGAACAGCTCGTTTCGGTCGGCGATCTTGCCCCCGCTCGACGCCACGAGTTGGTCCATCACGGCGGTGAAGGAAATTTTGTTCAGAAGGGCCGCCTTTCGCACGAAAAGCGACCGTCCCCACTCGATGGTGGGAGCGGCGCCAGCGTCGCGCCCAGGTGTCGCTTCAGTATTCGTCGAGCTTTTTCCCGCCAACTTGACACCCAAGCCACGCCGCTCCGGATGGTCTTGAAGCGGCGCCTTACCTTCGCCGGCATCGGGCGCACCTGCGGAAGACAACAACACCGCAAGCCCGACCAGCACTCCACGAACCGGCGCGAGCCGGACTGACCACAGTTGGCGAGAAAGTCGTCTCCAAGCAAAACCCAGACGACCAATATCGTTCATGCCGACCATCCCCTCAAAAAGCTTAATACCGTCTTGAGCCCCGATTAGCGGAAAGGAGATATGTTAAAACGTGAAGCCGATTTTGTCTTCTGGCGGTGTCACGTGAAATTTTCACGAAGCTTTCACGCTGACGATGTGAGTTAATCGCCCTTGCGGGTATTTGACGTTAGCGGTCTACTGCCCGTGCGTGAAGACGCTACCAAAGGAGGGAAGCATGCCGGGACCAGATATCGGTTCACCAGATCGAAAATACCCGCCGATTCAGTTCGGTAGACATGGCGACGAGACAGGTGCCATCTTCAAGGATTACGAGGCTGTCGGGAAGAAGTTGGTCGAATGGGCGCAGCAAGACAGAGACTCTTGGCCCACAACCATCGATGAGTTGCGGGAGGCGTTTAAGGACCTCCTGACGATACCGGACGTCTTCAAGACGCTCACGGTGGTACGGGGCGACGACCATATCGAAGGTAACTACGAGTTTCTCCTGCGGTTGCCACCGAAGGGCCAGGTAACGGAGTCGGAGCAGATCGTCAAAGCTAATGTTGAAGACGACGTCTATCCGCTTCCGGCGCTTTACAAGGATTTCGAGCCGGGCGGACGCGACGAGGACAAGCGCGTGATCACTCAGTTGCGCTTTTTCTATGCGCGGGTTGCCGACTATACGATGCGTGGCTGCCGGTGAGCGAAAAACGGTGGGTGGAACGCTAACCAGCCAGGTCGAGCAACCCGGTCGCCAGAATTCCTGAATGTAGCCTCTCCCGGTCCGCCATCAGGCGGATCGGGAGGCATTGCCAGAACCATTCGAGCGTGGCTTTCGGCGAAGCAGGACCGTCGCCATGCCAGTTGTCCGCGGTACGGCGGAAGAACGCTGCCGCCTCTTCAAGAGCCGCCTCTTTCAAGCCAAGCTCGGCCAGCGCCGCCGCTTTCAAGCCGCCGACAAAGAAGGTCGCATCCTCGGCAAGATCGGCTGCTTCCACCGCGCCCTCGCTGTTGCCGAAGAGAAAGCGAATACAGGCGTGGTAGGCCCAATGAACGGGTTCGGCGCCATATCCTACCCGCAGCGCCCTTTGTGCGATCTCGTCTGCGAGCGCCTTCTCGCCGCAATAGGCAAGGCCCTGCGCACATGAGATCAGCGTCCAAGGATCGTTGTCGTTCATTTTGAGCGTCAGCCCATAGCAATAGATCGCTTGCTCGTACTTTTCGTTCATAAGATAGGACCAGGCCAGAGTGAGCTTGGTCCGGCTATCCATCGGCGCGAGCTTGGAAGCCATGTTTGCAAGTTTGAGGGCCTCCTGTTCCCGCTTTCTATCCCGCATGAGGCCGGGGAAGATGAGATGTCTGCTGTTGAGGATCTGCGCCAGACTGGCATGAGCGGGCGCGAAATCGGGAGCATTCCGTATGATCGACCGGAATATCCCCTCGGACCGGCTCTCGTCGGCCGGACGCCACCGCGAAAGAAGCTCATTACCACGTAGCCAGCGGTCGTAGATGTCGAGATCCATATCGGCGAGGCCCGCCGTCGTGCTCAAACGCTCTGCCGAGATCTGAACATCGAGCGCTGCGGCCAGGTGCCGGACGATCTGCAGTCTGGCGCGATGCCAGTTGCCGATCTCGATCTCCGAGTTCTCGCTCCACATGTAGTGGCCGTCAGACCTGCGACGCAGCAGCACGGCGATGTGCAATTCACCGTCCTCGCCGGTTGCAGTGGCAAGCAAGTCATAGACCTTGCGGCCGCTTGGCGGGAGAGCATCGTCGGAGGCCGAATGCTCCCTCACCGACCAGTCCCGGAACCGTGTCATGGCTGCGATCAATTCGTGGCGGAAGCCATTGATACGGATGGCATGAACCGCCTCGTGCAAGAATGGATGAACCAGGATCAGTGGGGGTTCAGCGCGCGCCTGAGCGGCGATTCCTACACCGTCGAACAGCTGCGCTGCTGCCGGAACAGCGGGGGCGAGTTGCGGGACGTGGCTGGGAGGCGCGGGAAGAGGTTCCGCCGTCTTTATCTCCGCAACCAGCGCCTGGGTTTGCGGTGACGGCTCCATGTCATAGTCGGTGCCGAGCAATTCCCACAGGTCGTTGTAGATGCGAAGCGCTCCCGCCGTGTCGCCACGTGAGGCACGGCACTGCATGAGGATACGGCAGGCTTCCTCATGCGTCGGGTCCAGATTGTGGATGGCGGTGGCGAACCTCTCCCGCTTGGCATCGTTCTGCTCGCGCCGGGCCTGGTCCTGGAGGAGCTTAACGGCCCTGTCGTGGAGATATTCGCGCTGGACCGAGAGCCACATATCGAAGCTGGGATCAATGTCCCTCAAATTGACGAGAAAGCCCCCGAACAGCCGCTTCTGCGTGATCATCACTTCGGGCACGATATTCTGTTCGAGATCGGCGATGTGGGTCGCCGCGTCGCTTGATACATGGATCGGCTGCAACCAAACATTGTTCCGATCGCAGTCGAATATCTGTATTGGAAACTGCTTCGTGTCCTTCTTTATCCCACTGATTAGCTGACGCAGGGAGGTGCGCGCGGCTTCCTCACTGTTTTCGCCCCACAAAAGGCCGGCGAGGCGCTCCCGGCTTTCAATCATGTTCTTGCAAAATGCGAGGTAGGCAAAGAGCGCCTGTGCCTTACGGCTCTTGAAGGTGCAATTCACGGCGCCATGAGACATACGGAAGATGCCAAGCGTCTCAATACGGAAGCTTGGCGTTTCACTGCTCCGCGATGCTGCCCGGCTATATTGGTCCATGGGACTCTGATTACAGCAAACGCCTTACAGTACCGGAATGTTGAAGTTGATGCACCTACCCACGGAGTCGAATTGCAACACGTCGCCTGGGGGAATCTGCTGCAGGCCTGTGGCAAGAGCGCGGGCGACCGGAATGCCAATGCGATCGCGCGTCAGGTCCACGATAAAGGCCGTACAGTCAGCACGGAGGAGTGCCTGGCGCGTATAGTCGAGGAGGAGTAATTCGTCGCTGCCTTCTAAGGACGAACTCTTCGAGCCGACGGGAGCAGCTTTAAGCTTTGGATGATCGGGGGTGACCCGCTGGCTTCGCGCAATATAGGCGAGGTCATCCTGATTGAGCTTCTCGAAACCGTGCACCTGTTGCTTGGCTCGTACCAGATGATGTCCGATTTCCATCTGCACCATCTCTTTCGTTGCGGCGTGGACAGCATCGGCCATGTTTGGCCGTGCTGCGAAACCGCAAGCGAAATCGCTCCCGTCACGAGAAAACGAAAAGGCAGCGATGACCGGAATGTCAACAGCTGCGCGGATATCGACCCAGCCACACGTCCGGGTCGTCTTTCCCGACCGGTATCGGGAGAGCAGGTCCGGGAGTCCGCTATCCCGCAATACATCTTCGCCAATCGCATGCGCCACCTGGTCGCCGTGCCACCATCTCGCGACGGCATCGCGCTCGACTAGTTCCCATATTGCACGGTTTGCCGCCTCTATAAGGGTTCTTCCCGCCGCGACGCCGTTACCGAGCCTGTACGGCAAAACACCATTGCCGCTTGCGCGGCGGACGCAAAGTTCGCCCGGCAAAGCCACCGGTTCCGATGAGCCGACCTGATGCCCGGCTAGCCACAGGCGCTCGCCTCCGGTTTCGGTGACGCCGGCAAGATAGTGATCGAAGGCATCAATGCGCCGACCGGCCGTTTCGGCCCCAGGATTTCGGTCCTCCGGGTACTCGAGCTGGGAAAGATATTCGGCTGCTTCGCCGATGCAGGCTTCGAATGCCCGCTCGGAACGCCAATCGCAGCCCGCGACTCCGACAGGCTGAAAGTCGCGGAACTCCTCGCCGTGTTCATGGGGATGCGCTTGCGCCACATATATCGCGGCACCAGGTGCGTCCGGATGAGGCAGTCGAGTAATAAGACGAAGCTTCGTCGCCAACCGCGCGATCGCTATCCGATTTTCTCGTGATATCGGATCGAGCTCGTGTGGAGTTTCAAGCGAACCCGAAGCAACCGTGGCCACGTGCCCTCCATCGCTGAGCGCCCCAGCAGAATGCCCGTTGCAGGCTTGCCAACCATATCGGCCAACCGGGCGCCGGATAACCGGCTGCTTGCCTCGACAGACGATGTGGCATCTTCGCGCGTGCAGGTCTAATGCGCAACACGGGCGATCGGTGGGCGGTGCGGCCCGATTAGTCGTCCACAGGCAGCAAATCCCAGCCCGCGCAGCAGGTGGCGACATCGTGCAGGGCGGGCAGCAATTCCATCGGCACCCCAGCGGGGGTACGCAGAGCTGGGTAGGTGTCGCCGGCACCGTCGAGCACGAGATCGCGGAACCGTTTCCACGGAAAGTGGGCACCTGGATCGCTGCATCGATCAGGGTCCAGCAAGGCATGCGATGCGATGTGTTTCAAATTTGGGTACTTCGCCCAACAGTAGCGCACGATTTCAGCGGCAATCTCCACCTGCCAGTCCGAGAATGGCTCCACGACATCGCGGCTCCGCGAATTGACTATCTGGATTGCGAGGCTCCAGTCATCGACTTTGGCCTGGCCAGCGTTCACCGCAGGATACGACCGATGGTCTCGCACGTGGAGGGCGGCGCTTGCCTCCGGCACACAGGCCCATGCGAACTTGCCATGCGGCTCTTCGTCCGTGCCAGGAATCAGCCAATGCCAACTGGCCCTGTGCGCTTTCATGACGGACATGGCGCCCGCCGAACTTAGCCCTGCCGCCGCGTGGATGACCAGCGCCCTGATTCCTTCGATCGGATCGACCGCTCGACGGGACGTCGCATTATACCAGTGATCCCGTACGCCGGGATAATATTCCTCCGGAATTCTGAATGGTGCAGGTCGTCCCGACCTTGGCAAATCAAAGAGAAAAAATCTCGGATCGTTCATCGTCCGTTATCCCAGGGTCGAGACCACCTTTGTCTGCGCCACGCGTGAAGGCAGCGTGATTCCCCCGCTCGCAGCCGTCTGCCGCGCGTCGACTGCCAATCACGTGCTGCTCACGAGCAACTTACGACGACCCGGTTCAAATCGGTGCATATCCCGATCTGGAGGCGAACCCGATGTTCTCCCGATCCCTTGGTGAGGAGCGATGCCGTGGATGAACTCGTAAACATCATCGTGTTGTGGCCAACCGTCACTTTTGGCTACCGGAACCGCCGCAACACCCGAGGATCCGGCATGTCTCGCCGACCCAGACGATCGTGCTGCGTCCGGATTGGAACGCTCGCGAATCCGGCACGCCAGTGGGGAGATAGCAGATGAATGCTCAGTTCGAGTTTTGCCGGTCCATGACCCGCAACCACCAGCTGGCTGCGTCCCTGCGGCGTCCGGCAAGCTTGTCTTGGCCGATCAAGGTGTATGTTCTCGGCGGGTTCCGGCTTGAACGTGACGGTTCGGCACTGGACCTTGGCGCCAAGCCACCGACGCGGGCCCTCGACATTCTTCGTGCCTTGGCCATCTCCCAGGGCCAAGTCTGCCCGCTCGAAGGCCTGCAGGACTGGCTCTGGCCCGACCTTGACGGCGACCAGGCGAAGGCTGCCTGCGATCAGGCGCTCCACCGTCTGCGCAAATTGCTCGGCCAGACGGACCTGGTGATTCAGAGGGAGGGCAAGCTGCGCCTCGCCGCAGACAGGGTTTGGGTGGATTTGGCCGATTGGGAGGCGCGCCTCAAACGGGCTCTGGCCTCGAATGCCGTGACTGAACCGGAGCTGGAGCGGCTCTTCCTCCTGTTCCCGGGGCCTCTCTTTCTGCACGAGCGTATTGCCGCCTGGTGCTTGCCGGCCGCTGAACGCGTGCGCCGCGACGTGATCGAACTCGCGATCCGCATCGGCAAGCACTGCGAGGCTCGCAACGATCCTGGGAAAGCCCGGACTATCTATTTGCGGGCGCTCGATTTTTACCCCGACTCTGTGAGAATCTACAAGGCGCTCATTCAGGGCGACATCGCCCAAGACGATGTTGCTGGCGCGATCGAGGATTACTCCTGCTACGAGCGGACACTTCGCGCATCATGCGGTAGCACACCTTCGCCTGAGCTGCGTGCCCTCATCCAGTTGCTCTTCGCGCGCCTTGCGCGTGAGACCGGACCTGTTGGGCAATATGTCAGGGCCGGTCGAGAACGGTTTGTCCCGGTTCTCAGGCCAGCGACGATCCCGGCGTGATCAACTTCGCCTACGCGCCTCTGTCGCCGATTCAGCGCGAGATCGCATTCTGCTTCAATCTCTCGAAAGCTCACGACTAAAGCCACTCCAGGCGCCAGCCGTCCAGCCTGAGCAGGCGGTCCTGCGGCACTTCCATGCTGACCGCATCTTGTTCGGACATCCCCAGCACGAAGCGGAACAGCGCGCGCATGACGCCACCATGGGTCACGCAGACCGTCTGGCGATCGAGCGCGTCGAACCACGGCTTCACCCGTTCGAGCAGCATCTGATAGCTTTCGGCGCCCTCGCCGGGCGGCTGGAAATTCCATTTATCGAGGCGGCGGTGCCTGGTCGAACCGGGATCGTTCGCCTCGAGTTCGGCAAAGGTGAAACCCTGCCAGTCGCCAAAGCTCAATTCTACGAGTAGCGGCTCGGTACGATAGGCGTGCGGATCGAGCTTCATCGCCGCGCGCAGGCGCTCCATCGTCTCGCGCGTGCGCCGCATCGGGCTGGCGACAAAGTCGAAATCTTCGGGCTTGTCGATGAGTTCGGCCAGCCTACGCCCGTTGCGGCTAGCCTGCTCGCGGCCAAGCTCGTTGAGGTCGGTATCGGCCTGCCCCTGCAGCCGGGCCTCGGCGTTCCACGCCGTCTGGCCGTGGCGCACGATATAGACGAGCGGGTACATCAGGTCTTCCGGAAGAGGTCAGGCGGCGGCGTCAGTCCTTGACGGTAGAAATATCCGGCGCGTCGACCGCCTTCATGCCGACGACATGATAGCCGGAATCGACATGATGGATCTCGCCGGTGACACCGCGCGAAAGGTCGGACAGGAAATAGACGCCGGAATCGCCAACCTCCTCCTGCGTCACCGTCTGCTTCAACGGGGAATTGTATTCGTTCCACTTCAGGATGTAGCGGAAATCGCCGATGCCGGATGCGGCAAGCGTCTTGATCGGGCCGGCGGAGATCGCGTTGACACGGATCTTCTTGGCGCCGAGATCGACGGCCAGATAGCGCACGCTGGCTTCGAGTGCCGCCTTGGCGACACCCATGACGTTGTAGTGCGGCATCACCTTTTCCGCGCCGTAATAGGTCAGCGTCAGCAGCGAGCCGCCGTCGGTCATCAGCGCCTCGGCACGTTTGGCGATGGTGGTGAAGGAATAGACCGAAATATCCATGGTGCGCAGGAAATTGTCGCGCGTCGTCTCGACATAGCGGCCGGTCAGCTCGTCCTTGTCGGAAAAGGCGATGGCGTGGACGAGGAAATCGAGCTTGCCCCAATGGCTGTCGATATCGGCGAACACCGCATCAAGGCTGGCCGGGTCGGTCACGTCGCAATGGCCGGCGACATGCGCGCCCAGTTCCGCGGCAAGCGGCTCGACGCGTTTCTTGAACGCCTCGCCCTGATAGGTCAGCGCGATCTCGGCGCCATGGTCGACACAGGCCTTGGCGATGCCGTAAGCGATCGAGCGATTGTTGGCGATGCCAAGGATAAGGCCGCGCTTGCCGGCCATAAGGCCCCGTCCACCCGCCATGTCAGCGCTCTCCGCAAGGTTCTCTACTTTGTGGAGTGCCTATCGCACAGCCACAGTGCCCCTTCAAGCGTTCAAAGCGGACAGTTCGGGGGACAAAGCGGTTGCTCAGCAGTGCCGCGCGTCCTTTGGACGTGCAAAGGACGCTGTAGCGCTTTGACCTTGCGGTCGTGGGCCAGTGAAAAAATACGACACTTGGTGTCCGTGTGGCACGGCGGAAGATGACCCTTTGGCGGAAGTTTCGTTGGCCAGCGGCCGAAGTCACGCTCATGACCCCAAGCCGACTTCATGATTTGAGCTGTGGACGACCGGTTTGCTCCTAATCTAAGACATTCCGGAGACGCGGCCCTATCCCGGAAGCGGACGTTGCCAGTGAGCGCGCTGGAGACGTGATTGCGCCAAACGTGGACCGCACGCGCGCTCCTCCAGCCGACACTCCTGTTAGGCTAGAGGCACCCCATTCCTGTCGTTGCAGCGAACTGAAAGCCCGCGTTGATGATCACGACTGGATTGCGAACGGATAGCAGACGGGTGGGCTAGGAACCCATTATGCCGTTGCCAATGGGACTATTCTAAGCCTTAGTGCTCACGATGGAGCTTCGATAACATCCGAGAAAGCCGCGTGGCTCTCTCAGCGTGTTGCAGGACGTCCGATGACCACCAGGGAACGAGTTCAGACCGGGTCGCTTGCAGGGGAGCGCAGGCATGTGACCGCGCTGTACTATGACATTGTTGGTTCGACCACTCTGCTAAATCAGCTGGACCCCGAAGAATTCGGCGCTATGCAACGTTCGCTCCACAATGGAGCGGCTGCATTGATCAGCGACTACAATGGCTACCTCGAGCGGGTTCATGGCGACGGCGGCTGCGCCTATTTCGGCTTTCCCGAGTCCAGGGAAGATGCCGCCGAATGTGCGGTCGCGTCGGCAATCGAAATTGTCGAGTGGTGCGAGAAACTGGCGAGACAGTCCGAATCCAGCCTCAAGGTAAGGGTCGGCATCACCACAGGTGTGGTCGTCATCGCTGACGCTTCGAAAACGAACCTTCCGGGCGCCACCGAGATTATTGGCGTCGCGCCGGCACTGGCTGCGCGCATCCAGTCCGAAGCAGCGCCGAACAGTGTTGCTGTCGCAGAAGCCACCTATCGGCTTACCATGGGCGCGTTCGAATTCGAGGAGATCGGTCCAAGGCACCTGAAAGGATTTGGCGAACCGGTACTTTTGTGGCGGCCATTAACTCGCCGGCAGCAGTTCGACCGCTTCACAGCGTATCGGCGCGTTTCCGCGCCGCTAATCGGTCGCGAAGACGAGCTTGAATTGTGTGGCCGGCGTTGGGTTAGAGCCGCAAACGGCAATGGCCAGTTCATTCTTCTCCATGGCGACCCCGGGATCGGAAAATCCCGGCTGATCGCCGAGTTCCGCCGTGATCTTGCCGCTAAGGGTGTGCGGACCCTGGTGTTTCAATGTCAGCCGCGCGGCAATTCGGAACCGCTGCACCCGTTTCTAGAACCTCTCAGAAAGGCAATCGCAGACGCGACCGGCAACGCCGACCCGGATCGGGATGCGGTCACGCGCTACCTGCGGTCACATGGCTCGGAACTTGGCGCGTTGAATGCCGAGATCATCACATTCCTTGTCGCGGGCGAGACGGAGGGGGGCGCTGGCCAAGCCTGGCAGGTCGATCTCTCGAACGAGGAGATCAGGGCGCGTGTTGTCGAGGCCATGCTGTCACTTCTGACGTCGCCGTCCGTTCTTGGACCGCTCCTCCTGATAATCGAGGACGTTCACTGGGCAGACACGCTCACCAAAGCACTTGTCGCCAAGCTGAGCCGGTGGATCGAAACACGGCCGATTCTTGCCGCAGTAACGTCGCGCGAGGCTATCGCGCCGGACGGTTTCGGCGATCCAAACGTGCTTGCCGTCGCCTTGTCTGGCCTGACTGCTCAAGCTACCGCGGAGCTGCTCAGCACGATCTGGGAGGATTATTCGCCACCAGATGAACTGGTCGCCTTTATCTACGAGAAGAGCGATGGCGTGCCCCTGTTTGCCGAACAGCTGGCGCTTTGGATCCGTGAACGAGCGAAGGCTGGCTTGCCAGATCGGGCCGGATTGGAGGCGTTGCTTCGTGCGGATAGCATTCTGGATCTCCGGGATCTTCTCGCAGCCCGCCTCGCCAGCTTGGGGCCATTGAGACGTGTCGCCCAAATCGCAAGCGTCCTAGGGCGACAGTTCCGACGGAAACTGCTGGCTTGTGTGCTTGAACTTGGGCCTCTTGCCATACCTCTGGACGAAGCAATCGAAGGTCTTGTCCAAGCCGGGATTGTCCGTCGGAAGTCTGGCGGTATGGAAATTCGCTTCCGCCACGTGCTGATCCAGGAAGCGGCCTACGAAAGCCTCCTGAAATCCGAGCGGCAGGAAATCCACACAAGCGTTGTAAATCTCATTCAATCAGGTGTTGTTCCGCCGCTCTCCGACGAGACGATGGCATGGCATTTCGGGCAGGCCGGACAGCCTGTGCAGGCGGCGCGCCACGCTATTCAGGCGGCAGAGGCTTGCGATGTTCGGTCAGCAATGCAGGAGGCAGAAAACCTGCTGGATTTCGCTGAGAAACAACTCGCTCAGGCCGGCAGGAATGCCGAGTCGAATGAGCAGCTGCTTCGCCTCCTCACAGTTCGCGGGCCGGTCGTTGCAGCGCTTTTCGGTAGAGGCAGCAAGCAAGCGCGTGCGATCTATGAGCGCGGCGTATCGCTGTGCGCCACGGTTAAGGATCGGGATCGTGCAGAATGGTTCCCGCTTTACTGGGGTTGGTGGTTCACTGCGCCCGACTACCAGACACAGCGCGCAAGATCCGACATCCTCGTGCAGGACCTTGAAGGCTCTGCAGATCCTGAGGTCCGGCTTCAGTCGCTGCATTGCGCATGGGCGACCAACATTGATGCCGGGCTGCATTCGCACTGCCTAAAATGCGTCGAGCAGGGTCTCGTTCTTTACGACGAGGATCGCGCATGTTTCAACCGCGGCCGTTACGGAGGTCATGACGCCAAGGTCTGCGGCCTGGGCGAACGTGCGTTCTCCCTGTGGTTCGTAGGCGACGACAATGGGGCTTCCGAAAGTATAATCGCTGCCAAACGATGGGCCGAGCACATCAATCATCCGAACAGCATGTTGCATGCACTGGAGTTCGAGATCGAGCTGAAACGATATCGAAACGACCATCCCGGTGTGATTGCGGTCTCCGAAAGGATCGGAGAACTCGGGCGGGCAACGCCGGGTGTACTCGCCAAGGCGGCGCTGTTCCGTGCCTGGGCGCAGGGTATGAGCGGGGACGCAGCAGCTGGCGTAGTGGCATTCGAAACCGAGCTGACACGCTGGCGCGAGATCGCGACCTACGAGGGTGCCCCCGTTTTTGAGGGCATGCGTTCGGAGTTGTTAGAACGCGCTGGACGCAACGACGAGGCCTTGTCGATACTGGATAGCATCATCGCGGCTTCGACCAGCAGTGGGCAAGTGTTCTGGCTTGCTGAGTTGCTACGGCAGCGCGGTGTGCTCCGTCATACCCTTGGCGAATCGCAGGAGGCGGTGATGGCCGACCTTCGTCGAGCGCTCGAAGTCAGCACCGAACAGCGGGCCGCACCCCTGGCGTCACGCGTGCGGCTGGACCTCGATCGGCTCCGGCTGTGAAGTCCGACACCGGCTTTGCGCAGGCGCTTGCCATTCCTGCGAATGAGATCGGTCTTAGGCTCGACCGCGAACTCTCCGCCCTTGGCGATGCCCAGTGCACAGACTCCGCAGCCACCGAGAAGCTCGCCCGCGGGCTTTTCTCCGTCCGGAGACGTTTTGGCATAACGCGGATCGGATCGTTGACCCGCCTTGATCGCGCCGGCGTGGCGGTTGCTCAAGCCGTGCGGCCATTGTCGCTCTCCAACGCTGTCTCCCAGGGCAAGGGTGAAACCCTCATAGAGGCAGCGGCCGGGGCACTGATGGAAGCGCTCGAAGGATGGGCAGCGGAGCAGGTCTCGCATGAGCGCATCAGGATCGCAAGCGCGCGCGTTCTGGGAGAAGAGATTCGGGCCCTCTATGCCGGCTGCCGAGTCCATGACTTCGACGCCGGCTGGGATCAACTGCAACTCCAGTGGACCGACGGTTATGATATTTTCACCGGCCGGGTGCTGCCAGTTCCTCTCCCCCTGGTCGATACCATCTACACGCTTCCGTCCCCGCATCCCGTGGCGTTTCCCCGATCCACGCGCGGACTCGCCGCCGGGCAAACGCTAGTTTCCGCGATCACCCATGCAGCGCTAGAAATCATCGAGCGCGCGAGCATCGCAGGAGCCAAGCGGTATCCACGTTCCTTTCCGGAAATTCGTATCGACCCCGCCCGTATTGGCGGTCCGCGTTCGTCGCGAATTCTGGCAAGCCTCGCAGCCGCGGATCTCGTTGCCGGAATATGGCTCGTCCCAGGCGATCATGATTTGCCGGTCTTTCGCTGCGCCGTAATGGAATCGGAAGCGCATCAGGAGATTGCGCCGCTGCCGGGCGAGGGGTTTGCGTGCGACTTTACCCATGATGGCGCCTTGGCCAAGGCACTGATGGAGGCGGCACAGGCCCGGGTAACCGCGCTCGCCGGTGCCCGTGAAGATATTACACGTGCCGCTTATCCCGAGTGGTACGACCGAGTGGACCTGGACACGCGTCGACGCTCGTTCCGGGTGCCAGGGAACGCCACCACGCTTCCCGCCGATAGCGTCGGACCGACCTCAGGCGCCAGCAAGCTCGACGCCGTTCTCAAATCGCTAAGGCGCGCCGGAGCGCAGGCGGCCCTTGTCGTGCCGCTCCATAGCAGCACGGATCCCGATATCGAGATTGTCCGTCTCGTCGCCCCTCCGCTCAAAGACCTCATCAGAGGATAGGGATGGCGGACAAGCCGGTCATTTTCCTCGGACCGACACTGCCGCGTGCCCAAGCGGCAGCCATCCTCGACGCCGTTTATCTACCGCCCGCCGAACAGGGTTCGATCGTCCGCGCAATGAGAGCCTATCAACCGAAAGCGATAATCCTCATCGACGGTTCGTTCGGGAAGGTACCGGCAGTTCGTCACAAGGAAATCCTGTGGGCGTTGGGAAACGGAATTCCGGTGTTCGGGGCGGCAAGCATGGGCGCGCTCCGCGCCGCTGAACTGGCGGCGTTCGGCATGCAGGGCCATGGCTTCATCTACCGATGGTACGCGTTGACGCCGCTCGCCGACGACGATGAAGTCGCGGTAGCGATGTGTCCTACTGAACTCGGCGCGGCGGCCCTGAGCGAAGCGCTTATCAACATACGCCTTACGCTAAAGCGGGCATTGCGAGCAGGCATCATCAACGCCGTGGAAAGGCGATCTCTGGAAGTGCTGGCGCGGGACACGCACTTCGTCGATCGCAGCTATCCGAGGCTGCTCGCGGAGGCGCGATCTTCTCTGCCCAGCAAATCCGCAACGGCCCTGGATCGGCTTGCTGACTGGCTCCCCCGATCGGCGATCGACCGCAAACGCGAAGACGCAACCGGCTTGCTGGCGAAACTTGCATGCTGCCCTGAACTTCTGGCGCATGCGCCGATGACCCCGCCTTTCACCCTGACCGAAGCTTGGGCCTATGACCTCGGCGCGGCCGGGCTGTGGGACGACGACATTGGGTCTGTTCTTGCGGAACGGGATGGATTTTGATCTAACAGGAATACTTCAGACTGTCCTTTCAGGAGAGGGGTGGGACTGCCTGCATGGGCGCCAGTGCAAGATGGCAGTCGGGTATTGGATCCGCGGCTTCGCGCCTTGGAACACGCTTTCTTGTTTTTCCCCAACCTCCTTTCATTCAGGGTTACGAACGGCCCGAGATGATTTGGGTCTCCACGCCGCCTGACGCGATCGGCCCCGGGCCAGCCGACCGACGGATGTATGTGATCGACCCGTTGCTTGAAAAGCAGCCATACCAGTTTCCTTACCTGCCTCCTTACGCCGGTGCCCTCAGGCCGCCTGCGGTAGCCGGCCCAGACGGGCACTTCGACAACATTCCGCTGGGCACACCGGAGTTCGAGGCGGCGCATGCCTACGCTTGCGTGCGGCGGGTGCTCGACATCTGCGAGAGCTATGTGGGGCGCGAGATTCCCTGGTTCTTCGAACCGACCTATCCGCGTCTCGAGATTGTGCCGCGGCTGAACTGGGACAACGCCCAGTCGGGTTACGGCTTTCTGGAGATGGGGATCGATGAGGCCCGCGGAACCACGCAGCCCTTCGCGCTCAACTTCGATGCTGTTGCACACGAGATCGGGCATCTGGTGATTTTCGGCGTCATGGGAGTTCCCCGTTTCGATCCGCCGCATGAATACTTCGCCTACCACGAGGCAGTGGCCGATTTCATCGCGCTGATCTCGCTCCTGCACTTCGATACTGCGCTGGATTTGCTTTTGCGGCGCACGCGCGGCAACCTCCTGATCAACAACGAACTGGACCGCTTCGGCGAGCTCTCCGACGAAAAGCAGGTCCGACGGTTCAGCCACTCGCTGCGGATGAGCGACGTCAGCACGGAAGTGCATGACCTTTCCAAGCCCTTCGCGGGCGCACTCTTCGACATCCTTATCGAGATCTACCAGGTGCTGCTGTTCGAACGCGGGCTGTCCGATCTGGATCCGCGTGACTTTCGTGATCTCAGGAGTGAGCTTTCCGAAGAAGAGGTCGAAGACCTGCTTTCGGTTTCACTCGCCGCCAATGACGGCCGCCTCTTCGCATTGAAATCGGCATTGGAAGAAGCCCGCGACCTAGTGGGCGAGATCCTGGTGCGGTCGTGGGAAGAGCTTGATCCGCATGCACTGGACTATCGCGAAGCAGCCGAGGCGATGGTTGTTGCCTGCGAAAGCGGGCGTGCGCGCCGCTTCGCTGACAGCCTTGTCGACAACTTCGCCTGGCGCGAGATTTTTTGAAGGAGAAAGGGATGCCAAAGTCACCAACGCCGACAGGCAACCCACTTAAACCGTCTGGCCCGGGCGGTGGGCCAGGTCGATCGCCAAACAATACTGGAGGGAGAAGCATTATGTCGTCCGATATTCCTGCGCCACCCAGCGCGCAAAACTATTCGCCGGATCAGATTACGCTCTATGGCGTCAGGTTGAATTTCGATAATGTGGGCAAAGTTAGTCACAGAACAGCGACTTTGCCGTTGAATGAAAACTTACTTCGCATGTCCATTGTCAAGAAACGCGATGACCTCGAGCCTATAATTCCAACCAAGGAGGTGATTGCTGTCGTCTATGGATATGCCTTTGAAGGTCAATGCTACCGCAATGACAAACCAAAACTACTCATTTTTCATCCAACGTCACGAGAAACCGCCGCGACAGGATGCGGATTTGATGACCTGGGATACGTCATGTGGGGAGTTACAAAGAAAACCCCGATCATGGAACTTGCCACAAGTACTGACTTCGCCGAAGAAATCATCTTGAATGCAAACCTTCCCGGCAACCGCAGCCCAAACACTTACGGGAACAGCTTCATGCTGGCACATCGCGGCGGCCGGCTAAGCCGCGGAGGGGGGAGCCAAAGTTAGTTCTTGGTATCTTCCTTGGCGGCTTCTTGCTTCGACTTCGAGGGTGGCGGTGGCGGGAAAGCTTTGTCATCAATATTGTATGTGCTGTCAGCCTCGACCTCCATATTCTCTTCGTGTACAAGCCAATCTTTCTCGTTCTTGCTCACATAGACATCGACACTGCCGACGTTATTGCCTTGGGTCGTAACGGCCACCTCACGTTTGGCATCACGGACTTTCAGGAAAAACTCCGTCGGCGGCGGCTCGGGAAATGGTAGTTTGTCTGTTATTCTCAAAAATTTATCACTAACCGTCACGGTGAAATATATCGATTCCACGCCTGCCATTGATCCCTCCTGCAGAAGGCCGTGCTCAAATTCGGTGCGAAGCAGTACAGTGCAACCAGTTCGGCTCGTTGTAAAGGCAGTGACTACGGCCTTACCTTTCGGGCACAGAACCCACACGGACAAACTCGACCCCGGTGATCGCCATCGCAGGTCGCCTCTCCACGATTGCCAGGATGGAGCGGATAGTTGTGCTCGATCAGGGACGCATCGTGGAAGAAGGCGGGCCGGACGAACTGGTGGGACAGGATGGCCCTGTTTGCCCGTCTGTGGAAACACCAAACCGGTGGCTTTATTCCTTACGAGATAAGCTAACCTACCCCTGTTGCAGGAGCCGACAAAGCTCCAGAGATTTGCGACGGAAATTGGGATTCCCGTTCTGCAGTCGCGAGCGCTCCGATCTACGCTCACGGCGCTTCGTGGCTTGAACGTCGCTCTCATCTATGAAGCTCCATAAGCTGCCCTTCCGCTCGCGGCTCCAAACGCGACGTCTGAGCAGTAGTTCGGCGACAACGCTCCTGGCCCAATCAAGACGTTCGGTGTATAGCAGAAGCGTCCGCAAGTCCGCTTTTCCACACGGCATCAAGCGCCGGCCTTTTCGATCGTCAGCCCTTTCGCCGGCGCATCAGCGCCTCGAGCTCGGCGTCGCCGCCTTCCGGCAGCATCAGCCGCACGTGCGCGTAGAGGTCGCCGTGACCGCCGGCCTTTTCCGGCAGGCCCCTGCCCTTCAGCCGCAGAACCTTGTCCGAGCTCGACCAAGGGGGGACGTTGACCGCAATCCTGCCGGTCGGGGTTTCGACCGCCACCTTGGCGCCGTGCACCGCATCGGCCAGTTCCACCGGCAGGTCGACATGCAGGTCGCGCCCCTCGACGCGGTAGCGCGGGTGCCGGCGGAAACGGATTTTAACCAGCGCATCGCCCGGCTGGCCCGGTCCTTGCTCACCCTGGCCTTTCAGGCGGATGGTCTGGCCGTCCTCGACATAGGCCGGCAACTTGACCGCCATCTTGCGGCCGTCGGGGAACATCGCCGTCACTTTCTCGGCGGTTGCGGCCTCCTCGATGGTGACGTCCAGCGTCACGTTGAGGTCGGCTGCGGTCGGCATCCGGCGGCCGGCGCCCATGCCGGCACCGCGCTGCTGGCTGAAAGCATCGCCGAAGATCTGGCTGAAGATGTCGCTGTTGCCGTCGAACGGGTCACCGCCGGGACGGCCCGTGCGGAATTCGAAATGCGCGCCGCCCGGCCCTTGCTGCCGGCGGAAACCGGCGAAAGGATCGGCGCCGCCGGCCGCACTCTCGAAACCCTGGAACCGCGGTTTGCCTTCGGCGTCGATCTCACCGCGATCGAAAGCCGCGCGGTTCTTCTCGTCGCCGACGATCTCGTAAGCCTGGTTGGCGGCGGCAAAACGCTCCTTTGCCTTGGGATCCGGATTCTGGTCCGGATGATACTTCTTGGCGAGCTTCCGGTACGCCGATTTTATGTCCTTGGCCGATGCGTTCTTGGCAACGCCCAGCACCTCATAGGGGTCGCGCATGCTTACTGCCCTGGAGAAGGAGTGGTTCCATGATCGCCTCCTATATGCGCTTGCATAGGAAGAAATTCCAGTGGCTTACCACTATATCGCCGGCGGAAAATCAGAGCGCCTTGAAGTCCTGCATTCGCCAGGCGCTGCCGCCGGCCAGGCATACTTCGCCTTTGAACAGCGCGACGCCGTCGAAGCTCTCGCGCGACGCGGTGAAGCGACGGCATGTCTCACCGTTAGCCCTGAATTCCGCGAGCTCGGTGATGGAGCCGCGCGAGCCGGTGTCGGCATTCGCCCAGGGAACGGCCTGCCCAGCCAGTTGCTCGACGTCGGCGGAGGACACGGCGTTGCGGATCGTGGCCTGATCGGAGGCGCGGTCCTGATCGAGCGGCGTGACTGAGGCCGGCGTGCTCGAGGTCAGCACCGAGCGGTCGACCTCCGCCTGCTCCAGGCTGAAGCCGCCGCCGCCACAGGCGGTAAGCGGCAGGACGATTATCACGATCATGGCTTTGGCGCTGGCCGAAGCGATAACGCTCCATTGCCCACTGTCAAAAGCTTGCGCGATACGCGACAATCGGCAATCTCCCCAGCCGGCGACAAATTTGGGAAAACTATGAGCGAAACCGGGTTAACAAGCGGTGACTTTACCGAGGCGGCGGAGCCGTTCCGCCTCTTTGCGGCGTGGCTCGACGACGCGACGAAGAGCGAGATCAACGACCCCAACAGCGTGGCGCTGGCGACCGTTGATGCCGAAGGCATGCCGAATGTGCGTATGGTGCTGCTCAAGGGGTTCGATGAGGGCGGATTTGTCTTCTACACGAATTTCGAGAGCGCCAAGGGCCGTGAGATCCTTGGCAGCATGAAAGCGGCGATGTGCTTCCACTGGAAATCGCTGCGCCGGCAGGTGCGAGCGCGCGGCCCGGTGGAGATCGTCACCGACGCCGAAGCCGACGCCTATTACGCGACGCGTCCGCGCGGCAGCCGCATCGGCGCCTGGGCCTCCAAACAGTCGCGGCCGCTGGAGAGCCGCTTCGCGCTGGAAAAGGCGGTCGCCGAATACACGGCGCGCCATGCGATCGGCGAGATCCCGCGGCCAAAACACTGGTCAGGCTTTCGCATCGTGCCGCAGAGCATCGAGTTCTGGCACGACCGTCCGTTCCGGCTGCACGACCGTGTCGTCTTTTCGCGCAACGCCGAGGGCGGCTGGGACAAGGTGAGGCTTTATCCGTAGGGGACGATGCCGCGCTGTTTCAATCGCAGGAGTGACTCCTATGTGGCTGCGCAGGCCATCGAGGATTTTGTAGCCCGTGAGGAATGGCAACTCGCCGAAATAGAGGCAGGATTGGCTGAAGCCTCGCGCGGCGATTTTGCCAGTGCCGGCGAGGTAGAGGCTGTTGTCGGGAAATACGTCAAGTCGACCCGCCAGGCATAAGCCACAGTCAATCCGCTAAACCGAGCGGGCGCTGCGGCGGCTTGATGAAATCGGCGCGCATGGCGAGAAAGACAATCCCGAGGCCGCCGCGAGAGTCATTGCGCGCATCGTAACGGCGGCGGGACATCTCGCCGAACAACCGCGATGGGGCGTGTCGGGCGCATCAACGGGACACGGGAACTCGTCTTGGTCGAAGCCGTATATCATCCCTCATCGCGTCGACGGCGAGACTGTCGAAATCCTCACCGTCATGCACGCCGCCCAGCGGTGGCTTAGGCCTTGTAAGTCGCTCGGCACCCAGGTCAGGCCATACCGCCTGCGCCGAACCACCCGGAACTCCCGGGCTCCAGAGACCTGGCGCTTCCGATCTCACTTCACGATCTCGTGTGCGTGAAACGTTCCAGCTTGCGGGGACGAACCAGGGAAGGGCTCAACGCGCCGCTGGCGCAAATTCAGGAGGACGCAATGCATTCACTCAGGTTGGTCACGATAGCCGGTCTTGCCGGCCTTTTCGCTTCGCAAGCCTTTGCGGAGGACGCGATGGGGACAATGACGGTGATGAAGGGTGGCGAGGTCATGGCGATCATGCCCGATGGGCATATGGGCACCATGATGCCCGACGCGAAGATGAGCGCCGAAATGATGAAAATGGCGAAACCGATCAAGCATTGCATGATGTTGATGACCGACGCCAAAGGCAAGACATTCATGATCGACACGTCTTCGGCAAAGGCCCAGGCCGAATGTAAAAAAATGGCGATGTGACAAAGAGAGCATGGCGAGAAAACCCGCCGGTTGCTGCCGGCGGGTCCACGATGCGAGACAAGGCCAGAAGGTCTAGGCCTTTTTCCTGGTCAAGAAGGCGGTCAAGGCGGCGCGGGCTTCATCGGATTTGAGCCGCTCGCGGAAATGCTGGCTTTCCTGGCCGATGCGCTCGACAAGGTCTTCGCGCGAGCCGCGCATCAGGTCTCGCGCGATCCTCAGCGCTTGCGGCGGCTTGGCCGCGATCTGGCCCGCCGCCGCCAATACCGATGCTTCGAGTGCGTCTTCCTCGACCACCTCGTAGATCAGCCCGGCGGCCTTCGCCCGCTCGGCCGAAAAGCCCTCGCCAAGGCCAAGCAGCGCGAAAGCGCCCTGCCGGCCGAGGATCTGCGGTGCGAGCAGGCTCGAACCGGCCTCCGGCACAAGGCCGAGATCGACGAAGGGCGTCCGGAATATTGTGCGCGGCGTGGCGAACGTCAGGTCGCAATGCAGGTTGAGCGTGGTGCCGATGCCGACCGCAATCCCGTCGACGCCGGAAACCATGGGCTTTTCCACTTTGGCCAACGCCATCAGGAAATCCCAGACTTCGGTACCGGCTTCGCCGCCCGAGGCGATGACCATGAAATCGGCAAGGTCGTTGCCGGACGAGAAGGCACCGGGCACGCCGAGAAAGACATGGACACGGATCGCCGGATCGGCGTCGCCGCCGGTAAGAGCCGCCGACATTGTCGCATACATGGCGCGGGTCAGGGCGTTCTTCTTGTCCGGACGGTTGATGCGGATGATCTGGATGGCGCCCTGGCGTTCGACGAGGATGTGGTCTGTCACGGATTGTCCTTTGTGAATTTCGGGCGTTTGCGAACGTCAGGCGGAAATCAGCGACTTGCCGGCAACGCCAAGGCTGTCGGCGCCGCCGATGACGCGCTCCTTCAGCGCGCCCACCTCGCCCAGCAGGTTCTCGGCGAAGAACCGGCAAAGCGCGATGCGGTTTTGGTCGGCAAGCGCACCGCGCGCCAGATAGGCGCTGCCAGCGGCAAGCGAGATCAGCCTGAGATAAGGCGTGGCGCCGGCCAGCGCCTCGTCGGAACGGCCTTCGGCCTGCAGGTCTTGCAGGAAACAGGTCACCTGTGTGAGGTCGTCGAGCGCCTGGTCGAGGCGATCGGCGGTGCTGCCGAAGCCTTCAAGGTTCGACGCTCGCACCGCATCGGCGACGGCCTTGAGCTCGGCGATGTAGCCATGCACATGCCGACCGCCGCCGAGCGGCAGTTTGCGCGTCACCAGATCGATTGCCTGGATGCCATTGGTGCCTTCGTAAATGGGCGCAATGCGTGCGTCGCGATAAAGCGCTGCAGCCCCCGTCTCCTCGATGAACCCCATGCCGCCATGCACCTGAAGCCCAAGCGAGGCGACTTCGACGCCGACATCGGTGGAAAACGCCTTGGCCAGCGGCGTCAAAAGATTGGCGCGTTCCTGCCAGTGCTTTGCATCCTCGCTCGCGGACGCGAGATCGATGGCGTAGGCGCAGGAATAGCAGATGGCGCGGGCAATCTGGGTCAGCGCCTTCATGGTCAAAAGACTGCGCTGGATGTCGGGGTGATGCACGATCGGCGCCATGCCGGTACCGCGATAGCTTGCCGCCTTGCCTTGCCGGCGCTCGTTGGCGTAGGCCAGCGCCTTCTGCGTCGCCGCCTCGGCGACCGCGACGCCCTGCATGCCGACGGCAAGGCGCGCATTGTTCATCATGGTGAACATGCAGGCGAGGCCTTTGTTCTCCTCGCCGACCAGCCAGCCAATCGCGCCGGGCGTGCTGCCCTCGAAGCCATCGCCATAGATCATGGTGCAGGTCGGCGAAGCGTGGATGCCCAATTTGTGCTCCAGCGCGGAGCAGAAGACGTCATTGCGCCCGCCCAGCGCGCCATCGTCGCCAACCAGGAATTTCGGCACCAGGAACAGCGAAAGGCCACGCGTGCCGGCCGGCGCGTCCGGCAGCCGCGCCAGCACCAGATGGATGATGTTGTCGGTGAAATCGTGCTCGCCATAGGTAATGAAGATCTTTTGCCCGAAGATGCGGTAGGTGCCGTCGCCGGCCGGCTCGGCACGGGTTCGCAAGGCATTCAGGTCCGAGCCGGCCTGCGGCTCGGTCAGGTTCATAGTGCCCATCCATTCGCCAGAGACCAGCTTTTCCAGATATTTGGCCTTGAGCGCTTGCGAGCCGTGCTTGTCGAGTGCTTCGACCGCACCCATGGTCAGCGTCGGAGCGATGCCGAACGCCATTGAGGCGGAGTTCCACATTTCGAGCGCGGCGGCGCCGAGCATGGCCGGCAGCGCCTGGCCGCCATACGCTTCCGGCGCGGACAGCGCGTTCCAGCCGCCATCTATCCAGCGGCGATAAAGTTCCTTCCAGCCGGTTGGCGTGGTGACGGCAGCGCCGTTGAGCACCGCGCCTTGCCGGTCGCCGATCTCATAGAGCGGCGCCACCTCCTCACTGGCGAAACGGCCGGCCTCGGCCAGAATGGCGTCGACGAGGTCTTCGCCGAGTTCGCCAAAGGTGCCGGCATCGAGCGCCGCCTTCAAGCCGGCGACATGCTTCAGGGTGAAGGCGATTTCCTCGACCGGTGCCCGATACATGGCGCTCGCTTCTCCTCAGCCTGGCTCTCCTCAGTCCGGCAGGCCAAGTTAAGACCCGTGCCGGCGCAAAATCATCAGCTTTCGGAGTTCCCTGTCCATCTTCTTTTTACGTAAACGTCAAACTTTGTCACGTGGATTTTGCAATTGCCACGACGCAGGCTAAATTCGCCAAGATAGAGCAGAATACCGAAATAGGATTGCCTCGTGCTCGCAGACCTGACGCCCATCGCTGCATCGAATGCGCCTGCTTTGGCGGGCGGCCGGTTTTTGCTATCATGAAGGTAAGGTCGAGAACGGCGCAGCCTATTGGTCGGATCGCGGCACATTGTGCTCACCACCATGCTCGCTGACCCCTCATCGCAAACGCGAGGCCGAGGGAACGCTGTCGCAAGTGCCGGCGCTAAATCCGTTTCATATCCCCTCTCGCCAGTGACAACCATCAAGACCATCGACGGAGAAGCTGTCCGAGCCGTGGCATCCGCGGGCCGCGATCGAAAGCATTTCCTTAACCATGGCGGTTCAGGATCTGGCTTTGGCCAGCAAGGACCTGCTGTTTGAAAACGCCGGCGCACCCCCTTGTCCGCTCAGCGCTTCTCCTTGTCGCGGCCGCGATAACCCTGGCGCTGACGCCGGCAAGGGCCTCGGATTTCTCCGAACCGTGGAAGGATGCGGACCGGGCGCTGGTCGTCGACGCCTACGAATACAATTCCATTGACTGGACCCGGCTAGCTGCCGACAAGCGTCTTGTCGGCTTCATCAACAAGGCATCCGACGGAATGCCGCCACCCTATTTCTGTTTCGGCGACGAGACCGAGATGCGTCTGTGCAAGACGCTTTGGAAGCGCCATGCGATGGCACAGGAACTGTTCCAGACGCGCAAGGTGGTGGCCAAGGCGCTGGGCCTGAAATGGGGTGCCTATCATCTCGCCCGCCCTGGCAACCCCGTGGGACAGGCCAATAATTTCATCAATTTCGTGAAACCCGGGCCGGATGACCTGCTTGCCCTCGACATCGAGGACGATGATCCCACCCAATGGATGTCGCTCGAGGATGCCGAGGAATTCGTGCGCCATGTGCATCGTCGGGTTGGCCGCTTTCCGGTGCTCTACACCAACGGCACGACCGCCAGGCATATCGCCGACAATAAGTATAAATACCCGCTCCTGTCCCGGTTGCCGCTGTGGTACGCGCGTTATAAGCCAGACATCGATGTGCATTTTCCGATGGGCAACTGGCAGGGCTATGCGCTCTGGCAGTTTTCGGCGCGAGCAAATTGCGGCCGGTTCCGCTGTCCCTACAGGGTTGCGGGCACGCCCAACGATATCGATGTCAGCGTCGCGCCGATGAACGCGACGGAATTGCGCGCACAGTGGCCGTTCGGCGGCCTGATCGACGTGCAGCCGGATTATCTCGCCTCGATACCGGTGCCGCTCTCACGCGAGGCGGGGCTCGCCGGCACTGCCATGACCTATGCCACAGTGGCAGCACCCGCGAGCCTCGAGCAACTGGTCGCGGTATTTAGGACGCGCTTGGCCAGGTTCAGCAGCGGCTTTCAAATGCCTGCGGCGAAGGCG
The DNA here is from genome assembly GCF_000503055.1 of Mesorhizobium sp. LSHC420B00. Lineage (GTDB taxonomy): Bacteria > Pseudomonadota > Alphaproteobacteria > Rhizobiales > Rhizobiaceae > Mesorhizobium. The sequence goes on along the minus strand of NZ_AYVY01000001.1, from coordinate 443,966 downwards.
GCGCCGAGCCTTCCGCGCGGGATTGCCGAATATGTTGCCTGGACGCGAAACGAAGAGCGCCTGGCATCGGTGTCTGGAATTGCCCCCACCGCCGATGCGGTCAGCAGCGTCTCGTCCGTATTCGGCCGCGGCCTGCGCTGAGGCTGAGGGCCGCCTGAAGCGTCAGTTCGCCTGCTCGCGCGCCACCGCCAGCCAGCCAATGTCGCGGCGGCAAAAGCCTTGCGGCCAGTCGATCCGGTCGAGCGCGGCGTAAGCCTTCTTCTGCGCCTCGCCGACGGTGCGGCCGGTCGCCGTGACGTTGAGCACGCGACCGCCATTGGCGACGAGTGCGCCGCCGTTGATTGCGGTGCCGGCGTGAAAAATCTCGACGCCCTCACCTGCCGCCGCCTCGACGCCGCGAATGACCGAGCCCTTTTCCGGCGTGCCGGGATAACCCCTGGCTGCCATCACCACGGTGAGCGCCGCCTCGTCGCGCCAGCGCACCGAGGTGTGCGCCAGCTGGCCGTCGGCGGCGGCGTTGAGCAGGACCAGGAGATCGTCCTTCAGCCGCATCATCAGCACCTGGCATTCCGGGTCGCCGAAACGGGTGTTGTATTCGATCAGCTTCGGCCCGCTGTCTGATATCATCAGCCCGGCGAACAGCACGCCGGAAAACGGCGCGCCTGTTTCAGCCATGCCGCGCATGGTCGGCTCGACGATCTCGCGCATGGTTCGGTCGATCATCTCCGGCGTCATCACCGGCGCCGGCGAATAGGCGCCCATGCCGCCGGTGTTGGGGCCGGTGTCGCCGTCACTGAGGCGCTTATGATCCTGCGCGGTGCCGAAGGGCAGCGCGGTGATGCCGTCGCAAAGGCAGAAGAAGCTTGCCTCTTCGCCGCTGAGAAACTCCTCGACCACCACTTCGGCGCCGGCCTGGCCGAAGGAGCCGTCGAAACAGGCGTCGAGCGCGGCCAGCGCCTCGTCAAGCGTCATGGCGACGGTGACGCCCTTGCCGGCAGCGAGGCCGTCGGCCTTGATGACGATCGGCGCACCCATTCTCTCGACATAGGCCTTGGCCGAAGCCAGATCGCCGAAGCGGCCATAGGCGGCGGTCGGGATGCCGTATTTGGCGCAGAGGTCCTTGGTGAACCCCTTCGAGCCTTCCAGCCGTGCCGCTGCCTTTGACGGGCCGAAGACGCGGATGCCCTCGGCGCCAAGGTCGTCGGCAATGCCGGCGACCAGCGGCCCTTCCGGGCCGACCACGACGAGGTCTATTTCTTTCTCGCGGCAAAACCGGACCACCGCTGCATGATCCGAAACATCGAGCCTCACCAGTTCGGCTTCGCCGCCGATGCCCGGATTGCCGGGCGCCGCGTAGAGTTTGGTCAGCAGCGGCGACGCCGCCATCTTCCAGGCCAACGCATGTTCTCGTCCGCCGGAGCCGATCAGCAAAACACGCATGCCTGGATTCCTTGCCCGTTCCGATCAGGACTGCGCTATTGCGCCCCGGGCGGCGGGTCAAGACATTTGGCTGTCCGCGGCGGCGATTCCGCGCCGCGAGCGGATCCGGCCTGCTTGACGCTTGACGGCATTCGCCTCTGCTGCCACTCCAGCAAAATGGAAACCGTCCAGTCGAAAGCGGCCCAGGGCCGCGTCGCCGATGCGCCGAGCGGCCACTGGGTCTATCGCGCGCTGCCGCGGGGGTTGTGGCCCTATGCGCAGCTTGCCCGATGGGACCGGCCGATCGGCTGGCAATTGCTGCTGTGGCCATGCTGGTGGTCGGCTGCACTTGCCGCGAGCGCCTATCCGCGTCCGACGGACCCGCTGCTCTCGCTGCTGCCGTCGCCGTGGTATCTGCTGCTGTTTTTTCTTGGCGCGTTCGCCATGCGTGGCGCCGGCTGCACCTACAACGACCTAGTCGACGAGGACATCGACAACCAGGTGGAACGCACACGCTCGCGACCGCTGCCGGCCGGCAAGGTTACGCGCCGGCAGGCCTGGATGTTTGTTGTCTTGCAGGCACTGGTCGGCCTCGCCGTGCTTTTGCAGTTCAACAGCTTGGCCATCTTGCTCGGCATCGGCTCGCTGGTCATCGTCGCCATCTACCCGTTCATGAAGCGGTACACCAATTGGCCGCAACTGGTTCTCGGTCTTGCCTTTTCCTGGGGGGCGCTGATGGGATGGGCGGTCGAGTTCGGCGATCTCGATGGGCCGGCAATCATGCTCTATATCGGCTCGATCCTGTGGGTGATCGGCTATGACACGATCTATGCGCATCAGGACAAGGAGGACGACGCCATCGTCGGCGTGCGCTCGACGGCGCGCCTGTTCGGCGACAACACCAAGGGCTGGCTTGCCGGACTTTATGGCGGAGCGCTGGTCTGCTTCGCCATTGCTTTCGCCTCGGCGCAGGCACCGGTGCCGGCGCTCGCCGGGCTGATTGCCGCCGGCGCCCATCTGGCGCGGCAGATCGGCGTGCTCGACATCGACGATCCGGACCAGTGCCTGAGGCTGTTCAGATCGAACAACCAGGTCGGCTGGCTGATCTTCCTCGGCCTGATCGGCGGCGCGGTTTGGGTGGCGCTGAAGCCGCTGGTTTAGGAGCCTTTTCCCTTCTCCCCCTGTGGGAGAAGGTGGATTGGCGCGTAGCGCCAAGACGGTTGAGGGGTGTTGGAAGAAATGAGGCGTTGGCGGTCCCTGGAACACCCCTCATCCGACCGAGCTCCGCTCGGCCACCTTCTCCCACAGGGGGAGAAGGAAGAGGCGCTCAGGCCTATTCCCGCGAAATAAGCTCCTCGCCGCCGATGACCAGCCTGAGGCCGAGGTCGCCGGCGCGGCGGCGGGCGAGGAAGCGCGGGCGGCGCATGGTCGAGACGCGACCTTTGCGACGGTCCTGCGCCGGGAGCGCCTTGATGGCGGCGCCGAGCGATTCTTCCAGCGTGCGGGCAATGCCGTCGGCCTCGATCAGAAGCATCGGCAGGCGGTAGGCGTCGGCCCAGGCGCGCCAGTCGGCGGCGACGTCGTCGAGATCGTCGGCGACCAGCAGCGGCACCGACAGCATCGGGTCGTTGTGCAGAAGCTCAAGCGTCACTGTGACATTGCCATCCGGATCCTCCATGGCGCGGGCGGCGACGCCGCGAAACGCGTTGGCGGGCAGAGCGATGATCGCCGGCACGCCACTCATCTCCAGCGTGCGGCGGATAACCGCGCCGCGCTGATCGATGGTGAAGGTAACGTCGCCATAGTCGTCGCGCGTGGCGTAGCTCACCACCTGCGGCAGGCGGAATGGGTCGAGGCGCATATTGCGCCCGGCCCAGACTGGCTTCAGTCCAGTGTTCATATCGTGCCTTTCCTGTTTCTCCTGAGAGCCGGTGTTTCCGGATCTCCGGGCCGGTTTTCCCAGCCTCGTTGTGGAGAAACATTAGCGCGAGCTTCTTATCCTCGCGCTTAAGAAAGTCGGTTAAATTTTGCTGATCCGAGGCGGATGGTTATCGGAATACGAACCGGCGCGGGCCGGCGAAAGGATCAGATAACCTTACCGGGATTCATGATGCCGGCGGGATCGAAAGCGGCCTTCACCCTGCGCATCAGCTCGATCGCCATCGGCGGCGCCGTCGCGATCAATTCGTCCCGCTTCAACTGGCCGATGCCGTGCTCGGCCGAGATCGAGCCATGAAACGAGCGCACGACGTCGTGCACGGCCTTGTTCATGACGTGGTAAAGGCCGAGAAACGCCTCGTCGTCACCGTCGACCGGCCGGGAAATGTTGTAGTGCAGATTGCCGTCGCCCATGTGGCCGAAGCAGACGACGCGTGCGCCGGGACTGACCGATTGCACGGCGCCGGCGGCCTTTTCGATGAAGGGCGGGATCGACGCCACCGGCACCGAGATGTCGTGCTTGATCGAGGCACCTTCGGGTCTCTGCGCCTCGGGCAGCACTTCGCGGAAATTCCAGAACGCATCGCCCTGGGCGATGCTTGACGCGATCACCGCATCGCCGACGATCCCTTGCTCGAGGCCTGCCTCCAGCACCTCTTCGATCAGCGCCCGTGCATCCTCGGCCGAGCGGCCCGACGAGATCTGCATCAGCACATACCACGGCCAATCGCCGGCCAGCGGCCGCACTACGCCTTGTGCGTGGGCAAGCGTGAAGTCGTAAGGCCTCTGGCCGATCAGCTCGAAGGCGGTGAGCGCTGCCCCTGCACGGTCCATCGCGAGGCTGAACAGCGACAGTGCCGCCTCCGGCGATGACAGGCCGGCAAACGCCACCTCGCGCCCCTTGGGCTTGGGGAAAAGCTTGAGCACGGCGGCGGTGATGATGCCGAGCGTACCCTCGGCGCCGACGAACAGGTCCTTCAGATCATAACCGGTATTGTCCTTCTTCAGCTTGCGCAGATCGTCGAACACTTCGCCGGTCGGCAGCACCACTTCGACGCCGAGGCAGAGTTCGCGCGCATTGCCGTAGGCAAGCACGCCGGTGCCACCGGCGTTGGAAGAGAGATTGCCGCCGATCTGGCAGGAGCCTTGCGCGGCAAGCGACAGCGGAAACAGCCGGTCGGCGGCATCGGCCGCTTCCTGCAGCGTTTGCAGGATGACGCCGGTTTCGACCGTCACCGTGTTGGACAGGGTATCGATCTCACGGATGCGGTTTAGCCGCGACAGCGACAGCACGATCTCGCGGCCGGACGCGTCCGGCACCTGGGCGCCGACCAGCCCGGTGTTGCCGCTTTGCGGTACAATCGGCATGCCCGTTTCGGTCGCCAGCCGCATGATGCGGCTGATCTCCTCGACGCTGCCCGGCCTCAGCACCAGCGCCGTCCTGCCGTGCCAAAGTCCGCGCCGCTCGGTGAGGTAAGGCGCGATGTCCTGCTGGTCGCGCAGCGCATATTTGTCGCCGACGATTGTCACAAAGCGCGCGATGACGGCAGGATCGAGGTCGGGGGAAATGTCGTTCATGGGTGGAAACTATGGTGCTCAATCCATCTTGTCACGAGGGGCGATCTTGTCACGCGGGGCGGCGGCGCGCGAAAGCCTGTCGTTGATCGCCTCGCCCAGCCCTTCGAACGGGATCGGCTCGACGGCGATGGTTTTGGCGCCGCTGCCATCGAGATCCTGCAGATGAGCGAAGAGATTGCTTGCTGCCTCGCGCAGGTCGCCGGTCTCCGACAAATTGCGCAGTGCGGCTGCATCGCGCCAGCCCTCGGCACGGCGGCGGCCGAAGGCCAGCAAGGCTTCGCCTGTGGCGACCTTGCCGGCATTGAGCCGCACCGCCGCACCCGGAGCGTAATGCGAGGCGAGCATGCCGGGCGCCTCGATGCCCGAAGCGCCGCGCAGCAACTTTGTCCCGGCCACTGCTTCGATCTCTTCGGCGGCAATGCCGCCCGGTCGCAGCAGCCGCAGCTTTCCGGCTTCGACCTTGAGGATGGTCGATTCCAGCCCGACCGGCGTCGCGCCGCCATCGACCACAAGCTTGATCCTGGGACCGAGGTCGGCCGCCACTGCTTCCGCCGTCGTGGCGCTGATCCTGCCCGAGGAATTGGCGCTGGGCGCCGCAAGCGCGCGACCGAACCTGGCAATCAGCTCGCCGCCAAAGCCTTTCGGCATGCGCAGCGCGATGGTGTCCAGACCGGCGGTGACCAGCGGATGAATGCCGTTGCTGGGCCGTTGCGGCAGCACCATCGTCAGCGGCCCCGGCCAGAATACCTGCGCCAATCTTTCCGACAGCGGATCGAACAGCGCGATGCGCTCGGCCATCGCCGGATCGGCTATATGGGCGATCAGCGGGTTGAAGCGAGGTCGGCCCTTGGCTTCGAAGATACGAGCCACGGCAACGCCGTTGGTCGCGTCGCCGGCCAGGCCATAGACGGTCTCGGTCGGTATGGCGACGACGTCGCCGCTTTCGAGCAGCGCCAACGCCCTTTCCATCGCCTCGCCGACGGCACGAATTTCAGCCACTGTCGTCACCTCACGGATGCGGGTGCCTAATACGGCGACGCCGGGCGAGCAAGCCCAGGCATTGGCGAATCGCAAATCGCTAAAATGCTATGTTTCCCCGCAAGCCGGCATCAACTGCCCTCGGCTACGGTGCCGTCTTGTTGGGCAAGGGGAATTATCATGCTTTCGATGCGTATCCTTGGAGCGCTTGGTCTGGCGGTTATGGCCAGCACGGCACAGGCCTCATCGCTGGTTTTTCTCGGGCAAACGACGGCGACGCCTTCGGTTGTAAGTGCCAGCGCGCTCGAACGGGCGAAAACACGGTCGATCGTCGCGCTCGGCGAGAAGTTGCCTGACGTCAATGAAAACGTCACCGATGAAAAGGTCGCGGCAATCCCGAGCCAGCCGAGTCGTGGCTTCGACGGAAGTCCGATGATCATTCGCGGCGGTATCGTCGGCGATGCCTTTGCAACGCCTGCGCCCAAAGCCGCGCCGGCCACCGCTGCCGCGCCCGCCGCGAACAGCAAGGCCGATCCAAAGGTCGCCAGCAAAACCCCTGAGCCGGCAGCGCCGCAGCCTGCGCCGCTAGCAGCTCCCGACCAGCCCAAATAGCGCCACAAGCGATGATTTTTTCCCAGACGTCAGCCGGCTATCTTGGAGAAATCCGCGACCCGGTCGGTCGCCGCGCGGATGCGGGCGAGCAATGCCAGGCGATTGGCGCGCACCGCCTGGTCCTCGTCGTTTACCAGGACTTTCTCAAAGAATGAATCAACCGGCTCGCGCAACACGCTAAGCGCCAGCATGGCGGCGGAAAAGTCTTCGTTTTGAATTCCTTCGCCGGCTTGCCTCTCGGCCTGATTCACCGCCGCGAACAGGGTTTTTTCGGCGCCCTCCCGGAACAGAGCCGGCTCAACGCTGCTTGCGATCGCTGTCGCCTTCTTCTCTTCGGCAGCCACGATGTTGGCCGCGCGCTTGGTGCCGGCAAGCAGGTTCTTGCCGTCCTCGGTGTCGAGGAACGAGCCAAGGGCTTCGACCCGGCGGACGATTTGCAGAAGGTCGTCGTTTTGCGAAGCCCCCTCATCCGGCCGCTTCGCGGCCACCTTCTCCCCGAGGGGAGAAGAGGTCGCCAACGCCGGTGCCAGCCTCTTCTCCCCAGCGGGGAGAAGGTGGCCCGAAGGGCCGGATGAGGGAGCAGCGCCACTCGCCAGCACCGCGTCGATCAGGTCGTGCCGCGCACCCTGATCGCGGAGATAGACTTTGAGGCGATCGTGGAAGAAGGAGAGGAGATTGTTGATCTCTTGCTGCTGCCTTTCTCCGGAACGCTCAAAGGTGTTGTTTGAGATTGCGGAATCGCGTTCGATGACGAGATCGGTAAGCGAATCTCCTCCGAGTTGCTGGTCTAGCTCCGCAGCAATTTCGAACTGTCGGTCGAGTTTGGGATCGCGTATGTGACCTGCAATATCTTCGGACGCGATATTGGCCACAGATTTCAGGGACAACCTAATCCCGTTCTCAATCAGTATCCTCGTTACCCCCAGCGCCGCTCTCCGCAGCGCATAGGGGTCCTTCGATCCGGTCGGTTTTTCGTCGATCGCCCAGAACCCGACCAGCGTATCGAGCTTGTCGGCGAGCGCCACGGCGATCGATACCGGATCAGTCGGCACGCGATCTGACGGCCCCTGCGGCTTGTAGTGCTCCTCGATCGCAGCGGCGACCGACGGATGCTCGCGTTGCAGCAGGGCGTATTTGCGACCCATGGCGCCCTGCAGTTCCGGGAATTCGCCAACCACCTCGGTGGTGAGATCGGCCTTGGCGAGGACGGCAGCGCGACGCGCCAGCGCGGTAATCTCCCCCCTTGAGGGGGAGATGTCGCCGAAGGCGACAGAGGGGATCGGTGCGTCCTGACGCGACTCTCTCTTGTGGACCGAGGATGCCGGCGCTTCACGCGAAGCGACCCCCTCTGGCCTGCCGGCCATCTCCCCCTCAAGGGGGGAGATTGCGCGCACCACGATTGGTGCCAGTTCTTCGGCCAAGCGCGCAATCCGCTCCACCCGCTCGCCCTGCGTGCCGAGCTTGGCATGAAACGTCACATTGAGATGGTCGAGGCGGGCCATGCGCTGGTCGAGCGGCTTGTTGAGGTCAAGCCCGAACTTTTCCGCCGATGCCTGCAACTGGTCGAGATCCGGCAGGTCGCCCTGGTCGGTCTTCCAGAAATAGAGCGCGTCGGACAGGCGGGCGCGCACCACCTTGCCGTTGCCATGGGCGATCTCCTTGCCGCCATCCTTGGCCTCGACATTGGCGGTCAGGATGAAGCGGTTGGAGAGCTCTTCGCCCGCGCCATGCGGCCGCGTCACAAAACACTTCTGGTTGGCGCGGATGGTGAGCCGGATCACCTCGGCCGGAATGGCCAGAAAATCCTGCTCGAATTCGCCCATCAGCACGACGGGCCATTCGACCAGGCCCGACACTTCCTCCAGCAGCCCCTCGTCCTCGACGAGGTCGAGCCCGCTGGCGAAGGCGAGGTTCCTGGCATCGGCAAGAATGATCTCCTTGCGTCGGTCGGCATCGAGCACGACCTTGGCCGCTTCAAGCTTGGCGACGTAATCGTCAAAGCGGCGCACCGTGATGGCGCCCGGCGCATGAAAACGGTGGCCGTAGGTGACGTTGCCTGAGCGGATACCGTCGATCTCGAAATCGACCACCACCGGCTCCTCGGTTTCCGGGCCGAAGGTGCACAGGATCGATTGCAGCGGCCGCACCCAGCGCAGCGACCCGGGCTTGGCCGACGCCGGCCCCCAGCGCATCGATTTCGGCCAGGGGAAGTTGCGGATGATGCCCGGCACCAGCTCGGCGATGATCTGCTCCGCCGACCTGCCCGGCCTGGAAATATGGGCGACATAGAAGTCGCCCTTCTTCGGATCGGAATGGACATGCGCCTCGGCAATCGAGGCAAGGCCGGCCTTGCGCAGAAAACCTTGCACCGCCTGCTCGGGCGCCTTGGTCGAGGGGCCCTTGATCTCCTCGCTGATGTCCTTCGAGCGGGCGGTCAGGCCGCGGATGTCGAGCGCCAACCGACGCGGCGTCCAATGTTCGCGCGCCGCCTCATAGGTCAGCCCGGCTTCGACCAGACCGTCGGTCAAAAGCTTCCTGAGATCGCCGGCCGCCTTGCGCTGCATGCGAGCGGGGATTTCTTCGGAACGAAGTTCTAGAAGCAGGTCAGGCATTGAAAGAGCTCACGCGACAAAAAACAGCCGCCGCTTCGCGGCGTCCTCCCCCATCGAGGCGGAGGTAAGCGGGGCATAGCAACTCGGTCGGCTGCTGTCACCCTTCCCAGCAAGATCGGGCCAGCACGATCAAGGCGTCCAGCGGCGATTTCCGAAAAAATTCAGCCTCCTGTCGGACACGCGCCGGTCCGCCCGTCCTTGGATCAAAGATTTCCATGAACCGAACGCAGCGCTGAAGCGACCAACGCTCAGGCAGAGAGCTATTGGCTGAACGACCATGAAAACGGCATCGACATTCCTGCAGATCCTCGCGCTCAGCGCCTGTTTTACAGCGCAGGTGCACGGTGCCTTCTCGATGCCCGGCGTCCGGCAGGCGCTGCGGACAATAGCCGGTGCAAGCGGCCAAGGCACGTTGCCAATCAGCGCCCCTGTCGAAATCGCCTGGAGCTAAGCCGCCATTCCACCCGCCTGCGTCAGCAGAAACGCCTCGCCGCAGGCTTTGGCCAGATTGCGCACCCGCAAGATGTAGCTCTGGCGCTCGGTGACGGAAATGACGCCGCGTGCGTCGAGCAGGTTGAAGACATGGCTGGCCTTGATGCACTGGTCGTAGGCGGGGAATACCATCCTGTGCATCGCCAGATTGTCGTTCGACGCCGGCGCGCCGGCTTGTAGCAGCGCCTTGCACTCGGCCTCGGCGTCTTCGAAATGCCTGAGCAGCATCACCGTGTTGGCGAATTCGAAATTGTGGCGCGAATATTCCTGCTCGGCCTGCAGGAAGACGTCGCCATAGGTCACCTTGTCGGCGCCTTCGCGGCCGTTGAAGTTGAGGTCGTAGACATTGTCGACGCCCTGCACATACATGGCCAGCCGTTCCAGCCCGTAAGTGAGCTCACCCGCCACCGGCGCGCATTCGATGCCGCAGACCTGCTGGAAATAGGTGAACTGCGACACCTCCATGCCGTCGCACCAGCACTCCCAGCCCAGTCCCCAGGCGCCCAGTGTCGGGCTTTCCCAGTCGTCCTCGACGAAGCGGATGTCGTGCAGCAGCGGATCGATGCCGATCGCGGCCAGCGAGCCGAGGTAAAGCTCCTGCAAATTGGGCGGATTGGGCTTCAGGATCACCTGGTATTGGTAATAATGCTGCAGCCGGTTCGGATTTTCGCCATAGCGGCCGTCCTTGGGGCGGCGCGAGGGCTGGACATAGGCCGCGTTCCAGCGTTTTGGGCCGAGCGCGCGCAATGTCGTTGCCGGATGAAAGGTACCGGCGCCGACTTCCATGTCGTAAGGCTGGAGGACGACGCAGCCATAGTCCGCCCAATAATTATGCAAGGTCAGGATCAGCCCCTGGAACGAGCGGCTGGGATGCGTGTGGGCAGGGATGTCAACGGTCACGGCGGCCTCCGGCGGGATGCGGCACCTCGTAGAGTGCCGCTCCGCGACCGTCAAGGCGATGGGGTCACCCCTTCGGGGCGGGCGCCGGCTCGGGCTTTACGTTCGGGGTTTCCTGCGCCGTGTTGGATTCGATCGGCGGCAGGCCCTTCATCAGCTTTTGCTGCAAGGCGGCAAGCACGTCCGGGTCCGGCTTCAGGTCGCGGGCCTGGTTCCACTGGAAGGTGGCTTCCAGCTTGCGGCCAACGCGCCAGTAGGCGTCGCCGAGGTGATCGTTGAGCACCGGATCCTCCGGCTTCAACGAAACGGCGCGTTCCATTTCGCGCACAGCGTCGTCGAACTGGCCAAGGCGATAATAGGCCCAGCCCAGCGAATCGACGATGTAGCCGTCGCTCGGCCTCAGGTCGACGGCCTTCTGGATCATCGCGAGGCCTTCCTTGAGGTTCATGTCCTTGTCGACCCAGGAATAGCCGAGATAGTTCAAAACCTGCGGCTGGTCGGGGTAGAGCTCCAGCGCCTTGCGGAAATTCGGCTCGGCCTTCGGCCATTCCTTCAGCCGCTCATAGGCGATGCCGCGCTGGTAGAAGATGTTCCAGTTGACGGCGGTCGGCGTCTTCAGCACCTCGACCGCCTTGTCATAAAGATTGGCGGCGGAGCGGAAATCCTCCTTCGAGGAATAGACCCCGCCGAGCGCCAGATAGGCGCGCATGTCGTCGGGATGCGCATCGACGATGGCCTTGAGGTGGGTGATCGCCTCGTCGTTGCGGTCGAGATCGGCAAGGTTGAGGCCGAGCTGCAGGTCCGAAAGCTCCTTCAGCGGCGAACCGGCGGGAATGCGGCGATAGAGCGCGATGGCGCCCTCGCCGTCCTTCAACTGCTCGGCAACGGCGGCAAGCTGAACGAGCGCCGCGTCATTGTCGGGCCGCAGCGCCAGCGCATATTGCAGATAAAGCCGCACGAACGGCTCGCCGCCGCCGCGGTTGAGCGCGGTGGCGAGATCGAGCAGGATTTCCGAGGCGCCGTCCGACGGGCCGGCAGCGAAGGGTTGGATCCTTTCGCCCTTGTTGATCTTGTCGCGAAGGGCTGCAATCTCGACCTTGCCGGGCGCAAATGTCTCGGCCTGGTCGAGCACCGACAGCGCCTTGGCCTTGTCGCCCTTACGGGCGAGGAAAGAGGCGTAGGCCTGCGCGTTGCGCATCCATGTTTCGGGGGCGGCACCGCCGGCGGCCGTGTCCTGCAGGGTGGCGGTGTAGAGCGCATCCGCCCTGTCGGGCAGGCCGGAGGCGTCGGCAATCAAGGCACGGTGGAAGGACTTGAACAGGCCGAACCAGTCGGGGCCCTGCAGCTTGTCGATGGAAGCCATGGCCTCGCCGGCGTCACCCGCACCCTGCTTGGCCCAGCCGGTCATGACGCCGGAAATCAGCCGGTCGAGATCGGATTCGAGCGACAGCTTGAGCCAGTATTCGGCCTTGGAGAAATCCTTCTTGTGGAAGGAATCGATGGCCAGCGCCAGGCGCGAGAAGCGCTCGACATCGGGAACCGCCTTGAGCTTGTCGGCGTAGACCAGGGACTCATCGAAGCGCCCCTGTGCGATCAGCGACAGCATCAGGCTCTGCTGCAGTCCCGTATCGTTCGGATCGAAGGCAAGCGCCTGCTTGTAGTAGGAGACGGCGCTGTCGAGGTCGTTGTCGCCTTCGGCAATCCGGGCGGCGAGATAGGCCCCCGAGAAGGATGTGATCCTGACCGGCTCTGCGGTCTGTTTGGCATGGACCGGCAGAGCCGAGATCGCCATGCCCGTCGCGATTGCCAGCCCCGTCAGCCAGCGCGCATATCCTTGCCGCATCATATCCCTTTCAGCCAAACGCCATCTCCGCGTCAGCGGGATCGCCGTAGACTCGATCTTTACAGGTAAAGCATGGCCTTTTTGGGGTCGTGCTTCAACCCGGCCCGAATTCACAATCGGGTCAAGCAATTAATAAACCATGCCGAAAGGGCCTGAACTGCGACCCTTGACCGCGTGGCGTCCGCTTTGGCGCTGCCTGCGCGTCGCTATTTGCCCGATGCCGTAAGCGATCCATAAGCGCCATCGGTTGAAAGCTTCCGCCATGCAACTTTGCGTGGCAGGATGAGATTTCAATTCTTGCTTCGCCAGCCATGGGGGCGCCGATGCTGGAAGTGCCGCGCGACGAAGAAGCCTTCGCCATCGTCGATCGTATCTACGAAGCAGCGTTCGCCGCCGCCGACGCCGGAGGTCAATCCCAGAAGGGCCGCCGAACAAGCCGGTAAGTGAGGCGTCACGGCCCGGAACTCAGGACGTTTGCGAAAGCCTTGCGTCGAGCGCCTGCATGGCGACGGTGACAAGATCGTGCAGCCGTTTTTTCGGAATGCCGTCGCGTGCCTGCACCGAAAGGCCGTGCATCAGCGTGGCATAATAATCGCCCAACGCCGCGGCGTCGGTGGCCGGCTTCAATTCGCCATCGCGCACGGCCTTTTTCAATCGCTCGACGATCGATGCGGTACGTGCCAGCCGGTGCTCCGCCAGCCATTGCAGCACGGCGTCATTTTCGACGGCGCAATTGGTCGCGGCCGTCACCACCATGCAGCCCTGCGGCCGCCCCGGCCGCGTATAGATTTCGACGGCGTCGCGAAGCATGCGCTCGATGACGCGCCGGACGTTTGGTTCTTCCTGCAGCGCGCGCGTGGCGAAGCCGCCCTCATTGGCTTCGTAAAGCGCCACCGCTTCGCGAAACAGGTCCTCCTTCGAGCCGAAGGCGGCATAGATGCGCGCCGATGCGAGGCCAAGCGCCGATACGAGATCGGCCATCGAGGTGCCCTCGTAGCCGCGTCTCCAAAAGGCGTCGCGGGCTTTCTCAAGCGCCTGGTCGCGGTCGAATTCCCTTGGCCTGCCTGCCATGGCGGTCTCCAAATTTTGTCGATCAACAAATAATCCGCTTGACTTCGGATTGCAAATCTCAATTCTTTGTCGATCATTAAATAATTGTCGACAAGGAGACCGGCATGAGTTCACTCGATCAAGGCGCGCCGCTCGGGGCGATGGCAGCGCAAGGAACAACCAGCGCGAAGCGCGGCGCAACGCTGGCGCTGCTCGCCTTCGCGCAGCTCATCATCGCGCTCGACCTCAACATCGTCTTCGTGGCGTTGCCGGAGATCGGCGCCGGCCTCGGATTTTCAGGCCAGACCCTGCAATGGGTGGTCAGCGCCTATACCGTGTTCACCGGCGGCTTCCTACTGTTCGGCGGCCGGGCCGCCGACCTGATCGGCCAGCGCCGCGTCTTCATCTTCGCGCTCTGGCTCTACGCGCTCTCGTCCCTGGTCGGCGGCCTCGCATGGTCGCCGCAAATCATCATTGCGGCCCGCGCCGTGCAAGGCATCGGCGGCGCCTTCCTGTTTCCGGCGACGCTGTCGCTGATCAACCGTCTGTTCGCCGAAGGACCGGAACGCAACCGGGCGCTCGCCGTCTGGGGTGGCGCAGGCGCCAGCGGCCTGACGCTCGGTTCGCTTGCCGGCGGGTTTCTGACCAGCGCCTTCGGCTGGCCGTCGGTCTTCTACGTCAACGTGCTTTTGGCCGGGATCGCCATCATCGCGGCTTTCGCCATCATTCCGCGCGATCCGAAGCCGCACGAGCACCGCAGCTTCGATCTGCCGGGCGCGCTGACCGTCACCGCCGGCGCGACCTTGCTTGTCTTCACACTGGTTCAGGGGCCCGAATATGGCTGGGGATCGACCGCAATCATCGTCAGTGCAGCACTGGCGGCATTCTTCCTGATCGCTTTCACGATGATCGAGGCGAAGAGCGCCGATCCGCTGATGCCGCTGCGCCTGTTCCACAACCGCAGCCTCGTCGCCGGCATGACGATCACCTTCCTCTACATGGCCACTTTCGGAGCGCTGCCCTACTTCCTCACCGTGCTGTTGCAGAACGTGCACGGCTTCACCGCCTTGCAGACGGGCCTCGCCTTTCTCGTGCCGTCGGTCGCCATCGCCACCGGCACGCAAGCCGGCGAGCGTCTGGCGACGCGCTTTTCGACGCGCAGCACGCTGGTCGGCGGCATGATCGTCGGCGCGGTAGGCACAGCATTGATGGTATCAGGCGCGACCGCGGAGAGCAGCTATCTGTCCCTCGTACCCGGCCTGATCGTCTCCGGCGTTGGACAAGGCATCGTCTGGACAGCAATGTGGATTGCCGCCGCTTCCGGCGTTGCGCATGATCAGCAAGGCGTCGCCTCGGGGATGGCTTCGACGACACTCAATGTCGGCAATGCCGTCGGCATGGCCGTGCTGATTGCGATTGCGAACAGCCAAATCGGCGAATTGTCCGGCAATGCCTTGAAAATTGCCGTCGCCGACGGCATCCAGGTCGCCTTCTGGCTCGCGGCGGCGGGCATCGTCGTCAGCCTGCTCGCAGCAATGGTTCTTCCGGCAAAGGCGCGATGAGAACAGGCGCGGGCGCCGACGCCTGTCAATTCACCCGGCTGATGCAGAAATCGATGACGTCGATCAGCGCCGATTTCTGCGGCGTCGCCTCGAGCGGCGCCAGCGCGTCACGGGCGATCTCGCCGAAGTGGCGGGCGCGTCCGATGGTGTCGGCAATTGCGCCGTGGCGGAGCATCAGGCCGACGGCCTTCTCCAGTCCGGCATCGTCGGCGGCATTGTCCTCGATGGCGCGTTTCCAGAAGCTGCGCTCGGCCTTTGTGCCGCGCCGATAGGCGAGGATCACCGGCAGCGTCACCTTGCCCTCGCGGAAATCGTCGCCGACATTCTTGCCGAGGTCCTTGCTGGTGCCGCCGTAATCCAGCGCATCATCGATCAGTTGGAAGGCAAGGCCGAGATTCATGCCGTAGGAGCGGAGTGCTGCGCGATCATTGCGCGTCGCCTGGGCGATGACCGGGCCGACCTCGGCGGCGGCCGAAAACAGCGCCGCGGTCTTGGCCTTGATCACGGCGAAATGCTCATCCTCGGTGGTCTCGAGGTTTTTGGCGGCGGCGAGCTGCATCACCTCGCCTTCGGCGATGACCGAAGCCGCACTCGACAGGATGTCGAGCGCTTCCAGCGAGCCGACATCGACCATCATGCGAAAGGCCTGGCCGAGCAGGAAATCGCCGACCAAAACACTGGCCTGGTTACCCCAGATCATGCGCGCCGTCTTCTTGCCGCGCCGCATGCCGCTTTCGTCGACAACGTCGTCGTGGAGAAGTGTCGCGGTGTGCATGAATTCGACCGAGGTGGCGAGCTTGACGTGGCCGTCACCGGAATAGCCGAACATCTGGGCGGCGGCGAGCGTCAGCATCGGCCGCAGCCGTTTGCCGCCGGACGAGATCAAGTGGTTGGCAATCTCCGGGATCATCTCGACGTCGGAGCCGGCCTTCGACAGGATCAGTTCATTGACGCGCCCCATGTCGGCGGCGGTCAGGTCGATAAGGTCCTTGATCGAGGCGGCTTCCCGCTTCCCGTTTTCAATGTTGAGAACGACACCCACGGCAAAACTCCCAACCTCGATATGCACGACGGCAACATGGTCCCTGGACAGACTCTAGGGCGGCAGCCACCGGTGCGGCAAGAGGCGAATTGGCGCGGCGGCTCTGGTACATAATCACGTCCACGTTTACATCAACGCCGCAAACTGCGAGTTTCATCCGATGATAGAGCTCATCCGCACCAACGACGCCGTCATCATTTCCTTTGTCGAATCGCTAATGCGCGATGCCGGCATCGGCTTTTTCGTCGCCGACCAGAACATGAGCGTGCTCGACGGCTCGATCGGCATTCTGCCCCGCCGTGTCATGGTGGACGCCGACAAGGCCGATGCGGCGCGGCGCATCCTGACGGATGCCGGCATCGCCAACGAGATCCGCCAAAAATAATGTCCGCGTCGCCCGCTGCCCTTGTCCCGGACATGCCGGCTCATACGGTCGATGCCTTCCATCGCGGTCGCTTCTGGCTGGTGCAGCCGAGAAAGGCAGGTCACCGCGCCGGCATGGATGCGATGATGCTGGCGGCTGCCGTGCCGTCCTCGTTCGCCGGGCGGCTTGCAGACTTTGGCGCGGGTGCCGGTGCCGCCGGCCTGGCGGTACTGTCGCGCTGCCCCGGTGCCGAGGCAGTGCTCGTCGAGCGTTCTCCGGAAATGGCGGCCTTCGCCACAACCACGCTTGCCCATCCCGGCAACGCGCATCTCAGCGACCGCGCCTCGGTGCTCGTCGCCGATGTCGCGCTGTCGGGCCGGGCGCGAATGGCCGCCGGCCTCGAGGATAACAGCTTCGATTTCGTCATCATGAACCCGCCGTTCAATGCCGCCGAGGATCGCGCGACGCCCGATCCGCTGAGAAAGGCCGCGCATGTCGCGGAGGACGGGCTGTTCGACAGCTGGATCCGCAGCGCGGCGGCGGTGGTCAGGCCGGGCGGCGGGCTGGCCGTCATTGCCCGGCCGGAACAGCTCGGCGCCATCCTCGATGCCATTGCCGGCCGCTTCGGCGATGCCGAGATGCTGGCCGTCCATCCTCGCCCCGAAGCGGCAGCGATCCGCATCGTCGTCCGGGCAACACTCGGCGCACGCGGCAAGCTGTCGATCCGGCCGCCGCTGATGCTGCATGCCTATTCAGGCAATGGCCCCTCGGAACGGGCAGAGCTGATCAATAACGGGTTGGCGTCGCTGTTCGGAGACTGATCCATTTTGATTGCCGGGGTGACGGCATTGCCGTTGGCCGGCGAATTCCTACATGCCTCAAGCAAATCGACCGGAGACAGCCCCCTCGTGAAACGTCTTTTCAATCGCCTGCTGCCGAAATCCTGGCGCTCGAACGTCGTCACCATTCCGGTCATCCGGCTGCACGGCACCATCATGCCCGGCGGCGGCCAGTTCCGGCCGAGCCTGTCGCTGGCGTCGACTGCCGGCCTTCTCGAAAAGCTGTTTTCCTTCGACGCGCCGGCGGTCGCCATCTCGATCAATTCGCCAGGCGGCTCGCCGGTGCAGTCGCGGCTGATTTTCAGGCGCATCCGCGACCTGGCAACGGAGAAAAACAAGAAGGTCCTGGTCTTCGTCGAGGACGTGGCGGCATCGGGCGGCTACATGATCGCGGTCGCCGGCGACGAGATCTTTGCCGACCCGTCCTCCATCGTCGGCTCGATCGGCGTGGTGTCGGCCTCGTTCGGCTTTCCGGAGCTGTTGAAGAAGATCGGCGTCGAGCGCCGCGTCCACACCGCCGGCCAGAACAAGGCGGTGCTCGACCCGTTCAAACCGGAAAAGAAGGAAGACGTCGAGCGCCTGAAGGCGCTGCAGCTCGAGGTCCACGAGACCTTCATCGATCTCGTCAAGGATAGGCGCGGCAGCAAGCTCAAGGACGATCCCGACCTGTTCACCGGCCTGTTCTGGACGGCCAAGAAGGGGCTCGAGCTCGGGCTGGTCGATGCCCTCGGCGACATGCGCAGCGTGCTGAAAAGCCGTTTCGGGCCGAAGACCCAGCTCAAGCTGATCACCGCGCCGCGCGGCCTGTTCGGCCGCTTCGGCCTGTTCGGCTCGAGTTTTTCGGCGCCCGATATTGCCGCCGCCGCGGCAAGCGGCGTCATCGATGCGGCGGAAGAGCGCGCGCTGTGGGCGCGCTTCGGGCTTTGAAAAGCCGGTGAAAGCGTCTAGCATAAATCATCAACCGACCCGACCGGCCGTCTTGCCGGCCTAGATCGGAAGAGCACACGTCTGNCTTCGGGCTTTGAAAAGCCGGTGAAAGCGTCTAGCATAAATCATCAACCGACCCGACCGGCCGTCTTGCCGGCCTTGCGAGGGAGAGTTTGACATGCCGCAGATCATCTTCTTCGCCGTCGTCGGCATTGCCGCCTATTTCGGCTACCGCTCCTTCGTCAGGGAAGCCGAGCGGGTGACCGCCAAGGTGCGGCGTACCGAAAAGCAAGCCGCCAACGGTACGATGGGAACGCTGGTCAAGGATCCGAAGACCGGCGAATACCGTCTGGCCAAGGATTGACCGTCGTCTCCCTCGCGGCCGAGCCAGTGGATTCCGAGACCAGCATCCGGGCATCGCATGCGCACGCCAAGATAAATCTCGCGCTGCACGTCACCGGCCGGCGCGCCGACGGTTATCACACGATCGAAAGCCTGGCTGTGTTCACGCGCTTCGGCGACCGCATCGAGACGGAACTTGCCGACAGCGACGGGTTTTCCGTGTCCGGCAAATACGCCTCCGCGGTACCGGCCGACGACAATAATCTGGTGGCGAAAGCGCGCGACGCGCTGCGTCGCGAGGCCGGTCCCCAGCATGCGCCGGCTGTCGCCATCAGGCTCGAAAAGAACCTGCCGGTCGCGTCCGGCGTCGGCGGCGGGTCAAGCGACGCGGCGGCTGTGCTGCGTGCTCTGGTCCAGGCCTGGAGGCTCGACATCGGCGATGCCGAACTGGCGCGGATCGGCCTGTCGCTTGGCGCCGACGTGCCGATGTGCCTCGCAGCCAAGCCGCTGATAGCCCGCGGCATCGGCGACGAGCTGACGCTCGTGCGGAGTTTCCCGGCCCTGGGTCTGGTGCTCGTCAATCCAGGAACTGCCGTCTCGACGGCCGAAGTGTTCGAGGCGCTTGGCCGCCGCGACAATGCGGGGCTGCCGCCGCTGCCGCACAGCCTCGACTTCCACAGCATCCGCAACTGGCTGGAGATCACCCGCAACGATCTCGAGCCTGCGGCGCGTGCAATCCAGCCCGCCATCGGCAAGGCGCTTTCTGTGCTCAACAAGGCTGGAGCCGGTTTTGCCAGAATGTCTGGTTCCGGCGCCACCTGTTTCGGGCTGTTCGAGACCGGCAATGTGGCCAAGCGCGCGGCCGTCGATATCCGCAGCCGCCATCCCGACTGGTTTGTCGCCGCGACGCGAAGCATGACATCGGAGGCTGAGGCGCATGGCCAGGATTGACGAGAGCCGCCCCTTCGTTCCCGTACGCATCGCGGTACTGACCGTTTCAGATACGCGCAGCCTCGCCGACGACAAATCCGGGCAGACCCTGGCCGACCGCATCACCGAGGCCGGCCACATCCTCGCCGCTCGTGACATCGTCACCGACGACCGCGACAAGATCCGCGACAAGGTTTTGGGCTGGTCGAAGGACGATGCGATCGATGTCGTCATCACCACCGGCGGCACCGGCTTCACCGGCCGCGACGTGACGCCGGAGGCGCTGGAGCCGATCTTCGAAAAGCGCATGGACGGCTTTTCCGAAGTGTTCCACCGCATCTCCTACGACAAGATCGGCACTTCGACGATCCAGAGCCGGGCAACCGGCGGCGTCGTCAACGCCACCTTCGTCTTCGTGTTGCCGGGCTCGCCCGGCGCCTGCAAGGACGCCTGGGACGGCATTTTGAAGCCGCAGCTCGACTATCGGCACATGCCCTGCAACTTCGTCGAGATCATGCCGCGCCTGGACGAGCATTTGCGGCGCGGCTGAGACGGAGCGAGGTATCAGCCGGGCGATCCCGCCTCAGCGAATGACCGGCTCGCCGTGAAACCGCCGGCGCGACGGCGGCGAGACGCCGAAGCCGACTTCCATCATCAGTCGTGGCGTGCGCGTCGGCACGGTACCCATATGGAAGCCGAACGGATCCTCGACAAAGCCGAGACCGGCCTGCCCCGTCAGCGTGACCGGGCTCTGCTCGCCATAGACGCCCAGCACCTCTTCCGCCGAATGGCCGACCAGAAGCGTCAGCTGATGCTTCAGGATGCGGCGGTTGTGGGAGCCGCGGACATAGACATGCGGCCCGGTGTCGTTGTCGACCGGCACCAGGTAGAAAAAGAACTTCAGCATGCGCCAGTCGTCGAGGTCGAAATGGTATTTGCCGAGCGAAGCCATGTTCTTGTCGGCGTCCGAGACGCCACCGGTCGGAAAGCTCCACCAGACGCGGGTGGTGATCAGCTTGGCCTGGCTGCCGAGATAGTGCGCTGCGATGTCGAGGAGTAGCGGATCGCGCTGCACGGCGACCGCAGCGTTGCAGTCGAGGACCCGCTCGAAATAGTGGCCGCTGAGCAGCGGGCGGCCGAAATGCTTTTCTGCATCGGCGTGTTTTTCGGGCAGGAATTCCAGCCGGCGGTCGAAATTGCCGAAGCATGGCGTGTGCTCGGCGAAGCGGGCGATCTCCTCATGGATGGCGGCTGGCAGCGTCAGGCCCGAATAGAGCCCCTCCGTCCGCAGCGCGCCGACGACGGCATCGCGATCGACGCCGGCGAACATCGTTTCACTGACATTGCGCGCCGGCCGAACCGGCTTCGCACCGCGCCAGTGCAGCCGCCGCGCCGGCATGGTGCGCGCCAGCATGAACATCGGCAGCCATGCCGGATTCTCGCGAAGGTCGGAAAGATAGGTCGGAATGCGGGCGGCGATGCGGCGCAGCGTACCGCCGTTGCGTGCGATCGCCTCGAGGCTTGCAGCGCCGGACTTGTCAGGGCTTGAAAGGGTCATCGGGGTCCTCAAATGTCGAGGGAACAGCATCGACGATAGTCGTCGTCGCCGCTCCGGCACACCCCAAACCCATTCGCCCGTATCGCTGGGAATGGTAACCCCCGGCCAGATTTTGTGCAATGCACAATAAACGACAACCCGCCAGAAAATTTGCTTGGGCGGCGTTTCCTAGGCCGGGATGGTAAGCCGTCACTTCCGCGGCGCCACCCAGATCTCGGCGTGGAGCCTTCTTGTCGCCAGGCCGCGGGCGATCGCTTCGGCGCTGCGGGCGCTCTTAGACAGCGCGGCGGCCTGACGCTTGCTGATCACCAAGCCTTCGGCGAGAGCGCGATTTCCGGCAAAGACCCGCGACAGGAACGGCGCGCGGCTGCCGCGTGCCCGCGAAAATCGCGCCGCCATGGTTTGCCTGGCCGTATGGGCGACGACCTCGTCGATCCAGCCCTCCCCCAGCCGCGCTCCCGGTTCCAGCAAAAGCAGCCAGTCGCCCTTGGCCTGCCTGATGCCGGCGGCGATGCCGCCGCTGACATAGTGGCAGCCGGCATGTTCGGCGACGCGGTGCGTCTGATCGGTCGAGCCGGTGTCGCAGACGAGAACGTCGCGCACCACGCCTTCGACCGCGCCGCCGATCAGCGAGGCGAGCGTGCGGGCGAGGCCCTCCTCGTCATTCAGGGTTTCGATCAGGACGCTAAGCATGTTTAGCCGAATAGCGGAAAGCGGTGGGCAGCGCCAGTTTTTGCGGCACGCCGCGAGAAAGTTCTTGCTTTGTTCCACTCGGTGCGATAGGAATACATTCATGAGCAGAGCGATTCGACAGCGGGCGGACAGTCCCTGGGAAAGGGCCAAAATGGAACAGATCGTGCGTGCCGACATTGCCGCCTTCGGCGCTGGCAGGGCCGAGATGGCGAATGCGATGATCGAGCAGAGCGGCATGCGCGTCCGCCCAGACCGCAATCGCGGCAGGTCGGCGGGCATCAATCCGTCCGGCCGTTTCGAGCCGGTCAGCCGGCATGTGTTCGACGACGGCTGGAATTCGCTGGAGGAGCTGCCGCCCTTCAAGACCGAGGTACAGGTCGAGAAGCCGCGCACCATCATCACCCGCAACGAATCGCCCGACATCTCCTTCGACCGCTCGATCAATCCCTATCGCGGCTGCGAACATGGCTGCGTCTATTGCTTCGCGCGGCCGACGCACAGCTTCATGGGCCTGTCGCCGGGGCTGGATTTCGAATCGAAGCTGTTTGCCAAGCCGGATGCGGCGCGGCTGCTCGACAAGGAATTGTCCAGGGATAATTACCAGCCGCGCACCATCGCCATCGGCACCAACACCGATCCCTACCAGCCGATCGAGAAGCAATACCGGATCATGCGCGAGATCCTCGAAGTGCTGGAGGCGCGTGGGCATCCGGTCGGCATCGTCACCAAGTCAGCGCTGGTGACACGCGACATCGACATTCTGTCACGCATGGCCGAACGCGGGCTGGCCAAGGTGGCACTGTCGGTGACGACATTGGACAGGATGCTGGCCAGAACGATGGAGCCGCGCGCGTCGACGCCGACCAAGCGGCTGGAGGCGATCAGGCAGCTTTCGGACGCCGGCATTCCGGCCTCGGTGATGGTCGCACCGATCATCCCCGGACTGACCGACCCGGAAATGGAGCGCATCCTCGATTCGGCGCAGGCAGCGGGCGCGCGTGAAGCGGGCTATGTGCTGCTGCGCCTGCCGCTGGAGGTCGCGCCGATCTTCAAGGACTGGCTGCTGCGCCACTATCCCGACCGCTATCGCCACGTCATGTCGCTGATCCGTTCGATGCGCGACGGCAAGGACTACGATTCGGAATGGGGCAAGCGCATGAAAGGCTCCGGCCCTTATGCCTGGCAGATCGGCCGCCGTTTCGAGATCGCCGCCAAACGGCTCGGCCTCAATGCCGAGCGGCGCTCGCTGAGGACCGACCGGTTCGTCCCCGCCGCCAAGGCAACCGAGCAGCTGATGCTGCTGTGACAAAGCGTCTCGTGCGAGCCGCTTGAAGCGGCCGGCAACAGGCGAAAAATCCCGTCCGGCCTGTCCTGTCCCCGGGCTTGCAGACGGTAGCCCCCTCCTGGTCCGGTGCCCCGCCCGACCCGGAGGGACTTGCGGAGAATCGGAGCCGATGCGAACCTCGCCGCACCATGGCTCGCCCGCGTTCCGATTCTCCGCTTCTCTTCGAAATCGTCGAGAAACCCGACTTCTCGTTCGAGACGAAGGCAATGGCCGAAGGCCTGTGGCCGGTGGCGGGGATGGACGAGGCCGGGCGCGGCCCGCTCGCCGGGCCGGTGGTCGCGGCAGCGGTGGTGCTCGATCCCGCCAACATCCCCGACGGGCTCGACGATTCCAAGCGCCTGACGCATTTGCAGCGGGAGGCGCTGTTCCTGAAGATCCTCGGCTCCGCGCTTGCCGTGTCGATGGCCTCGGTCAGCGCCGAAGGCATCGACGCCAGCAACATCCTCAAGGCCAGCCTGGAGGCAATGCGCCGTGCCTTGATCGGGCTGTCGATCCGGCCGAAGCTGGCGCTGGCGGACGGCCGCGACGTGCCGCCCGGCCTGCCCTGCGAGGGCAGAGCGCTTATCAAGGGCGACCAGCGCTCGCAGTCGATCGCCGCCGCCTCGATCGTCGCCAAGGTGATGCGCGACCGCATGATGTGCGGCTGCGGCAGCCATCATGCGCATTACGGCTTCGAGTTGCATATGGGCTACGCCACAGTGCGCCATCGCACGGCGATCGATCTGCACGGGCCAGTGGCACGGCTGCACCGCGCCTCCTTCGCGCCGTTCCGGTTCGGCGGCACCGAGGTGCTGGAGGAAGAGGGCCTTTCGGGCCTGGATTGAGCGAAAGCGGCTAGGCGTAATCTCCCCCCTCGAGGGGGAGATGGCCGGCAGGCCAGAGGGGGTCGCCTCGCGTGAAGCGCCAACCTTCTCTTTCGTCCCACATGGCGTCGCGCCAGGACGTACTGACCCCCTCTGTCGCCTTCGGCGACATCTCCCCCTCGAGAGGGGGGAGATTTGCGCTCAGCCGCTTTCGCTAACAAAAAAGCCGCCAGGTTTCCCAGGCGGCCTTCGATGAATTTCTCGACGACGTCGCTTAATTCAGCTTCGACTTCAAATCCTGCAGCGAGGCGTTGAAAAGGTCGGCGCCGGCCTTGGCGTCGATCTTGCCGGCCAGCAGCGCGCGCGCGGCTTCGACCGCGATGTCGACGGCGCTGGCGCGCACTTCGCCGATCGCCTCGCGCTCGGCCTGGCCGATCTTCTGCTCTGCCAAGGCGGTACGCCGGGCGACATAATCCTCGGTCTTCTTGTGCGCCTCGGCGGCGAGCATGTCGGCTTCGCGCTTGGCGGCGGCGACGATGGCCGCGGCCTCCTGCTCGGCTTCCTTGCGCTTGCGCTGATATTGGCCGAGCAACTGCTGGGCCTCTTCGCGCAACCGGCGCGCTTCCTCGAGTTCGCTGCTGATCTTGTCGGCACGGGCATCGAGCGCCTTGGCGATCATGCCCGGCACCTTGATGTAGATGGCAATGCCGAGGAAGATTATGAGGGCAACGGTTGCCCAAAGCGTCGCGAGAGATGTGGCGTCCATGATGCGCTCCTCACCCGGCCACGGATTTGACCGCGGCCGCGATCTCGGCCTTGCTGGCCTTGCCGCCGACCAGCGCCTCGACGATGGCCGAAGCGGTGTCCTCGGCGATCGTGCCGACTTCCTTCATGGCATTGGCCTTGATGGAAGATATGCGCGCCTCGGCCTCGCCAAGCTTCTGGTCGAGGGCGGCTTCGATCGTCTTGCGGGCAGCCTCGGCTTCCGCCTTGGCCGCATCGTTGGCCTGCTGGCCGATCGCATTGGCCTTGCCCTTGGCTTCCGCCAATTCCTGCTCATAGGCGGCAACGGCGGCATCGGCCTCGCCTTTCAGCCGGGCAGCATGATCGAGATCCTGCGTGATGCGGTCGTTGCGCACGTCGATGATGCCGCCGACGCGCGGCATCACTACCCGCTTCAAGAAGAGGTAGAACAGCCCGAAAGTGATTGCCAGCCACAGCAGCTGTGACGGGTACGTCGCCGGATTGAATGGCGGGA
Organism: Mesorhizobium sp. LSHC420B00; assembly: GCF_000503055.1. Lineage (GTDB taxonomy): Bacteria > Pseudomonadota > Alphaproteobacteria > Rhizobiales > Rhizobiaceae > Mesorhizobium. Next base: position 418,884 of record NZ_AYVY01000001.1, on the reverse strand, counting down.
ACGTGCCGTGCGCCTCGGCAGGCACGCCGGTGGCGGCGTGCGTTTCGCCTTCCGTTGCGGCGGGCGCGGACTCTTGCGCAAAGGCAGATGTCACGAACATGGACTATCCCCGAAATTCAGACCCGCCGCAGGATCGCGGCCGGCCTGTTCAATTCTTCCCAATGTTCAGCCGAACAAGTATTCAGCCGAACAGGGCGAGAAGCGCGATGAGAAGCGAGAAAATACCCAGCGCTTCGGTCACGGCGAAGCCGAAAATCAGGCGGCCGAACTGGCCGTCGGCGGCCGACGGGTTGCGCAGCGCGCCCGCCAGATAGCTGCCGAATATGTTGCCGAGGCCAATGCCCGCGCCGCCCATGCCGAGGCATGCGATGCCGGCGCCGATGTACTTTGCTGCTTCTGCGTCCATTTGTTCAACTCCTTTGGATCTAAAATTCCGTTGCAAATTCGATCCGGCGGCAATGCCGGAAACCTTGTTAGTGCCCGGGATGCAGGGCGTCGTTGAGATACATGCAAGTCAGCACGGCAAAGACGTAGGCCTGCAGGAACGCGACCAGCAGCTCCAGCGCCGTCAGCGCCACGGCCATCGCCAGCGGCAGAACCGAGCCCGCCACGCCGACCGCGCCGAGCGCGCTCAGGCTGACGACAAAGCCCGAGAACACTTTCAGCGTGATGTGACCGGCAAGCATGTTGGCGAACAGACGAACCGAGAGGCTGACCGGACGCGAGACGAAGGAAATCACCTCGATCAGCACCACCAGCGGCAGCAGGTAGACCGGCACGCCATGCGGGACGAACAGCTTCAGGAAGCCAAAGCCGTGCTTGGTGAAGCCGTAGACGACGACCGTTCCGATCACCAGCGCAGCGAGGCCGAAGGTGACGATGATGTGGCTGGTGATGGTGAAGAAATATGGGAACAGGCCAAGCAGGTTGGCGACAAGCACGAACATGAACAGCGAGAACACGAAGGGGAAGAACTTCATGCCTTGCGTGCCCGCGGCGTCCCTCAGCATATTGCCGACAAATTCATAGGCCATTTCCGAGACCGACTGAAGGCGGCCGGGAACGAGGCTGCGGCTCGACGTGCTGAGGTAGAGAAACGCCGATGCAACAGCAACCGTCGCAAGCATAAACAGAGCCGAATTGGTGAAAGACAGGTCGTAACCGCCGATGTGAATCGGAATGATCGGCTGAATCTGGAACTGGTGGATCGGATCGACCTTGTCAGCAGCCACTTTAAGTCCCCATCGAAGCCGCAGACGGCTTGAGTATCCTGTTCAATGCGCCGGCATGCGGCGCCTCAATTCATTCTTTCGGATCGCGCGGTTTGTCGCCCGTTCCGAATTCCGACACAAGCCCGGCTGAACGCAGGACATTGAGCACGCCGGCGCCAAAACCCAGCAACAGCCCGACTATCAGACCCCATGGCGATGTCCCCGCCACGCGATCGATAAACCAGCCGAGAGCCGCGCCGACCACTATCCCGGCGATGAACTCGCTGGACAGCTTGAGCGCCTGGCCGTACCCGGCCACACTGCCCGCTTTCGCGTCGTCTTTCCCCTCGAGCCGGTCCGGCCGCCTTGTCGCAAGCGATGCTTCAAGGTCGCGCCGACGGCGCTCAAGATCGTCGTCGCGGATGTCGGCTTCATGCTGCTTGCCGCGGCCGGTTTTTCCGGTTCCGTCTGGCCCATTCTTGTCGGCCACGCAACCCCCCTGCCCGGTCAGACCGTCACCGTCCGTCCGTTTCTTAAAGTCGCCGGCAACATAGTTAGAGGGTCCGCGCCCGTCAAGCCACGAGCGGACGTTCAAGCTCAAGTATTTTTTCGTTATAAATCAGCTACTTGCTTGGGTGCGACATCGTGCCCGACGCGGTCTCTGGCGGGCTGCGGCCGAATCCCCACGACGACGGGTCTTCGATCGGCCGCTCTCCCGCGAAAGATGCAAGGGCTGCCCGAGCACTCAGCTCCAGCCGCCGCCATAGGTGCGGTAGAAGATATGCAGGCCGATCCTGGTCATTTTCTTCATCGTCCTCGCCCAGCCCGGATGGACGTAGTTGGCGTAATAATGGGTCGACGAGCCGACTTCCGGAATGAATATCTTGCCGGCTGTGACGGCCATGGCGACATCCTGGGCGGTCTTGTAGGCGGCGGGATTGTCGATGCGCTTCTTCCTGCCGTCGCAGGCGAAGGAAAACTGGCAGCGGTTGAACCAGTTGTCGTTCTGGTAGACGACGCCGCAGATCGAGTTCGGATAGGCCGGGTTGCGGACGCGGTTGAGGATAACCTGGGCGACGGCGGCCTGGCCGCGCACGGATTCGCCGCGCGCCTCGAAATAGATGCCGTTGGCGAGACAGGCCTGCTCCGGTTTGGAAAAGACGCTCGCCGGCAGCGGCGTCTGCATCCAAGAATGATCGCCCTTGCTCAGCGGTGGAATGAAGCGGCCATCGTTCGGGTCCTCGTCCTGCAGCAAGGCCTCGAAAGGCGATGCCTTGGCATAGTCGGGAGCCGACGAGGCATAGGCGGTTGCCAGCACGTCGGGATGATCGTTGTTGACCAGCGCGGCAAGCATCGCCGGCACGCCGGGATCCGGCTTCTTGTCGACGCGCGTGTGGAAGGCGGCGGCGATCTGGATTTCCTTGCCTTTGATCTCGGGCTTGGCGAAAGCCATCCTCAGGCCGCTGTCCATGCTTGGGCGGAGCAGTGAGGAGGTGCGCTCGAAGATCGAGCCGGCGTTGAAGTTCTTCGGCGGCGAGACGGGCGAGACCTGGATGATGCGGCCCTTCTTGTCGGCACGCGTGATACGGTTCTCGTCCGGCGTCGTGCCGGCGATGCCGCCCTTGCCGCGAAACGAGACGGAGCCGATGCCGGGCAGTTGGACGCCGGAGCCGGAGAGCGAGCCGGTGCTGCTGGAATCGAGGAAGGGCATTTCGGCGGCGTGAACGGAGCCGGCGACGGACTTCTCGACATAGGCGTTCCAGCGGACGCTCGGCGCCTCAAGGCCGGAGACCAGGCTTGTCATGTCCTGATAGGCAGCGACCGTCGGAAAGCCGATCCAGATGCCAAGGCCAATAATAAACGGAGACAGGAAGGAACGTTTTTTGTCACCGGCGGCGGCGACAAGCCGCGTCAAAACACGTCGATGCACGGAACTCTCCAGAAACGCAACGGACCCCACTGGAGAGCTACAATGATGCATTAACCTTGATGGGGCGTTAACAGCTTAGAACGTTGTTTTCCCATCTCATGTCGAAGTCAGGCGCTTTTGCGGCCATCGCTTGACGGAAGAAAGATCGGCCAGGCGATCAGTGCGCAAATAGCCGCACCCAGCCAGACGCCTGCCCACGAGCAGAGCACGAGAAGTCCGGGAATGGCGATCGGCACCAGGAAGAAGGCAATAAAGACCAGGCTGTTGGCGAGGCCGAGCGCCGTTCCGGCCTGGCTCGCGCCGGCCAGCGTCGCAAGCTCGGTGTAGGCGACGCCATGCCAGGAGGAGACGCAAATGCCGGCCACGACCAGCATCGCGACGATCGCCGGCGACAGCATCGGCACTTGGCCTGACAAGAATTGGGCCGCCAACAAGACGAGCGCCGCAAGCACGGTGAAGGCGATCAGGCTCAACAGGCTGCACAGACGCAGAAACGACCGGCGGTTGCCGTGACGGTCGGTGTAGCGGCCGCTCCAGACGCGCATGACCATGGCGCCGACCTGCACGGTGGCGAGGCTGGCGCTGATCACGGCTGTTCCCATGCCGGCGAAATCATGCAGGAAGACGGAAGCAAAGGTGAGCACCGCCACCTGTGGAAAGCACAGCAGGCCGATGGCTGTTGCGATGCGCCAGACGGCCGGGTTGCGCAGCGGCGCCGGGCCGGCCGGCAATGCCGTGCTGCTCGAATTGGTATCGTCATGCACCGGTGGCTGATGCAGCCAGCGCCAGGCGAGAGAGGTCGAGACGGCGGATGCAGCCGCCAGAAGTCCGAAGACCGCCGTGAAGCCATGGGCCGAAGCGAGCGACGGCAGCACGAGCGCGCCAAGCCCGCCGCCAAGCGGCACCGCTGTCTGCCTGATGCTCATGGCAAAGCCGCGCTCGCCTTCGCCGAACCAGGCCATGATGGCACGGCCGCTGGAGCCGTTGACGCTGCCGCCGAGCAATCCGGTGACCAGCAGGGCAGCGGCGAGAAGCGCGATGCCAGGAATGTGGGCCGGTGACGGCACGATCAGCGCGGCCATGACAAGCAGCCAAACCGCGGTTGCGCCGAGCCCGGTCAGCAGCACGCGGCGGTCGCCCCAGCGATCGGTCAGCAGTCCCCACGGCAATTCGCTCAGCGCTACGCCCAGGCCGAGAAGACCAAGCGCCATGCCGAGTTCGCCATTGGAGAGATGATAGCCCGAGCGCAGGAACACCGCCGTCGCCGGAATGCCGGAGAAGGTCGCGGAAAAGCAGGCATTGGCGGCGACGCCGATGCCCAGCACCTTCCAGCGATGATTGGCTCGAAGTGCCGCCGCTTCCGACGGGGCGGCAACGGCGCCTGGGCGAAGCGGTTTGCAATCTGGTCCTGTGGCGACAGCAGACATGGTTCAGCTCCTGCATGGGCTGGTTGCGTTCGGTCTTGACGCGCTGTCTCTATCGCCATAGCTTCGTCCTGAATATCAGGAAGTTTTTGACGTAATGTCCCAAATATCAGGATTATTGCCATGCGACGCGTGACATTCGATCTCGACGTCCTGCGCAGCTTCGTCACCGGTATGGAGTTGGGCAGCTTCGCCAAGGCCGCCGACCGGCTCGGCCGCTCGACCTCGGCAATCAGCGCACAATTGAAGAAACTGGAGGAGCAGGCGGCGACGCCGATCTTCCGCAAGTCGGGGCGCAGCCTGGCGCTGACCGAGGCAGGCGAGACCATGCTGGGCTATGCGCGGCGGCTGATCGAGCTCAACGACGAGGCCGCGTCCGCCATCCACGACGTCGAGCTGGAGGGCTGGGTGCGGCTTGGATTGCAGGAGGATTTCGGCGAGGCGGTCCTGCCGGAGGTGCTCGGGCGCTTCGCCCGCGCCCATCCCAAGGTCAAGATCGAAGCCAGGATCGCACGCAGCCACGAGCTTGCCGAACGGATCATTTCGGGCAGCCTCGATATCGCGCTTGCCTGGCACAATGGCGCGACGCTGCCCTACAGCCGGCATGTCGCCGACGTCCAGATGCGCTGGATCGGCCCGGCAAAACAGATCGAGACCAGCCTGCGCGATGGGGAGCCTTTGCCGCTGGTGGCGCTCGAAGCGCCGTGCCTGCTCCGCAGCGTGGCGACCGAAACCCTGGACCGCGCCGGTCTGGGATGGCGGATGGCCTTCTCCAGCCCGAGCCTTGGCGGTATCTGGGCAGCCGTCGCCGCCGGGCTCGGACTGACGATCCGCACCGATATCGGCCTGCCGGCCACCGTCAGGGCGATGACGCCGGGGATCGCCGGGCTGCCCGCTTTGCCCAAGATGGCGCTGTTCCTGCATCGCAAGGAGGCCGAGCCCGACCCGGTGGCGGCGCGGCTTGGCGACATCCTGCTGCAGGCGGCGCTGGAAGCGTTGCCGCAGACGCAAACAGCGCCTGTCCTGCGCAACGTGGCGTAGAGGAGAAGTGGCGCTCAGCGGCGCTTCTTTGCCTTGCTGGCGAATGGGTTGTCCGAGGTGCGCAAGGCGATGCGGATCGGCACGCCGGGCATGTCGAAAGCCTCGCGCAGGCTGTTCGAGAGATAGCGGACATAGGATTGCGGCATCGCGTCGGGCCGTGAGCAGGAGACGACGAAGCCCGGCGGCCGCGTCTTGGCCTGCGTGACATATTTGATCTTCAGCCGGCGTCCGGCGACGGCGGGCGGCGGGTGATGCGCCAGGATGCCTTCCAGCCAGCGGTTGAGCTTGCCGGTCGACACGCGGCTGTTCCAAACGCGATGCGTCCTGATGACAGCATCCATCAGCTTGTCGAGGCCACGCCCGGTCTCGGCCGAGACCGGCACCGCCTGCATGCCGCGCGCCTGCGGCAACAGCCGCTCGGTTTTTTCGCGCAGCTCGGCCAGCAACTCCTGGGGATGGTCGATAAGGTCCCATTTGTTGAAGGCGATCACCGGGGCACGGCCCTCGCGGATGATCAGGTCGGCGATCTGCAGATCCTGCTTCTCGAAGGGAATAGTCGCGTCGAGCACGATGATGACGATCTCGGCAAAGCGGATGGCGCGCAAGCCGTCCTGCACCGACATCACTTCGAGCTTTTCGTGGATCCTGGCCTTGCGGCGCATGCCGGCGGTGTCGAACAGTTTTAAGCGGCGGCCATGCCAGTCCCAGTCGACCGAGATGGAATCGCGGGTGATGCCGGCCTCGGGGCCGGTCAACAGCCGTTCCTCGCCGATCAGCGCGTTGATCAGCGTCGACTTGCCGGCGTTGGGACGGCCGACGACGGCGATGCGCATCGGCTTGGTGTCGTCATAGCTCGGCTCTGCGTCCGGGTCGGTGATGTCCTCGCCGATCAGCACCTCGCTGGCGGCGACCTCATCCTCGCCGGCCTCTTCGTCCTCGCCGAAGGCGCGCGCCTCGCCAAGTGCCGCGATCACCGCGTCGCGCAGATCGGGCAGGCCCTGGCCGTGTTCGGCCGAGACCGGGATCGGTTCGCCAAGGCCGAGCTCCCAGGCCTCCAGCATGCCGCCCTGGGCGCCGCGCGCCTCGGCCTTGTTGGCAACGACGACAACCGGCTTGCCGGACTTGCGCACGATCTCGGCGAACGTCTTGTCGTCGGGCATCAGCCCGGACTTGGCATCGATCGTAAAAAAGATCAGGTCGGCCTCGCGGATGGCGATCTCGGTCTGGGCGCGCATGCGGCCGGGCAGCGTCGAGGCAGCCGCATCCTCGAAGCCGGCGGTGTCGATGACGTCGAAATGCAGGTCGTAGAGCTTTGCGGCATGGACGCGGCGATCGCGTGTGACGCCGGGCGTATCGTCGACAAGCGCCAGCTTCCTTCCCACCAGCCGATTGAAAAGGGTCGATTTGCCGACGTTAGGCCGGCCGATGATGGCGACTTTGAAGGTCATGGACTATCACGACACGCCGCCCGAGCCGCGGATCAGCTCGGACATCAATGTCGCCCGCTCGCGCGTGTTGCGCGGGGCGCCGTCATCCGCGGCGATCTGGTCGAACAGCTTCAATGCATCCGCCGCCTTGCCTTCCTTCCAGGCGGCAAGGCCAAGCGCCTCGCGCGCCGTATGGCGCAGCGTGTTGGTGTCGGCGGTGAGCGCCTCGACGCGGCTGGAGACATCGGCGAAAGAGCCGTGGTCGACCAGAAGCAGCGCTGCCCTGAGACGAGCCATGTCGCGAATGCCGGAGGGGATCTTGGTGTCGGCGGCGACCTCGTCGAAATCCTTGACGGCGGCGTCGACGTCGCCCTTGTCCGCCTTGACGGTTGCCGCGCGCATGCGGGCGAGCAGCGGATAGGCGCCGTAGCCGTCCTTCTCCAACGCCTCCAGAGCGGCAAGCGCCTCGTCGTTCTTGCCGTCATTGGCAAGCTTGAGCGCCTGCGAAAAAGCATCGCCCGAGCGGTTGGCGCGGGTCTCGTCCCAATAGCGGTAGCCGACGACAGCAGCAGTGCCAAGCACCACCAGCACGGCCAGCACGAGCAAGGCGGGACCGAAACGGTCCCACAGCGCATGCGCCTGGTCGCGACGAATCTCTTCGTTGACTTCGCGGATAAAACTGTCGTCCGACATGATCAAAACCATTCATGCCCCGGGCGGGGCGGTTGATGAGCCCGCGTTTTAGCGAAATTTTGCCGGCATGGAAGGGGTTCGGCAGGAAAATCGCCTATTCACGAGGCAGTCGCCGCCAACGGCGGCCGACAGGTCGATCGTACCCGTGCCATATTTCACCGGTAGGCGTCGCTTCTACATTCCTTGACCCGGTCAGATGCCTTTGCCCCGTTTGTCCCGCGTTGTTGCGTTTTCCATTGCCGTGTTTGCTGCCGGCGCGGCTTGCGCCGACCCGCCGGCGCCGCCGGCAAAACCGAAGCAGATCGTCATCATCTCATTCGACAGCGCCCGCGACATTTCGCAGTGGCAGCGCAGCCGGGCGCTGGCCGCACGCACGGGTGCGCATTTCACCTATTTCGTCTCCTGCGTATTCCTGCTGTCGCCCGAGACGCGCAAGGAATACACCGCGCCCGGCAAGACAGAAGGCAAATCGAACATCGGCTTTGCCGCCTCCAAACAGGAAGTCGCCGAGCGGCTCGAGCAGATCAACCTCGCCGCCTCGGAAGGCCACGATATCGGCAGCCATGGCTGCGGCCATTTCGACGGCAAGGACTGGAGCAAAGCCGACTGGCTAAGCGAGTTCGGCTCGTTCAAGCATGTTCTCGAAAACGCCTATTCGATCAACGGCATTGCACCCGAACCAAAGGGCTGGCGCGATTTCGCAGGCAAGGCAGTGGTCGGCTTCCGCGCGCCTTATCTGTCGGCAAACAAGGCGCTCTACGAGGCGCTGCCTGCGGCCGGTTTCCTGCTCGACGCAAGCGGCGTCTCGCGTGGGCCGGTTGAGCCACCGACCGTCAGCGGCATCACGCGTTTTTCGCTGCCGCAGATCCCGGAAGGGCCGAGCTCAAGGCGGGTGATCGCCATGGACTACAATCTCTATGTCAGACATTCCGGCGGCTTCGAGCGGCCGAGCATGGCAGAAGAGTTCGCTGACCGGGCCTATCACGCGTTCCGCGCCGCCTTCGATGCGCAATACCGGGGCAAGCGCATTCCGCTGGAGCTCGGCTTCCACTTCACGCTGATGAACGACGGCGCCTACTGGAACGCGCTGGAACGCTTTGCCGGCGAGGTCTGCATCAAAGCGGACGTCGAGTGCATCAGTTTTCGCGATTATGTTGCGCGGCGCGGAGAAAGGCAGACGGCGGTGGGCGGCTGAGCCGCCCAGCGCCCTCCACCCGATTTTCTTAGCTTGCTGGCTGATCCTCAGGGCGCAGGCCAGCTTGCTCCCGTTCCAGATAGTGCTGATCGATTACCGGCAGCGGTGCCCCTTCAAGGGTCGCTTCGAACGCGCGCAGACGTTTGTAGATAGAAATCAACTCGACGATAGTAGGCCAGGAATTGACGAGATACTGGAACGAACTGGCGACTTGGGAAAAGGCGGAGACGACCTGCTGAAAAATGCCGAAGCTTATCTTGCCTACAGCGAGAGTCGGAACAAGAATAAGTGTGGCGAAAACATTGTCTACCTGGAGATAGAGATACCGGACCATGTCGAAGTAGACATAATGAGCGTAGAGGGTGAAATAGTTCTTCCGAACATTCGCGAACAGCTCAGCTAGGGTTGGCGGTTGCGCTCTTGCCATATCGTCCTCACCAAGGACAAGTTCCTTGCGCAGAGCGGCTTCAACCCGTTGATTCCGAAATTCCAGGCCAGGAAGCTTGACCCCGACCACGGCCAACAACCCAGTGCCGAACAACGACCACACGATTGCGGCGATGACCAGTGGATAGGGAATCGCTCCGACGATGGGAAGGGTTGGGACATGACGAGACAGAGCTGCCAGCAAGGGCAGGAATGCGATGAGGGTCATAACGGAATCGATGAAGTTCACTCCCAGCCCTTGCATTGTGCTCGAGAAGCGCATCGTGTCGTCCTGAACGCGCTGCGACGCCCCTTCGATATGACGTAGCCTCGGCCAATAGGCGGTAAAATAGTCGTTCATGGCCGTCCGCCAGCGGAAGACATAGTGCCTGACGAAGAAGACGTTCAAAACCGCGATGGTCATATAGACCAGCGCCAAAGAGAGGAACTGCCACACTCCGTAGTAAAGCTCGGCAGGCGTGACAGAGCCGGGCGTGGTCAGGGCCCTCTGCACCATGTCGTAGAACATGCCACGCCAATCGTTCAGCGCCACACTTATCTGGACGATGAAATTAGTGACAAAAACAACCAAACCAGAACCAAGGATCGACCAATTCTGCCAGGGATGGGGGGCGTACAGCGCCCAAAAAAGGTAAAATATGCCGATACCAGCGAAGAAATATCCGTAGAACCAGAGGAATGACGGCGTCAGGAATCTCACTGGGCTTATGACAGGCGCTGCCTGCGGATCGACTGGCGGCATGCCAAGCATCGTGCCGAGGTGTTCGCCGCCGAAAAACCAAAGAACAACGAGCAGAAGGCTCCAGACGGCCGCCGAGGTGAAAAACAGCTTCGGCTGCGGAAAAAACGATACAAACACTGTGGGAAAATCCTCGGTCGATGCGCAAATCAGCGGGTTCAGCGGGCATAAAGTCACACATTAGTGGGAAAGAAAATGCCCGCTACCCGACGCCCGGTGCCGAGCAAGACCATAATCATGGCGATTTTGGCGCAGCCGACCAGGCGATCGCGCCGGAGGCTAGCAGGACGGCGGCGGCCACGATCGAGGCAAGGAAAAAGTTACCCGAGGCCTGCGCAAGCAGCCCGGCGACGATCGGGCCGATGATCTGGCCAAGGCCGAAGGCGGCCGTCATTACCGCCAGCATCCGGCGTGGTGCTTGCGGAGCAAGCTGCCTGCCGGCCTGCAGGCCAAGCGCGGTGATGGCAATGAAGGTGCCGCCGACAAGAAGGCCGCCGAGCAGCGGCCCGGTGCACCCGCCCATGACGACACTGGCGCTGACGCCGACCACCTCGACCAGGCACCCCAAGGCGTAGGTGGCATAGAGCCCGATTTTAGCCGCGAGCTTCTGCCACAGCCAGACCGATGGGAAACCGGCAAGCCCGGTGACCATCCAGACCACGGCCTCGAAGACGCGGCCGCCGCCGCCCTGGCGGACGATGGCGACCAGGAACGTCGCCGTGACGATGTAGCCGAAGCCGAACAGGCCGTAGGCGACAATGATCTTCACCAGTGACGGGTTTTTTGGCAGTGCCGGCTCGCTCCCGGTGGTGCTGTTCGCGGCCGAGGTGCCGCCGGCCAGCAAGGCGACGGCGGCAAAGCCGCAGGCCGAAATCACCGCGGACCACAGCCAGCCCGCCGCCCAGCCGGCATGTTCGGTGACGAGGACTGCCAACAGCGCCGAGGACGCGGTGATGCCGAGGCCGACACCGCCGAAATACAGCGCCTGCAGGTCGTTTCGCCCCGTCGCGGCGAGATGGCCGAAAACGATGCTGGTCATGAAGACCAGGACAAAGGCGCTGGCGAGGCCGGCAAGAAAGCGGATGACGAGAAACGCGGCCATCGTGCCGCTCAGGCCCATCAGGCCGGCGAGGATCGCGGTGGCGGCAAGGCCGGCCAGCATCAGCTGGCGCTCGCGGCCTTGCGCCCAGCCGCCGGTAGCGGCAAGCGCGCCGACGAGGTAGCCGAGATAATTGGCCGATGCGATCCAGCCGGCATCGGCCGGCGACAGGCCGAGCTCTTCCATCATGCCGGGCAGGATCGGCGTATAGACGAAGCGGCCGATGCCCATGGCCACGGCCAGGGCGATCATGCCGGCGATTGCGAGGCGCAAAGGCGAAGCGATGTTCATCGCGGTGCACAATAGGTGCGCCTGCCGGTGAGACAATCCGCCTTTTATTGGGCCAGAAGGGCTGCGCAGCCTCGTCCGCGGCCGGCTCGCCTGAAGTGCCAGCAAGTCCTTGTTCAGCCGCAGCAGGTCCTTGGCGGGGCCGCCTCGAAGCGGGTACGACCCGCGGTCAGCCTGAACGGCATGTCGGCGAGCTCGCGCTCCGACATGGTGTCGAGCACCGGATGCGCCAGCGGATCGGTCACCCAGTTGATGGCCTCGCTGTCATGCCGGTGTGGCTGCGTTCCGATCGGGGAAAAGGCGCCGAGCCATGACAAAATCTTCATCAGATTGCCTCCTCACTCTGAGTAGCCCACTTAGAATCCGGCATTCGGCAGCGCCTGGCAATTGAGATTTCAGCCGGACGAGTTTAGATAAACTGTATGGCTATGCTGAACCGTGTCCATCTCAACGGCTTGCGCGCCGTCGAAGCCGTCGCGCGCCTGGGCTCGCTTGGGGCGGCGGCCGGCGAGCTCAACGTCTCGGTCAGCGCCGTCAGCCAGCAGATCAACCGGACCGAAAAGCAGCTCGCCCGGGCGCTGTTCGAACGAACGCCAGCCGGTCTGGTGGCGACGGAATTCGGCATCGTCTTTACCGCGCGGCTCAGCGCCGGGTTTCGCGAACTCGCACAGGCGATAGCGCTTGCCGATGAAAGCTCGGAGTGCACGCTGGTGGTTTCGGTGGCGCCGGCTTTCGCCTCGAAATGGCTGCTGCCGCGGCTGTCGCGGCATTTCGCCCGCCATCCGAACGTGCTCCTGCGCATCGATGCCTCGGTGCGGCTTGCCGATCTCGATCGCTCGGACATCGACGTCGCCATCCGGCTCGGCGACGGCAAATGGCCGGGCGGGCGGGCAGAATTGCTGCTGGCGCAGGAGGTGTTTCCGGTCTGTGCACCGGTGATCGCCAGCAAGCTGAAATCGATCGAGGACCTTGCTTTGACCTGTGCGATCACCGACGAAAGGTCGATGATCAGCTGGGAGAGCTGGTTCGAAGCGGCGGGGGTGGAGCCGGTCACCTTCATGAAGGGCGCGCGCTTCACCGATCCGATGCTGTGCCTGGAATCGGCGATTGCCGGTCACGGCGTCATGCTCGGCTGGCAGTTGCTGGCCGCCGACGCACTGGCCGACGGCCGGCTCGTCGCGCCGTTCGGCGTACGCGCGCAGAGCGGCCTCGGCTATTGGCTGGTGACTTCGGCCAGCAAGAGCGAAAGCCGCAAGGTCAGGGATTTCAAGATCTGGGTGCGCCAAGAGATCGAGGCGACGATGGCGCAGTTCAGGTCGCTCGAGAGTGCCAGCTAAACCTGCCGACATCATCACGGTGGAAAGGGCGGCAGCGCCGGTCTATGTAAGAAACAGTCCCCAATCACGACAGGCAGGATCATGACCACACATTCGCGCGGCGTTTCCGCAACCATCGACCCGGTAAAGCTCGACAGGCTGGCGGAGGTCGCCGTCAAGGTTGGGCTGCAATTGCAGCCGGGGCAGGATCTGGTGCTGACCTCGTCTATTGCAGCGCTGCCTTTGACGCGGCGGATCGTCGAGCACGCCTACAAGGCAGGTGCGGGCCTGGTGACGCCGATCTTCAACGATGACGAGATCACGCTGGCGCGCTTCCGCTACGGCGCCGACGCCGGCTTCGACCGCGCCGCCGGCTGGCTCTTTGAAGGCATGGCAAAAGCCTTCGCCAATAATGCGGCGAGGCTTGCCGTGCGCGGCGAGGATCCGTCGCTGCTTTCTTCTCAGGACCCGGCAAAGGTGGCGCGTGCCAACAAGGCGAATTCGATGGCTTACCAGCCGGCGCTGGAGAAGATCACCGGCTTCGATATCAACTGGAACATCGTCGCCTATCCCGATCAGGCCTGGGCCAAGCAGGTTTTCCCGGACGACGCCGAAGACGTCGCCGTGGCCAAGCTAGCCGACGCCATCTTTGCGGCCTCGCGGGTGGACGTCGAAGACCCGATCGGCAACTGGACGGCGCACAATGCGGCGTTGAAGAGCCGCACCGAATGGCTGAACGGCCACAATTTCCACGCACTGCATTTCACCGGCCCCGGCACCGACCTGACCGTCGGACTGGCCGAAGGCCACGAGTGGATGGGTGGTGCCTCGACCGCCAAGAACGGCATCACCTGCAACCCCAACATCCCGACCGAAGAGGTTTTCACCACGCCGCATGCAAGGCGCGTCGAGGGTCATGTCACCAGCACCAAGCCGCTGTCCTACCAGGGCACGCTGATCGACGGCATTGCGGTGCGTTTCGAGGCGGGGCGCATTGTCGAGGCCAAGGCCACGAAGGGCGAGGATGTGCTGCAAAAGGTGCTGGACACCGACGAAGGCTCGCGCCGTCTCGGCGAGGTGGCGCTGGTGCCGCATTCCTCGCCGATCGCCAAGAGCGGGCTGCTGTTTTTCAACACGCTGTTCGACGAGAACGCCGCCTGCCACATTGCGCTCGGCCAGTGCTACTCGAAGTGCTTCGTCGACGGCGCCTCGCTCAGCCAGGACGAGATCGCGGCGCGCGGCGGCAACAAGAGTTTCATCCACATCGACTGGATGATCGGCTCCGACAAGATCGACATAGACGGCATCCACAAGGACGGCAGCCGCGTGCCGGTGATGCGCAAGGGCGAGTGGGTTTAGGCCCGGGATCGCTAAGCGAAGGCCAGCAAGCATCGGCGCCTGCTGGCCCATGCGGAGTTGGCAATGGAGCTCGCGGTCAAGCGCATCTATGAGCCGCCGGCGCCCGATGACGGGCAGCGGGTGCTCGTCGATCGCATATGGCCGCGCGGCATCGCCAAGCAGGACGCGGCGCTGACGGCCTGGCTAAAGGACATCGCGCCAAGCGACGCGTTGCGCAAATGGTTCGGCCATGAGCCGGCGCGCTGGGCGGAGTTCCAGCGGCGATACCGCGATGAGCTTGAACGGAACGGCGAGGCGGTGGCGGAACTGCGCGCCTTGCTCCGTGAAGGCAAGGTGACGCTGCTCTACGGCGCCCATGACGAGGCGCACAACAATGCGGTGGCACTGGCTAGCTATTTGCGTGAGAACAATTAGTCACGCCGGCGGGACAGCACCCCTCTCTGTCCTGCCGGACATCTCCCCCTCGTGGGCCCCCAAGGGGGGAGATTGGCAGCTTCGCCGAAAGCGCCCTTCTTTGGAGACTAGCGAACGCCGAAGTGACATCCAATCACCCCACTAGAGTGGGAGATGTCCGGCAGGACAGAGGGGGCGCGACGGATCGCGGCGGGTCGGTCCTATTTCCCACTCACCGCCTGCTGATAAACATCAGGCTTGAAGCCAACGAGAACCCTGTCGCCAAGTTCCAGCACCGGTCGCTTTATCATCGTCGGTTTGGCCAGCATCAGCGCCTTGGCCTTGTTCTCGTCCAGACCCAGTCTGTCCTCCTCCGACAGTTCGCGAAACGTCGTGCTCGCCTTGTTGAGCAGGATTTCCCAGCCGACCTTGCCTGACCAGCCGTTCAGCCGATCCGCGTCAAGCCCGTCTGCCCTGTAATCGTGAAAGCGATAGGCAACATCATGGCTCGCCAGCCAGGAACGCGCCTTCTTGACCGTATCGCAATTGGTGATGCCGTACATGGTGATCGTCAAAACGCTTCCTCGGATCGGTCGAATCTGATGGCACCCTAAAACCGTGCCTCTCACTTTTCCAGCTGCCTTGCCAGGCATCCGTGATTTTTGCGCTTGCCAATAGTAAGGAATTTTCCTAACTATTTTCCCGAGCTAATTTTGGTCACGCGGAATGGCCGAGGCAAGGAAATGACCATGACGAGCCTGCAGACCGAAAGCCCCCCACCGATCGACGGCATTTTCCGTGCGCTCGCCGATCCGACCCGGCGGCGCGTGGTCGAGCGGCTGAACCGAAGCCCCGCCTCGGTCAGCGAGCTTGCCCAGCCGTTCGAGATGGCCCTGCCATCCTTCATCGAGCATCTCAGGGTTTTGGAAGGCTGCGGGCTGGTGCGTTCGGAGAAGGCCGGCCGCGTCAGGACCTACCGGCTTGCGCCGGAGCCGCTGAAGCTCGCGGAAAGCTGGCTGGCCGAGCAGCGTGAGCTGTGGGAGCGCCGTCTCGACCAGTTCGACGACTACGTGCTGAAACTCAAGGAGACAGACAGATGAATATGGTCGCGTTTTTTCAACCCGATCCGAAGCTCGACCTCGTGCTCGAACGGACGATCGAGGCGCCACGAGAACTGCTGTGGACGGCCTTGACGAAGCCCGAGCATGTCCGCCAATGGTTCACGCCGAAGCCGTGGATCATCACCGATTGCGAGATCGACCTGCGGCCCGGCGGTCTGTTCCGCACCCGCATGCAGTCGCCCGACGGCAAGGAGGTCAACGACAGGCGTTGCTGCTACCTCGAGATCGTCCAGAACGAGCGGCTGGTGTGGACCGATGCGCTGCTGCCCGGCTACCGGCCGTCAGGCGACCCATTCATCACAGCCGTCATATCGCTGCAATCGCAGGGCGAGGCGACGCGCTACACCGCGACCGCTATCCACCGCGACGAAGCCACGCGCAACAGCCACGAGGAGATGGGCTTTTACGACGGCTGGGGCACGGTGGCGGATCAGTTGGCGGGCTACGTCAAGACGATCTGAGGGGACCCTGGCTTGGCTCACATTGCGGCCACGGAATCGTCGTGGCCGTTCAACCGCCAGCGCCCGAGCTCTTCGTACCGGCCTTGCCGGATCAGACTGCGGATGAGCACAAAGTCACGTACGGTCCAGCTGATGGGTTCGATCGCCCGTTCTCGAACCCTTTGAACCCGCAATTTGTCACGAAGCAATGTAACATGAGGTTCAAAGGAGCTCCCCACAAAGGGCTTCAGCGGGCTGTCGGCGATCAGGGCGGTAAGATTGCGCCAGAACGCTTGCAGCGGCGGGACGCCGTCGCTGCCACGCAGCACCAACGCACCGCCGCCGAAAGCCGACAACCGATCGAACGACACCTCAAACGGTTCGCCTGGACCATCGAGGCGACGTGGCGGGCGATTTTGACCAATTCCTCCGGCAGTCCATCATAGTCGCCGAGCCCAATAAGCGAGATGTGCAGGCGTTCCGCCGGAAACACTTGCCCTCGCAATCCCGATTCTCGCCGCCAGACGGCGGCCCGGCGTGCAAGCGGCACGGCGATCGTACTTTCAAGAAGAATGGCGAAGAACAGCCGGTCATTCCAGCGCCGATCCAGCTCCTGCCAGTTGAACACGGCTTGGCCGTTTTCGGTGATCCTGAATGCGGGCAGCTCATTCATGTTCATTGCTCCTCTCAAAGCCATTCCCGCCCAGCCAAGCAGAATAGAACAAAAAGGGAACAAATCAAACGAAAATGATACGGGCGCCGGTACTGGCAGCACCAACGCTCGCAACCACATTTCGGTCGGCCGTATGTTGATGGCTCAGGCGCCGTCGCCGATGATGCCCTTGATCTCGAGGAAATCGTGGATCGCCCGGTCGGCGTATTCGCGGCCGTTGCCTAGCTGGACAGCATAGGGCAGTTGGCGCCACGGCGCAGGCTGATATGCGCCACGTCGCCGACGCTGAATTGAAAACCCTCCGCCCGGCGCGGCGCGTCGATCACCACCTGTGTCCCCTGCCCCAGCTCCGCATGAAGGCGCAAGGTGCGGCCGTGGAAGACGATGCTGTTCACCCGCACCGGTACAGTGCCGGCCGCCGCTTCGGTCGTCGCCAAAAAATCCTCTGGACGCACGCCGATGGTGCGCACCGTGCCCTCGCCAGGCAGTTCGCCCGTCTCCGAAACCGCTTCCAGCGGCAGGGCGCCGGCGGCGAACCGCAAGCGCTCGCCGTCACGGCCGACGAAGCGCGACTGCAGAAGGTTCATCGTGCCGATGAAGCTGGCAACGAATTTGGTGGCGGGCCGGTCGTAGAGGGTCGCCGGCGGCGCAATCTGCTCGATGCGGCCTTTGTTCATGACGACGATGCGATCAGAGATCGACAGCGCCTCGGTCTGGTCGTGCGTGACCATGACGAAAGTGGTGCCGAGGCGCGACTGCAGTCGCTTCAATTCGACCTGCATCTGTTCGCGCAGATGCGCATCGAGCGCCGACAACGGCTCGTCGAGCAGCAGCACGCGCGGTTCGCAGACGATGGCGCGGGCAAGCGCGACGCGCTGGCGCTGGCCACCCGACAATTCGGACACGCGGGCGCCGAGCTTTTCAGCAAGGCCGACCATGTCGAGCGCTGCGCCGACGCGCTTTGCCTGTTCGGCACCGGAGAGCTTGCGCAGCGACAAGCCGAAGCCGACATTTTCGGCGACGTTCATGTGCGGGAACAGCGCGTAGTCCTGGAATACGGTATTGACCGGACGGTCGAAGGGCCTGAGCGCACTGATGTCGCGGCCTTCGAGCAGAACCTTGCCGCTCGACGGGCTTTCGAAGCCGGCGATGACCCGCAGGCTGGTGGTCTTGCCGCAGCCGGATGGTCCGAGCAGGGTCAGGAACTCGCCGCGCGAAATATCGAGATCGACGGCATCGAGCCCGACGATGCTGCCGGGGAATATCTTGGAGACCTTGTCCAGCCGGACGAGTGGATCAGGTGCCATCGCGAACCTCGGACGGCTTGGTCGTGTTGACCCACAGGATCTGGCAGCGCTCGCTGCCCGGATTGCGGAAAGCATGCAGCAAGGTGCTCTTGAAGGCGAAGCTGTCGCCGGCCTTCAGGCCGTATCTGGTCGAATCGACCACCAGCTCGACCTCGCCCGAAAGGACGAACCCGAATTCATGGCCGGCATGGGCGTAGGCTTCGGCGGTGCCGCCACCGGCCTCCACCGTCACCAGCATGCCGGTCAGCGCAGCAGCCGGCGGCGACAGCAGCGACTTGGCGATGCCTTCCGACTTGACCGGGATCTGACGCCGGCTGTTGGCGCGCACACAATAAAGATCGTTGCCGGCGTCGTTGCCGTCGGCGATCAGCGCGGACGGCTCGATGTCGAGGGCGGCGGCGAGCGGCCAGATCACTCGGACCCGCAATGACGACATGCCGCGCTCGATCTGGCTCAGCGCTCCGATCGAGACGCCGGCTTTGGCTGCAAGTTCGGCCAGCGAGAGATTACGCTCCAGCCTGAGCGCCCGCACGCGCCGGCCGACCCTGACGTCGGCGTCGTCCTTCGGCTTCTCAGCCGCTTCGTCCAGCATGTCCATCCATTCGTCCTTTTTGCCAACGCTTTCCCTTCCCCTTGCGGGAGAAGGAAGAAGCAGGCTCAGCCGCCCGCCTTGACCTTCTCGAACACCTTGGCGAGTTCATCATTCTGTTTCATCGGCCCGGTGAAGATGGTGGTCTTCAACATCACTTCCGGATCGGACGGCAGCTGCAATTTCTCCAGCTCCTCCTTCGGCACGGCAGCGAAAGCCGAGCTGGTCGAGCTGCCATAGCCATAGGCCTGGATCAGGTATTTGCCCGAGTCCGTTTCCAGCCGGCTGTTGATGAAGTCATAGGCGAGGTCGACGTTCTTGGCGTCCTTGAGCATGACGAAACCGCAAGCCCAGGTAAGCATGCCTTCCTTCGGCTTCATGAACTCGACAGGCACGCCTTGCTTCTTCAGCGACGTGGCCGAGGCATTCCAGGTCATGGCGGCGACCAGCTGGCCGCTGGCCAGCGCCTGTTCGACCGATGTCATGTCTGTGGTGTAGTTTGAGAGCAGCGGGCGCTGCTCGCGCAGTTTCTCCGCAACCTTGTCCATCTGTTCCGCCGTCATGTCGAATGGATTGACGCCGGCAAGAAGGGCCGCCACCACCGGAGTGTCGTGGACGGCATCGATGGTCGCCATGCGCCCGGCATATTGCTTGTCCCAGAGCAGGTTCCAGCTCGCTTCCGGGTTCTTCACCAGATCGGTGCGGTAGAGAATCGAGGTGTTGCCCCAGTCCCACGGCACCATCCAGACCTTGCCGTCGCCGGCCTGCAGGTCGGGCAGGTTCTTGAAGACCGGGAAGATCGAATCCCAGTTCATGATGCGCTTGGTGTCGATCGGCTGCAGCAGGCCTTCCTTGTTCCAGCGCGCCACCTTGTCATAGCATGGGTGCGCGACATCGGGGCGGAAGCCGGCCTTGACCTTGGTGAAAGCGTCATCGTCGTCGCCGAACATCGAGGCTTCGACACCATCCGGGTGCGCGGCGAGGAAGCTCTTGTTGAAGTCGGGCAGCTCATAGCCCGACCAGGTGAAATATTGCAGCTTGTCGCCGGCAAAAGCGACAGTCGACGCAAGCGCCAGCGCGAAGGCGGCCAGTCCGGTTTTCGCTGTCTTTGTCGTTATCGATTTCAGGTCGAATGCCATTGCAGTTCTCCTCTTTCGGTTTCTTCTGGTTTTGACAGGCTGGCGGTCGCTGGCCGCTGAGCGGCGGCAAGCCCGCGATGGCGCAGGATTTCGGCGAGTGCGGCGGTGACGAAGGACACGGCCAAGATCGCCGTGCCCAGCGCCATGACGGTCGGCAGCGATTTCGGGAAGCGCAGCTGGCTCCAGATATAAAGCGGCAGCGTCGGCTCGGTACCGGCAAGGAAGAAGGCGACGATGAACTCGTCGAACGAGGTCAGGAAGGCCAGCATGAACGCCGAGATAATGGCGGGCAGGCTGAGTGGCAGCATCACCCGCCTGAAGGTCGTCCAGTCGGAGGCGCCGAGGTCGAGCGCTGCCTCACGGATGGTCTTCGGGATGGCGGCGAAGCGGCTGCGCATGACCACCACCGTCGCCGGCAGCGCCACCAATATGTGGCCGAGCACAATGGCAATGCGCGACGGCCCAAAGCCGGCGAGGTTGACGAGGATGAGCAGCGATATGCCGACGATGACCCCTGGGATCAGGATCGGCAGCCGCGCTATGGCACTGATGGTGGCGGCCAGCGGCGAGCGTCCGTAGAGGTCCATGTAGGACACCGTGATGCCACAGAGCGTGGCGCCGGTGGCGGCAATGGCGCCGATGACGAGGCTGTTGGCGAGCGCACCGGACAGCGCCGAATTGCCTAACAGCGTGCCGTACCATTCAAGCGTAAAGCCTTGCAGGGGAAATGCCGCCTGGACGGAATTGTTGAAGGAAAACAGCGGGATCAGCAATATCGGCAAATACAGGAACACCAGATAGGCAAGGACATAGGCACCGAGCCAGCCGCCGCCCTGCCTTGCATCGATACGCGCTGTGTTCATGTGCGGCTGCGGTATCGGCGGTCGGCGAAGCGCACCACCAGCACCACGGCGAGAATGACAAGCATGACGGCGACGGCGAGTGCGGCGCCGAACGGCCAGTCATTGGCCTTGCCGAACTCGGCCTGGATCAGTGTGCCGATCATCGTGCTGGCAGGGCCGCCGACCAGCGCCGGGGTGACGTAGTCGCCGACGGTCGGCACAAAAACGACGAGGGCCGCAGCCAGCACGCCGGGCATCGAATTGGGCAGCACGACGCGGCGGAAGCTGGTGAACGGTTTTGCGCCGAGATCGGAAGCGGCTTCGAGCAGCGATTTCGGGATCGTGTCCAGCGCCACGTAGATGGGCAGGATAGCGAATGGCGCATAAGCGTGGGCGAGCGTGACGACGACTGCTGCCGGCGTATTCAAGAACGCCAATGTCGGCTCCGACCAGATGCCGCTTTCAATCAGCGCCGAGTTCAGCACGCCATTATAGGCAAGCACGATCTTCCAGGCGAAGACGCGCAGGAGATAGCTGGTCCAGAACGGCAGGGTCAGCAGGAACAGCAGCAGCCCACGCCGCCGCCCGGCATGGAAAGCCAGATAATAGGCGACGGGATAGGCGGTGACGACGGTTGCGAGCGCGACCAGGCCGGCGATGCCCAGCGAGCGCAGCGTCACCGTCCAGTACAGTGGATCGGTGGCCACAGTGACGAAATTCGCAAGGGTAAAACCAGCCCCCAGCAGCGAGCCGTCATTGCCGCGGAAGGCAAGGAAGAACACCAAGCCAAGGGCGAAAAGGATCAGCAGAAAGGTGACCAGCCCGCCGGGCAGCAGCATAGCGAAACGGAAGCCTGGCGAAGACCGGGTTTCCGGCAGCGGCTGCGTTGCGGCAATGGTCGACATTGACTGTCCGTCGAAATTTGAAATCGACTAAGCTTTTTTCATATTGGTGAAACTGTCAAGCTGTTTCACCCTTGGGAATGAAAGTCAGCGTTCGAACGCGTCCAGCATCCGGTACCAGGCGATGGTCGCGGCAACGCCGACCTGCCGAAACGCGTGAAAAGGGATCGGCCGGATCGGCGATATCGGGAACGGCAATTGCCTGGTGTCGCCGCTCGACAGATAGGAGGCGATGCGCTCGCCAAGCGCGGTCATCAGGCCGATGCCGCGGCCCTGGCAGCCGACGACCGCCAGCAGACCCTTCTCTGGCTCGTGGATATGCGGGAGATGGTCCGGCGTCATTGCCACCCGGCCGAACCACCGCTTTTCAATGGCAATGTCTGACAGCGCCGGATAAAGCCGCAGCAGCGCGCGTTCAAGATGCGCCCAGTCGGCCGGGCCGTTCGGCAAAGCCATGCGGCCGCGCCCGCCGAGCACCAGCCGGCCGTCGGCACTCTTGCGGTAATAGACGAGGATGCGGCGCGAATCCGAAACCGGCTGCCCTTCCGGCAGGATCGCCGCAGCGAGATTGGACGATAGCGGCGCTGTCGCGATCTGGAAGGAATGCAGCGGAACGATCGTCTCGGCGAGGCCGGGAAGCAGGCCGCCGGTATAGGCGTTGGTCGCCAGAACGACCGCCTTGGCCTTCAGTTCGGCGCCGCTTTCCGCCGAAACGTGCCAAATGCCAGCACCCTTGCTGATCTGCATCACGTTCTGGCGTTCGGCGATCTTCACGCCCGCCGCGGCAGCGACGCGCGCCAGTTCCGACGTGTAGGCGAGCGGATCGATGACACCGGCGCGGCGATCGAGCCAGCCGCCGAGATAGCCTTGCGCGCCGGTCATCGTCGCAATCTCCGTCGCGCTCAGCAGCCGGACATCTGCGCCGCGGGCGCGCCACTGCCGATCCCGGTTTGCCGCCGCTTTTAGCGCGGTCCCGGTATGCGCCGCCTGGATCCAGCCATTACGGACGAACGGCACCGCCAGTCCTTCGTCGCGGATCAATTCGAAGACGGTGTCAGCGGTCGAGGCGGCAAAGTTGACGAGCGCTTCGCCGCGCTCCAGACCAAAATGCTCCAGCAGCCAGTCCGGATCGTATTTCAGGCCGGGAATGACCTGACCGCCGTTCAGGCCGGATGCGCCATTGCCGATTTCGCCGGCGTCCAGCACCTGGACGGCAAGACCGAGCCGGGCGGCGTGCAAGGCCGTCGACAGCCCCATGATGCCGCCGCCGACGATGACGACATCGACGCGTCGGCCGGCTGGAAAAAGCGACTGGAACGCGGTTGCTGTCCGCGGCTTTTGCCAGATTGGATCGGAAAACCGTAAGCGCAAGCGTCACCTGGAGATTTCAGTAAGTGAAAACCCTAGCGACGGTTTCATTATTTTGAAAGAGCGTTTTCCATGGCCATTGGCGCACGTCAGGCTCGATCAAGGTCCAGCGATGCGAAGACCGCTGGAAAGAATTGACAAAGCTCACCCTGGAAGCGGGATAGACGTTTGGCGGGAATTTGTTGAAAGTGCCGCGGCCAAAGGACAAGACAACAGGAAACGCAAGTCATGACGAACGCCACACATTTGCCCGCCGAGGGCCTCTTCGTAGGCCGCGCCCGGACGAGCGATGCTTCCCATCCGCTGGTGGTCACGGTGCGCGACGGCACGGTCTTCGACATCACGTCAAATGTGGCACCGACCGTACGCGACATTTGCGAATTGCCGGATCCGGCAGGACACGTCCGCTCGGCCAAGGGGCGGCCGATCGGCCCGCTCGAAGCCATTGCCGCCAACAGTTTCGAGACAGCGCGCGATCCGGGAACGCCGTACCTGCTGTCCCCCGTCGACCTGCAGGCGATCAAGGCGTCTGGCGTTACCTTTGTCGTCAGCCTGCTCGAGCGCGTCATCGAGGAACAGGCGCGCGGCTCGGCGGAGAAGGCCGACGCCATTCGAGCCGACATCGCCGGGCTGATCGGCCACGATCTGTCGAAGCTCAAACCCGGCTCGCCGGAAGCGATGGAGATCAAGGCCAAGCTGATCGCGCGCGGCGCCTGGTCGCAATATCTGGAAGTCGGCATCGGGCCCGATGCCGAGATCTTCACCAAATGCCAGCCGATGGCCTCGGTCGGCTTCGGCGCCGATGTTGGCCTGCATCCGGTTTCGACATGGAACAATCCGGAGCCGGAGATCGCCATGATTGCCGCCAGCAGCGGCAGGATTGTCGGGGCGACGATCGGCAACGACGTCAATCTGCGCGACGTCGAGGGACGCTCGGCGCTCCTGCTCGGCAAAGCCAAGGACAACAACGCTTCGGCAGCACTTGGCCCCTTTATCCGGCTGTTCGACGAGACATTTTCCATCGGCGACGTGAAGAAGGCGGTCGTACGGCTGAAGGTCGAGGGCGAGGACGGGTTCTCGCTGGAGGGCGCCAGTTCGATGGCCGAGATCAGCCGTTCGCCGGAAGAGTTGGTCGCCGCCGCGATGGGGCCGCACCACCAGTACCCGGACGGGCTCGCGCTCTATCTCGGCACGATGTTCGTGCCGTCGAAGGATCGCGGCGAAAAAGGCAAGGGTTTTACCCACAAGGTCGGCGACATCGTCACCATCTCGTCGGAGAAGTTCGGCGCCTTGGTCAACCGCGTGCGGCTGTCACCCGACTGCCCGCACTGGACCTATGGCGCCAGCCATCTGATGCGCGACCTCGCCAGAGCCGACCTGATCTGAATAGAGAACGATCCAATTCGGCAGTACCCAGGCCGTGAACCGCCTCTATTTCGGGACGGGCAAGCAGGAGCCGCCGAGGATCAGATGGGTCGGAAAGGCGATGCGTTGCGCCGGCCGCTCGCTCTGGCCGCCGAGCCGCTCCAGCAGAAGCTGTGCCGCGGTGCGGCCGATCTCCTCGACGGCCCGGTCGATGAGCGTGATCGGGCAGGGATAAAGCAACGCGACGTCCGACCTGTCGCAGCCAATCAGCGAGATATCGCCCGGGACCGAAACGCCTTGCTGCTGGATGGCGCGCAGCACGCCGACCAGAATGCGGTTGCCGGCGGCGATGATGGCGGTTGGACGCTCCTTCATCTGCAACAGGGCGGTGGCCTCGCGGAAACCGAAGTCCACCGAGAGGCTTTGCGAGCGGATCAGGTCCTGCGTCACCGGCAGGCCGCTGCGCCGGAACGCCTCGACGAAGCGCGCACCCGTTCACGGCCCGGCCTGATGTCGCTGCCGGCCGTGATGATGGCAATGCGACGGTGCCCGAGTTCGATCAGATAGCTTGTCGCCTGCCGTAACCCGGTGGCGTGCTCGGTCAGCACCGCGTCGATCTCGAGCGGAACGTCGCGATCGAGCAGTACTGATGGAATCCGCAACTCCTTCAAGCGCTTGATGGTGCGCGCATCCTGTTCGTTGTTGATGGTCATGATCATGCCGTCGGCCCGCCCATGCTGCAGCATGCCGATCGCCGCCGCCTCCTCGGTGGCCCGGCCGTTGGTGCTCATCAGGTAAAGCGAATAGCCGCGCTGGCGCATTTCCGCGTCCACCGCCTTGAAGCAACTGGCATGCCAGGGATTGGCAATGTCGTCGATCACGAAACCAACCGTCATGGTGTTTCGACGGCGCATGTTCTGGGCGCGCGAATCGGGCTGGAAGCCGAGCGACTGGATTGCAGCGCGTACCTTCCCCAACGTCTCCGGCCTGACAGTCTCAGGCGCGTTCAAGCTCCGTGAAACGGTTCCGACGGACACGCCGGAAACGCGCGCCACGTCGCGTATTGTCGCCGCCAGAATCCGGGTTTTCCATGTCGCGAAACTGAAAATCGAACGCGACATGATGAATGCTGGCGACTTCCGCGTCTCGCCGCTGGAAGTCGAGGCAGCGCTTGCGCCCTGCCCCGGCGTCGCCGAGATCGCCGTTGCCGAACACCGGGTGCGCGACGATGTCTCGGTCATCGCGGCCTATGTCGTGCGCAAGGCAGGCGTCAGCGTCAGCGCCGAAGATATCGTCGCCCTGGCGGGGCAAAGGCTCGCCGCCTACAAACGGCCGAAACAGGTGTTCTTCATGCCGAGCCTGCCGCGCAGCGCCAACGGCAAATTGCTGCGCCGAAATCTCGCGCCGGACTGAAGTGGTTCAGGTCTTCTGCGTCGGCTTCTTTGCGGCTCCCCGACCCCCAGCGAAGCGGGCGAGCACCGCCTCGGTATCGGCGTCGAACGGACGGCCCTGATGACGCAGGCGGCCGGGTGTCTTCGACATGCCGGCAACGACATTCTGCATCACCACGCCGTCCACTTCGGCGATCATACCGCGGGCGCGGAAATGCTCGTCGTCAAAGATGTCCTTCATGTCAAGGACCTTGGCGATTGCCGCATCGACGCGGCGGAACTCGCGCAGCACCTCCTCGGATGGCCGGCCGGCGACCCAGGCGGCGACATAGGCCTCCAATGCCTCGCGGTTCTGGCTGCGGGCCTGGAAGCCGGCAAAGCGGGGATCGTCACCGTGACCGATCAAGGCCAGGACGCGGCGGGCGACTGAATCGGACGAGCTCGAAATCGCCACCCACACGCCATCGGCGCAGCGATAGGTGCCGCGCGGGACGGTGTAGGGGATGCCGGAGCCGAGCCGCGGCTGCAGATAGCCGAGATGGGCATAGGCGGACGGTAACGGCCCCATGATCTGGAACATCGAGTTGAGCAGATTGACGTCGACTGTCTGGCCTTCGCCTGTCCGCTCGGCATGACGCAGCGCCGCCAGTGCCGCAAAGGCGCCGACAAGGGCGGTGACTTCGTCGGTCATGGCGATCGGCGGCAGAAGCGGCGGGCCCCCGGCCTCGCCGAGGAGCCCGGAAAACCCACTCATCGCCTCGGCAATCGTGGCGAAGCCCGGATGCATGGCATAGGGACCATCCTGGCCGAAACCGGTGATGCGCAGGATCACCAGCCTGGGATTGCGGCGCAGCAGTTCGTCCGGCGCAAAACCCAGCGCCTCGAGCTTGCCCGGCCGCATGTTCTCGATCAGTACGTTGGCGTCGAGCAGCAGCGACCAGAGATTTTCCTTGCCGGTATCGGTCTTGAGGTCGAGCGCAATGACCTGCTTGTTGCGGTTGACCAGTTTCCAGAAATAGGAATCCGTTTCCCCCGGACCGGTCCACCCCATGCGGCGGGTCGGGTCGCCACCCGGCCCCTCGACCTTGATGACCTCCGCGCCGAAATCAGCAAGATAACGGCCGGCACCCGGCCCGGCTACGACGGTGGCCAGCTCGATGACGCGGACGCCCTCGAGCGGCCCCGACGCTTCGGCCTTCGGCACGGTCTTGGTCGCTGGCGGAGCCGGCTTGTCCATCACGCGTCCTTCCCGGGGCGCAGCGGCAGCAGGACCGAGCGCGTGAATGTGCAGACTTTGAGCCGGTCCTGGTTGAACCCATCCGTGCGAACGGTCAAAACCCCCTCGCCCTGCCTGGAGGCGGATGGACGCTGCGCCAGTATTTCGGTCTCGCCATAGAGCGTATCGCCATGGAACAACGGAGCGAGATGGCGCAGCTCGCTAAGGCCGAGATTGGCGACCGCGCGTCCGGAAATGTCGGGTACGCTCATGCCGAGAAGCAGCGAGTAGACATAGGTGCCGACGACGACATTGCGGCCTTGCGCCATTTCGGTCTCGGCGAAATGGCGGTCGATGTGGAGCGGGCTGGCCGCCATGGTCAGCAGGCAAAAGAGGTGGTCATCGGCCTCGGTAACGGTCTTGCCCGGCCAGTGCTTGAACACGTCGCCGATCTCGTAGTCGTCGAGATACGAGCCAAACCTTTCGTCGCGGGCCGAATGAACCCTCGGCATGTCAGACCTCGAGCACCAGGGTCGGGGCGCCGGTCCTCACGTCATCGCCGACAGCGATCAATATCTCGATGACGGTTCCGGCGAAGGGTGCGGGAACCTCGACCTGGGTTTTGTCGGTCTCCACCGTGAACAGGGTTTGCCCCTCGGTGATCTTGGCACCGATGCTGGCCTGGATTTCGCTGATGACGACTTCATCGACGGCATCGCCGACCTTGGGCATCTTGAGTGTGGAACGCATCGTCAGTTCTCCGTCTGCAAGGCGAGGGTTGAAGGAAGTCCGCCGGCTGGCAGCCAGGCTTCGCGGCGGATGGGCGCTTGAAAACACCCACTTCTTCGTTGCCAGACGACAAGACCCCCGCCAAGATCGAGCGCAAAGACTTCGGTGAAATTCGAGGCGGCACGCGTTCTCATCACAGCGCCTTGCCCGTGGTGCCGTCGAAGAGATGCGCGCGGCTACCATCGATGACGAGTTCCAGCATCGTGTCGCGGCGCGGCACCTTGTCGGCGCTGACGCGAAGCACGATCAGGCGGGCATCCCGGCGCACCAGCTCGGCCGGATCGGCGGGAGTGCCGATCGAATAATCATCAGCGGTGCGGATGACGACCTGGGGATTGGCTGGAGCCACCGCGATGAAGGATTCAGGTTCGAGCTGTTCGACCAGCTCGACACGGCCGGCCAGACACCTTGCTGCCCCCCCGCTGGCCGAAGCTTCGCCTGCAGGCCGCCATGACAGGTGCTCCGGCCGGAGGCCGACCAGCAATGTTCTGCCGGCCGGGAGGTCGTGGGCATCCGACTTCGGTGTCACAACCAGCCGACCGTCGCCGATGGACACGACCATCTTGCCGCGCCCGGCATCGACTACAGTTGCCTCAAGGAAATTCATCGCCGGGCTGCCGATGAAACCGGCAACGAAAATGTTGGACGGCGCGTGATAGAGCGCGTGCGGCGTGTCGTACTGCTGCAGCGCGCCGCGCGAAAAGACGGCGACGCGGCTGCCGAGCGTCATCGCTTCGACCTGGTCGTGGGTGACATGGATTGTGGTGACGCCGAGCCGCACATGCAGGCGGCTGAGCTCGGCGCGTAGCTGGACGCGCAATTTCGCGTCAAGATTGGAGAGCGGCTCGTCGAGCAAAAAGGCCTCCGGATCGCGCACAATGGCGCGGCCCATGGCGACACGCTGCCGCTGGCCGCCGGAGAGCTCGCGCGGCTTACGGTCAAGCAGATCGGCGAGGTCGAGAATTCGCGCCGCTTCGCTGACGCGGCGGTCGATCTCGGCCTTGGCAAATTTACGCAACTGCAGCGCGAAGGCGATGTTCTCGCGCACCGTCATTTGCGGATAGAGCGCATAGTTCTGGAAGACCATGGCAATGTCGCGATCGCGCGGCGACACCTCGTTCATCACCTTGCCATTGATGCTGATCTTGCCGGTGGTGATGGATTCCAGCCCAGCGATCATGCGCAACAATGTCGACTTGCCGCAGCCGGACGGGCCGACGAAGACGACGAACTCGCCGTCCTCGACCTCAAGGTCGACGCCATGGACCGCCGAAACGGCGCCATAGAGCTTGCCGACCTTCTGCAGGCTGATCGATCCCATCAACACCCTTCCCTGCGCAACGGCCTGCAAGCAGCCAGGCGCGGGCGATGCAGGAGCGCATTTCGCACCGTTGGCGACTGCCGACAAAAGCGGTCCCGCACCAGAAATTGTGGCGCGAGACTAGGCAATTCGAGAATCTATGTCAATCGTTTGACCAGACCAGATCAATCGGTTGACCAAACCGCCTCGCGGGGCTATGGTTGCTCCGCTTTCCCGGGTCGGCCGGGGTCCTTGGGAGGGGATGGAATGCCTGGTCCTTCAACTATCGTCGATATCAGCGTCGCCGCCATACAGGGCCAATTGCCGGCGCCGGTGATCTTTGGCGACTGGGTGATGAAGCAAAGGGAATTCGTGGTCGTGCGGCTGCGCACGCAGTCCGGCCATGAGGGCTGGTCGTTCACGCTGACGCGGGATGGCGCCTGCGCCGAGCAGATCCGCAAGAGCATCGCCCCAGTTTATATCGGTACCGACGTTGGCGACCGCGTGAAGACCTTCAAGACAGCCAAGGGGCGCAGCTACGGTTCGCACAGCGCCGGTGTCGGCTTGCGCGCGCTGTCGCAGGTCGACCTCGCCGCATGGGACGCGGCAGCAAAGATAGCCGACAAGTCGATCGCCGAGTTCCTCGGCGGAACAACCGCGCCAATGCCGGCAACCGCGATCGTCGGCTACCCGCCGGCGCTGATGAACCCGCAGCAGATCGGCGACCAGGTGAAAGGGCTCTATGCCGCGGGCTGGCGCCGGTTCAAGGCGCCAATGGGCGTCACGCTGGATGAATCCGAAGCGCGGCTGCGCGCCGCGCGCAGGAACGCGCCGGACGCCTGGCTCGGCACCGATCTGGTCTGGATGTTCTCGGACGTCGACGCGGCTGCCGCCTATGCCAACCGCCTCGCCGATCTCAATATGGGCTGCATCGAAGACATCTTCCCGCCGGGAAACGCCAGGAAGCTCGCCGAGCTGCGCAAACGCGTGCCGATGCCGATCTGGCAAGGCGACGAACAGGGCGGCTCTTACTATCCCGAAGCGCTGATCATGGCCGGCTCCGTCGACCGCGTGCGCGTCGACCTGACCTGCATGGGTGGGATTACCGGCGGCCGCGCCATCATCGACGAGTGCCTTGCCGCGGGCGTCGATTTCGGTCCGCACATGTTCGCGCATGTGCACAGCCAGGTGTTCAGCGCCTGGGGCTTTTCCGACAAGCCGGTCGAATGGGGCGTGCCGTGGAGCGGCGTCGACCCCTATGCGGACAGCCTGGTGCAACCGGAAATCATCAAGGGCGGGCTGATGAAGCCGCTTCCTGCCAAACCCGGCTTCGGCGACATGATCAACCGGGAATGGGCGCTGAGCCAACCGCACCAGGATCCCGACCACATTCTCGACTGACCAAAGCCGCCGCGGAGCGGCCTAGACACGGGCATAGCGATGACCGACGACCAGACCGTTCCCGCCAATTATGCAGCGGGCCTCTTCGACCTCTCCGGCCGCGTCGCCGTCGTGACCGGCGGCGGCAGCGGGCTGGGTGCCGCGATCGCGATCGGCTACGCGCAATTGGGCGTCACCGTCATCGTTGCCGACATCAACATGGCCGGCGCCGAAGCGACGCGCGCAACGATCGCCGAACAGGGTGGCAAAGCCGAGGTCGCCAGCCTCGATGTCACCAAGCGCGACCAGTGCTTCGCCTTGGCCGAGGCGGTCAAGCGCGGTCACGGCCATATCGACATACTGGTCAACAGCGCCGGCTCGGCCTTCCGCAGCCCGGCCGAGGAGTTCCCCGAGGACAAATTCAACTTCATCCTCGACCTCAACCTGAAGGGCACGTATTTCTGCTGCCAGGCCTTTGGCGGAGTGATGCTCGGCCAGAACAAGGGCTCGATCATCAACATCGCCTCGATCGGCTCGTTCAAAGCCTATCCCTGGGCGAGCGCCTATCTCGCGTCGAAGGGCGGCGTCCTGCAGGTCACCCGCGCACTGGCGCTCGAGTGGCGCGACCGCGGCGTCAGGGTCAACGGCATCGGGCCGACACTGATGGAATCGCCGCTGACCAGGGCGGCGGGAGCGACAAGCTCGATCACCGCCGATTTCATCAAGGCGCGCATGCCGCGGCCGCGACTCGGCTTGCCGCGCGAACTGATCGGCACGGCGGTGTTCCTCGCCAGCGACGCCTCGGAACTGGTCACCGGCCATGTCGTCATGTGCGACGACGGCTATCTGAACGCCTGACCAAAGGAGCGCAGACGGAATGGCCAGGATCACGAAAGCCCATCACACCGGCTTCACCGTGCGGTCGCTCGACCGCTCGATCGCGTTCTATCGCGACGTGCTCGGATTCGAGCTGGCGTTCCAATGGAACCCGCGTGCGCCCTATATCGGCGAATTGGTCGGCTATCCGGAAGTCGACCTGCACAGCGCCATCCTGCGCCTGCCCGGTACCGACGTCTGCCTCGAGCTTCTGGAATACCGCAATGTCGAGCAGATTCCCGTCGACATGCATAACGGCAATGTCGGCAATGGCCACATCGCCTTCAACGTCGATGACCTCATGTCGTTCTACGAAAAACTGACGGCGATGGGCGTCAAATCCGTGTCGCCGCCGGTGACACCGACGATCGGGCCGAACAAGGGCGGCAAGGCGGTTTACATGATCGACCCGGACGGCTTCCGCGTCGAGCTCATCGAAAGTGCCCAAGCCTTCGGCAGCTACAAACCGGAATGACGCCAGTGCCGATAAAAACGTTCCAAATTTCTTCCGCTGCGATAATTTCGCCGACGCTATCGACGATCCGGGCAGTGCATTGGGAGGTCTGAACCTTGGCTAAGATCTGGATACGGCAAGCGGTTCTGCGGGCACTTGACGACGCGATGACGGATGACCCCAGCGTCATCGTCATGGGTGAAGACATCGCCGCCGCCGGGGGTCCGTTCAAGGTGACCGAGGGGCTGCTTGCCACGCATGGCCCCGAACGGGTGATCGACACACCGATTTCGGAAATGGCGTTCATGGGTGCCGCGGTCGGTGCTGCCGTCTGCGGCCTGAAGCCGGTGGTCGAGATGATGTTCATCGAATTCATCGGCGTCGCGCTCGACCAGTTGACGACGCAGGCGGCAACGATGCGCTATCTGTCGCGCGGCCGGCTGACGACGCCGCTCGTCGTGCGCGCGTCAGCCGGCGCCGGCCAGGGGTTTGGCTGCCAGCATTCGCAGATGCTCGACCACTGGTTCCGCGGCACGCCCGGCCTCAAGGTCGCGGTGACCAGCAATGCGCGCACGACCTATGGCCTGCTGCGGTCGGCGATCGAAGATCCGGATCCGGTGGTGGTGCTCGAACCGCGCGTGCTTTACGCCGAGCGCGAGGAATACGAATTCGACCGCAACTACCGCATTCCGCTCGGCCAAGCCGAGATCGCGCGGCCCGGCAGCGACGTGACGCTCGTCACCTGCGGCGCGATGCGGCGGGTGGCGCTCGCGGCAGCGGAAACCAGCCACGCCAATATCGAGGTCGTCGACCTTCTGACGCTGTGGCCATGGGACCGCCGGACCGTTGCCGAATCGGTTGTGCGCACAGGCCGCCTGGTGACGCTCGAAGAGGCGCCGGCCGGCAGCGGCTGGGGCGGCGATGTCGTCTCGTCGATCGCCATCGAAGCGTTCGGCCGGCTGAAGGCGCCGCCGCATCGTATCACGCTTCCCGAAGCGCCCGTACCTTATAGCGGCGCGCTCGAAGCCCGTTTCCTGCCGAGCCCGGCCTATGTGGCCGAACAGATCGCAACGCTTGTCTCGACCAACAAGCCACCCCTTCCGTGGTGGAGGAACGCAGCATGACGCTCTCCAATTCGAATGTGCCGATCGTGCGGCGCGAGGCCTTGAAGAACAGGCTGGAGCAGCTCACGCGCATGGTCGAGATTCGCGCGGTCGAGGAGCGCATCCAGAAACTCTTCGCCGAAGGGCACGTCCGCGGCAGCACGCATCTTGCCAGCGGACAGGAGGCCGTCTCGGTCGGCATCGCGCGCTCGATCGATCCCGACGACATCGTCACCTGCACCTATCGCGGCCATGGCCATGCATTGGCGCTCGGCGTGTCGCCAACGGCGGTCATCGGCGAGATCTGCGGCCGCGTCATCGGTTGCGCCGGTGGCCTCGGCGGTTCCATGCATCTGGTCGAGCCGGAGGTCGGGCTGCTGCCGACCGCCGCCATCGTCGGCGCCGGCCTGCCGATCGCCTGCGGCGCGGCGATGGCGGCTCGCGCCCGCGGCAAGGACCGCATCGCCGTATCCATTTTCGGCGACGGCTCGGCCAATATCGGCGCCTTCCACGAGTCGCTCAATTTCGCGGCGATCCGCAAGCTGCCGGTGGTCTTCGTCTGCGAGAACAATCTCTACGGCGAATACACCCGTATCCAGCTGTCGACGCCGGTCGAGGACATCGCCATACGTGCCGCGAGCTACAACATGCCGGGCGTCGTCGCCGACGGGCAGGATGTCGACAAGGTGGCGGAGGCGATGGCGACCGCCGTCGCCCGCGCCCGCCGCGGCGGAGGGCCGACACTGATCGAAATGAAGACCTATCGCTATTCCGGCCATTCACGTTCGGACCCGGCGACCTATCGGCCGGCCGGCGAGCTCGATGCCTGGCTGAAGCGTGACCCTATCGACATCCTGGCAGAGCGGCTGGCCGGCGAAAAAATATTGGCGCCGGGCGGTCTCGACCAGCTTAAGGCCGACATAAGCGATGCCGTGGAGCGGGCGACAATGGAGGTGCTGGACTCACCGGCGCCGGATCTCGGCGAAATCCTGTCGCATGTCGGCGCCCATTCGGCTGGAGGGGACCAGAGATGGAATTTCTGGTCGAAATAGAGGTCAATTTCCCGCCCGACGGCGACCCCCGGCAAAAGGCGGAGCTGATCGCGGCAGAAGGCCGTCGCGCCAAGGAATTGGCCGCGGCCGGCATCGTGCGCCGGCTGTGGCGTCAGCCGGGCCGATGGGCGAATTTCGGCATCTGGGAGGCGCCCGACGCGACCGCGCTGCATGAGGCGATCGCGTCGCTGCCGTTCTACCCCTGGCTGAAGGTGGTGGTGCGGCCGCTGGCAGCGCATCCTTCTGATCCGGGCCGAAGCTGACGAAGGATCAGCAGCGTGAGCACGTCTCCTCCCGCAATAGGCATCGACGGTCCGTTCTACGAGGATCTCCGCATCGGCGACCGCTTCGACGGAGCGCCGGTGATGCGGCTGAGCGACGGCCTTGCCGCTGCCCACCATACAATCGTCGGCGGCAGGCTGAGGCTGGCCTTCGATGCGGCACTGTCGGCATCCGTGACCGGACTAAAGCAGCCTTTTGCCGCGCCGGCGCTGGTCTGGGACGTGGCGATCGGCCAGTCGACGCTGGTGACGCAGCGGGCGATCGCCAACCTCTTCTACCGCGGTCTGATCTTTCGCCGGGCGCCGGCGATCGGCGACAGTTTGAAGACCGTTACCACCATCATCGGGCTGCGGTCCGCCGCCGCCAGGCCGGGGCGTGCGTCGCGCGGCCTGGTCACCATGCGGATCGCCACCAGCGATCAGGAGGACCGACCGGTACTCGATTTCTGCCGGTGCGCGCTACTACCGGCCAGACAGGCAGGGGATGGTGCCGCGCAGGGCGAAACCGATCCGCCGCGATCCGAGTTCATGGGAGCGCCGGCGGCGATCGGCGGATGGAACCTCGACGCTTACCGCAAGGCGGTGCCTGGCCCGCATTTCAACGATCTCAGCGCCGGCACCATCCATCGCCTTGCCGGCGGCGATGTGGTGAGCAGCGCGCCGGAGCTGGCGCGGCTGACGATGAACCTGGCGACGATCCACCATGACCGCACCCAGACGGGGCAGCGCCTCGTCTATGGCGGCCATACGATCGGGCTGGCAGCGGCACAGTTGACCCGTGCACTGCCGTCGCTGGTAACCATTTTGGGCTGGCAGGACTGCGATCATCTGGGGCCGGTGCACGAGGGCGACACGCTGCATTCCGAAATCGGCATCGGGCACTGCGAGCCTCTGCCCGGCGGCGGTGGGCTGGTGCATTTGCGCTCACTGGTGCGGGCGACCGCTTCCGATGGCGGGATTTCCGACGTGCTCGACTGGCGATCAGTGGGGCTGTTCGCATGAGCGGCGGCATTCTCGCCGGCCTTAGCATCGTCGAGGGCTCGGCCTTCGTGGCGGCACCGCTTGGCGGCATGACGCTGGCACAATTGGGGGCCGACGTGATCCGCTACGACCAGATCGGCGGTGGGCTCGACCATGGCCGGTGGCCAGTGGCGGACAACGGCCAGAGCCTGTTCTGGGCCGGCATGAACAAGGGCAAGCGTTCGATCCAGATCAACCTGCAGTCGCCCGAAGGGCAGGACGTCGTGGCCAGTCTGATCGCGAGACCGGGGCCGGGCAACGGCATCTTCCTGACCAATTTTGCGGCGCGCGGCGCCCTCTCCTACGAGGCCCTGAAGCACCGGCGCAACGACGTCATCATGATCGCGCTGACCGGCAACAATGATGGAACCAGCGAGGTCGACTATACCGTCAACGCGGCAACCGGCTTTGCCGAAATCACCGGCGCGCGCGGCGCCACGGAGCCTACCAATAGCGTGCTGCCGGCCTGGGACATCGCGATGGGCGAGATGGCGGCGGTGGGCGTGCTTGCCGCCGACCGCCACCGCAGCCGCACCGGCAACGGGTCATTGGTGAAACTGGCGCTATCGGACGTAGCGCTGGCCATGACCGGCAATCTCGGTCGGCTGGCGCAGGCCGAACTTGGAGGCAGTGCCGAAAAGGACGGCAACTATCTCTATGGTGCGTTCGGGCGGGATTTCCTCACCGCCGACGACCGCCGCGTCATGGTGATGGCGCTGACCGGCCGGCAATGGGCCGTACTGCTGCAGGCGACCGGGCTGGACACGGCAAAGCTCGCGGCAACAAGCGGCGCCGACCTCGACAGCGAAGGCGGGCGTTATGCGGCGCGCGAGGCGATCGCCGCCCTACTGGCGCCGTGGTTTTCGGCACGGAGCTTCGCCGACGTGCGGCGCAGCTTCACGGCATCCGGCGTCTCGTGGGGGCCTTACCAGACATTCCGGCAATTGTTGGTCGAGGATCCGCGCTGCTCGACGGACAACCCGATGTTCGCAAAGGTCGATCACCCCGGTCTCGGATCGCTGCTGACGCCGACTTCGCCACTGGATTTCTCCTCGGTGGAACGGCTTCCTGCAGTCCGCGCGCCCGTACTTGGCGAGCACACCGACGAGATCCTGACCGAACTGGGGTTGAGCGACGGCGAGATCGGAAGCCTGCACGACCGCGGCATCGTCGCCGGTCCGGCGACGGCTTGAGCCGCGAAGGCTTTAGCGCAATTCCAGGAAAGGTGTGAAACGGTTTTCCGTCCGGAATTGCGTAGAAACAAAGAGATAGAGCGGTTCGGCGTTTCCGTGAAACTATGAACCGCTTTAGCGAGGCGGCGGCGCCACGGATTCGCGGTAAACCAGCTTCGGCGGGATATTGATGACGACATCCTGCGGTTCGCGCCCCTGGATCATGGCTTCGAGCTCGACGACGGCGCGCGCGCCCATTTCGGCGAGCGGGGTAATGATGGCGGTCAGCGGCGGCGCGGTAAAGATGGCGTCCTCGCCGTCGAGCGTGACCACCGAAAGATCGTCCGGCACGCGCACGCCGCGCACACGGGCCGCCGCCAGCGCACCGATGCCGACCAGCATGTTGAAGGCGAAGACGCCGGTCGGGCGTTGCGCCTCATCGAGCAGCCTGTGCAAGGCATCGTAGCCACCGCGGCGCGAGACCGGGCCGGCGATTTCGACGACGG
The DNA here is from genome assembly GCF_000503055.1 of Mesorhizobium sp. LSHC420B00. GTDB lineage: Bacteria > Pseudomonadota > Alphaproteobacteria > Rhizobiales > Rhizobiaceae > Mesorhizobium. Next base: position 382,036 of record NZ_AYVY01000001.1, on the reverse strand, counting down.
CTGGCAGGCCGGCAGCCTGGCAGACTTCGACGAAGCCATGGCGCCGGCGTCGCGAGGTGTCGAGTTCGGGCAACGCGCCGATGAAGCCGAGGCGCCGATGGCCGGCCTCGATCAGGGTCTGCGCGGCAAGCCGTCCCGAAGCCTGGTCGTCGACGGTGACGCTGCGGCCGATGCTGGAACGGCGGTTGACGAAGACGTGCGGCACCGGATTGTTCTCGATGGCAGCGATCATCTCGCTGGTTTCGGCGCTGACGGCGATGATCAGCCCGTCGATGCGGCGTTCGCTGACCAACCGCATATAGGCGGCGGCGGAGGTGCGCTCGTCCGCAACCTCGGCAATGAGCATGACGTAGCCGGACCGTTCGGCCTGGCGCATCGCACCATGCACCGTCTCGGCATAGATTGGATTGGTGAGGTCGGGCAGCAGAATGCCGAGTGCGCCGGTGCGCTGGGTGCGCAGGTTGCGAGCAAGCGCATGTGGGCGATAGTTGACCCGGCTTGCCTCGTCGATGATTGCTTGGCGCGTCTGCGGCCGCACGCTGATGCCGCCGTCGTTGAGCACCTTGGAAACGGTGGAAACGTCGACGCCGACAGTGCGGGCAATGTCCTTCAGCGTGGCGCGCCCCGGCGGGCTGATTGGCTTCAAAGGCTTCAGCCCTTTCCGTACATGGCGAGCAGTTGCGCGTCGGGCGCATAGCGGTAGCAGCGCGAGGTCAAGCCGCCATCGACGGCCAGCGACTGGCCGGTGACGAACGAGGCCTCGGACGAAATCAGCCACGAGACGGCGGCCGCGATCTCCTCCGGCTCGCCGATGCGCTCGAGCGGATGCTGAATCGACATTTCCTTTTCAGCCACCGCGCTGTCGGGGCTGTCGCGGATCACGCGTTGCACCAGCGCCGTACGGACGGCGCCGGGCGCGACCGCATTGGCGCGGATGCCGATCGGCCCGTATTCGACCGCGATATAGCGGGTCAGCGCATCGATGCCGGCCTTGGCCACATCATAGGCCGCCCACATGTTGAAGGCCGAGCGGCCATGCACCGAGGAGACATTGACGATCGAACCGGTCGCCCGGTCTCGAACCCACGTCCGGATGGCTTCGGACGAGCCCCAGAAATGCGACATCAGGTTGACGGCGAACAAACGCTCGACCTCGGGCTCATTGGGTTCATGCAGATTGCCCATCAAGGCGATGCCGACATTGTTGACCCATCCGCGCAACGGCGCGAGTTGTTCCGCCGCCTCGCGGGCGGCTTTCAGCACCGAGCGGTCGGATGCGTCGCCGCACACCGCATGATGGCCGTTGCCAAGCGTCTTGCCAAGCGCCTCGGCTGCCGCCCGGTCAAGTTCGAGGCCGACGACATTCCAGCCGTCGGCGGCCAATCGGATCGCTATGGCGCGTCCTATGCCGTCGCCCGCACCTGTCACGACAACGCTTCCCAGGCTCATCGACGACCTCCCTGTCGGTTCGGGCTTCGGATGCGCTGGAAGGCCGCCATTCAGTCGCCTGGCACATTGTTGTTTGCCATCGTGTAGAGGCCGTGCGCGACAGCTGTCAAGCGCCTGCGCCCGAGACAATTTTCACCCATAGAGCACGGCATCGATAACACGACGTGTTTGTTCAAGCAATCGTTTGAGCGATCATTAAGCAATCGATTGACTATTTAGATCGCCGGATGCAATCTGCCGTCCGGACCGATGCAGTCCCGTCGGCAGAACAAAGAAGAAACTGGGGAGTGAGACATGAGCGGAAAAGAGCAGACGGATCACCCGCGGCCCGGCGAAAACGCCGCCGTGGATACAGGCGGCCTGACGCGCCGCGACCTGATGCAGCGCGCCGGCATGCTGGGCCTGGCAACGGCGTTTGGAGGACTTGGCGGCACCGTGCCGCTCTACGCCGCCGGTTTCGACATGAAGAAGTTCGCCGGCACCAAAATCAACATCCTGATGACCGGCGATGAGAACGACCATCGCGCGCTCGCCGACATGATGCCGAAATTCGTCGAGGAGACCGGCATGGAACTGGAGATCACCTCGCCGGCACTCGGCGCGCTGATCGAAAAGACATTGCAGAACCTCAAGGCAGACAAATCCTCGTTCGAATTGATCGAGTATCTTGGGTTCCTGACGACCCAGCAGGTCGGCGGCGGCTATTACGAGCAGCTCAACGCCTATATCGACGATCCCGCAAAAACGCCGCCGGACTGGGATTTCGCCGATCTCATCCCGGCGGCGATGAAGAATGTCGGCATTTTCGACATGGCCTCCGGCACGGTTGGCAAAGGCAAGGACGTCTACGGCATACCCGGCCTGCATTCCGGGTCGGTCATCTATTTCTATCGCAAGGACCTGTTCGACGCGGCAGGCCTGCAGCCGGCCAAGACCTGGGACGAGTTCAAGGCTGCCGCCGAGAAGCTCAACACCGACGACGTGGCCGGTTGCTCCTTCATCGGCGCCAACGATTTCTCGCTCGCCGCGGTCGACTGGTACACTCGCTTCATCACCACTGGCGGCGTGCTGATGACCGGCAGCGCCAAGGAGAAGAATTTTAAGCCGCAGGTCAATTCCAAGGAAGGCATCGGCGCCTTGCAGATGCTGATCGACCTGCTGCCCTATGCGCCGAAGAATGTGACCAAATACGGCTTTGCCGAAAACGTCGACGGCTTCTCCACCGGCAAGATCGCGCAGATGATCTTCTGGTCTACAATTGCCGGGCCGATCCTGAACAGCGAGAATTCCATGGTCGCCGAGACCACCGCGACCACCCCGGTTCCTTCCGGCGACGGCAAGTCGCCGCGGGCAATCCAAGGCGGCTGGGGGGTCGGCATCCCGAAGAATATCGACCCGGCGAAGAAGGACGCCGCCTGGCTGGCGCTGACCTGGATCACCAGCAAGGCGGTGAACCGCTATTCCATCGAGAAATACAACATCGATGCGAACCGCACCTCGGCTTTCACAGATCCCGAGCTGGTGGCGAAGTTCCCCTACCTCAAGGACGCGCTGACGGCGATCGAGACGGCCGACACCATACCGACGTCGCTGATCCCGGAATTCTTTCAACTCAACGATGTCATGAACGTCGAGTTCAACGCGGCGCTGATCGGCACGCAAGATGCCAAGACTGCCTGTGAAAAAGTGCAGACCCAGTGGGAGGCGATCTTGCGGAAGGCAGGCCACCTTGCCTGATCGGTGCCCGCGCGGATCGCTGTGGATGTGATTTTCGATGAGCCTTGCGACAACCGCCGCCACCCAGACGAAATTCGTCTTCGGCACACGTGACGAGCCGGGGAGAGCCGTGTGGCTGCTCCTCGGCCCGTGCCTGCTTTACCTGATCGTCTTCAGCATTTATCCGCTGTTCCACAGCCTGCGCCTGTCGCTTACAGATTTGACCGCCGCGACCGGCACCGGCAATTTCGTCGGCCTCGCCAATTACCGTGCCCTGCTGGTCGATCCGCTGTTTTGGAACGCCGCCATGAACAGCGCCATCATGGTGTTTTTCTCGGTTTCCATCCAGGTCGTGCTCGGCGTCGCACTGGCGATGTTCTTCAACCTGCAGCTGAAGGGCGGCTGGATCGTGCGCGGCATCCTGTTGCTGCCGATGCTGATGACGCCGATCATCGTCGGGGTGATGTGGCGCGCCCTGCTCAATCCGGACTGGGGGCTGGTCAACTGGGCGATAAAGCAGATCGGACTGACGCCACCCGACTGGCTGGGCTCGGTCGGCATGTCGATGGTGACGGTGATCCTCGTCGACTGCTGGCAATGGACGCCATTCGTCTTCATCATCGTCTTTGCGCGCCTGCAGGCGCTGTCGCAGGATGTCTTCGAAGCCGCCCAGGTCGACGGCGCCGGCCCATTCGTCACCTTCCGGCGCATCACGCTGCCGATGCTGACGCCGGCCATCGTCTTCGCCGCCGTGTTCCGCGCCGTCGATGCTTTCCGTTCGTTCGACCTGATCTACGGGCTGAGCTATGGCGGGCCAGCGCGCAGCACGACGACGCTGTCCTTTTTCTCGTTCCAGAACGGCTTCCAGTTCCAGAATTACGGCTATGCCGCGGCGGTCGCCTACATGATGCTTTTGATCCTCGCCGTCGGCACGACAGTGATGCTCAGATACGTCCAGATCCGGCCCGGGAACTCGCGATGAAGATCCGCCCGGGCCGGGTCATCGCCTACCTCTTCCTCATCGTGCTCGGCATCTTCGGCGCCGCGCCCTTCCTCTATCTGGCGGTGCTGTCGACCAAGAAGCGCATCGAGATCCTGGCGCAGGTGCCACCGACGCTCAACCTCAACTGGACGCAGATCGTCAAGAACTACAATGAGGTGCTGTTCAGCCAGGGGATGCTGGCCTTCACCCTCAACTCCATCATCGTGGTCGGCATCGCAACCGCAGCCGCGATTCTGATCGGCACGCCGGCGGCCTATGCGTTTTCAAGGCTGCGCTTCAAGCATAGCGAGCAGCTGGCAAGCACCATCCTGTCGATGCGCTTCATGCCGCCGATCGCTGTCGCCATTCCGCTGTTTCTGATGGTCAAGACGGCCGGCCTGCAGGACAGTTATCCGGGCCTGGTCCTGCCCTATATCGCCTTTTCGCTGCCGCTCGTGGTGTGGATCATGATCGGCTTCTTCGACGAAATCCCGAGCGAGATCGATGAAGCGGCGATGATCGACGGCTGCACGCGCGTCGGTGTGCTGTGGCACGTCATGCTGCCGATCGTGCGGCCGGGCCTGGTGACGGCAGCGCTGTTCGGCGCGCTGTTCATCTGGAACGAGTTCCTGGTCGCACTCTACGTCATCGACAGCCGTGCCTTCCAGACCATATCGCTGGGTGCCGCGACCCTGGTCAGCGCGCAGCGACCGATCGACTGGAACATCGCCGCGACGGTCGGCGTCGTCACCGTCATCCCGATCCTCCTCTTCTCGCTTTTCGTCCAGCGCTACATCGTGCGCGGACTAACCGCAGGGGCCGTGAAATGAAGAACGATCTTTCGCCGGAACTGGTGACGGACAATCTCGGATGGCCGGAAGGGCCGACCGTGATGCCGGACGGCAGCCTGGTCTTCGTCGAAAGCTACCGCAGCCAGCTGACCATTGTCGGCAAGGATGACAAGGCAAGGCAATTCGCCTATGTGACCGGCGCGCCGAACTCCTGCGTGCTTGGCTCCGACGGCGCGCTCTATGTCTGCCAGAACGGCGGCACCGTCGGTCCGTGGCGCGCGCCTGAGATGACCGTGCCATCGATCCAGCGGGTGCGGCCGGGCGCCGGGCCGGAAATTCTGGTGACCGAGGTCGAGGGCGTCAAACTCAATGGCCCGAACGATCTGGTCTTTGCGCCGGACGGTACGCTGGTCTGGACCGACCCCGGCACCTATAATCCCGCCAGTCCCGACCCGAGCTACATTTTTGCGCTGGCGCCGGACGGCAAGGCGACGATCAAGGTGGCCTTCCCAGAACCGGTGTTTCCGAACGGCATCGTCGTCGAGGCCGACGGCTCGATCGTCTGGGACGAATCCTACACCGGCCGTGTCAGGCGACTGAAGGGCGACGGCAGCATCGAGGATCTCGGCCGCATGCCTGGCGACAACCCGATCCTCGACGGCATGACGATCGCCGCCGACGGTTCGCTGCTGGTCACGGACCTGGTCGGGGGCGGCATCCATGTCGTCGCCCGCGACGGCACCATCAAGGGCTTCATCAAGTGCGGCGGCGCGCCGACCAATCTCGCCTTCGACGGCGAGACGCTCTGGGTGACCGACGCCAGCGTGCTGGCATCGAGCGACAAACCGTCCTATGCCGGGCGCCTGTGGCGGCTGAAAGTGCCGGGCGGCGGCGCCCCGACCTACAAAGGCGCTATCAAAATGGCAGCGAAGGCGGGCGCATGAGCCCGCGCGACTCATTTCCCGGACTTTCCTATCAAGGCAAGGTCGCCTTCATCACGGGCGGCGGCTCGGGCATAGGCCGCGAGACGGCGCTGACGCTGGCCGATCTCGGCGCCGATGTCGCGATCCTCGACTGGACCGCGGGCGCTGCTGCAGACACCGCCAGGCAGGTCAAGCACATCGGTCGGAAAGCGATCGCCTTCGAAGGCGATGCCGGTCATGAGAAGACCGTCGCCGATGCCTTTGCAGCGACGCGCAAGCAGCTTGGCGAAATCGATGTCGCCGTGGCCTGTGCCGGCGTGCTTGGCGCCGGCGGCCCGGTGTTCGAGACCTCGGTCGAGGATTTCGAACAGGTGATGGGCGTCAACGTGCGAGGCTCGTTCCTGGTGGTGCGCGAGGCGGCCAAGGGCATGCGCAAGCAAAAGAGCGGCGCCATCGTGCTGCTCTCCAGCCTCGATGGGCTGCAGGCCGAGCACGGCATGTTCTCCTACTGCGTGTCGAAGGGAGCGCTGCTCAACCTTGCCCGCGCGGCGGCGCTCGACCTGGCGCGGGACCGGGTCACGGTCAATTGCGTCTGCCCGAGCGTGACCCATACGCCGCTGCTGGCCGGACGGCTGGCAGCGCTGCCGAATGGTGACGAGATCCTCGCCTCCTACGCCGAGCGGCATCCGCTCGGCCGGGTGCTGACACCGCGTGACATCGCAGCGGCGATTGCGTTCGTCGCCTCGCCCATAGCCAATGGCATTACAGGCGCTGCCATTCCGGTCGATGCAGGCATCGGTGCCACATGGGACAATTTTCGCGACCCGGCCTGGATCAAGGGCTGATCTTGACACCCGGAACCTGAGGTCTTCGGTATCAAACAGGCCCGCAGCGCCCACGACAAAGGGCGTCATGGTCATTTGGAGTAGATGGGCGCCGGGAGCAATCCGGCCGGCGCAGTCCAGGAATCGCCTGCCTGGAAATATCACGCAAACTGATGCAATCTGATGGTAGCTCTGATGGCGCCTGCGGATGCGCCAACTACCACTGGCAGATGAAGGCTTGCCATCGATCGAAAAAGGGGATGCTCTGATGCACCCAGGTCGACGCTGGCAGAATACGATCACGGTTTTTGCCGCGCACGGTTTTTCGCCGCGATCGTCGTGGGAGGAGGAGTTCGGTTCAAATGGGAGGAAATCAAATGCTGACGAGGCTAAGACTGCTTGTACTTGGCTTGGTGGTGGCGCTGGCCATTCCGGCCGCGGCACAGGCCAAGACATTCTACTGGATTTCGCATGGCGGCCCGGCCGATCCGGTCTGGACCTACTTCCTTGCCGGCGCCAAGCAATGGGCGACGGACACCGGCAATACCGTCAACACCTCGTTCCACAATGGTGACGTGGCGTCGCAGCAGGAAGCCGTTCGCGCCGCAATCGCCGCCAAGGCCGACGGCATCACCACCACCAGCCCCGATCCGGGCAGCCTTGTCGAGATCGTCAAGGAAGCGCGGGCGGCGAACATCCCGATCATCAACTTCAACACGCCCGACCCGAAAGCGGATTTCAACGCCTATGTCGGCGGCGACAACGTCACCTTCGGCAAGCATTGGGCGCAGTACTTGGTCGACAAGGGCCTGGTGAAGAAGGGCGACTTCGTCTGGATGCCGGTCGAAATTCCCGGCGCCACCTATGGCGTCCAGGAAGAGGAAGGCATCAAGAGCGTCTTCGAGCCGCTCGGCATCACTTATGAAATCACCGAAGCGACGCTCGACCAGGCCGAAGTGATCAACCGCATGGTCGATTACCTCACCGCCAACAGGGCCAAGGTCAAGGCGGTCATCGGTCTCGGCGACCTTGTCACCGGTTCGATCAAGCGAGTGTTCGACCAGGTCGGCGTCAAGCCGGGCGAAATCCCGGTTGTCGGCTGGGGCAACTCGCTCGATACCACCCAGGAAGTGCTGAACGGCTACGTCAATGCCGGCCAGTGGCAGGATCCGCAGGCGACCAGCTACGTCGCGCTCTCGCTCGCCAACATGGCGGCGAGCGGCATTCCGCCCGGCTTCGACGTGATCACCGGCGCGCTGTACGAGAAGGACACCGCGGCAGTCTACGACAAGATCCTGTCCGGCAAATAAATCCGCGATCGAGTTGGTCACGGCCGCTCCGGCGGCCGTGACTGTCGCATCATTCCGCCGAAGCCGGTTGCCGTCTCGGCCAGTTCCAATCCTATCGCGGGTCCAAGGTGGAAAATCGTTCCCTTATCCAACGCTCGATCGCGCGGCCAGAGTTCGGGCCTTTCGTGCTGCTTGTCGTCGAGATTGCCGTGTTCTGGGGCATCAATCACGACTTCCTGTCGCCGCAGAACATCTCGAACACGCTGGCCTTCACGGTCGAACTCGGGCTGATCGCGCTGGCGATGACACTGCTGATGACATCGGGCGAATTCGACCTCTCGGTCGGCTCGGTGTTCGGCTTCTCGCCGGTCCTGATGTGGACGCTGTTCAACAGCGGTCTCACCTCGCTTGAAGCCGCCTTCGCCGTTGCCCTGGTGGTTGCCGCCTTCATCGGGCTGGTCAATGGCTGGTTCGTGACGCAGCTCAAGATCCCGTCCTTCCTGGTGACGCTGGGCATGCTGCTGGTGGTGCGCGGCACCGCTTTGTTCGTCACCAACGGGTTTCCGCAGAGGACCTGGAGCGCCGAGGGCAGCTGGCTTGCGGAAGCGCTGGTCGGCGATTTCTTCATCGGGCCGTTCCGTATCTATATGTCGCTGTTCTGGTTCATCGCGGCCGCAGTCGCGCTCGGCTACGTGCTGACGCAGAGCCGGACCGGCAACTGGATCCAGGCGGCCGGCGGCAACCCAAGCGCTGCAAGGGCGCGCGGCGTCAATGTCAGCGGCGTCAAGATCGGCCTGTTCATCCTGTCGTCGATCCTGGCCTCGCTTGCCGGCGTCATCAGCTCGCTGCGCACCTCGGCGGCCAACCCCAACAGCGGCACCGGCTACGAGCTCGAAGTCATCGCCATGGTGGTGATCGGCGGTACGGCGCTGACCGGCGGGCGCGGCACCATCATCGGCACAGTGCTCGGTATCCTGATCCTGCGCGTGATGCGCAACGGCATCGTGCTGATCGGTGTGCCGGGCCTTGCCTACAACATCTTCATCGGCGCTATCATCCTCGGCATGATGGCGCTCCACTCCTGGCTGGAACGCCGGCATCAGGCAGGGACTTGAGACGATGGTCGAGCCGCTGATCCGCATGACGAACATCCGCAAGTCCTATGGCCGCGTTCAGGCGCTGGTTGATGCCAATTTCCATGTCAACGAAAGGGAGATCGTCGGACTGCTCGGCGACAATGGCGCCGGCAAGTCGACGCTGATCAAGGTGCTGTCGGGCGCGGTCCCGCTGACCAGCGGCGACATCTTCATCCGCGGCAAGAGGGTAAATTTGCGCAGCACCAGCGACGCCATCGCCCACGGCATCGAGACGATCTACCAGGACTCGGCGCTGGTGACGCAACTGTCGATCGCCCGCAACCTGTTCCTTGGACGCGAGCCGATCAAGCCGCCGCGTTTCCTCAACCGCATGGACCAGGAGGCGATGAACGTGGTTGCCCGCGACCTGCTCAAGCAGGTCGGCATCTCGAAGAACATTCCGCCGACGACGCCGATCGGCTCGCTCTCCGGCGGCGAGCGGCAGGCGGTGGCGATTGCACGCGCCATGCATTTCGACAGCGACCTCATCATCCTCGACGAGCCGACCAACAATCTCGGCGTCGCCGAAACGCAAGGCGTTCTAAGCTTCGTGCGCAGCGCCCGCGATTCCGGCCATTCCTGCATCTTCATCGCCCACAACATCCACCACGTCTTCCAGGTGGTCGACCGCATCGTCGTCATGCGCCGCGGCAAGGTGGTCGCCGACGATATCGACCCGAAGAAGACCAGCGTCGCCGAAGTCGAACGCGTCATCACCGGCATGTCGGACAAGGAGATCCACGACGCGCTGGTCGAGCGCACAAAGCGGCACGACTGACCGCCGGCTGACCGCCGAGGCACTGGATCGCATCGCCACATGGTTGCGAGATGAAAGCCACCGTTTCGGATATTGCCAGGAGCTGCGGCCTGTCGACCGCGACGGTCGACCGTGTGCTCAACAACCGGCCGGGGGCGAGTGCCGCCAACCGGCAGCGCGTAATGGAGGCGGCCAAGCAGCTCGGCTATCTGCCGGTTGTCGACCAGGTCGCGTTGCCCTCGCGGCCGGCGCATCTCGAATTCTTCCTGCCGATCGGCAGCAATGCCTTCATGGCCGATCTGGCCAGGCACATCGAGGATTATGCGGCGCGCCTGCCGCTGGTCGCCTCCTGCCGCATCCATAAGCTCACCGGCATTTCGCCGAGCGCCTTACAGACAGCCGTCGAAAACCTCTCCCTCAAGGCGAACGGGGTCGGCGTCATTGCCGTCGATCATCCAAGGACGCGCAACATCTTGCGCGAGATCGTCGAGGCCGGCATCCGCCTAGTCACGCTGGTGTCCGACGTTCCGGGCGCGCCCCGCTCGGCCTATGTCGGTATCGACAACCGGGTGGCGGGCCGCACCGCGGCGCTGCTGATGGGACGGTTCCTCGGCGGCCGCAAAGGCCATCTGGCGATGGTGGTCGGCTCACGTTCCTATCGCGGCCACGAGGAACGCGAAATGGGCTTTCGCTCCGTGCTCGGCGAGGAGTTCCCCAATCTGACCGTCACCAGTGCCGTCGAGATCAACGACGAGCCGGGGGTCAGTTACACCGCGACCATGAAGGCGCTGCACAACGAGCCGGAGCTGCTCGGCATCTACTGTATCGGCGCCGGACGATCAGGCGTGGCGAAAGCGTTGCTCGAAGCCAGACCGCAGAAAAAGCCGGTGTTCATCTGCCATGATCTGACGCGCGAAACGCGCGGCTATCTCGTCGACGATCTGCTCGACGTCGTCATCGACCAGAATGCCAGGCTGATCGCCGAACAGTCGGTCATTCGCCTGCTCGGCTCGATCGCCTCGTCGGCGCCCTATCTGACGCGGAAATTCATCGAGCCGCGCCTGATCTTCAAGGAAAATGTCCCGGTGCAGTGATGCCGCGCGAGGGCGGTGTTCGCTCGGCCTCGATCGTTAAAATTCGGTTGATACCGCAAATCTGCACATCAGCTATGCAACTTTTGTGGTTGCCGAATCATTGGGCAACCAGTAAGTTCATAAGCGTCGGCCATCTACTCCTCCCAGATGCGATGCCGACGTTGAATTCGGTGCACCTCCTCCCGCACCGCATTCGAAAATCAAGCCCGCTGCCACCTCCTCCCGGCAGCGGGCTTTTTTCGTTCCGGCTCTGAGGTATCGGCCAAGGCTGGGGCCATGACTATCACCGGGACGAGTACCGATCCGCGAATCGATGGGCCTTCGCTGAGATCGCCACGGCATTTCCGGGCGGAATCCTGTCACACTTGTCACTCTCACCAATTCGCTGCCGGCCCTATCTTGCCCTCACAACCAACAAGCAATACGCCGCGCAAGGAATGGCGCGGCGGCAGACGGAGAAGTGTGGTGACGACACATCCGAATGGGACGAAAGAGCGCTCGGCGGCGCGGCTCGTAACCAACGAGCTGTCAATGGTTTCGCCGCTTGCGAGACTATCTGGCCCTGAAAGAAGTGATCAGGCCTTCCGCCATGCGGACGAACTGCGCGCTCGGGCCTTCGGCGCCGACGCTTTGCAGGCTGACACGGGCGCCCTCGAGCAGAAGCGACAGCGTGTCGGCGAGAAGTTCGGCCTGGCCGATGCCGGCATCGCGACACAGCGAGACCAGCCGCTCGCGCTGCGCTTCCTTGAGTTCCTTGATCACTTGCCTTGCCGGATGATCGGTCTCGCTCAGCTCGATGGCGGCGTTGGCCATGTCGCAACCGCGACGATCCGACATCAGGCAATCGGCCGCCATCCGGACCCAGGCGTGCAGTTGCGCCAGTTTGTCGCCCGGATTCTCGGCCTCGAACTTTTCCCACATCGCGTTGGCGCTGCAGGCGGTCGCCCGCAGACATTCGATGATCAGGTCGTCCTTGGACTCGAAATGCCGGTAGAGCGTCATCTTGTTGGTACCGGCGGCCTCGGTGATGGCGTCGATGCCGACGCCGCGAATGCCATGCTTGTGAAACATGTCCCGTGCCGTCTCCAGGATCCTGTCCCGGGGGCGAACACGCTCCACAACACCGTCTGTCATCAAAACCTCCGTGATTGCGTTTCCCGAAATTCCCTCGGTGCACCTCTTGACTAGGGTGTTACCGGTCTGTAACGTTAGAGATGTTACTTACCTGTAACACCCGCATTGCATCATGTCAAACTCGCAAGTGCCGGCCATCAGCCCCGCCCAATCGGCAAGGGGACGAACCGCACCTTACGGCCTCGGCCGGCGAGCAAGAGAACACCCGATCCGCGGCCTGCCGCGGATCGCCAAAAACCAGGAGCCGCTTCGATGTCGCAGCGCAATGATCTGACGATCGATGAAGTTGTGAAGGATCCGATGATCCGCATGCTGATGAAGGCCGACCGCGTCGACCCGCGGTCTTTCGAGGCGATGCTGCGTGCGCTGGCGGACGAGCAGGCCGAGCGCCGCAACGCGCCGCGTCGCCCGCTGCAAGATTTCGGCTTTCTCGAAGATTCCGGCTCAACGCGCAGCCGGCGACTGTCCAGGGTGGCCAGGGCCTTTGGCCGGGCCAGAGCATCGGGCGAGGCGTGCATCTCATGGTAAACTTCTTCATTCATCGTCCGATCTTTGCGTCGGCGATCGCCATCATCATGGTGCTCGCCGGGGGCATTTGTTATTTTCTGCTGCCCGTCTCGCAGTTTCCCGACATCACGCCGCCCCAGGTCGTGGTCAGCGCCCACTACCCGGGCGCCAGCGCGCAGGTTGTCGCCGACACGGTGACGACGCCGCTCGAACAGCAGATCAACGGCGTTCAGGGCATGACCTATATGTCGTCGTCGAGCTCCAATGACGGCTCCTCGACGATCACCATCACTTTCGAGGTCGGCTATTCCCTGAGCACCGCCGCCGTCGACGTCCAGAACCGCGTTTCGCAGGCGGCTTCCTCGTTGCCGGCCATCGTCAACCAGGGCGGCGTGACGATCAAGAAACAGAACCCGAACTTCGTCCTGATCGTCGACCTCACCTCCCCGGACGGCTCCGTCAACCCGGTCACTTTGAGCAATCTCGCCTACCTGCAGGTGGTCGATCCGCTGAAGCGCCTGCCTGGCGTCGGCGACGTGCAGATCTTCGGCGAGCGGCGCTATTCGATGCGCGTTTGGCTCGATCCCGACAAGCTCGCCAATCTCGGCATCACCGCCGTCGACGTGCAGAACGCCGTCGCCGAGCAGAACGTCCAGGTGGCGGCCGGCAAGATCGGGCAATCGCCGGCTCCGGCCGGCACCGCTTTCGAGATGCAGGTCAACGCCGTCGGCAGGCTGAGCGACCCCAAGGAGTTCGGCGACATCGTCGTGCGGGCCAATACCGCCAACGGCTCGTTGGTGCGGCTCCGCGACGTTGCGCGCATCGAGCTCGGCGCGCTGCAATATTCGTCGTCGGCCTTCTTCGGCAAGGACCCGACGGTGGTGCTCGCGGTCTACCAGATGCCGGGCTCCAACGCGCTCGATCTGCAGCAGCGCGTCAAGGACAAGATGCAGGAGCTGTCGGCCCGCTTCCCGAAGGGGGTCAGCTATGCCATGCATTACGATACGACACGTTTCGTATCGGCGTCTATGCATGACGTGCTGATCACGCTCGGCGAGGCGCTGGTCCTGGTCGTCGCGGTGGTGTTCATCTTCCTGCAAAGCTGGCGCACCACGATCATCCCGACGATCGCGATTCCGGTGTCGCTGGTGTCGACATTAGTCGTCATGTACATGTTCGGCTTCTCCCTGAACATGCTCAGCCTGCTCGGCATGGTGCTGGCGATCGGCCTCGTCGTCGACGACGCGATCGTCGTCGTCGAGAATGTCGAACGCCAGCTCGAGGCCGGCCTCAAACCGCTGGCTGCCACGCGTACGGCGATGGCCGAGGTCACCGGACCGATCATCGCCACGACCGCCGTGCTGATGGCCGTGTTTGTGCCGGTTGCCTTCATCCCCGGCGTTTCCGGCCGGCTCTACAACCAGTTTGCCCTGACAGTCGCGATCTCCTTCGGCATCTCGGCCTTTGTCTCGCTCACGCTTACTCCGGCGCTCAGCGCGGCGTTCCTGCGCCACCGGCCTGAAACGCAGTTCGTGCTGTTCCGCTGGTTCAACATGGGCTTCGAACGGCTGTCGCATGCGTATGCGAATGGCGTGCGCATTCTCATCCGTCTGCGCTGGATCATGCTTGGCCTGTTCGCGGCCGGACTTGTCGCGACCTACTTCGTCTGGCAGCGCCTGCCCTCGACCTTCCTTCCGGTCGAAGACCAGGGCTACTTCTTCGTCGTTATCCAGCTCCCCGACGGGGCCTCGCTGGAACGCACCGATGCAGTGGCGCAAAAGGCACGCGATATCCTGCAGAACACGCCCGGCGTCGACATTGTCGGCTCGATCAGCGGCTTGAACTTCCTGACCAGTGCCGCGCAGTCGAACTCGGCGGTCGAATTCGCCATCCTGAAGCCATGGGACGAACGCGGCCCCGACCAGAGCGCCTCGAAGCTCGTCGCCGACGTGCGCAACAAGCTGCTGCAAATTCCAGAGGCTTTTGCGCTGAGCTTCGACCCGCCTTCGATCCCGGGCATCGGCACCACCGGTGGCTTCGAGTTCCAGGTCGAGGATCTGACCGGCCGCGGCAGCGTGGCGCTCAACGATGCGACGCAAGCTGTGATTGCCGAGGCGCGCAAGCAGCCGGAGCTCAACCCACAGCAATTGTTCTCGTCGTTCTCGACCTCGACGCCGCAGTTCAACTACGATCTCGATCGCGCCAAGGCAAAGCTGCTCGGGCTCAACCTGCCGGACGTCTTCAACACGCTGCAGATCTATCTCGGCTCGCTTTATGTGAACGACTTCAACCTGTTTGGCCGCACCTTCCGGGTGACGATCCAGGCCGACAAGGACTCTCGAGCCGGTCCGGCCGACATTTCGCGGCTCTATGTCCGCAATGCGTCGGGTGGCATGGTGCCGCTGAGCACGCTGGGCAAGCTTGTGCCCATCGTCGGCCCCGAGACCGTGCCGCACTACAACAACAATGCGTCGGCCCTGATCAATGGCGGCGCCGCCCCCGGCTTTTCGTCCGGCCAGGCGGTGGCGGCAATGGAACGTGCCGCTGCCACGGCGTTGCCGAGAGATTTCGGCTACGAATGGACCGGCATCACCTATCAGGAGCTCAAGGCGGGATCGATCGCATCCGTCGTCTTCGGCCTCGCCATCGTCTTCGTTTTCCTCATCCTTGCCGCGCAATATGAGAGCTGGGCGATGCCGTTCATGGTGCTGCTGGCGGTGCCGCTCGCATTGTTCGGTGCGTTCGTCGTGCTGTGGCTGCGCGGCATGCAGATCGACGTCTACTCGCAGATCGGCTTCGTCATGCTGATCGGACTGGCGGCCAAGAACGCGATTCTGATCGTCGAGTTTGCCCGGCGCCGGCGCGAAGAAGGCCTCAGCATCGTCGACGCCGCGATGGAAGCGGCGCGGCTGCGGCTGCGGCCGATCCTGATGACCGCCTTCGCCTTCATCCTCGGCGTGCTGCCGCTGATGTTCGCCACAGGTGCGGGTGCCGCAAGCCGGCAGTCGATCGGCACCACCGTCTTTGGCGGCATGGTCGCAGCGACCATCCTGTCGCTGGTGTTCGTGCCGGTCTTCTATGCGGTGATCGAGCAGCTGCGCGAGCGCCGCAGCGAGAGCGAACCGGTCTCCGAAACGACTGAACAACCAACCGCCGAACCCGCCTTCGAGCCATTGGCCGAAGCGGCTGAATAGGACTGGAGAATCGATCATGCGTAAATGGAAAATCGCGCTGGGAACGGCCGTCGCCCTTGGGGCGATTTCGATAGCGAGCGTTCACTTGCTCGACATGGGCAGTCTCAGCCTCAACGCCGGCACGGCCGGGGCGGCGACACCCAAGCCGGAAGCCTTTGTCATGCCGGTGCCGGTGGTGAGCGTCGTCAAGAAGACGATCCCGATCTATCTCGACTACGCCGCCCGGGTAGAGCCGATCCGCAGCATTACGCTGCAGGCGCGCGTGCCGGGCTATCTGCAGGAGCAGGTCGCCACCGACGGCGGCGATGTTGCAAAGGGCGACCTTCTCTACAAGATCGCCCCGGAGGATTTCCAGGCTGCCCTGGAGCAGGCGAAGGCGCTTATCCAGCGCGACACGGCAACACTCGACTATGCGCGCTCCAATCTCGGGCGCGGCAGCGAGCTCGCCAAGAGCGGCTATCTCGCCAAGGACGTGTTCGACCAGCGCACCAGCACCTTGCGCGAGGCTCAGGCCTCGCTCGCCGTGAACCAAGCCGCCTTGCGGACCGCCGAGCTCAATTTGAGCTATACCGAAATCCGTGCCCCGTTCGCGGGACGCATCGGACGTAGCCAGGCTTCCGTCGGAACGCTGGTCAGCGTTGCCGGCACGGTGCTCAACTCGCTGGTGCAGCTCGATCCGATCTACGTCACCTTCAATCCGAGCGAAACGGACCTGACCCAGATCGAGGAAGCTCGGGCTGCGGGACCGATCAGTGTCGACGTCCTGCTTCCCGGTGAAACCGAACCGCGCCAGAAGGGCGATCTTACCTTCATGGACAACACAATCGATCGCTCGACCGGCACGATCACGGCACGGGCGACGGTCGGCAACGGCAAATTCACGCTGCTGCCCGGGCAGTATGTCCGCGTCCGGCTGCACGTCAAAGAGCAGCCCGATGCGCTGATGGTGCCGCAGACGGCACTCGGCTCAGGCCAGCTCGGCAAATACCTCTATGTCGTCGGCAAGGACAACACCGTCGACCAGCGCATCGTTTCGCTCGGACCGACCAATGGCGATCAGGTGGCCATCTTGAGCGGCGTAGCCGAAGGCGACCAGGTGATCACCGGCAATCTGCAGAAGATCGGCCCGGGAATGCCGGTCTCGCCGCTACCCCAGAAACCGGCCACCTGATAACCCCCATCAGGTCCGGTCCCGCGGCGCCCTCGGCTCCCACGCCGAGGGCGCCGTTTTCTTGCTGAGCAGGGTCGGCAAGATTGGCCTCATCGGCGCACTCGGCCTTGGCAGGAGCCATGAAGGCGCAAATAGAGCGGGCCGTGACGTACCCATCTGCCGCAAGCTGCAGGCCAGCGGAGAACCTGAACCCGCAATTACCCTCTTGTTAGATTGTCGACAATCTGCTTGTGTAGCTTTTGGTCTCCTGGAGCACCGAATGGCGAAGCTGGATTTCAGTCCGATCGCGGATACGACACGCCGGGCCGAGATCGTGGCGCTGCTCCGGCGCGCGATCCTGACCGGCCAGTTAGAGCCAGGACAAAAACTCAACGAACTCAGGATTTCCGAGCAGATGCGGGTGAGTCGTGCGCCGCTGCGTGAGGCGATGCGCGAGCTGGTGCAGGAAGGCATCCTGACCAGCATCCCCTACGCCGGAACCTTCGTCATCGACGTTACCGCCAAGGACATCGACGATGCCTATTCGCTCAACAAGGTGCTGGACGAATTCGCCATCGAGCGGACCTGGCCGCTTCGCGACCAGCGCTTCTTCGATGAGATCGACCGGCGGCATGCGGCGGTGAAGCAGGCGACGCGCGAGTTGGACACGACGCGGCAGATCGAAACGGCGCTGCAACTGCATGGACTGATCCACGAATGGGCCGACAACTCGGTGCTGCTGGAAACCTGGCAGCGGCTGGCCAGCCGGCTGCAGATGTATTTTGCGCTGCACCAGCGGGCCCGCAACGAGCCGGTGCCTGCCGAAGACGCTCACGAAACCTATGTGCAGTTGCTCCAGGGCAGCGACATGCGCGCTGCCCAGCGCCACGCCAAGGAGCATATCGATTTGGATTTCGAGGAACTGCTCGCCTATGCGCGCGGGCTGGAAGAGCGCGGCTCAAAGGGCGCCGGTGCCGATCGTAGCGGCCGGCCCGAAGGCGGTTGAAACCGACAAGTTTGGCGGGTCATCCCGGAACATAGGCAACGGACAGAAAACGTGCAGATCAAAACCATCAAAGCCTACCATGTCGTGCAGCCCTTCGTTGACGGGCCTTATCGTATGTCCAAGGGGCGCGTCGCCGATGCGTTCGACGCGGTGATCGTCGCCGTCATCGCAGATAGCGGGCTCACCGGCTGGGGCGAGATGGCGCCGCTCGGCAATTTTTATTCACCGGCGTTCGCCGCCGGCACGCGCGCCGGCGTCGTCGAGATCGCGCCGCATCTCATGGGCCATGACCCACGCGGGCTTGCCGGGATCAACAGGCTCATGGATACGGTGTTCAAGGGCCATCCCTACGTCAAGTCGGCGCTCGACATGGCATGCTCGGATCTCGCGGCGCGCGCCGCCGACGTGCCGCTGGTTACGTTGCTTGGCGGACGCGAGAGCGAGACGGCCGAACTCTACAAGGTCGTCACCCATGGCACGGTCGACGCGATGGCTGCACTTGCCAAGCGCATCGTCAAAGACGGCTTTCATCGACTGCAGGTCAAGGTCGGCGGCAACGTCCATGACGACATCGAACGCGTCACAGCCGTCGCCGCCGCGGTGCCGAAGGGCACCGTCATCTTCTGCGACGCCAATGCCGGCTGGACGCCTTACCAGGCATGCCAGTTCGTGGATGCGACGCGCACCATCGACTACACGTTCGAACAGCCCTGCACGACGATCGACGAATGCATGTCGGTGCGCCGCTCGCTTGACAAACCGATGGTGCTCGACGAATCCGTCGCCTCGCTGGACGACATGCTCGACATCCACCGCAAGCGCGCTGCCGACGGGCTGACGCTGAAGATCTCGCGGCTCGGAGGAGTGACCAAAACGCGCCAAATCCGCGACCTCGCCGTCGATCTCGGCTTCATGATCACCGTCGAGGACACTGGCGGCGCCGAGATCGACACATCGGCCATGGCGCATCTGTCGCTGTCGACGCCCGAGGAGCGCCGGCTGCACGCCATCGCCTTCCACGAATGGGTGACGGTGCGCACCGCATCCAATATGCCGCCGGTCTCGGGCAGCCGCATGGGCATTCCGGACGGGCCGGGACTTGGTATCGATGTCGTTCCCGACCTGCTCGGCGCGCCCTTCTTCGAGATCGGCAGCTGAGGTAGAGACCGCGCCACCTCAAGGCAACGTCGAGCAACCCGCATCGGTCGGCGCCGTCCGGCTACCTGCAGAGGTCGTGCCCTGACCGGCAGCTGACCCCAAGCGATCGGCCATTCCAGAGCGGGAATGTCCCAATTGCAGGTTGAAATATTTTTCATTTGGAAATAGGAATGTTCAAAACGTTGATTTGGACGCTGCGGCGCGTCAAGAACTGGAGGAAGCGACATGTCCCATCCGCAATTTGCAGCGGAACTTCTGCAGCGCGCTGAACAGCAGGGGCCGATCACCATCGGGCTTGCCGGCGCCGGTCAGATGGGCACCGACATCGTCGTCCAGGTGGCACTGATGCCGGGCATGCGGATCGGCGCTATTTCCGAGGTCAGGCCGCAGGCAGCGATCGACGCGGCGCTGCTCGCTGGCCACGACCGTTCCGACATCGTCCAGGCCGGCAATGCGGCGGCGATCGACCGCGCCATCGAGGCCGGCAAGATTGCGGTGACCGAAGATTTGCACGCGCTGGCGGCGGCCGGCCGGATCGACGTCATCATCGACGCGACGGGCAATCCCAATATCGGCACGCTGTTCGCGCTGGAAGTGATGAAGAACGGCAAGCACATCGTCATGCTCAATGTCGAGGCCGACATCACGATCGGCCGCTTCCTCAAGGACGAGGCACGCAAGGCCGGCGTCGTCTATACCGGTGCCGCCGGCGACGAGCCGGCCTGCACGCTGGAGATCATCGGCTTTGCCAAAAGCCTCGGCTTCAACATCATCGCCGCCGGCAAGGGCAAGAACAATCCGCTGAAGATCGACGCCATGCCGGCCGATTACGAGAAAGAAGCGGCCGAGCGCAACATGAATGCGCGCATGCTGGTCGAATTCGTCGACGGCTCGAAGACGGCCATCGAAATGGTGGCGATCGCCAATGCCACCGGCCTGGTGCCCGACGTGCCGGGCATGCACGGCCCAACCGCAACGCTGGAGGAGCTCGCCAGCGTGCTCTGCCCGCGCGAGGATGGCGGCGTGCTGCATCGCAAGGGCGTGGTCGATTATTCGATCGGCAAGGGCGTGGCGCCCGGCGTGTTCTGCATCATCGAGACCCAGCATCCGCGCGTGCTGGAGCGCATGATCGACCTCAAGGTCGGCAAAGGCCCCTATTTCACGATCTTCCGGCCCTATCATCTGACCAGCCTGGAAGTGCCGCTGTCGGCGGCGCGCGCCGTCGTCTACAAACGGGCCGACATGGAGCCGCTCGACCGTCCGGTCGCCGAGGCGGTGGCGGTTGCCAAGAGCGATCTTGGCGTCGGCCAGTCGCTCGGCATGATCGGCGAGAACGACTATCGCGGCTTCGCCATGACATGGGAAGATGCACGCGCCCGGGGCGCGCTGCCGCTCGGCCTTGCCGAACGGGCCAAGGTGGTCAAGCCGCTCAAGATCGGCGATTTCCTGACCTATGAAAATTGTGTACCCGACGATTCGATGGTGATAACCCAGATCCGCCGTCGTCTCGATCAGTCGGACGGACGGTTCGCTACCAACGCGGCTTGACCCCGCCGGATCTCCGCCTGATGGACGATATCGTAATCGGGATCGACGCCTCGACCACGGCCGTGAAGGCGATTGCCTTCACCCGCGACGGCGAGGAGCTGTTCCAGGCGCGCGAGACTTATCCGCTTTCAAATCCGAAGCCCAGCCATTTCGAGCAGGACGCCGAACATTGGTGGACGGCGCTGCTTGGCGCATTGAAGCAGGTCACTGAGGCGGTCGGCGCTTTCCGCGTGGCGGCGATCTCCATTGCCCACCAGCGCGAGACCTTCACGCTGGTCGACAGCGCCGGCAAACCACTTATTCCGGCGATCCTGTGGCTGGACGAACGCGCCCGGCCGCAGGTTATCAGGCTTTCGGCCGAACTCGGCCGCGAGGCGATCCGCGACTGGAGCGGCAAGCCGCCGGACCCGACGCCGGCGCTCTACGCCATCGCCTGGCTTGCCGAACACCAGCCTCAGGTGCTTCACCAGGCAGCGGCACTGGTCGACGTGCACGGTTTCTTCGTCCAGCGGCTGACCGGGCGATTGGTCACCAGCACCGCAAGTGCGGATCCGCTCGGGCTCCTCGACGTCGAGAGAGGTACCTGGCATCCCCGCCTCGTTGCGGCCGCCGGACTGCAGATGGAGCAATTGCCCGACCTGGTCGCGCCGGGCGCAATTTGCGGCGGGCTTTCCGCAACCGCGGCGCAACTGACCGGCCTGAGGGCCGGCACGCCGGTCGTTGCCGGCGCTGGGGACGGCCAGGCGATGGGCCTCGGCATGGGCGTCTACGGCGAAGGCAAGAGCTATCTCTCGCTCGGCTCCGGCGTGGTCAGCGGCTGCTATTCCGGCAAGGTGAAAACCTCGGACGCCTTTCGCACGCTGGTCTCGCCGACCGGTTCCGGTTTCATGCTGGAGACAGTGCTGCGTTCGGGCATGCAACTGGTCGACTGGATTGTCCGCACGACCGGTTCGCCGTCGGCGGCAGCACTGGAGAAAGCGGCGCTGGAGGTTGCCGCTGGCAGCGAGGGCCTGCTCGTCATGCCCTATTGGGCCGGCGTCATGAGCCCCTATTGGGATGGTGCCGCGCGTGGCGCCATTGTCGGCCTGTCGCTCGACCACCGGCCGGAGCATCTTTTCCGCGCTGTCCTGGAAGGCATCGCCTTCGAGCAGGCCGTTGCCACCGAGGCCATGGAAGCCCAGGCCGGCGGACAGGCGGCGATGATTGCCGCCGGCGGCGGCACCAATTGCGTACTCCTCATGCAGATCATGGCAAGCGTGCTCGAGCGGCCGATCTCGGTTTCGCCGGTCAACGAAGCCGCCGCACTCGGCGCCGCCATGCTGGCGGCCGCCGCGGTCGGCTGGTTTGCCTCGCCGGAAGCCGCCGCAAAGGCAATGGCTGCCGCTCCCACCATGCATGTCGACCCGGTCGATGGACTTGTTGCCGGCTATCGCGGCCGCAAGGCAATCTACCGCGATCTCTATCAAGCGACGCGCGATATCCACGTGCGGCTGAGTGCTCTCAACGCGACTAGCGGTTGAGCAGCCCCTTTGCCGCATCCTCGTCGGTGATCAGAACCGATACCTTGGTGTTGGCGAGTGCTGCCCGCATGATGGCAATCTTTTCCTGCCCTCCCGACACCAGGATGATGCTCGGGATATCCGACAGATCCTGCAGCGGATAGGCACAGACGCGGCGGTTCACCTCGTGGTCGACCGGGCGGCCCTCGGCGTCGATGAAATGACACAGAATATCGCCGACGGCGCCGGCCGCCTGCAGTTCCTCGAGTTCGCTTGGCTTGATGAAGCCGTAATTGGCGATCGGGCTGTCGTTGGAAAACGAGCCGACGCTGAGCACGGCAATGTTTGCCCGGCGTGCACGGAAGACAACGTCCTGAACGCTGCGCTGGCTCATGAACGCGTCGCGCTGTTCCGGCCGGTCGGCATAGACCGGCACCGGCAGCAGGAAGCACTCCGCACCGATCTTCTCGGCGAAATCCCAGGCGCTTTCTGTCGGGTTGAGCGGCTGTGCATGGGTCAGGCCGCCAAGCATCGAAACCACCGTGGTCCTGGCGATAGGCCGCCTTGGCAACTCATTGATGGCGAATTTCAGCGTCCGCCCCCAGCCCAGCGCAATGACATCGCCGGCATTCACATGGTCGGCCAGATAGGCGGCGGCGGCGTGGCCGATCATCAGCGGTGCGTTGCTTCGGTCGGCAGCCGACGGCACCACAACAGCCTGGCTGAGCCCGAACCTCTGCTTGAGGCTTTCCTCCAAAACCACGCATTCGACGACGCTGTCGCGGATGCGAAACTGGACGACACCCTCTTCGCGGGCGGCTGAGAGAATGCGATGTACCTTGATGCGGCCGACGCCAAGAATTTCGGAAATCCGCTCCTGTGTAAGACCCTCGACATAATAGTGCCAGGCGGCGCGGGCCTTGAGTTCGGCGTCGGGAAAGCGCGAGGCTCTTTCGTTCTCTACGATCGTCATCTGTTTGCCTTGCCGCAGCCGCCGGCTCTGCTCATGATATTCCAATCCGGCGACTTCGAAATGCCCAAGATTTCCGAGACCTTGCGTAAGGCAAACCGGCGGACAGCGCAAACCGTCGTCGAATGAAACGGCAGGCCTTGACAATTTTCCGACGAACAGTTTAGCTGAACAAAATTGCATGTTAAAGATAAATTGTTCACATGGAGGGGCCTGGTGAACAAAGTGGCCCGGTGATGCAGCGCCGGATTGCTGTGGAGGAGACGAAGTGGCTGTGAGCAACGACGCAAGCGAGTTGAAAGCAGGCTCTGGTACGCAGGCCACGACGGGCGCAAAGTTTTCGGCTGTCTTTGCCGGAACCATGGGCCCGCTGATCGGGCTGGTCCTGCTGTGCCTGGCGCTCTCGCTGACCACCGATACGTTCCTGACCATCCGCAACATCCTCAACGTGCTCGACCAGGTTACCGTACTCGGCATCATGGCGATCGGCATGACGCTGGTCATCCTGATCGGCGGCATCGACCTGTCCGTTGGCTCGGTGCTGGCGCTGGCTTCCATGGTGATGGGCTTCGTCGCCCATCCGGACTATCTCAATCTCGGCCTGCCGGCCGGCATCGCCGCAGCCCTCGTCGTCGCCGGCCTTTGCGGGCTGGTTTCGGGCCTGCTGGTGACGGTCACCAAGCTGCCGCCCTTCATCGCCACGCTGGCCATGATGTCGGTGGCGCGCGGTCTCGCCAATATGATCACCGACGGCTCGCAGATCGTCGGCTTTCCCGACTGGTTCACCAGCCTGTCGATCATCCGCCATTTCGGCTTCCTGTCGGTCACCGTCGGGCTGATGATCGTGCTTGCCGTCATTTTCGCGATCTTCCTGAATTATCGCGCCACCGGCCGCAGCCTCTACGCAATCGGCGGCAGCGCCGAAGTCGCCCGGCTGTCCGGCATACCGGTCAGGTCGCTGACAAACTGGGTCTATACGATCTGCGCCGTGCTGGCCGGTCTCGCCGGCATCGTGCTTGCCGCCCGGCTCGATTCCGTCCAGCCGAGCTCCGGCCTTGGCTACGAGCTCGACACCATCGCGGCGGTGGTTATCGGCGGCGCCAGCCTGTCGGGCGGCGTCGGTTCGATCGGCGGCACCGCCATCGGCGTCCTCATCATCGGCGTGCTGCGCAACGGGCTGAACCTGCTCGGTGTCTCGCCCTTCATCCAGCAAGTGGTTATCGGCGTGGTGATCGCGCTGGCGGTGGCCACCGACACCTGGCGGCGCAGAGCACAATGAAAAATGGGGCACAATGAAGAATTGGGCTCAATGAGATTCACCCGGATATTCGGGCGAAAACGGATCGGTGATCCGAAACTGGGAGTTGTTCGGCCACGGGGCGCCGCGATGCGCGGGCAGGACAGATTGAACATCAACGGAGGAATAACATGCTGACTAAACGTTCATTGCTGGTTGCCGCCGCGGCCATCATCCCGCTGCTTAGCCTGTCCGACATGGCCTCGGCCAAGGAAGCCAAGAAGCTCGGCCTCGCCGTCGCCAATCTGCAGGCCGACTTCTTCAACCAGATCAAGCAGTCCGTCGAAGCCTACGGCAAGGAAAAGGGCATCGAGGTCGTCACCGTCGACGCCAAGGGCGATTCGGCGACCCAGGTCAGCCAGGTGCAGGATCTGATCACGCAGAATATCGATGCGCTGATCTACATTCCGGCCGGCGCCACCGCCGCCACCGTGCCGACCAAGACGGCCAAGGCTGCCAGCATCCCAGTCATCAATGTCGACCGCAACGCCGACGGCGCGCCCGGCGACACCTTCATCGCCACCAATAGCGTGGCATCGGCGAAAGCGGTTTGCGACTACATCGCCAAGCAGGCCGGCGGCAAGGGCGAGCTGATCATCATCCACGGCCAGAAGGGTACGACGCCCGAGGTCGATCGCTCGAAGGGCTGCGGCGAAGCGCTGAAGGGCTATCCCGACATCAAGGTCGTCGGCGAATTGTGGAGCGAAGGCTGGCACCAGGACGAAGGTTTCAAGCTGACGCAGGATCTGTTGCAGTCGCATCCCGACGTGTCGATCGTCATCGGCCAGGCCGATGCGCTGGCGCTCGGTGCGGCGCAGGCGGTCAAGGTCGCCAATCCCGGCCACAAGGTCTGGGTTGCCGGCTTCGACGGCGACGTGGCGGCGCTCAAGGCGCTGAAGGACGGCGTCTTCGACGTGACGGCGACGCAGCAGACCCAGGGCATGGGCCGGCTTGCCGTCGATGCGGCAATCAAGCTGGTGGCCGGCGAGACCATTCCCGCAGAACAGCTGCAGGATGCGACGCTGACCACCAAGGACAATGTCGAGCAGTTCATCGCCAAGCATCCCTGATTTAGACCAGTCCGGCAGTCGACGAGCGCAACAATGTCCACCGAACCTCGCCACACGCACAGCCCCAATCTGGGTCTCGTCGTCAGCGGCCTCTGCAAAAGCTACGGACCGGTGCAGGTCCTGGCCGATGCGAGCTTCGAGGTGCGGCCGGGCGAGGTCGTGGCGCTGCTTGGCGAAAACGGCGCCGGCAAGTCCACCGTCTCGAACATCATCGCCGGGTCGACCAAGCCCGATGCCGGCACCATCACCTGGCGGGGGAACGCTTATTCCCCCGCCAATCCTGCCGCGGCGATCGACGCCGGCATCGGCATGATCCACCAGGAGCTGAAGCTGCTGCCGGATCTGTCGGTCGCCGAAAACGTCTATGTCGGGCGCCTGCCGATGCGCGGCGGCCGCATCGACCGCGCGGCAATGAATGCACGGGCATCAGCCCAGTTGAAGCGCCTCGGGCTCGATGTCTCGCCCGAGCGCAAGGTGCGCACGCTGCGTATCGCCGCCCAGCAGCAGGTCGAGATTGCCAAGGCGCTGACGCTCAATGCCGAGCTGCTGATCTTCGATGAACCGACGGCCGCCCTTGGCGGCGAGGAAACGGAGCTCCTGTTCCAGCAAATCCGCAAGCTCAAGGCGGAAGGCATGTCCTTCATCTATATCAGCCACCGGCTGGACGAAATCGCCCAAATCGCCGACCGTGTGGTGGTGATGCGCGACGGGCGCATCGTCGCGCGGCACGAGCGCGCCGACATTCCGGTGCGCACCGTTGTCGAGCAGATGGTCGGCCGCAGCGTCGAGCGGATGTTCCCGACTTTGTCGGCGCCCCGCAACGACACGCTGCTCGAGGTCGAGAACCTGTCCTCGCCGGAACGCAGTTTTCAAAATGTCAGCTTTTCGGTGCGGGCCGGCGAAATCCTCGGCATTGCCGGGCTGATCGGCGCCGGCCGCACGGAGCTGGTGAGGGCGATCGCCGGCGCCGACCCGATCTCATCCGGCTCGGTGCGCGTCGCCGGCAAGCCGGTGCATCTCAATGGGCCGGCGGCGGCGATCAAGGCCGGCGTCGTGCTCGTGCCGGAAGACCGCAAGGCGCAAGGCGTGGTGCTCGACCAGACGATCGGCGAGAATCTGGCGATCGGCAATTTCGACCATGTCGCGCCGAATGGCTGGGTGTTCCCGAAGGCGGTGCAGAAATTCGCCGAGGCCGGTATTCGCCGGCTCGGCGTCAAAGGCCGGCCGAACCAGGCGGTCAGCAAGCTTTCAGGCGGCAACCAGCAGAAGGTGATCATTGCCAAATGGGTGTCGCGCCCGCCCAAGGTGTTTATCCTGGACGAGCCGACGCGCGGCATCGACGTTGGTGCCCGCGCCGCGATCTACGATGTCATCGCCGACCTTGCCCGTTCCGGCATGGCGGTGGTGGTGGTGAGTTCCGACCTCGAGGAAGTGCTCGGCCTGTCGCATCGCGTGCTCGTGCTGAGCCGCGGCCGTCAGCGCGGCATTCTCGACCGCAGTGATGCGAGCAATGTCGCCGTCATGGAACTCGCCACAAGCTAGGACAGCCCATCGAAACAAAGCGCAGCAGGTGGTATCCTCCCGGGCACCAGACCGCGCGGGGCGCCAGCAACAGAGTTGGCGCCCCTTTATTTCCGGAGGACGGCGGTTGGAGGAGAGGGACCGACGATGAAACTATTCGAACTTCATGGTGACGTGGCACTTGTGACAGGCGCCGGCAGCGGCATCGGGCAAGCAATCGCCATCGGCCTGGCCGAAGCCGGCGCCGACATAGCCTGTTTCGGTCACGCCTCCAAAGGCGGGCTGGAGGAGACCGCACACCAGATCACAGCACTCGGCCGCAAGGCACTGGTGCTGACTGGCACGGTGACTTCAGAGGCCGATTTGGCGGCTGCGATCGAGCGTACGGAGGCTGAGCTCGGCGCGCTGACCGTCGCCGTCAACAATGCCGGCGTTGCCGCTGCCGAGCCGGCCGAGACGCTGTCGCTGGAGAAATGGCAGAAGCTCTACGACGTCAATGTCAGCGGCGTGTTCCTGTCCTGCCAGGCCGAGGCCCGTGCCATGCTGACGCGGCGCAAGGGCTCGATCATCAACATCGCGTCGATGTCGGGCTCGATCGTCAATCGCGGCCTGACCCAGGCGCATTACAACTCGTCGAAGGCCGCGGTCATCCACATGTCGAAGAGCCTCGCCATGGAATGGGCCGATCGCGGCCTGCGCGTCAACGTCGTCAGCCCCGGCTACACGCTGACGCCGATGAACAAGCGGCCGGAGGTCGCCGACCAGGTCAGGATCTTTGAGCGCGACACGCCGATGGGCCGCATGGCGGCGCCGGAAGAGATGGTCGGCCCGACCGTGTTCCTGGCCAGCCGCGCCGCGAGTTTCGTCACCGGCATCGACCTGATCGTCGATGGCGGCTTCGTCTGCTGGTAGGAGAAAAAATGCAGAAGCGATTCCAGGGAAAAACGGCGGTGATCACCGGCGCGAGCGGCGGCATTGGCGCGGCAATGGCCAGGCGCTTCGCGGCGGAAGGTGCTGCGGTCGTCGTCAGCGCCATCGACGCGCGCGTCGAAGAGGTTGCCGCCGATCTGAAGACTGCGGGCGCCAAGGTCGCGTGGATGCGCATGGACGTGACCAAAAAGGACGAAGTCGTCGCGCTCTACGATCTGGCCGAGCAGGAGTTCGGCCGCGTCGACATCTCCGTGCAGAATGCCGGTGTCATCACCATCGCCAGGATCGAGGCGATGACCGAGGCAGAATGGGACAAGGTGATGGCGGTCAACACCAAGGGCGTGTTCCTGTGCTGCCAGGAGGCGATCGCGCGCATCCGCAAGCATGGCGATGGCGGCCGGCTGATCAACACCGCATCCGGCCAGGCGCGGCAGGGCTTTATCTACACGCCGCATTATGCGGCCTCGAAATTCGGCGTCGTCGGCATCACCCAGAGCCTCGCCAAGGAAGTGGCGAAGGAGAAGATCACCGTCAACGCGATCTGCCCCGGCATCATCGACACCGATATGTGGGCCTATAACGATGCCGCATGGGGCAAGTTGATGGGCGACTACAAGCCCGGCGAGCTGATGGCCGAATGGGTGGAGAACATCCCGATGGGCCGCGCCGGCAGCGGCGAGGACGTCTCCGGCCTGGTCAGCTTTCTCGCCAGCGACGATGCGGCCTATATCACCGGGCAGACCATCAATGTCGATGGCGGCCTGATCATGTCGTAAGATACGACACAGGCCAACGTTCCATCCGCCGGGATCTGAAAGCCGCTTCGCTGCATTCAGGCTGCTCGGCCGGCCCGCGCCAATCCATGTTCCACGAGCCGGTCGATGATTTCGGAATAGCTGACGCCGCTTGCCGCCATTGCCTTGGAGTACATGCTGATATCGGTGAAGCCGGGGATGGTGTTGATTTCATTGACCAAGAACTGCATGTCCGGTGTCAGGAAAAAGTCGATGCGCGCCATCCCGTCACAGCCGACGGCTCTGAAAGCCCTTGCAGCCACATCCCGCATGCTTGCCTCGACCTCGGGCGGCAGTTCGGCCGGCACTTTTAGCGCCGCGCCGTTCTCGTCGATGTATTTGGCATCGTAGCTGTAGAAACCGTGGCTTTCCGCCGGCACGATCTCGCCTGGCCGCGAGACGAACAGGTCGCCTGCCGGGTCCTCCAACACGCTACATTCGATCTCGCGCCCATGAACGAATTCCTCGGCCAACAGCTTGCAATCGTGCTGGAAGGCTTCAGCAAGCGCCCCATCGAATTCCTGGCTGGCATTGACCTTTCTGACCCCGACAGACGACCCCTGACGCGCCGGTTTGATGAAGAACGGCAGGCCGAGTTCGCTTTCTAGTATGGCGAGGGCAGGCGCCGCACCTTCATAGACCGTCACTGAGCGCGCGATTGGCAGACCCGCCGCTTTCAGGAGCCGCTTGGTGATATCCTTGTCCAGTGCGGTTGCTGAACCCAGGATGCCGCAGCCGGCGAGCGGCACCAGAGCCACCTCGGCCACCCCCTGTACCGAGCCGTCTTCGCCATGGGGGCCGTGCAGGACGGGAAACAGGATGTCGATCGTTGGCAGATCATAGGGCGTGCCGTCGGCCGGGATCGCCATCATCCGTCCGCGCCCACCCGGAAGCAGGCAAACTTCCGTGCCGCCTGCAGGTTTCGCGAGCTTACCATCCTGAAAGCTGCTCAGCCGCCACCGTCCCTCGCGCGTGACGAAGATTGGGACGGCATCGTATTTGGCAGGCAGCAGCGCACGCATGACATTGGTTGCGGAAAGCACCGAAACGTCATGTTCGGCGGAACGTCCGCCAAAGAGCACGGCAATGCGCAGTCTGTTCAAGGAAGAGGTCATGCAAGCCTCGGAGACGATCTGGTGTTGAAAGGGTCAGAAGCCGACGGCGATACCGCGGTTGGCGAAGAAATAAGGCGCTCTGGTCTGCTGCATTGTGTCGATATCCTGTCGTCGCGGCTGGTAACCCGATGACTGGCAACCTTGGCTTTTTTCGAACCGATCTAAGGGTTCATGCAAAAAGACGGCCGTGAAATTGGCGCAGGCGTTAATCGTTGCGCCACGTGAACGTTGGTATATATAATTTCATCTCATGAAAGTGGCTCTGGCAAATTACAGAGCCAACAGCCGAGATCATGGGACTTTGATGGTTTGCACCTCAAGACCGGCGATCGATCCGTGGATCACTGCCTCGGCAGCAATCGTTCGGCAGTCATGACGCGGCCGGTCCCGCCACATCTTCACCAATTTGGGCACCACGCCGTTTTGCGCCGGCATCCGCTTCGGCAGCATTGTGGCGCCGACGGCCTTGCGCAACGACCAGCTTTTCCAACACAATCAAAAAAAGACGCAAGAAGGGAACGAACGATAACGTCCACCAGAGCTTGACAGGAGAACAAGCATGTTACTTCGGAGCATGATTTCGAAACTATCAATGGGAGCCTTGGCGCTTGCCGCAGCAAGCGCGCTGACACTACCGGCACAAGCAGCGGCGCCGGAATCCAACGACCCGATCAAGATCGCGCTGTTCGACTGGACCAGCGTCAATCTGAACGCCAAGATCCTCGGCGGCATCCTCGAAAAGCTCGGCTATACCGTCGAGTACCCGACCGCCGACTATCTCTCCAGCCTGACCACCGGCCTGACCAATGGCGACATCGATGTCGGCATGGAGTTCTGGGACACGACGGCCGGCGAAGCGATGAAGGCCTCGGATGCGACCGGCCAGACCGAACGTCTCGGCAAGCTCGGGCCCAAGGCCAAGGAGGAATGGTGGTTTCCTGAATATATGAAAGAGAAATGCCCGGGCCTGCCGAACTGGGAGGCATTGAAGGACCCGAAATGCGCCGAGACCTTTTCGACGGCGGAAACAACACCGAAGGGGCGCTATCTCGGCGGCCCTGTGACATGGGAAGGTTTTGACGACGAGCGCGTCGAGGCGCTGAAACTGCCCTTCACCGTCATCCATGCTGGCACCGATGCAGCGATGTTCGCCGAACTGGACTCGGCCTATCAGCGCAAGGCGCCGATAATGCTGTGGATCTATTCGCCGCATTGGGCACCGGCCAAATACAAGGGCGAATGGATCGAATTCCCCGACTATACTGTAGAGTGCTACACCGACCCGAAATGGGGCGTGAACCCCGATGCGAAATACGACTGTGGCAAGCCGCATGGCGAGATCTGGAAATATTCCTGGGCCGGCATGAAGGACAAATGGCCGGTCGCCTACAAGGTCGCCAAAAACTACACGGTCGATACCGACGAGCTCAACAAGATGAGCGGCGAGATCGATCTCGAAGGCAAGACGCCGGAAGACGTCGCCGCCGCCTGGATCGCCGCCCACGAAGCCGACTGGAAAGCTTGGGCCGAGTGACCGTCTGACTGGAAATCCGACGGCCCGGCCATTCGTGGCCGGGTCTCGATCCCTATTCCAGAAGGACGATTGCATGACCGATACGATTGAACGCGCGGCGAAAGCGGGCAACGATGCCCGCCCGATAAAGCTTGCCTGCCGCAATGTCTGGAAGCTGTTCGGGGCGGACGCGGCCAATTTCATCCGCCGGCGCGACGGCAAGGCCAGCCTGGCGGACATCGCCGCTGCCGGACTGGTTGGCGCGGTGCGCGCCGTCGATCTCGAAATCCGGCAAGGCGAGATCTTCATCATCATGGGACTTTCGGGATCAGGCAAGTCGACGCTGGTGCGCTGCATGTCGCGGCTGATCGAGCCGACCCACGGCAAGGTCGAGTTTGAAGGCAAGGACCTGCTCAAGATTTCCGATGCCGCGCTGATCGAGCTGCGACGCCACCGCATGGGCATGGTGTTCCAGAATTTTGCCCTGCTGCCGCATCTCAACGTACTGGAGAACATCGCCTTTCCCTTGGGCATCCAGGGGCAGGACCGGCCGACGCGCGAAAAGCGGGCTCGCGAGGTCATCGAGTTGGTCGGCCTGCGCGGCCGCGAGCATTTCTATCCACGCGAGCTTTCCGGCGGCCAGCAGCAGCGTGTCGGCATCGCCCGCAGCCTCGCCACCAAGCCGGAAATCTGGTTCCTCGACGAGCCATTCTCGGCGCTCGATCCGCTGATCCGCCGTGAGATGCAGGACGAGCTGATGCGGCTGCAGACCATGCTGCACAAGACCATCGTCTTCATCACCCATGATTTCGACGAGGCCATCCGGCTGGCCGACCGGATCGCCATCATGAAGGACGGCGAGGTCATCCAGATCGGCACGCCGGAAGAGCTGGTGGTCAACCCGGCGACGGATTATGTCGCCGAATTCACCCGCGACGTCGACCGCGCCAAGGTGATCTCGGCCAAGAGCCTGATGCGCGCCTGCGACGGCGCTGAACATGGCGGCACGGTCGCGCCCGATGCCAAGATCGCCAGTTTCTCGGCAGATATCGTCTCTGCCGGCAAGCCCTTCGCGGTGGTCAACGGCACCGGCAAGCCGATCGGCGAGGTAACGCCGCAGGCGGTGATCGATCTTCTCGCTGGCATCGAACGTCCCGGAGCCGGCGCATGACGGTCACGGCAAGCGCGAGCGCAGCGAGGCCGCGGCAGGGTCAGACCTGGCTGGTGATCTGGGCCTGCGCGCTCGCCGCCGTGCTTGTTGTCTTCCTGCTGCAGGAAAGCCTGCCCTGGACGGTCAATTACCCAGCCAATGCCGTCATTCCCGTCGCCGACTGGGTCAGCGCGCTGATGAACTGGGTGAAGTCGAACTTCTCCTGGCTGACGCGCTCGCTCACCGCCGTGCTCGGCGTGCCGCTCGATTTCGCGCTCAATCTTCTCGCCAAGAATTTCAAGATCGGCCATGGCGCGGATATGATCGTCTTGCCGCGCCTGTCCTGGGTCGGCGTCTGCGCTGCCGCGTACCTTGCCGGCCGCGCTGCCGGCGGCTGGAAGCTGGGCGCGCTGGTCGGCGGGTGTTTTCTCTACATCGCGCTGTTCGGGCAGTGGACCAGCGCCATGCTGACGCTGGGCCTGATCTCGATCGCTGTGCCGTTTTGCATTGTCACCGGGCTGTTCGCCGGCATCTGGGCATGGCGCAAGCCTTGGGCAGAAAGGCTATTGATCTCCCCTGCCCTCGATCTGATGCAGACGATCCCAACCTTCGCCTATCTCATCCCGATGCTGCTTTTGTTCGGCAACAGCCCAGTCTCGGCAATGATCGCGACGGCAATCTTCGCGACACCGCCAATGGTGCGGGCGACGATGCTGGGCCTGTCGCGGGTGCCGTCGGAGATCGACGATTTCAGCGAGATGGCCGGCTGCACGGCACGGCAGAAGCTGTGGCGGGTGCTGTTGCCGTCGGCGCGGCCGACGCTGATGGTCGGCGTCAACCAGGTTATCATGCTGGCGCTCAATATGGTGATCATCGCCTCGATGATCGGCGCCGGCGGCCTCGGCTATGATGTGCTTTTGGCGCTGCGCGCGCTCAAGGTCGGCGAGGCGATGGAGGCAGGCCTCGCCATCGTCGCACTGGCAATTGCGCTCGACCGGCTGAGCCAGGCGATCGCGCACAATCACGCCAAGGGCAATGTCTATCAGGACGTGAGCCCGAGCTTCTGGCGCCGTTATCCCAATCTGACGCTGGCCGTTGCCATCCTTGCCGTCAGCACACTGTTCGGCCTGTTCGTGCCGGCCTTCGCGGCGGTGCCGAAGGCGATCACCTTCACCACCGCGCCTTTGTGGAAGGCGGCGGTGAACTGGATCACCATCAACTTCTTCGACACGATCGAGGCGTTCCGCGTGGCGCTGATCCTCAATGTGCTGAACCCGGTGCGCGCTCTCTGCGAGGGCTTTCCGTGGCTGGGCGCGGTTTGTCTCCTCGGCCTTGCCGGATACCAGCTCGGCGGCTTGCGCTTCGCCGCCCTGGTCGCGGCATTGACAGCGTTCTGCGCCGTCACCGGCCTTTGGGAAAAGACCATGGCGACGGTCTACCTGTGCGGCATCTCGGCCTTTATCGCTTGCCTGATCGGCATCCCTATCGGGCTGATGGCATCGCGCAGCGACCGCTTCGAAAAGATCGTGACGCCGGTCATCGACACGCTGCAGGTGCTGCCGTCGTTCTGCTTCATCATTCCGGTGGTGATGCTGTTCAGAGTCGGCGACGTCACCGCGATGATCGCCACCGTCGCCTTCGCCGTGGTGCCGGCCATCCGCTACACCAATCACGGAATCCGGCAGGTGCCGCCGGCGCTGATCGAGGCGGCGAAGGTTTCCGGCTGCACCAAGCGCCAGACCTTCTTTCGCGTGCAGCTGCCGCTGGCGTTGCCGGAGATCATGCTCGGCGTCAACCAGACTATCCTGATGGCGCTGGCAATGATCATCATCTGCGCCATGGTCGGCACGCGCGATCTCGGCCAGGAAGTGTTCATCGCCCTGTCCAAGGCCGATTCCGGCCGCGGCATCGTCGCCGGCCTGGCCATCGCCTTCATCGGCATCGTCGCCGACCGGCTGTTCAATGCATGGACGGCCAAGGCGAGAGCGAGGCTGGGATAGCCGGGAATAGGACGGCCACAGGAAGCTGCCGTTAATGGCGCCCCGGTGACGAGTTACCGATCCCTACGCCTAACGACATAGCCCTTCGGGATTATTGCTCGCTCTTGGCTCACATCGTACGGCTGTGATGGGACGGGTAGGCTCAACAGGAGAGCGGATAATGTCTAAACGCGTTCCCTTTACTACCGGTGATCTAGCAGATCATCAGTGGGGTATCGATGACGCCCTCACAGGCGATCCAAACACGAATATCTTGACCGGCGACGCCGGCGGCAGCCTGCTCGATTTCTCGAGAGGCGGCAACGATACCTTTACGGAAACCGCACCGTCGACCTACACCTTCTACGGTGACGCGGCTCGGAGCTTGTTCAATTTTGCTCGGGGCGGTGACGACACCTTCACCACGGGGCTTTCGTCCACCACGACGACTGCCTATGGTGACGCGGGCGACGATATGTCGGACCACAGCAAGGGCGGCAACGATACCTTCAACAGTGGATTGGCAAGGCAGGTAGTCGATACCTTCTATGGTGACGCCGGCGGCAACATGCTCGGCCATGCTCATGGGGGTGACGACACTTTCCTGACCCAAACCAAACAAGGAGCCGACCACACCTTCTACGGTGATGCAGGCGGCGAGATGTCCGATCGCAGCAAGGGCGGCAACGACACCTTCGAGGGCTCGAAAGAAGCCAATAACATTTTCTACGGTGACGCCGGCAGCAACATGTCCGGCAATGCGCGGGGCGGCGACGATAGCTTCACGGGCAAGAGCGATTCATTCAACACTTTCTACGGCGATGCCGGCGGCGACATGTCGGACGACAGTAGGGGTGGCAACGATACCTTTACGGGCCGCTCCTTTTCCACCAACACTTTCTTCGGCGACGCCGGCGGCAACATGTCTGGCCATGCTCTGGGCGGCGACGACTATTACACAGACACGTTTGGGGATCTCGGGAGCAAAACTCTCTATGGCGATGCGGGCGGCGATCTTTCCGGTTTTGCCACGGGCGGCAACGACACCTTCACGAGCGTGGGTGGGTCCCGGGTAACGTTCTACGGTGACGCGGGCGGCAGTATGTTCGACCATGCGCTTGGGGGCGATGACGTGGCCGTGCTGCAAGGCACCGCCCATAATGTGGGGTATGGCGACGCCGTGACGATGCTCGGCAACGCTGTGGGCGGCAATGACACCCTGACCGGCGGGGACAAGAGCGCCTTTCCTGACGTTCTAAACGAGTTGTCCGGCGACGCGCGCGCTATGTCCGGCTCCGCCCAGGGCGGCAATGACATTCTTACCGGGGGCCAGAACAGCGAAAGCGGCCAAGTTCGCAACTTCCTGTGCGGCGACGCTCTGCAAATGTCCGGTTCGGCTCAGGGCGGCAACGATGTCCTGTACGCAGGGAGCGCGGCACCTGGCTGCACGGTCATCAATGACATGTGGGGGGATGGACAACTGAGCGAGTTGGCTCAGGGCGGCGCAGACCAATTCATATTCAAGCACGATGGTTCAATGACGGTCGGAACCCAAAACACCATCTACGACTTCAGCCAGACCCAAGGCGACACTATCGTGTTTAGTGGCGTGGAGGGCGTGCAATCGTTCGATGATCTCACAATTGCGCAAAGTGGAACCGACACCATTATTACCGCGGGAGTCGATCAAGTTACTCTCGCAAACTTTGCGAGCCCGCTGACAACGAGTGACTTTTTGTTCGTCTGAAAGTGAAACCTTACCTGTTCGAAGTAGCTGGAATGCGGTGAGAGTTCGTTGAAGATGGTCGCGCGGCCGGTCGCCCCAATTCTGCTCGACCGGCCGATCGGCGATCCCAGCCGCAAGTATGGATCAAGCGGCCAGGAATCTCTCGGTCAATCGAGCCCAGAGCGCTGCGCCAACGGTCAAATTGCCGTCGTTGAAATCATATTTCGAGCTGTGAAGGATGGCTGAATCCTCGCCGTTGCCGAGGCGGAGGAAGCAACCGGGTTTGTGCTCGAGGAAATAGGAAAAGTCTTCGCTGCCGGGGATCAACGGGCAGACGGCCACCTTGTCGTGACCAACGAGTTCAACAGCGACGTCTGTCGCAAAGGACGTCTCGCTCTCGGAATTGACCACCACCGGGTAGCCGCGCTCGTAGTCGATCTCGACGGTTGCGCCATGCGCCTGCGCCACAAGTGCTGCGATACTGCGAATACGCTGCTCGAGCCTATCGCGAATCTCGACCGAGAAGGAGCGGACGCTGAGCGTGATCTCGGCCTGTTCGGGGATGACGTTGGAGGCCGTGCCGCCGTGAATGGTGCCGACGGTGACGACAGCCGTCTCGATCGGGTTGACGTTGCGCGACACCACCGTCTGGAGGGTCATGATGATGTTGGCGGCAGCGACGATCGGGTCGACCGTCAGGTGCGGACGCGAGGCGTGGCCGCCACGCCCGGCGATCTTGATGGTGACGGTATCGCTCGCTGCCATCAGCGGCCCCGCGCGCATCAGGAAGGAACCCGCCGGCGCGCCCGGATGGTTGTGCAGCCCGAAAATCGCATCGCAGGGAAAGCGCTCGAACAGGCCGTCGGCGATCATCGCCTGCGCCCCGCTTCCTTTGCCGGCTTCCTCGGCCGGCTGGAAGATGAGGTTCACCGTGCCGTTGAAATGGCGCGTGCGCGCCAGGTATTCGGCCGCGCCGAGCAGCATCGTGGTGTGGCCGTCATGGCCGCAGGCGTGCATCTTGCCGCTGGCTTGGCTGGCATAAGGGAGATTGGTCGCTTCGGTGATCGGCAAGGCGTCCATGTCGGCGCGGATGGCAATGCTGCGGCCGCTGCCTTGGCGCAAGCGGCCGACGACCCCGAGCCCGCCGACATTGCGTGTCACCTCATAGCCCCAGCTTTCGAGCCGTTCGGCAACGTATGCACCCGTTTCGTGCTCCTGGAAGGAAAGCTCGGGATGCGCGTGCAGGTGCTGGCGAGCCGCAGCAAGCTCGGCGGCCTTGTCGGCGAAGTCGGAAACATCGGCGAACTGGTTGGAGGTCTTTGGCATGAGGGGTCCTTTGCCGAGCACGTAATGGCGCCGGCTTTTCTGTCAGATGAAACGGCTTAAAAAGGCCCGCGTGCGCGGGTGCCTGGGTTTGGCGAGAACCTCGTCCGGAGGCCCGGCCTCGATCACATTGCCGTCGTCCATGAACACCACCCGATCCGCCGCTTCGCGGGCGAAGCCGATCTCATGCGTGACCACGATCATGGTCAAGCCCTGCCTGGCAAGATCGCGCATGGTGGCGAGCACCTCGCCGACCAACTCCGGATCGAGCGCCGACGTCGGCTCGTCGAAGAGCATCAATTTCGGGCGGATGGCGAGCGCACGGGCGATGGCGACGCGCTGCTGCTGGCCGCCTGAAAGCTGGCGCGGATAGGCGTCGATCTTGTCGGCGAGACCGACACGGGTCAGCAGTTCGCGGGCGTAGCCGATCGCTTCCTTGCGGTTCTCCCGGTGAACGCCGACCGGAGCCTCGATGACGTTCTGAAGGGTCGTCATGTGTGGATAGAGATTGAACTGCTGGAACACCATGCCGATCTTGCGCCGCTGCGCCGCGATCGCCCGATCGGAGAGCTTGTCGAGACGGTCGTCGTGCAACCGGTAGCCGATCTGCTCGCCGTCCACCTCGATCGCCCCTTGGTCGATCGCCTCGAGATGATTGATGCATCGCAGGAAGGTCGACTTTCCGGAGCCGGACGGTCCGAGAACGACCACCACCTCGCCAGGCGCGACGTCCAGGTCGATGCCCTTCAGCACCTCGAGCGGGCCGAAGGCCTTGTGAACGTTGCGCGCCCGGACCAAGGGCGTGTCATGCGCGCTCATTGGCGGCCTCCAGGGTGGCGGTCGCCGTCTTCTCGCGGGCGCCGCGGTCGCCGCGGCTGTAATGGCGTTCGATCGCGCCCTGCGCGACATTGAGAACCGAGATGATCAGCAGGTACCAGAGCACCGCAACCATCAGCAGCGGAATGATTTCGAAGGTGCGGTTGTAGATCGACTGCACGGAGTACAGCAGGTCGGCCATGGCGATGACGCTGACCAGCGACGTCGCCTTGATCATGCTGATCAGCTGATTGCCGGTCGGCGGCACGATCGAGCGCATCGCCTGCGGGATGATGATGCGCCGCAGGGCCCGCGCGCGGGTCATGCCGAAGGCTTCAGCCGTTTCGGCCTGCCCCTTGTCCACCGACAGCAGCCCACCACGAATGATCTCTGCCATATAGGCGGCCTCATTCAGCGCCAGACCGAGGATAGCCGCCGTCAAAGGCGTGATCAGGTCGTTGGTGTTCCAACTGGCGAAACCGATGGAAATGCGCGGAAACAGCGTCGAAAGATTGTACCACAGGATGAGCTGCACCAGCAGCGGCGTTCCCCGGAAGAACCAGATGAACAGTCCGGATAGAAAAGATGCCAGCCTGTCTTTCGACATGCGCGCGATGGCGAGCAGCAGGCCGAGCACGATACCCAGGATCATCGCCACGACCGTCAGGCCGAGCGTTACGGAAAGCCCCTGCATGACCGTCGGATCGAAGAAATACTGGGCGACGACTGGCCAACCGAAATTCGGGTTGACCGCGACGATATAGGCGAAGCCGGCCGCCACGGCGACGGTGAACGCCCAGAGCGCCAGCCGGACAAGCGGAAACGGCCGGTGGGCTCGCTTGACATCGCGCAGAGCGTCGTCGGGACGTCGCGGCACCTCGGACGCGTAGGCAGCGGTCGCGTCGGTCATGGCAGCCTCTACTGTCCCTGGTTGATGCCGGGCGCGTCGATCATGTTCTTCTCGAGACCCCACTTCTTCATCACCGCGGCGTAGGTGCCGTTCTTCATCAGGATCTTGAACGCGTCGAGTAGTACACCGCCCAGCGGCGAGCCCTTCTTGACGACGGCGCCTTGATAGATGTCCTTGAAGCCATTGGCCTGGCCGACACCTGAAAGTTCCAGTTGGCCCTTCGCCTGCTCGACGAAATAGGTCAGTGGCGCCTGCGAGGAGAAGAATGCGTCGGAGCGCTTCGACCGGACGGCCAGTATCGAGCTCGGCTGGTCGGTGAAGGATTGCACCTCGACGGCCGGCTTGCCGCCCTCGGTGCATTTCTGCGCCTGCTGCTTGATGACCTTTTCGGCTGAGCCACCCGACATCACGGCGATGCGCTTGCCGCACGCCGTGTCGAGCGAGGTGATGCCTTGCGGATTGCCCTTCTCGACGGAAAAGACGACGTATTCGCGCACCCAATCGATGAAGTCGTTGGATTTCTGGCGGTCGGGATAGTCGCCGACAGGTCCCATCGCGAACTGATAACGGCCGGCATTGATGCCGCTCAGCAAGGCCGGCAAGCCGGCGACCGAGGCGTGATCGACTTCGACACCGAGCAGCTGGCCGATGGCGTCGGAAATGTCCCTGGTTGCCCCGGTCAGTTCGGTGCCGGTGACGATCTCATAGGGCGGGAACGAGCCGTTGTTGACGGCCGTGATCTTTCCCGCCGTGCGGATCTCTTCCGGCAGCCGGGCCCGCAAATCTTCGTTCACCGATTGCTTCTGGATATCCTGGGCGAAGCTGGCCTGCGCCAGAATGGTGACGAGCGAGGCGAATATGAAGCTGATTGTCCTCATGGCATTCTCCTTCGTGTTCTTCGTTGCGCGTTGTCAGGCTGCGGTGGCCCGCGACCTGGCGTCGAAAGGAAACAAGGCTTCGGCGGAAATCGGTTCCGTCAGAATGCCCTGGGCATGTAGCTCGGTGACGAAATCCTCGATCATGCGCCGGTTGGCGGGCAGGCCGCTGGCGTTCCAGGAGGCAGGCAGGTCGCGCCCCGCATGAAGCAGCTCCTCGAGGATCCAGGGCGAGGTATCGGCATATTTTCGGCGCTTGCCCGTCCAGACGCGCTGGCTTTCGTCGATCAGCCTGGCGAGTTCCTGCGGCAGCCAGGGGTGCTCCCTGGCCAGGACGGCCTTGACGGCGACCAGATGCATGCCCGGGACATAACCGACGTCGGCGAAATAGGCGCGTTCGGCCGCGCGAAAATCGCGCAGCACTTGCCGGAAGCCGGAAGCCGGGCCGAAAAAGCCGTCCGGCATGAAGGGTGTGAAAACGGCGTCGAGCTCGCCTTGCGCCAGCAGCTCCATCATCGGGCGCTCGCCTGGCGCTGCTTCGATGCGACCCGGCCTGCCGAATCCGTCGAGGCGGTCGGCGACCGGGTGCTCGGATGTCAGCCTGCCGGCAAACCAGTAGGCGTCCTCGACGCCGACACCTTCGCGGCGAAGTGCCGCCCGCGTCCATGTGTTGCCGGAATCGCGCCAGCCGGTGACGCCGATGCGTTTGCCGGCAAGGTCGGAGAGCCGTACCAGCGGACTGTCACTGACCGTGATGATGCAGCGGTGGCGAAAGCCGCGCATGATGAAACACGGTATTCCAACCACCGTATCCCGGCCCGACGCCATGGCCGACACATAACGGCTGAACGAGACCTCCGCCGCATCGTAGTTCGGATCCGTGCAGAGATCCGGGATCAGCGTGGCGACACGGTCGACCTTCACCGACAGGCGGCTCGAAGTGACGTCACCCAGGACCAAGGGAGTGAGGTAGTCCCAATCGCGGGTGGCTATGGTGATGGAGACGGGCGTGGTGGAGGCGGGCATCGGCATGAACTTCAAAGCTATGTTTGACCGGCGATTGGTAAATGTTTATTTTTGGCCGATCAAATGTTATTATGTTACTGAACATTCACACTGACAGTCGTTGATTCGATGGATTTCGATGCAGGATGGTTCGCTGAACGCCTCGGTGACCGCACGACGCGCGGCATCGCGCGCGAGACCAGCGCGCTGATCAGAAGCGGCGCGCTGCCTGTCGGCGCAAAGCTTCCGCCGGTGCGCGATCTTGCCTATGTGCTCGGCGTCAGCCCGGCGACGGTCTCGCAGGCGTGGAGCGAGCTGCGGCGCTACAAGATCATCGGCGGCCGCGGGCGCAACGGCACCTGGATCATGGGCAACCGCTTTGCCGCCCGGCCCGAGCGCCACATGAGCGGCGGCAATTACGGTGCGGACATTCTGAACCTGGCGATCGCGGAGCCCGATGTGAAGCTCTTGCCGCCGCTCGACATCGCGCTGGCGCATGGCGCGCGCGCCGAAAAGCTCAACAGCTACGACCGGGTGCGCATCCTGCCCGAGCTGGAGGCCGCGGTGCGCCCGTCATGGCCGTACGATCCCGGCGCGTTCCTGGCCACCAATGGCGGTTACAACGCCATCTACACCTTGCTGCATGCGCTGGTCCCGACGGGGGCGCCTGTGGCCATCGAGAATCCGACGGCGCTTCGCCTGCTCGACATCCTCGAAGATCTCGACGTGCCGATCATCCCGGTCGACTGCGACAGTGACGGCCCCTTGCCCGACGCGCTCGCCAACGCTCTGCGGCAGCGGCCGGTCGCGTTCCTATTCCAGCCGCGCGTCCATTCGGTGACCGGCGCCTGCATGTCGTCGGCGCGGCTGGAAGTCATCGGCGACCTGCTCGCCGGCACCGACGTGCTGATTGTCGAAGATGACGGCGTTGGCGATATTGCCGATGCGCCGGGCATTTCGCTTGGCCGGCGTTTTCCCGATCGCGTCGTCCACATCCTGTCCTATTCCAAGACCCATGGCCCGGACCTGCGGCTCGCCGTGCTGTCCGGATCGGCGACGATCGTCGAACAGATCCAGTCCTATCGCAGCTTCAGCTCGGGATGGACCAGCCGTATCCTGCAGGCGGCCACCGCCTGGCTGCTGCAAGACCCGGCCACGGCTGTCTTGGTCGAGCAGGCGAAGGAAGTGTACCGCCGCCGTCGCGAACGGCTCGCCGGCGAACTGGCGAAACGCAATGTCGGGATCGACGCCGGACACGGTCTCAGCGTCCTCATTCCGGTTGCTTCGGAACCTTACGCAATGGTCACGCTGGCTGCCCACGGCATCGCGGTCCATGCCGGGGCCAAGTTTTCGACCGGGAAGACCAGTGCCGTGCGCGTCGCGACCAGCATCTTGAGCGAGGAGCACCTCGAGCACGTCGCAAATTCCCTGGCGCTGGCGGCCGACCCGGCGCGGGACGTTGTCTGAGGCAAGGCAATCGTCGTTCGGACTTGCCTACTCCGCCGCCACGCCCTTCACCTCGAGATAGCTCTCCATCGAATCGTCCATCGCCTGCAGCCAGGGCGTGTGATGCAGCGGCGCCATCGTGCCGGTCATCAGCGAGCGATAGGAATGGTCGCGGAAGCCCATGATGTCTTCCGCCTTGTGGTGCTCCCACTCCATGAAGGTCTGATTGACAGCCTCGACATCGAAGCCGGGATAGTCGGTCTGCTCCATCAACTCCCTGGTGTAGTCGCCCTGGAACCAGATCATCTGCTCGGCGTCTTCCAGCGT
The DNA here is from genome assembly GCF_000503055.1 of Mesorhizobium sp. LSHC420B00. GTDB lineage: Bacteria > Pseudomonadota > Alphaproteobacteria > Rhizobiales > Rhizobiaceae > Mesorhizobium. Next base: position 339,112 of record NZ_AYVY01000001.1, on the reverse strand, counting down.
TTCCTCGCGTGCCCGCCACTTTTTGCCGTGCTCGGCCATCGCATCGGCCGAGGGCAGTTTGATGCGGCCCATGATGACGTCGCGGGCGAACCAGGCCTGCGCGTCGAACATGTTGAAGGTGTAGAACTGGTCCTGCATGCCGATATAGGACAGCTTCAGGTTTTTCTCCCAGACGACGCCCTCGTAGAGCCCGTCCGGCCACATGCGGTTGGCGGTCTTCAGCTTCAGATCTTCGGTCAGGAACGGGAAGGAGTGGAGATAGCCGGTGCACAGGATGATGGCGTCAACGTCTTTGGTGCTGCCGTCCTTGAAATGCGCGGTCTTGCCGACGACCTTCTGCAGCAGCGGCACTTCCTTCCAGTTCTCCGGCCATCTGAAGCCCATCGGCTTCGAGCGGTAGCTGGAGGTGATCGATCTGGCGCCGTATTTGTAGCATTGCGAGCCGATGTCCTCGGCCGAATAGGAGCGGCCGATGATCAAAATGTCCTTGCCCTTGAATTCCATCGCGTCGCGGAAGTCATGGCTGTGCAGGATACGGCCGTTGAAGGTCGAAAAGCCCTCGAAATAAGGAACGTTGGGCACGGAGAAATGCCCCGAAGCGACGACGACATTGTCGAACTCTTCCGAGTAGGTGACGTCGTTGGTGCGGTCATGCGCGGTGACGGTGAACTTCTTCGTCGCATCGGAAAAGGTGACCATGCGCACCGGGCTGTTGAAGCGCACCCATTGGCGCACGCCGGATTTTTCGACACGGCCCTTGATGTAGTCCCACAGCACGGCGCGAGGCGGATAGGAGCCGATCGGCCGGCCGAAATGCTCCTCGAACGTATAGTCGGCGAATTCGAGGCATTCCTTCGGGCCGTTCGACCAGAGATAGCGGTACATCGAGCCGTGCACCGGGTCGCCGTGCTCGTCGAGGCCGGTGCGCCAGGTGTAGTTCCACAGGCCGCCCCAGTCGGACTGCTTTTCGAAGCAGACGATCTCGGGAATGTCGGCGCCGTTGTCGGCGGCCGACTTGAAGGCCCTGAGCTGGGCCATGCCGGACGGCCCGGCTCCGATGACGGCAACACGATCTTTCATTTCGGGCCTCCCGATCTCATTTCTCTAACGAAACAAATTTCACTGACAGGACAGTAATTACCCCTTCGATGCTGTCAACAGGCCTTGTCGCGAAACCCTCGTTTCACCACGCTGGATTTCCAAGCGACGCGGTAGCTCGGGCGAAATCCGGACATTGCGCAATTCGACACGGGTGGCTTGCCGTAAGAGTTGCGCTTCTGTATCGGCACCGAATATGTTCACCGTGAGTGAAATGAATCGGCAAGGTCCGGGGTGGCGAAATGGCGAAAAAAGCGACCAGTCTAAAGCCTGCGGCAGCCGCCGCGGGCAAAGCCAAGCCGTCGGTTGCTGTAATCGATCCGCGCAAGATGCGCGCGCCGCTCACCCAGAACCCGCACGCCATTCGCGACACTCGCGAAAAAGTGCTGGAGGTCGCGATCGGCCGCGAGGTGCGGGCATTCCGCAAGAAGCTCGGCATCACCGTCGCCGATCTGGCGGCCGCCACCGACATTTCGCTTGGCATGCTGTCGAAGATCGAGAACGGCATCACCTCGCCGTCGCTGACCACGTTGCAGGCGCTGTCGCGGGCACTCGGCGTTCCCGTCACCGCATTCTTCCGCCGCTTCGAGGAAGAGCGCAGCGCCGTCTTTGTCAAGGCCGGGGAAGGCCTTGACGTCGAGCGCCGCGGCACGCGCGCCGGCCACCAGTACAATCTGCTCGGCCATATCGGCTCCAACACCAGCGGCGTCGTCGTCGAACCCTATCTGATCACGCTGACCGAAGATTCCGACGTGTTTCCGACCTTCCAGCACGAAGGCATGGAGTTCCTGTATATGCTCGAAGGCGAAGTGGTTTACCGGCACGGCAGCAATCTCTACCCGATGAAGCCCGGCGACAGCCTATTCTTCGACGCCGACGCACCGCACGGACCGGAAGTGCTGACCGTTCTGCCGATGCGCTATTTGTCGATCATTTGCTACCCGCAGAGCGCGGGGTGAGCGGAGCTCGATCTCCCCTTGGTCGCCTCGTGAGGGAGATCGGCGGCTTCGCGACGGCTACTCTTTGCAGCATTGGGGATTGGCGAAGCCGAAGTGACATTCGATCTCCCCCCTTGAGGGGGAGATGTCCGGCAGGACAGAGGGGGGCGAACCGCGATGACGCATAATCTAGTATCCGCCAACAACCGCCGCAATGCGCGCAAGATGCGCAAGGTGATGACCGATGCCGAACTCAAGCTTTGGAATGAGATCAGGGCACACAGGTTGATGGGACTGGGATTTCGACGCCAGATGCCTATCGCCGGCCATGTCGTCGATTTTGCATGCCCGGACAAAAAGCTGATCGTCGAGCTTGATGGTTCCCAGCATGGCCAGGCCGAAACGTCGGAATCGGACGCTGCAAGAACCGCGAAGTTCGAAGCGCTGGGCTGGACGGTCCTGCGCTTCTGGAACGACGATGTCATTCGCGATATCGACAATGTCTGTCAGCATGTCGTGATCGTGGCTGGGCTGGGCGGCGCGTCGTGAGCTTCGCGGAGGCGCTGGGGTGGAGATTGGGCAAGGCCGGCGCTCCACGGCGCCCCCCTCTGCCCTGCCGGGCATCTCCCCCTCTAGGGGGGAGATTGGCTGCTTTAGGGCAGCGCCAACAGGGGCAAGAAAAACTCAATCCGGCCCAAACCCCGGCGACGTCGCACTGCCGTCATCCAACTTCGACAGCCATTCGACGAGCGTCGCGCGGTAGCGCGTCAGGCCCTTGTAGGTGGCGAGTTCCTCGGGCAGGTCGCGGATGACGCGGTGCAGGCGCCGTGCCCATTTCGGCTGCATCACCAGCTCGTCCATCTTGATCAGGTAACAGCGGATCGGGAACACGATCGCATTCGAGCGCGGCAGCCGCCAGAAGCTCTGCAGCTCGACGCGCAGATGAACCTTGTCGCCGACATTTTCCGGCGTCACCGTGGCGCGGTCCGGACCCCATTTGTGGTAATTTTCCGGGCTGGTATCGAGGCGCGGATTGATGGTCATCGTCCAGTTCAGCCGGCGCGCCGGCTTACCCTGCTGGATATTGGTGAGGAACTTCAGCGCCCGGACGAATATGCCCTTCTCATGCGCCAGCGGCACCGGCGCGTGCCATTCGAAGAAGTTCATGCCGATGTCGAAATCGAGCGACCAGTCGGCCTGGGTGGTGACCATGCCGGCATCCATCCACAGATTGCCGTCGCGCTGGTCGAGGATGCAGAAATCGCCCTGGCTCTGGCGGGTGATGTATTCCATCGGCCCATAGGGCAGCGTCGAGACGTCACCGAAGGTGAAGCTGTCGTCGATGCCGAGCGGCCGGTTGATCCAGCGCCAGCGGTCGCCGTCGCGGGCCAGGGTGAAATGCTCGGGATAGGCCAGCGCCTGCTGCTCCATCAAAAGCTCAAGCAGATCCCAGCCGGCCAGCGTCATGTGCGGCAGCGATTGGCAGCGCAGCGGATCCTCGGCCAGCACCAAAGCGCGGTCCTGCATCTCGGCGACATAGTGCTCGTCGACGTCGATCAAATTCTGCAGCACGCTGCCCTTCGGCCCGACGACATGCGGCTCGATGTTGACCGCATACATGTAGCTGTCTTCGTGGAACGGGAACGGGAACCGCCTGATGTGCTCGGGGCTGTTCCTGAAGGTGAAGTCGTCGCGAAAGGTTTCCTTGCGAAAGGTGATGCCCAAGCTCGCCTCCTATCTTTCCAGCACCAGCGACCGGCCCTCGAAGCGCGAGACGCAGGGCATGATCTTGCAGCCCGAACGGTGGTCTTCCTCGCTCAGCCAGTGGTCGTTGTGGATGAATTTACCGTCATGCGAAATGACGTTGGTCTCGCACTGGCCGCAGACGCCGCCGCGGCAGAGATAGGGCGGATCGACGCCGGCCGCCTCGATCGCCTCGAGCAGGCTCTGCTGCTCGTCGACACTGATGGTCTTGTCGCTGAGCGCCAGCGTCACGTCGAAGGGCGCGCCGGGCTGCGGGGCCGCGAAATGCTCGAAATGCACGGTCTCGGGAGGCCAGCCGAGGGCGGCGGCACGCTCGCGCACCCAGCCGATCATGCCGGACGGGCCGCAGACATAGAGGTGCGTGCCGAGTGGCTGCGACGACAACAGCCGGTCGAGATCGACGCGCTCGTCGCGGTCGTCGTGATAGAGCCTGACCCGGCGATCGTAGCGCTCCTTGAGCAGGTCGGCATAGGTGCCGAGCGAGGCGGTGCGGCAGGTGTAATGCAACTCGAAATTGCCGCCTTCCGCCGCCAGCTGCGCGGTCTGCGCCATGAACGGGGTGATGCCGATGCCGCCGGCCAGCATCAGATGCTTCCTGGCGCGCAGATCGAGCGAGAACAGGTTGACGGGATAGCTGACCACCATCTCGGTGCCGGGCCTGACCTGCCTGTGCATGAACAGCGAGCCGCCGCGGCCGGCGTCGTCGCGGCGAACCGAGATGGTGTATTCGCGGGTATCGAGCGGCGAGCCCATCAGCGAATAGGGATTGAGCCTGGTGCGTTCGCCATCGCGCATCTCGACGACGACATGGGCGCCGCCGGAAAAGGTCGGCAAGAGCTCGCCGTCGCGCCTGCGGAAGTGAAAGCGCGTCACCAACTCGTTGACCGGAACGACATCGCTGACGATGACGTCGAGCTTGGTGGTGCCGGTGCTCATCGAAAGACCTCCTCCGTCGGAGGAATTTCACTGCGGTCCTCGGCGTTGATGCAGACGCCCTGAAAGGCGGCGAGCCGCCGCGAATAGTGATCGCGCACCAGAAGCAGCAGGCCGCAATGCGAACAGGTCGCCGGCTGCGTCGTGACATTCTCGGTGATGCCCTTGCAGTGGACGCACTGCATGCGGCGCGCCAGCGAGCCGCGATGCTCGGTCTGGATCGAGGTGTGGTCGATGCCGGCTTCGAGCGCCGCCTGCATGGCCTGGCCGATCAGCCCTTCGGTGCCGGCAAGGTAGAGCCTGAGTCCCATATGCGCGTTTGCCAGCGTCTGCTTCAGCCGCGGCAAAGCGCTGGCAAAGGAATGGCCGAGGTAGAACTGCGCCGGCTTCAGCGCTTCGAGCACATCGGCATATTTGCTGTCGCGGCCGGGAATGAAAATGATGTGGGCGCCGCCGAAGAAATCCGCCGGTGCCTTGGCGGCCAGATCGGCAATGGCCAGCGCTCCCTCTGCATCCGCTATGAAAAGATGATGCTTGCCGGGCTGCGGAGACAGGGTCCCATAGACCGGCCGGCTGATGATGCTTTTCGCTGCCATACCCGCAGTATGCCTCAGCCTTTCGCCGTGCGCTTGGTCTTCTTCGGATCGTCGAACGGAAGCGGCTCGGCGGTTGCGCTGATGGCGCCGCTCTTGTTGCGGATCTCGAGCCTGGTGCCTTGTACCGCGCAGTCGACGTCGAGCCGGGCGATGCCCATCGATTTTTTGACCAGCGGCGAATACATGGCGCAGGTCACCACGCCGACTTTTTTGCCGTCGCGATAGACTGGCGCGCCCTCGTCGGCCGGCTCCTTGCCTTCGAGCAGCACGCCGAAGATCTTGAAGCGCTCCTTGCCCTTGAGGCGATAATGCTCCTCGGCGCCGCGAAAGCCTGTCTTGCCGGGGCTGACGGTGAAATCGAGGCCGAGCTCCCACAGCGTGTCGCCGGGGCCTTCGTTCTCGAACGGGTATTTCTGCGAATTGTCGTAGGGGTAAAACAGCAGGTAGCTCTCGACGCGCAGCATGTCGAGCGTGGTGAAGCGGCACGGGATGATGCCGGCGCTCTTGCCCTCGTCGAGGATCCTGTCCCAGATCGTGCCGGCGTCCTGGCCACGGCAGAAGATCTCGTAGCCGCGCTCGCCGGTGTAGCCAGTGCGCGAGATCATCACCGGCAAGCCGAACAGCTGCGTCTGCATGTGATGGAAATAGTTGAGGTCGCGAATGCCCGGCACATGCTTTGCCAGATAGTCGACGGCGGTCGGGCCTTGCAGCGAAAGGTCGTGCAGATTGTCATCGAAGCGCAGCGACACGTCACGACCGACCGAAGCGCGCTGCAGCTCTTCATGGCCGGTGCCCGAGCCATGCACCACCATCCAGGAATTCGGGCCGGTGCGGTAGAGGATGCAGTCGTCGGTGAACTTGCCGGCCTCGTTCAGCATGCAGGCATAGGCCGACTTGCCGGGATAGATCTTTTCGACGTCGCGCGTCGTCGCCAGGTCGATCAGGTGCGAGGCGTGCGGCCCGGTGATGTGGACCTTCTTCAAGCCGGACACGTCCATCAGGCCAGCCTTGGTGCGGATGGCGATATACTCTTCGTCGGCGTCCTTGTCGTAGGTCCACGCGGTGCCCATGCCGCTCCAGTCTTCGAGCTTCGAGCCGAGCGCGCGATGGCGGTCCGCAAGGGCCGAAAATCTCCAGGATGCCGTCATCCGCTGGTCCTCCGTTCGAAAAAACTTCTTGCTTTCCCCTGCTCCCTGGCGGGAGCGTTGCCCGAATATTGATCGCAAACGCCGAGAGCCTGCAATACCCGCAAGCAAATAATTTCATTGTCAGGCAAAATCCGGCTGGTCAAACAAACAGTTAACGTTGCGTAAAATCGTCTTGACAATTGCGGAGTTCGGCTTGAAGTTATGAAAAAAATTTCACTCTCTTGAAAGAGAGCGATGGAGGGGAACCGATGTCCGACATGCAGCAGCGCATTGAAGCCCTGTACCGTTCCGACCTTCGTGGATCGGTGCTCCTAATCGTCTGTCTGTGGGCGACGATCCTCTTCGTCCTCTTCATGACATGGCCGTACATCCCCGACGCAGGCATCAAGCTAGTCGTCGCGGTCGCTGCCGCCGCGGTGCTGATCTTCAACACGGCCGCCATCCTGGCGATGGTCAACCACTACAAGGAAGACAAGGACTTCATCTACGGCCTCGACATCAAGAATGCCGACGCTTACCGCAACCGCAAGTCCTGAGGGGGAGACGCATGGCCCGCTACACACCGCCCGAACAGAGCAAGGCCGGACAGGTTTTCGATATCGCCGTCGTCGTGGTCGCGATTTTTGTCGCGCTGTGGCTGCCGCTGAAACTGGGGCTGGCAGGGGCGGCAAAATCCATCGACGCGCTCGACGCCAAGACGTGGGAAGCGCTCGGCCAGAACCCGACCATGGCCTCGATCTGGGAAAAGCTCGGCTACACGCCGGAAACCGCGCACGACATCATCCAGAACCGGTTCCACTACATCATCGACTGGCCGACGCTGATCATCATGGCCGCAGTGCTGATCGGCTATTTCATCTTTCTGTTCCGCGCATCGGACCGCGAATACCGCGACGTCATCAACGAAAAATTCGACGACAAATAAACCGGGAAGCATCGTCATGTGGGTGGCACTATCTTACGCATGCTGGGGCATCTCGATCGTGCTCGCGCTGTGGATGCTCTACGACTGGTTCAAGATCGACACGACATTTTCCGAAGACGTGCTGACCTCGTCCAGGGAAGGCGAACTTGAAGCCGTGTCCGAAAAACACCGGATCTGAGTAGGGGATTGAACGATGACGGTCACGCTTGAACCGGCAGTGCAAGTGCAAGGCGACAGGGTTTCGCTGCTCAGGGTGCTCGGCCCCGCCCATGTCTGGGCACTCGGCGTCGGCATTGTTCTGGTCGGAGAATTCACCGGCTGGAATTTCGCGGCGGACAAGGGCGGCGCGCTGGCGGCGCTGATCGTCTGCTGGATCGTCGGCCTGCTCTACACCTCGGTCGCCATGATCGATTCCGAAGTCACCTCAACGGTTGCCGCCGCCGGCGGCCAATATGCGCAGGCAAAGCACATTGTCGGGCCGCTGATGGCCTTCAACGTCGCGCTGTTCCTGGTCTTTGCCTACACCATGCTCGAAGTGTCGGACGCTATCCTGCTCGGCGACACGATCGTCGCCAAGGCCGGCGTCGAAGGCCTCAACCACAATTCCTTCATCGCCGCGACCATCGTCGTGCTGGCATGGCTGAACTATCGCGGCGTGCTGATGACGCTCAACGTAAACTTCGTCATCACCGCCATCGCCTATGTCTCGATCGTCATCCTGTTCTTCTCGGTCAGCCCGTGGACGCAAGGCGCCGTGCTCAAGCTGAACGAGCTGGTCACCCCCGGCAACGCCCTGCCCTATGGCTGGATCGGCGTCATCGCCGCCTTCCAGTTCGGCATCTGGTACTATCTCGGCATCGAGGGCACCACGCAGGCCGCCGAGGAAGTTCGCTCGCCGGCGCGCTCGCTGCCTTACGGCACGATGGCCGGCATGATTACGCTTTTGATCGCCGCCGCCATGACCTGGTATGTCTGCGCCTCGCTGATGCCCTGGGAATATCTCGGCATCACCTATTATCCGCTCTGGGACGCAGGCAAGCTGACCGGCAGCCCGCTGCTGGAGAACCTGTTGTTCATCGCGACGCTGCTTGCTGCACTTGCTTCGGCCAATGGCTGCATCAACGACGCCGCGCGCGCCTGGTTCTCGCTTGGCCGCGACCGCTATCTGCCGACCTGGTTCTCGGCGGTGCATCCGAAATACCGCACGCCCTATCGCTCGATCCTGTTCCTGCTGCCGATCGCGCTGGCCTTTGCCTTCATCGCCGACCTCAACCAGGCGATCACCTTCTCGATCCTGTCGGGCGTGCTGCAATACACCTTCATGAGCATCAACATCATCATGTTCAGGAAGAAGTGGCCGCTCGGCTCGATCCGCCGCGGCTACACCCATCCCTTCCATCCGCTGCCGGCGATCGTGCTGTTCTGCCTTTGCGTGGTCACCTTCTTTGCGATCTTCCTCGGCTTCGGCTCGCAGCTGATCGCCATGGTCGCCTTCTACTTCCTGATCTCGCTATGGTTCCATTTCTACCGCTACAGATTCGTGCGCCGCGGTGCCCAGTTCACCATGCCGTGGCCGAAACCACAGGGGTACTGACAGGAGGGCGCGCCCTGTCTGGGCGGGCATTTGCGTGACGAGGTGCGTTAGGTGATCTCAGCATTGCTCGCCGGGGCGGTTGCCCTGGCTCTCGTCCTCCACATGACCTGGTTTGCGCGCGCCAACCGCAACAAGGCTTCGACCGCACTTGCCGCCGACGAAGCGGGACTTCGCGAAATCATTCCCGACGTGGCCAACGTCTCGGACGGCACCGCCGGCGTCGTCACCTTCGCCGGCTCGTGGAACGGCCGGCGGGTGCAGGTACGGACCATCGTTGACACGCTGGCGATCAGGAAGCTGCCAGCGCGCTGGCTGAGCGTTTCGATCAACGAAAAAGTCGCGGTGCCAGGCACTTTCGACATGATGATGCGGCCAGGATCGCCGACGACTTTTTCCAATTTCGATCATCTCGACCATACACTGCCGAAGGCGGCGGAATTTCCAGCCGAAGCGGTGCTGCGGAGCGACCGCAAGGGCGTGCGCTTCCCTGACGCCATTATCACCGACCACCTCGATGTCTTTGTCGAGGGGCGCGCCAAGGAATTGCTGATCACGCCGAACGGCGTGCGCATCGTCTGGCTGCTGGCCGAGGCCGAGCGGGCGCGCTATGGCGTGTTCCGGCAAGCCGAATTCGGCACGGTCAGGCTCGATCCGGCGCTGGTCGAGAGGCTGCTGTCGTCGGCGTCGGCACTGCGCGATGCCATCAATCAAAGCGAACGGCAAGCGGCATGAGCAGGCAGAGCACCACCTCCCCCGCGCCACCGAACCCGTATCTGGTTCTCGGCGCCGCGATCGTCTTGCCGGCGAGCGGGCATGTCGTGCTAGGTGTGCCGGTGCGCGGCCTGCAGTTCCTGTTTTTCATGGTGATCCTGGCCTGGGTCACCGCCAAGATCGCGCCGCCGGATGCCAGCTTCATCGGCCGGCATGCCGGCGGCTTCCTGATCTATGCCCTGTCGATCCTGGATGCCTACAAGATCGCCCGCGTCCGCCATGCCAAATGGGTTCACAATGGCGGCAAGCGCAGCGATAGTGCGGCCGGCAGCGCCTGAGCCGATATATAACGACAGGAAAATTTTTTTCATACTAATTGAATTCCCGGGACTCATTCGATACATCTCCAAGGGAACAAATCTCGGAGCCTGACATGTGCGGAATCGTCGGACTGTTTTTGAAGGACAAGTCGCTTGAGCCCCAGCTTGGCGCGATGCTGTCGGAGATGCTGATCTCGCTCAGCGATCGCGGTCCCGACAGCGCCGGCATCGCCATCTATGGCGCGTCTTCCAATGAAGCCAAGATCACCATCCAGTCGGCCAAGCCGGAGCGCGATTTCCGCGGCCTCGACGCCGACCTCGCCAAGGCGATCGGCGCGCCGGTGAGCTTGGCTGCGAAGTCGACGCATGCGGTGGTCAGGACGACGCCTGCCAAGATCGACGAAGCGCGCGAGGCGATCCAGGCGCTGCGCCCCGACATCCGCATCATGGGCGCCGGCGACGTCGTCGAGATCTACAAGGAAGTCGGCTTGCCGGAAGCGGTCGTCGATCGGTTCGGCGTCCGCGAGATGACCGGCACGCACGGCATCGGCCATACCCGCATGGCGACCGAATCGGCGGTGACGACGATGGGCGCGCATCCGTTCTCGACCGGCGCCGACCAGTGCCTGGTGCATAATGGCTCGCTGTCCAACCACAACAATGTCCGCCGCGAGCTGATCCGCGAAGGCATGACATTCGAGACCGAGAACGACACCGAAGTCGCGGCCGCCTATCTCTCCTCGCAGATGGCGCATGGCAAGAACCTCGGCGAGGCGCTGGAAGGCACGCTGAGCGACCTCGACGGCTTCTTCACCTTCGTCGTCGGCACCAAGAATGGCTTCGGCGTGGTGCGCGATCCGATCGCCTGCAAGCCCGCCGTGATGGCCGAAACCGACCAGTATGTCGCCTTCGGCTCGGAATATCGTGCGCTGACCAAACTGCCCGGCATAGACAATGCGAAGGTCTGGGAACCCGAGCCCGCAACCGTCTATTTCTGGGAGCATTGATCTTATGCCGGCAATTAACCTCTCCAAGGCCGCGCGCGAGCCGGGCCAGGCATCGAGGGTCTTCGACCTGGCCGAAATGTCGCTGCGCGAGCTCAACCAGGCGCTGCACGATCTGGCTCCCGGTTCGAACGAGACCGCCTGGGAGGTACTGCATCCGCGCGGCAGCCATTCGGTCGCCGTCGGCGTCGACCAGCCGGTCGCCATCGATGTCCGCGGCAGCGTCGGCTATTATTGCGGCGGCATGAACGACGGCGGCACCATCACCGTGCATGGTTCGGCCGGGCCCGGCGTTGGCGAAAACATGATGTCCGGCCAGATCGTCGTCAAAGGCGATGCCAGCCAGTATGCCGGCGCCACCGGCCGGGGCGGGCTGCTGGTCATCGAAGGCAATGCGTCGTCGCGCTGCGGAATCTCGATGAAAGGCATCGACATCGTCGTCCACGGCAATATCGGCCACATGTCGGCCTTCATGGCGCAATCCGGCAACCTCGTGGTGCTGGGCGATGCCGGCGATGCGCTCGGCGATTCCATCTACGAGGCGCGGCTCTTCGTGCGCGGCAAGGTCGAAAGCCTCGGCGCCGACTGCATCGCCAAGGAGATGCGGCCCGAACACCTGGAATTGCTGCAAAACCTGCTCGACCGTGCCGGCGTGACCGGCGTCAAGGCGGCGGAGTTCAAGCGCTACGGTTCGGCGCGCACGCTTTACAATTTCAATATCGACAACGCCGATGCGTATTGAGGCAGCATGACCTATCGCAACCCGCCGACGACGCCGCGCAAATCCGCGACCTTCGACGACTATACGCTTTCCGAGATCCGCCGCGCCGCGGCGACCGGCATCTATGATATCAGGGGCGCCGGCGCCAAGCGCAAGCTTCCGCATTTCGACGACCTTCTGTTCCTCGGCGCTTCGATCTCGCGCTATCCGCTCGAAGGCTATCGCGAGCGCTGCGACACCAGCGTCGTGCTCGGTTCGCGCTATGCGAAGAAACCGATCGAGCTGAAGATCCCGATCACCATTGCTGGCATGAGCTTCGGCTCGCTGTCCGGTCCGGCCAAGGAAGCGCTCGGCCGCGGGGCGACGCTGTCCGGCACCTCGACCACCACCGGCGACGGCGGCATGACCGAGGAAGAGCGCGGCCATTCGAAGACGCTGGTTTACCAGTACCTGCCGTCGCGCTACGGCATGAACCCCCGCGATCTGCGCCGCGCCGATGCGATCGAGGTGGTCGTCGGCCAGGGCGCCAAGCCCGGGGGCGGCGGCATGCTGCTCGGCCAGAAGATTTCCGACCGCGTTGCCGAAATGCGCACGCTGCCGAAAGGCATCGACCAGCGCTCGGCCTCGCGCCACCCCGACTGGACCGGGCCGGACGACCTCGAGATCAAGATCCTCGAACTGCGCGAAATCACCGATTGGGAAAAGCCGATCTACGTCAAGGTCGGCGGCGCGCGGCCCTATTATGATACCGCGCTTGCCGTGAAATCGGGCGCCGATGTCGTCGTCGTCGACGGCATGCAGGGCGGCACGGCGGCAACCCAGGAAGTGTTCATCGAAAATGTCGGCCAGCCGACGCTTGCCTGCATCAGGCCGGCTGTGCAGGCGCTGCAGGATCTCGGCATGCACCGCAAGGTGCAGCTGATCGTCTCCGGCGGCATACGCAACGGCGCCGACGTCGCCAAGGCGCTGGCGCTCGGCGTCGACGCGGTGTCGATCGGCACGGCAGCGCTTGTCGCGCTCGGCGACAATGACCCGCGCTGGGAAGCGGAATACAACGAGCTCGGCACCACCGCCGGCGCCTATGACGACTGGCATGAGGGACGCGACCCGGCCGGCATCACCACGCAGGATCCCGAGCTAATGAAACGGGTCGATCCGATTGCGGCCGGACGACGGCTGGCGAACTATCTTAAGGTAATGACACTTGAGGCTCAGACAATCGCCCGCGCTTGCGGCAAGAACAGCCTGCACAATCTCGAGCCCGAGGATCTTGTCGCCTTGACGATCGAAGCCGCCGCCATGGCCGGCGTGCCGCTGACCGGCACCAACTGGATACCGGGCAAGAACGGCTTCTAAGACAAACCAAAATGCCAGTAAGCGAGGAATTATAATGGGGAACGATCTCGCCGCCTTCGCCAAGGAGAAGGGCGTCAAATATTTCATGATATCCTACACCGACCTGTTCGGCGGGCAGCGTGCCAAGCTGGTGCCGTCGCAGGCGATCGCCGACATGCAGCGGGACGGCGCCGGCTTTGCCGGCTTTGCTACCTGGCTCGACCTGACGCCGGCGCATCCCGACATGCTGGCCGTGCCGGATCCGGATTCGGTGATCCAGTTGCCGTGGAAGCCCGAAGTCGCCTGGGTCGCCGCCAACTGCATGATGGACGACAAATCGGTCGAGCAGGCGCCGCGCAACACGCTGAAGCGGCTGATCGCCGAGGCCGCCGGCGACGGCATGCACATCAAGACCGGCGTCGAGGCCGAGTTCTTCCTGATCTCGCCGGACGGCAAGACGATTTCCGACGAATACGACACGGCGTCGAAGCCCTGCTACGACCAGCAGGCGGTGATGCGCCGCTACGACGTCATCGCCGAGATCTGCGACCATATGCTGGCGCTCGGCTGGGGCGCCTACCAGAACGACCATGAGGACGCCAACGGCCAGTTCGAGATGAACTGGGCCTTCGACGATGCTCTGGCGACCGCCGACAAGCATTCCTTCTTCAAATTCATGGTGAAATCCGTTGCCGAAAAGCACGGGCTGCGCGCGACCTTCATGCCGAAGCCGTTCCAGGGCCTGACCGGCAATGGCTGCCATGCCCACATCTCGGTTTGGGACAGGGACGGCAAGACCAATGTCTTTGCCGATAATGCGATGGAACTCGGCCTGTCGGCCAAGGGCAGGAATTTCCTCGGCGGCATCATGAAACATGCTTCCGCGCTTGCCGCCATCACCAACCCGACGGTCAATTCCTACAAGCGCATCAACGCACCGCGCACCATCTCCGGCGCCACCTGGGCGCCGAACACCGTGACCTGGACCGGCAACAACCGCACCCACATGGTGCGCGTGCCCGGCCCCGGCCGCTTCGAGCTGCGCCTGCCCGACGGCGCGGCAAACCCCTATCTGCTGCAGGCCGTGATCATCGCCGCCGGGCTCGACGGTGTCCGCTCGAAGGCCGATCCCGGCCGGCGCTACGACATCGACATGTACCAGTTCGGCCATACGGTCGAAGGGGCGCCGAAGCTGCCGCTCAACCTGCTCGACGCATTGCGCGAGTTCGACAACGACAAATCGCTCAAGGCGGCGCTGGGTGAGGAATTCTCGTCGGCCTATCTAAAGCTCAAGCAACAGGAATGGAATTCCTATGCTTCCCACTTCACCCAGTGGGAGCGCGACCACACGCTCGACATCTGATCCGGAATTGTTGCACGCCCGGCGCGAAACAGGTTCATGAAATACTCGATCTTCTCCCTCGCCCGGGCGGCATTTTCCGGCCATAAGAACTGGCAGCGTACCTGGCGCGACGCCAGCCCGAAGAGCCACTACGACGTGGTGATTATCGGCGGCGGCGGCCATGGACTGGCGACGGCATGGTTCCTCGCCAGCGAGTACGGCATCAGGAATGTCGCGGTGCTGGAAAAAGGCTGGATCGGCTCCGGCAATGCCGGCCGCAACACCACCATCATCCGCTCCAATTACGGGCTGCCCGGCAATACCGGCTTCTACGAGCTGTCGATGAAGCTGTGGGAACGGATGGAGCAGGACCTCAACTACAACACCATGGTCAGCCAGCGCGGCGTCATCAATCTCTACCATTCCGACGCGCAGCGCGACGCCTACGCACGGCGCGGCAACACCATGCGCATCAACGGCATCGATGCCGAACTGCTCGATCTGACGGCGGTCAGGAAGATGATGCCCTTCCTGAACTTCGACAACGCACGTTTCCCGGTGCAGGGCGGCCTCTTGCAGCGACGCGGCGGCACGGCACGACACGATGCCGTGGTCTGGGGCTACGCGCATGCGGCGAGCGCGCTCGGCGTCGACATCATCCAGAATTGCGAAGTGACCGGCTTTATCCGCGACGGCAGCGGCAAGGTGACCGGCGTCGAGACGAGCCGCGGCAGGATCGGCGCGGCCAAGGTCGGCATGGCGGTCGCCGGCTCCTCGTCGCGCGTCGCGGCGATGGCCGGCATGCGGCTGCCGATCGAAAGCCATGTGCTGCAGGCCTTCGTCTCCGAGGCGATCAAGCCGCTGATCCCCAATGTCATGACGTTCGGCGCCGGGCATTTCTACGTCAGCCAGTCCGACAAGGGCGGCCTGGTCTTCGGCGGCGATATAGACGGCTACAATTCCTACGCCCAGCGCGGCAATCTGCCTGTCATGGAAGACGTCTGCGAAGGCGGCATGGCGCTGATGCCGATGATCGGCCGGATACGGCTTCTGCGTCAGTGGGGCGGCATCATGGACATGTCGATGGACGGCTCGCCGATCATCGACAAAACACCGGTCGACGGGCTCTATCTCAACGCCGGCTGGTGCTATGGCGGCTTCAAGGCGACGCCCGGCTCCGGCCTGGTCTTTGCCCATCTGCTGGCGCGCGACGAGCCGCACAAGGAGGCTACTCGCTTTCGTCTCGACCGCTTCCGGCGAGGTGCGATGATCGACGAAAAGGGCCAGGGCGCCCAACCGAACCTGCATTGAAGGCTGGCTGAAGAAGCATGCGCATTGTCTGTCCCTTCTGCGGCGAACGCGAACTCGGCGAGTTCACCTATCTGGGCGACGCCAGGCCGGTGCGTCCGGCGGCCGGCTCCTCCGAAGACGAGGTCTTCGACTATGTCTATCTGCGCGACAATGTCGCCGGGCCGATGAGCGAATACTGGTATCATGGCGGCGGCTGCCGGGCCTGGCTGAAGGTCGCCCGCAACACGCTGACGCACGAGATTTCGTCGGTCGAGCCGGCTGCGGGCGTTGGCGCCGCCAAGGTGGGCGCCTGATGGTTGGCCCTGCGCAGACACACCGGCTGGAGAGCGGCGGTCTCATCGATCGCGCCGCGCCGCTGAGCTTCCGCTTCGACGGCAAGAGCTTTGCCGGCTTCCAAGGCGACACGCTGGCCTCGGCGCTGATTGCCAATGGCGTCAAGTTGATCGGCCGATCGTTCAAATACCATCGCCCGCGCGGCATCCTGACCGCCGGGTCGGAGGAGCCCAACGCGCTGGTCGAACTGCGCAGCGGAGCGCGGCGCGAGCCGAACACCAAGGCGACCACGGCCGAACTTTACGACGGGCTCGAGGCCGCCAGCCAGAACCGCTGGCCGTCGCTGCGCCACGATCTGATGGCGGTCAACCAGCTGTTTGCGCCGATCTTCGTCGCCGGCTTCTACTACAAGACCTTCATGTGGCCGGCGAAATTCTGGGAAGCGGTCTACGAACCGGCGATCCGCCGAGCCGCCGGTCTCGGCCGCGCCGCCGGCGTCGCCGATCCCGACCATTACGACAAGGCGTGGGCGCATTGCGACGTGCTGATCGCCGGCTCTGGCCCGGCCGGGCTCGCGGCGGCATTGGCGGCCGGGCGCAGCGGCGCCCGTGTCATCCTGTGCGAGGAAGATTTTGCGTTCGGCGGCCGTCTGCTTGCCGACGGCGGCACCATCGACAGCCTGCCGGCGGCCGAATGGATTTCGCGCACGCTGGCCGAACTCGCAGCACTCCCCGATATCCGCATCATGAACCGCACGACATTGTTCGGCGTCTATGATGGCGGCACCTATGGCGCGATCGAGCGGGTCAATGACCACCTGCCCTCCCCGCCAGAGCACCAAGTGCGCCAAAGGCTATGGCGGATCGTGGCTAGGCGCTGCGTCGTTGCCGCCGGCGCCATCGAGCGGCCGATCGTGTTTGCCGGCAACGACACGCCCGGCGTGATGATGGCTTCGGCGATGCGGACCTATGTCGCGCGCTACGCGGCGGCGCCGGCAAAGAGGATCGCGCTGTCCACCAACAATGCGGATGGCTGGCGCACGGTCGAGACCGCGCTCGCCGCCGGATTGCAGATCGCGGCGGTCGTCGATGCGCGCCCGGACGTCTCCGCCGCACATCGCGCGCTCGCCGCCAAGGCCGGCTTTCCGGTGCTCAGCGGCTCGGTCAACGGGGTCGAAGGCGGCAAGGCCGGCGTCCGGAAAATCGCGATCTCGCTGACCGGCGGCGCACGGGCGGAAGTCGAAGCCGACGGGCTTGCCGTCTCCGGCGGCTGGAATCCGGCGGTCGGGCTGACCTCCTACCATCGCGGCCGGCCGAAATGGCAGGACGACATCGCAGCCTTCGTCCCGGACGGTGCGCCTCCGGGCATGATGGCCGCAGGCGCCGCCAACGGCGCCTTCGGGCTGGGCGACTGCCTGCGCCAGGGCTTTGCCGCAGGAGCGGCGGCAGCACAGAGTGCCGGGCGCAGCGGCAATGCCGGCACGCCGCCGGTCGCCGACGATGAGGCGTTTTCGCTGACGTCGCTCTGGCATGTCGCCGGCAAGGGCAAAGCCTTTGTCGACTACCAGCACGATGTCACGGCGTCCGACATCGAACTGGCGCAGCGCGAGGGTTTCGAATCGGTCGAGCATCTGAAGCGCTATACGACGCTCGGCATGGCCACCGACCAGGGCAAGACCTCGAACGTCGCCGGCCTCGCCATCATGGCTACGTTGTCAGGCAAATCCATTCCCGAGACCGGCACGACGATCTACCGCCCGCCCTATGTGCCGGTCGCTATCGGCGCCTTCGCCGGCCATCATCGCGACGAGAACTTCCATGCGACGAGGCTGACGCCGTCGCATCACTGGGCAGCCGAACAGGGCGCGGTGTTCGTCGACACCGGCCTGTGGAAGCGCGCGCAATGGTATCCGCGCGCCGGCGAAAAGGACTGGCTGGAATCGGTGACGCGCGAGGTCAAGGCGGTGCGCTCCGGCGTCGGCTTCTGCGACGTCTCGACGCTCGGCAAGATCGACGTGCACGGCCCGGACGCCGGCGCTTTCCTCGACCGCGTCTACATCAACACCTTCTCCAGTCTTGCCGTGGGAAAAGCCCGCTACGGGCTGATGCTGCGCGAGGACGGCATCGTCTATGACGACGGCACCACCTCGCGGCTGGCCGAGGACCATTATTTCCTGACCACCACCACCGCCAAGGCCGGGCTGGTGATGCAGCATCTCGAATTCTGCCGGCAGGTGCTATTTCCTGAGCTCGACGTCCAGCTCACCTCCGTCTCTGACCAGTGGGCGCAATTCTCGATCGCTGGACCTAGGACCCGGGACCTGCTCCGGGAAATCGTCGATCCGGCCGAGGATCTGTCGAATGAAGGTTTTCCGTTCATGGGGGCGCGCGAGGTATCGCTTCGCGGCGGCACCAGGGCACGGCTGTTCCGCATCTCGTTCTCCGGTGAGATGGCGTTCGAGATTTCGGTTCCCGCCCGTTACGGCGACGCGCTGGTGCGCAATTTGATGCTGGCCGGGAAGCCATTCGGCGTTACGCCCTACGGCACCGAGGCGCTCGGCGTCATGCGCATCGAAAAGGGCCATGTCGCCGGGCCGGAGCTGAACGGCACGACGACGGCCGCCGACCTAGGCCTCGGCAAGATGATGTCGACCAAGAAGGATTTTATCGGCCGCGTCATGGCCGGGCGCGAGGCGCTGGTCGCCCCGGACCGGCAGGTCGTGGTCGGCATCAAGCCGACGGATAAGGCAAGCCGCCTGCGTTCCGGCGCGCATATCATTCCGAAGGACAAGACACCCGGTCCCGACAACGACCAGGGCTACGTCACCTCGGTCTGCTTCTCGCCGACGCTCGACCAGTGGATCGGGCTTGGCCTGGTCGAATGCGGCCGCGAGCGCATCGGCGAGATCGTCCATACGCATGACCCGCTGCGCGGCGAAGACTACGATGTCGAGCTGTGCAGCCCGGTCTTCTACGATCCGGATGGAGGGCGCCAGCGTGGCTGAGTTTTCCTGGATTGCCCGCAGTCCGCTGGAGCACGCGCTCGTCGTCGGCGCCCATGGCGCGCGCGGCACCGAGGCCGGCGTTTGGCTGACGGAAATCCGCAATTTCGACCTGATCCAGGTGATGGCGCGGCGCGGCAAAACGGCGGAGCTGGCAAAAGCTGCCCAGGCCCGTTTCGGCGTTGCCGCACCGGAAACGCCCAAGGCGGTCCGAGTTCCCGACGCTACGCTGATCTGGTCGGGACCGGATCAGTTCCTCGTCCTGTCCAATGCCGGCAAGCACGCGATCGAACCGCTGAGCCAGGCGTTCTCGCAATCCGCCTCGCTATCGGACCAGTCGCATGCGCGCGTCCTGATCAGCGTTTCGGGAGAAAAAGCGCGCTCGATGCTGGCCAAATTGTCTTCACTAGACCTGCACCCGGCGGCATTTCCGGTCGGCACCGCCGCCGCAACATCGGTCGATCACACCAGCATCAATCTCTGGCGCGGCAATGACTGGCCGGATGGACAGGCGGTGTTCAATCTCCTGGTGTTCGCGACGTTTGCCGGGAGCCTGTGGCACACGATGCTCGATGCCGCCGCGGAGTATGGCGTCGATATCCGGCATTCCGAGGAATTGGCATAGCCTTGGCGCGTCTTCCCTTCTCCCCTTGTGGGGTCCGAAGGACGGGACGAGACCCGTGGCTCGCCCAGGGCGGTGGATCGGCGCGCAGCGCCGAGACGGATGAGGGGTGTTCCAGCGGAGTGAGAGGCTGGCGTTCCCTGGAACACCCCTCATCCGTCGCCTTCGGCGACACCTTCTCTCCAAGGGGAGAAGGGGGAGCTTGTGCCACCTTCACCTTGCCAACTCCGGCTCTTCTGCCCTATTCTTCCCGCTAAAATAATTTCACGCACAGGCAAACTTGTTTCTCGAAACCAGGGTTGAGATGAGCCAGTCGCCCTACCCCGTAATCGCCGCCGGACCGCCCCGGCCGAGTCTGATCCTGCGGCCAGGCCAGATCGCGCTGCCGGCCGGGATGGAGCGCTATTCGGTTCAGGGCAATGGCGCGGTGCTGATCGAGGTCGAGGCCGGCGACAGCATCACTGTGCGCAATATCGAGGGCGGGCAGGCCTGCGAGCTGCTGGTATGGGACAGCACCGGCGTAACCGATCCCGGTATTCTCGGCGAAAAATCGAACAGCAATGCCGCCGGCATTAAGGCGCTGCTGGCCGATAGCGACGATAGCCTCGCTTCCTTGCGCCGAGGCCTCGAACGTCGCCAGGTACAGCTAGATCAGGCAAAGGCGGTCCGCGTCTTCGGCGGCTCCACCCCTGCCGGCACCGAACAGAGCTTTGCGATCGCCCGCGACGGCTCGATGCTCGTCGCTGCACCCGGCGGTCCGATGCTGGTCGACGGCCACGATACCGCAACGCCGCTCAGCGTCATCCTGCGCCGCGCCACGATCCGTCCAGCTGCGAAGTCGCGGCTTGCCGACCCGCTGGCCGATCCGGTGCTCGATCTGCGCGTCCATTCGGCGACGGCGGAAGCCTATTTCGTCAAAGCCGGCGACTATCTGCAGATCATCGATGTCGACGGGCGCCAATGCACCGACTTCCAGTGCTTTTCGGCGCGCAAGCTGGACAAGGGCCGCGATCATCCGCTCGACGTGACGACGACGCGCACGCTGATGGGTTCGAGCTATCCGATGCCCGGGCTGCACTCGAAATATTATGACCAGGACATGGAGCCGCTGGTCGAGGTTATCCAGGACACTTGCGGCCGCCACGATGCATTCGCGCTCGCCTGCGCTGCCAAATATTACGACGACATCGGCTATCCCGGCCATCCCAACTGCTCGGAGAATTTCAACCGCGCGCTGGCCGACAAGGGCGTGACGCCCCGCGCCGGCTGGATGGCGATCAACTTCTTCTTCAACACGGCCATCGACGCGTATGGCGTCGTGGTTTCCGACGAGCCGTGGTCGCGGCCGGGCGACTATGTGCTGCTGCGGGCGCTGACCGACATCGTCTGCGTCTCGTCCGCCTGCCCCGACGATACGACGCCGGCCAATGGCTGGAACCCGACCGACATCCATGTGCGGACCTATTCCGGCCAGCACAAATTCTCGCGAGCGATCGCCAGACGCATGACGCCCGATTCGGAACCGAAAATGACCCGCGAGACCGCCTTTCATTCGAGCTTTGCCAAGCACACCCGCAACTTCGTCGAGTACAAGGGTTATTGGCTGGCCAATTCCTTCGCCAAGCAAGGCCCGATCGGCGAATACTGGGCCTGCCGGCAGGATGCAGTGATCATGGACCTGTCGCCGCTGCGCAAGTTCGAGATCACCGGCCCGGATTCGGAAGCGCTGCTGCAATACACGCTGACCCGCGACATCAGGAAGCTCGGCGTCGGCCAGGTCGTCTATTCCGCCATGTGCTACGAGCATGGCGGCATGATCGACGACGGCACGCTGCTTCGGCTCGGCAAGGATAATTTCCGCTGGGTTGGCGGCGACGATCTATTCGGCGAATGGCTGCGCGAAACGGCGACGAAACTCGGCCTTACCGTGCTGGTGCGTTCATCGACCGACCAGATGCACAATGTCGCCGTGCAGGGACCGAAAAGCCGCGACATTCTCAGGCAGATCATCTGGACCTCGCCGCTGCAGCCGTCGATCGACGAGCTCGAGTGGTTCCGCTTTGCCGTCGCCCGCATCGGCGGCGGCAACGGCATTCCCGTCGTTGTCTCGCGCACCGGCTACACCGGCGAGCTCGGCTACGAGATCTGGTGCCATCCGCGCGACGCGGAAAAGGTGTTCGACGCCATCTGGGAGGCTGGCCAGCCGCACGGCCTGAAGCCGATGGGACTGCAGGCGCTCGACATGGTGCGCATCGAGGCCGGGCTGATCTTTGCCGGCTACGAGTTCTCCGACCAGACCGATCCGTTCGAGGCCGGCATCGGCTTCACCGTGCCGCTGAAGACCAAGAGCGACGATTTCATCGGCCGCGAGGCGCTGATCCGACGCAAGGAAAATCCGCAGAAGAAGCTGGTCGGCCTCGACATCGACGCCAATGTCGCGGTCGGCCACGGCGATTGCGTGCATGTCGGTCGCGCCCAGATCGGCGTCGTCACCTCCGGCATGCGCTCGCCAGTGCTGAACAAGACCATCGCGCTGGCCAGGCTCGACGTCACCCATTCGGCGATCGGCACCGAGGTCGAGATCGGCAAGCTCGACGGCCACAGCAAGCGGCTGCCGGCGCGCGTCGTCGCCATTGCCCACTACGATCCGCAGAAGACCAGGCCGCGCTCCTGATCGACGCTGCCCGGTTCTTCCCTTCTCCCCTTGTGGGAGAAGGTGGATCGGCGCGCAGCGCCGAGACGGTTGAGGCGCGCTGGACGAAGTGCGGTTTTGCCAAGCTGGAACACCCCTCATCCGACCGAGCTACGCTCGGCCACCTTCTCCCACAAGGGGAGAAGGAAAGACCGCACCCGTTGGCAGCGCCAACGAAGCTCGACTGTTTCACACGCGCAATGTGCACAGCGTCACAAACCGCTTGACGTGAAAGCGCGTTGGGTCAATCTTCACTGCTAAGAATAAAATACTACTGAGCGGAAAACGCCTGGGCAGTTCAACGTGAGCGTCGATGACGCCTCGCGAGATTGCGGCTGTTGCCGATGGGGAACATCAAAAATGGGGAATCCACGTAAATGAGCACGATAGTCACCACCTTGGTGCCGCCTGCCGAAGGGCAGCTGCACCGGAACATCGATTGGCGCGGCGCCTTTTGGGTGGCAAGCGGCGTTCCGGCCCTTGTCCTGTTTTCGATCGGCGGCATTGCCGGCACCACCGGAACGCTGGCCTTCATGATCTGGACCGCATCCATGATCATGGGCTTCCTGCAATCCTTCACCTATGCGGAAATCGCCGGCCTGTTCCCGAACAAGTCCGGCGGCGCCTCGATCTATGGCGCCACCGCGTGGCTGCGCTATTCGAAATTCATCGCGCCGCTTTCGGTGTGGTGCAACTGGTTCGCCTGGTCGCCGGTGCTGTCGCTCGGCTGCTCGATCGCCGCCGCCTATATCCTCAACGCGCTGGCGCCGGTGCCGCTGTTCACCGACACTTCGCCGGAGGTCGCCGCCTATATCGCGGCCCATGCCGGAACCAGCGCCGCCGACGCCATCACCGCGGTCACCGCGGCGGCGACGCCGGCGATCCGCAACTGGACGCTCTACGGTCACACGCTTGGTCCGGTTTCCTTCACCTTCAACGCCACCTTCTTCATCGGCGCGGTGCTGATGCTGATCATCTTCTCGATCCAGCATCGCGGCATCTTGGGCACGGCCAATGTGCAGAAATATATCGGCCTGCTGGTTATCATCCCGATGCTCATCGTCGGCGTGGTGCCGATCGTCACCGGCCAGATCAACTGGGCGAATTTCTCCCCGCTGGTGCCGCTCGCGGCAGCCTATGCGCCGGAGCCCGGTGCGTGGAACATCGCCGGCTGGACGCTGGTGCTCGGCGGCATGTTCATCGCGGCCTGGTCAACTTACGGTTTCGAGACCGCCGTCTGTTACACCTCCGAGTTCAAGAACCCCGGCACAGATACCTTCAAGGCGATCTTTTATTCCGGCCTGTTGTGCATGCTGCTGTTCATCCTGGTGCCATTCACCTTTCAGGGCGTGCTCGGCTTGAACGGCATGCTGGCGACGCCGATCGTCGACGGCTCCGGCGTTGCCGACGCGCTGGCCGGCATGGTCGGCGGCGGACAGTTGATCCACAGCCTGCTGGTGATGCTGATGATCCTGGCGCTGGTGCTCTGCATCATGACGGCGATGGCCGGCTCCTCGCGCACGCTCTACCAGGGTTCGGTCGATGGCTGGCTGCCGCGCTACCTCAGCCATGTCAACGAGCACGGCGCGCCGACGCGGGCGATGTGGACGGACCTGATCTTCAACCTGATCGTGCTGGCCATCGCCTCGGCCGACGCGACGAGCTTCTTCTTCATCCTGGCGGTGTCGAATTGCGGCTACATCATCTTCAATTTCCTCAACCTCAACGCCGGCTGGATCCACCGCATCGACAATGGCCACATCGCGCGGCCTTGGAAGGCGCCGAGCTGGCTGCTCGGCCTCGGCGCGATCTTTGCCTATGTCAACGCGGTCTTCATGGGCGCCGGAGCCAAGGTCTGGAACCCGATGGCATTGTGGGCCGGGCTGATCACGGCCGCCTTGATCATCCCGGTGTTCTGCTTCCGGCACTACATCCAGGACAAAGGCAAGTTCCCCGACCACATGCTGGCCGATCTCGGCATGAACTCGTCCGACCTCGCAGTGCGAAAGGCGGGCATGCTGCCCTACCTGACGCTGATCGCCGGCGTCGCGGTGATGCTGCTCGCCAACTGGCTGTTCGTCATCTGAGGCTTGCCTTGAGAGCAATTCCAGGAAAAGGTGTGAACGGTTTTCCGGCCGGAATTGCCTCAAAACAAAAAATAGAGCGGTTCGGCGTTTCCGTGAAACGATGAACCGTTCTACGGATTGGGCGCGCGATGCGCGCTCGATCGCTTGCATTTTGTTCTTGCTTTGTGCCGGCAGCTATGCTACTAATCCCGCCATGGTGCTGATTCGCCCCGAGACCCGCCGCTGAGGCGGGTTTTTCGTTTCTGGGCCTATTCTGGCTCAATCGATCTTGATGAACACGCCCTTGGTGTTGAGATATTCGTCAAGGTGTTCGGCGCCGCCCTCGCGGCCGTAGCCGCTCATCTTGTAGCCGCCGAAGGGCACGGCCGGATCGATGGCGTGATAGGTGTTGACCCAGACCGAGCCGGCGCGGATCTTTTGCGACAGCCGGTGGGCGGTGGCGAGATTTTGGGTGAAGACCCCTGCAGCCAGGCCGTAAGGCGTGTTGTTGGCCCGCTCGACCGCCTCGTCCAGCGTATCGAACGGCAAGGCTGAAATCACCGGCCCGAAGATCTCCTCGCGGGCGATCTTCATATCGTCCGAGACGCCGGCAAAGACAGTCGGCGCGACGAAATTGCCGGCGGCAAGCGCGCCTTCCACAAGCCGGGTGCCTCCGGTGACGAGTTTCGCCCCTTCTGCAGTACCGGCCTCGAGGTAACCGGTGACCCGTTGCAACTGCTTTTCGGAGACGAGCGGGCCGATCTCGGTCGCCGGGTCGATGCCGTCGCCGACCCTGAGACCCTTGGCGTATGCCGCGAGACGCTCGATGAACTCGTCATGGACCGCGCGTTCGACGAAAAGGCGCGAACCGGCGATGCAGATCTGGCCGGAATTGGCGAACACCGACATCGCGGCCACCGGCACCGCTTTGTCGAGATCGGCATCGGCGCAGACGATGACCGGCGACTTGCCGCCAAGCTCCAGCGAGACGCGCTTGAGGTTGCCGGCCGAGGCGCGCACGATCGACTGGCCGGTCGCCGTCGAGCCGGTGAAGACGATTTTGTCGACGCCCATGTGCTCGGCGAGTGCGGCGCCCGCCTCGGTGCCGGTGCCGGTGACGATGTTGACGACGCCTTCCGGGACGCCGGCCTCGTTCATGATGTCGGCGATCAGCAGTGGCGTCAGCGGCGCCTCTTCCGATGGTTTCAGCACGATGGTACAGCCGGTCGCCAGCGCCGGGCCAATTTTCCAGATCGACGCGGCGGTCGGCGCGTTCCAGGGAATGATGGCGCCGACGACGCCGACCGCCTCCTTGCGGGTGAAGGAGACGATTTCGCCGGGCAGCGAGTTCTCGATCGTCTCGCCGTGCAGCGCCGTCGCCATGCCGGCATAATAGCGCAGCATGCCGATGACGCGGTTGCGATTGGCGCGGGTGCGCACGATCGGCATACCCATGTCGGTGGTGTCGGAGAGGCTGATCTCTTCCCAGTTCTTTTCGAAGAGATCGGCGATCCTCAGCAGCAGTACCTGCCGCTCGTAAGGTTTGAGCCGGCTCCACGGTCCCTCGAACGCCTTGCGGGCGGCAGTCACCGCCAAGTCGATGTCGAGGCGGTCGCCGCGCGGCACCGTGGCGATGACCGCGCCGGTGGCAGGATTGCGGGTCTCCATGGTCCGGCCGGAGCGGGCATCGACCCAGCCACCGCCGATGAACATCTGGCGATGGCGTCCGTCGATCGGCAGCCGCAGCGGTGCCTGAGCTATGGTCATGACGGTCCTCCTCCGGCACCTACGCCTGGTGGGCGGATTAAACCGCCGGAGGTCACATTTGCCAACAGCTCTATTCGGCCGCCAGGGCCAGTTGCGGCCTTTCGTTCTTTTCTTCCGTCTCGGCCGGCTGCTCCACCACCTTCTTGGGCTCCCGGCCGAAGAACAGCGCGTAGGCTGCCGGCAGGACAAGGATGGTCAGCACCGTGGCGACCAGGATGCCGCCCATCATGGCATAGGCGAGCGGCCCCCAGAAGACGCCGCGCGAGATCGGGATCAGCGCCAGCACCGCCGTCAGCGCCGTCAGCACGATCGGCCGGAACCGGCGAACGGCCGAGCCGATGATGGCCTCGGAGCGCTCCACGCCGGCGGCGATGTCCTGGTCGATCTGATCGACCAGGATGATCGAGTTTCGCATGATGATGCCGAGCAGGGCGATAACACCGAGGATGGCGACGAAGCCGAACGGCGCACCGCTGATCAAAAGTGCCGCCGCCGCACCGATGATGCCGAGCGGACCGGTCGCCAGCACCAGCATCGCCTTCCCGAAATGCTGCAGCTGGATCATCAGCAGCACGACGATGACCGCCAGCATGACTGGAGCTTTCGCCGCAATCGAGGCCTGGCTTTCGGCCGCATCCTCGGCGCCGCCCTGGATCTCGATCTTGTAGCCGGGTGCGAGGCCGGCGCGCAGGCCCGACATCTCGCCATACATTTTCATGGCGACATCGTTCGGCTGCACGCCATCCGGCAGCGTGGCGCGTACGCTGATGGTCGGCAAGCGGTCGCGCCGCCATTCGACGCCTTGCTCCAGCACCGGGACAATCTTGGCGACCTGCGACAGCGGCACGGAGCCACCGAAATCCGTCGGGATATAGACGGAATCGACCGCCGACAGCAGGTGACGGCTTGCCTCCGGTTCGCGGGCGACGATCGAAACCGTCTCCTCGCCGTCGCGGAAGTCATCGAGCGGCGCTCCCGACATGGTCGCCTGCAGCATCTGGCGGATGCGCTGCGAGGTGACGCCGAGCGCACGGGCGCGATCCTGGTCGATCACCAGCTTCATCGCCGGCACCGGCTCCAGCCAGTCGTCGTGGATGGCACCGAGCAGCGGATTTGCCTGGAACTTCGCCTTCACCTCGTCGGCGATGCGGCGCACCTCCTGGCGATCCGGACCCATGACGCGCATCTGCACCGGCCAGCCGGTCGGCGGACCAAGGAACAGGCGGTCGACCTTGGCGCGGATCGACGGGAAATCCTCGGCCAGGATGGTGCGCAGCTTGACAATCAGCCGCTCGCGGGCCGGTTCGTCATTGGCCATCACCAGAAGCTGGGCGAAATTCGGATTGCGAAGCTGCTGGTCGAGCGGCAGGAAGAAACGCGGCGCGCCTTCGCCGATATAGGTGGCGATGAAGCGCTTGTCCTTGTCGTCCATCATCCTGGCTTCGAGCGCCTTGGCCTGTGTCTCGACTTCCTTGATGCTGGTGCCTTCCGGCAGCCAGAGGTCGACAAGGATTTCCGGGCGCGACGATTGCGGGAAGAAATTCTGCGGGATGAACTGGAACGCCCACAGGCTGGTGGCAAAGGTCATCATCGTCATCACCAGCACGATGATGCGATGGCGCACGGCCCAGGTCACGGTCGAGCGAAGGCGACGGTAGAAGCCCGTGTCGAAGACATCGTGATGGCTGCCGGCGTGCTTGCGCTGCTTCAGGATCATGTGGCCGAGCCATGGCGTGAAATAGACCGCCGCGAACCAGGACACGACCAGCGCGATACCGACGACGTAGAACAGGGTGCGCACATATTCGCCAGCCGTCGAGGCGGCGAAACCGACGGGGATGAAGCCGGCCGTGGTGATCAGCGTGCCGGTCAGCATCGGGAAGGCGGTCGAGGAATAGGCGAAGCTCGCCGCCTCGACCTTGACCAAGCCTTCCTCGAGCTTTCGCTCCATCATTTCGACGACGATCATCGCGTCGTCGACCAAGAGGCCAAGGGCGATGATCAGCGCGCCGAGCGAGATGCGCTGCAGGTCGATGCCGAGCTCGTACATGATGGCGAAGGTGGCGGCCAGGACCAGCGGAATGACGATCGCGATCACCAGACCCGAACGCCAGCCGATCGACAGGAACGAGACGACAAGCACGATCAGCAGCGCTTCACCGAGCGCTTCCATGAACTCGGCCACCGCATCCTTGACGACTTCCGGCTGGTCGGAGACCTGGTCCACCGACACGCCGTAGGGCAGCGCCTCCTCGAAGCGCTTGTAGGTCGCTTCGACGTCCTTGCCGACGTCGGTGACGTTGAAGCCCTTGGCCATGACGACGCCGAGCTGGACGCTGTCATGGCCGTTGAAGCGGTATTTGCGCTGATAAGGGTCCTCGAGGCCGGAGGTCACGGTGGCGATGTCGCCGAGGCGCGTCACCTGGTTGCCGGCCCGCAGCCGAAGCTCGCGAATGTCGGCCGCCCTGGCCACGTCGCCTTCGACCGAGATGCGCACCGAACGCTGGCCGGTGTCGACCGAACCTGCCGGGTCGACATTGTTCTGGCCCCTGATCGCATTCTGCAGGTCGGTCAGCGTCAGGCCGCGTTCGGCAAGCACCTTGGATGAAACGTCGATGTAGAGCTTTTCCGGCTGGTCGCCGATGATCACGGCTTTCTCGACGCCGGGCGTCGTCAGCAGCATGTCGCGTGCCTGGATGGCGAATTTCTTCAGCTCGGGATAGCTGTAGCCATCGCCGCTGATCGAATGCAGGGTGATGAATGTGTCGCCGAATTCGTCGTTGAAGTAGGGCCCGAGCAAGCCCTGCGGCAGTTCATTCGAGATATCGCCGACCTTCTTGCGCACCTGATAGAACGCATCCGCGACCTGCGCGGGACTGGTGTCGCCCTTGACCTGCAAGGTGATGATGGCGCTGCCGGCGCGGGTGTAGGAGCGGACGAAATCGAGATGCGGCGTTTCCTGCAGCTTGCGCTCGATCTTGTTGACGACTTGGTCCTCCATCTCCTTGATCGAGGAGCCCGGCCAGATCGCCTGGACGACCATGACGCGGAAGGTGAAATCGGGATCTTCCTTCTGGCCCATGCGCATCAGGCCGAGCGCACCGGCGACGATGATAAGCCCGAACAGGAAGCGGGCAATGCTCGGATGGCCGATTGCCCAGCGCGAAAGATTGAAAGACCGCTTTTCAGTGGTGTCGGTGGTCATCGGCGTCAGTCCGTTTCAATTTGATCAACAGAGCACGCGCTTTCGCATGCCCAAGGAACTTCCGATGTGGGCTTCCGAGCGGCGAGGCTTTCCGAGTTGAGAGATCTACATCGCGGTGGGACACGAGGATCGATGTGGGGGTTACATCGACCTGAGATCTCGAAAATCGGGGGCGCCTGCCGCCCGGAAACCGTGAATTGCCTGGCCGTCAGCGCAAGCGCCTTGCGGCGTCATCATCGGCCGAGGCCGACTGTTGTGCTGCATCACCGGTAAGCTTGACTTTCAGATTCTCGGTCATGAACTGCGTGCCGGCAGCGACGACCACATCGCCCGGCTTCAGCCCGTCGGCGACACTGACGCCGTCAGGCGTGAAGGCGGCGACCTTGACCGGATGCGCATGAACGGTACCGCCACTGCGGTCGACGGTCCAGACGATCGATTGGCTGTCCTTTTGTGCCAATGCGCTCAGCGGGATCGACACCAGCTGCTGCCGGTTGCCCGCCGCGGCTTCGATGGAGGCCGTCATGCCAAGCAGCACGTTCGGATCGTTGGGCAGGCTGACGCGAACGGCAAAGGTGCGCGACTGCGGATCGGCGCTGCCGGCGACTTCGCGGACCTTGCCTTCGAGCGTCAGCGCCTCATCGGACCAGAAACCCGCCTTGACGGTCTTGCCCGGCTTGAACTCGGCGATATCGGTTTCGGGAACAGCGATCAGGACTTCCTTCTCGCCGTCGATGGCAACGGTCACCACCGGCGTGCCTGAGCCGACCACCTGGCCGACATCGGCGGCAACGGCGGTGACGATGCCATTCTTGTCCGCCTTGAGATCGGTATAGCGGACCTGGTTCTGTGCCTGGGCAAGCTGCGAGCGGGCGGAGTCGCGCGTGGCGACCGCCTGATTGTAACTGAGCGTCGCCTGCTCGAGCTGCGACTTCGGTGCGAAATTCTTGGCGTAGAGCTGTTCGGCGCGCTTGCGCGTAAGCTCGACTGTCTCGACCTGACGGTCGGCGGCATCGAGGCTGGCCTGAGCGCTTCTCACCGAAAGCTCGTAGTCGGTGGGATCGATGCGGGCGAGAACGTCGCCGGGCTTGACGCGGTCACCGATGTCGACAAGGCGCTCGGTGATCTTGCCGTTGATGCGAAAGCCGAGATTCATCTCGGTGCGGGCGCGCACCGATCCGGAATAGGAGAGCTGACGGGTATCGCTCGCCTTGGCGATCTCGACCACCTTGACCGGGCGGATGATCTCCTTGACCTCGGCTTTCTCCTGCGAGCAGCCGGCGAGGCCGAGAGCGGCAACGACAATCAGTGCCAGGCCGGCGGCCGGTAGCCTGTAGGTGATGGACTTGGACAAAGACACTTTTCGTACTCCCGAACTGTGGGGATGAATTGCCGACATCACCGCCCGACGGGCGGCAACGGTCATTTCTTCAAGGCTCTGATGGCAAACTCGGTAAGCTCGTCCGGCGTCGCCCGGTTCTTCTTGGCGAGGCATTGGGCCATCATCTGCGGATGACAGAGGCTGATAATAGCAGCGCCGAAACACCTGGACGCGATCACCGGATCCTGATCGACGAACTCGCCGGTGGCGATGCCCTCGCGGATCACTTCCGCGACCAATTCGTGGATGCTGTCGATGTGCTTTTCGATGACATGCCAATCGCGTTCGATGGCGACGATGACCATCTCGTGCACTTTCTCCTGGTCGATCATGGTCTCGAGCGTCCACTGATAGTGCGTATGCACATAGCGGCGGAGCTTCTCGCTGGCGGTGCCGGGACCATGGCAGGCTTCGTAGGTCAACCGGTAGCAGGTGGCGAGCATACGGCCGCAAACCGCCTGGTGAATTTCCACCTTGGAGGCGAAGAAGCGATAGATGTTGGCGGTCGACATGCCGAGTTCGCGCGCTATGTCGGCGACGTTGGTCTTGCCGTAGCCGTAGTGGCGGAACAATCGCTCCGCGCAATCCAGGATGCGCGTGACATTTTCCTGGCGGGCGGAATCGGCGGTGGTGTCTAAGGTTTCAAGCATCTCGTTGGCCAAAATTTACGACTGACGAATTTAGAATTTCGTCACTCGTAAATTGAAAACCATCACCTGTCAAGACATGATTTCGGCCAGCTGATGCCACTGATGACAGATGGTGACATCTCTGGACGGAGTTGGCCCATGAAGCGCATGTGGTTCCCGCCGGGCACGCCTGCAACACCGCGCGTCTTTTTGAACGCACAGGATTTTGAAATGATGCCTCCCGAAATCGGTTCCGTTTTCGGGTCAGGCGCTAAGGCTGCTTCGCCATCTCCCGCAGCCGGAACTTCTGGATCTTGCCCGTCGAAGTCTTGGGGATTTCTGCAAAGATCACCGCTTTCGGCACCTTGAAGCGGGCGAGCAGCGCGCGGCAGTGCTCGATGATTTCGGCCTCGGTTGCCGCCTTGCCCGGCTTCAGCTCGACATAGGCGACCGGCACCTCGCCCCATTTGTCGTCGGATCGGGCGACAACGCCACAGGAAGCAACGGCGGGGTGCTTGTAGAGCGCCTCCTCGACCTCGATCGAGGAAATATTCTCGCCGCCGGAGATGATGATGTCCTTGGAACGGTCCTTGAGTTGGATGTAGCCGTCCGGATGCATGACGCCGAGGTCGCCCGAATGGAACCAGCCGCCGGCAAAGGCCTCGTCGCTCGCCTTGCGGTTCTTGAGATAGCCTTTCATGACGATGTTGCCGCGGAACATCACCTCGCCGATCGTCTCACCGTCGGCCGGCATCTCTTGCATCGTCTGCGGGTCCATCACGGTCAGACCTTCGAGCGCGGCATAGCGCACGCCTTGCCTGGCCTTCTTCGCCGCCCTCGCCCCCTTCGCAAGCCGGTCCCACTCGCCATGCCATTCGTTGACGACGGCCGGGCCGTAGGTTTCGGTCAGGCCGTAGAGATGGGTGACGGCAAAACCCGCATCGGCCATGCCCGACAGCACCGCCTCAGGCGGCGGCGCCGCGGCGGTGTTGAAGGTGACGGTCTGCGGAAACTGCCGCTTGTCCTCGTCCCTGGCGTTGATCAGCACCGACATGACGATCGGCGCACCGCAGAGATGGGTGACGCCGTGATCGGCGATGGCGTCATAGATCGGCTTCGGCCGCACCCAGCGCAGGCAGACATGGGTGCCGGCCTGTACGGCAAGCGTCCAGGGAAAGCACCAGCCGTTGCAGTGGAACATCGGCAACGTCCACAGATAGACCGGGTGTTTGCCCATCCCGGCATGGATGGTGTTGGCATAGGCCATCAGTGCCGCGCCCCGATGGTGGCAGACGACGCCCTTCGGATTGCCTGTGGTGCCGGAGGTGTAGTTGAGCGATATGGCGTCCCATTCGTCGTCCGGCATCGACCAGGCGAAATCCTCGTCGCCGCCGGCGACAAACGCCTCGTAGTCGAGCGTGCCGATCCGCAGGCCCTTGGCATAGGGCGCGTCGGCGGCGTAATCGGGATCGTCGTAGTCGATCACCAGCGGCTTGACCTTGGCCAGCGTCAGCGCTTGTCTAACCACGCCGGCGAATTCGCGGTCGACGATCAGCACCTTGGTTTCGGCATGGTCGAGCTGGAAGGCAATGACTGCGGCGTCGAGGCGGGTGTTGAGCGAATGCAGCACCGCCTTGGTCATCGGCACGCCGAAATGCGCTTCCAGCATCGGCGGCGTGTTGGACAGCATGACGGTAACGGTGTCGCCCCTGCCGATGCCGCGCTTCGCCAGCGCCGAGGCAAGCCTCAGCGAGCGCTTCCAGAAATCGCGATAGGTCGTGCGCTGGCGGCCATGGATGATGGCGGTCTGGTCGGGAAACGTTTTTGCCGCCCGCTCAAAATAGGTCAGCGGGCTCAGCGGCTGGTGGTTGGCCGGGTTCCTGTCGAGATCCTGTTCGTAGGGATTGCCCATCCCGTCCTCCGCAATGTGTTCGTCGAGAACTTTAGCTACCGGCTTCCGGCCCGTCACCACCAACGATGCCACGACAGACCGCATTTGGAACAACAATGACGATCTCGATTCGACGGGCGCAAGAGCATTACCTGCCCGCGCCCAATTTGACTTTTGTCGAGAGCCGTGAATAATGTCAGCAAGGAGATGGCATGGCGATCCGACCGGCAGAACAGCTCATCCATAAGGCCGCCTGGCTTTACTATGCACACGGCCTGCGCCAGGACCAGGTGGCCAGCCAGCTCAAGATTTCCCGTGCCTCGGTGGCGATGTATCTGCGCAAGGCGCGCGAGACCGGCATCGTCAACATCTCGACCTCGACCCAGCTTTTCACCGACGACGTGCTGGCACGCAAGCTGGAAGACGCGCTTAAGCTCGACGCGGTCTGGATCGCGCCGGAAAACAGCTATGTCGCCGATCCGTCGACCGACATCGCGGTGCTGGCGGCAAGCGTCTTTCTTGAGTTGGTCAGG
The DNA here is from genome assembly GCF_000503055.1 of Mesorhizobium sp. LSHC420B00. Lineage (GTDB taxonomy): Bacteria > Pseudomonadota > Alphaproteobacteria > Rhizobiales > Rhizobiaceae > Mesorhizobium. The sequence goes on along the minus strand of NZ_AYVY01000001.1, from coordinate 305,312 downwards.
AAGGGCGACCGTATCGGCGTCGCCTGGGGGCGGACCATCTACACGATCGCCGACATCATGTCCTATGCCGACCTGCAGGACGTGACGGTGGTGCAGCTCTGCGGCAATCTGGGAGCACCCTATTCGTACCGGCCGGACCAATGCACCATGGAAATCGCGCGCCGGCTCAATGCCAAGGGGCTGAATTTTTACGCGCCGCTGGTGCTGACGACGGAAGAACTGGCACGCGGCCTGCGCGCCGAACCGGTGATCCGCGAGCAGTTGTCGGGTATCGGTGACTGCGACCTGGCGCTATACTCGGTTGGCTCGGTGGATACCGACAGCCATCTGGTCAAATGCGGCGCGCTGACGCCAAGCGAAATGGCTGCATTGCGCAAGGCGGGTGCAGCCGGCGTCATTGCCGGGCAGATCATCGATACCGAAGGCCGGGCGCTCGACTGCAGCTACAACCGCCGGCTGATTTCGGCAGAGCTGTCATCGCTGCGCCAGATCGAAAAGCGCCTTGTGGTGGTGCAGGAAGAGAGCAAGTTCGAACCGCTCGTCGCGGCGATCGCCGGCGGGCTCTGCACCCATCTCGTCGTCGGCGCGCGCATGGCGCGACGGCTGCTCGACCATGCCGGAGCAGTAGCAGAAAAGGTCGCCTGATACCTAGTTTCAGTCGCCGACGCATTGTCATCAGGGCGTCGCGGCATTCCTGTTCACAACAAAAGAGAAATCGGACGAAGCTGACATGAAGAACCTGTGGAATGACGGCGACGCGGAGGAGCTGGTCGCCGACTATGCAAAGAAGGGTGTGGCCCGCGACCTGGCGCTGCGCGTCTATACGACCAGGCTGCTGGGCGGCGAGCCGCGGCTCGTCCTGCATGGCGGCGGCAACACCTCGTGCAAGACCAAGGCCACCGATCTTGTCGGCGACGAATGGGACGTGCTCTGCGTCAAGGGCAGCGGCTGGGACATGGGCGTCATCGAGCCGCAGGGCCTGCCGGCGGTCAAGCTCGGCGCGCTGTTGAAGGCGCGGTCGCTCAAGAAGCTCTCCGACGAGGACATGGTCGCGCTGCAGCGGGCGAACCTGATCGATCCGTCCTCGCCCAACCCTTCGGTCGAGACGCTGCTGCACGCCTTCCTGCCGCACAAATTCGTTGACCACACGCATTCGACCGCAATCCTGGCCATCGTCGACCAGGAGGACAGCGAGGCGCTGAGCAGAAAAGTGTTCGGCGAGAAAATGGGGTTCGTGCCTTACATCATGCCGGGCTTCGATCTGGCGAAGGCTGCCGCCGATGTTTTCGACGCCGACCCGACGGTCGAAGGCCTGATCCTCGACAAGCACGGCATTTTCACCTTCGGCGACGATGCCAGGCAGGCCTATGACCGGATGATCCATTATGTGAACGTCGCCGAGGATTTCATCGCCAGCCACGGCAAGCCGCGCACCGAAAAAGCGGCCTTGCCGGCCAGATTGGCCAAGCCCGCGGACATTGCGCCGATGCTGCGCGGCGCGGTGGCGGTGGCACGCGGCGAAGGCCGCTTCGACCGCATGGTCAGCGATTTCCGCACCTCGGATGCGATCGTCGATTTCATCAATTCGGCTAGAATTGCCGACTATGCCGGACGCGGCGTGTCGACGCCCGACCTGTCGATCCGCATCAAGACCGGACCGATGGCACTGCCGGCGCCCGACGCGGACAATGTCGGCGACTACAAATCCGTCATCCGCCAGCATGTCGAAAAATTCGCCAAGGACTATCGCGCCTATTTCGAAACCAACGATGCGCTCGACGACGTGAAGCGCACCATGCTCGACACGATGCCACGGCTGACGCTGGTGCCCGGCCTCGGCATGTTCGGCCACGGCCGCACGCTCAAGGACGCGAAGATCGCCTCCGACGTCGGCGAAATGTGGATCGAGGCGGTACGCGGCGCCGAAGCCGTCGGCGATTTCCGCCCGCTCTCCAAAGCCGATCTGTTCCCGCTCGAATACTGGTCGCTGGAACAGGCCAAACTCGCCGCCAACAAGCCGAAGCCGCTGACCGGCCAGGTGGTACTGGTCACCGGCGGCGCCGGCGCGATCGGTGCTGCCACGGCAAAGCTATTCGCCGACAACGGTGCCCATGCGGTGGTCGTCGATGTCGACGGGTCAAGAGCTGCCGAGGCCGCCAAAAAAGCCGGTAACGGTTCGATCGGCATTGGCGCCGACATCACCGATCCGGAGCAGATGCGCGCTGCGTTCGACAAAGCCGTCGCCGTCTTCGGCGGCCTCGACATTCTCGTCTCCAATGCGGGCGCAGCCTGGGAGGGCCGGATCGGCGAGCTCGACGACGCCACTTTGCGCAAAAGTTTCGAACTCAATTTCTTCGCCCACCAGTCGGCGGCGCAGAATGCCGTGCGCATCATGCTCGAACAGGGCACCGGCGGCGTGCTGTTGTTCAATACCTCCAAGCAGGCGATCAATCCGGGACCGAAGTTCGGCGCTTACGGCATCCCGAAGGCGGCAACGCTGTTCATGTCCAGGCAATATGCGCTCGACTACGGCGCGCAAGGCATCCGCTCCAATGCCGTCAACGCCGACCGCATCCGTTCGGGGCTGTTGACCGACGCCATGATCGCCAGCCGCTCGGGCGCGCGCGGCGTATCGGAGAAGGAGTACATGTCCGGCAACCTGCTCGGGCAGGAAGTGATGGCCGAAGACGTCGCCCAGGCCTTTCTGCATCAAGCGCTGGCCGATCGGACCACAGCCGATGTGACGACGGTCGACGGCGGCAACATCGCGGCGGCGCTGCGGTAGGCGGAACCGGCCGAGACAGGCACGCAACTCGGAATTTTGCGACACGGCCATGGAAGGCATTCTCGAACTGCTACTACAGCAGGCCTCGGATGCCTTCCCAAGCCTTTCTGCCCAGCTTTGAATCGGCCTCGTCATTGCCTCCATGTGCGTGCAATGTCGAGCGTGGTGTGCTCTCGCCTGGCAACAGAATGCGGTGTCCCGCATCCGGCGACGAAATGAGATGAGTGACCTTACCTGCTTCGCCGCGCCGCCTAATAATATCTCGGGCGAACGATAGGGAAGGCCACAGCGCATCGTTGCCACCGGCGACAAGCAGAAGCTCGGCCGATATGGTCTCAACGGGGATGGTCGCCGCATTCGCTTCGCTCTTGAAGGTTTTCAAACAGCATTTGAAAAGCCCCCTGTAAGATACCAGGCCATCCACATACTCTCGTGTCCAATCTGGATCTGCCGGCACAAACGGCAGCGCGATACCGTTGAGCGACCATGAGGATCGTTCAGGCCAACTGGCACCATCCCGGCCCGCACCGATATTCCCCCAAACTACCGATGACGGGCTGATCGCGACCACCGCGTTGATTCGCTGGTCATGGACCGCGGCAAGCAATGAGGCCTCGGCACCTTTGGATGTGCCGACATAAACGATGCGACGGCACCCTGTTTCAATGAGATAGTCTGTTGCTGCAAAGAACGTTTCCAGGGGAATTTCACATATTCCCGGAATCTGGCCCTCGCCGCCAAACCACTGCAACGCCAAGGCCGACGTACCGGCATCTGTAAAAAGCCGCGCGCGCCCGACATCAACACGACCACTCGATCCACCCAACACCACAACGCCCGTGGTGGCCTGCGAGCGTCGGAAAAATGTTCCGGCGACGACACCGGTCGGACTTTCCTCTCTTACCGCATGCGCCTCCATGTACCCGTCGAATCCTGGGTTCAACCGTCCAATCGGCCTGCAAATCGGAGACTGCGACAATTGAAATTCGGCAGTCCGGCGCGCCAGACATCTTCGACAAAAAAGCCGCCTGCAGCAAGCTGCTGCAGGCGGCTATTGTTTTGCTCGTGCCGAAAGTTACTTCGCGTTCGGGTTCGGCATCCAGGCCGGCATGGCGACATCGGCATGGGCGAACTGCGGCAGCTTGGCCGAGAGGTCTTCCATGTTCTTGATGTCCTTGTCGAGCAGGTCCTTCTGGGTGATCAGCGTCGGTGGCACGATGACGTTGTGGCCGGGATCTTCGCCGGCCAAGAGCTGCGCCAGCGCACGCACCGAGACCTGGCCGACGACGGCCGGGTTGGTGGCGGCGGTTGCCGCCCAGGCGCTGTCGGGCTCGCGCATCGCGGCGATGTCGGAGGTCGAGATGTCGGCCGAATAGATCTTGATATCCTTGTTCAGCCCGGCCTCGTCGACGGCGATCTTTACGCCCTTGGCGAATTCGTCATAGGGCGCGAACATCACCTTGATGTCGGGATGAGCCGACAACACCGAGCGAGCCTGGTTGGCAACCGAATTGGCGATCGGATTGTCGAGCGTGCCGAACATGGCGGCTTCGTTGATGCCCGAATATTTCTTCTTGAATTCGACCCAGGTCTCGTTGCGGCGATCGAGCGGGGCGATGCCGGCGACATAGACATAGCCGGCCTTCCAGCTCTCGCCATTGTCTTTGACCGCCTGTTCGAGCGCCAGGCGCGCGAGGTCGCGGTCGGACTGTTCGATCTGCGGGATCTTGGGGTTTTCGACATTGACGTCGAAGGCGACGACCTTGATGCCGGCATCGACGGCACGCTGGGCGGCGTCCTTCATCGATTCCGTCAATCCGTGCTGGATGATGATGCCCTGGACGCCGAGCGCGATGGCCTGGTCGACCATGTCCGCCTGAAGCGCCGCGTCCTGACGGCTGTCGAGCACGCGCAGGTCGACGCCGAGCGCCTTGGCCTGCGCCTCAACGCCGGAGAGATAGGCCTGGAAGAAGTCGCCGGTCGAGAGATAGCGGACCAGCGCGATCTTGACGGCACCCGGCTTGTCGAACGGCGCCGGCCTGTCCTGCGCAATTGCCGGCAACTGCATCAGCAATGTTGCGCCGGCAAGCCCGAGCGCTGCTTTCCCCAAAAGTCTTCTTGTGATGTTCACGTCGTTTCCTCCACTTGTTGAACCCAAAATGTGACCCGGTCGAACCCTATCTCCTGCCCCTGCCGGACAGGGCGAAGGTGAAGACAAGGGCGACCACGAGAACCACGCCCTTGACGAAATCCTGCGTGTAGTAAGGCGCGTTCATCATCGTCAGGCCCTGCAGCAGCACGCCGACAAACACCGCGCCGACGGCCGTGCCGAAGGCGTTCGGTTTGGCGGCGCCGAGAACCGCGTAACCGATGAGTGCCGCAGCCACCGCGTCGAGCAACAGATTATTACCCGAGGCGATGTCGCCGCGTCCAAGCCGGGCGGCGAGCAAAATGCCGCCGATCGAGGCAAAAACCCCAGAAATAACGTAGGCCCAGATTTTGTATGCCTTGACAGGCGCGCCGGCGAGTTCGGCAGCGCGCTCGTTGCTGCCGACGGCGTACATCATGCGGCCGAAACGGGTGTATTCGAGAAAGAACCAGATCAGCACCGCCAGCACGAGCAGGACGACGACCGACACCGGAATGAGGTTCGGGATGAAGAAATCGAAGCGATGGCGGCCAAGCGCCAGGAACGCGGCGCCGAAGCTGCCGTTGGCGACCGAGCCGTCGGGCATGGTCATGCCGGTGGCGATCGAACGGCCCTCGGTAGGGATGCGCTGCAGGCCGACGAGCAGGAACATCATGCCGAGCGTCGCTAAAAGGTCCGGCACCCGCATATAGACGATCAGCCAGCCATTGATGAGGCCGACAACGGCGCCGATCACAAGACAGGCGACGACCGCCACGACGGCATTCTGCTCCAGCACCACCATGACGTAGGCAGCCGCCATCATGGCGCTGGTGGCGACCGAGCCGATCGACAAGTCGAAGCCGCCGACGACCAGCGTGGCGGTGACGCCGAGCGCCAGAACGCCGGTGATGGCGACCGACTGGAAGATGAAGACGGCGCTTTGCGGCGACACGAAGCCATCGGCGGCAATGGCGAAATAGGCGATCAGACCGAACAACAGGACGATGAAGCCATACCGGATGGCACGGTCGCGCAGGATCATTCAGCGCTCCCGCACGCTGGCACTGTCTTTACCCAACCTGAACTCATGCCCTCTCCATTCCAATTCTCATCGTCTTCCTGCCGTCAGGCTGCGCTGTGCAACGGCCCGCCCGCCACTTCGGCCAGCAGCCGCTCGAGATCGACATCGGTGTTGCGGTGCTCGCCGACGATCGTCTGCTCCGACATCACCAGAATGCGATCGGCCGTCTCCAGGGCTTCGTCCAGTTCGGTGACGAACAGCAGCGTCGCGCGGCCGCTGGCGCTGGCCCGCAGCTTGGCGGCGATATCGCGCCTGGCCGAAATGTCGACGCCCTGAAATGGCTCGTCGAGGATGAAAAGCCTTGCGGTCTGCGATATCCAGCGGGCGACCATCACCTTCTGCTGATTGCCGCCGGAAAGCGACGACATCTCGTCCTTCTCCGAGCGGCAGACGATGCCCAACTCCTGGATCTGCTGGCGGGCAATGGCGCGTTCGATGCGGCGCTTGAGGACGCCGAGACGCGACATTCGCCTGTGGAACGGCAGGCTGATATTTTCCTGGATGTTGAAGTCGCCGACGATGCCGTTTTCGCCCCGGTCCTTGGCGACGAGAAACACGCCGGCGGCAATCGCTTCGCCCGTCGACGCCGGAGCATAGGGTTTCCCGTTCAGCACCATGGTCCCGGACAGCGGCTGGCGCAAGCCGAACAGCGTCTCGGCGAGCGCGGTCTTGCCGACGCCGACGAGGCCGGTGATGGCGACGACCTCGCCGTCGCCGAGCGTCAGCGAAATCGGCCTGGCGCCTTCGGCAATCCGCAAGCCGTCGGCAATAAAAATTGATTTGGCCGAATTCCTGGCGACGATCCGCTCGAGTTGGATCTTGCGGCCGAGCATGGCGTTGACCGCACCTTCATAGTCCAGCGGCTTCCTGTCGAAGATACCTGAGATGACCCCGTCGCGCATCGAAATGATGCGGTCGGCAAGCCGTCTGATGTCAGACATACGGTGCGAAATATAGAGAATGGCCACGCCTTGCTGGCGAAGCCGGTCGAGCAATGCGAACAGCCGGTCGGCTTCGGCACTGGACAGCGAGGAGGTCGGCTCGTCGAGGATCAGCACTTTCGGCCGGTGCGCCATGGCGCGGGCGATCGCCACCATCTGACGATCGGCCAGCGAGAGGTCACTGATGCGGGCCTTGAGGTCGATGGCCAGCCCCATGCGGTCGGCAACCGCCTTGGCCTCACGGCGCACCCGGCCTGGATTGAACAGCGTCGGCACGCCGCTGCCGCTCAGCCTGTCGAGCGTGAGGTTGGTTGCGACGTCGAGGTCGGCGACGACGCCGTCATTGATGTTCTGGTGGACGGTGACGACGCCGGCGCAGATCGCCTCGGCCGGCGTTTTCGGCGCAAAGTCCTGACCGACAAGCGACATCGAGCCGCCGCCATGGTCGTAGACGCCGCTGATGATCTTGACGAGGGTGGATTTGCCGGCGCCGTTGGCACCCATCAGCACGGTGACTTCGCCGGCATGCAATTCGAGCGAGACGCCGCCAAGCACCTCGATATGGCCAAAGGATTTCCTCAGGCCGTCGACGCGGAACACGGCATCATTGCCCATTCGTTCCTCCCTGACCGTGACGCTATGGGCTATATCGGCAATTGTCAACACGATTGACAATTGCTAGCGGGCTTCCTAGCTTGGCCCGACCGCCATGGCTCCGCTATCATCGGAGCACATAAGCGGGAGGTGAGGATGACTGGGAAATCGCCGTTCGAAGCACTGTCGGTCGAGACACTGGCGGGCCGTCTCCGTGCCAACGGGGCCCTGTGTTCGCAGATCGGCAAGGATACGAGCCGCTGGAAGGTCCGTGAAGTCGGCGACGGCAATCTGAACCTGGTGTTCATTGTCGAGGGTGCTGAGGGTGCGGCCGTGGTCAAGCAGGCCCTGCCCTACGTCCGGCTGGTCGGCGACAGCTGGCCGCTGCCGTTGAAACGCTCCTTATTCGAATATCATGCGCTGACGCGGCAACAGGCGCGGGCGCCGGGTTCCGTGCCTGATATCTATCACTTCGACGAAGGCCAGGCGCTGATCATCATGGAATATCTGTCGCCGCACATTATCCTGCGGCGGGCGCTGATCGAGGGCCGGCAACTGCCTAACATCGCGAAAGACATCGGCCTGTTCATGGCCCGCACGCTGTTTCGCGGCTCCGACCTCAGCATGGCGACCAAGGACCGCAAGGCCGATCTGGCGCTGTTCGCCGACAATGTCGAACTCTGTGACATCACCGAGAACCTGGTTTTCTCGGACCCGTATTTCGATGCTAAGATGAACCGGCACACCAGCCCGCAGCTCGATGGCATTGTCGCCGAACTGCGCGCCGACCGCGACCTCAAGGTCGAGGCGCAGCGGATGAAGCACCTCTTCGCCGCCAATGCCGAGACGCTGCTGCATGGCGACCTGCATTCCGGCTCGATCATGGTCACCGACACCGAAACACGGATGATCGACCCCGAATTCGCCTTCTACGGCCCGATCGCCTTCGATGTTGGCATGCTGCTCGCCAATTTCTGGATGGCGTTCTTCTCGCAGCGCGGCCATGAGCAGAATGGCAAGCGCGACGCCATGCGCGCCTATCTGCTCGACGTCACGGTCGATACATGGTCGGCATTCCGCGCCGAGTTCTCGCATCTGTGGCGAACCGAGCGTGACGGCATGCTCTACCAGAAGAGCCTGTTCGAGGATCAGGGCGACAGGCTTGGCGCCGAGCAGGCGCTCGACCACATGCTGCATTCGATCTGGACCGATCTGCTCGGCTTTGCCGGCGTCGAGGTTCACCGGCGAATTCTCGGACTTGCCCACAATGCCGATTTCGAGACCATTGCCGATCAGGATCTGCGCGCCAGATGTGAGGCAAAGGCGCTGAAATTCGGCCGTCACCTCGCCGTCAACCGGCGCCAGATCCACAGCATCGACGAGGTCAACCAATTGGCCGCGCTGATCGAACGGGAGAGCAGGATTTGAACGTCGGTGACCGCCACTACCGCACGATCTGGCCGAGTGACGACGGGCGTTCGGTGGAGATCATTGACCAGCGCTGGCTGCCGCATGATTTCCGCATCGAAAAGATCGATACCGTCGCCGGCATCGCCACGGCAATCCGCGACATGTGGGTGCGCGGGGCGCCGCTGATCGGCGTCACTGCCGCCTATGGCGTCGCCATGCAGATGGCCGACGATCCGTCGGATGCGGCGCTCGACGCCGTCTGGGCAACCCTGCACGAAACGCGCCCGACGGCGATCAATTTGCGGTGGGCGCTGAATGAAATGCAGCGCTTCCTGCTGGCGCTTCCCCTGGCAGAACGTGCCGCAGCCGCCTATCGGCGTGCCGGCGAGATCGCCGACGAGGATGTCGGCCTCAACCGCGCCATCGGCGCCCATGGGCTCGAAATCATCAAGACGATCGCGGCGCGCAAGCAGCCGGGCGAACCGGTCAATATCCTGACCCACTGCAACGCCGGCTGGCTGGCCACCGTCGACTACGGCACCGCCACCGCGCCGATCTATCTGGCGACGGAAGCCGGCATTCCAGTCCACGTCTATGTCGACGAAACGCGACCGCGCAACCAGGGCGCCCAATTGACCGCCTGGGAGATGGCCGGCCACGGCGTGCCGCACACGCTGATCGTCGACAATGCCGGCGGCCATCTGATGCAGCGCGGCCAGGTCGACATGGTCGTCGTCGGCACCGACAGGACCACCGCCGACGGCGATGTCTGCAACAAGATCGGTACCTATCTCAAGGCACTGGCCGCCGCGGACAACGACGTGCCGTTCTATGTCGCGCTGCCGTCGCCGACGATCGACTGGACGGTGGGGGACGGGTTGGCCGAAATCCCGATCGAGCAGCGTTCGCCCGACGAGGTCTCGCTGGTCTGGGGCAAGACCGCTTCCGGCGAGATTGCCCAGGTCCGCGTGTCGCCGGAAGCCACGCCGGCGGCCAACCCTGCCTTCGACGTGACGCCGGCGCGGCTGGTCACCGGCTTGATCACCGAACGCGGCGTCGCCACGGCCTCGCGCGAAGGCCTGAAGGCGATGTTTCCCGAGCGCGGATGATCCGCTTTGGAGTGCCAGGAGGAGCCCTGGATTTTGCCTGATCTCACGATTTCTTGAACACGGCGCGGTTAAAAACGTCCGTTGCCTGTCCCAGATGGACGGTCGTATGCGTAGCGGCGGGGCGGCGCAACGCTCAAGCCGGGGCTGACCACGGCTCGGCGAGTGAACCAGCGGGATGCCGCGATGTCATTCAGACCGCTGCTTGGTGACGGACGGGTTCGGAGCCAGGAGGAAAAGTCGGAGCCCCTGCAAACCGCGTCATGGGTCAGCTCCTCGATCGTTTTCGACAACCGGCGGTGGGCGTGCCGGGAGGCGGAGCTCCGCTGGACAGCCCCTCATCATCTGATCGTGCTGACCGAAGAAGGCGGCACGTCCCATACGTCTATCCGGCACGAGGCAAGATCCCTCTACGACGGAATGGATCATCCCGGAGCCCTCACCTTCGTCCCGGCAGGCGCGGAGCGACAGGGCTTCTATCGCGATGTAAACCTCTCCTATTCAGCCCTGTGGATCGATTCCGATATCGGGCTTCCCGGATGCGAACGCCTGAGGAACCTGCCGATACTGGTAAACAAGAAGGACGCGGTCGTCGCCACGCTGCTGAGTTCGCTTCGCGACGAGATGGCCCTCGGTCACAAGCCGGACACTGCCTATGTCGAGCATCTGGTGGCCCTCGTCAGCCTCCGCGTGGCCAACCTGAGCCGCGAGCAACAGCCGCTCGTACGTCACGGCTGTCTCAGCCGCCGAGCACTTGGTCGAGTTCGGGATTATATCGATGCACGTATGAATTCCGACATTTCGCTAAGCGAGCTTGCAGCTGTCGCCGACTTGGCCGTCGACAGTTTTGCGCGGCGCTTCAAGGCGACGACCGGTCTTGCCCCCTATGCCTATGTAATCGAGGAACGGGTGCGGCGAGCGGAGGCACTGTTGCGCGAAACGGGTTTGTCGATCAGTACCATTGCCTTTCGGCTCGGCTTTTCAAGCCAGAGCCACTTCACCACGACGTTCCGGCGTCTCAGGGGCATGACGCCTCGTGCCTATCGGGTGAATTCTTCTCCAGAATCCTGATAGTGCCGCCGGTTTCTTGAAAGAAAGCCGCTGCGTGCGCCCCCACCTCCAGTGTCGATGACCGAACCCGAGGGTCCGCTGTCGGGGTCAAATTGCCGTCTGCGTCCTTCATTGCGACTGGGAGATCTTGCATGGCCAAAACAGACAACAGGAGGGGGCCAACGCGTCGAACCGTGTTGGAGGGCGGGGTGGCGACCGGGGTGCTCCTGGCTACCGGGATACCGGTCGGCGCCGAGCCGGCCGACACCGTCACGGCGACGGCATCTGGCACGCCGGTACCGACGATGCCGATATCGTTGCGGATCAACGCGAAGGACCTTGCCGTCGAACTCGACCCGCGGACGACGCTGCTCGATGCCCTGCGCAACCATCTCGGCCTCACCGGCTCGAAGAAGGGCTGCGATCACGGCCAGTGTGGCGCATGCACGGTGCTTGTCGATGGACGCCGGATCAATTCCTGCCTGACGCTTGCCGCAATGCATGATGGCGACGAGATCACCACGGTCGAGGGCCTTGCCGAGGGTGACCGGCTGCATCCGGTGCAGGCCGCCTTCGTCGCCCGCGACGGTTTCCAGTGCGGCTACTGTACGCCAGGCCAGATCTGCTCGGCGGTCGGTATGCTGGGCGAAGCCAAGGCCGGCTGGCCGAGCCATGCGAGCGCCGACGTGGCAGCGGCTTCCGTCGCTCTCAGCGATGCCGAGATCCGCGAGCGGATGAGCGGCAACATCTGCCGTTGTGCCGCTTATCCGAACATCGTCGCTGCAATCCGCGACGCGGCAGAGGAGGCATGAGCAATGCAGTCCTTCACTTATGAACGTGCAACGAGTGCCCAGCAGGCGGCCGCCGCGGTCGCGGCCCGGCCGGACGCCAAGTTCATCAGCGGCGGCACCAACCTGCTCGACCTGATGAAGCTCGATATCGAGCGCCCAGCGCATCTCGTCGACATCAGCCGGCTGCCGCTTGATCGGATCGAGGAGACGGCAGAAGGCGGGCTTCGGGTCGGCGCCCAGGTCCGCAACAGCGATCTTGCCGCCGACCCGCGGGTGAGGTCCCGCTATCCGATGCTCACACAAGCGCTGCTGGCGGGAGCGTCCGGCCAGATACGCAACAAGGCCTCGACCAGCGGCAATCTCCTGCAACGCACGCGCTGCCCCTACTTCTACGACCGCAACATGCCCTGCGACAAGCGCCAGCCGGGTTCGGGCTGCGCGGCGCTTCAAGGCTTCAACCGCATGCACGCTGTACTGGGCGCGAGCGAAGCCTGCATCGCGGTCCATCCTTCGGACATGGCGGTCGCCATGTCCGGGCTCGACGCCAGGATCGAGACCGTTTCGCCCGGCGGCGAGACCCGCACGATCCCGATCGGCAATTTCCATCGATTGCCCGAGACGATGCCCCATGTGGAGACCGTGCTCGGCCACGGCGAAATGGTCGTCGCGGTTACCCTGCCGCCGCCACCACCCGGCCGGCAGCTTTACCGCAAAGTGCGCGACCGAGCTTCCTACGCCTTCGCGCTGGTGTCGGTGGCAGCAATCGTCGAAAAAAGCGGCGATCGTATCCGAAGCGCTCGGATCGCCATGGGCGGCGTGGCAGCGAAACCCTGGCGCGCGACGGAGGCGGAGCGCGGGCTGGCAGGCGCAGCGGCGTCCGACGATACCTTTACCGACGCTGCCGAAGCCGCGCTCGCCGGAGCCGTTGGGCATGGCGCCAATGACTTCAAGATCCCGCTGGCGAAACGAACGGTGCGGCACACACTCGCTGCTGCCGTCGAGAGTGCGTGAGGCGACACGATGACAGAGACGACGACCCGAACAGCGGTTCCCAGATGCAGGCGACGAGCAGGAGATCGATATGAAACTCACGCGACGCGCCGTTGCCGCCGCGGGTGGCGGCCTTTTTGTTTCTGCCGCCGCAGCTTGGGGCGCCACATCCGACCCGGGAGCTCGTCACGTGCTCGAGGCCGCCGTCGACGCCTTCTTTGCCGGCTGGGCCTCCGGCGACTGGACGGCATTCCTTGATTGTTGCGATGAGACGATGACCTTCCAATTCCCTGTCGGCGAGCAACGAGGCCGACACGGACCGCCAGACGGCAAGCCGGCACTCGCAGCCTGGACCGCCGCGCATCAAGCGCAAGGAAACAGGATCACGAAATCGACCGTCGATCTCAAGCTCTTCGCCGCCGACTGGGTCATCGTCTGCGATCGCGGGAGCGGGACAATCAGCGGCGCGCCCTACACTGGCCTGCATGCGATCTTCATGCGCGCCGGCCCGACAGGGAAGCTGGTCGAGTTTCGCGAGTATTTCGGCGAGATCGCCGCGTGAGCTCCGGCCGCTGCGCGACGAACATGAAGGTGCGAGGAAAGAGGCGTCGTCGCGGCCTCGATGCTTCCGAACTCCAAATGAAAATCTTTAGGTGACTTATGAACGAGACCATACCCGGACTGCCCGGCTCCGCCACCCATTCAAGAGTGAAACCGCGTCCCGGTGCTGGCATCATCGGGAGGCCGATCGACCGCATCGACGGTCCGCTCAAAGTGACGGGCGGCGCCACATACGCTTACGAGAATGAGCTGGATGGTACAGCCTATGGCTACATTCTCGGCGCCGCCGTCGCCAAGGGCCGCATCGCCGAGATCGACACGACCGAAGCCGAACGGGCGCCGGCAGTGCTGCTCGTCATGACGCACCGCAATGCGCCGGCCCAGCCGGATTTCGGCCCGGCGGTCACGCCGACGGTGCCGGAGGTCTTCACCCGCGCCCGGCCCGCGCTCAACAGCGATCGGGTGCGGTATTGCGACGAGCCGGTCGCGCTGGTCGTTGCGGAGACATTCGAGGCGGCACGCGCTGCTGCGGGCCTCATCAGAGTGCGCTACGACGAGGAGCCGGGCCTCTACGATCTACCGGGACATATCGCCGACTCCTACGCGCCAAAGCGGACCAATGCCGGCTTCGAGACCGACAGCGTGGTCGGCGACTTCGAGCGCGCCTTTGCGACGGCGCCGATCAAGATCGATGCCGCTTACCGGACCCCCTTCGAACATCACAATCCGATGGAGCCGCATGCGACGCTCGCCGCCTGGTCAGGCAACGAGCTGACGATCCGTACATCGGCGCAGACCCTCGCGAACTTCCGGGCCGGCGTCGCCAGCACGCTTCGCATCCCGCGCTCGCTCTATGCGGCGCCGAACCGTCTCACCCGCCATCGCCTGGTTCCGCTGGACATCAACCGCGGCGAATGGATGCGCTCGCCGGGCGAAGCGCCCGGCATGCTGGCTTTCGAATGCGCAGTGGATGAGCTCGCCGAGCGGGTCGGCCTGGACCCGATCGAACTCAGGATCCGCAACGAACCGGCTCAGGATCCCGAGCGCGAAGTGCCGTTCTCCACCCGCAATCTCGTCGCCTGCATGGAGGAAGGCGCCCGCCGTTTCGGTTGGGAGCGGAGAAACCCGACACCGGGCCGCACCCGGGAGGGCCGGAAGCTCATCGGCTACGGCATGGCGGCGGCGATCCGTCCGAACTACATCGGCGCGGCGACGGCGCGGGTTGCGATCGACCGGGACGGTCGGGTGACGGCGCGGCTCGACATGACCGACATTGGGACCGGCACCTATACGATCCTGACCCAGATTGCTGCCGAGAGCCTCGGCGTGCCGATCTCGTCCGTCAAGGTGGAGCTCGGCGACAGCCGCTTCCCGCGTACCGCCGGCTCCGGCGGGTCCTGGGGCGCGGCGAGCGCGGGTTCGGCCCTGTATAATGCGTGCAACGCCCTCAAAGGACGGATCCTGGACGCGGCGCAGTCGAGCGAAGCGTCACCGTTGCGCGGCGCGAACGCCACCGAGGCAAACTTTGCCGACAGCGAGGTCAGGATCGGCCAGCGATCGGCGAGCCTGGCCGATCTCATCGGGAGGATCGCTCCCGACGGGTTCGAGGCCGAAGGCTCCGTAGCCGCAGGCGCCACCACCGAGTCGTACAAGACTTATTCGCAGCATTCGTACGGAGCGCATTTCGCCAAGGTCGCTGTCGATTGCGACACCGGTGAAATCCGCATGCGCCGGATGCTGACTGTGGTCGGCGCGGGCCGTATCCTCAACCCCAAGACTGCACGCTCGCAAATCATCGGCGGCATGACCTGGGGGATCGGTGCGGCGCTGATGGAGCAGACGGTGCTCGATCCGCGCTATGGCCACTTCGTCAATCACGATCTTGCCGAATATCACGTCCCGGTCAATGGCGACGTCCCCGAGATGGAAGTCGTCTTCCTCGAGGAAGATGACGACAAGGCCAATCCACTTGGCGCGAAGGGTCTCGGCGAGCTCGGCGTCTGCGGTGCGGGGGCTGCCGTCGCCAACGCCATTTACAACGCGACCGGAGTGCGTGTGCGTGAATTTCCCATCACCTTGGACAAGGTGCTGCCTGCCTTGCCCGTGATCGCCATTTGACGCTGCGACGTATCAGCGCCTCCCTCGCCCTCAAGGGTGACCAAGTCGGAACGGATGGCCATTTCTGCGCCATCCGCGACGACGTCGGTGGTTGACAGCGTTATCCGGCCCTTCCATACAAACGCCGTCAATGTTCTCAGGGCGGGGTGAAAGTCCCCACCGGCGGTAAGGGTCTCGGCCAAGCCCGCGAGCGCTTTCCGGACTACCGGAAAGGTCAGCAGATTCGGTGTGATTCCGGAGCCGACGGTTACAGTCCGGATGAAAGAGAACGAATGGAAGACGGTCCGCCTTCGCGGTTCGGACTCCGTATCGTGCGTCCTGATTCTGGTTCGAAACGGAAGGATGGACCCATGAATCAGCATTCCCAGAACGACTATGAAACGATCCGCGTTGCCGTCATTCGGGCGCGCTGGCACGCCGATATCGTCGACCAATGCGTTGAAGCATTCGAGGCGGAACTGGCGGTTGTCGGGGAGAAACGCTTTGCCGTCGATGTCTTCGATGTGCCGGGCGCCTTTGAGATTCCCCTGCATGCAAAAACGCTTGCCGAGACCGGCCGCTATGCCGCTATCCTCGGCGCCGCGTTCGTCGTCAATGGCGGCATCTACCGGCATGAGTTCGTGGCGAGCGCGGTCATCGACGGCATGATGAACGTGCAATTGTCGACTGGCGTGCCGGTGCTGTCGGCGGTGCTGACGCCGCACAACTACCATGACAGCGCTGACCATCACCGCTTCTTCTTCGAGCATTTCAGGGTCAAGGGCAAAGAGGCGGCCAGCGCCTGCGTGCAACTGCTGGCGACACGCGAACGCATCGCGGCGTGAAATCTCCGCCGCCGGGTGGAAATCCCGGTAAGGCGCTGTAGTATCTCACGAAAACCAGGGAGGATGCCGGTGCAGACCAAGAAGATCATCAATGACGGCAACCGCTCCGTCGACGAGATGCTGGAGGGCATTCTGGCCGCGCATCCGCGCCATCTCAGACGTGCGGACGGCAGCCCCCGCTCCATCGTCGCCCGCGACGGGCCACGCCCCGGCAAGGTCGGCCTCGTCATCGGTGGTGGCTCGGGCCACGAGCCGACCTTCCTCGGCTTCGTCGGCAAGGGGCTTGCCGACGCGGCCGCGATCGGCAACGTTTTTGCCTCGCCGCCGCCGGACCCGATTCTTGAATGCGCCAAGGCGGCCAGCGGCGGTGCTGGCGTGCTATTCATGTACGGCAACTATGCCGGCGACGTGATGAATTTCGACATGGCCGCCGAAATAGCGGCAATGGACAACATCGAAGTGCGCACCGTTCTGACCACCGACGATGTCGCCTCGGCGCCGCGCGACCAGAGACAGAAGCGGCGCGGCGTCGCCGGCAATTTCTTCATCTTCAAGGCTGTCGGTGCCGCATGCGACCGGATGCTGACATTCGATGAATGCGAGCGTATCGCCAGGAAGGCCAACGATCAGACCTTCACTATGGGCGTGGCGCTTTCGCCCTGTTCGCTGCCGCAGACCCGCCGGCCGAATTTCGAAATCGGACCGGACGAGATGGAGATCGGCATGGGCATCCATGGCGAGCCGGGCATCGCACGCGGAAAACTAAAGACGGCCGACGAGATCACCGACGAGATGCTGGACAAGATCCTCGACGAAATGGCGCCGACGCGCAGCGACAAGGTCGCCGTGCTGGTCAATTCGCTCGGTTCGACGCCGCTGATGGAGCTCTACATCATGAACCGGCGGGTCAAGCAGAGGCTCGACGACATCGGCGTTTCCGTCCACGCGACCTGGGTCGGCAATTATTGCACCTCGCTCGAAATGGCCGGCGCCTCAGTGACGCTGATGCATCTCGACGGCGAATTGCAGGAGATGCTCGACCATCCCTGCGACTGCGCCATGTTCCGCGCCGGCTGAGAAAGCATCATGACCTCGATCGACTCAGCCGGCTTGAAAAGAATGTTCGATGAGATCGCGGCGGCGATCGACGCCGACAAGGACAGGCTCTGCCAACTCGACGGCGTCATCGGCGACGCCGACCACGGCATCGCCATGGCGCTCGGCTTCGGCGCGGTACGCGAGGCGCTGGCGCAACTCGACCTCGCGGCGACCGGACCGACGGCGCTGCTCAATACCGCGGCAAAGTCGTTCCTCAACGCCGTCGGCGCGTCGTCAGGCCCACTCTATGCGACCGCCTTCATGCGCGCTGCCGCCGCCGTCAAAGGCAAGGCAATTCTGGAGGATGCTGACATCATCGCCATGCTCCGGGCGATGGCGCAAGGCATCCAGGATCGCGGCAAGGCCGAGCTCGGCGAAAAGACCATGGTCGACGCCTGGCTGCCGGCAGCACAGGCAGCGGGCGCCGCGCAGGAAGCCGGCAAGACCCTGTTGGAGAGCTTGGAAACTGCACTCGCCGCAGCCGAACGGGGCGCCGAGGCAACCAAGAACATGATCGCCTTCAAGGGCCGCTCCTCGCGGCTCGGCGAACGATCGCTCGGGCATATGGATCCCGGCGCTGCCTCGGCCGTCACGATCATCAAAGCGATACGGGACAGTCTGGCTTAACGGACCTTCGCCGCGTCGAGCCTATCGATGGCCTGGACATTGCCGGCCGACGGTCCCTTCTCATCGAATTCCGAGGCAAGCCATGCATCGACGATCGACTTGGCCAATTCCGGGCCGATGACGCGCGCGCCCATGGTGATGATCTGGGCGTTGTTGGATTTTGCAGCGCGCTCGGCCGAATAGGTGTCGTGGGTGAGTGCGGCGCGAATGCCGGGAACCTTGTTGGCGGAAATGGATACGCCGATGCCGGTGCCGCAAAACAGGATGCCGCGATCGTTCTCGCCGTCCAGGATGGTCTGGGCGAGCTTCTGCGACAGGTCGGCGTAGTAGCCCGTCTGGCTGAGATCGCTGACCGTGAGGCCGGGCTTGGTGGCCAGGTGAGCGGCGATGACATCGAGCAGCGGTTTGCCGGCGCTGTCGGCTCCAATGGCTATTTTCATGTTCGGTTTCCTTCCTGTTCGATGGTTCAGATCGCCGCTGAGGCGCGTTTGAGGATGTCTATATAGCCGTCCGCCTGCCAGGCGGAACGGCCGATGAACAAGCCGTCTATATGAGACTGTCCGATCAGTTCGGCGGCATTTTGCGGATTGACGCTGCCGCCATAAAGCACCGGCGGCACGGCCGGCAGCAGGTCGCGCGCGATTTTCTTGATCAGCGCCTGCTGTCTGCCGGCATAGTCCGAGCTTGCCGGCACGCCCTTGTCGCCGATCGCCCAGACCGGCTCATAGGCAAACAGGATCGTCGCCGCCCTGGCCGCGCCTTCGAGAAACTGCAGCGCGCCGTGCACCTGCAAGGCCAGCACCGTATCCGCCTGCCCGCTGTCGCGTTGAGCCAAAGTCTCGCCGACGCAGATCAGTGGCACGAGACCGTGCTTCACCGCCGCTGCGGTCTTCAGCCCGACAGCCTTGTCGGTCTCGCCGAAATGCTCGCGCCGTTCGCTGTGGCCCAACTCTACCATATCAAGTTCGCAGTCTTTCAGCATTACCGGCGAGATCTCGCCGGTCCAAGCGCCGGCGTCAGCCCAATGCATGTTCTGCGCGCCGACCTTGATGCGCGTCGGCGACAGCGCTTTCTTGACCTCGCGGACCGCCGTGAAGGGTGGGATGACGAAGGGCTGGATGCGCTCGTCGAAACCGGGGACGAACTCGGCCAATGCCCTCGTGAAAGCCATCGCCTCGGCGAGCGTCTTGTTCATTTTCCAGCTGGTGCCGACCCAGTAAACCATGCGTGCTCCTCCTACTCTGCGACCACTGTCAGCGACACGCCGGCACCATCCAGCGCCGCACGCATCTGCGGCTGCGGCTCGCGGCCGGTGAAGACGGTATCGAAAGCCTTGAGATCGGTCAGGAAATGCAAGGCTGTGCGGCCGAACTTGCCGTGATCGACCAGCAGATATTTGCGCGCCGCAGCGGCCATCATCAGCCGTTTGGTCTGGACCACTTCCTGATCCTGGTGAAAGGCGGAAGCGCCGTGGATAGCCGATGACGACAGGAAGGCGACATCGGCGCGCAATGATTTCAGCGTGTCCTCGGCGAGCAGGCCGAAGAAGCCGTGAAACTTCTTGCTGTACTGGCCGCCGAGCGCAATCAGGTTGATGCCGGCAACGCCCGCCAAATCCTGGATGACAGCCAGATTGTTCGAGATCACCGTCAGCGGACGCAGATCGGCGAGATGCCGAGCAACGCCGCCCGCGGTCGAGCCGTCGTCGATGATCACCGTCTGACCCGGTTCGATCATCGTCACGGCAGCGGCGGCGATGCGCTTTTTCTCGTCGCCGGCCAGTCTCTGGCGGTAGCGGAAATCGCTCTCGAAAAGGCTGCTCGGCTGAATCGAGGCGCCGCCGCGTACCTTGCGCAGGAAGCCGCCCTCCTCGAGCTCGTCGAGGTCGCGGTGGACGGTCATCTTGGAGACGCCGAAGCGCGAGGCAAGATCGTCGACACTGGCGGTGCCGGTGTCCATCAGAAAATCCATGATGCCTTGCCGACGGCCGTCGCTCTTCATTTCCGCGGCTTCCTCGTGCAATCCGAACCACGTTCCGAGATATAACAGGAAACATCGCATAGCCACCAGTATTTTTGTGATAATGTTATACCTGCCTGGGATATCATGACGCTTCTGACGGCGTGCCGTAACAAGAATTGCTGTCGGCCGGGCGTCCAGCGGTTGCGGTGCAGCGGAAATCCGGCCAGAAGCTTTAGCGGGCTCGACAATAGCCGAACAGCCCGCAAACACTGGCTCGAAACCGGATACGGGAGACTACTGAGTGGCTCGCATCACACTGAGACAATTGCTCGATCATGCCGCCGAATACGGTTATGGCGTGCCTGCCTTCAACATGAACAATATGGAACAGGGCCTCGCCATCATGGAGGCAGCCGAGGAGACCAAATCGCCGGTCATCCTGCAGGCGAGCCGCGGCGCGCGGGCCTACGCCAACGATGTCGTGCTGGCCAAGCTGATCGACGCGCTGGTCGAAATCCATCCTGATATCCCGGTCTGCATGCATCTCGACCATGGCAACAACGAAGCGACCTGCGTTACCGCAATCCAGTACGGCTTCACCTCGGTGATGATGGACGGATCGCTGAAGGAAGACGGCAAGACGCCGGCCGACTACGCCTATAATTCCGATATCACCCGCCGCGTCGTCGATATGGCGCATTGGGGCGGCGTGTCGGTGGAGGGCGAGATCGGCGTTCTCGGATCGCTGGAGATGGGCGGCGGCGAACAGGAGGACGGCCATGGCGTCGAGGGCGTCATCAGCCACGATCAGCTGCTGACCGACCCGGTTCAGGCCGAACAGTTCGTGCGCGACACCCGTGTCGATGCGCTGGCCGTCGCCAT
The DNA here is from genome assembly GCF_000503055.1 of Mesorhizobium sp. LSHC420B00. Lineage (GTDB taxonomy): Bacteria > Pseudomonadota > Alphaproteobacteria > Rhizobiales > Rhizobiaceae > Mesorhizobium. The sequence goes on along the minus strand of NZ_AYVY01000001.1, from coordinate 284,361 downwards.
GGGCACCAGCCACGGCGCCTACAAGTTCAGCCGCAAGCCGGACGGCGCGGTGCTTGCCATGAACGTCATCGAGGAAATCCACCGCCGCTTGCCGAACATGCACCTCGTCATGCACGGCTCGTCCTCGGTGCCGGAGGAGCTGCAGGAGATCATCAACAAATATGGCGGCCAGATGAAGCCGACATGGGGGGTGCCGGTCGAGGAAATCCAGCGCGGCATCAAGCATGGCGTGCGCAAGATCAATATCGATACCGACAACCGCATGGCGCTGACCGGCGCGATCCGCAAGGTGCTGACCGAGAACCCGAGCGAATTCGATCCGCGCAAATATCTGACGCCGGCGATGGCCGCCATGCGGAAGCTGTGCAAGGAGCGTTTCGAGCAGTTCGGCACTGCCGGCAACGCACCGAGGATCAAGCCGCTGCCGGTCTCGGAAATGGCCAAGCGCTACAAGTCGGGCAGTCTCGATCCGAAATTCGGCTGACATATTCCGGTTCTGAGCAGGAGCCGCGTCGGCACCTGCTCATCCATCATGCTTTCGGCAAAAGACCGGCCCTGCCGGCCTCGATGAAGGGCGCCCAATAGTCGACCGATTCGCGGATCATGGCGACGACCTGGTGGTCGACGGGCTCGCGTTCGCGGAACGACAATTCGAGGCAGATCTCATTGTCGACGCCGCCGCCACGGCGAACAGTGTCCAGCAGCTTTTCCGGCGTGATGCGGCCGTCCTTGTTGTAGGCGGCAATGAACGGCCAATGGCCACCCTTGTTCATTGAGGATTGCTTGACGTGGATGATCGGCGATTCCTTTGGAAAGGCTTCGGCCCAGGCATAGGGGTCGATGTCGTCCGGATTGCTCGACGTCACGTCGCCATGGTCGATATCGACCATCATCTTGAGCGGGATCGCCATGCCGGCCGCATCGATCTCGCTCTGCAGCGTCCGGCAGCTTTCGATCGTATGGCCGAACTCGCGGCCGACCGACATCGGCTCCCAGAACAGGTAGGTCAAGCCGGCCGCTTTGGCGTGCTCGGCGACCGCGCGCCAGCATTCCAGCGCGATCTCGAAAAGCCGCGCGCGACGCTCGGGATCGTCATAGTCACGATGAGTGAAGATCGCGAATTGCGTGCCCATGCCGCGGGCGCCGAGCTCGGCCGAAATTTCGGCAAAGGTCTTGAACCAGTCGACATAATAGCGCCGCACGTCGGCATCGGGATGGCCGAAATGATTGAGCCGGCCGTAGGGGCCGGTCATCGCGGAGGTCACACGCACGCCGGTGCGGTTGAGAGCGGAGCGGAACAGGCGGATGAATTTGGCGATCGTCGCCGCCGGCCAACCGGGATTGACGAATTCATGCGTGAGCTGCACGTCGCGGATGCCGATGTCGTAGGCGATCGCATCGATCAGATCGTCCGGTTCGGCGAAACGATTGACCAGCGGGTTGGTGTTGAGGGACAGCGTAAAGGCCATCAGCCTGCCTTCGCCAGCCGGCTCGAGCACCAGTCTTCGAAGGCGGTTCTTTCTGCGGCGGACAGATGCAGTCCGTGTTTGGTGCGCCGTTCGAGAATATCGGCGGCCGTCTCGGCCCATTCATGCTCGAACAGGTAATTGGCTTCGCGCTCGAACAAATCCTTGCCGAAGCGCCGCCCCAGTTCAGCGAGCGAACCGGCCGCGCCGACCAGATCACGCGTCCTTGTGCCGTAGAGCCGGCCATAATGCTTGACCAGCGAGGCCGGCATCCAGGGATATTCGTGGCCGAGGTCACCGAGGAACTGCTCGAAATCGGCATTGGCGATATCGCCGCCTGGCAGATGTCCTTTCGAGGTCCACGGCTTGCCCATCTTCGGGAAGAACGGGGCGATGCGGTCGAGCGCGTGCTCGGCCAGCTTGCGGAAGGTGGTGATCTTGCCACCGAAGACGGAAAGCAGCGGCGCCTGTCCCGCCGCCACGTCGAGCTCGAAAATATAGTCGCGGGTGACCGCGCTCGGATTGTCGGCATTGTCGTCATAAAGCGGCCTGACGCCGGAAAACGAGTAGACGACGTCGCTGCGCGCAAGCTGGCGCTTGAAGTAGCGGTTGACCACCTTAATCAGGTAGTCGACCTCGCTGGCGTCGGCGGTCACGTCTTCCGGCCGCCCGTCATAAGGAATGTCGGTGGTGCCGATCAGCGCCAGATCGTTCTGGTAGGGATTGATGAAGATCACGCGCTTGTCGCTGTTCTGGACGAGATAGGCTTGCCGGCCTTCCCAGAATTTCGGCACGACGATGTGGCTGCCCTTGACCAGGCGCACGTTGCGCCTGGAATTCTGGCCAGCGACGCGATTGATGATGTCATTGACCCAGGGGCCGGCGGCGTTGACCAGCGCCCGTGCCCGAACCGTGGTCCTGACGCCGGTTCGACCGTCGCGCATCTCCACCGACCACAGGCCGTTTTCGCGGCGGGCGGCGGTGCAGGCAGTGCGGGTGAATATCCTGGTCCCACGCTCCGCGGCGTCGAGCGCGTTGATGACGACCAGGCGGGCGTCGTCGACCCAGCAGTCGGAATATTCGAAGCCGCGTTTGAAGCTGTCCTTGATCGGCGCGCCCTCGGGTGCGGTGCGCAGGTCAAGCGTGCGAGTGGCCGGCAGCCGCTTGCGGCCGCCAAGATGGTCGTAGAGGAACAGGCCGAGCCGGACCAGCCAGGCCGGCCGATCATCCGGGCTGTGCGGCAGCACGAAGCGCATCGGCCAGATGATGTGCGGCGCGGATTCCAGCAGCACCTCGCGCTCGATAAGCGCCTCCCGCACTAGGCGGAACTCGTAGTATTCGAGATAGCGCAAACCGCCATGGACGAGCTTTCCCGATCGCGAACTGGTGCCTTCGGCGAGATCGTCTTTTTCGCAGAGGATGACCGACAGCCCCCGGCCTGCTGCATCGCGCGCAATGCCGGCGCCATTGACGCCGCCGCCAATGACGAAGAGATCGACGATTTCGCTGTCACCGCTCATCTCGCTCTATGCCCTGTCGTCAGCATGGATTGACCGGCGGCAGGCCGGCGATGAAGCGGCGCACTTCCTCGGCCGCCTGCTCGGCAGCATAAGTCACCGTGCGTACCGACGCGCCGGCGATATGCGGCGTCAGCGTCACATTCGGCAGCTGCAGCAGCGGCCAGTCGGCCGGCACCGGCTCGACGGCGAACGTCTCCAGCATGGCACTGCCGATCTGCCCCGAGACGAGCCCCTCGTAGAGCGCATCGTAGTCGACCAGCGGTCCGCGCGCGGTATTGACGAAGATCACGCCGGGCTTCATCCGGGCAATGGCGTCCTTGCCGATCAGGCCGCGCGTCTCCTCGGTGACCCGGGAATGCAGCGTGACCACATCGGAGCGCGACAGGAGATCGTCCAGCGCAACCAGCTCGACGCCGGCATTGCGGTCCTCGACGCTCAATTGCACATAGGGATCGGAGACCAGGATGCGGCAGCCGAATGCGCGCAGCAGCCGAACCAGCCTGGTGCCGATATTGCCATAGCCGATGACGCCAACGGTCATTTCGTTGAGCTCGCGGCCGGTGCGGTCGGCGCGGTAGAGATCGCCGCGCCACTCGCCCTTGCGCAAGGCTTCGTGGCCGACGCGGATCAGCCGCGTCTCGGCGAGAATGGCGCCGATGGTGAACTCGGCCACCGCGCTGGCGTTGCGGCCGGGCACATTGACCACGGTGATGCCATGGGCGTTGGCGGCAGCCATGTCGATGTTGATCGGCCCGCCGCGCGACACCGCAACCAGCCTGAGCGCCGGCAAGCGCTGCATCATGGTTTCGGAAAGCGGCGCAAGCTGGGTGACGAAGATTTCGGCATCGCCGATAAAATCGACCACCTCGTCCGGATCACCGAAATATTCCTTGACCTTGTCGAGGCCGAGCGCCGCATTGCCGAATTCCATCGGCTCGTCGGGCCATGCGGTCTCAATGGTGCGGATGTCGAGATTATCGCCGCAGGCCGCTTCGATTTTCTCGCGAAACACTTCCGGAAGCATGAAGCGGTCGCCGATGATCGCAATTTTGTTGGGCATGCTCTTCTCAATTCACGTCAGTTTGTCTGGATGCGGCCAGCGAACGCCAGACCGGCCGCAGCGCCTCATGCGCCAATGTGTAGGACGGAACAATCGCCTCGTAGGCAGCGGCAAGTTTTCGGTCGCTAGGTTCGGCCGCACGGAGCAAAGGCGTGACCCATTCACTGACGCAATCGTCCATTGATGCGTACTGGCCGACGCAGACCGCAGCAATCATCGCAGCGCCCGCAGCACCGGCCTCCTCGCGCTCGCTGGTGCGAATGTCGGCGCCGACCGCAGCACCCAGGATCTTGCGCAGAGCCGGGCTCCTGGCCGCTCCACCAGTCAGGCGGATTTCCTCGGGCAGCGGCCCCATGGCGGCGTAGCAATCGCGTGCCGCGAAAGCCAGCCCTTCGAACACCGCACGAACCATGTCGGCATAGCCGTGCCTGGACGAAATGCCGACGAAACCGGCCCTGGCATTGGCATCGACGAACGGGCCGCGCTCGCCCGCCTCGGAGACATAGGGCTGGTAGAGCAGCGAGCCTGGCTCGGACGACGATATCCACTGGTCGACCAGCGCGATCATCTCGCCATTGGTCCGCGTGATACCTTGCGAGGCGAGAATGCCGGACGCGAGGCCGAGGACCCAGTCGATGTTGAGCGTTGCCGCCATGTTCGACTGCATCTGCGCAAAGACGCCCGGTGCCGGCATGGTCATCGTGTAGCCGGTTGCAGCTTCGTTGAGCAGAACCTCGTCCGGCGTCTCGGCAAGCCGCATATGCATTCCGGTGGAGCCGATTATCGAGCATCCCGGCTTGCGCTCGCGATCGAACAGGCCGGCGCCGAGCGCCGTGCAGGCGACATCGACATAGGCCAGAACGACCGGCGTGCCGGCAAGCAGGCCGGTCGCATCGGCTGCTGTCGCCGACAGTGCGGTGCTTTGCCTGGTGCCATCGACGATGGGCGGCAGCAGATGCCTGAGATCGGTGACGCCGAGCACCTCAAGAACATCGTCGCAATAGCTGCGCGTGCGGAAGTCGCCGAAGGTGAAGGTGCCTTCGGACGGGTCGGTGGCGCGTTGGCCGGTCAACTTGAAATAAAGCCAGTCCTTGCAGTGGAACGCCGTCGCTGCATTGGCAAGCATCGCGGGCATGTGCCGCTTCATGAAGACGAATTGCGACCCCTGCTGGCAGGCAGCGAGCCCGCTGCCGGTCTTTTCGAAGCGCAGCCGGTCTTCGGGCCGCGCGCGGATCTCCTCGACGACGGCGGCAGCGCGCGCGTCGAGCCACAGCCAGCCCTTGGCCACCGGCTCGCCATCCTTGTCGATCAGCCAGGTGCCGTCGCCCTGCCCGGTCACGGCGATGGCAATGGTCCGGCTGGCGAGATCCGGCACCTTGTCGGCCAGTTGGCGCAAGGTCGTCGCGGTATCGGCCCAGGTGCGGACTAGGTCCTGCTCGGCGCCGCCACCCGGCAGTGTCTCGTATCTGTTCGGCAGCGCGGCTGCCGCGATCTGCCTGCCCGCCGTGTCGAAGGCGACGGATTTGATAACAGACGTGCCGGCGTCGATGCCGATCAGCACATCCCGCATCAGGCAAGCTCCGTGCCGTGCGAAATGGCGTCGCCGCTCGCCTGATCGAAGACGTGCAGGTTTTTTGGATCGATGCTGACCTTGATAGGCGCCCCGAGTTCCAGGCGAGTCCGGTCATGTTCGACCAGAACCAGCGAGCCGCCGGCGAAGTCGGCGGCGATATGGGTCTGGTCGCCGAGCCATTGATTGGCCGAAACCGTGGCCGGCACACCGTCCTTGGAGCGGCGGACGGCATAGGGCCTGACACCGATGACGACGCGTTGCCGGTTGAGCAATTCATCGCGAACTGGGCCGCTGAACGCGTCCTTGTCGTAGTCGAGCGAAAGCCCGTCGGGCAGCTTGAGACTGATCTTGTCGGCAGCCGTGCCGACATAGGCCTCGAAGACATTCATCGGCGGCTCGCCGACGAAGGTGCCGGTGAACAGGTTTGCCGGCCGTTCCTTGAGCCTGTCAGGCGTATCGAACTGCTGCAGCACGCCGCCCTCCATGACGGCGATGCGATCGGCCAGCGCATTGGCCTCGGTCTGGTCGTGCGTGACCAGGATCGCGGTCAGGCCACGCTCCTTGATGAAATGCTTGATGCGGCCGCGCAGCACGGCGCGAAGCTGCGGCTCGAGCTGGCCCATCGGCTCGTCCAGCAGATGCAGGTCGGCCTCGCGGATCAGCGCCCGGCCGAGGCTGGCGCGCTGCTGCTGGCCACCGGAGATCGAGCTCGGATAGCGCTCGAGAATGTCCTCGATCTCGAGCAGCTTGGCGATGTTGGCAACCTTTGCATCGACCGCACTCTTCGCCAGCCTGGCCGCCTTGAGGGCGAAGGCCATGTTCTCGCGCACGGTCAGGGGCGGATAGAGCGAATAGCCCTCGAAGGCCATTGCGACGTTGCGCCTGACCGGCGGCAACGTGTGCACCTTGCGGCCGGCAACCGCGATGGTGCCACGCGAGACCTCTTCGAAGCCTGCGATCATACGCAATGTCGAGGTCTTGCCGCAACCGGACGAGCCGAGCAGCGCCACGATCTCGCCCTTGGCGATTTCCATCGTCAGGTTCTTGACCGCATGCACACCGCGGTCGATCGGACCGTAGAACTTGTCGACGCCTGAGAGGGTGATTGCGCTTGGGCTCATGCCGCTTCTCCACTGCGCAAATTGACGACGTTTTTCGAGCCAATGCGCTCGCCGCTCGCGCGATCGAACAGCAGGGCGCTTTTGCTGTCGACGGCTATATGCGCCCTGCCCTCGGATTGGCCAGGTGTCCCGGACGGACGCGAGACCAAGATTTCACGGCCGCGCACGGTTCGCGCCAGGGTGACGATCTTCTCGTTGAGCGGCGTCTCAGCCTCGACCGTCACCGGGATGGCGCCGGGCGTGCCTTCATCAACAAACGCCAGAGCCTCCGGCCGCAGGCCGATCACGCAATCACGGCCGACCGCCGCCTCATGCGCGCCGGCAAGATGGACCTGGACGTTGGACAGGCCGACATAGATGCCCTTGGCGTCCCGCGACGGCTTGACGTCCAGAAGGTTGATGGTCGGGTCGCCGAACAGCCGGGCAATCTCGACATTGGCCGGCTCGCGATAGATCTGCTCGGGCGTGCCGAGCTGTTTGACGACGCCTTGCGACATCACCGCGATGCGGTCGCCGAGCGCCATCGCTTCCTTGTAGTCTTGGGTGACGTAGATGACGGTCGCGCCACGATCGGCGAGCAGCCTTGGCAGCTCGAGGCGCATTTCGAAGCGCAATTTGGCATCGACGTTGCGCAAGGGATCATCGAGCAGCAGCAGCGGCGGCGAGCCGACCAACGCGCGGGCAAGCGCGGTGCGTTGCTTCTGGCCGTTGGACAGCGCCCGCGGCTTGTGGCTGAGCACATGGCCGATTTTCAACAGCTTAGCGACGCTCTCGACGCCGGTCTTTATCGTGCCCTGCGATGAGTGCTTCGCCTGCAGAGGCGTGGCTATGTTGTCGAACGCCGTCATATGCGGGAACAGCGCGAAGTTCTGGAATGCCATGCCGACGCCGCGGAACTCGGCGTCGAGATCGGTCATGTCCTCGCCGCCGATGAGGATCTTTCCCTCGTCGGGGTCGATGACCCCGGCCACCAGCCGCAACAGCACCGTCTTGCCGGCGCCGGACGGTCCGAACAGGACCAGCGTTTCGCCGTCGGCGACGGTCAGCGACAGATTGTCGAGAACGGTCTGGCTTTTATAGCGCTTGACGATGTTTCGCAGTTCGAGGCTTGCCATCGGACTATCCTTTCACCGCGCCAAGCGACAGGCCTTCGACCAGATAGCGTTGCGCATAGAGAGCGAGCGCCAGGGTCGGCGTGATCGACAGCACGATCGCCGCCGAAATCTGGCCATACTGGATGCCGGAGGACGTGATGAAGGCGAGCGCGCCGACCGTCACCGGCTGCTTGTCGGCCGAGGCGAGCACCAGCGCAAAAACGAAATTGTTCCAGGCAAAGATAAAGGCGAGCAGGCCGGCAGCGGCAATGCCTGGGCCGGCGAGCGGCAGCGCGATCTTGCGGAAGGTAGCAAACCAGGAATGTCCGGCAATGCGGTAGGCGTATTCGATGTCGGCCGGTATATCCTCGAAATAGCCGCGCACGATCCACAGGATCAGCGGCAGGCAGATCAGCTGGTAGACCCAGATCAGCCCGATATAGGTATTGGCCAGCCCGAGCTTCTGGAAATAGAGGGTGAGCGGCAAAAGCACCAGCAGCGCCGGCGCGAAACGGAACGACAGCAGCGTGAAGGCAATGTCCTCCGAGCCGCGAAACTTATGCCGCGCAAACGCATAGGCGGCCGGCACGCCGAGCAGCAACGCGACGGCAACCGAGGTGACCGACAGGAAGACGGAATTGCAGAGATTGCGCATGAAGGCGATGTCGAGCGTGCCGGCCGCCGTCATCAGCTTGCCGGTGATCAAGGCGGTGTAGTTGGCGAGCGTCGGCTCGAAGACAAGCTGTGGCGGAATCCGCAGGATTGTCTCGTTGGTCTGGAATGACATCATCAGGATCCAGACGATCGGGAACATGAAGAAGATCACGACCAGCGCCAGGGCTATGCCGCGCAGGATGCGTTCGAGAAGGGAGGTATGTTCCATGCCAGCCTCCTATGCCTGGCCGCGGGCGCGTTCGCGCAGCCGCAGCCAGTTCTTGATGAAGATGTTCGAGAGGAAATAGGTGATCGCCCACAGGATGATCATCAGCGCCGCCGAGCGGCCGACATTGGTCGACTGGAAGAAGTTGAGATAGGCCTCGACCTGGAACACGGTCAGCGTGTCGCCCGGACCACCCTGGGTCATGGCGTAGATGATGTCGAACTGCTGGATGGAATCGAGCAGGCGGAACAATGTCGCCGTCAGGATATAGGGGGTTAGCATCGGCAGGGTGATGCGGAAGAACACGAAGCTGCGCGGCACGCCGTCAAGTGCTGCCGCCTCGAAGGGCTGCGTCGGCAGGCTGCGCAGACCGGCAAGCAGCAGGATCATGATGAAGGGCGTGTAGACCCAGATGTCGACAAGCACGACGGTGAGCAGTGCCGTCGAGGGCGACGAGGCCCAGCGGAAATCCTGCAGCCCGATCAGGCTGGCGAGATAGCTGAGCACGCCAAAGCCGGGATTGGTCATCAGCTTCCACATCAGCGCGGCGAGCGCTGGCGCCGTCATCAGCGGCATCAACAGCATGATCGAGATGAAGTTGTTCAGCGTCGAGCGCTTTTGCAGCAGCATGGCGATGCCGAGACCGAGAAGCAACTCGAGCACGACGGTGATGCCGGCGTAGAGCAGCGACACCTGCAGCGTGTTCCAGAACTTCGGGTCGGTGAAGAACGAGATATAGTTGTCGCCCCAGTTGAATTGCCGCGCCCAAGGCTGGCTCAATCGGTAGCGCTGGAAAGAATAGACCACCGATGTGAAGAACGGGATCAGGATGCCGATGCAGACCAGCAAGGCCGGCAAGCTAAGGAGATAGGGCAGCACCCGCTTGCTGATCCTGAAGCCCGACGGCCTGTTTCTTTGTATTGTCGCCGCAGTCATCTGCTGCTCCGTCATTCTGTTGCTTCGCCGTCCCGGCCGCCCAAGGGAGCAAGGCGGCCGGTCGGGCGAGCAGGCGGTACCGCTCGGCACCGCGTCGCAAACGTATCACATCTCAAAGGCTGACCCGCGGACGGGCCAGCCTTGGCCGCGGCTTTAGCCGAGCCCGGCTTCCTTGAGCTGGCTGTTGATGCTCTCGGCCAACTTGTCGAGGCCTTCGTCGACCGGCACTTCCTTGGCCACCATCTTCTGCAGCGTCGCCGCCCATTCGGTGGTGAGATCGAAGAACAGCGGCTGCGGTGTGAACTTGATGCTGGCGCCCGGCGCCGAGACGTCGAACATCTCGACGTAGCCCGGATAGCTCTTGTTCAGCTTCTCGCGGAACATCTCGTCGTTCCAGACCGACTGACGAACCGGATTGACGAAGTCCATCTTGGTCGCACCGAACAATGCATGCTCGGGTCCGGATGCCCATTGCATGAAGTACCAAGTGGCGTCCTTGTCCTTCGAGAAGTTGGACATCGACAGCGACCAGATCCAGATATTGGGCGTCGGCGCCTTGGCGGCCGGGTTGGCCTTGAACGCGGAAAAGGCGAGCTTGCCGGCCATCTTGTTGTCGCCGCCATTCATGAAATAGCCGAGGATATCGGCGTCGAAAATCATCGCCGACGCACCTGCACCGAGATCGGTGCCGACCTGATACCAGGTGTAGGTCGACCAGTCCTTGGGGCCGCTCTCCTGGATCATCTGCACCCACTGCTTGTGGAAAGCCTTGGATTCGGCGGTGCTCATCGCGGCCGACAGCTTGCCGTCAGCCGAGACGTTCAGGTCCTTCTGGTCGAAATTAGCGTAAGCCGACAGGAAGCCCGGGTGGATCGTTGCCCAGGAGCGCGAGCCGCGCACGCCGATGCCGTAGACGCCGCCACCAACATCCTTGGTAAGCTTCGCCGCCGTAGCGACCATTTCATCCATATTGCCGGGAACGCTGACGCCGACCTTGTCGAACATGCCCTTGTTGTAGGTGATGTTGTTCTGCTCGAAGCCCCACGGAATGCACCATTGCTTGGCGTCTTCCGAACCGAGCGCGCCGCCCGGCTGGCCGTTCCAGGCGCAAGAATTCTTGACGCCGGGCAGGAAGTCGTCCCAGGCATATTTCGGGTTGGTCTTGGCCGGATCCTTGATCCATTCGTTGAGATCGGTGATCCAGCCGGCCGGGCCGTAGGTCCAGGTCATGTAGGCGCCGGTCATGAAGGCATCGTATTCGGGCGAGCTGGCCGACAGCGCGGCGGTAACCTTGTCGAAATAGACGTCTTCGGGGAACACGTCATAGACGACTTCCATGCCGGTCAGCTTCTTGAAGTTGTCGAGGTTGGCAATCATCGCATCGGCGTACGGATGCTTGTTGAGCAGCAGCTTGATGGTCTTGCCCTTATGCGCCTGCCAGTCGAAATCAGCTGCCAGGGCGCGGGTCTGCCCGAAATTGAGCAGTGTACCGGCGGTGCTGGCGGCAAGGCCCATTGCACCGAGGCCCTTGATCAGCCCACGGCGGCCGACTTGTCCACGCAGGAACGCGTCGATGAGGTCTTTCTCTTTCTCATGCATTTCTCTTCTCCTCCACAGGGTAGTTTCAACGAAATGGTTGCCGGCTACCCGACCGGCGTCTGTTCCACGAGCGATCGCGCCGTCCGCTCGTCGGTTATCAGGCCTTTGAGATAGCGGCCCTCCAGCACTGACTTGATGGCGCGAACCTTCACCTTGCCGCCGGCGACGGCGACAATCCTGCGGTTGCTGATGTCTTCGCGCGCCAGTGCCAGCGCCCGGTCGGAAAGCGTCGTCGCGACGGCCTTTCCGGCATCGTCGAAGAAATGGCCGAGCAGTTCGCCGACGCCGCCGTTGCGGCGGATCTCCTCCATCTCGCCCTTTTCGATCATGCCGGTGGCGACAAGCGAGGCCTCACGCTCGGCGGTGCCAATGCCGGCAATGAGCAAGTCGGCGGTCTTGGCGAGGTCGAAGACATCGCTGACGCCCTTCTGCCCGAGCAGCACCGTTCGATCCTCGACCGTGTTGGCGAACATCGGCACCGGCATCACATAGGCCTCCGCGCCGGTCCGTTCGGCGACGCGGTGGATGACGTCATGCGGATTGGCGGAGAACTTGCGCGTCAGGCCGCCAAGCAGCGAAACGAAACGGATCCTGCCGGCCGATATGCGCGGCAGATATTCGACGCAGGCGGCAAGCGTGCGGCCGTGGCCGACGCCTATCAGCGCCTCCTCGCCGCGTTCGATCTCGCGCTTGAGAAACTGCGCGCCGGCAATGCCGAGCGCCTTGAGCGGCAGGTCTTCGGCATCGAAGTCCGGGACCACCTCGCAATAGTCGAGGCCGTAACGGCCGGATAACTCGTCCTCGAGTTCCACGCATTCTGAGACTTCGCCATCGATATAGACTTTGACCAGGCCCTCCTGATTGGCCTTGGTGATGAGGCGGTGCGCCTTGAGGCTGGTCAGGCCGAGCCGCTTGGCGACTTCCGACTGGGTCAGGCCGCCGGCATAGTGAAGCCAGGCAGCGCGGGCTGCCATCCCGGTCTCATCGTCGCGCAGCAGGCCGTTGCCAAAACCAACCATTTCCGCCCTTTGATATTTTTATCAGTTGCTGTAAAATTTTTCACAAGGCGCCGTCCGAGTCAAGCAACCGCTGCGTTTAAATCTCCGTCCGGAAGCTTGCCGGCCCGGGGCCGAACAGGGCCGCGCGAACCAACGGGCAAGAAGCAACACCGATCGCTCGCATTTAAAACGTTTGCAATTTCGCTTGGACTGATTACAAACGTTTCAAACTTCGTTCGAGAGGAACGATGCCGGGCCGCGTTACCACCCTCAAGGAACTAGCCGCACAGCTCGGCCTGTCGATCACCACCGTTTCGCGCGCCCTTGCCGGCCACGAGCAGATCGCATTGAAAACGCGCCAACGTGTCACCGAGGCCGCGCGCCAGGCCGGCTATGTGCCGAACACGGCAGCCCGCACGCTAGTCTCCGGCCGCAGCGGTTTTGTCGGCATGGTGCTGCCGATCCGTGGCCCCAATCTGGTCGATTCCTTCCTCGGCGAATTCGTCACCGGGCTCGGCGAAGGGTTGGTTTCGCACGGCTCCGACCTGATCCTGGCCGCAGCGGCGCAGGGCCAGTCGGAACTTTCCGTGCTTCGCCATGTTGTCGAATCCGGACGCGCCGATGGGGTCGTCGTCACCCGCATCGCCGAGGTCGACGAGCGGCTTGCCTACCTGCGTCAACGCAATTTTCCGTTCGTCGCGCATGGCCGGCTGCTCGACGGTGACTTTGCCTATCATTGGCTCGATACCGATGGCGCGCACGCATTCGGCGAGGCCTTCGACATGCTCTACGATCTCGGACACCGCCATTTCGGCCTGGTGACGATTTCCGAGCCGATGACGTTTCGCCATCTCAGGCAGGATGGGCTCGCTGCCGCGATCGCCCGCCGAGGCGATCCGTCGGTCAGGCTCGATGTGGCGACGGCACCGCGGTTCGATCGCGGTGCCCGCATCCAGGCAATCAACCGGCTGCTGCACGCCACCGAGCGGCCGACAGCCATTGTCGCGCTGTTCGACGAGCTGGCGCTGACGGTGATGGAAGAGGCTGCCCGAGCCGGCCTTGCCATTCCTCGCGACCTTTCGGTGATCGGCTTCGACAACATAGCCGCCTCAGCCTATGCGCCGCCGGGGCTAACCACTTTCGACGCCTCGATCCGCCAGTGCGCGCGCGAGATCGGCGAGATGCTGCTGACCGTCATCGGCAACAGGCCGGACGCGCCACTGACGCGGCTGGTCCGGCCGACACTTGTCTCGCGGGCAAGCCATGGCCCGGCACCCACAAGACAGAACTGACGCCCGCTTCGCGGCGCAACCCAGGGAGGAAGATGACGATGAATGCTTTGCGGATATTGGCCGGCGCCGTGCTGGCGCTGTCGCTCGCTGCCGGTGCAGCGCAAGCCCAGCAGGTGTTGTTCTGGTCGACACAGGCGCGACCTGTGGAAGAGACGCAAAAAATGCGCGGCGAGGTGCTGAAGGGGTTTGATGGCCAGGTCGACTATCAGGTCGCCGAGGACGGGCCTTGGCTCACCCGCCTTCAGGCCGAACTGCAGGCCGGCTCCGGCACCATAGGCGTGCTCGGCGGCCTGCACGGAGACTTCTCCACCGTCGGCGCGGACCTTGTCGATCTCTCTGGCGTCGATCTCGGTGGCGTCAAGGTCAACGAGACCTATAAGAAGCTCGGCATGCTCGGCACCGGCGAGCAGAAGTACCTGCCATGGATGCAGGCCACCTTTCTGATGGCGGCCAGCAAGCAGGCGCTGCAATATCTGCCGGCCGGCACCGATCTCAACACCATCACTTATGACCAACTGATCGAGTGGGCGAAAAACATCGCTGAAAAGACCGGTTCGCCCAAATTCGGTTTTCCGGCCGGCCCGAAAGGGCTGAAGCACCGTTTCTTCGAGGGTTTTCTCCTTCCATCGTATACCGGCTCGATGGTGACCAAGTTCCGCTCGGCGGAGGCCGAGACGGCGTGGAACAAGTTCAAGGAATTGTGGCAATACACCAACCCGAATTCGACCAACTATGCCTTCATGCAGGAGCCGCTGTTGACCGGCGAAGTCTGGGTGGCATTCGATCACGTGGCGCGCCTCGCCGACGCCTTCAACCAGAAACCCGATGACTTCGTCGCCTTCCCGGCGCCGGCCGGCCCGGCAGGCCGCGGCTACATGCCGGTGGTCGCCGGCGTCGCTATCCCGAAGACCTCGCCCGACATGGACAAGGCCAAGGCACTGGTCGCCTATATGCTGAAACCGGAAACCCAGATCGCGACGCTCAAGGCGACAAACTTCTTCCCCATCGTCGACGTCAAGCTGCCCGACGACATGCCGGCCTCGGTGAAGGCCTTCAGCCCAGTGATCGCCACCATGACCGGAGCCCCGGATGCGCTGCCGGCGCTGCTGCCGATGGGACTTGGCGGCCTCGGCGGCAAGTTCAATCAGATCTACACCGACAGCTTCGAGCGCATCGTGCTCGGCGGCGAGGATGTGCACGGCGTGCTCGACGAACAGGCGACGGCGCTGAAGGCGATCATCGACCAGGCGAAAGCGCCGTGCTGGGCGCCCGACAAACCATCGCAAGGCGCCTGTCCCGTCGATTAAGAATCCTCCCCGGGCGTCCGGATTTCCAGCGCGCCGGGCGCCCACCCCTTTTGAAGCTTCGAATAGAGAGAGCTCCATGCACGGCAAGGCCCTGCCCTATCTGCTGCTGACGCCGGCGACGCTGTTCCTTTGCGTCTTCTTCCTCTATCCGTTTGCGCTGGTCGCCTTCGAGGCGTTCACCCGCGACGGCGGCTTTACGCTCGACAATTTCCGCACCATGACCAGCAGCTGGAAATTTCCGGTCACGGTTCGCAACACGCTGCTTCTCAGCGCCGTCGTCGTGCCCATCCAGCTGGTCATGGCGCTGCTGATGGCAACGATGGTGTCGCGACTTGCGGCCGGGCGCAGCGCCGCGCTTTATATCTTCGCTATTCCGCTCGGCATCTCCGATCTCGCCGCTGGGCTGATCTGGCTCGCCATCTTCGACCAGTCCGGCTTCCTAAACACCTTGCTCTCCAATCTCGGCGTCATCGACAGGCCGGTCATGTTCCTCGGCTACCAGAGCAAGCTGACGATCTTCATCGCCGTGGCGCTGGCCGAGATCTGGCGTGCGACCGCCATCATGATGGTCATTCTGGTCGCCGGCATGGGGCTCATCCCCCGGGAATATTACGAGGCGGCGGAGGTTTTTGGCGCTAGTCCGTGGAAGCGCTTCATCAAGATCACGCTGCCTCTGCTGCGCCCCAGCCTGCAGACGGCGATCATCCTGCGCGTCATCCTTGCCTTTGAGGTCTTTGCGGTGGTTGCAGCACTCGGCGGCACCAATCTGCCGGTGCTGATGGGCGAGACCTACAATTGGCAGTTCACGCTGCAGGACCGCAATGTCGCCGCCGCCATGGCGCTGTTCATCCTCGCCATATCGATCGGTTTCACGCTGTTCTTCCTGCGGGTGCTGCGTGTGCCGAAGGAGGCGCGGATATGAGCACGGTGGAGCTGTCGATCGCCGCGCCTGAGGCCCGCAAAGCCGGCAACTGGTTGCTGGTCGCCACCGTCATCCTGCTTTGCATCTGGGTGCTGCTGCCGATCTATCTGTTGATCGTCAACGCGCTGTCGTCGCCGGAAGAGGTGACCGCCTTTCCCAAGCGCTTCTTCCCGTCATTCGATTTCGGCAGCCTTTCTTTCTTCATCAATTTCGCCGGCGTCGCCAGGGCGCTGTGGAACTCCGTTCTCGTCGCCACGCTGACGATGCTCCTCTCGATCGGCTTCGGCGCACCCGCGGGCTACGCGCTGTCGCGCTTCGAATTCCCGGGCAAGGAAACGTTCCGTTTCCTCGTGCTGATGACCCGCGCCTTCCCACTGCCGCTGCTGGCGCTACCGCTGGCGGTGATGTTCATCCGCACCGGCCTCGACGACACCGCGATCGGGCTGGCGCTGGTCCACACCACGCTGGCGCTGCCATTCGCGGTGCTGATCACGTTCTCGCTCTTCTCCGGCATTCCAGTCGAGCTGGAGGAAGCGGCCTGGACGCTCGGCTGCACGAGATTGCAGGCATTCCGAAAAATCATTCTACCGCTGGCGCTGCCGGGCATCGCGGCGTCGGCGGTATTTGCCTTCACCATCTCCTGGAACGAAGTGTTTGCCGCCGCCGTGCTCACCATCGAGAACCGGACGCTGACCGCCTTCCTGCTGCAGAGCCTTGGCGAATCGCCGCTCTACCTCAAATTCGCCGGTGGCGCGGCACTGGTCATCCCGGCGCTGATCTTCATCTTCACCGTTCGCAAATATCTGTTCGCCATGTGGGGGATCGCCAACCGATGACGCGCACAAAAGAGAACGCCGATGGCTGAGATCGCCATCAAGCAGGTCGCAAAACGTTTCGGTGGCTTCACCGCGCTGCATTCGATCGACCTGACCATCGCCGACCAGGAATTCATGGTGCTGCTTGGCGCCTCGGGTTGCGGCAAGACCACGCTGCTGAGGATCGTCGCCGGGCTGGAAACGCCAAGCCAGGGCGAGGTCTGGATCGGCGGCCGTCGCGTCGACCATCTGCCGCCGCGCGAACGCGGCATCGCCATGGTGTTCCAGAATTACGCCGTGTTTCCGCACCTGACCGTGTTCGAGAACATCGCCTTCGGCCTGCGCATGAAGAAGCTGCCGCAGCAGGAGGTCGAGGGGCGCGTCAACCGCACCGCGGAGCTCATGCACATCGAGCAGCTTTTGAAGCGCTATTCGGGCCAGCTTTCCGGCGGCCAGCGCCAGCGCGTGGCAGTCGCTCGGGCACTTGCGATGGAGCCGGACGTGATCCTGATGGACGAGCCGCTGTCGAACCTCGATGCGCTGCTGCGGCTCGAAATGCGCGCCGAGCTCAAGGGCGTGCTCGCCGCGTCCAAGACCACCACCATCTATGTCACTCACGATCAGGTCGAGGCGATGAGCCTCGCCGACCGCATCGCCGTCATGCATCAGGGCCATATCGTCCAGGCCGCCTCGCCGGTAGAGGTCTATCGCAATCCGGCCGCACGCTTCGTCGGCTCCTTCATCGGCAACCCGCCGATGAATTTCATCCTGGCGACGAAGGCGGCAGACGGCAGCTGGACCGTCGCCGGGCTGACGCTGCCCGGCCCCAAATCGGACAAGCAGACGATAGAATTCGCCATTCGCCCCGAGGATGTCGACACCGGCACCGAAGGGCTGCACGCCACCGTGCGCGTTGTCGAGCCGCTCGGACCGCACACGCTGGTCACCTGCGATGTCGAGGGCGGCCTGTTCCGCGCCATCCTCGAATCGAATGCCACGGTCGCCGTCGGCGATCACCTGCGGCTCTTGCCCAAACCCGACCGCATCCGCTGGTTCGACCCCGAAACCACCAACGCGCTTTGATCCAAACGCCCTTCGATCCTGAAAGTACGACCGCCCCATGATATCTCTTGCTGTCGACGAAACCATCGCCCGCGCCGTAGAGGTGCTCAGGGAAAACGACCAAGGCACCTACACCATACCGACCAAGGGCCTCTACCCGTTCCAGTGGAACTGGGATTCCTGCCTGACCGCGCTCGGTCTTGCCCACTACGATGAGGCTCGAGCCTGGACCGAGATCGACACGCTGTTCGCCCACCAGTGGCCGGACGGCATGGTACCGCACATCGTCTTCCATGTCTGGAGCGACGGCTATTTCCCGGGACCGGAGGTCTGGCGGACGGACCGCCCGACCGCCACCTCGGGCATCACCCAGCCGGCGGTCGCCGGCTTTGCCGTGCGCCGCTTGTTTGACCAGGCCAAGGACAAGACGCTGGCGGCCGAGCGTGCCCGGGTGTTGCTGCCGAAAATCGATGCCTGGCACCGCTGGTTCTACGAAAACCGCGACCCGAACGGCGAAGGGCTGGTCGCCATAATCCACCCATGGGAGTCCGGTCGCGACAACTCGATCGACTGGGACGAGGCGTTTGAGCACGTGCCGACCGAAGGCGTCGAGCCCTACACCCGCCGCGACATCCTGCACGCCGATCCGGCGCATCGTCCAACCAAGGCACAGTATGACCGCTATATCTGGCTGCTGCAGCATTTCCGCGGGCTTGGCTGGGATAATGCCAGGCTGCACGATGCCTCGCCGTTCCAGGTCGTCGATCCCGGCTTCAATGCCATTCTGATCCGTTCCGCCGCCGATCTTGCCGATCTCGCCGAGGCACTTGGCGAAACCGAAATCGCAAAAGCCAACCGCGCCCGTGCCGAAAACGGGCTTTCGACGATGGAACGGCTGTGGAGCGACACACATAGCCAGTACATTTGTTTCGACCGAGTGGCCGGAAAGCACGTTGACAGCGCGTCGGTCGGCGGCATTCTGCCGGTGTTTTCGGCTATTCCGGAAAGCCGGGCAGCGGCCATCGCCGCAACGATCGAGCGCATCGCCGGCAAAGCGCGTTACATCGTCCCCTCGCACGATCCTGGCGATGCGCGCTTCGACGCCAAGCGCTACTGGCGCGGCCCGGTCTGGCTGGTGGTCAACTACATGATCGCTAATGGCCTTGCCGCCGCCGGCCACAGCCAAATCGCACAACGGATCACCCAGTCCAGTCTCGACCTGATCGCCGAGAGCGGCTTTGCCGAATATTACGATCCCCTCAGCGGCGAGCCGCTCGGCGGTAACCGTTTCACCTGGACCGCGGCAATGGTGATCGAGTTTTTGAAGGGTCGAGGCTGAAGGCCGGCCACGACTGGCAGTCCCGCGTGGGTTTGACAAACAGCAGTCCGTGTCTATCGTCCTGCCTGTTACAGGAGCGGCGCATGACGACACCATCCGTGAGCGCTCTGTCCCCACTGACCGGCGAACTCCTGTCGCGGCTGGAGAAGCGGCTGGACCGGTCGGCGATCGTTTCGGCCGATGAGGCCGGGCCGCGTTACAGGGAAGACCCCGACGGCAAAGCCGGCGTATCGCCGGAGTTCGTGCTGCGTCCACGTAGGGCCGGCGAGGTGTCGGACATACTTCGCCTGTGCAACGAGGCCGGACAGAGGCTTGTCATCCAGGGTGGCCGGACCGGGCTCGCCGGCGGCGCTCGCGTCCAACCCGGCGAAGCGGTGCTGTCGCTGGAGTGTATGACTTCCGTTGAAGCCCTCGACCGTGAAGCGGCAACCATCATCGCCGAGGCCGGCGCGCCGCTGCAAACGGTGCAGGAAGCCGCCGATGCGGCCGGCTTACTGTTCGGCGTCGACATCGGAGCGCGCGGCGCGGCGACCGTCGGCGGTAATGTCGCCACCAATGCCGGCGGCATCCGCGTGCTGCGCTACGGCATGTACCGGGCGCAGGTGCTTGGCCTGGAAGCGGTGCTTGCCGACGGCGGCATCCTGACCTCGCTCAAGGGTTTGGCGAAGGACAATTCCGGCTATGACCTCAGCCAATTGTTCATCGGCAGTGAGGGCACGCTCGGCGTGGTCACCCGCGCATGCCTGCGGCTGCACCCGAAGCCGGCCACCGAGATCAACGCCTTCTGCGCGCTTGCTTCGCTCGACGCTGCAATCGCGCTGCTGGCGCTGCTCAGGCAGAAACTCGGGCCCTCGCTCTCGGCCTATGAGGTGAATTTCGCCCCGCTCTATGGCGCCATGATCGCCGGCATGGACGCGCCGGCGCCGCTGCCCGCGGGCTCGCCCGTCTATGTGCTTGCCGAGATACAGGGCAGCGAGCCCGACCGCGACGGCGAACGCTTTGCCGCGACGCTGATGCAGGCGGTCGAGGAGGGCGTGATCGACGACGTGGTCGTCTTGCAATCGCCGCGCGAATTCCGGGCGCTCTGGGCGGTGCGGGAGGAGGCCAACCGTTTCCTGTTTTCGATGGCAGGCCTGATTGGCGTCGATATCAGCATCCCACTGGCGAGAATGGCGACTTTCCTGGACGAAACAGAAGCAGCCATCAAGGCCGTCGACCCCGGCGCCGACATCTACGTCTTCGGCCATCTCGGCGATGGCAATCTGCATTACCAGATCCGCACGGTGGATCCGGCAGCCGCATACGGCACCGTCTACCGCGGTGTGGCCGCCGCCGGCGGCGGCGTTTCGGCCGAACATGGCATTGGCCTTGACAAGAAGGAGTGGCTGCATCTGGTGCGCAGCGATGCAGAGATTGCGGCCATGCGGCGCCTGAAAGCAGCCTTCGACCCGAACAACATCCTCAATGCCGGGCGCATCTTCGACCTTGCGACGGGCTGAAATCGAAGGCCGGTAGCGCTGGCCGGGTGCTGCCTCTATCTGGTCACGCCCTTCAATTTCGCATGCACCACCGCGATGCGGGCGGCGAGCGCGGCGTTGTTGCGGACCAGCGCGATGTTGGCCTTCAGGCTGCGGCCTTGCGAAAGCTCGTTGATGCGGGCGAGCAGAAACGGCGTCAGTTCCTTGCGCCCGATGCCGCGCTGCTCCGCTTCGGCTACCGCCGCTGCGATCGTGCCGTCGATGAATGCCGGATCGAGCGCGTCCGCTTCGGGGATAGGGTTGGCGACGAGAATGCCGGTGCCGGATTCCATCTCGTCATGCAGCAGCATGGCTCGCGCGATCTCGTCGGGGGTATCGAGGCGATGATCGGCCTTGAGCCCGCTGGAGCGGGTGTAGAAAGCCGGAAAATCATCACTCCCATAGGCGATCACCGGCACACGCTGGGTTTCCAGATATTCCAGCGTCTTCGCAATATCGAGGATCGACTTGACTCCGGCGCAGACGACAGTCGTGCCGGTTTGGCCGAGTTCGGTCAGGTCGGCCGAGATGTCGAAAGTCGCTTCGGCGCCGCGATGCACGCCGCCGACGCCGCCGGTCGCAAAAATGCCGATGCCGGCGAGTGCCGCGATCCGCATCGTCGCCGAGACGGTGGTTCCGGCCGAGCCGCCGTGCACCATGATGGCGGCGAGATCGCGCCCGGAAGCCTTGACCACGCCCTTTGCCGCTGCCAGCTCTTCCAGTTCACGGTCGTCGAGGCCAACCTTGATCTTGCCGGCGACCACCGCGATCGTGGCGGGCACAGCGCCGTTTTCACGCACCACGGTCTCGACACCACGAGCAGTCTCCAGATTGGCCGGATAGGGCATGCCGTGGGTGATGATCGTCGATTCCAGCGCCACCACCGCGCGGCCTTCATCAAGCGCAGCAGCGACTTCATCGTTCAAGTGGACAAGGGAAGGTTTCATATCATCTCGCTTTCAGGCAGGAATGCGGTACGTGCCGGCGGCAAGGAAGCGCGGCGACAGATCGGGGTGGACGCTCGATTCGCTCTCGGTGGTCAGCGTGGCGAGCAGCGCGCCGGTGCGCGCGGCATGAGCGACCGGATCACCCGAAAGCACCTTGTACAGAGTGCCGGCGATCATCGCGTCACCGGCGCCGGTGATGTCGACGGGCTGGGCCGGGACGGAGTGCATGGTCGTCACACCGCTCTCAGTCGCAACGGCAAATCCATGCGCGCCTGCGGTTACGATCACCGCGCTGGCGCCGGCCGCGCGCAGCGCTGCTGCTGCTTCCTCCGGCGTCAGCCGCTTGTCGGCATCCGTTATGCCGAGCATCGTATTGGCCTCGTCATGGTTGGTGAAAAGAAGGTCGATGCCGGTCAGGTCCTTCGGCGGCCGCGCTGATTTCGGCGACGAGACCGTGTCGACGGCGAGCTTGAAGCGCGCGCCCTGCTTGCGCGAGATCAGTGCTGCGATGGTCGAAGCCGGCAGATTGCAGTCGATGAACACCCATGTCGCCGAAGCCAGATGCGGCCAGAAGCGGTCGAGATAGGACGACGAAAACAGATCGAAGATCTCCATGTCGGCAATGCCGAGCACGAGATCATTGTTGCGGTCGAGGATCGCCGCATATTCGGCCGTCGGCCGTTCCGTGGTGGTGATGACCTGGCTGACATCAGCGCCAAGATCGCGCAGGTGCCGCACCAGCGAGCGGCCGGTTTCATCGTCGCCGACGATCGAGACGAAGCTTATGTCGACGCCGAGGCGGGCAAGGTTTTCGGCGACGTTGCGGGCGACCCCGCCGAAGCTGCGATAGCCGTCGACCGGGTTCGACGTCTCGAAAATCAGATCCTTCTTGGCGTGGTATTTGCGGTCGAGCACCGCGCCGCCGACGCAGACCATGCGCTTGGACGTCGGCAAGACGTAACCACGGCCGAGAATATAGCCCTTGTTGACGAGTTGCACGATGTGGGCCGCGACCGTCGAGCGGGCGATGCCGAGCGCCGTTGCTATGTCCTGCTGGCCGGCGAATGGGTTCGCCGCAATGAGGTCGAGAACCGCTTGTTCCTGTGCTCCAAGGTCGTCCATTGTCCCACCCGGCCGTCAAATTCGAGGCTGAACGCCTTCGCAACAACAGATGACATTGTCAACATCTGTTTTCGACCGAGTGTCGGCTACGGCACCAGCACCAATGCGCCTGTTGTCCGCCTGGCCTCAAGGTCGCGGTGAGCCTCGCCGGCGTCGGATAGGTTATAGCGCTTGGGCGCTTCGATCCTGACGACGCCCTGTCGCAGCGCGGCAAAGAAACGCTCGACGTGCGGGGCTAGTTTTTCCGGCGTGTCGGTGTAATGCGCATAGTTGGGACGCGATACGGTGATCGACTTCGATGCAAAGCGGCCGATGTCCCAATTGCCGATCGGCCCTGACGCCTGACCGAAACTGACGAGGTGACCGCGAATGCGGAGCGCCGCCAGCGAGCCGCCGAACGTATCCTGGCCGACCGCATCGTAGACCACATCGGCGCCGACGCCTCCCGTCAGCCGCATGACGGCCTCAGTGAAATTCTCACGCGAGTAGACGATGACATGATGGGCACCGAGGCGTTCGACGATGCGCGCCTTGTCGTCGCTCGACACCGTTGCAATGACCGTTGCGCCGAGATGGCGTGCCCATTGCACCAGAAGCTGGCCGATGCCGCCGGCGCCGGCATGGACGAGAACGACGGAGCCCGGCTGCACCGCATGGATATCATGCAGCAAAAAACTCGCACTGATGCCCTTGAGCAGCCCCGCGGCCGCAATCTCGTCGGGAATATCGTCGGACAGGCGAACCAGCAGATCGGGCACCATGTTGCGCCGCTCGGTATAAGCGCCGACCGGCGGGCAGGCATAGGCGATGCGGTCGCCGACCGAGAAACCGGCAATCTCCGAACCGACCGCTTCGACGACGCCGGCCGCCTCCATGCCAGGCACGCCCGGTGGTTGCAAAAGGTCGAAATAGCCGGTGCGGCAATAGACATCGATGAAGTTGACGCCGATCACAGTATGGCGGATCCGCACCTCGTTCGGCGCCGGCGGCGGCAAGCCGATCTCCTTGAGTTGCAGCACCTCCGGACCGCCATAGCGCTCGACCACAATAGCCCTGGTTGTTGCTGACTGGCCGAACGATGTTGTTGCGGAAGAGACCGGCGAAGGGATCAGCGGCGGGGCTGACGGAGGTGCCGGCGTCGGCGCTCTTGCCTTGGCAGTCAGAACCCTTCCTCGCAAAAGGCTACGGATCGCCGCGAAGCCGGCCTGATAAATGCCTTCGGAGACGAGCTTGACCAGTTCGTCGCGGCGGTGCGTAGGTGGATGGAATTCGGAACGCCATTCCCAGAAGGTCGCGTTGCCGTCGGTCACCGGCTTCAGCTGGATCGATGCGACATAACCCATCAGCGGCAGCGGCGCTTCGAGCAGGCAATAGGCGAGCCGAAAGTCCTTGTCGGACAGCGCCAGCAGCTGTTCGCGCAACTCGCCGCCATCGGCCAGGCGGAAACGACGAACCGAACCGACCGCGTCGACCGGGTCGCCACCTTCGATTTCGCTGAACGAGATCGCCGGGTGCCAGCGTTCATGGCCGTTGAAATCGCGCAGAATCGACCAGACATCATCGATCGGCGCATCGATGATGGTGCTCTGGCGGACTTGAACCATCGCGGGAATGTCAGCGCCCGAAGCGCTGCTTGAGTGCGCTCAACGCCGCCTGGAAGACGCCGGTGCCGATCTGATGCATAAGTGCTGCTTCGCGCTCAGGCGCACAGTCGAACTCCGCCTCCCATTCGGCCAGAGTGAGATTGCCGTCGGTGATCGGCGTCAGCGACAGCGTGGCGATATAATTCTCCACCGCCATCGGGCTTTCCAGGATAGCGTAACTGCACGACAGATCGTAGTCGGACAGTGCCAGCAATTTTTCGCGAATCCGCCCGCCATCCCTGAGCACAAAGTTGCGGATGCAGCCGATCTGGTCGGCCGGTGCGTTCTGTTCGACGCGGCTCTCCGCAACGAATGGCGCCCAGGCGGGAAGGCCGTTGAAGTTGCGCACGAGCTTCCAGACTTCCGCAGCCGGCGCAGGGATGACCGAGGACACATAGACCTTGGTCATGCCCCACCGCCCGCATCGAACGAGCGGCCGGTGCCGAGGCATCGCCACTCATTCGCACAGCACACCGCCCACCGGACCTGGTCAGCGGTCGCGGTCGTCATCGTCGTCCTTGCTGACCTTGCCTTTGCCTTTCTTGTCGCGGGTCAGGCTCGATATGTCCTTGGCATCGCGCAGCACGTCGGTCATGCGGCCGAGCGAGCCGCCCTCGATGCCGATCTCCTTCATCAGATTATCGATCATCGGCGCCTGGACCCGGTAGCGCAGCGCCGAATCGATCACCTCGTCGGTGACGTTGCGGTTGCCGCCCTGCCCGCCATTGATGCCGTCGACGTGCAGGATCTTGATGCCGTCGATTTTCTCCATCGGCTTGACGCTTTCGCGGATGATGCCTTCCATGTGGTCGAGCAACTTGCCGCGCAGGCGACCGGCACGAGCCTCGTTGGAGAGCAGATTGTCGGCCTCGTTGAGCTGACGATGGCCGGCGGCATCAACCTCGTAGCGCTGGGCCGCCGCAAGGGCGTGGATCTTCTCCGCCTCGGCCGCGGCAACAGCGGCGATCTTCTGCGCTTCGGCCAGGCTCTTGGCCGCCTTCATCTCGGCATCTGCGGCCGCGGTTATGCGCAAGGCCTCGCGCTCGGCCTCGCGAGCCGCACCGATCAAGTCGGTCAGCTTGCGGCGCTCGGCGATCTCGCGCTCGCGCGCCGTGAAGGCCTGCTCCTCAGCCTGGATGGCCTTGGCGCGCACCGCCTCGGATGCCGCGATAGCGGAGGAACGCTCCTGCGTCTTTTTGGCGATGTCGATGGCCTTCTGGATTTCGGCTATCTCGATCTTCTGGTCGCGCTCGACGCCGAGCTGGCGGATGTCGCGGTCCTTGATCAGCCGCGCCTCCTCGATGCCGCGCTCGGTGGTGATGCGAGCGCGCTCGACCTCTTCGCCGGCCGATATTTCGGCTTCCTCGAAAGCCTGGCGCTTGGCGATCTGCAGCGCCTCGAGGTGACGCTCGCGTGCAATCCTGACCTCGTCGATGGCACGCTCCTGCCCGATCCGCGCTGTTTCGGTCGCCTGGTTCTCGACAATTTCGGCGCGGCGCTTTTCCGCCTCGGCCCTGGTAACCTCCAATGCCTTTTCCGCCAGCGCGATCTGGCGTTCGAGCTCGGCGATTTCGAGGGCTTTCCTGCGCTCGATCTCGAGCTCGCTCTGCGTGCCTTCGCGTTCGATCCTGGCCTTTTCCAGGGCGAGCTCTAGCGCGATCTGCTCGCGCTCGGTCAGTTCGCGCATTTTCATTTCCGTCTCATCGAGGGCGCGGCGGCGCGCAATCTCGCGGCGCTGCGTGTCTTCCTCGCTCTTGATGCGCTCCTCGGTAATGTTGCGCTCCTGGTTGAGGCGCGATTTCTCGACGGCCTCGCGCGCCGACAGTTGCGCCTGCTCGGCCTCCTGGTCGCGGATCGCCCGCTCCCTGGCGAGTTCGGAGCGCTGCGAGGCGCGACGTATCTCGACCTCGCGCTCCTGCTCGAGGCGGGCGTATTCGGTGTCGCGGTCGATCTCCAGCACCTTGCGCTGGGTGTCGAGGTTCTGGTTGCGGATGTCGACCAGCGTGCGCTGCTCGATCTCGTTGCGCATCCTGCGGCGCGTCTCGATCGATTCCGTCAGTTGGGTGAGGCCTTCGGCGTCGAAGGCATTGGACGGATCGAAATATTCGAGGCTGGTCTGGTCGAGGTCGACGATGGCGACGCTCTCCAGCTCCAGCCCGTTGGCGGCGAGCGATTCCGAGGCAAGCTGCCGGACCCTGGCCGCATAGTCGCCGCGCAGCTCGTGCATCTCTTCCAGCGTCATCTGGGCGGCAACGGTGCGCATGGCACCGGCGAATTTGCCCTCCAGCAATTCGCGCAGGCTGTCGGGCTGCAGCGTGCGGCGGCCGAGCGTCTGGGCGGCGGCTGCGACCAGCTCGCGGCCGGCGCCGACACGGACGAAGAACTCTGCGACCAGATCAACGCGCATGCGGTTCTTGGTGATCAGCGCAAAGGCATCCTCGCGGCGCACTTCGATGCGCAGGACGTTCATGTTGACCGGCGTGATCTCGTGCAGCACCGGAATGACGAAAGCGCCGCCGTTTACCACCACCTTCTCGCCCATGAAGCCGGTGCGCACGAACGCCGTCTCTTTGGTCGACCGGCGATAAAGCCATCGCAGTATGTAGACGGCGATCACCACCACGATCGCGGCAATGATCAGCCACAAAAGGAAAGCACCCAAGGTCTGCGCGGCCATCTTTTCTACCCTCCCAAATAGAATGCGGTCAGCCACAGGCTACCGGCACCGATTTTACAAATGCGCCTGCTCGAAGCCATTATGCTCGCCTCTGCAGTTTCGGTGTGATCGCGCGGAACGCATTGACCGCTGCATCGACGAAGAGCGCGTCATTGATGTTCGCACCCACACGCTCGAGATGGCGCTGCGGCGTCTGGCGAACGGTCTTCTCGATCGCCTCGAACAGGGCGCTGTCGGCTTCCGGATCATGAAATGGTTGGCCCGATGCATCGAGCATCGAGACACCGCCCTCCGGCAACAGGAACCGCACCGGGCCATTCATGGCATTGAGCCGCGCACCGATCCATTCGCCGAAGGCGCGGTTCTCGTCGCGGGTTGTCCGCATCAGCGTGACGTTCGGATTGTGGATGACGAATTTGCGGCTTCGAAATTTCTCCGGCACGCTGTCGCGCGGGCCGAAATTGACCATGTCCAGCGCGCCGGTTGAGCCGACATAGGGCAAGCCGGTGCGGATTGCGGCGCCAAAGCGATCTTCAGTCGCCGGGAACACACCGCCGACGATCATGTCGGCCACCTCCGTGGTAGTCAGATCAAGGAAAGCCGAGAGCAGCCGCGAATCGCCGAGGTTCTCCATTGCCCGTCCGCCGATGCCGGTCGCGTGGAACACGAGACAGTCGTAGTCGGCTTCGAGCCGCCTGGTTACCGCCTGCACCGCCGGCGTCGTGACACCGAACATGGTGATGCCGACAGCCGGGCGCGCCAGCTTGCGCCTGGCTTCCCAGGCTTCGGCATTGGGCAGCTGCGCGACCATGCCCGCCATCGCATGCGCCGCATTTGACAGCACCTGTTCGGTGATCGAGTTCAGCCCCTGAACGTCGGCAACCGAATGGAACATCATGATGTCCGCGCCGCCGACATATTTGGCGACATCGCCGGCTGCCACGGTCGACACCATCAGTTTGGGGATACCGACGGGCAGCACGCGCATGCCTGCTGTTGCCAGCGTGGTGCCGCCGGAGCCGCCGGCCGAGATGACGCCGCCAATGCGCGGCTCGCGCTCGATCCAGCGCGCGAAGGCTTCCGCCATAGCGCTCACCGAGCCGCCGCGATCATTGGTGAAAACGGCCGCCGATCCCCGCATATGCATTCCGGCCACCTGCATGGCGGGAACGTCGGCGCTCGACGGTTTTCCGGAGGTGGAGAGGTCGACGGTGCGAACCGGAATGCCGAGGGACTTCAGCCGGTCGGCGACGAACCGCAACTCCTTGCCCTTGGTATCGAAAGTGCCCGCGACGAGCACTGTTCTTCCAATGCGTTCGGCGAAAGGAATTGCAAAGACCTTCTTCAAATCGTCCTGTGGCGCGGCCTTCTCGATAGCCGCTTGCCGCATGGCCGTGACCGGCACGTTCCAGCGGTTGGGCAGTTCGGTGACCGGAAGGTAGGTTCCATTCTGGGTCATCGGTTCGGAACCGGTAGCCGTCCGGTCGATGCGGTAGACTTCAGCCAACTGGTCCTTCGCCTGTGCCGCGGCTGCCGGCGTGACGGACGTCTCGTCGGCATGGCGTCCGACACCAAGCAGCCGTTGCTGCAATTCCCGGTCTGCCGCGAGCGCTGCCGCGTCCATCAGCCGATTGATGCGGCCGTTGACCATGATGGCGACCTGGTTGGAAACAGCGGTCGCCACGCCGATATTCTGCTCGATGACGAGGATCGCCATCTCACCTTCCTCGGCCAGGGTGACGAGCATCCGCTCAACCTGGTCGACAATGATCGGCGCAAGGCCTTCGGTCGGCTCGTCCATGACCAGCAGCTTCGGGTCGCTGAGCAGGGCACGCGAGATAGCAAGCATCTGCTGTTCGCCGCCGGAGAGCTGCGAGCCGCCATTGGTGCGGCGCTCGGCGAGGCGCGGAAATGTCTGGTAGATGCGTTCGACGGTCCAACTCGCATCGCGCCGATTGCCGGCAGCGAGACGGAGATGCTCATCAACGCTCAGGCTTGGCCAGACGCGCCGCCCTTGCGGCACATAACCGACGCCGAGGCGATGGATCTCGTGCGGTTCGAGCGCAGTGATCTCGCGGCCGTCGACGCGGATCGAGCCGGAGCGCGCGCGCTTCAGGCCGACGATGGTGTTGCAGAGCGTCGACTTGCCCATGCCGTTGCGGCCGACCACCGACAGCACGCCGCTTTCCAGCGCCAGCGAGACGCCCTGAAGGGCATGGCTTTCGCCGTAATAGACCTGCAGATCCTCTATTTTGAGGATCGCCTTGCCTATTTTGCCGGAAGAGGCTGGGCCAGAAGGGAGCGTTCGGCCGAGGGGAACGGGGCGCTCAGCCATGCTTGCCCCCGAGATAGATCTCCTGGACCTCCGGGTCGGCCTCGATCTCTTGCGGCGTGCCTTCCTTGAACAGACGGCCGTTGTGCATCATCGACACATATTCCGAAACGCGCAGCGCGACATCCAGATCGTGCTCGATGATAATATAGCCGATATGCTTGGGCAGCGCATTGAGGATCGCCACCAAGTCGCGGCGCTCGGTCGGCGACAGGCCGGCCGCCGGCTCGTCGAACAGGATGAAGCGTGGCGCGCCGGCCAGCGCCAGCGCGATCTCCAACTGCCGCTGCTGGCCATGGCTGAGTGTCGCCACCAGCAGGTCGCGATAGGCCTCGAGATGCACGGCATTGAGGATCGATTCCGCCTGCACCATGTTGACGTCGGTGGCCTTTGGGCGGAGCAGCGAGAACCGTCGGCGTGAGACGCCGCGGCAAGCGAGAAAGATCGAGTCGAGAACCGACAAGCCTTTGAACAGCTGCGAGATCTGGTAGGTCCGCCGCAAGCCCCGCCGGATGCGTTCATGCGGCGGCAAGTCGGTGATGTCCTCACCGAAGAAGCGGATGCGGCCAGCCGTCGGCAGGAAATCGCCGGTCACTGCATTGAACAGCGTGGTCTTGCCGGCGCCGTTAGAGCCGAGAACCGCGCGCCGCTCGCCAGCCGCGATCCTCATATCAATGCCGGAGAGCGCCACCAAAGCGCCGAAATGCCGCGCAACGCCATCGAGTTCCAGCGCAAAGGCGCCGGAGCCTTGGAGACGGTTCGCGGCAAGAGTTTCGGTCACGGGCGGATATACTCGCAAGCCACGCGGTTACGGGCAGCTCGGATTGTCGCGGCTGACAGCCCCAAGCTTGGTGAACTCGTCTTCGGGAATGCCCAGCGTCTGGTTGACCTGCGACACGACTTTGACGAGCTTGTTCAAAAGATTGCCGTCCGGCCCCTCGGTCACCTCGGTCAGGTAGATGTCGGCAATCGCGTTGCGGTTCTTGTCCAGTGACACCTTGCCGGTCGGCGTGTCGAAAGACAGTTTCGAGAGTGCGTCACGCAGTTTGGCGCCGCCATCGGCGACATCGCCGCCGACCTGTTCGAGACCGAGCAATGTCGCCTTCATGTTGACGTAATAGCCGTGGGCGAAGAGCGACGGCGAGGGAAAGGCACCTGGCTGCTTCTTGTAGGCTTCGACGAAAGTTTTCCAACTAGGCGCGTCGTTGGTGTCGGCGGTTGGTCCGGCGGAAGGCGTGCCGACCAGCACGTCGCGCAGCTTGCCCTTCG
Source organism: Mesorhizobium sp. LSHC420B00 (assembly GCF_000503055.1). Classification (GTDB taxonomy): domain Bacteria; phylum Pseudomonadota; class Alphaproteobacteria; order Rhizobiales; family Rhizobiaceae; genus Mesorhizobium. Next base: position 253,870 of record NZ_AYVY01000001.1, on the reverse strand, counting down.
AGGTCAGCACCGTCTGGTCGACGGTGATCGAGCCACCAATCAAGGGGGCCGCGCCGCCGCCCTGCTGATACTGGGTCAGGAAGTTCACGGCGTCGGCGCCGCCAAGCGCGACGTAGATTGCATCGACGTCATCGGGAATGGCCGCGATAACCGACGAAAAATCCTTGTTGCCGATCGGCACCCAGGATTTGGACGGCACCTTGCCGCCTGCCTTGCAGAACTCGGCCATGAAGCCGAAGACCTGCGTATACGGGAAAGAATAGTCCTCGGCGACCGTAGCGACCCGCTTGTAGCCTTTGTCGTTGAAGGCATAAGTGCCGAGACCGGCCATCCACTGCGCGCCGTCGGTCGAGAAGCGGAAGAAGTTTTCCGCCGGATTGCGCAGCGTCGTGTCCTGCGCCGCCGAGGTGCCATTGATGAAGGTCACGGTCGGCTGGGTCTTGGCATAGTCCTTGACGGCGAGGCCCTCATCGCCCGAAAGCGGGCCGACCAAAACCTTGACACCATCCTGCTCGACCAGCTTGCGCGCAGCGCGCACGGCGCTATCAGGTGAAGCGTCGGACGAGCCTTTGACGATTTCGATCTTCTTGCCGGCAACCATGCCGCTGACCTCGTCGAGCGCCGTCTTCGCGCCGCGCTCGCCGTCTTCGCCGAGCACCGTGAACGGTCCCTCGAAAGTGGCGAGCAGGCCGATCTTGATCGTGTCGTCGGCGGCTAGCGCCAGAGACGGAGCTGTCAGCCCGGTGGCAAGCGCCAGCGCAAGCAGTGTGCGTCGATGTATTCTCATTTTTTCCTCCCTTTGATTGATTGATGCAGTTCATTCCGCTCCGGCGTCACGGACCGGAACGCAAGGACTCCTGAGCTAGCTGCGGTCTGATCCTCCCCCACAACCCAAGAATTCCATCCGGCGAGATGAAGACGATCACCAGGAACACCAGCCCGATCAGCGCGTTGAAACGCTCGGCTCCGACAAGGTCGATGGCAAAGGTCTGCATCAGGACAACGACGAGCGCGCCGAGAAAAGGCCCGATCGGGTGGCGCAAACCGCCGATGACGGCGATGATCAGCACGTCGATGGCTGCATCGACGCCGATCGTGCCGGGTGAAACGCGCCCATTGAACCAGACCAAAAGCACGCCTGCGACACCGGCAATGATTCCAGCCAGGAACCATGCGAAGACCTTGTGTGCGGTGACGTGATAGCCGAGCGCGCGCATGCGACGCGGATTGTCGCGGATTGCCTGCACGGTCATGCCGAAGGTCGAGCGGGCGCCGTAGAGTATCCCCGCGTAGGACAGCACCGCCGAACCCAGGCAGAGATAATAGAAGGCCTTCGGGTCGCGCCAGTTGACGCCCCAGAACACCGGCGCGCGAATGCCGGCATAGCCGGAATGGCCGTTGAAGATCGCGTAGTTTTGCTGGGCGAAATAGAAGGTCGCGGTGGCGATCGCCAACGTGATCATGATGGTGTAGATGCCTTCGGTGCGCACCGAGATCCAGCCGATCAGCGCCGATGCCACCGCAGCTGCCAGAATGGCGAAGGGTGCTGCGATCCACCACGGCCAGCCGAGGCCGAGCACGTTCGAATTGTTCTCGCCGAGGATGGCGATGGCATAGGCGGCGATGCCGGCGACAGTGATCTGGGCAAGGCTGACCATACCGCCATAGCCGGCCAGCATCATCAGCGACAGTGCGAGCATGCCGAAGATCAGCGAATAACCGCCGATCTGCGTCAGGAAGAAATCGGATGCCACCAGCGGGTAGAGAACCAATGCTACGGCAAGGATGATGTGACCGGCGCCGAGCTTCTCCAGCCAGTTCTGTCGAGGCGCGGCGCCTACGGCGACGGTCAGGCTCATCGCGCTTTCCCCATGATGCCTTGCGGCCGCACCGACAGCACTACCACCATGATGACGAAGGTGAGCACGATGCCGTAGGTCGGGAAATAGACGAGGCCGATCTGTTCGGCGAGGCCGATCAGCAGCGCGCCGATTGCAGCACCGGTAATCGAACCCATGCCGCCGACGATGACGACGACGAGCGAGGCCAGGAGATAGCGGACGTCCTCGCCGGGCGCAACCGACAATGCCGAGCCGCCGACGACGCCGGCAAAGCCGGCAAGCCCGGCGCCGACGGCAAAGACGATAGCAAAGACCGCGTGTACGTTGACGCCCGAGGCCGACAGCATGGCGCGGTCGTCGACGCCGGCGCGGACCATCATGCCGACGCGCGTCTTGTGCAGCATCAGCCAAAGGCCGATGCCGATAACGATCGCAGCCGCCAGCACGACGACGCGATAAAGCGGGTAGGTGAGAAACACCGAGACGCCGTTAGACCGCACGGCCGTGACCACCGGTAAGGTCAGTGCACCGTCGAGCCATTCCGGCACCGGGATCTGATAGGTGCCGCCGGCCCAGACCGCCAGCATCAGGTCGGCGGCGACGATCGAGATACCGATGCTGACCAGGGTCTGGCGAAGGTCGTCGCCTTCCAGTCGCCGGAAGACGAAGATCTGCATGACGACGCCGACAAGGGCCAGAACGATGAAGCCCGCGGCGACACCCAGCAGCCAGTAGCCGGTGCGGTTCGCCACCTCATAGCCGATATAGGCGCCAAGCAGATAGAGCGAGCCATGCGCCAGGTTGACGTTGCGCATCAGGCCGAAGATCAGGGTAAAGCCGCTGGCGACCAGGAAATAAAGGCCAGCCAGGGTGATGCCGTTGAGGATGGCGCTGACGAATGCCTTCTTGGAAATCAGGATGGCGTTCAGCCAGTCCGGCCAGACGGCAAAGACCAGCCATGCAATGACGGCAGCTGCGAGGAGCCAGAAAAGACCCCACGCCTGTCTGCGCGTCATGCCGCCGCCAGAAATCTCGAGCCCCGAAGTCTTAGGCCGCGAAATGTCGGGCGAAGATGGCCGGTCCAGAATGCTCATGCGGTCAGCCGGCGGCGCTGCTCATTCAAGCGCGGCGCCTTGTGGAACTTGCCGTCCTTCATGATGGCGAGGATGCGGTTCTTGTCCTGCAGGATGCGCACGTCCGATATCGGGTCGCCGTCGATCAACAGCAGATCGGCGAGATAACCTTCCTTGATCATGCCGAGCTCGTCGGCCATCCCCATGATCTGTCCGCCATATTTGGTCCCGGCCTGGATTGCCTCCATCGGCGAGAAGCCAAGCATCTCGACGAAGGTCTGGATGTCCTTGGCGTTGGTGCCTTGCGGCGTCCAGGCAAAACCGTAGTCGCCGCCGATGCAGACGCGGATGCCGCGTCGATGCATCTTTTTCATCGTCTCGATGCACATTTCGAGCTCGCGCTCATATTCGAGCGAGAGCGGCGAGCCGGGCTTGATGCCCCATTGCTCGGCATGGCGCGCGGTGTTGATCAGCCAGGCGATGCCGGGGGCCACGAAATGCTTGTCCTTGGCCGCCTCGAGCATGTCGAGCGCTTCCTCGTCGGCAAACGAAGCGTGGTAGATGTTCTGGATGCCGTGGCGGACACATTGCTTGACCGAGCCGGATGAGCGCGCATGCGCCGACAGCACCTTGTTGCGGCAGCGCGCCTCGGAGGCGGCCATGGCGACCTCTTCCTCCGACATCGGCGTTTCTTCGGCGCCCATGCCGGTGATGCTTTCGCCGGACAGATTGAGCTTGATGGAATCGACACCGTATTTGATCAGCTGGCGCACCGTGCGGCGGATTTCCTCGGGACCGGAGACAACGATGCCGAGATTGAGGCCTTCATGCGGAATGTGCGAAGGCGCGGAATCGCCGAGGCCGCCGACCGTCGTGATCTCGGGACCGGCGGCGAGGTAACGCGGCCCGGGAAAACGCCCCTGATTGATGAATTTCTTGCACACCACGTCGAGCCGCGGCTTGGCGGCTGCGGCGCCGCGGCCGGCAGTGAAGCCGGCGTCGAGTACCAGCTTGGCCATCTCCATGGTGACCAGCATGTGCTCTTCCACCTCCATCATCTGGATCGGGTCGATGCCGGGCGCGTTGTTCCAGGAGAGATGCAGATGCGCGTCGATCATGCCCGGCATCAGCGTCGCGCCCATGCCGTCGATCGTTGTGACACCGCCTGACAAGCCGCTGTAGGAGGACGACACAGCCGGCGAGCCGAAACGCGACGAGCCCTTGGTGATCTGCTTGATACGGTTGCCCTGAACCAGCACTTCGCCGGTGTAGGGGTATTCGCCGGTCGCATCGAGCACGCGCACATTGGTAAAGAGCGTGCTGCCCGAACCGTTTCCGTTCCAGCCGTCGTCTGCCATCAGAAAACCTCCCAAACTGTCGGGCGCACTGTTTTTACGCCCGAATTCCGATCCTCACCTATCAACGCGTCTCAAAAAATCGGCGAGCCTTTGGCTGCTTTCGCGGGGGCACTCCACCGTGGCCCAATGTCCGCACCGATCGAGGGACAAGAATATCGCTCCCTTTATCCTGTCGGCAAGCGCCTGGCCGACGCTCATCGGATTGATCGTATCGGCGTCGCCGGTAACCAAAAGGGTCGGCGCTGAAATCCGGCGCGTATCCACAGCCGTGGCCTTGGCCAGGGCTTCGCAGGTGCGGGCATAGGCTTCCGGGTCCTGCCTGGTGATGGATTCGCGCACGAAGGCGACGGCGGCCGGCGAGGTCTCCCTGGTATGGGCCGACAGTGCATTGGCAACGATCTGGTCGGCGATGTCGGCGATACCGCCCGATCGCGCCAATCGCGCCCGGTTGGCAAGGCCTTGCCGCGTCGCCTCAGCTGGCTCGGCGAGAGCACCGAACAAAACCAGCGACCTGACCAGCGACGGCTGCATCGCTGCGACCAACTGACAGACGATCGTGCCCATGGAGTGGCCGACGAAATGCGCCCGGGTGACGCCCATGCCCGCCATGGCGCGGATGACGGCGTCGCTCATGACCTCGATCGTCAATGGATCGAGCGGCCGCGGCGAGCGGCCGGATCCAGGCAGGTCGAGGCGGATGACACGGTAGGCCGAGAGCGCCTCCAGCTGCGGCTGGAACATGTTCGAGGTTCCGCCGAGACCGTGGATCATCACCACCGGCTCGCCCTCGCCGGCGACTTCCGCGACAATCGGACCGACGGTGACAGTCGTCATTGCACCCGCTCCACGATCCGGTTCTCCAGCGTCCCGATGCCGTCGATCTCGACCCGCACAATGTCGCCGGCTTTGAGATATTTCGGCGGATCAAAGCCGATGCCGACACCGACCGGCGTGCCGGTGGCGATGATGTCGCCCGGCTTCAAGGTGATGCCTTGCGAAAGCGTCGATATGATCGTCGGAATATCGAAGATGAGCAGCGATATTTTGGAATTCTGGCGGAGGTCGTCATTGACGAAACAACGTACCGAAGCGTTTTCCAGGTCGAGCTCATCCTTGGTGATCGCCCATGGCCCCATCGGGCAAAACGTATCCTGCGACTTACCGATTAGCCATTGGCTATATTTTCCCTGCAGGTCGCGGGCAGTGACGTCGTTGACAATCGTATAACCCCAGACGTGATCGTAAGCCTCGGCTTTCGAAATGCCGCGTCCGCCCTTGCCGATAATGACCGCCAGTTCCGCCTCATAATCGATCGCAATCGATATGGAAGGGTCGATCAGCACGTTCGAATGTGTTGCAACGACCGATTCGGGGACCTTCGAGAAAATGATCGGATGTTGCGGAATGGCGCCGGCACCGGCGCTCGAATCGAAGCCGCTGCGGGCAAACTCGTGGGCGTGTTCATAATAATTCTTGCCGACGCAAAAGATGTTGCGGGCAGGCAAAGGTATCGGCGCCTCGAGCTCGACCTGCGCCAGCGGAACCGGCGACAGCGTGCGCGGCATCCCGGCGCCGTTGCGCCGCAACAGCGCCAGCACGCCAGACAGCGCCTGGTCAACAGGGATATCGAAGGGGGCGACCGACTGATTGTCGACATCGACAACGCCGACGCGACGTTCGCCTGCAATCGAAAACGTCGCGACCTTCATTCGTTCCTCCCTGAACCTTTTATGAGCCAATATAAGCTCTTTCGTTACACGCTATCGCCGATTGGTTTAGGCTGCAAGAGGGTTTTCGTCACTTGTCGCGGTAAATCGGGCCTTGACCTCATCAGGTACTGGACCGGCAGGGCGCCGGCTGATAGTATTGGTTCAACATTGGATCAGATTAAAAGCTCTCAACAAATGCCCAAGCTCGTCGCCAACGACATCGCCACTGTGCTGAAAAAACGGATTTCGGCCGGCGAGTGGCTTCAGGACGGGCGGATGCCGCCCGAGCGCGACCTTGCGGCCGAGTTTGGCGTGGCGCGCAATACGGTGCGTCGTGCCGTCGGCTTCCTGGAGGAGGACGGAACGGTTGTCCGGCATGTCGGGCGCGGCACTTTTCTGACTGCGACCAATCCCGATTCCATCGCGGCGACGGTCACGCGGATGGAAGGCACCAGCCCCGCCGACATGATGGAGATCAGGCAGTTGCTGGAGCCAGCGGCGGCGGCCTTCGCCGCCACAAATGCCAGCATGGCGGAACTAAACGCGGTTCGCGAAGCGCATCAGACCGCATGCGCTGCCGAGGACATGCCGGACTTCGAGCATTGGGACGCCGAGTTCCATCACTGCGTCTTCGCCTGCTGCCGCAATGACTTCCTGAAAGAGATTCACAATCTCATGCGCACGATCCGCAACCAATCGCCGTGGTTCGAAATGAAAAAGCGCTCATTCTCGGAGGAGCGCAGGCGCGTTTATTGCGACGAGCATCAGACAATATTGGACGCATTGCTGCGCCGCGACCCGGAAAGCGCCAACCAGGCGATGCTCGCCCATCTCAAGACAGTCGAGCGCAACCTTCTGGGCCGCTAATAGACGCGCGGCTCAAGGAGAGCGGGTGAGATGCGTCCAACGACTAAGCCTTCAGTACCGAGACGGCCAGTTCGCTGTTGTGGACGTATTCGTTGGCGTCAGGCTGCTTCTGCACGAGCAGGATGAACAGCAGGTCGGTGAGCGTCAGTTGTGCGTCGCGCGCGGTTATCGACGAAGAGCGCGCGCGCTCTTCATCGGCGATCGTGTGGAGGCGAATGTCGGCAACGCGGCTCAGCGGATTGTCGCGAAGTCCAGTGACGGCGATCACGGTGGTGCCACGTTTGCGAGCCAGTTCGGCTATCCGCAGGGTTTCGATGCTCGCCCCGGAATAGGAGAGCGCGAACAGCACGTCGCCTCGTCCAAGCGTCGAGACATTGGCCATTTGCACATGGCTGTCGCTGTCGTGCAGCACGTTGCGGCCGAGCTTCATCAGCTTGTAGGAGAAATCGCGCGCCACGAGCGAGGATGCGCCGACGCCGGCCAGATGAATGCGGCGCGCCCCGTTCAACGCTTCGAGGGCTTTGCCGATTTCCTGCTCGGTGTTGGCTGCGACGGTCTGTTGCATCGACAAGAGCTTGCTGCCGATCAGCTTGCGCAAGATGACCAGATAGCTGTCGCCGACCTCGATCGAACCGTGGATCATGCCGGCCGGCACGTGCCATTCCTGCGACTTGGCCTCGCTGACGGCGAGCTTGAGCTCCTGATAGCTGGCATAGCCGAGCTTCTGGCTGAACTTGACGACGCTCGACTGACTGCGGCCGATTTCGGCGGCGAGCGCCGCCGTCGACAGGCGCAGCATCTGGTCGGGATTGTCGACGATGTACCGCCCGATCTCGCGATCGCCGGGCGCCATGATCTCGAGCTTGGCCTCGATCTTCTTCAGGACGGACATGCGTTCCCCTGTTGCCAGTCATCGACAATGCCAAGCCAAGGAATAAATTATTCCGTTCCTGATTGACAGCCAAGAATGATCTATCAAATCTCGACCCGTGCGGTTTCGGCCTAGCCTTTCGCCCACACCAACGATCGGACATGCACGGGAATTCGGACATGAAAGATCGCCTGCAAGCGCGTAGACTCGCCGACACCTTGGATTAGGTCAGAGCCATGGATAGATTGCGGATCGTCGGCGGGCACAGGCTTGAGGGCGCGGTGACGATCTCCGGCGCCAAGAACGCGGCCTTGCCGCAAATAGCGGCAGCTTTGCTCAGCCCCCACCCGCTGGAGCTGACCAACCTGCCTGAGGTGACCGATGTCGACAACATGCTTGGCGTCGTCGGGCTTCATGGGGCTGAAGTCACCAGATCGGCGCATGCCGCCACAATCGATGCCAGTGCTGCCGTCTCCAGGGAGACAAGCTACGACACAGTCAGGCGCATGCGCGCGACGGTGCTGGTTCTCGGTCCGCTGCTTGCCCGCTTCGGCCATGCCCGGGTCTCGCTGCCTGGCGGATGCGCGATCGGCGCACGGCCGGTCGACATGCATGTCGCCGCGCTTGCGGCACTTGGCGCCGACATTGCCATCGAAAACGGGCTGATCGTCGCGTCTGCGCCGGGCGGGCTGAAAGGCGCGCGCATCGTTTTGAGCTCGCCGTCGGTCGGCGCGACCGAAACTGCAATGATGGCGGCGACGACTGCAAACGGCGAGACCGAGATCCTCAACGCGGCCCGTGAGCCGGAGGTGGCCGATCTTGCCGCCTGCCTGAACGCCATGGGCGCGCGGATCGAGGGCGCCGGCACGCACCGCATCCTGATCGCGGGCAGCACAGACTGGCGCGCCGCCACGCACGACATCATCCCGGACCGGATAGAGGCCGGCACCTATGCTGTCGCAGCGGCCATCACGGGCGGCCAGCTCGAGCTGACCCATGCCCGGCTCGAGCACATGGCATCCGTCGTCCAGCTGCTCGAAGCCAGCGGCGCGAAAATCTGGCCGGGCGATCGCGGGCTGATCGTATCGAGAGATGGGCCACTCGAGGCGGTCGACGTGACGACGGAGCCCTATCCGGGCTTTCCGACCGATCTTCAGGCGCAGTTCATGGCGTTGATGTGCTGTGCCGAGGGCGCTTCGCTGTTGCGCGAGACGATCTTCGAGAACCGTTTCATGCATGTGCCCGAACTGATGCGGCTCGGCGCCAATATCAAGCTGCAAGGCACCATGGCGCTGGTGCGCGGAGGCGAGAAGCTGAGGGGCGCGCAAGTGATGGCGACCGACCTGCGCGCCTCCGTCTCGCTGGTGCTGGCGGCGCTGGTGTCCGAAGGCGAGACGACGATCAACCGGGTGTACCACCTCGACCGTGGCTATGAGCAGCTGGACCGCAAGCTCCGCCTGTGTGGCGCCCAGATCGAGCGGATAAGTGGATGAGTGCCGGCGCGGCGTCTCCGCATTATTTCCTGGGCGTCGATGGCGGCGGAACCGGCTGCCGGGCGCGTATCGAAGACGAGGCAGGAACTGTGCTCGGGCAAGGCCTGTCGGGCCCGGCGACAACGCGGCTCGGTATAGAGGCGGCCTGGGCCTCGATTGCCAAAGCCTTTGGCGCGGCGATCGAAGAGGCAGGGTTCGCGGCGGCGGAAATCGCCAGGATCCGCGCCGGCATCGGTCTTGCCGGCATCGGCCGCAAGGGTGCGCTCGAGGCGTTTCGTGGCATCGAACATCGCTTTGCGAGCATCGACTTCGTCAGCGACGGCGTCGCGGCTTGCCTGGGCGCTCATTCGGGTCAAGACGGCGCCATCGTCATAGCCGGAACCGGTTCGATCGGGCTCGGCTTTGTCGAAGGGCGCGACATGCGCGTCGGCGGCTACGGTTTTCCGATTTCCGACGAGGGCAGCGGCGCCGATCTCGGACTAAAGGCAGTGCAGCTTGCCTTGCGTGCCCATGACGGCCGGCATGAGCGGACGGCGCTGCTGACCGAGGTGATGCAGCGCTTCAGGGACGATCCGTTCGAGTCGGTGGCCTGGATGGACCGCGCCACCGCGACCGACTATGCCGCCTTGGCGCCGATGGTGATCCGCCACGCCGACCAGGGCGATCCGGCCGGACGGCGCATCGTGCAAGGTGCTGCCGAGCAGGTCGACACGTTCGTGCGGGTGCTGTTCGAAAAGGGCGCGCCGCGGGTTACGCTGCTCGGCGGTCTGTCCAGCCCGCTAGAGCCATGGCTCGCTCCCGACGTCCGCCGACGTCTGAAGCCGGCCGATGGCGATGCGGTTTCGGGAGCCATAATCCTGGCTAGGAAATCCCTGTGTCAGCGATAGTGCTCCTGCCTGAAGGAATATTATATTCCTAGTATCCGTTGACACGAGGAATATCGAATTCTAAAAAGTTAACCAAGCAGAAGCAAGTTGCCGGTCGCCGGCTGCGGGCACTGGTCGTCGGCTGGCACCGCATCACATTCCTGCTCACAGCAGATTGAAAGCAAGCAAGTGGTCGAACACGGGTTGATGTCGGAGCTGGAGCGATTGGTTTCCGAGGACCGGAATCCGAAGACGATGGACATCGATCTGTTGCCGACCCTCGAGGTGCTGCGCAAGATCAATGACGAGGACAAAGGCGTTGCGGCAGCCGTCGAGAAGGTCATCCCCGACATTGCTGCGGCCGTGGACCGGATCGTGAGCGCGTTCCAGAAAGGTGCACGCCTTGTCTATATGGGCGCGGGCACGAGCGGCCGGCTTGGCGTCCTCGACGCCTCGGAATGTCCGCCGACCTTCGGCGTGCCCGAGGACATGGTGATGGGCCTGATCGCCGGCGGCGTCGACGCGCTGGTGCACTCCGCGGAAGGCGCGGAGGACGATCCGAAGCAGGGAATAAAGGCGCTGCAGGACATCAAGCTGACCGCCGGCGACGTGGTGGTCGGCATCGCTGTCAGCGGACGCACACCCTATGTCATCGGCGGCTTAACCTATGCCAAGCAGGTGGGAGCCACCACCGTGGCGCTGTCCTGCAATCCGCGATCGACCATTGCCGGAATTGCCGATATTGCCATCTCTCCGGTGGTTGGACCGGAGGTCCTCACCGGCTCGACCCGACTGAAATCGGGAACCGCGCAAAAGCTGGTGCTCAACATGCTGTCGACCGCCAGCATGATCCGCATCGGCAAGAGCTATCAGAACCTGATGGTTGACCTCAATCCAAGCAACAAGAAGCTGATCGCCAGGGCGGTCAGGATCGTGATGCAGACGACCGGCTGCGCGGCGCAGCAGGCACGACAGGCACTCGACCAGACCGGCAATGACGTAAAACTGGCAATCCTGGTGACGATCACCGGCATGGGCGTCGAAGAAGCACGTAAGGCGCTTGCCAATGCGGGAGGTTTCCTGCGCAAGGCGATAGGCGAAAAGACGGTGTAAGACCGCATGGATGCTGGGCCGATGTTCCGGGGCGTGTGTCCCTTTGAACCGGTCCGGGGAACTGCAAGGCATCAGGTTTAACAATAATGGGAGACGACAATGGTACGGCACATTGGCAAGAAACTGCTTTCCGGGATGACGCTTGCGGCAATGCTGGCCATTGCCGCGGCACCGGTGCAGGCGAGTGCGGCGACGCTGCACATGGCCTGGTCGCAGGACGCCACCGGTCTTGATCCGCACAAGCAGACGGCATTCTCCTCGCTGCGGTTGCTGGAGCTGATCTATGAACCGCTGGTACGGCTCGACGCCAATCTGCAGATCACGCCCGCGATTGCCGACTCCTGGCAGTTCTCGGCGGACGGCAAGGAGCTGAGCTTCAGGCTCAATCCGAAAGCAAAATTCCAGAACGGCGCCGCCGTGACCTCGGCCGACGTCAAGGCATCCTTCGAGCGCATACTCGACGAGAAGACCGGTGCGGCCGCCCGCGCCAACTTTCTCTCGATCGCCAGCATCGACACGCCCGATCCAGCCACCGTCGTGTTCCACCTCTCGCAGCCGGATGTGCCGATCCTGACCGCGATGAGCGACGTCAATGCCGCGATCGTCCCGGCAAGCGAAATCACGGCCGGCTCGATCGGCACGACGACGGTCGGCTCGGGTCCGTTCAAGCTCGAAAAGTGGGATCCTAATTCCAAGGAAGTGCTTGTCGCCAACAAGGATTGGGCGGGCGGCGCGACCGGTGTCGACGGCATCGAGATCAGCGTGCTGCCGGACGAAACGGCGATCCTGGCGGCGATGCGCACCAAGCAGATCGACTTCGCCCTGCTCAACGATCCACTTGTCGCCACGCTGGTGCCCAAGGAAGCCAGCCTGCAGTTGAACCGCGTGCCGGTGCTTGCCTACCACGTGCTGCAGCTCAATCCGTCCCGCAAGCCGATGACCGAACTCAAGGTGCGTCAGGCGATATCCTGCGCCATCGACCGGCAGGAAGTGCTGGACACCGCCTCGCTCGGCGAAGGCAAGGTCACCGGCCCGCTGACCATCCCGGCGCTGGCGACCGATCCGAACCAGTTGTTCTGCTATAAGCGCGACATTGACAAGGCCAAGCAGTTGATGGCCGAGGCCGGCTATGCCGACGGCTTTTCGGCGACCGTGATCGGCGCCACCGGCGAGCCGCCGACAGCAGCGGCGGAAGCCCAGGTGATCCAGTCGCAACTCGCCGAAATCGGCGTCAAGCTCGATATCAAGATGATGGAGCTCAACGTCTATGTCGATGCCTGGCTGAAGGGCGATTTCGACATGGCCGTCGCGCTGAACGGCGGCAGGGCCGATCCCTACACTATGTACAACCGCTACTGGACCAAGACCGGCAATCTGCAGAAGGTGGCGAACTATATCGACGATACGCTGGACAGCCTTATGCAGAAGGGCCGCACCGAGACCGACCCGGCGGCGCGCAAAGCGATCTTCGCCGACTTCGAGAAGCACATCACTGAGATGTCGCCCTGGATCTGGCTCTACACGTCCTACAGCTACACGGCCCAGCAGAAGAATATCGCAGGATTCGAACCGGTGCCGACAGGTTCGCTGTTCAGCCTCGCCAAGGTGACGATCCAGTAGCTGCTTCGATGCCGGACGAGAGGATATTATTCGCGTGAACTATCTGATGCGGCGACTGGCGACCTTCCCTCTCGTCCTGCTTGGCGTGTCCATCGTGGTGTTCCTGGCGATCCGGATGGTTCCGGGCGATTCGATCACGGCAATGCTGGGAACCGAAGCCGGCCTGCTGACGCCTCCTCAGCGCGACGCGCTTGCGGCCTATTTCGGCATCGACCAGCCCTGGTTCATCCAGTACTGGCGCTGGCTGCTTGGTCTTTTCCAAGGCAATCTCGGCATTTCGTCCACCTATGGCAGGCCGGTGCTCGGCGTCATCCTCGAACGCTTCCCGCTGACGCTGGAGCTTGCGCTGCTGTCGATGATCATCGCCCTTGTCGTCGGCATGCCGGCCGGGATCTTTGCCGCCACCCACAATGAGAAGCTTTCCGATCTCGGCGTGCGCGTTGTCGCAATGATCGGACAATCGACGCCGAACTTCGTCCTTGCACTGCTGATCATCTACACGCTGTCGGCGGGGTTTGGCGTTTTGCCGGCGATGGGCGAGTTTTCGCCGCTGTGGCGGGATCCGCTGCGCAATATCGGCCAGCTGTTGCTGCCGGCCGTCACGCTCGGTTTCGCCTTCGCGGCGTCGGTCACCCGTATATCGCGTTCGGCGATGCTCGACGTGCTGAGCGACGATTACGTCAGGACCGCGCGCAGCAAGGGCGTCTCGGCGCGCGGCGTCATCTGGCGGCATGCTTTGCCCAATGCGCTCATCCCGGTCGTGACGCTGAGCGGCATAGAGTTCGGCTATCTCCTGGGCGGGGCAGTCATCGTCGAGCAGATCTATGCGCTGCCCGGTCTCGGCCGCATGGTGCTGGACGCCATCCTGCAGCGCGACTATGCGCTGGTGCAGGGAAGCGTGCTGTTCATCGCCTTCAACTTCATGATCGTCAATCTCCTCGTCGACCTCGCCTATGTCGCGCTCGACCCGCGTATTCGGCTAAGCGAGCACTGATGGCGACATTGCGGGCCATACTTGCGCACACCAGCGGCCGCATCGGCGGTGCCATCGTTGCGCTTTATCTGCTGCTTGCCGTACTTGGCATGCTGGGGCTGACGCCGGACAATCCGCTGACGCAGCACCGGGTCGAGCGGCTGCATGCGCCTGACAGCACGTACTGGATGGGCACGGATCTGTTCGGCCGCGATGTCGCAAGCCGGCTGATGACCGGGATCGGCCAGTCCTTCCTCGTGGCCTTCTTTTCGGTCGCCTTCGCGACGCTGGCCGGCACCGTGCTCGGGCTGGCGGCAGCCTGGTTCGGGCGCCGCTGGGACGGCCTGGTGATGCGCATCATGGATGTGCTGCTGGCATTCCCGGCGATCCTGCTGGCGCTGCTGATCGTCGCGGTTGCGGGACCGGGAACCTGGACCAGTGTCGTCGCCATTGCCATCGTCTACACGCCGATCTTCACGCGCGTGGTGCGCGGCCCGGCTCTGTCGCTGAAAGCGCGTGAGTTCGTCGACGCGGCCCGCACGTTCGGCAGCAGCTCGAGCTACATCGTGACACGGCATCTGCTGCTCAATCTGGTCGCGCCGTTGACCGTTCAGGTGACGCTGGCGCTGGCCTGGGCACTGCTCACCGAAGCCGGCTTGAGCTTCCTCGGGCTCGGCACGCAGCCGCCCGCCGCGTCGCTCGGCCTGATGCTGAGCGACAGCCGCAACCTGATGGAGACGGCTCCCTGGTTGATGATCTTCCCGGGGGTGGCGATCATGATCAGCATCCTCGGTTTCAACCTGCTCGGCGATGCGTTGCGCGATGTGCTCGACCCGAAGACGCGGAGATCGATCGCATGATCCCGCTGCTGTCCGTCAGCGGTTTGCGCGTCGGCTTCGGCCGAAAGCCGTCAGCCAATGAGGTCGTGCGCGGCGTCAGCTTCGATCTCGCTGACGGCGAAACGCTGGCCATCGTCGGCGAAAGCGGCTCGGGCAAATCGGTGACGGCGCTCTCGATCAATCGCCTTGTCGATTATGGCGGCGGCCGCATCACCGCGGGCTCGATCAAGCTGAAGCGGGCCGACGGCAGCATGTTCGACCTGACCGCCGCGGCCGAGCCGCAGCTGACGAAGATCCGCGGCGGCGAAATCGGCATGATCTTCCAGGAGCCGATGACCTCGCTCAATCCGGTGCTGACCATCGGCAGGCAGATCGAGGAGTCGTTTCGCCTGCATCGCGGCCTGACCGGCCGGCAAGCGACGGCGGCGGCCAAGGACGCGCTCGACCGTGTGCGCATTCCCGACGCAGCACGGCGGCTGAAATACACGCCCAACCAGCTTTCGGGCGGCATGCTGCAGCGGGTGATGATCGCCATGGCGCTCGCCTGCAACCCGCGCCTGCTCATTGCCGACGAGCCAACGACGGCGCTGGATGTTACGGTGCAGGCGCAGATCATGGCGTTGCTCGCCGAGTTGAAGCAGGAAACCGGGATGTCGATGATCTTCATCACCCACGATATCGGCTTGGTTGCAGGTATCGCCGACAAGGTGATGGTGATGCAAAGCGGAGAAGCTGTCGAGCAA
Organism: Mesorhizobium sp. LSHC420B00; assembly: GCF_000503055.1. Lineage (GTDB taxonomy): Bacteria > Pseudomonadota > Alphaproteobacteria > Rhizobiales > Rhizobiaceae > Mesorhizobium. The sequence goes on along the minus strand of NZ_AYVY01000001.1, from coordinate 238,504 downwards.
GGCGCGCTGAACCAGATATTGGACGATCCGCAGCATCCCTATACGCGGCATCTGCTTCATGCGGTGCCGCATTTCGCCGGCGGCAGTGCGACACGCAAAGACATGCAACGCGAAAAGCAAAAAGCTACCGAGCCGGCGCTGAAGGTCGATGGCCTCGTGGTGCGATTTCCCGTCAAGGGTGGCTTTTTGAGCCGCGCCAGCGGTGCCGTGCATGCGGTGGACGGTGTGGATTTCGACTTGATGCCGGGCGAAACATTGGCCGTCGTCGGCGAGAGCGGTTCCGGAAAATCCACCGCCGCCCGTGCGATTCTGGGGCTGGTGCGCTCGACGCGCGGCACAATCTTGGCCAGCACGCGCAAGGCCGCCGCCGGGCAGAGCGCCCTTCCCGTGCAGATGGTGTTCCAGAATCCCTATGGCTCGCTTAATCCCAGGCTCGCCATCGAAAGCATTCTTGCGGAACCGGTGATCGCCACGGGCGGGCGGATAACTGCTGAGACGCGAGCGAAAATGGCCGCGCTGCTGAACCGCGTCGGCCTGCCGGAAAACAGCCTGCAGCGTTATCCGCACGAATTCTCCGGCGGCCAACGCCAACGGCTGTGCATTGCCCGTGCGCTGATGCTCAATCCCTCCGTTGTCGTCCTCGACGAAGCGGTTTCGGCGCTCGACGTATCGGTGCAGGCCAGAGTGCTGGAGCTTTTGATCGAGCTGCAGAGTGAATTCGGGCTGGCCTATCTGTTCATCTCGCATGACATGGCTGTGGTCGAGCGGATCGCCCATCGCATCGCGGTCATCTATGCCGGCCAGATCGTCGAGATCGGCGATGCCAGATTGGTGCTCTCGGAGCCGAAGCACTCCTATACCAAACAGCTTATCGCGGCCGTTCCCACCATAGACCGGCGGCATGAACGTTTCGAGCTGGACACGCGCCAGGTTCCCTCGCTCGTGCGTCCGCTGGGATTTGAGCCGGGCCCGGCCAAATGGCAGCAGTTCGGGCCGGATCATAGAGTACGGGTGGAAGTGTGATGATTGTCGCCCAGACGGATGCAAGGCCAGAGGGAGTGGGACGGATCGCTGCTTTTCAGACGGAGGCCGCAATTGATCGACCATGATCTTTTCGACCGGGCGTTTGCCCCACTCGAAGCGGCGGTGGCTGCGTCGCGCATTCCCGGCGGGGTGCTCGGCATGGTCGACCGGGACGGCCAACGCGTCGTCCGGGCAATCGGCTCGGCCCAGCGGGTGCCGAAGGTGCGGCCGATGCATGCCGAAACCTGGTTCGATCTGGCATCCCTGACAAAAATCATCTTCAGCACGCCGCGTATATTGGCACTGGCGGAAGAAGGCGTCATCGACCTCGAGGCGCCGCTGATTTCGGTCCTGCCCGACCTTCGCCAATATGACGAAAAAGCCTGGGAGCGGACGGTGACGTTTCGCCAGTGTCTCGGCCATCAGACACCGTTTCCCGCCGTCGCGCCGATCTACACCTATGGGCGTGACCCCGAGCTGTTGCGCGCCTTTGTCTTGCAGCGCGAGTGGCAGGTCGGGGAGCCGGTCTATTCCGATATCAACTTCATTCTGCTCGGCTTCGTCCTGGAGCGCCTGTCCGGCAAGACCATTCGCGACATGGATCCCGGTCCGGGCTTCGCGTTCTCCGCCGAACCGGGTCAAGCGGCGGCCACAGAAGATTGCACATGGCGCTATCGCGTGCTGTCAGGCGAGGTCCACGACGACAATTGCTCGGCATTGCAAGGGGCCGGTCACGCCGGGCTGTTCGGAACGGCAGCTTCGGTCCTCGACTTTGCGCGAGGGCTGCTGGACGGGACCGGCGCGTCGCAGCGCTCGATAGCGCTGATGCGCACGCCCTTGTCGGCAACCCGCACCCATGGCTGGGAGCGACCCTACGAAGGCTGGTCCGGCGGCCGGCTGTGCAGCCCCGAAACCATCGGGCATACCGGCTTCACCGGCACCGGGCTTTGGGTCGACTTCGACAAAAGCAGAGCGTGGACCTTGCTCACCAACCGGATCCATCCGACACGTCATTTCAACAGCGGGATCGCAGCGCTTCGCCAAGCGGTCGGCGATCTCGTCAACGGAGCCTGACAATCATGAAAAATGGCGAACCAATGTGGGCCGTCGGCTTGATGACCGGCACCGTGCTGGACGGCAATATCGACGTCGCGCTGATCAAGACCGACGGCGAGCGGATCGCGGATTTCGGCACCTACACGCTGGCCCCCTACCCGCAGTCGATCCGGACCTTGCTGGAAGAGACGCTTAGGCAGGCAAGGAACTGGAATTTCACCGGGCCGGAACCGGCAATCTTCCACGAGGCAGAGGAAGCGCTGACGCGCGCCCAGTCTGCGGCGGTCAAGGATCTTGTCGAAAGCCACGGCCTGACCATGGCCGACATCGGCGTCGTCGGCTTTCATGGCCAGACCGTGCTGCACCGTGCCCCGCAAGTAGGCCGACTGGGCCAGAGTCGCCAGCTCGGTGATGGCGAGCTGATGCATGCCATCCTGGGCACCAAGGTCGCCTATGACTTCCGCTCGGCCGACATGCGCGCCGGCGGCCAGGGCGCGCCGCTGTCGGCGGCCTATCACGCCGCGCTGCTGCGCGAAGCCGACGCCAGCGGCGACACGGCGGTGCTCAATCTCGGCGGCGTCGCCAACATCACCTGGTGGGACGGCAAGGACAATGTCATCGCTTTCGATACCGGACCCGCCAACGCGCCGCTGAACGACTTCATCAAGTCGAAGGGGCTTGGCGAAATGGACCGCGACGGCGCGCTGGCTCGCGTCGGGACGGTCGATGAGGCACGGTTGGCCAAGCTCCTGCAGCACCCGTACTTGACCAAGCCATACCCGAAATCGCTGGACCGTTTCGATTTCGGCGCCTCGATGGCGGACGGGATGAATGNGTCCCGCGAGCGCAGGCCCTGAACGCGCCGGCCGAAGCGGCTGGTGGTCAGCGGTGGCGGTCGCCACAACCCAACGATCATGGCCATGCTTGCCAGCCGCGCCGGCGTCGAAGCCGTGCCGGCGGAGGCGCTTGGCTGGAAGGGCGACGCGGTGGAGGCGGAGTGTTTTGCCTTCCTGGCTGTGCGCGTGCTTAGGGGCTTGCCGATCAGCTTCCCCAGCACGACCGGCGTGCCACAGCCGATGTGCGGCGGACGCCTTGCCGGCTAGTTAAGCCACCAATTTCTTCTGCAGGAAGATACGGCTTCGGCCAATGGGAAAGTCGGCGAGCACACCGAACGGTCGATAACCTTGGCGCTCATAGGCCTTGGCGGCCTTGGGATTGAACGTGTCGATCCAGGCGCCGTGACAGCCGCGCGCCATCGCCTCCCTCTCGGCTGCCTCGAGCATCCGGCCGGCCATGCGCTGGCCGCGCAGCTTTTCATCGACCCAGAGCCATTGCACATAGAGCCAGCCCCAGGCGGTGTATCCCGAGATGCCGGCGACAATCGCGCCGTGCTCATCGCGCACGAACACGGCCAATGTCTTCCTGCCGGAGGCGCCGACATCGCTGTCGTTGAACGCCGCAAGCCGCTCTCCAAGAAAAGCCAGCTCGTGCGGCAAGGGATTGGCGGTTGTCTCAAGCGTTGTATTGTCCATCCAACGAGCATCTATCGAAGGACCGGGCCGAGACGCAAGCCTTGCTGCGCTATAGCTTCGGCGAACGCCACGCCGCTGCCGCAGCAGCGATCAGCATGAGCAAGGCTGCAACCACCGCCGATGCCGCAAACCCGAACGTGGAATAAAGCGGTCCGAACGCCGTGGTGCCGACGAACACCGCGAGATAGGTCACCGCGCTGTTCAAACCCATGATCGTGCCGCGGCGCGCAGGGTCGAGCGCCGATAGGCGCATCACCAGGACGTTCAGCCCGAAATGATTGGCAAGGCCCCAGACGGCTATCATCGCTATGGTCAGGCCGAAGCTGCCACTTGCCGCAGCAATCGCGACATAGACGAGCGCGACGAGCAGATAGGCAAACGGCATGACCCGCCGCGCGCCCAGACGATCGATGACGCCGTCAAGAAGTGCCGCCGTGCCAAAGCCGGCGCCATAGGCGAGCGCGGCCAGCCCGTTGGCACTGACCGGCCGTCCTAGGCCGTTGTGAAGGTGATCGCCGAGATAGCCATAGACGCCATAAAACGCCGTCATGAAGGCGGCGCAGGCGACCAGAAGCGGCACTATGCCGGGAACACCCAAGGCGCCCAGCGGCGTCGGTGCCGGACCGCTCTTCCTGACGTCGCTGAGCAACGTCAACGTGAGGCTGGCCAATGCGAGTGTTGCGAGCACCGCGACCGCCGCGAACACGGCGCGCCAATGCACCAGGTCGGCAAGTACGGCCGACAGCGAAACGCCGGCGACCATGCTCAGCGTCCAGCCGGTCAGCACGACGCCGATGGTCCCGCTTTCACGACCGGGCGGCGCAATCGCGGCGGAGCTGGCATAGATTGCCGGCATGGCGACACCCGCAGCAATGCCGGCGAGAAGCTGGGCCGCGACCAGCGCCGTCACCGTCGGCGCCGCAGCGCTGGCGACGAGCGCTATTGCCAGCAGCAGCAACGCTCCCTGCAGCATGCGGCGGGCGCCGAGCCGGTCGATGTAGCGCGCCAGGAACAAGGCGCTTGCCGACGTACCGAGCCCGAACGCGGCGGACGCGATCATGACCGCCGGCACGCTTGTGCCGAACGACGCGGCCACCGCCGGTGCAATCGGACCGAGCACAAGCGAGTTCGAGCCGATCACGGCAATGCACCCGGTCAGCAGGTAAGCGAGTGCCGGGATTGGCGGCTTGGGGGCCGCTGCGAATGTGGCGACTTGATCACTGTTCGACATATGGCAATAATGGCCGTATTAAATTCTGCATCAATCGGGAATTTTAATATGGATGAAGAAACAGATGGCGTTCCGCAGAACAGGCCTGCCGCCCGCGATATCGATGCAATCGACCGAAAAATATTAGGCGTCCTGGTCGACGACGCGACGATCAGCTATGCCGAGCTCGGCGACCGCGTCGGCCTTTCGCCGCCGGCAGTCCATGAACGCGTCAAGCGCCTGCGGCGGAGTGGCGCCATCCGCAACACCGCGGCCATCATCGATCCCAAGGCGGTACACAAGCCGCTGCTCGCCTTCGTCCATATCGATACCAAGGGGTGGGGAAAGACGCCGGAGCTGATGGCGATTTCCGAACATCCCGAAGTCGAGGAGATCCATTCGGTGGCCGGCGACACATGCATGCTGATCAAGGTCCGCACCGAGGACACGCGGGCGCTCGAAGGCCTGCTGTCGCGCCTCTACGAAACACCCGGCGTCACCTCGACGCGAAGTTACGTGGTGCTATCGACCTATCTGGAGCGGCCAGTGCAGCCGGGGATTACGACGGAGTGGCCGACGCCCCGGCACATGGCCAAGCCGCTCTATTAACTCAAACGATCCTCACGCGTATCCAAAGTCGAACCGGGAACGTCCTAGAGACTGCATCCTGTGGTTATCCATCGGGCCGTTTCGTTTTCGCCGGTTCTTGGGTCTCACGGGACGCCTGTGCGCAACCGGAGATATGCGATGAGAAAATTGATCGTGGGCAGCTTCATTTCGCTGGACGGCGTCATCGAAGCGCCAATGGAATGGGCCTCGCCCTTCTTCGACGAGGAGATGAAGGAGCACTCCTATGAAAAGGCCGGCGAGGCCGATTTTTTCCTGCTCGGCCGCATCACCTATGAAATGTTTTCGGCGCGCTGGCCGCAGGTCAAAGGCAGCAAGTACATGGACCGCATGAACGGACTGAAGAAGCTCGTTGCGTCGCGCAGCCTCAAGGAGGTGAGCTGGAACGCATCGCTGATCGAAGGCGACGTCGCTGCCGAAATTGCCCGGATCAAGCAACAGGCCGGCGGCAACATACTGAAGTATGGAGTGAGCAATCTCGACCAGACGCTGCTCGCCAACAGGCTTGTCGACGAGTATCAACTCTCGATCGTGCCGACCCGCGTCGGGCATGGCAAACGCGCTTTCCAGGATGTCGACCCATCCCTGGTCAAGCTGGAGCTTATAGATACGCACCGTTTCAAGAACGGCGTCATTACGCTGACCTATGTCCCGCTGTGATCCGCCGCCGAATTGAATGCCCATGAAGATGCAGCCAAGACTTGACCCGACCGGGCTTTTCGACGTCCGCTACGCCGGCTTCCTGGAGACAGTCGCGCATTTGCGTGGGCGGCTGCACCGCTACTGTGCACGCATGACCGGTTCGACGCTCGACGCCGAAGACGTGATGCAAGAGGCGCTGTTCGAGGCCTATCGGAAGATCGAGAAGCTGGACGATGCGAGTGCTCTTCGCCCCTGGCTGTTTCGCAACACATAATCGCTGCATCGATTTCCTGCGAAGCCGGCAGGTGCGTCAGCATGCGGAGGCCAATTTCGTCGAAGACGAGATCATCCTGCCGGTCGAGCCGGTGGGCAACGGCGCGGATCGCGCGATCGAACGGCTGGTTATCCACCTGCCGCCCAAGGAACGCGCCTGCGTCCTGCTCAAGGATGTCTTCGACTATTCGCTGGAAGAGATCGCCGATCTCGTCGGCTCGACCGTGGGTGGCGTCAAGGCCGCGTTGAGCCGTGGCCGCTCCAAATTGGCCGCCTTGTCAGGCGAGCCAATCGTCCGTTCGGAGCCCCAGCGCGATCCGGAACTTCTGGAATTGCTCAGCCGCTATGTCGAACTGTTCAATCGCCGCGACTGGGACGGGGTACGGGCGCTGACCAGCGCGGATGCCCAATTGCAAGTCGCGGATTGCTTCAAGGGAAGGCTATCGGAATCACCTTACTTCGTTGAATACGAAAGAGCCTCGACGACCTGGAAAATGGCGATTGGCATAATCGATAGCGAGGCGGTGCTGCTCGTGCTTCACCATGGCGAAGACGGTTGGAAGCCGGCCCATCCGGTTCGGATCGAAGCCGCTGGCGGGATCATAAATCGCGTCACCGATTACTATGCCTGCCCCTGGATCATGCCGGCCGCTGGTGCGGTGGTCGTTTCCGGGCCGGCCTAACCGGCAGCAGGACCTGCAAGTGTCCGGCATCGACCTCAATGAAATGGGATCGATGCCGGACGGGGCATAGGCGCTTACTGAAGTTTCGCCTGCAAGGCGTTGACGTCATCCGTCGTCATTTCGCCGTCGGTCGTCACCTTGCCGTCGACGATCTTCCAGAGCCGGAACGGGCCGGTGATGTCGCCATACTTATCGAAGGCGACCGGACCGATGACGCCTTCGTAGCGGATCGGCTTGCCCTCCTTGATCAGGCCGAGCGCCTTGGCGAACTCGTCCTTGCCGGCATAGATCGGCGTGCCGGCCGGGTCGACCGCCTTGTACATCGCGTCCTTGATCTTGGCCGGATCCTCAGAGCCGGCAATGGCGATGGCCAAGCCGACGATGGCGCCGGCATCATAGGATCGATCGGCCGCCGGGTTCGAGGGTTCGATGCCCGAAAATTCCTTGTAGTTTTTGGTGAAATACTCGGTCGATGCGGTCGGGCTGGTGCCGGAGGAAGTGCCGTACGCATCCTTCAGGTAATCCGCGCCAACGGATTCGATGAAGTCCGGGCTGTTCATGCCGTCATTGAGCAGGAACTTCTGGACACCGCCCTGCGAAATCCAGGTGCGGGCGATGGTCGCGCCGTCGACAGGCGTGCTGACGAGATAAAGCCCGTCCGGTTCGCCGGCCATCGCCGCGGTCACTTCCGAGGCATAGCTCGACTGCTTTTCATTGTAGGGCGTGTCGGAGACGATGGTGCCGCCGAGCGCCTTATAGGCGCGTGAGAATTCCGCCACCATGTTAACGCCGAAGTCGTTGTTGACGTGGATGACCGACAGCTTCTTGAAACCCTTGTCGATGGCGTATTTGGCGGCAGCGACACCCTGCAGCGCATCAGATGTGATGGTGCGGAAGAAGATGCCGTTGGTCTTGCCGTCGCGCCCAAGCGCCGTCAGCGTCGGCGACGAGGAAGCAGGCGACACCTGGACGATCTTGGCCGGAGCGGTGACCGAGGTCAGGATCGGGATCGACACCGAGGAAATGATGCCGCCGATGATCACCGGCACCTTCTTGACCTGCACGAGTTGTGTCGCGGCATCGACCGCGATGTTGCCTTGGCTCTGGCTGTCGCGGGTGTCGGTTGCTAGGTCGCAGCCGCGCACGCCGCCCGCCTCGTTGATATCGCGGAAGGCCATTTCGACCGATTTTGCGCCGGCCTGGCCGTATTCGCCGGCGGGACCGGTCAGTTCCATGACGAGGCCGACCGTGATCTTGCAATCCGCGGCCTGCGCTGCACCGGCCGCTGTCACCAGAGCCAGCGCAGTGGTGATCTGAAGTATGGTCTTTTTCATTGTTGTTCCCCTTTCGTTACACGACTCTCATTGACGCCTTGAGCCTGTTCAGTCTTCCGGCATCTGCAGCCAGGTTTCATGCAGATGTCGCCATTCGACGCCGTTGGGCGCCGATGAGCTGGTGGTGAAGACCGCACTCGAGCGGCGGCGGCTGTGCTTGCCGCCGCGCTGCTGTGCTTCGATGTAACAGACGACGATCGTGTCGTCTGACTGCCAGCCGGCCCGGATATCCTCGATCGAGATACTGAAATCGCCATCAGAGGTGGCGCGGCTTGCCCTGACATGGTCGAGCACCGCGTCACGATCGAGGACCTGACCGTCCGGCGCAACCATGCAGAAGCCTTCGCCCATGACGCGTTCGAAGCGGCTGAAATCTGCATTGTCCGCACTCGCCGCATTGAACCAGTCGACGAAGAAGCGGTGGAGATCGACCACTTCGGCACTGGCGCGGGAAAGCAAGGAGGGCTTCTCGTCCATGGCCGCGCTCATTTCCTGCCTGCATTCAAATTGTAATGCATGATCGAGCCGTGGCGGCCGTGACGGTCGCGTTCCAATGTGTAGACGTCGCCCAGCGGCCCACGGCTTTGCGCGATCACGGCAGCGATCCTCGCCCGGTCGTCGGCATCGAGCGCGATGTCCATGATTCTGGCATTGGCAAGGGCGTGCGCCTGGTTGCGGGCGCCGACGATGACGGCCGCCACTTGCGGCTGCTCCAGCACCCAGGCGCTGGCGATGGTGGCGATGTCGACGCCGTGGTGGTCGGCGACGGCCTTCAGTGTGCGAAGCAACTCCTGGAAAAGCTCCCAACCGCCAAAGTCGTCGATGATCAGCTTGTATTTGACCAGCGACCGGTTTTCGAGTGGCGTTTGTGGCTCGGCAACGCCTAGCCATTTTTCGCTGAGGAAGCCGCCCGCCACCGAACCGTAGCAGAGGAAACTGACGCCGTGCTGGCTGGCGAGCGCCGCAGGGCTGTTGGCCGGCCGCTGGTCGAGTACCGAGTATTGCAGCTGTTGGCTGACCAGCGGCACGCCGGCGGCCAGGATCTCGGCCAGCCGCGGCGTGTCGAAATTGGTGGTGCCGATGTTGCGCACCTTGCCTCGGAGCCGCAGGTCGTTGAGCCAGCCCATCGCATCGACGTAGCCCGGCAGCGCATAGTCCCACCAATGGAACTGAACGAGATCGAGCCGCTCGGTCTTCAGCCGCCGCAGCGACTGGTCGACGATGCTGCTGATGTAGTCGCGGCTGATGCTGGAAAGCCTTTCGAGGTCAGGCACCAGCTTGGTGTGCACCTTCATCTTGGCGGCGGCGTCGAGGCCGCGCTCATTGGCAAGCCGCAGGCGCGCGGCACCGATCAGTTCCTCGACGCCGGTATAGATGTCGGCACAGTCATAGGTCCCGATGCCGGCGTCGAACGTGGCGATCAGGTCGGTTACCGCCTGTTGGCGGTCGATCGCGCCGTGCCCGCCGGCAAGCTGCCAGCCGCCACGAATGACGCGCGAGATCGTGTAGCCGGGGCTGAGCTCGAACGCCTTGGCGGTCATCTCTGGTCAGTCTCCTTGGGCAGTGGCACAGCCGTGGTTTCTGAATGACTGAACCGCCGCTTGCCGGTCCTGACGATCCTGAGCCGGCTGGCGCAATTGGGATCTGGACAGGCGATCTCGGCATCCGAAGTCATCCAGTCGTTCCTGTGGGTCGGGCGTTGCTTTGCGGCCAGAAGCGGCAACACTGCCGCAATGGAATAGATCGAGAAGCCCTGCCCCGTCGGCATCGACAGCATCTCGCCCTTCAACTCGAAATAGTCGCCGGCCTTGGCACCGCAATAGATCGGCTTGCCCTCGGGGACGACCGCCTCGACGCGAAGGTCGAAGAGTTCGAAACTGTCGTCGGCCATTCAGATCTCCACCCGGGTGAAGGTGATGTCACAGGCACCGTTGCGGCGGATCGCGCCACAGGCGGCAGCGAATTGATCGCGCTCTTCGGGACGCACCTGCGCGACGACGCTTTCGGCAAGCCAGCCGATCGGGAACAGCAAGCGCGCGCCCGGTCCATAAAACAAGCCGATGTCGAAGATGGCATTCGGGTTGCCGCCCCACATGCGCGGCGGCACGTAGGACAACACGATGTCACCCGGCTGCGGCGTTAGCGTTGCGTTCTCCGCCGGCAAGGGCCTGGCATAGGTTTGGCCCTCAAGTTCGGCTGATGGAACCGGGCAGGAGATTTCCGGCCCGGTCCACATCGCATGGATGCCGGCAACGACGCGCGGCTGCTCGAGATAGGCCAGCAGGAAGGCGGCGTTGTCGGGCGCCTTTTCAGGCAACAGCAGCGCGGTCACGGAAAGCTTCGAGCGTGGCTCGGTGATCCTGATGCCAGGCGTCGTCATGCTCTCAATCCTTCTTTGCTTGCGGATTGGAGCTTGTCGCGCAGGAAGGCGAAGGGCCGGCTGATGTCCGCCACCAGCGCCTCGCGCGCTGCCTGGGCATCCTGCCTGGAAAGCGCTGCGACGATACTACGATGGTAGTGGGCGGTATCGACTTCACCGGCATCGGAAAATGCGTAAATGGCCACGCGAATGCACGGCCCGGATTGCAGCCACAGGCTCTCGATCATCGGGATCAGCACGGCGGAGCCACAGCATCGGTAGATCTCGAAGTGGAAGCTCTGGTTGAGCGTCGCCTCGCGGTCGATATCCTTCTTGTGCTTCAGCGCCCGCATCTCGTCCCATTGGCCCAGCATGGCTTCGACCGTGGCTATCTGGCGCGAATTCATGCGCGTAGCGGCAAGTGCTATCGCTTCGCCCTCTATGAGGGAGCGGGCGCGCAAGAGGTCGTCGATACGCTCCAGCGTGATAGGCGGCACGCGCACCGAGCGGTTGGGAAGCGCCTCCAGCGCCTTCTCCGTGATCAACCGCCCGAGCGCCTCACGCACCGGCATGGTACTGGTGATCAGCGCGTCGGCGAGGCCACGGATGGTCAGCACCTGACTCGGCTCAAAAAGGCCGCCGATCAAGGCACGGCGCAGCTCCGAATAGACGCGATCCTGCACGGTTTCGCGGCCGACCGGCGTAAGCTGGGCTGCGATCGTTTCGTTATTCCGTTCGATGGCGGCCTTCTGCATGGCGTTCCCGGTGGCCATTCGGCCCGTTTTCGGCTTGCGGAAGAAATTAAAGCCGAATAGCGTGATCAAAGCAAGTGTGATCACAAATCATAGGCGGCGAAGATCGCTTTCGGCCAGAGGGATTGATGGGCGACACGACAGAACGGCAGGAGGAGATCCGCACGCCGGTTCTGACGGCCAGGAACGTCGTCAGACGCTTCGGCGGCCTTGTCGCGGTCAACAATGTCTCGTTTGACGTCCAGCCAGGCGAAATACTCGGCCTTATCGGCCCGAACGGCGCCGGCAAGACGACGATGTTCGACCTGCTGGCCGGCAGCATCCTGCCGACCAGCGGCGAAATCCTTCTCAACGGCGTATCGGTGTCGGGGGAAGCTGCCCATCGCCGCATTGGCCGCGGCCTTGGCCGCACGTTCCAGATCCCCCGGCCCTTGCCTAACCTGACGCTGATCGAAAACGTTATGCTGGCCGCGCAAGGGCAGGCCGGAGAAAAACTGCTCGCCAATTTCCTGACGCCCCGGCGGGTCGCTGCCGAAGAAAGGGCTGCCGAGACAAGAGCCGTCGAACTGCTTGAGCTCGTCACGATCGCTCACCTCGCGCACGAACCTGCGCGCGTGCTTTCAGGCGGCCAGCGCAAGCTGCTCGAACTGGCCCGCGTGATGATGGCCGACCCGGCGATCATCCTGCTCGACGAGCCGGCGGCCGGGGTCAACGCAACCCTGCTCGAGATCATTATCGACCGCATCCGCGACATCAATGCGCGCGGCATCACCTTCCTGCTGATCGAGCACAATATCGACATGGTGACGCGGCTCTGCCACCGGGTGCTGGTCATGGCAAGCGGCCAGCTGCTGTGCGAGGGCACTCCGGACGAGGTTGCGCGCGACCCGCGCGTCATCGAGGCCTATCTCGGAGGCGCTGCATGAGCCAAACGGTACTCGACGTCCGCGGTCTCGAAGCCGGCTATGAGCCCGGCGTGCCGATCGTGCGCGGCGCTTCGATCACCGTCGACCAGGGCGAGATCGTCGTCGTCCTCGGTCCCAACGGCGCCGGCAAGTCGAGCCTTATCAAGGCCATCGCCGGCCTTGTCCCGATCACCGGCGGCACCGTGCTGCTGGACGGCAAGGACATCACGGCGGCGCCCGCCCACACCATGGTCCGCCTTGGCCTTGCGTTCGTGCCGCAGACCGAAAACATCTTCCCGCTGATGTCGGTCGAGGACAATTTGAAGGTCGCCTGCGGCATCCTGAGGCCGCGCGAGATCCCTGCCCGCATCGAGGAAATGTATGCGGCCTTTCCCGATCTCGCCCGTCAGCGCAGAACGGCCGCGGGCAATCTCTCGGGCGGACAGCGGCAGATGCTGGCCGTCGCCCGGGCGTTGATCGTCCATCCCACGGTGCTGGTGCTCGACGAACCGTCGGCCGGCCTGTCACCGAAATTCGTGGCGATGGTGTTCGAGATGCTGGCCGGTATCCGCAAATCCGGCGTCACCATTCTGCTGGTCGAACAGAACGCCAAGGCAGCGCTTGCGATCGGCGATCGCGCCTACGTGCTGGTCGAGGGCAAGGACCGGCACCAGGGCATCGCCTCCGAGCTCTGGAACGATCCTGTCGTCGCCGAGCTCTATCTTGGCCAGCGCCGCCCCGACCTTGGAAAAGGAGGCGCGGCATGAACCTGCAATTCGTCGCCGACGGGCTGCTGGCAGGCTCGATGATCGGCCTCGGCGCCATCGGCGTGACGCTCACCTATTCAATCCTGCGCTTCTCGAACTTCGCCCATGGCGACTTCATGGCCTGGGGCGCCTATGCGACGCTCGCCGTGGTTGGCGCTATCGGCGCGATGTTCGGCAAGATCGCGCCGATCGCACCCCTCTCCTTCGGCTGGCCGCTGATCGTCGCGCTCATCATCGGCATGGCGGCCACCGGCCTGCTGGCGCTGGCGCTCGACATGGTGCTGTTCGCGCGGCTGCGCGCCAAGGGCCAGGCGATCATCGTGGTGATGGCGAGCTTCGGCGCCTCGATGGCGCTGAGAAGCCTGCTCGAATTCATCTTCACCTCGCGTCCGACCTATTTCAGCCGGGCGATCCAGATCGCCATGCCGATAGGCTTCGGCATTCGCATCACCCCGGACCAAATCGCGCTGCTGCTGCTGACCGCCGTTCTGGTGCTCGGCGTACATCTTTTGATGACGCGTACCCAGACCGGCCGCTCGATGCAGGCGTTGAGCCAGAACGCGGCACTTGCCCGCATTGTCGGTATCGACGTCGCCAAAGTCGTGCGCGTCACCTGGATCATCGGCGGGGGGCTGGCCTGTGTCGCCGGCGTCATGATCGGCATGCTCATTCAGATCCGCCCGTTCATGGGTTTCGAGATGCTGCTGCCGATGTTCGCGGCCGCCATCCTCGGCGGCATCGGCAGTGTACCCGGCGCCGTTCTCGGCGGCTTGATCATCGGTTTGGCCGAAGCCGGCGCGGTGCAATTGATCGGCGCCGAATGGCGGGCGGCCATCTCCTTCATCATCCTGATGGCGGTGCTGTTCGTGCGGCCTATCGGCCTTTTCGGAGTGGGGGAACGCTGATGGATCTGCTCGGCTACGGCGCTTTCTTCCTGACCACCGCGCTGATTTTTTCGCTCGTCACGCTCGGGCTCAATTTGCAATGGGGGCTGACCGGGCTTTTCAATGTCGGGGTCGCCGGCTTCGTTGCCATCGGCGCCTACACCTCGGCACTGCTGACCACGCCCGACGATGCCGCGCGACTCGGCGGCTTCGATCTGCCGATCCTTGTCGGCTGGCTCGGCGCCATGCTGGTGGGCGGTGTCGCCGCCGCCATCACCGGCATCGCCACGCTGCGCCTGAGATCGGACTATCTGGCGATCACCACCTTTGGCGTCGCCGTCGTCGTGCAATTGGTGGCTCTCAATGCCCAGACGCTGACCGGCGGCCCGTTCGGCATCGGCTTCATTCCGCGTCCGTTCGGCGGTCTTGCCGAAACCCCATTACTGTTCAACCTGTCGAATCTTGCCGTCGTCTCGGTGGTGACGCTGATCGTCTATCTCGCGCTGGAGCATCTGTCGCGCAGCCCGTGGGGGCGCGTGTTGAAGGCGCTTCGCGAGGATGAGCGGGCCGCGATATCCCTGGGAAAAAGCGCGCGGTTCTACCGGGTCCAGGCCTTTGCCGTCGGCGGCGCCATCATGGGGCTGGCCGGTGCGCTGCAGGCGCATTTCACCGGCTTCATCGCCCCGGACAATTATTTGCCGGCGCTGACTTTCCAGGTCTGGGTGATGCTGATCGTCGGCGGCTCGGGCAGCAATATCGGCGCCGTCATCGGCAGCATCCTGGTCTGGGCGATATGGGCCGGATCGGGAGCCTTGACCAGTATGTTGTTCTCGCCGGAACAGCAGGCCCGCGCCGCTTCGCTGCAGATCGTCGCCATCGGCGTGATGCTGTGCGTCATCCTTCTGGTCAGGCCGAACGGCCTGTTTGGCGACAGGCCGCGGCGTCCAAGGTTCGGCAAGCGTGCACGCGTGGCCCCGAGCGAGAGCGGCTCATGAACGCTGTGACCCGGCCGCACGGCGTTTCCCTTTGGCATGCCGTCAGCCGCAGTCGCCGCGACCGGCCCACCCTCGAAGGCGCACTCGATGTCGATCTGGCAATTGTCGGCGGCGGGTTTTCGGGCCTTTCAACCGCGCTGCACACCGCCGAAAGAGGCATCTCGGTGGCCGTCCTCGAGGCGGAAATCATCGCCTGGGGGGCAACCGGCAGGAACGCCGGCTTCGTCGTGCCGAATTTCGCGAAAAGAGACCCCGACGATATCATTGCCCAGCTTGGGCCCGAACGCGGCGAACGCCTTGTCGATTTCGCCGCCGGCAGCGCCGACCTCGTCTTTGCCCTGATCAAGCGGCATGCCATCGAATGCGATGCCGTCCAGAGCGGCTGGATACAACCAGCCCATTCACCGGCCGCTTTGCAAAAGACCAGATCGCGCGCCGAACAATGGGCACAACGCGGAAGACAGACTGTCGCGCTGGACAGACAGGCGGTCGAAGAGCTGACCGGCGTTCGCGGTTATCTCGGTGGCTGGATGGACAGGTCGGGTGGCGTCCTCAATCCGGTCGAATATGCGCGCGGATTGGCCGACGCGGCGGAAAAGGCCGGAGCGCGCATCTTCGAGCATACGCGTGTCGCGTCGATCGATCACATAGGCGATGGTTGGGCTTTGAAGACGGCCGCCGGTTCGGTGCGTGCCGAAAAAGTGCTGGTCGCCACCAACGCCTATGGCGGGGCGCTGGATCGCGCGCTGCAGCGAACCTATTTCCCGCTGAAAATCTTCCAGATCGCGACGGCGCCGCTGCCGCGCGAATACCGCACCCGCCTGCTTCCAGGAGGGCAAGGCGTCGGCGACACAAGGCGCAATCTCTTCACCTTCCGCTTCGATGGCGAAAACAGGCTGATAACCGGCGGCATGCATGTTCTTAGCCTCGGTGCCGACACTCGGGTGCCGCAGGCAATCTGGCGACGGCTTGCCAGGCATCTCGATCTCCCGGGAATGCCGCCGATCGACTACAGCTGGTCGGGTATGGCTGCAGTCGAGCCCGACTTCCTGCCGCGCCTCGTCGATCTCGGCCCCGGCCTGGTTGCGGGCTTTGCCTGCAATGGGCGCGGCATCGCCATGACGACTGCCATGGGCCAGGTGCTTGCCGACTGGGCTGATGGAACAAAGCCTCAGGATTTGCCGCTGCCGTTTGGACCGTCGTCGCCGATCCCGTTCCACAGCCTGATGCGGCATGCACCAAACATGGTGCTCCCCTGGAGCATGCTGCGCGACCGGCTGGATGGCTGATCGACGCGCGTGTCCGTCCGCCGTCCTGATACCCGAACTGCTAGACTCGCCCACATCATGTTGTTAACGACAGCGGATGAAGCAGAACTATCTTTATCTCATCATCGGCGCTTTGGTCGTCGCCGTCATTGCCTTGGGCATCTATGTTTATCGCGAGGAGACTAAGCCGAAAGGCGTGGAACTTCGTATCGACGATTCCGGCATTTCGGTTCAGGAAAAATAGACCAGGTATTCGTGTTGCCCGACTTTACGGTAGACGTCGGCTTGCACCGTTTCAGCCAAGCTCCAACGTCGTTATCGCAAAAACCCCGGACTGCATGAGCTGCGGCGCCCTTCCCTTGTACATCCGAGCTGTCTCGAAGCCGGGTTGAAGGCCGGCGGACGACAGCAAATCTGCAAATTGCCCGCTGGTCTCGGGCACGTCGAGATGGACGTTTCCGGGACCGGACATGTGCGCGAGTGCGGCGAAGAGACGGCTCGCTGCATCCAGGCTGTCGGCAAAGAGCGGGCCGATCTTGCAGCCGTCCCGGCATTGGCGCGCGACGCCATATCCTGCAATGGCGCCGTGCTTGACGATCGCATGGGCCATATGCGGCGGGCGCAGCCAGTGCTCCAGGAAGGATCGCCTCGGGCCGGGAAAGAAGCGGCGGTCATAGTCCAGTATGTCCGGCACGAGTTCCGGCCCTACGGCGCGAATGTCGCTGCCGGCGGCTGCCGGGGCATTCGACGACCCCATGAGCCGTATCGTCCGGTAGGCCGGCGCAAAACCCATGCTGCGGTAGTTGGCCTGTTGTTCGACGACGCCGTCGAGGCCGATCGTGCGGTTGTCGAGCCGCGCCATGCCGGCATCCCAAACGGCCTTACCATGGCCTTGGCCACGCCTGTCCGGCCGGCAGATATACAGGCCGATGAAGCCGAATTCCTCGCCATAGGCAACGGCTGAAATGCCGGCCGCCATCTCGCCGTCGACAAAGGCGCCGATGAAGCCCTGCGGGTCGGCTGCCTGGAACAGCGCGGCGTCGCTGAGGCCGGGGTTCCAGCCTTCCGCCGCCGCCCAATCGACAAGGGTTTGCACTTCTTCACGTGCGAGCGTTCGGATCGTTCGGGGCATTGCGATCACTCGGCGGCATCAGGCGCGAAGGACTTCAACGCACCATGATAGGGCTTTGCCAATGGGCTTGCATAGGCGCCGCGCTTGGATGTCGTCAGGCCAAGCGTTATCAAGGCCTCGGCCTGCTTGACTGCGGCGCCGACGCCGTCGATGACCGGAAGCCCGAATTCCCGCTGCAGCGCGGCCGCCAAGTCGGCCATGCCGGCACAGCCGAGCACGATCGCTTCGGCGCGATCCTCGTCGATGGCGCGCGCAATCTCGTTGCGCAGCTTCAGGAGCGCATCGGATGCCGGATCTTCGAGGGCAAGAACCGGGATATCGGCAGCGCGCACGCGCGCGCGCCCCGCCATGCCATAGCGCTGCACCAACCCTTCGACCGGCACGTGCGAGCGTCCGGTGGTGGTGACGACGGTGAAGCGCTGGGCGATGAACGAGGCCGTGCTGAGCGCTGCCTCGCAAATGCCGATGACCGGAATGTTGGCCATGGCGCGTGCG
This sequence comes from Mesorhizobium sp. LSHC420B00, assembly GCF_000503055.1. Lineage (GTDB taxonomy): Bacteria > Pseudomonadota > Alphaproteobacteria > Rhizobiales > Rhizobiaceae > Mesorhizobium. The sequence continues at coordinate 220,567 of NZ_AYVY01000001.1, read as the reverse complement.
GCGTCGAGGCCGGTGTCGTCGAAACAGGCGATGATCGCAGCCTGCGCGCCTGAGCGCTCGCCGGCAGCGATCTCGACCAGCAGGCCGGGTACGGCAAGCGCTTCATCATAATAGCCTTCGATCGAAACCGGGCCCATCGTCGAGGTGACGGCAACGATCTTCGTCGATTGACCAGCGACCGATCGGGCCGCCGCCGCAATAGTCTCGGTCATGCTGGCGGTGGTGTTTGGATTGACCACGAGGATCTGCACTGTCAGGCACGCTCCCGGCGGCGGCCGACATAGACGATTGCGCCGAGCGTCAGCAGGATCACCAGAAAGGAAAACACGGTCGTCACTGTACCGAGCGCATAGAGCACCGGCGTCGTCACATTCGTCGTCATGCCGTAGATTTCGAGCGGCAGCGTGTTGAAGGTCCCCGAGGTCATCAGCGTGCGGGCGAACTCGTCATATGACAGAGTGAAGCCGAACAGGCCGACACCGATCAGGCTGGGCGCGATCATCGGCAGAACGACATGGGCGAAGGTCTGCCACGACGATGCTCCGAGATCCCGCGCGGCTTCCTCATAGGCCGGCGAGAACCGGTTGAAGACCGCGAACATGATCAGCACGCCGAAAGGCAAGGTCCAGGTCAGATGGGCGCCGAAAGCAGAGGTGTACCAGGCGGGGCGGAAGCCGACCTGCTGAAAGACGACGCCGATGCCGAGGCTGATAATGATCGACGGCACGACGAGGCTGGCGACGGCCAGATAGAACAAGGCAGTTGCGCCGCGAAATTTCTGCCGGAAGGCAAGGCCGGCAAGCAGCGACACGACGACCGTGACGATCATCACCATCAGGCCAAGGACGAGCGAGCGTTTGAAACTGCCGCCGAAATCGCCGACCGCCTGGCGCTCGAACAGATTGGCGAACCAGTGCAGCGAAACGCCGTTCAACGGAAACGTCAGACCGCCATTCTCGCCCTGGAAGGACAGGATAAGGATCGCCGAAAGCGGGCCGTATAGGAATAGCACGAAAAGCGCGAAGAAGGCCGCCAGCACGTAGAATTCGAAGGTGCGCTTGTCGTGGCTCATCGCCTCACAGCTCCTTGCGAATATCGACGATGCGCAGGATGCCCGCGACCATCAACAGCACCAGCACCAGCAGCACGACGGCGTTGGCGGCGGCTGCCGGATATTGCAGCAGCGACATCTGGTTTTTCATCATCAGCGCGACAGAGGCGCTCTGGCCGCCGGACATCACCTGCACCGTCGAAAAGTCGGCCATCACCAGGGTGACGACGAAGATGGTGCCGATCGCCATGCCGGGCTTGGCAAGCGGGATGACGACGTTCCACAGAACCTGCCAGCCGGAAGCGCCGGCGTCGCGCGCGGCCTCGACCAACGACTTGTCGATGCGCATCAGCGTGTTGAAGATCGGCGTCACCATGAACAGCGTATAGAGATGCACCATGGCCAGCACCACGGCGAATTCGGAATAGAGCAACCATTCGATCGGCTTCGGGATCAGCCCCATCTGCACCAGCGTCGAGTTGACCAGGCCATTGCGGCCAAGCACTGGAATCCACGAGATCATGCGGATGATGTTGGAGGTCAGGAACGGCACGGTGCAGACGAGGAACAGCACCATCTGCATGGCTGTGGTTCTGATGTGGAAGGCGAGGAAATAGGCGACCCAGAAACCGATGAACAGCGTCAGCGCCCAAACGATGGCGGCGTATTTCAGCGTGTTCAGATAGGTTTTCCAGGTGACCCAGGAGCCGAGCGTGTCGGCATAGTTGGTGGTCAGGAAATCCGGATACATCGCCGCGAAATCGTAGTCCCAGAATGAGACCACGGCGATCATCAGGATCGGCAACAGGAGGAACGCGCCGAGGATCAGCGCCAGCGGTGCCGCCTGGAGATAGGGTGCGACGCCGGCAAAGGAGCGCCTAGGTCTGGCCGGCTTCGCAGACGTAACGTGCGTGGATTGTTCGAGCGCTACTGCCATCTATCTCTCGGTCCAAGTCGGCGATGCGACTGAGGGGTGTTCCCTTCTCCCCCTGTGGGAGAAGGTGGCCGAGCGAAGCTCGGTCGGATGAGGGGTGTTCCAGCGTGGCACCAACAGTGCTCCGTCCAGCACCCCTCAACCGTCTTGGCGCTGCGCGCCAATCCACCTTCTCCCACAAGGGGAGAAGGCAGAGGGCATCAAGCAGCGATGAACTCGTTCCAGCGCTTTACCATATAGCGGTCCTCGTCCATGACCGAGTTCCAGCAGGCGACCTTGCCCATGCGCTCTTCGAACGAGCCGCCGTCACGCACGGCGCCTGCCTTTTCCATGACCTTGCCGTCCGGCGACAGGATATCGCCCTTTGCTGGCTTACCTTCGATCCAGTAGCCCCATTCGTCCTCGGACATGAACTTCTTGGCCGACACCATGTTGGCCGAGTAGTAGCCCTGGCGATTGAGGTAGCCGCCCACCCAACCGGACGTGTACCAGTTGATGTATTCATAGGCGGCATCGAGTTCGGCGCCGGAGAGATGGGCTGCCAGGCCAAGCCCGCCACCCCAGGACCGGTAGCCTTCCTTGAGCGGCTGGAACCGGCACGCGATGCCCTTGGAGCGGACCGCGGCCACGGCCGGCGACCACATCGACTGGATCACCACTTCGCCTGAAGCCATCAGGTTGACGCTTTCGTCGAAGGACTTCCAGAAGGCACGGAACTGGCCGTCCTGCTTGGCCTTAATGAGGAAATCGATGGTCTTGTCGATCTCCTCCTTGGTCATGTTGCCCTTGTCGGCATATTTGATATTGCCAGTGGCTTCCATGATCATCGCCGCATCCATGATGCCGATCGACGGGATGTTGAGGATGGCTGTCTTGCCCTTGAAGGCCGGATCCATGATGTCGGCCCAGGTGGTGATGTCACGGCCGACGAGGTCGGGGCGGATGCCGAGCGTATCGGCATTGTAGATCGTCGGCACCATGGTGAACCAATTGGTCGGCGCCTTGGCGAATACCTTGCTGTCCTGCGCCTCGACGTAACCGACCGTGTGCGGCGCGGTGCCCTGGGCGATGACGCTGTCCGGCGTCAGCTTGCCGGTTTTGAACAGCGGCACGAGCTCGTCGTAGTATTTCAGCTTGGTGACATCCATCGGCTGCAGGACGCCTGTCGGAAACACCTTCTTGCAGATCCAGTATTCGATATCGGCGATGTCGTAGCTGTCGGGCTGCGTTACCGCGCGCTGGGCGGCGGCATCGGAATCGGTTGCCGTCATCTCCAGCGTGATGCCGAGATCCGCCTTGCACTTGTCGGCGATGGCATTGAGGTTGGACACGCCGGTGCCGAACTGGCGCAACGTGATGTTCGATTGCGCCCAGATGGTCGGAAAGCCTGATATAGCGCCGGAACCGGCGGCAAAACCGACGGCGGCGGCGCCTGTCTTGAGCAGCGAGCGACGCGATATTCCAGTCTTCTTGTCTGTGGTGTTGGTCATGTTCAGTTCCCCTGTTTTGGTTGGTTATGCTGGATTTCAGGAATCGAGACGGCCAAGGACGATCGCGTCCTCGGCGTCCCAGGCGATCGGCACTGCGTCGCCGACGGCAACCGGGCTGGCGAAGAAGCTGGTGTCGTCGACGATCACCGTGAAATCCTCGATGCCCGCGCCATTGACCGAGAGCTTCACGGTCGAACCGCGGTACTCGACGTTTGAAACGATGCCAGTGAAGCCGAGCCCCGCCGCGGGCGGCTCGCCGATCCGCACGTGGTCGGTGCGAATGGCGATGTCGATGGGCTCCCCGGTCTCCCTGCCCTGCCCACTGGCGGCGAGCGTGACGCCGCCGGGCACATCGAAAACGACCATGCCGTCGCGACTACCGGTGACGCGGCCGGAGAGGACATCGTGGTCGCCCATGAAACGAGCGACGAAGGCCGTAGCCGGCCGCTCGAACACCGTGCGAGGGTGCGCCGCCTGCTCGATACGGCCATCGTTCATGACCACTATCAGGTCGGCCAGCGCCATCGCCTCTTCCTGGCTGTGGGTGACGTGGACGAAAGTGATGCCGAGCGACGTCTGCAGCTTCTTCAGTTCGGCCCGCATGCGGATCTTCAGGAACGGATCGAGCGCCGAAAGCGGTTCGTCGAGCAACAGCGCCTCGGGATCGGTGATCAGCGCGCGGGCGAGAGCAACACGCTGCTGTTGGCCGCCGGACAGCTGCGCCGGACGGCGGCTGGCATAAGCCTCCATCTGCATCAGCTTCAGCATGTCGAGTGCCTTGGCGCGGCGCTCCTCCTTGCCGACGCCTTTCATCTTCAGGCTGAACGCGACATTGTCGATCAGGTCGAGATGCGGAAACAGCGCGTAGGATTGGAACATCATGGCAGTGCCGCGCCTGGCCGGCGGCAGGTCGGTGACCACTGTGTTGCCGAGCCGCACATCGCCGCTCGATATGCTCTCGTGCCCGGCGATCATGCGCAGCGTCGAGGTCTTGCCACAGCCGGACGGACCGAGCAGGCAGCAATAGGTTCCCGCAGGGATTTTCAGGCTGATGCCTTCGACGGCAGTCGTCGCGCCATAGACTTTCGAAACGGACACAATGTCGATTTCGGCGGCTTTGGACATCCAGCTTCCCCTTTGGTCGGATTAGCCAAAGCATCATGTGTGCCAGTTGCGCGCCGGTGCACCAACCGACTGAATCCTCGAAGAAATCAGGGCTGCATCTACATGGCTGCCGATACGGCATCCTTGTGCAATGCACAAATTATAGGCGATCGCCGCCGATCCTCGCAAAAATCGTATGCAATCTTTTCCATCCCTGTATTCACTTTGTCTCTCGTCCAAGCGATGCGATTCAGGGTAGAAGAACGCAGGACCATCGCCATGAACATTGCCGACCAGACTTTCCCTGCCATCGAGGCCGCCAACGAGGATCGCGCGCAGGCGATTCGCGACCAGTTGCGCGACGCCATCGTCGATCGCCGGCTGGCGCCGGGAACCAAGCTTTCCGAAGGCGAAGTCGGCACGCTGTTCGATGTCAGCCGCACCGTGGCGCGCGCCGCACTGCAGATGCTCTCCTTCGAGGGATTGGTGCGCACCGAACGCAATCGCGGCGCCTTCGTCGCCAATCCGTCGCCGGAGGAAGCGCGGCAGGTCTTTGCTTCGCGCCGACTGATCGAGCCCGGAATCGCAATCGCCGCGGCTGGGCGGATGACGCCGGCGCATGTCGCCGCGTTCAAAGCCCAGCTCGATGAAGAGGGCCGCTTCATTGCCGAACGCGGACCGAACGCAAGGCGATCGGAGATCAAGGCGTCGGGAGATTTTCACCTGCTTCTGGCGTCGGTCGCCGGAAACGTCATCCTGCAGCGCTTCATGGAGGAGCTGGTCGCTCGTTCATCTCTGGTGATCGCACTCTATGGCCGCTCGGGTATCTCGAGCTGCGGCCACAACGAACACACGCAGATCCTCGAGGCGCTGGAAAATGGCAATGCCGAACGCGCCAGCGCGCTGATGCTGCACCACATCGACCATATCGAGGCCGACCTCGATTTGCGTGTCAGGAGCGGCCCGGCACTCAGGCAGGCGCTCGAGTTCTGAGATCGCGTCAACGCACGATCCTCACGCACATCGGCGTGCCAATGCCGATGGATCGGCCGGTGTCGGTCAGCCGGCCGGTTGCGGCATCACGGGCGAAAATCGAGATGCGGTCGGCATTCTGGTTGGCCGAGAACAGATGGCCGCCCGAGGGCGTCAGTGCCAGATTGCGCGGCGTGGCACCGCCGCAAGGCGTATAGTCGACAAGGGCAAGCCTGCCGGTTTGCTGGTCGATCGAAAACACGGCGATGCTGTCATGGCCGCGATTGGAGCCGTAGAGAAAGCGGCCGTCGGGCGAGATCTGGATGTCGGCACAGTGATTGCCGTCGCGTGCCTCGGCCGGCACGGCCGGCTTGCTGTCGACCACTGTAAGCTTGCCTGATGCTTCGTCCAGCGCCAGCGAGACGACCGTCGAATCCAGTTCGTTCATGACGAACACGAAGCGGCCGCCGGGATGCAGCGCGAGATGGCGCGGACCTGCGCCCGGCGCAAGCGCCGACTCGGCCAGTTTGGTCAGGCTGCAGTCTGAGCCGATGCGGTAGGACACCAGCCGGTCGATGCCGAGGTCGGCGACGATCGCAACACCGCCGGCAACCGTCTCGGTTACGCTATGGGCATGCGGCCGCTCCTGGCGTGCGAGGTCTGGTCCGGTCCCGCTATGGGCGACGCTCGACAATGGCGCGGTCAGGCCGCCATCATCGCGCAGCCCGAAGACCACGACCGAGCGATCGGGGCCACCCTCGCCCATGCCGTAATTGGCGACCAATAGCTTCGTCCGGTCGCGCGTGATGGTGTTGTGCGCCGTTATGCTGCCCAGCGTCGGCTGCTTATTGATGTAGGACAGCGTGGCGGCCTGCCTGTCGAAACGGTAGGCCGAGACCGCGCCTTCGCGCCAGGTGAACACTTCGGAATTGGCGTAGATGTAGGAGCCATCCGGCGTCACCGACAGGAAGGTCGGATTGTCGATGCCTCCCGTCTCGGCCAGTTTCTTCGTCTCCAGCGCCCCCTCGTCGAAACTATAGACGCCCAGCCCGACGCCGCGCGCGCCCTGAAAATATGGGGCGTCGCGGTTGAGGCTGCCGACGAAAACCAGACAGGCATTCTGCATCATTTCCTCCTGTTCCGCCGGCGTTGGCCGCCGCGGATCGCAGCAAAATTTCGCTGAGACTCGCTTGCAACACAACCCCATATGTGAAAATACTATTCACAAAAGAAGATTGACGGGAGGATCGATGATGCATTTCGCTGGTCTGCGGCGCGCCCTGATGGACGATTCCCGCTCCCAGAGGAAGTCGTCATGAGCGGCTTCGCGCCGACCGTTGGCGTGGCATCGACACACCCCGCCAACATGCCGAAGGAACACGCCGACCTTGCCGTCTGGAACGCGGAGAACTGGTTCTACGAAGACTGGCCGGTCGGCCAGAAAATCCGTTCGCTGCGCCGGACCATTGCCGAGGGCGACAGCCATCTCTTCAATACGCTGGTGCTCGACATCCATCCATACGTGCAGGACCAGATGTTCGCTGAAACGGAAGGCATCTTCGGTAAGCGGCTGGTCGCCGGCGCCTTCGTGTTCTCGGCCGGGCTCGGGCTCGTCGCCACCAATTGCATCAACGCCTTTTCGTATGGCTACGACAAATTGCGCTTCATCAAGCCGGTGTTCATCGGCGACACGATTTATTCGATCCGCTCCAACCTCGACAAGAAGCCGAAATACAAGGAAATGGGGCTGATCCGCGCCAGCTATGAAGTCTTCAAGGGCGAAGGCGAGCTCGTGCTTTATTGCGAGCACCTGCAGACGGTGAAGTACCGCAATCCGGCCGATTTCGCCGGCAAGACGGAGAGATAGGCAATGGCTGCCATTGCCGAACTGCCGCTGACCGGGCTCATCGTCGTCGATATGAGCCAGTTCCTGTCCGGGCCTTACTGTTCACTCAGACTGCTCGACCTCGGCGCCCGCGTCATCAAGATAGAACGGCCGGATGGCGGCGACCTGTCGCGCCGGCTTTATCTCAGCGACACCGAGATCGGTGGCGATTCCACCATTTTTCATGCCATCAACCGCGCCAAGGAAAGCCTTGCCATCGACTTGAAGGACGAGGCCGATCTTGCGGCGCTGCGCGGCCTGCTGGCCAAGGCCGACGTGCTGATCCAGAATTTCAGGCCCGGCGTCATCGAACGCCTGGGCTTCGATTACGAGGCGGTGCGCAAGATTAATCCGCGCCTGGTCTATGCCTCGATCAGCGGCTATGGCGAGGAAGGCCCCTGGGTCAAGCGGCCCGGTCAGGATCTGCTGGCGCAGGCCCGCTCCGGCGTGATGTGGCTGAACGGCGACGAGGACCAGGGGCCGGTGCCCTTCGGGCTGGCCATCGCCGACATGCTGGCCGGCTCCGCCGCCGCGCAAGGCATCCTTGCCGCACTGGTGCGGCGCGGCGTGACCGGCAAGGGCAGCCATGTCGAGACCAGCCTGCTCGAAGCACTGGTCGACTTCCAGTTCGAGGTGCTGACGACGCATCTCAATGACGGACGCCGGCTGCCGCGGCGGTCATCTTTCCGCAGCGCCCATGCCTATCTGTCGGCGCCCTACGGCGTCTATCCGGCCAAGGACGGTTATCTGGCGATCGCCATGACGCCGATATCGAAGCTGGCCGATCTTCTGGGCCTCGAAGAGCTTGCGCCCTACCGCGATCAGCCGTCGACCTGGTTCACCGCCCGCGACGAGATCAAGGCGATCATCGCGCAAAAAATCGCGACGAAGACGGTCGACGAATGGCTTGCCATTCTCGAACCTGCCGACATCTGGTGCGCCAAGGTTTTGACCTGGCCGGAAATGATGGCCAGCGAAGGCTTCAAGGTTCTCGACATGCTGCAGACGGTGACGCGCGAGGATGACGTTTCGATCCTCACCACGCGCTCGCCGCTCAGGGTCGACGGCATCCGCGCCAAGGTCGAGCGGGCCGCGCCACGCATCGGCGAGCACAGCGCAAAGATCCGCGAGGAGTTCGGGCTGTGAGCGACGTGACGCTCAAAGGCATGACCTGGAGCCATCCGCGCGGCTATGACCCGATGGTCGCCTGTTCAGCGCTGTGGACGGAACGCACCGGCGTCGCCATCGAATGGGACAAGCGCTCGCTGCAGGATTTCGAATCCTTCCCGGTCGAAGAACTGGCCCGTGCCTACGACCTGATCGTCATCGACCATCCGCATGTCGGCCAGATCACCGCCGAGAATTGTTTGACGCCGCTCGATGCGGCCGGCCGGGAAGCCGAACGTGCAGCACTTGCGGCGGGCAGTGTCGGCCGGTCCTTTCCGAGCTACAACTGGCAAGGCCGGCAGTGGGCGTTTCCGATCGACGCGGCAAGCCAGGTGGAGGCCTGGCGGCCGGACATGCTTTCGGCTGCACCGGCGAACTGGGCCTATGCCCTCGATCTGGCCCGGCAAGGCCACGTGCTGTTGCCGCTCAGGCCGCCGCATTCGCTGATGGTGTTCTACACGCTTGCCGGCACTCTCGGCCGGCCCGCCGGTGAAGGCCCTGGCGACCATGTGGACCCGGCAACCGGCAAGCAGGTTTTCGAGATGATGCGCGAGATCGCGGCCCTCGTCGATCCGGCCTGCCTTGGCATGGATCCGATAGCGGTTCTGGAGCAAATGGCCGGATCCGGCTCGCGGATCGCCTGTGCACCGCTGATCTATGGCTATGTCTCCTATGCCATCGCCGGGTTTCGACCCAACCGCCTGGCTTTCACGGATATCCCGGCGGCGGGCAATGCCGGCCCCAAAGGCTCGGCGCTCGGCGGGACTGGCATTGCCGTGTCAGCTTTTTCGAAGGCCAGGCAGGAGGCCATCGACTTCGCCTACTGGATCGCCAGCGGTGACGTGCAGCGCGGCCCTTACGCCTCGGGCGGCGGCCAGCCCGGCCATGCGGCAGCCTGGGAGGATGCCGCCGTTAACGCTGCCACCGGCAATTTCTACAAGGACACCCGAGCCACACTCGAAGGTGCCTGTGTCAGGCCGCGGCACGACGGCTACATGGCCTTCCAGCAGGCGGCGTCAGATCGCGTCAATCTTGGCCTGAGCGAAAGGCACAATGCCGCTCGCGTCGTTGCCGATCTCAATCGCCTGTTTCGGGAGAGCCTTTCGACGCAGGTGTCCGGCGTTGCCGGCGGAGGAGCCTGAAAACAACCGAACGGAGGAGAACATGAACAGCCTGATCCGCGGCCTTATGGCCGCAACCGCACTTGCATCGCTCACGACCATAGCCTGCGCTCAAGACGTTTCGGGCGTGATTGCTGGATTGCCGACCGAACTGAAGGCGCAATATGACGGCGCGCCGCAGAAGATGCTGCCGTCGGCCTGGGACAATTTCACGCCGCCGCCAAAGCCGTGGAAATGGTGCCACTCCGAGTCCTACCAGGGCAATCCGTGGCGCGTCACCGTCACTAAGGAGTTGAAGCGGCTGGTCGACGGGCTGATCGCCGACGGCACGGTGGCGAGTTTCGAAGTGTCGGATTCCAACAACGACGCCAGTCAGCAGATCAACCAGATCCGCGCCTTCATCGATAAGAAATGCTCGATCATCACCTCGATCCCCGGCTCGGCGACGGCGTTGGACGATGCCATCGATGCCGCAGCCAAAGCCGGCATCCCGTTCATCACGGCGGCTGGGTCGGTGACCAGCCCGAATGCCATCAATGTCGATTCCAACTATGCCCGCTGGGGCTACGACATGATGACCGCGATCGGCAAGGCGATGCCGGACGGCGGCAGCGTGCTTCTGGTCGAAGGCATCGCCGGCCATCCGATCGTCGTGCAGGAGCGCCAGGGCGGCGACAAGGCGCTGGCCGAAAATTCAAAGCTCAAGGTCTCGCGCAGCGTCAACGGCAACTGGACGGCCAATGTCACCAAGACGGCGGTGCTGCAGGCGATCGCCACCAATCCGGCGCCGATCGATGCGGTGTGGACGACCGGCAGCGAAAGCCGAGTCGTCGCCGAGGCCTTTGCCGAAGCCGGCCGCCCTGCCCCGCTGATCACCGGCTCGATCACCGGCGATGCGCTCGGCTACTGGAAGGCCAATCCCGACAAATACCGCTTCGAAGGCCATGCGGTTCTGCCGCACTGGACGGCCGAGACGCTGTTTCGTGTCGGCGTGCGCATGCTCGATGGGCAGAAGCCGAAGCTCAACACGCTGCTGATCCCGATTCCGCCGGTGCACAATGCCGACCTCGGGGCCTGGTACAAGGACTGCATGACGCCGGACGCCGTCTCGATCTTCCCGGTCCCGCCGAAGGATCCGATGCCGGAGGAATGGCTCGATGCCTACTTCGCCAATCCGGCACCGACCAAGGGCTGGGATTATTCGAAGGTGCCGGACGCCTGCGCCAAGTAGCATTTATGAAGGCCGGCTCCGCACGGGCGGTGCCGGTCTTCTCCATCAGGATTGCTCATGCTGGAAGTCCAGGCCATCTCGAAGCGCTACGGCGAAACGATTGCGCTGGCCAATGCCTCCATCGCGTTCCGCGCCGGCACGATCCACACCATCCTGGGCGAGAACGGCTCGGGCAAGAGTACCCTGGTCAAGCTGCTGTCCGGGATCGTCCAGCCGGACAGCGGCGCGATCCTGCTCGACGGAGCGCCCTTTGCCGGCCTCTCGCCGGCGGCGTTCCAGGGCGCCGGGTTGGCCACCGTATTTCAGGAAGTGCTGATCGCGCCTGACCGTTCGGTGACGGACAACATCCTGCTCGGCCTCGACGGCTTGCTGACGCGCACGGTGCCGCGCGCCGAGCGGCGGCAGCGCGCCCAAGCGGTGCTGAAACAATTCGCAGTGACCGAGATCCCGCTCGACCAGTTGGCCGGCCAATTGCCGCTTGCCGTTCAGCAATTGGTAGTGCTCGCCCGCGCCGTGGTCCGCAACCCGCGCATTCTCATCCTCGACGAGGTGACGGCGGCGCTAGACTTTGCCGATCGCGAGGCGGTTTTCGCCATGATGCGCAAGCTTGCTTCGGAAGGCTGCCTGATCCTGTTCATCACGCATCGCATGGACGAGGTGAGGGCGCTGTCCGATCGGATTTCCGTGCTGCGCGGCGGCAGCGTGGTGACGACCGAGGAACGCGGCACGTCCACCGCATCCGAACTTCTCAGGGCGATGGCGCCTCGTACGGCGGCGGAGCTGGCGCATGGCTGATCGCGCCGGCCTTTCGGTGCGCGGCCTGGTGATCGCGCCCGGCGTAAGCCCCACGACGCAAACCATTGCGCCAGGCGAGATCGTCGGCCTTGCCGGTCTCGACGGCCATGGACAGGAGCGGTTCCTGAAAGTGCTGGCCGGTCTGGAACGCCCGGCTGGCGGCGAGGTGACCGTCGAGGCGCCAACCGGGGCGCGCGCGATCACCAATTTCCGCAAAGCGGTCGCCTGCGGCATCGCCTATTTGCCGCGCGACCGGCGCACCACCGGCATCTTTCCGACCCAATCGGTACTCGACAATTTTGCCGTTTCGACGTTGTCGCGCGACATGCGGTACGGCCTGCTCAGCTTCGCCGGGCGACGGCAGCGCTATGAGAGCTACCGGGACAAGTTGTCCATCGTCGCGCCGCGACCGGACGCGCCGATCACCACGCTGTCGGGCGGCAATCAGCAGAAAGTGCTGCTGGCCCGTGCACTGGCGCTGGAACCGGCGATCCTGCTCCTCAACGATCCGACGCGCGGCGTCGACGTGGCGACACGGCATGTCCTTTATGACGTGTTCCGTGGGCTCGCGGCGGACGGCATGGCTCTGGTCATCCTGTCGAGCGAGATCGAAGAGATTCTGCTGCTTTGCCATCGCGTGCTGGTGTTCCGCGAACAGCAGGTCGCGGCTGAAATCACCGGCGACGAGATGAAAAGCGATACGGTGATCGCGGCCATGTTCGGGCGCGCGGCATGAGCGGGTTGCGGCGCATGGCGGCGCGATGGCGCGGCGCTGGCTTTGCGGCAGTGCTGCTGGTCATCCTGATCGCGGTCAATCTGCTGCTCAATCCGGCGCGCTTCCATCCCGCCGCCTGGGGCGCGCTGATCGGGCTCGCCGCACCGCTGATCGGCGCAGCGCTCGCCTCGGCTCCAGTGATCCTCGCCGGGCGCGGCGGCATCGACATTTCCGTCGGGCCATTGATGGGCTTCGTCAATGCGATGGTGATCCAGGTGCTGTTTCTCAGGCTTGGGATGTCTTCGCCGCTGGTCATCGTGCCGGCGGCGCTTCTGATCGGCGCGGTCGTCGGCGCCGCCAACGGCTTTCTGGCGACCATCGTCCGCATTCAGCCGATCGTTGCAACGCTCGGCACCTACCTGATCCTCACCGGCGTGACATTGACCATCCTGCCAGCGCCGATCGGCCCGGCGCCGGGCTGGCTGAAGGCAATGGCCGGACCCTGGTCGGCACTGCCGCTGGCGCTGATCTTCCTGTTCTGGTGGCTGGTGCGGCAGACGCCCTATTACGACCAGCTGATGGCGGTGGGCAGCGACGACCGCGCCGCCTACACGGCCGGCGTTCAGGTCACCAAAGTCCGTTTCATCGCCTATGTCATGACCGGCATACTTGCCGCCTGTGCCGGCCTGATGCTGACCGCGCTAATCGGATCGGCCGACCCCAACATCGGGCCAACCTACACACTGATCGCGATTGCCGCGGTAGCGCTCGGCGGCGTCAGCCTTGCCGGCGGACGCGGCGGGCTCGCCGGGGCTGCGATCGGCGCCATTGACATCTTCCTGCTGCAGAGCGTGCTGACCGCCTTCAACGTCTCCACCTATGTGCTGCAGATCGCCTATGGCGCGATCCTGGTCGTGGCCGTCATCATGACGGCACTGCAGGAGCGGCTCTCGGGGCGGAAAGGCTGAGAAGCATGAGCCGGAACTGGTTCCAGTCTACCAATGCCCGCGTCGCCGGCGCCTTTGCCGTCGCTGCCGCCTTGCATCTTCTTGGCACCTTGCTCATTCCCGGCTATTCCCAGCCATTCGCCATCCGGGCGCTGTTGGTCATCGCCTCGCTGCTGGCGGTGGCATCGATCGGCCAGACCCTCGTCGTCATTCTCGGCGGCATCGATCTGTCGATCCCCTTCATCATCGGCTTTGCCAATGTCGTTGCCGCGCAGCTCTACGGCGGCGGCTGGAATTTTGCCCTTGTCTGCGCGATCGTCGGCGTGCTCGCCATACTGATCGGGGCGCTGAACGGCCTGATCTCGCGCGGGCTCGACATCCACCCGCTGATCGTCACGCTCGGCGTCGGCATGATCGTGCAAGGTGCCGTCCTGTTGTGGACCGGCGGCTTTCCATCCGGATCGGCGCCTGCAGCGGTTTCCGCCTTCGTTTCGATCGGCGGTTCGGTCGGACCGCTGCCGGTGCCGGGGCTGGTGCCATGCGTCGCGGTGCTGACCTTGCTGGTGGCGCTGGTGCTGGCGCGCACGCGATACGGGCGCCGTCTCTACGCGCTGGGCAGCAATCCAGGTGCTGCGCCGCTGGCGCTGATCGATCCAGTCCGAATGTGGACCGTCACCTATGCCGCGAGCGCCTTCTTCGCCGCCGCAGCCGGCGTGCTGCTGCTCGGCTTCACCGGCTCTGCCTATGGCGATGTCGGCCAGCCCTATCTGTTCCAGACGATTGCGGCAGTGGTGGTCGGCGGCGCCGCCCTTGTCGGTGGCCGCGGCAGCTATTTCGGCACCATCGCCGGCGTGCTGGTGCTGACTGAGATCAGTACGCTGCTGATCGGCCTCGGCTTCCGGCCTTCGACCGTGCAGGCGGCACTTGGCCTGGTCATCGTGCTCCTGGTTTCGCTCTACGGCCGCGAGCGGCACGTGTCGGCGACGATCTGAGCCGCTTACAAACGCCACAGCCGCTTTGCATTGCCGGACAGCAGCTTTTGCCGTTCGTCATCGCTTGCACCGGCGAGCAGCGCGTGCGTTGCCGCAATCCAGGTCGCAAGCCCGCCGCCGAGCGTGCAGACCGGCCAGTCGCTGCCCCACACGACGCGGTCCCAGCCGAAGCATTCGATGGTGTGCTCGACGTAGGAACGCAGCGTTTCGACAGTCCAGGATCCGGCATCCGCATACGCGACCACACCAGAAATTTTGCCGACGACGTTCGGGCGCCGCGCGATCTCCGCCATATGCTCGCGCCAGGGGTGCTCGGCACCGCCCTTGATGTCGGGCACGCCGCAATGGTCGAGCACGAACTGCACATCCGGCGCGAGATCGGCGAGTGCGATCGCCTTGGGGATCTGGTGCGGCAGAACGACAAGATCGAAGGTCAGGCCGCTGCCGGCTAGCCGCTTGATGTTTTCACGAAACAGCGCGCCCTCCGACAGCTCATCGGGCATGACGTGCAGCACACGGCGAAAGCCCTTGACGAAAGGATCTGCGCGCTGCGTTTCCAAATAAGCGGCAAAGCCGGGCTCCTCCGGACGGCAGGAGGCAATCGCTCCCCTCAGCAAACTGCCCTTTTGCCGCGAGAGCGCTTTGACATGGCCGGTTTCGGCCTCGATATCGGCTGGATCGACATCGACCTCCATATGGAACGCGCCGTCGATGCCAGCGCGACGGGCCTGGACTGCATATTCGTCGTAGGGGAAATCGCGGTTGAGCGCCGGCACGCCGGCCAGCCATGGATAGCGCAGGGCGGACTGGTCGATCAGGTGCAGATGGGTGTCGAAGATCATGGCGGCGCGCTCCTCCTTGGCGACTTCGAGATCATCTCACGGAGAAATTCTTCATTCAAATAAGAATTCATCGCGATTGCTTGACAGTCGATCCCGCCAGTTGCGACAGCTTTTCGGTCGCTGCCAGCAGCAGCTCTATCGTCCTGGTGATGTCGGGCGCCTTGGGTGCGTTGACCAGGGTTATGTAGGGGATCGACAGTGCGGCGATTGCCTTGCCGTCCGAGCCGAGAACGGGTGTCGACAGGTTGAACACGCCGGCCGTCTGCATCGACGCCATCATCTCGTAGCCGCGTTCACGAATCTGGTCGAGGCGGGCGAAAAACTCTGGCGATTGCGGTGGCTTGTCGGTGCTGCGCAGATGTTCGGAGATCATCATCTGCCGCTCTTCCGGCGGGCGGAACGCCAGCAGCACATGACCGGACCCGGTGTCGAACAGGCTGATATGCGAGCCGACGCGGATAGAGATGCCCCAGTAATCCGGCGCTTCCTGCTGGGCAATAACCACTGCGGAGCCGCGATCGAAGACGACAAGCTGGTTTGCCTGCTGTGAGGTTTCGGCCAGTTCGCGCATCAGCGGCGTCGCATAGGAAACCAGCCGGCGCACTGGCGCGTGCAGCTGCGCCAGGCCAAACAGCTTGAGCGTCAGCGAATAACGGTCGCCATCCGGCCGCGTGACGTAGCCGCGCCGCACCAGCCGATCCAGCATGCGATAGAACTCATTCGGGCTGCGGTCGAGTTTCTTGGCGATTTCCGCCTGCGTCAGGCCGCCGTCGACGCCGGCCAGCAGCTCGAGGATGTCGAGCCCTTTGTCCAGCGCCGGAGCTCGATAGCGGTCGTCTTCCTCGTCCTCTGCCATTGCGCTTCTCCAGTGAATTTCACTTTTCATATACGCAACAGCCTTGCTTCCGAAAGAACTTTCGGCTTGACGATCCTATAAATGTTTTGTTTGTATATGAATGAAGCTGCCGATCGACCTCGCTACGCGATCGATGCAGGCTCTTTGGGAGGATACCAATGACGAAACTGTTTTGCGGCCTGTCGGCCGGCGTAACGCTGCTCGCATTTGGTGCGAGTGCTGCCCTTGCTGCCGACCTGCCCGGCAAATTCGACGGCGTCACCATCGACGCCAAGCTGATCGGCGGCCAGCAATATGAAGGGCTCTACGCGCGGATCGGCGAATGGGAAAAACTGACCGGCGCCAAGGTCAACGTGATCTCGAAGAAGAACCACTTCGAGCTCGACAAGGAGATCAAGTCGGACATCGCCTCCGGCAGCATCAACTGGTGCGTCGGCTCGAACCACTCGTCCTTCGCGCCGCAATATCCTGATATCTACACCGACCTGAACAAGCTGCTGCCGAAGGAGGAGATCGACGCCTTCGTGCCGTCGACGATCAAGGCCTCGACGCTCGACGGCAAGCTGGTGATGCTGCCGCGTGCGCAGTTCGATGTCTCGGCGCTCTATTACCAGAAGAGCCTCTATCAGGATGAAGCCAAGAAGGCCGCCTACAAGGCCAAGTACGGCAAGGAGCTGACACCGCCCGACACCTGGGACGAGGTCGCCCAGCAGGCGGAATTCTTCGCCAGCCCGCCCGATTTCTATGGCACCCAGTTCGCCGGCAAGGAAGAGGCGATCAACGGCCGTTTTTACGAGATGCTCATCGCCGACGGTGGCGAGTACCTCGACAAGGACGGCAAGCCCGCATTCAATTCGGAGGCCGGCGTGCACGCGCTCGACTGGTTCGTCAATCTTTACAAGGCCAAGGCAGTGCCGGCCGGCACCACCAACTATCTGTGGGACGATCTCGGCCAGGGCTTTGCCTCGGGCACCGTCGCCATCAACCTCGACTGGCCGGGCTGGGCAGGCTTCTTCAACGATCCAAAGTCGTCGAAGGTCGCCGGCAATGTCGGCGTGAAGGTGGCGCCGAAGGGATCGGCCGGCATTCGCACCGGCTGGTCGGGGCACCACGGGTTTTCGGTCACCGAAAACTGCGCCAGCAAGGAAGCGGCCGCTTCGCTGGTCTGGTTCCTGACCAATGAGGACAGCCAGAAGCTCGAGGCGGCAAGCGGACCTCTGCCGACCCGCACGGCGGTGTGGGACTGGGACATCCAGCAGGCGGCAAACGATCCTTACAAGAAGGAAGTGCTGGCGGCTTTCCAGGAAGAGGCAAAGCACGCTTTCGCCGTGCCGCAGACACCTGAATGGATCGAAATCTCCAACGCCGTCTATCCCGAATTGCAGGCCGCCATCCTTGGCGACAAGACCTCCAAGCAGGCGCTGGACGACGCTGCCGCCAAGGCCACCCAGATCCTCGAGGACGCCGGCAAGCTTTGACCATTCTCCCAAGGGGGCGCCGCGCTCATTGAAGAGCGGCGCCCCCGAACTTTTTTCGAACCATGCGCAACCCGCTTTGTCTTGATCCCAGCTCGCCGATGGCGGGCTTCGGTGTCCGGGCACCAACCAGAACCGGATCGCCATGAAAGGCTGGAGACCCTCGCCACCATTGCTGCTCCTGCTGCCGGCGGTGATCGTGCTGGCGGCCGTGGTGATGGTGCCGTTGCTGCTGTCGCTCTACTCCAGCTTCACGCCGTTCCGGCTGACCAGGCCTGAGACGTTCTGGGTCTTCATCGGCGCCCGCAACTACGTCACCATCCTGACCAGCCGCGATTTCTGGATCGCCTTTGCCCGTACTGTGGTGCTGCTGACGGTGGCGCTCAACCTGGAAATGCTGATCGGGCTCGGGCTGGCCCTGCTGGTGGAAAAAGCTTCGCGCGGCCAGCGAGTCCTGCGCACCATCATGATGTTTCCGATGATGTTTTCGCCGATCCTCGTCGGCTTCCAGTTCAAATTCATGTTCAACGACAATATCGGCCTGGTGAACAACGCCCTGCAGGCGCTCGGCCTGACCGATCGCGCCATCCCGTGGCTGATCGACGGCAATCTCGCCTTCATCGCCATCCTGACCGCCGAGATCTGGTCGTCGACTTCGGTGTTCGCGATCCTCATCCTAGCCGGGCTGCTGGCGATGCCGCGCGAACCGGTCGAGGCGGCCCGCGTCGACGGCTGCACGCCATGGCAGACATTCCGCTATGTCACCTGGCCGTTCATCATGCCGTTTGCCTTCATCGCCATGACCATCCGCTCGCTCGACGTCGCGCGCGCGTACGACATCGTCAAGATCATGACCGACGGCGGCCCTGCCGGCCGCACCGAGCTGGTCTGGACGCTGGTCGCCCGCACCGCCTATGGCGATGCCAGAATGGGCATGGCCAATGCCATGGCCTATTTCTCGATCCTGCTGTCGATCCTGTTCACCGTCTATTTCTACCGCAAGCTCGCCGCGGCGCGCACGCAGATCGCGGCGGAGTGGTGAGGATGGACCAGAACAGCCTGCATCGCGCCGGCAACAAAGCGCTTCGGATCGTCCATGGCATCGGGCTGTTCCTGGCCATGCTGGTCATCTGCCTGCCCGGCATCTGGATCGTGCTGTCGTCGCTGCGGCCGACTGTCGAGATCATGGCCAAGCCGCCGGTGTGGATTCCGCAGCAACTCTCGCTCGATGCCTACGTCGCCATGTTCAGCGGCGTCGGCAAGGGCGGCATTCCGGTGCTCGACTATTTCCGCAATTCGCTGATCATCTCGGTGACCTCGACGCTGATCGCCATCGCCATCGGCATGGCGGGCGGCTATGCCTTTGCGCGCTATCGCTTCCACGCCAAGTCGGCGATGTTTCTCGGCCTGATGCTGACGCGCACGGTGCCCGGCATCGCACTGTCCCTGCCGCTGTTCTTCGTCTTTGCGCGGCTCGGCATCATCGACACGCATTTCGGGCTGATCCTGGTCTATGTCGCGCTCAATGTGCCCTTCACCATCTGGCTGATCGACGGCTTTTTCCGCCAGGTACCGAAAGACCTTGCCGAGGCGGCGCAGATCGACGGCTGCACGCGCTGGCAGGCCTTCTGGCAGGTCGAGTTTCCGCTCGCCGGGCCCGGCATCGCCTCGGCCGGAATCTTTGCCTTCCTCACCTCGTGGAACGAGTTCGCGCTGGCCTCGCAGCTGACACGCTCGATTAACTCCAAGACCCTGCCGGTTGGCCTGCTCGACTATACGGCCGAATTCACCATCGACTGGCGCGGCATGTGCGCGCTCGCCGTGGTCATGGTCATACCGGCGCTCACGCTTACCTTCATCGTCCAGAAACACCTCGTCGGCGGCCTCACTTCCGGCGCGGTGAAAGGCTGACATGGCAACCGTATCGCTCAAGAATCTCACCAAAAGCTACGGCCCGGTGGCGGTGGTGCACGGCATCGATCTCGAGGTCGCTGACCGCGAGTTCATCGCGCTGGTCGGGCCGTCCGGCTGCGGCAAGTCGACAACCCTGCGCATGATCGCCGGCCTCGAGGCGATCAGCGACGGCGTCATCGAGATCGGCGGCCGCATGGTCAACGACCTGCCGCCGCGCTCGCGCAACATCTCGATGGTGTTCCAGTCCTACGCGCTCTATCCGCATATGACGGTGCGCGAAAACCTCGGCTTCTCGCTCAAGATCGCCGGCGCCGCGAAAGAAGAAATGGACCGTCGCGTCGCCGAAGCGTCCGGCATTCTCGGCCTCGACCAGTTGCTCGACCGCCGGCCGTCGCAACTGTCCGGCGGACAGCGCCAGCGCGTGGCCATGGGCCGCGCCATCGTGCGCGATCCCGATGTCTTCCTGTTCGACGAGCCACTTTCCAATCTCGACGCCAAGCTTCGGACGCAGATGCGCACCGAGATCAAGAAGCTGCACGCCAAGGTCAAGTCGACGGTGATCTACGTCACCCATGACCAGGTCGAAGCGATGACATTGGCGGACCGCATCGTCATCATGCGTGACGGTTTTATCGAGCAGGTCGGCACACCCGACGAGGTCTTCCGCCGGCCGCAGACACGCTTCGTCGCGGGCTTCATCGGCTCGCCACCGATGAACCTGCATGAGGCGGTTGTCGACGACGGACAGCTGCTGTTCGCCAGCGGCGAGAAGCTGCCTCTGCCCAGCCAGTTCAAAGCCAATGTCGAAACCGGCGACAAGGTCGTGTTCGGCCTCAGGCCCGACGACATCTATCCGACCGGACACGGCATCAGCTCCGGCGAAGATGTCGACGTCCACCAGGTCGAGTTGCCGGTGACCGTCACCGAGCCGCTCGGCAATGAGACGCTGGTGTTCGCCGAATTCAACGGCAGCGACTGGGTATCACGGATGCTCAATCCAAAGCCGCTCAAAGCCGGCGACCGGGTCAAGATGAGCCTGGACCTGTCGCAGGCCCATCTGTTTTCTGCTGAAACGGGCAAGACATTGCGAGGTTAAAATCATGGCAAAGATCGAGAAAGTCGAACTGCGCATGGTCGACTTGGTGCCTAAGGTCAAGCGCACCGATGCCATCCAGAGTTTTGTCAGCCAGGAAACACCGATCGTCACCATCACCGATGCCGACGGCGCGGTCGGCTCCGGCTACAGCTACACGATCGGCACCGGCGGCTCGTCGGTGATGCGACTGCTGGCCGACCACCTTGCGCCGCGGCTGATCGGCCGCGACGCCGACATGATCGAGGCGGTCTGGCGCGAGTTGGAGTTCGCCACCCATGCCACGACGATCGGCGCGATCACGGCAATCGCGCTGGCGACCATCGACACTGCTCTTTGGGACCTGCGGGCGAAGAAACAGAGACTGCCGCTGTGGAAGCTGGCCGGCGGCGCCAAGGACCGCTGCCCGCTCTACACGACCGAAGGCGGCTGGCTGCATATCGAAACCGAGGCGCTGGTCGAGGATGCGCTGGCCGCCAAGGCCAAGGGTTTTCGCGGCTCGAAGGTCAAGATCGGTAAGCCGCACGGTTCCGAGGATCTTACTCGGCTGACGGCGGTGCGCCGGGCGGTTGGAGACTCCTACGAGATCATGACCGACTGCAACCAGGGCTTTTCGGTCGACGAGGCAATCCGCCGGGCCGAACGCTTTCGCGACCTCGACCTCGCCTGGATCGAGGAACCGCTGCCGGCCGACGACATTGACGGCCATGTGCGGCTGTCGAGTGCGACGTCGACGCCGATCGCGGTCGGCGAGTCGCTCTATTCGATCCGGCATTTCCGCGAATATATGCAGAAGGGCGCTTGCTCGATCGTGCAGGTCGATGTCGGCCGCATCGGCGGCATCACGCCGTGGCTGAAGGTGGCGCACGCGGCCGAGGCGTTCGACATCCCCGTCTGCCCGCATTTCCTGATGGAACTGCATGTCAGCCTGACATGCGCCGTTCAGAACGGCAGATATGTCGAGTATATTCCCCAGCTCGACGAGCTGACCGGCAAGAAAATGCGTATCGAGGACGGGCATGCATTGGCGCCGGACGAGCCCGGCATCGGCATCGACTGGGACTGGGATGCGATCAAGGCGAAGAGCATCGCGGAATTCACCACGACGATAGTGAAATAGGAGGCGGACATGCAGCGAATGGGAATGGTGCTCGGCCTCAAGCCGGAGAAGGTCGCCGAGTATGTGCGGCTTCACGCCGCCGTCTGGCCGGACGTCCTCAAGATGATTTCCGCCTGCAACATCAAGAATTATTCGATTTATCTGAGGGAGCCGGAGCACCTTTTGTTCAGCACCTTCGAGTACCACGGCACCGACTATGCCGCCGACATGGCCAAGATGGCCGCCGATCCCACGACGCAGGAATGGTGGGCGCTGTGCATGCCATGCCAGGAGCCGCTGCCGACCCGCAAGGAGGGCGAGTGGTGGGCGTCGATGGACGAAGTCTTCCATTATGACTGATGACATTTTCGATCCTGCCTCGCTCTCCCAGGCCTGGGCACAGCCGTCAAAGCCCAGGCCGATCGTGATTTTCGGCGCCGGCTCGATCGTCGGCGATGCGCATTTCCCGGCCTATGGGAAGGCCGGTTTCCCGGTTGCCGGGCTTTTCGACCCCGACCTGGCCAAGGCCGAAAAACTGGCGCAGAAATGGGGCGTCACCGCTTACCGGTCGGTCGAGGAAGCTGCTGCGATCAAGGACGCCGTCTTCGATCTGGCGACACCGCCGGCCTATCATGCCGGCGTGCTCAGGGCGCTGCCCGATGGTGCGGTGGCGCTGATCCAGAAGCCGATGGGCAGCAATCTCACCGAGGCGACCGAGATCCTCGAAATCTGCCGCTCCAAAGACCTCAAAGCGGCGGTGAACTTCCAGCTCCGCTTTGCACCGATGATGCTGTCGCTCAGGGATGCGATCGCCAAGGGCTGGTTGGGCGACGTGGTCGATTTCGACGCATGGCTGGCGCTTGCGACACCCTGGCAGCTCTGGGAATTCCTGTTGCAGGCGCCGCGCGTCGAGATCGCCATGCATTCGATCCATTATCTCGACCTGATCCGGCAATTGCTCGGCGACCCCAAGGGGGTTCACGCCAAGACGCTCGGCCATCCCGGCCATAAGGTTGCGCAAACGCGCACCAGCGCGATCCTCGACTATGGCGACACCGTGCGCTGTGCACTGTCGATCAACCACGATCACAAATTCGGTCGAAAACACCAGGCCTGCGAATTCCGCATCTGCGGCACCGAAGGCGCCGCCTACCTCAAATTGGGCGTCAACCTCGACTATCCGCGCGGCGAGCCGGACATCCTCGAAATCTACCCCAAAGGCGTCAAGGACTGGATTGCGGTTCCACTCGTCGGCGCATGGTTTCCGGACGCCTTTGCCGGCCGCATGGCCAATGTCCAGCGCTACGCGTCGGGCGAGGACGCCGAGCTTGTCAGTTCCGTCGAGGACGGCTGGAACACCATGGCGCTGGTCGAAGCCGCCTACCAATCGAGCGCGGCGCCGGCAACACCGATCGCGGCGAGGCCCTGACTTGGAGCAGACTGTCTATTTCGAGGACTACCAGATCGGCTCGTCGCGCATGACCAGCGGGCGCACCATCACCGAGACCGATTTCGTCGTCCATGCCGGCCATACCGGTGATTTCTTTCCCCATCACATGGACGCCGAGTTCATGAAGACGACGCCGTTCGGCCAGCGCATCGCGCACGGCACGCTGGTCTTTTCCGTCGGCGTCGGGCTGACAGCAAGCGTCGTCAACCCGGTCGCCTTCTCCTATGGCTACGACCGGCTGCGCTTCATCAAGCCGGTGTTCATCGGCGATACGATCAAGACCCGCGCCACCATCTCGGCCAAGGAAGACGACCCGAAGCGGCCCGATTCAGGCCGGGTCGTCGAGCGCTGCGAGGTGATCAACCAGCATGGCAACGTGGTGCTGGTCGCCGACCACATCTACATCGTCGAGCGTCGCGACAAGCCGAGCAGGGCCTCGACGGACGGCCCCGAAACCTGAAACAAAAAAACCGCCTTGCGGCGGGTCCTCGGTGCGAATCAGCACCATACGCAAATTAGTAGCATAGCTGCCGGCACAAAGCAAGAACAAAATGTGGCGCTGTCCGCAAAAAAATGCGAATTCACTTCACCCGTTCCCGTCTTTATCCGCTTGCCGAGATCGCGCTCAAGGCTGCCTGCCCCGGAACGTTAAGGTGGAACTGTCGGCAGGCAGCGGATGGTGCCGGCATCGGGAATTGGTCACACCCGGTTGACCGGATATACCGCCTTGCCGCCGCGCAGGACCGCTGCGACGTCGGCAAACACCTTGTTGCGAACCTCCGCGTAAGATTGCGTCGAGTAGTGCGCCGCGTGTGGACTGACCAGGACGGTGTCCAGCGCCAGCAGCGGATTGTCGGGCGAAGGCGGCTCCTGCTCGAACGTGTCGATGCCCGCGCCTGCCAGATGGCCGCGCCGGATCAGATCCGCCAACGCGACCTCGTCGACGAGGCCGCCGCGGGACACGTTAATGAATATCGCTCCTTCCTTCATCCGCGACAGGGCATCCGCCGACATGATGTTTCTGGTCTCCGGTGTCGCTGGAACGTGCAGCGAGACGATGTCGGCCCTGGCTAGCAGCTCGTCGAAGCCGACCGGTTCGGCACCGCCGGCCGTGATGCGCTCTGCCGGCATATGCGGGTCGTAGGCGATGATATGATAGCCGAAGACCCGCGCCCGCTCGGCAGTCAGGCGCCCGATCTGGCCGAAGCCGATCAGCCCGAGAATCTGCCTGTCCGGCCGCGTGATGCCGGCACCGTCGGTCATCGCCGCCCAGCGGCCGGCGCGCACCGCGCTGTCGAACTGCTTCAGCCTGCGCGCCAAGGCCAGGATCAGGGCCATGGCGTGGGTGCTGACTTCCACCAGATTGGCGTCCGGCACGTAGGTTACCTGAACACCGGCACGGCTAGCGGCCTCGACGTCGATCGAGTCGAGCCCTACGCCGAACCGCCCGATGACCTTGAGGTTCTTCAGTTCCGCCAAAACGCGAGCCGTGATCGGCTCCCGCAATACCATCAATGCGTCGGCGTCGCGGCAGTGTTCGATCAGGGCATCTTCTGTGAGCAGCGTCTTTTCGACAAACTCGGCGCTCAAGCCGTCGAGGTAGCGCAGCTGCTCCTCCTCGACTGACAGCACACCGTCGGTCTTGATGATCTTCATGGCAAACTCTTGCTATGAGGCGCTGCGCGCCGAGGCGACGCCGGCGGCAAGGCCGGCGCCGAGAAACATCGTGTCGCTGGCCAGCATGTAGAAGCTGATGCCGTGCCGCGACCATTTGCCGACATCATCCGCCGAAGGGCGAAAGATGCCGACGGCCTTGCCGGCCGCGCGCGCTACGGCCGCAATCCTGGTAATCGCGGCATTGAGCTTGTCCTGGCCGGCCGGCCCCATGGCGTCGATCGAGACCGACAGGTCGCCGGGGCCAATGAAGACCACGTCGACGCCGTCGACCTGGACGATGTCGTCGATGTTGGCCAGGCCCTCTGCCGTCTCGACCTGGATGGCGACCGTCAGGACCTCGTTGGCCGATTTGAGGTAGTCCGGAATCCTGTAGCCATAGCCGGCGGCGCGGCCCGGGCCGACACCGCGTGCGCCGACCGGCGGGTAACGGCAGGCCATGACCACCATGCGGGCTTGCTCGGCCGTCGAGACGCGGGGTACCAGGACGCCCGACGCGCCGGCGTCGAGCGCGGCCGCCATCCATTCCGGCGTGTGGCCGGGAACGCGCACCATCGCGGGAACCTTGTGGACATCGGCGGCGCGAACCAGATCCTCGAGCCGTTCGCGGCCGATCTGCGAATGCTCCCAGTCGATGCACAGGAAATCGACCCCGCTGGCGGCCGCCACTTCGACCGCCACCGGGTGCGGGATGGCGCAGAACGTGCCGATGAGGCGATCGAGAGAGACACATTTCTTGCGAAAGTCGTACATGAAATCTCCAGAGATTTTTCGGCGTCGGCAAAACCTGTTTGCGCTATGTGGCCCGCGGCAAAGGATGCACGGCTTCCGTCGACATCGGGAAATGCCGGCTGCCGCCTGAAAACGGCGGGAAAGTCTTGTAGTCGGCGCGCATCTCCAGCCGCGCCGGCGACTGCAGGGCGTGCGTCAATGCCGCGGGGCTGTCGAACATGACCCGGTTGCGCTGCATATGGTCGATGCGCGGCCAGGGCAGCGAACCGCACCAATCCAGTCGCGACAGAACCTCGATGTGGCGAATGCCGGGGAAGCCCCGCATCAATTGCGGATGATGCGTCACATAGTGGTAGAGCCAGACATTCATGTCTTCGGCCGGCCCGGGATAGTGGACAAGATAGCTGCAGGGGAGTCCCGACGTCTGGACGCCAGCGTCGTCGACGGGAAACGGACGCACGCACATAGCCTGTTGCGTCGGCCTCGAACCGGCGACGCTCGACAGCATACCCGGTGCGGCAAGCGCCTGCAGATGGCCGGACGGCGCCAGCGCCGCCTCCATGTCCGCCAATTCGTCGAAATAGAGCTGGAAGCCAAAGACCGGCGGTGGGCCATCCTTGTTGAACATGTCCGTCGCCACTTCGGGCAGATAGATGTTTGCAAGCGCAAGGCCCGGCGTCGATGCAATCACCCGCCGCACGGCATCAACGTCTTCACCGGCGATGGCCAAATTTGCCTCGCGGTCATCATGGAAGAAAGCAAGATAGGCAAAGCGCATTTGGACACCTGCTGGATCGAGTTCGACTAGATCAAATTCGGAAGAAAGAGAGCGATCTGCGGAAAGAGGACAATCAGCAGGATCAGCAAAAGCGTCAGCGCGATGTAGGGTGCCGCTGACATGGCAACCGTCTTGAGCGATGTGCCTTTCGGCGCAACACCGATCATGATGAACAGCAGCAGACCAAACGGCGGCGTGGTGAAGCCGACCTCGTAGGCGAGCAGCAGGATCAGCCCGAACCATACCGGCTCGTAGCCGAATTGGTGGGCGATCGGCAGGAAGATCGGCAGCGTGATCAGCATCATCGAGACCTGATCCATGAACATGCCGAGCAGCAGGATGACGAGCACCATCATGAGCAGCATGGGATACGGTCCAAGATCATAGCCGACGATGAACTGGATAAAGCCGTTGGAGGCGCCGGAGAAGGCGAATATCTGCGAAAACGTCGTCGAAGCCGAGATGATCAGGAAGGTCATGCCGGTGACCTTCATCGCATCGTCCAGCGACCTCCAGACAACCGCCCAGCTGAACCGCCGGTAGACAAACAACAAGGCGAACACGGCGGCACAGCCGAGCCCCGCCGATTCCGTCGGCGTCGCTATTCCAAGGATGATCGTGCCAACCACCATGAACACGATGACGCTCATCGGAATGATGTTGACGGCAACCGCCCTCACCTTCTCGGCCGCAGGAACGGCGGGCACCGGATAGTGCGGAGAGGCGTCCGGATCGATCTTCGTCTGTGCGAAGATCAGCGCCGCGTACATGACAACGAGGAGCAGCCCGGGCAAAGCCCCCGCTATGAGCAGCGCGCCTACGTCGATCTGGGCCAGCGAGCCGAGCAAGACGGCCAGCGAGGATGGCGGGATGATGACGGCAAGGCTTCCGGCGCCAAGCACCGGGCCGTAGGCCATATGCGGCTTGTAGCCCCGCTTCAGCATCTCCGGCACCATCAGCGAACCCATCATGCCGGTATTGGCGAGGCTCGAGCCCGACAGCGCGGAAAAGATTGTGCCGGCGGCGAGAACGACATAAGCGAGGCGTCCGCGCAGATTGCCGATGCACAGGTCGAGCGCGTAGATGACCTTCTCGCCGAGGCCGGAGCGGAAGAACAGGCTGCCCATGACAAGAAACATCGGCAGCGGAGCGAGCGCATAGGTCGAGACGGCGTCGGAGAAGTTGGCGACCATCTGCGTCACGCCGATCGAACCGCCGAAGAACAGGTACAGCCCGATCACATTGGTGACGAAGAAAGCGAAGGCGACCGGCAGCCCAAGCCCCATCAACACGAGGATGGTGCCAACAAGCACGGCGAATGGAAACAGCCAGGCCACCGGTCAGAGCCCTTCCATTTCCAGCGGATCGAGCGTGTACAGCGTGTCACGGCCGAGGAGATATCTGAGCCATTCCAGCGCAGAGAGGTAGAAGGCGAGCATGATGGGCAGAAAGACCAGCCATTTCGGCATGTCGAAACTGCGCGTTTCATATTCGCCGCCCGCCACGGCGCTTGTCAGGGAAAACAAGGCGACGCTGCCAAGGTAGAGGCTGACGCCGATGCAGGCGAGATAGACCAGTTTTTCAAGCACCGCCCGAGCCCGCATCGGCAGCGCCTTGCGCAGGAACTCGACGAAGACATGGCCCTTGCTGTGGACCAGCCAGGGCATCGGCAGGAATGCCGCGTAAAGCAGGCCGTATTCCGTCGCCGATACTGCCCAGGCAAGCGGCCTCAGGCCCAGATTGCGGACGCATACATCAGCAACCACCGCGACGATGATGAGGCCAAGCACCACTTTTGCCGTCGCCGCCAACGCAAGGCTCAGCTTCGCAATCGCTGCAAACAATCTGTCCATGTCCGACGACCCTCATGTCCACCGTTGCCCCGCTTTTGCCCAGCTTTGATGGAGGGCTTACAAGGCAGCCTCCGCTCGGCTACTGGAAGAATTTCTTCAACTGATCGATGTTGGTGGGATCGCGTTTGGCCATTCTCGCCCAGCTCGCCTGCGTGGCAGCCGCCAGGAATTTGTCGCGGCCGGCACCGGTCAAGCTGATCACCTTCTGCCCGCCGTCGATCATCGCCTGTGCCTGCTTTTCCGACTCGGCAAGATTGGCGTCATAGCTCGCGCGCTCGTATTCGACGGCCGTGTCGGCAAGCAGCTTCTGCGCCTCGGGCGACAGCGTGTCCCATTTGGCCTTGTTGATCGAGATCAGCACGTCGGTTTTGAAGAATTGCGGGTCGACACGGTATTTGGTGAACTTGTCCCAGCCGAACGACGCATAGCCAAACACGGTATAGGCGTTGGCATTGACGACGCCGCGCTCGAGCGAGGTGTAGACGTCCCCTGGCGCTTGCACGATCACCGTTGCGCCCAGGGATTCAAGGAAATCGCGATAGAGCGGCGACGAGCGGATCTTCAGGCTGCTCCAGTCGATGCTGCCTTCGCTGTTGAGCTTGGGTTCGTCGATGGTGAAGACATTGAAGCCCGAGCCCGCGTCGACATGCGCCAGCAGATGGGCATTGGCCTTCTTCTCGAAAATTCCGCTGATGAAGTCCCAGCCGCCATTCTCGCGAACCTCCCACGGCGTCTTTGTCGATGCGGAGAACACCTCGCCTTCGGGCACGAGCTCGAGGAACTGCCCTGCCGGCGTGTCGATCACGTCGATCAGGCCGCTCCTGAGCGCCGCGCCCTGCTGGATCGGCGGAATGACCTCCGGCCCGCCACGCACGTTGATCTGGACCACACCCTTGCCCTTTTCGTTCACCTTCTGAACGAACTTCAGGAAGCTCTGGGCGTAGCCGTTCTGCGTCGGCGTAAAATGCACGGCGTTGAGGACGACCTCCTCGGCCGGGGCGATACCCGCCACACCCGACAGGAGTGCAGCCAGAACAAGGGATTTCCAAATGCGCATTGCCGTACTCCCTTTGATAGTTCGCCCATGATCGGGCCGATCTGAAAATTACAATCGCTGCGCCGCCACGCGAACGGCGGTTAACTGGCATCATCTCCTACTGTCAGGAACCGTCCATGTGCGTAGAAGACCGGCGATCGGTCAGCGCGGTCCAGCGCGACGCCTGAGACGATGCCGATGACGATCATGTGCGACGCCCGCACAATGATTTCGGCCACCCGGCATTCGAACATTGCCCGCGCGCCGACAAGCAAGGGCGCGCCGGTTTCGCCACGCACCCATGATCCGGACGAGAACCGCGCGGCCCCCTTGGCTTTGGTCATGCCGCCAAAGGCACGCACAACGTTCTCCTGGTCGCCGGCTGGCAGATTGACCGAAAAGGGCAAGCCTTCGCGAATGGCCGAGGCAAAGGTGCTGCTGCGGTTGACGCAGGCCAGCAGCGAAGGCGGCTCGGCACTGAACGAGCAGAGTGCCGTCGCCGTGATGCCGCAAAAGCCGATCTCGTCATGTTCCGACGCGAGGATGNGAGCCCGCCACGGCCCGCATTGCCTGCTTGAAGGCGCGCGGATTGATGGCGTCGTGTCCATCCACCCACGGCGTCGGAATGGCGGCCGCCGGCATCAATTTACTCGAAGCCCGGCCTGGCGCATCAGCGGCAGCACGCGGTCGCAGAAGAAGGGCAATTCGTAGGTATAGTTGACGAATGTGAGGGCGGCGCCGGAATAACCCTGGTCCATGATCGCAGTGAGGTCGTCGACGATCTTTTCCGGCGTGCCGATGAGCGGGAAAGTTCCAGCACCGCCGGCGAACCTTTGCCGATATTCGGTGAAGGCCTTCGCATCATGCGAGTTCGCGAATTCCTTCTTCTTGCGCATATGCTCGTCGACGGCGCCCTCGTCCGCGCATTCCAGCGCGTAATGCCGGTAATAATCCTCGGCTTCCTGCTGGGTTTCCCGGCAGACGACGTGACAAACCGTATAGACGCCGACTTCGCGTCCGACTTCGGCCGCTCGGTTGGTGATGTCGACCACATGCGCACGGCCGTCGGCAATTTCGGAAAAAGTCGAAAACAGGTAGTCGCAGTGGCGCGCCGCATAGTTGCGCCCCGGCGCGCCGAAGGCGGCGTTCATGGTCACCGGTCGCGGCGCCTGCAGGCTTGGCGGGCGGCTGACGACCCCCTTCAGATCGTAGAACTCGCCGCTGAAGTCGAACGGCTCCCTCGATTGATAGGCACGCACGATGATGTTGATCCATTCCTCGGCCTGATCGTAGGTCCGCTCGCCGACCGTCTGCCCGAACATGGCGAACTCGTCCGGGTTCCAGCCGCAGACGATGTTCAAGCCGGCACGCCCGTTGGAGATGTGGTCGACCGTCGCCAGCGCTTTTGCAGCCTGCAGCGGATGAACCAGCGGCACATGCACCGTCATGAACAGGCCGATGTTTTCGGTGGCGACAGCAAGACCCGCCGCCCAGGTGAACGTCTCGAACGACCATTCCCGCACATGCGTCAAACCGCCGAAGCCGCGCCAGCGGGCGATCGGCAGCAGAAACTCGAGGCCGGCGCGATCGGCGATGCAGGCGGAGTTGAGGTTGTCTTCCCAGCGGGCACGCCAGCGCTCGGGGACGGTGGTCATTGCCAGGCCGCCATCGGCGTTCATGGAAAAGACGCCGAGCTTGAACCTGTTCGGCCCTTTCAGCGGGTGCTGCTTCCTGATCATGATTTCCCCCGCCGTGACATGCTCTTGCCCTCGCCGTCGGAGTTTTGAAACGGTGGGCTCAGCTTCATGAAACGCTCCTCGGCGTTCTGAATGAAGTGGGTCATGCGGTCGTAAGCGGCGACGGCGTCGCGCTTGACGAATGCCTCGTAGATGGCGCGCATGCCGGCCACGATAACGGCCTGCGTCGGCTGGTGCGACAGCGTCCTTAAACGGACGACGAGTACATGGTCGACGAAGCGGGCAATCGTTTGTGAAAGACGCTCGTTCGCGACCGCGCCAAGCCAACAATTCCTGAATGCCGAATTGGCCTGGAAAAAGCGGTCGGCATCGCCATCTGCGGCCGCAGCCTCTGCCTCCCGGAGCGCGGCTGCCAGGGTCTTGAGGCCAGCGGCGTCAAGTGTCCGTGCGGCGTGCGCGGCGGCCCGCGGCTCGAGCAACCGGCGGACCTCGAAGATGTCGGCGACATCCGTTGCGGTAAGCGTGGGCAGCGTGAAGCCGCGTGTGGTGCCGACGAGATAGCCCTCATGCACCAACTGCATCAAGGCGTCGCGGACAGGCATTCTGGAAATGCCGAGCCGGGCGGCAATATCGACATCGACCAGCTTCTGGCCAGGCGCCAATTCGCCATGCTGTATCGTCAGCCGGACTTGTTGATAGACCTGGGCACGCAGATTGCCATCGCCAACCCGTTTGAGCTCTATCGTTTCCGTCATCCACGCCTTCCCATGCGAAGATTTCGTATATCGTTTGAGGCTGTGATCTCGCAGTCGTGCCGTTGAAATGCAGCCATATATCGGCAGAAATCGACCTGTCAGCCATGTTCCCGGCTCAAGTGAAGCACAGGCTGGATCACCTGGCAAGATATTTCAAGTCTATAATGTATACTGTTTGAGCTCGCTGTCCGGAGGGCAGAGGATCGCGCCGTCTGTGCTGCCGCGCCGCGCGACGGCGGGTACAGGGCGCGGTTCGGTAAAAAACGTACAGACGTTTTTCCGTGACACATCGAAGTTGGCGGATTTAACTAAAATTACTTGCGATCTGCGCGCGCCGGCACGCCCACCCCCGATCCCCTCGCCGGTGCGCATTACTGGATCGCCCGCCGTATCGAAAGGTGCGGCGGGCTTTTCGTTTCGTTTGGCGGGGAGGCGCTTATGCGAGACTTGCCCAGGAATATCGACGCCGACGTCGTGATCGAAATCAGCAAGTTGCTCGATGACCGGGCGAAGTCCGTGCCGGTGCCGGTGCACAAGCTGGCTGTGATGATCCGGCTGGGCGTCGAGACCCTTCTGACCGATCACTCCATCGAGGAGCTGATCGTGGAAATGGCCGCGACGCGGGGGCTTCCGATGCTGTTCGACTTGCCGGTGGTCCCGGTAGCAAATCTCGACAACGTCGTGCCGATTGCCTTGGCGCGCCGTCCCCGCTGACACTTCGCTCGAGCCCATCGGTCGTCGCGTCGCCGCCCGACTTCACTTGTTCTGATGCGCCGGCCGAGTGTCGCCTTTCTTTTCGGGGTCATGGGTATGGTGGCTGTCGCGTTCGCCGCCGCCGCCGGAGACCTTGCTGTGGCTGCGCAGGTCTGAATCGGCCGGCGGCTTTTCGACGCTCAGCGGCTTCTTGGCGTTTTCGTGCGCGGCGCCGGGACCGCCCTGGCGGATGCTGGCAGGAGTTTTCTTCGACGTGGACATGACCTAGCGATCCTGGACGTTGCCTTGATGGGTGGTGTTGACCTTCGTATTGCCTTGCTGACCCTGTTTGTCGGGATCGGGGACGGTGGATTGCGGTGCCTGGTCGGCTGCTACCGATTTTTTGTCACCGGCCCCCTTTGGGCTCAGATTCTTCGGCGGCACAGGGGGAGGTTTTGTGCTCATGGCGTTTCTCCTTCCGCCACCCAAACAAGCGGCTCGGGAGAAAGGTTCCCGAGGGTCCGATACGAACGGTGATTGCCGCAACGAGCCGGGTCCACAGGCCGTGGCTTGGGGCCGGCGGCAGGTCCGCACAATCCAGGATTATTTCTTGATGATGTTTCCGTTGTTCAGATCGAAGGCCTGGGCACCGAACGCCTGCCTGAAGAAATCCTCCTGCAGATCTCCCCATTCGCCGAGATAGGCGCCGCAATTGCTGCAATAGATCGGCGTCGAATCCTTCGGATTGTCGGGAATCTCCATCAGGATCGTCCCGCACGCCTTGCAATCGAGCTTGTCATCCAAACGGCGGCCCATTGGCACATGATCGCGCGTTTTCAGCCGCGCGCCAATTGTCGTTTTCGTACGAAGCCAGACTGGCACGTTTTCCAACCAGCGAGGGGATCGAAAGCTAGCGTTCCGCCGGATTTCCGAAGACCGGATCTCGCCGCCTCGAATACGTCCCCACCCGCGGCAGCTCGTCTGGAAAGTCCACCCAGGGCAACCTCATGTCCCAGTATGCGTGGGCCTGTGGCGGAAACCGTTCGGGGTGATCGAGAAAGCCGATCGCCAGATAGAGTTCGTCAGGCAGGCCCTGGTCGACATAGCCGATCGATGTTCCGCAATCCGCGCAGAAGGACCGGAGCACGCCGGGGGTTTTCGAAAAGGTCTTCGGTGCGCCGGTGAGCAAGGTGAATTCAGAGGGCCGATAGCCGACCCACACCGTTAGCGGGCTTCCTATCGCCTTGCGACAGTCGTCATCGTGATCGGAGCAAACCCAGAACGGCTCGCCGCGCATTTGCGCCGTTATGGCGCCGCAAAAACAGGAACCCGTTTCAGTTCGTGGCATTGGCTAACTTCATGGCTGGACTCGCCTTCACTGCTGGCCTGGCATTTCGGTATTTTCCTTCGGGTTCTTCTTGATGCCGGCGGCAGGCGAGGTCTCGGCCGGAGCATTGCCGCCCTGGTTTTGCTCAGGGGCTCTTTTGAGCGGCGAGGTTTGCCAGCCCATATCGCCGTACAAAAAGCCTATGAGAAAGCCGACGATGATGATGGCCGAAATCACCATCGCAATTAACGCGTTGCGTCGCTCCATTTCGCACGGCTCCTTTCTTCGAGCCGAACAAACCATGGCGGAAATGGTTCCGGTGGCACGGCGCGGAGCCGGCCGGAACATTCAGCCCCATGGCGGGTTCGTATGAGTGCTCTTCTACAGAGAGTGGCTCGCATGAGACCCGCCGTAACCGATCGCATCGAAACCAAGAAATACGACCACCCGACAGGCGGCTGGGGATCGCTCAAATCCCTGGTCCGCAAGGCGCGAGGCGAAGGCCTGCTGTTGTCCGGGATATGGAGCACGCTGCTCAAGCAGAACAAGGCCGACGGCTATATGTGCGTGTCTTGCTCATGGGCAAAGCCAGCCCAGCCGAGGCCTTTCGAATTCTGTGAAAACGGCGCCAAGGCGACGATGTGGGACCAGACCAAGCTGCGCTGCGAACCCGCTTTCTTCGCCGAGCATTCGGTGGCGGAATTGCTCGATTGGCCGGACCACGATCTGGAGAAACAGGGCAGGCTTACGGAGCCCATGCGCTACAATGCCGCCGTCGACCGTTACGAACCGGTTTCCTGGGACGATGCATTCCGCGACATAGCTGCCGAATTGCGACGGCTCGATCCCAAATCGGTGGTATTGTACACGTCCGGCCGCGCCTCGCTCGAGGCCTCGTTCATGTATCAGCTTTTTGCGCGGATCTACGGGTCTTCGAACCTGCCCGATTCGTCCAACGTGTGTCATGAATCGACCTCGGTCGGCTTGCCGGAATCGATCGGTTCGCCGGTCGGGACCGTGCAGCTCGAAGACTTTGCGAAATGCGACATGATGCTCTTCTTCGGGCACAATACCGGGGTGACGGCGCCGCGCCTGTTGCATCCGCTGCAAGAGGCACGTCAACGCAACGTGCCCGTCTTCACTTTCAATCCTTTGCCCGAGCGGGGACTGAAGCGCTTCAAGAATCCGCAAAACTCCATCGACATGCTGTCGCCCGGACCGGGCACCAAAATGTCCAGCGACTTCTTCCAGGTCCGTTCGGGCGGCGACATCGCCGCGATAACGGGCATCGCCAAAGCGTTGCTGGCGCTCGACGATGCCGCCCGCGAAAGCGGCAGGACGCGTGCCCTCGATACGGCTTTCATCGCCGAGCACACGCATGGCTTCGCCGAGTTCGAAGCCTTCCTGCGCAACACCCAGTGGAGCGATATCGTCGCACGATCGGGCATTGCGCAGGCCGATCTGGAGCATGTCGCCGAGGTCTACAGCCATGCCAACGCGGTGATCGGCAATTACGGCATGGGCCTGACCCAGCATCGGCACGGCACCGAGAACGTCCAGATGCTGTGCAACCTTTTGATGATGCGCGGCAATATCGGAAAACCCGGCGCCGGTATTTCGCCGCTGCGCGGCCATTCCAATGTCCAGGGACAGCGCACCGTCGGCATATCGGAAAAACCCGAGCTCGTCCCGCTCGACAAGTTCGCCGAATTCTACGCCTTTGAACCGCCGCGTGAGAAAGGTCTCGATACGGTCGAGACCTGCGAGGGCGTCATCGACGGATCGGTCAAGGGCTTCGTCGGGCTCGGCGGCAATTTCGTGCGGGCCGTGCCGGAAACCGGCCTGGCCGAGAAAGCCTGGCGTGGGCTCGACCTGCATGTCGAGATCGCGACCAAGCTCAACCGCAGCCATCTGATCGCCGGCCGGACAACCTATCTGCTGCCTTGCCTGTCACGCCTGGAAAGAGATCATCAGGCGAGCGGCGACCAAAGGGTGTCGATAGAGGATTCCACCGCCTGTATCCATGGCTCGTTCGGATCGCGAGCTCCGGCTTCGCCGCATCTGCTTTCCGAGCCCCGGATCGTCGCCGAACTTGCCAAGGCGACGGTGCCGGGCAGGAGTTCGATCCCACGGGATGAGTGGGTTGGCGACTATTCCCGCATCCGTGACGAGATCGAGCGCTGCTACCCCCAACATTTCCGCGACTTCAACAAGCGCTTTCTGACGCCCGGCGGGTTCCATCGCGACATCAAGGCGAGCAAGCGGGTGTGGGAGACGCCGAACAAGAAGGCCAATTTCAAGCTGCCAAGTGGCCTTGAAACCGATCCTGACATCGATGTCGCCGGCCGCGATGTGCTGACACTGATCACGGTGCGCTCCAACGATCAGTTCAACACGACCGTCTACGGCTACAACGACCGGCTGCGCGGCATCAGCGGCACACGCATGGTGCTGTTGATGAACGAAAAGGACATCCAGCGCCTCGGCTTGAGCGCGGGACAGGAGGTCGATCTCGAAGCCAATGCGCAGGATGGCGCGGAGCGCCGCGTGCGCGGGCTGCGCATCACGCCTTTCTCAGTGCCGAAGGGAAATTGCGCCGGTTATTATCCCGAGCTCAACCCACTGATTCCTCTCTGGCACAGAGCCGAGAAGGCTCATGTCCCGGCCGCCAAATCGGTACCGGTGCGGATCTTGCCATAGGCGTTCGTGTTCGCGGCAGGCACGCACCATGCGGATGTGACTTGGTTCAAAATCGAGACCTCAGCAGGCTCGCGCGAGTTCATCCACGGCATTCAGGATCGCACTCTGGCTCGCCGGCTTCTGCACGATCCTGCAAGCGCGGAAACCTGCCGGAATTTCGCGTTCGCCATACCCGGAGAGGAAAGCGAACGGCACGCCGCGCGTCCGCAACGCTTCCGCGATTGGATAGCTGGTCTCGTCGTTCAACTGGATATCCAACAGCGCCGCGTCGATGCCGCCTTCACCGACGAGGCGGAGGGCCGCCGTAACCGACGAAACCGGCCCGACCACCTGATGGCCGGCCTTGCGCAGGTAAGCCGCCGCGTCGTCGGCGATCAGCCATTCATCCTCGACGATCAGCACACGCACCTTTCCGGTCACGACGAGCCCTCGCGGGTCAGAGGGAATGCAATTTCCACCTCCAAACCATTTGAGCGGAAACTTGTTTCAACTTTTCCGCCCAGCCTGTAACCGATTTCTCCACGCAGAAGGGTAAGGCCGAAGCCGCTGTCGGTTGGCTCCTTGATGCGGGGGCCGCCCTTCTCGCGCCAGACGAGCTTGAAGGTGCCATCCACCACCGACCATTTGACAACTATGCGCCCGGCAGGTTTCGACAGTGCGCCATATTTGGCGGCATTCGTCGCCAGCTCATGAATTGCCATGCCGAAGGAGAGCCCTTGCACAGGCTTGAGGCTTACCCGCTTGCCATCGAGCTCGAACCGTTCGGCCCCAAAGGGATCAAGTTCCTGGCGCAGCAGTTCCTCGACGGAGGCTTCCGTCCAGCTTTCTCGCGAGAGCAGACTGTAGGCTCGTGACATCGCCTGCAGCCGGCCGATCAAGGCTTCGGCGAACTCGTCTTTCGACGCCGAGTTTTCACGCGTCCGGTTGGTGATGCTGGCGACGACCGCCAGCATGTTCTTGACGCGATGGTTCAGCTCCGAGATGAGCACCTGCTGACGCTCTTCAGCCTGCGCCAGCGTCGTCACGTCGATCAGGGTCACGACCACGCCCTGGATGCTGCCGCCTTTGTCCCGGTACGGGTTGATGCGAACCAGGTAGAACCGGCCCTTGTTGTCGCGCGCAAGGTGATGGTTCAGGGTCTCTCCCGTCTCGAACACCGCCTGGATGTGCCGCTTCAACTCGGGGTAGTCGAGCTGGCTCGAAAGATCGGTCAGCGGTCGGCCGACATCGGACGGACGCAAGTTGAAGAACGACGACGCGGCGGGAGTAAAGGTCCGCACCACAAGGTTGCGGTCGAGGAAGATGGTGGCGATTTCCGTGCTTTCGAACAGGTTTCTGAGATCGCTGTTGGCGCGGTCGAGTTCCTCTATCTTGCCAGTCAGCTCTGCGTTGATGGTATTGAGCTCTTCGTTGAGCGACTGCATCTCCTCCTTCGAGGCCTCAAGCTCCTCATTGGTCGACTGCGCCTCTTCATTGACGGAGACGAGTTCCTCGTTCGAAGACTTTACTTCCTCCAGCGCGGTTTCGTATTCCTCGATGGTCGACTGCAGCCGCTCGCGCGTGTCGCGCAACTCCCGTTCGAGATCGGTCGCATCGTCGGCGCCGCGGCTTTCGCGTGCCGGATCGGAGCGGATCTGGGCCTGTCCCACCGGATTGAACAGGACGAGGTAGAGGGGCTCGCCATTGCCGCGTTCCGTGTACGGCTCGACCATCAGTGCAATGAACTGAAGCTGTCCGTCGTCTTCTTCGACCGCTATGTTCTCCCGAACGACCGTGCGGCGCGTCGTGGCTGCCTCCCGCAACGCGGCTCGCAGCTCAAGTCTAAGCCCGCGGCGGGCCAGTGTCAGCAACTGCCGGCTCGGGGCGCCTTGCGGTGCTTCCAGATATTTGCCCGTCCTCGCCGAATAGTAGACGATGTCGCCATCGCCATTGACCAGAACGTGAGGCGGGGCGAACCGCTCCAGCACCTGAGCCTCGATCGCCTGGCGCAGTGAATGGCTGGCGGCATCCTTCGTCGAGCCGCCGCGTCCGACCGGAAGGGCACCCGTGGGGCCATTGCCGATCAGAACCAGCGGCCGCGGCATTGCATGTTCCCGCGCCTGGAAAATCCGATGCTTCTTGTCGACCGTGGCAAACAGGTCGCCGTGCTGACCGACGCTTTCCGAGGTGCCGAGGAACAGATAGCCGCCCGGCCTCAGCGCGTAATGGAAGATCGGAATCACCCGGTTCTGGATCTGCGGGCCGAAATAGATCAGCAGGTTGCGGCAGGAAATCATATCCATGCGCGAGAAGGGAGGATCGCGGATAATGCTGTGCGGCGAAAAGATGCACAGTTCGCGCACCTCGTTGCCAAGCACGTAGCTCGCGCCGTCGCTGTGGAAAAAGCGTTGCCTGCGCTGTGGCGAAAGCCCGTGCAGCAGCGCTTCGGGATAACGCGCCGCACGCGCCACCGCGAGCGCCGGCTCGTCGATGTCGGTCGCGAATATCTGGACGCGCGGCGGCGCGGAAAGCTTCTCGATGCGCTCGCGCATCAGCATGCCGATCGAGAACACCTCCTCGCCGGTGGCACAGCCGGGCACCCAGACACGCACCGCATCGGAGGCGTTCTTGCCTTCGAAAATCTGCGGTATGATCTTTTCCTCCAGCAATTTGAACGCTTCGGCGTCGCGAAAAAAGCTGGTGACGTTGATGAGCAGGTCGCGAAACAGCTTCGCCACCTCGTCCGGATCGCCTTTCAGCCGTTCTATGTAGGTGGTGACCGACTGCAGCTGCGTGATCTGCATGCGCCGCTTTACGCGACGCAGGAACGTCTTGGTCTTGTAGCCGGAAAAGTCGTGACCGGAATGGCTGCGCAAAATGGCGTAGATTTCATCGCGGGCCCGATCCATCTCGGCCTTGTGTTCGTCGTCCGCTTCGGTCAGGCCGTTCAGCACGTCGAAGCCGCGGACAAACGCCTGAAGCTTTGCACCGATCTGCTCGGCGGGCGCCGCTATGTCGATCAGGCCGCTCGAAATCGCACTCTGCGGCATGTCCGGATTGCGGGGGCCGTACCCGTTGGAGGCCTGGGCTATGGTCAGCCCGCCATGCTCCTTGATCGCCCTGGCGCCGAGCGTGCCGTCCGAATCGCCACCCGACAAGATGATGCCGACGGCATACTCGCCCTGGTCCTCGGCCAATGCGCTGAAGAAGATGTCGATCGGCTTGCGCTCGCGGTTGAGCGTGTTCGGCCGGCGCAGCGAAAGCGCGCCCTTACGGATGGTGAGGACGACGTTTTGTGGCATCACATAGACCTGGTCCGGTTGGACCGCTACGCCCTCCTCGGCCACGACGACCGGCATTTCGGTGTAACGTTGGATAACCTCGTGCAGCAGGCTTTCCCGTTCCGGGCTAAGGTGCGTGACGACGACAAACGCCATGCCGGTGCCGTCGGTCAGTCCTTTGAACAGGCCCTCCATCGCGGGAATGCCGCCGGCCGATGCGCCGACGCCGACAATGGGAAATCTTCCATTCTGGGATGCCACGCCACGCCCCTGGTAACCGCCGCAACACGAAGCCGTCCAATCGGGCCTTAGACCCAAATCACGCGTCAGATTAAGACCGGGCTGAGCCCGAGGCCAGTAAATAGTCCACCAACGGAACAAAGCACCGCCGGTGGGCATTAACATCTGACTTCGGAGGCGGTTCCAATGGCAAAACGACCACCTGAGATAAAGCCGGCCAAGCGAGTCCTGTTGCCGTCGCCGGATCTGACCAAGTTCCCGGTATCCGAAAATATTCCGCCTCGCCTGCTCGCGCTCGCGGAACGGTTGCAAGAGGTCCTGGCGCGCCACTTTGCAGACGTCCGCGCCGACAGCCGTAAATCCCGCAGGAAGAAGGAACAATGAGGTGCGCGACCTGCAAGGCTTGCATATCCTGATCGTCGAGGACGAATGGATGCTGGCGGGCGATCTTGCACGTTATTTCAGCAAGATGGGCGCCGTCGTACTTGGCCCCGTGGCGACGGTCGAACAGGCATCGAAACATACGGATGAGGCGGAAGCCGCGATCCTGGACGTCAATCTCAACGGAAGGCGGGTATTCCCGATCGCCGACGAACTGATGCGCCGTGGCGTGCCGTTCGTGTTTTTCAGCGGCGACGAAGACATCGTTATTCCTGAGCGCCTTCGATATGCCAGCAGCCTCAGAAAATCCTCGGACGGCCAAGCAGTCTTCGATGCTCTCTTCCCAGCCGAGACGTCGGCATCGAAAGGAGGCCGAGCGTCCGAGCCCTCAGACGACGTA
This sequence comes from Mesorhizobium sp. LSHC420B00, assembly GCF_000503055.1. Classification (GTDB taxonomy): domain Bacteria; phylum Pseudomonadota; class Alphaproteobacteria; order Rhizobiales; family Rhizobiaceae; genus Mesorhizobium. The sequence continues at coordinate 179,908 of NZ_AYVY01000001.1, read as the reverse complement.
TTTTCGCTGCTGCCCAAGCTCAGGCTCGCGGCGCGTCTGCTGCTGGGAGATATGGATGCTTCCGACCGGCTGGTCGAGCGAACGCTCGAGCAGGCCATCGGCGAGATCGACAACAGACGATCCGGTTCCTCGACAGAGGATTGGCTCAACGGCATCATGCGAAACATCGTCAAGGCACGTGGAGCAAACCTGCTGCACTGACCATGGCCGCCGGCAACTAGACGATGTTAGCTTTTCCGGCTGCGCTCGACGAATTTGTTGAAGCGGCTGGTCTTTCCGCCGCTGGTCTCATCCTGGTAGAGGAAGGCCAGTTCGTTCTCATCGAATATCCTGAAGAACTCGTCCCACTCGACGGGCTCGAACGTCTCTTCAGGCTCGCCGAAATCGATGCGCAGTATGCCCCCCTCGCCCTTGGTGCGCACCACCGCCGGCCGCCCGTCGCGGTCTTCGGCCCAACGGCGGATTTCGTCATGATCGGTGGTCGTCTTCGATTCAGACATGGCAATCTCCCTTCGATTCCACCGCGAGATCCCCCGCGTTGCACAACCAGCAGATGCATCGCTGCCCGGCATGTGCGCGCGGTTGGTCGAACATGGCTCCTAACACCAAGCAGCCTTCGATGTTCCCACGCCTGGTTGAAACCTACCCCGGCGAGCCTCCTGAACTTTGTTGAAGCAAGGGAACAAACCTTTCGCCCGGAAGTTTGGGGCGGCAAAGCCATTCGTATGAGGAGTTGTCGTGAAACGTATACTGGTCACGGGAGGCTGCGGTTTTATCGGCCGCCACGTCGCCCAGGAACTCGTTGAACATGGCTATGGGGTTTCAATTCTCGATGCGCTGCTGGATCAGGTGCACGGCGGCGAGGCAATCAGCCTGCCGGCAGGCGCCAAGCTGATCAAAGGCGACGTTCGCGATCGCGACGCTATCATAGAGGCGGTCGAGGGTGTCGACGCGATCATTCACCTGGCGGCTGAAGTGGGCGTCGGCCAGTCCATGTACGAGATCGCCCGCTATGTCGGCGCCAACGACCTCGGCACCGCCACGTTGCTGGAAGCGCTGATCAAACGGCCGATCGAACGGATTGTGGTCGCTTCTTCGATGAGCGTCTATGGCGAGGGTCTCTATGCCACGCCAGACGGCCGGCGCATCGACAATGCAAGACGGCAGCCGGACGACATCCGCAGCGGCCAATGGAATCCCCTGTCGCCGGAAGGTGAAGTCCTGTCGCCGCTGCCGACCGACGAGGAGAAACCGGTCGATCTAGCCTCGATCTACGCACTGACAAAATACGCCCAGGAACGCGCCGTACTGATCTTCGGCGAAGCCTATAGCGTCGACGCGGTGGCGCTGCGCCTGTTCAATGTCTTCGGCGCCGGACAGGCGCTCTCGAACCCGTATACCGGCGTCCTGGCGAACTTCGCCTCCCGCATCGCCAATGGCCAGCGGCCGCTGATTTTCGAGGACGGCGAACAGCAGCGCGATTTCGTGCATGTGCGCGACGTTGCCCGCGCCTTCCGCCTGGCTCTGGAACAGCCCCAGGCGCGCGGCCACGTCATCAACATCGGCAGCGGTCGGGCCTACGCGGTCAGCGACGTCGCCCGGCTGCTCGCCGAAGCCATGGGCGTGCCTGGCCGCCAGCCGGAAATCCTCGGCAAGGCACGCTCCGGCGATATCCGCAACTGCTTTGCCGATATCTCGAAGGCGCGCGAACTGCTCGGCTTCCAGCCGCAGCACCGGCTGGAGCATTCGCTCGGCGATTTCGTCGCATGGGTGCGCAACACCGTCGCCATCGATCGCAGTGCCGAGATGAAGCGGGAACTCGAAGCGCGAGGGCTGGTATCATGAGACCGGAGTCACCCGATTTTCGCGAAGCGCCCATCGCCATTATCGGCGGCAGCGGCTTTATCGGCTCCAACCTCGCCGACAGCCTGTTGTCGGATGGCGAACCGGTGCTGGTCATCGACAACCTGAGCCGTCCCGGCGTCGAACAGAACCTGGAATGGCTGACGCAAAAGCACGGCAGCCGTCTGACCATCGAAATCTCCGATATCCGCGACGCAGAGGCGCTCGCGCCGCTGGTGGCGCGTTCGAAAGCGGTTTTCCACTTTGCCGCGCAGACCGCCGTCACCACGAGCCTGGTTCGGCCGGACGAGGATTTCGACGTCAACCTGCGCGGAACGTTCAACGTCCTGGAAGCCGCTCGCCGCAGCGGCAAACGCATCCCCGTCGTTTTCGCCAGCACCAACAAGGTCTATGGCCGCCTCGCCGACCTCGCCATGGGCGAAGAAGACGGCAGATACGCGCCTCGCGACGCGGCCATCCATGCGCACGGCATCGACGAGACGCGCGGCCTCGATTTCTGCACGCCCTATGGCTGCTCCAAGGGCGCGGCGGACCAGTATGTCCTCGACTACGCCAAGTCATACGACCTGCCGACGGCGGTGCTGCGCATGAGCTGCATCTATGGACCGCGCCAGTTCGGGACGGAGGATCAGGGCTGGGTCGCCCACTTCCTGCTTAGCGCCTTCTCCGACCGGCCGATCACCATCTATGGCGACGGCAAGCAGGTGCGCGACATCCTCCACGTTGCCGATGCGGTCGCGGCCTATCGCGCCGTGCTCGACCGGATCGAGGAAATCAGCGGCCAGGCATTCAATCTCGGCGGCGGACCACAAAACGCCGTCAGCCTGCGCATGCTGCTGAAGGAGATTCGCGACATAACGAAACGTGACGTTCCGATCCGTTACGACCGCGAACGCACCGGCGACCAACCGTTCTTCGTCGCCGACACACGCGCGATCGAGGCGGCGCTGGGATGGAAAGCGCACGTCCCGTGGCAAAACGGCATCCGCGACCTCGCCGACTGGCTGCAGCGTCATCGCCTCGACCCGCATCCCGAACCGGCGAGGTACGTGGCATGAGGATCGCTCTGGTCAATCCGTCCTGGACGTACCAGGACAGCATCTATTTCGGCTGCCGCCAGCCGCATCTGCCGCTCGAACTCGGCTATTCGAAAGCGCTGCTCGAAGCTGCCGGCCACGAGGTGCTGATGCTGGACGGGCAGATCCAGAAGCTCGACAACGCCGCGCTCGCCGATCGCGCCGCCGCATTCGAGCCTGACATAACCGTCGTCAGCACCGCGCCGACCTACCTGTTCTGGCGCTGCGCACCGCCCGAGTTGCGCGTGCCGGCCGATTTCCTCAATCATCTTGCCGGGCGCGGCGGTCGCACCGTCGCAGTCGGGCCGCATGGCTCGGCGACGCCGAGGCCGACTTTGCGCAAGCTTGGCGTCAACATTGTCGTGCGCGGCGAATGCGAGGAAGTGGTCGCGGAACTTGCCCGGCGCGACGACTGGACTGCGGTGCCGTCCACCGCCCATTTCGAGGATGGAGAACTGGTCTCGAACGGCGGCGTGCATGCGAGCTCGTTCATCGATCACCCGCCGCTCGAATGGCCATCGGACTGGATTGCCGCGCATTCGCACCACCATCACCGCTTCGACGACAACCAGGTCGGTTTTGGCGCGGAGGTCGAGGCGTCGCGCGGCTGCCCGTATAATTGCAGTTTCTGCGCCAAGATCGATTTCCGCGATGCCTATCGCCGCCGGAACCACGAAGCAGTGATCGCCGAGATCGACCGGCTGATCGCACAGGGTGTCGGCTACATCTACTTCATCGACGAGATCTTCCTGCCGCAAAAGGCATTGCTGGAGGCGCTGGTCGATCGCGATGTGAAGTTCGGCGTGCAGACCCGTATCGACCTCTGGAAGCCGGAATTGCTGAAGCTGCTCGGTGCCGCCGGCTGCGTCTCGATCGAGGCGGGCCTCGAAAGCCTGACTGTGGAAGGCCGCGCCATGCTGGCAAAACGCTGCCGTTTGGGCACCGAGGAGCTGGCCGCGCTGCTGGTCGACGCAAGGCGCCACGTGCCGTTCGTGCAGGCCAATCTGATCGGCGTGGTCGAGGACGATCCCGCGCTCGTCGATTATTGGCGAAAGCACCTGATCGACAACGGCGTTTGGGCCAACGAACCGGTGCCGCTCTATCCTTATCCGAGTTCGCCGAGCTACCGCGAACTTTGGGGCGAGCCCGACGACCTCGCCTGGGAGCGCGCGCATGAACATTACCTCGCATCCTTCCGAACGTTCAGCGACATCCAGGAGAAGCGGCCGCGTCCGCTGGCCGAATTGGAGGCCACATGTTGCGGACACTGAGCCCGCCGCGTCGCATACTGATGACCGTCGATGCCGTCGGTGGCGTCTGGCGCTATGCGCTCGATCTGGCCGGGCAACTGGTCGCCGGCGGCGACAGCGTCGTGCTTGCCGGGCTTGGTCCGGAACCGTCCAGGCAGCAGGCCGAGGAGGCCCAGTCTTTCGCGGCGCTGACATGGCTCAACACGCCGCCGGACTGGATGACCCGCAGCGAGCACGTTCTCGACACATTGCAGCAGGAGCTGCGCCCACTCATACGTGACTACGCTGTCGACGTCGTCCATCTCAACGCGCCGACGCAGGCGGCGGCGCTCGACGTGCCCTGCCCCATCGTTGCGGTATCGCATTCCTGCGTCGTGACATGGTTCCACGCGGTCAAGGGACAGGCGGCGGACGGCGAGTGGGCCTGGCAAAAGGACCGTAACCGGCGCGGTTTCGACAAAGCAGGCATGGTCGTTGCACCGAGCCGCAGCCATGCCGACATGCTCGAAACCTGCTACGGGCCGATCGCGCGGCTGAGCGTCGTCGGCAACGGCGCACGGCCGGGCGCGAAGGGCGAAAGGCGGGAATCGGTGGTTTTCGCCGCCGCGCGCTGGTGGGATGAAGGAAAGAACGCGGCGGTGCTTGACCAGGCCGCCCCCCTGACGCGATGGCCGGTCTTCGTCGCCGGTTCGCTGCAAGGGCCGGACGGCCAGCATGTTGGCTTCAGCCACGCCGTTCCCGTCGGGCCGGTACCACACGAGGAAGTGCGCTCGCTGATGGCGCGGGCCGGCATTTTCGTATCGCCGTCGCTCTACGAACCGTTCGGCCTGGCCACGCTGGAAGCCGCAATGTCGGCGACGCCTTTGGTGCTTGCCGATATCTCGACCTACCGCGAATTGTGGGACGGGGCGGCCATGTTCTACGACGCGCGCGATCCGGGCGATCTCGCCAGATGCATCAATGGTCTTTGCAGCGACACGCAGCGCCGGCGAGAACTCGGTGAGGCAGCCGCCCGCCGAAGCCGCAGATTTTCATTGGCAAGACAGGCGACCGCCATGCGCGGCGTCTACGACAAGGCGGCCCTGGCCACCATGGCGGATAGTTGATTATGCGGTTTTTATTCTACACCCATTCGATCGTTTCCGACTGGAACCACGGCAACGCACATTTCCTGCGCGGCATCATGCGCGAGCTGGTCGCGCGTGGGCACCAGGCGATTGCGCTGGAGCCCGCCGACGGCTGGAGCCGGTCGAACCTGCTGGCCGAGAAAGGGTCCTTCGCGATCGAGCGATTCCGGAAAGATTTTCCGGAGTTGATGACGGTCACCTATGACGCCGCCTTCGACCACGAAGCCTGGATCTCCGATGCCGATGTGGTGATCGTGCACGAGTGGACCGCGCCGGACCTTGTCGCGCGGCTGGGCAGGGCGAAAGCAATTGGCGGCCGTTTCACGCTGCTGTTTCACGACACGCACCATCGTGCCATCTCGGCCACGCAAGCGATTTCCGCCTTGCAGCTTGAACATTATGATGGCGTGCTCGCCTTCGGCGAGGCGCTGCGGGAGAGCTATCTTCGCGCCGGATGGGGCAGGCGGGTCTTCACCTGGCACGAGGCAGCCGATGACCATCTGTTCCAGCCCCATCCTGAAATCGACCGTAGCGCCGACCTGATCTGGATCGGCAATTGGGGCGACGACGAGCGCAGCACCGAAATCAGGGAGTTCCTGGTCGATCCGGTGCATGAACTTGGCCTGAGCGGCACTGTCCACGGCGTCCGCTATCCACGCGAGGCGCTCGCCGACCTCGCCGCCGCCGGCCTGCGGTACGAAGGCTGGATCGCCAATGCCGACGTGCCGAAGGCATTCGCGGCGAACCGCATCACGGTTCACATCCCGCGGCGTCCATATCGCGAAAGCCTGCCCGGCATCCCGACCATCCGCATGTTCGAGGCACTCGCCTGCGGCATCCCACTTGTTTCGGCACCGTGGTCCGATGTCGAACGTCTGTTCAGGCCCGGCACCGATTTCCTGTTTGCAAACACCGGCTTCGAGATGCGGCATCATCTTCGCACCGTGCTGCGTGACGCGGATCTCGCCGCATCTCTGGCGACATCGGGCCTCGAGACGATCCGCTCACGGCATACATGCCGGCACCGGGCGGATGAATTGTTCGGCGTGCTCGCCGAATGCGGGCGCCGCCAAGCCGCCGACACGATCCTTGCAACGGAGGCCGCCGAATGAAGATCGCATTTTACGGGTCGAGCCTGCTGTCGTCCTATTGGAACGGCGCGGCCACCTATTACCGCGGACTGCTCAAGGCCCTGGCCAGGCTGGGCTATGACATCACCTTCTACGAGCCGGACGTCTACGATCGCCAGAAGAATCGCGATATCGAGGCGCCGGACTGGTGTGCCGTCGTCGTCTACGAGGCCGCCCCGCATGCGCTCATGCAGGTGGCGGCGCGAGCGGCCGAGGCGGACATCGTCGTCAAGGCGAGTGGCGTCGGTTTCGAAGACGACGCGCTGTTGCGGGCGGTGCTCGATCACGCCCGTGCCGATGCGCTGACCGTATTTTGGGATGTCGATGCGCCGGCGACGCTTGGCCAGTTGCGCGACGAGCCGGATCATCCGCTGCATCGGGCGCTGCAGGAAATCGACCTGGTGCTGACCTATGGCGGCGGCGATCCCGTGGTCTGGGCCTATCGGGCCATGGGGGCCGCCGAATGCGTGCCGATCTACAATGCGCTCGATCCGGAAACGCATCATCCGGTCGGCAAGGATAGGCGCTTTGCCTGCGATCTCGCCTTTCTCGGCAATCGGCTGCCGGACCGCGAGGCACGCGTCGAGGCTTTCTTCCTCGATCCTGCCAGCCGCCTGGCCGATCAGCGCTTCCTGCTCGGCGGATCGGGCTGGGGCGACAAGCAGATGCCCGCCAATGTCCGATGGCTCGGCCATGTCGGCACGCGCGACCACAATGCATTGAACGTCACGGCCAAGGCGGTGCTGAACGTCAGCCGCGACAGCATGGCGGCCAATGGCTTTTCACCTGCGACGCGCGTCTTCGAGGCGGCGGGTGCCGGCGCATGCCTCATCACCGACGACTGGCTCGGTGTAGACCTGTTCCTGAAACCCGGCGAGGAAATCCTGGTCGCGCGCGATGGCGACGATGTCGCCGAGATCATGCAAAGCCTTAGCGCCGAACGGGCCAAGGCGATCGGGGCATCTGCGCTTCGGCGTGTGCTTGGCGAACATACCTATACGACACGGGCCGTTTTGGCCGACGCCATTTTCAGGCGCCATTTCGAGCGCCCGACCGTGGAGGCTGCGGAATGACAAAGCCACTCGACATCGTCTTTCTTGGCCTGTCGCTCTCCTCATCCTGGGGAAACGGCCACGCCACCACCTTTCGGGGGCTGCTTAAAGGTCTCCACGAGCTCGGCCACCGCATCACCTTCCTCGAACGCGACGTGCCGTGGTACGCAAGTCACCGGGATCTGCGCGATCCCGATTTCTGCGCCTTGCGCTACTATGAAACGACCGATGATCTTCGCCGCAATTTTGCGCGCTGCCTGCGCGAGGCCGATATCGTGGTCGTCGGCTCCTTCGTTCCGGAAGGCCCTGAAATCATTGAGGTCGTGGCGTCGCTGTGCACGGGTCAGTTCTGCTTTTACGACATCGACACGCCGGTTACGCTGGTGAAACTTTCAACCGATGATTGCGAGTACATTGCCAGGCGGCAGGTCCCGTATTTCGATGTCTATTTCTCGTTCACCGGCGGACCGACGCTTGCCCGTCTGACGGCTGAATTCGGCGCAAGGCGGGCCGAGCCGCTCTACTGCTGCGTCGACCCGGAACGGCATCACGGAACCGGTGATCCAATGCGCTGGGATCTCGGCTATCTCGGCACCTACAGCCCCGACCGCCAGGCGACGCTGGAGGCGCTGCTGTTCGAGCCGGCGCGTCGCATGCCGGAGCGCCGCTTCGTCGTGGCCGGCTCGCAATATCCGCGCGAAATTGCCTGGCCGGACAATGTCGATCGCATCGAACACCTGCCACCGGCAGATCACGCAGTCTTCTATAGCCGCCAACGCTACACGTTGAACGTCACGCGCAGTTCCATGATCGCGGCCGGATGGTCGCCCAGCGTGCGCCTCTTCGAGGCAGCCGCCTGCGGCACCGCGATCATCAGCGACTGCTGGACCGGATTGGACAGCCTGTTTCCGGAGCGGACAATCCACACGGCGCGCAGGACCGAGGACGTGATCGGCATCCTGTCTGGGGAATCCGACGGTGCCCGGCTTGCCATGGCCAGGCAAGCGCGCGCGCTCGTCCTGGCAGCCCACACAAGCACCGCGAGAGCCCGCGAATTCGTTTCGCTGCTGGCGCGGGCCAAATCGCCACGTTCTGCTCTCGATCTGGATGTCGAGAGTGCAGCATGACCCGCAGACGGGAGAAAATAGAGATGCAGCTATCAAGAAAGGCGGAACGGACCAGGACCGTGCTTGTCGCCGGCGGCGCAGGCTTCCTCGGTTCGCATCTTTGCGAGACATTGCTCCAGGCCGGCTGGCGCGTGATCTGCGTCGACAACTTCCTTACCGGCCGCATGGAGAACATTGCATCGATCGCCGATCGTCCGGATTTTCGGCTGATCAAGCAAGACATTTGCCGGCACTTGGAGCTTGGCGAACCTGTGGACCGCATTTTCAACATGGCGTGCGCGGCCTCGCCACCACGCTATCAGGCCGACCCGGTCCACACGACGCGGACTTGCGTCATCGGGACGCTCAATCTGCTGGAGCTCGCCGCCCGCAACGGCGCCCGTTTCCTGCAGGCGTCCACCAGCGAAGTGTATGGCGATCCAGAACAGCATCCGCAAAAGGAGGACTATGTCGGCCACGTGAACTGCATCGGCCCCCGCGCCTGCTATGACGAAGGCAAGCGCACCGCCGAAACCCTGTGTTTCGACTATTTGAGAATGGGAAAAGCCGATATCCGTGTCGCGCGCATCTTCAACACTTATGGTCCCAGGATGGACCCTGCGGACGGACGGATTGTTTCCAATCTGATCGTGCAGGCACTCGAGAGACGGCCGCTGACGATATTCGGCGACGGGCTGCAGACCAGGTCGTTCTGCTATGTTTCCGATCTGGTCGACGGCTTGATCCGGTTGATGGAGGTCAATCCCAGCCCGCGCCAGCCGGTCAATCTGGGCAATCCGGGGGAGTTCACCATCCTGCAGTTGGCGGGCCTGGTGAGGCGCATGACCAGAACCGGATCGGCCTTGAAATTCCTGCCGCTGCCGCAAGACGATCCTCGTCGTCGGCAACCCGACATTTCCCGTGCAAAGAAGCTTCTCGGCTGGTCGCCAAAAGTGCCGCTCAGGCAAGGTTTGATGCATACAGTCAGCTATTTTACCGAGCTTGAGACGACGCAGACGGTCGACAGAACACGGCGAATTGCCACCAGCGTGCATTCTGCATCAGGCCGGCTGCAAAATCTGCCGGCCTGACGGCAGTATTTGCCACGTTCCCCTCGGAGATCACGGTCGTTTCGCGCCGATCGTCGGTCACTTTTTCTCGTCGCGGGAACAACCCGTCCAGCTTGCGGTTCGGCCAGGGTACCGGCATGGAGACGATTTGTGCATCCAAAGCGATCCGCCAAAGACATCGAGCAAATGGCCGCAAGGGAGACGGCTGCCTTCCTGCGGCGCGCCTCCATCACCTATCTGGAATGTTGCGTGAGCCTGATGCTGACGCATCTTCAGCGGGAAGAGGTAGCCGCCATCCTCGAAAAGGAAGCGGATATGCTTCGCCGGCTGGACTGATCCTGCTCGAAGGGCCGCAGGTGCCCTTGGGTATCCAGGAACCGAAGCAACATCGCCGTATAACGTCTTGCCGCGGCCGCCAGCCGGATCTGTTCCCGATCATCGCCAGATCGTAAAGCCATGCTCCACAAGCCAAGCTGGAAGGCGAGATAGCAGGGCTCGTAGTAGTGGACCAGATTGGCATCGACGGGACGGGAAGCTCTCGCTTCCACAACCTTGCAAAGCGCCGCAGTCGCCGCGTCCGAGAGGCTGTATTCGACGCGGGCGCCGGCAATGTCCCAGGCGATGTCCTGACAGCCGACCAGATCGTGCGACCGGCAATGGTCGAGGGCGTCCGTCTTGATCAGCGTTCCGCCGCGCGAAAGGATGAACTCCCACGGATGAAGCCGCCCGTCGATCTCGACCCGCTGCATATTCTTGGGTGAAGCCTGGTTCGAGAACCAGTTCTGCAGCTCCGCCGCGCGGCGCTCGCCCAGCGCCTCACTTGTATTCCGCACGGCCATGTCGGCAAGCGCCTCCAGCGAGGCGCCCGGCTCGGAGGCGGGCAGATTGGCTGCGCGCCAGGCCAGATAGCGCGCGAGATGAGCGACCACTTTTTCTTTCGAAAGCCTTGCCCGGTCCAGCGTTGTACCGTCGATCCAGCGTTCGACGAGAAAGCCATGGCACAGCCCGGCGACTTCCGGGCCAAAGCCTGCATCATGTAGCCTCCCGGCAGTCCCGGCCTTGTGCATTCCGATTTCGCCGAGCCCGACGAACTTGACCGACCATTTTTCCCGGCCCGCAGAAGCGAGGAACTTTCGCCGCTCGAAGCCGCGGTGAACGGGTGGCCAATGATCCTGCGAGTGATAGTGCAAGCGACGCCACTCTCCGCCGGATGTTTCCGCCAGGCTGGCCGCTGTGCTGCCGATGGTCCGGGCTACCCAATTCCGCAACGTCGGGACAGCGGATCCAGCGGGGAAAGTGCGTTCGAAATCCGCGGTGTGTTTTTGGCAAACCCTCCATGCCTCGCGACTGTCCGCCGAAGCCTCGGGACCCGGGCCACCCAAATGGCTTGGGAACAGATGGATGCGCCCGGCATCGATGCCTAGCCCTTGCAGCCATGCGACCACGGCGTGGAACGAACTGCCGGACAGGCCCGGGCCTTCGTCGACGATTGCAAAGCGGGCCGACGGCTTCGTCATCCAGCCACCGATCAGCTCCGGATCGGCGGCAAGCCGCCTGCGAAACGGGTGGCCGGTCGGACGGACGCTGACGGGTGCTGGTGCGCCGATGGCTGCAGCCACCATCGCTGCAAGCCCCAGGCCGATGCTGCGGATGCCGATTACGCATGTGTTCGCATCGAGACCCGACTGCCGCGCGGCGACGAAATAGCTCTCCGGATAAAGCGCGTAATGGGCGTAGCCCTCAGCCGAGCCGGTCAGGATGTCGCCATCGCATTCGAGTTCGGCCAAAATTCGCGGCACGTCTGCCTCGACCGGGCCATCGATCGTGAACCCGGCCTCCCACGATCTACCCACGTGCCGGGCCAAGCCGACCAGGAGATTTGCGCCCGCGATCCGCTGTGGGGAATTCCGGTCCGTGCCGTTGGCCTCGAATTCAGCATCGGCAAGGCCCTGGACCAGTTCCGAGGCCCTGATGAACAGGCCGACCAGGGCTGCGTGGCGCTCGATCCCACTTGGCATGTCCGCAATGTGCTCGGCCGCTTTGCACGCTGAGCCGCGAACAAGTTGCGCGCTCTGCATTTGCTTGTGGTCGCCATAGACGATCATTGTCCCGTCCTGGTTGGCCTCACCCCTCGCTGCACAACTCGGCGGGCGCTACTTTGATCCACTATCGGTTGCACGATTTTTGCAGCCGGCAAGGAACAATCCGGGAGGAAGGCGGTTTGGCACGAAGAACTTACCTTCAACAGCATAGGCAGCGGTTTCGTGGGATCGAAGAAAGTTCGAATCGGTATAGTCGGCGTCGGCAACTGCGCTTCCTCCCTTGTTCAGGGCATCACCTATTACCGCGACGCAAGGAGCAATGAGCCCATACCCGGGCTGATGCACGCCGATCTTGGCGGCTACCATGTCAAGGACATTGAAGTGGTCTGCGCATTCGACGTCGCCAAGGGCAAGGTCGGACGCGATGTGGCAGACGCGATCTACAGCGCGCCGAACAATACTTTCCGCTTTGCCAATGTGGCGCCTACCGGCGCTCGCGTCGAACGCGGACCGACGCTGGACGGCATCGGCAAATATCTGCGCGACGAGATCGAGGAGGCCGACGAGCCGGTCGCCAATGTCGGCAAGATCCTCGCCGACAGCGGCGCCGAAATCCTGGTGTCCTATCTGCCAGTCGGCTCGGAGGAGGCAACGCACTTTTATGCCGAGTGCGCGCTCGATGCGGGCTGCGCCTTCGTCAACTGCATACCAGTCTTCATCGCCTCGCGGCCGGAGTGGCGCCGCCGCTTCGAGCAACACGGCCTGCCGCTGATCGGCGACGACATCAAGAGCCAGGTCGGTGCGACGATCGTACATCGTCTGCTTGCCAACCTGTTTCGTGAGCGCGGCGTGCGTATCGATCGCACCTACCAGCTCAATTTCGGCGGCAACACCGATTTCCTCAACATGCTGGAGCGCGAGCGGCTGGAATCGAAGAAGATCTCAAAGACGCAATCCGTCACCAGCCAGATCGATGTTCCCTTGGAGCCCGGCAACATTCACGTCGGGCCGAGCGACCACGTGCCGTGGCTGACCGACCGCAAGTGGGCCTATATCCGGGTCGAAGGCACGACCTTCGGCGGTGTGCCGCTGAATGCCGAGCTCAAGCTGGAAGTGTGGGATTCGCCCAACTCGGCCGGGGTCGTGATCGATGCGGTGCGTTGCGCCAAGCTGGCGCTCGACCGCGGCATCGCAGGCGCGCTGACCGGTCCCTGCAGCTATTTCATGAAATCGCCGCCCGAGCAGTTCACCGACGCGGAAGCCCGCCAGCGCACGCTCTCTTTCATCGCCGGTAAGGACGAGCCGATGCTCGATGCCGCGGAATGACGACGACGTTCTTTCTGGTCCGCCACGCCGCGCATGACAATGTCGGCTGTTATCTTGCCGGACGGATGGCGGGCGTTTGCCTCGGCGAAGCCGGCAGGGCACAGGCCTCGCATCTGGCTGACCGTATGGCACGCGAGGCGATAGCGGCAATCTTTTGTAGCCCGCGCGAACGCACGCAGGAGACGGCCAATCCGATTGCGCTCGCCTGCAATGCCGGTGAAATCGTGATCCGCGAGGAACTCGATGAGATCGACTTCGGCACCTGGTCGGGAAAGACCTTCGAGGAACTGAACCAGGATGCCGACTGGCGGGTGTGGAACGACCAGCGCCAGCAGGCGAGAACACCGAGCGGCGAGACCATGCTGGACGTGCAGCAACGCGTCGTCTCGCTGATCGAGCAGGTCCGCGGAACATACCAGAACCAGTGCGTTGCACTGGTCAGCCATGCCGACGTCATCAAGGCCGCCGTGTGCAAAGTGCTCGGCCTGTCGCTGGGGAACTGCTTTCGTTTCGATATCGACCCAGCATCGATCACCACGGTTGTTTGGGGAGACTGGGGGTCGAAGCTGATCAGACTCAACGAAGCTGCCTGACGAGGAATTGCCGGATGCGCATGGTCATTTTCGGTCTTACCGTGACATCGTCGTGGGGCAACGGGCACGCCACGCTGTGGCGCGGATTGATCCGGGCGATGGCCGGGCTGGGCTGGTCCATCACCTTCTTCGAACGCAACACTCCCTATTATGCCGGGACGCGCGACCTCGACCAGCTGGATGGCGGCAGCATTGTCCTTTATCCGGACTGGCAGGACATCCAGAGCGCTGCCGAGCAGGCGGTGAATGAGGCCGATGTCGTCATCGTCACCTCCTATTGCCCCGATGCGGTGAGCGCGTCGCGCTTTGCCCACCAGGCCTGTCGCGGGCTGAAGGTCTTCTATGACCTAGACACGCCGGTGACGCTGGCGCGAATCGAACAAGGTGAGCCTCCGGCCTATTTCGGGCCGGAAGGGCTTCGGGATTTCGACCTCGTGCTGAGCTACACGGGAGGAACCGCGATCGATGCGCTGAAGACGATGCTGGGCGCGCGCCGCGTCATGCCACTCTACGGCCATGTCGATCCAGAGCGACACCGGCCGGCCCCGCCCAAGCCGGAGTTTGCCGGCGACCTTTCCTATCTCGGGACGTATGCGGCAGACCGCCAGACCGGGGTCGAAAGGCTGCTGGTCAGTCCGGCTGCGCGCCTGCCGGATCGCCGTTTCATCATTGGCGGCGCACAATATCCGCAAGAATTCCCGTGGAGCGACAATATTTTCTTCGTCCGTCACCTGCCGCCCGCCGAACACCCCGCCTTCTTTTCATCATCACGGCTGACCCTGAACGTGACCCGCGAGGCGATGGCCGAAAGGGGCTGGTGTCCTTCCGGCCGGCTATTCGAAGCCGCCGCTTGCGGTGCTGCGATGGTGAGCGACACGTGGCCGGGACTGGAGGCCTTCTTCCGGCCCGGCGAAGAGATCGTCGTGGCCAACAGCACCGACGACGTGGTCGCCGCGCTCGACCTGCCCGACGCCGAGCTTGACGCGATCCGCCGCCGAGCGCGCGAGCGGGTGCTGGACGAACACACCTCGGCGCGGCGGGCGAAGGAATTCGACCGCATCCTGTCCGATGCACTGCACGGCTCCACGCATGGCGAGCCGTTGAAGGAGGCAGTTTGATGTTGGGCATCGTGCCCGCAGCCGGACGGGGAAGCCGCATCCAGCCGCTCGGCTTTTCGAAGGAGCTTCTGCCGGTCGGCAGCCGCATCGACGGCAATACCGAGCGGCCTTGCGCGGTCAGCGAATACCTGGTGCGCCGCATGGTGCGCGCGGGGGCTGACAAGATCTGCTTCGTCATCGGCTCGGGTAAGTCGGATATCCTCGAATATTATTCTGCCGGCTATGCCGATGCGGCCGCTCTGTTCGTGGTGCAGCCCTCTCCAGTCGGCCTTTGCGACGCCATCTTCCGCGCCGCACCACTCGTCGCAGCCGACGAGACCGTTCTGGTCGGGTTGCCCGATACGATCTGGTTTCCCGAAGACGGCTTCTTAGCGCTTCCGGACGACGGCCTGTCCTTCCTGCTGTTTCCGGTGGACCAGCCGGAATTCTTCGATGCCGTCGTTGTCGACCAGAACAGCCGGGTGAAGCAAATCCAGGTCAAGCAGCAGAATGCCGCGTCGAACTGGATCTGGGGTGCGTTCAAGATGCCCGGCCACACCCTTCACCGGCTTGCCGCGCTGTGGCGGGAGCGGGACCGGTGCGACGAATATATCGGCACGCTGGTCAATGCCTATCTGGCCGCCGGGGGTGAAGCGCATGGCATCAAGGCTGGCACCGCCTATGTCGACGTCGGCACCTTCAACGGCTATCGCACGGCACTTCGGCTGCTCGAAAGCGCCGCCGGTACCAAGGACGACCAAGCCGCCATGACGCTGCCCGGCCACCAGCACGTCCCTATCCTCGCAGGCGAAGGAGGCTAGCCATGCTGCATTCCGATGCCGAAATCCGCCGCCGCATCGATGCGCTCGGCCCATGGTTCCACAATATGGAGCTGGCCGGCGTGGAAACGGCTCCCGATCATTTCCTCGGCAATTACCCGCTGATCAAATGGCGCAAATTCGCCGACGCCATTCCCGCCGATCTTTCCGGCAAGGCGGTGCTCGACATAGGCTGCAATGCAGGTTTCTACTCTATCGAGATGAAACGCCGCGGCGCCGGTCGCGTGCTCGGCATCGACTTCGACGAGGCATACCTTGCGCAGGCGCGCTTTGCCGCTGAGGTTGCGGACTGCGACATCGAATTCCAGCAGCTCTCGGTCTACGACGTTGGCGCGCTGCGTGAGCGGTTCGACATCGTGCTGTTCATGGGAGTGCTCTACCATTTGCGCCATCCCTTGCTCGCTCTCGATCTGATCCGGGAGCACGTTGCCGACGACCTGATGATTTTCCAGTCGATGCAGCGCGGCAGCACCGACGTGCCGGCACTCGAGCAGAATTATCATTTCTGGACGCACGACCTGTTCGACCGGCCGGAGTTCCCAAAGCTGCATTTCATCGAGCATCGTTATGCCGACGACCCGACCAACTGGTGGATTCCCAATCGCGCCTGCACCGAAGCCATGCTGCGCAGCGCCGGCTTCGAGATCGTGCTGCAACCCGAGCAGGAGGTCTATTTCTGCCGCACCGCCGACGTACCGGCCGGCGGCGGCGCCATCTACCCGTCGAAAGGACAGATAAATGATTGAAGCCGCGATGATCTGGAACGAGCCAAACAACAAATCCCACTGGGATCCAGAGCTCGATCCCGACTGGAGCCGCTTCGCCAACATGGCAATCCTGGCCGCCGACGCGATAGCGTCGGAGAATCCGGCCTTGACCAAGGTCCTTGGCGGCATCTCGCCGATCGACGCCGCCTTCATAACACGGATGCAGGAATTCGGCGTGCTCGATCATGTCGACGCGGTCGCCGTGCACGGCTTTCCGCTCGACTGGAACCTCTGGCAGATCCACGAATGGCCGCAGAAGATTGGCGAAATTTCGGCTGTCACCGATCTTCCGGTATGGGTCAGCGAGGTCGGCGTGTCGACCTTCGGTGCCGAGGAGGTACAGGCCTGGGGCCTGCGCCGGACAGCGGAACTGCTGATCGGCAACGCACCGCGCATCCAATGGTATAGCCTCTACGACCTGCCGCGCGAATGGGAAGCGACGACGCGCCATCGCGAGGCGGAAGGCTCTTCCTACTACCGCCATTTCTACATGGGCCTGCTGCGCCAGGACGGCACGCCAAAGCCCGCGCTCGAGGAATTCCTGCACCACGCGCCGGCAATGGGACTGGTGCAGTGGTTCCATTTCGAAGATCACCGGCTGGATGACGCCGTCGCCTGGATGAAACGGCTCGGCGTCACCAATCTGCGCACCGGGCTTTCCTGGGCCGACAGTTTCAGGCCGAACGCACTTGACTGGTTCGACCGGCAAATGGAGGCGTTGGCCGACTTCGACGTGACGGTCACCTTCTGCTTCACGCCGGAACACCGCGGAATGATGCCGCACCACGCCAGCCCGCCGCTGGTGCCGGCGGAATTCGCCGAATTCTGCGCGGCAATGACGCGCCGCTATGCCGGCAGCATCGCTGCCCCTTCCGCCGGCAGGCAGCGCGCCTCCGCAGCGTGAGGAGCTTCGGCTCGCCAGCCATGACGCTCACCGTCCTCAACGTCGCCTATCCCCTCGCCCCGGTCGGGCCGGATGCGGTCGGCGGCGCCGAGCAGGTGCTGTCGATGCTCGATCAGGCGCTCGTACAGGCCGGACACCGTTCGATCGTGATTGGCTGCCAGGGCTCGAGCGCTGCCGGCACTCTCATCGAGACGCCGGCCGAACCGGCTGTGCTCGATGAAGCGGCGAAGCGCCGGGCCCAGCGTGCTCATCGCGCAGCAATAGCTACCGCGCGCGCCCGTTGGCCAATCGACGTGGTACATTTGCACGGCATCGATTTCGACGCCTATCTGCCGGGCGATGGGCCGACATTGGTGACCTTGCATTTGCCGCTCGACTGGTATCCGGCCGACGCTCTCAATCCGGCGCGGGAGGACCTGTGGCTGCATGCGGTATCGGCGGCTCAGCAAAGAACCGCGCCGCCGGGCGCCAGGCTGATCGGGCCGATTCCCAACGGAGTGGACGTCGACGCGCTGAGCGAGCCGCAGGCCAAACACGAGTTTGCGCTCGTGCTCAGCCGCGTCTGCCCGGAAAAGGGCATCCATCTGGCGCTGGACGCAGCCAAGAAGGCCGGTGTGCCGCTGGTCGTCGGCGGAAAAGTCTACCCCTACGAAACCCACACCGCGTATTTTCGCGACGAGGTCGAACCCCGGCTGGACGACCGGCGCCGCTTCCTTGGTCCCCTCGGCCTTGTCGCCAAGCGGCGCCTGCTCAACACAGCCCGCTGCCTGGTCATCCCGAGCCTTGCCGCGGAAACCAGTTCGCTCGTCGCCATGGAGGCGCTCGCCTGCGGCACCCCCGTGGTGGCCTTCCCGAATGGCGCACTGCCGGATGTGGTCGAGCACGGCAAGACCGGGTATCTGGTCGGGGATGTCGACGAGATGGCGGAAGCCATCGTTGCCGCGTCCGGCCTGGATCCCGAGACCTGCCGGGCCGAGGCGCGGCGCCGCTTTTCACTCGACCGCATGGTCTCCTCCTACATGGACGCCTATCGGGCGCTGGCACGGCTCGGCACAGACAGCGGACAGCCCGCGGCGGCGAAGTGAGCGGGACATGCTCCGCAGCGAGATCATCGACGATGCGGCGGGCCTCGAAGCCCTCGGGCCACACTGGTGGGAACTCTGGTCGCGCAGTCCCTCGGCGACGCCGTTCCAGTCTCCCGCATGGCTGGTGCCGTGGTGGCGGACATTCGCTCCTGGTGAGCTTGCGACGGTCGCCGTCTGGAGTGGCGATGACCTGGTCGGCCTGGCGCCACTCTATCTGGAACACCGGGAAGCTGGCGCGCGATTGCTTCCGCTTGGGATTTCGTTGAGCGACTATCTGGACCTCCTTTGTCTTCCCGAGATCGCCGAACCGGTCGGCGCCGTCATCGCCGGCTCGGTTCTTTCCATCGGCTGGTCACAGTGGATCTTGCCGGATCTGCCGACCGACGGTGCCGGCCTCGCCATCTGCCATGCCGCGCTCGAAACAAGCCAGGCTGTCAGCCACGCTGCTTGCCCGGTGCTTTCCCTCATGGGCGATGAGACGCTTCTCACCTGTGTTCCGGCGCGGCGACGGCGCCAATTGCGCCGCGCCCATAGAGCCGCTTCGAGACGTGGCCGGGTCTCCATCGAGCCCGTTTTGTCCGATCCGCAGACATTCCTCGATCATTTGATCCGCCTTCACCGCGCGCGCTGGGCCGGACACGGCGACGGCGTCCTGTCCGACAGCCGGGTGGAAGAATTCCATCGTCAGGCGCTGCCGCAGCTGGTTGCTCAGGCACTTGCCCGATGCTGGCTTGTCGCTATCGGTGGCGCGATCGTGGGCGCTTATTACGGGTTTCATCATCGAGGCCGCGCTTACGCTTACCTCGGTGGCTTCGATCCGGCCTATGCGGAGGAAAGTCCCGGCGCGCTGCTCATCGGCCAGGCGATAAGCCAGGCGATCTGCGAAGGCGCGGAAGACTTCGATTTTCTGCGCGGGCAAGAGGCCTACAAATACAGCTGGGGCGCCGTCGACCGGTGGACGCTGCGCAAGATCTGGACGCGGAGCAAAGGGCGGTGAACGCGACCCGATCGAGATCTCGGCGGGCGACATCAGCAACACAGGTGCTGGAGGAGTGCATGGCAGATGGTGCCGGCGCCGAAGCCGTCATCGCCAGGCTGGCTCTCCGTTTCGAGACAGGAATCGACGCCGTAGAACTGGCGACGATTGCGCAAAATATGCACTCGGCCGACCCGCGAAAGACGGCGAAACTACAGCGGATTGCCGGCCTGCTTCAGCGCAGGCCCGAGATCTTCGCCACGCTGCGCAAAACAGGTGCTGCGGTTCGGCACGAACGCGGGGAGGACGAGACCGACGATGCGGTGGTCAAGCGGCTGGCGGCAGGATTTGACGCGGCGGCGGCGATCTCCCCGGCGGCGAGCGTCCAGCTGTCGTCGCTGGGCAATGAGGAAAAGCTCTCGGCCGCGACGGCTGAGATCGTCGCATGGCTGGAGAGGCGAGGCTTTACCGGCACTGACCGCGACATACTGGACATCGGCTGTGGCATCGGTCGGTTCGAACAGGCGCTCTCCGCTCTATCGCACCGGATCGTCGGCATCGACATATCCGTGGCGATGATCTCGATCGCCCGGCGGCGATGCGCCGGGCTCGGCAATGTAGAATTCCGCCCTACCCGCGGTTTCGATCTTGCCGATTTTCGCGATGCCAGCCTCGATCGCGTGCTGGCCGTCGACAGCTTTCCCTATCTGGTGCTGGCCGGCCTCGCGGAACGGCACTTCATGGAAATCGCCCGCGTGCTGAAGAGGCCGGGCATCGCTGTGCTTTTGAATTATTCCTATCGCGGACAGCCGGCGCTGGATCGCGCCGACGTTCGTAACTTCGCCAATGCAAATGGCATGCAAGTCCTCGTCGACGGGGAAAAGCCGTTCCGGCACTGGGACGGCGATGCCTTCCTGCTTACGATTTCCGGCGGAACATTGCGGCCCAACGCTGGTTCGGATGCCGAACGGGAAAAGCCGCTCGACAGTATGAAGGAGGACAAGATGGCGTCCGGCAGCAAGAAGCACATCGGCCGCGGCAGTCACGGCAAAGGCGCTGGCGCTGGCGCGATGACCGATCTTCCCAAGGACAAGATCGGAGAGAACGCCGTTCTGTCCAACAGAGACAAGAAGCAGCACACCAAGGAGCGTGGGCTCGACGGCAATCGGGTCAAGTCCGAGCAGTACCAGGATCATTCAGCGGATCGGCGGCCTGAAAACTGATCGTTGCGGCGGCATGTGGCTTGCAGCCGGCGAGCAATTGAAACGCAGCGAGAGCCCAACTGCTGACCAAGCTGTGCAAGGACCGAAGCCGGTCGCATGGAATAGCCTGCAAATTCTTGCAAACTCGCACTGTTGCCACCAGAGTGAGGTGAAGGGACCAACATTTGCCAAGAGAACGCGATGTCTCGCTCAAGGGAAGATTCCGTCAGCACGCGTGCCGATCTGACGATAGACCGGGAAATCGCTTCTTTGCTTGCGGCCATCGAACAGGAAAGGGTTCCTGACCGGCTGACCAAACTTGCGATCGAATTGCAGCACGCGCTTGTGGAAAGACGATTGCGCCAAACCAGCAACTAACGTCACATGTATATTAGCGGCGCCTCTCGGCTTCGAAGTCCAGTTGTCCTTCGGACAGGTAGCTGCGCCTTTCCATCAGCGTTTGCGAGGAACTTTCGCCAAGGTATTCCAGCACGCCGGCGCGTGCCCTGTTGAGCCGGCTTTTCACCGTTCCGACTGCGCAACCGCATATTTCGGCCGTTTCCTCATAGCTGACGCCCAGCACGCCTATCAGCATCAGAACCTCGCGCTGGTGCTCGGGAAGGCTCTGGATGGCCTGGTGGACTTCCTTGCCCTGTACCGACCATTCCTGCGTCGCTTCCGAGATCGGCCGCAGCGAAGCGCAGTCGAGCAGGCCTGGCGCTTCCCTCACCGCGGCTCTGACACGCGTGTAGTAGGTGTTGCGCATGATGGTGAACAGCCATGACTTCATGCGCGTTCCAGCTTCGAACTTGTCGATGTTGGCCAGTCCCTTGGTCAGCGTCTCCTGGACCAGGTCGTCGGCATCATCGGGAGTGCGGCAGAAGGTGCGGGCGAAAGCCCTTAAAGCGGGTATGAGGTGGACGATGGAAACTTCTTCGGTTTCGCGGGTCGCGAAGGCGTAGGCTGTGGGTGGCAATGGTCCAGCTCCCGTCCAGAATGAGTTCGTGAGCGCAGACCAGTTAAATGCATTGGGCGAAAGATCGTTCCGGTTGGCGAAAATCACCTGGCTCCAGAAACCGGAGGGGCTTGGCTGGGCGATCCAGCCGACGGCGATATTTTTGACGGAACAACCACCGGTGTCGCGGAGTTCGAATCGAGGTCTGCGAAAATCCGGGGCGCCGCTACTGGCGCGAGCCTTGGCCGCCACCTCAAGGACAGCCCGCCACCTCAAAAACAGGAGGAATCCATGACAGGAAACAAGCACGTTAAAGGCAAAACGCCGGCCGATAGCGACCTCGCCAACGATCCCGGCATCGGCAGTTCCAAGGGTACGATCAAGGAGGGCGACCGGCTCGATCAGGGCGACAACACGTTCGAAGGTGATGTCGAGAACGACACCACGCCCCAAGGCGGTATCAATCCCCGGCAGAAGATGCGGACCAACAAATAATGGCACGACCGGCCGCCGCACGATCGAACAAACCCGCTGCAACCCGTGCAGCAATCCCGCGTTAAAGAGCATCGGCCTCTGTCCGTCCCGAGCGTTGATGCGACAGGCTCTTTCGCGGAGACACAGATGACAAAAAAATCGTTTGGCCGCCCCGTTCCAATTCTCGTCGGCCTTGGTTTCCCTCGCCATGTCGAAAATGTCTGGCAGGCCTATGACGTCTTGAACGAATGGCCGAGCCGCGGCCCGGCGCACAAGGCGGCGTTCGACGCCTGTCGCGCCGGGCTGGCTGACGAGGTCGATACCCAGACGGTGCGCGCGGCGTTCGAAGCATTCGCCCGCAAGGCGGGCATTCTGGCGCACGATATGACGACCGAAACACCAGCACGCATTACAACACCTGCGAAGGCTCACGACGTTTGGCTAAAACGCCCATCGGACGGCCCTCCAGACCCTGGAGAAACCCAGCTTACTTGAAGCGGCCAGCTTGCTTGAACCGGGAGGAATACGGTGCTGAGAATAGAGTTCGATACTCCTGTTTGCATCTATTTCGGCAAGCCTGGGCGATCGCGATTGGTCAGTTCCGTTTTCGAAGCATTATATTGCCTGAAAAGCGAGAAATGGCCGGCGCGCAACGCGCCGCTGTCGCTGATGGCGGCAGATTTATTGAATCGCGCCCGGACCGGTGAAATCACGGCCGCCAAAGCCCGCCAAGCATTTGTCGACGCCGCTTGGGAGGCGAACATTCTTGTCGAGGGCGAGCCGCATGATGCGCATGCCCCGACAGCCTTCATGTCCGACATCGAGTGAGCCGGCAGGCTGCCTCCCGGCAGTTCCGTCCAGCGCCAGCTTATCACGAATGGCTGGCGTTCTCGGCCTTTTTCTCGCGCTGCTGCCTGAGGACCTCGTCGGTTCCGACGAGCTTCTTCGATCCGCCGGGGATCGCGGTGGAGACGACCGACGGCGGGTCGCTCGCCGGGAAAGAATCCTCCAGACCAGCCTGCAACTGGTCTTCCAGCGTCTGCGGCTCTTCAGAGCGGCCGGGAGTCCTTCGAGTATCTACGTTCTCCAGCGGCTGTGTCATATCCGGTGACGACTTGACGTCTCGAATCCAGCCATAGAGCTGTTCGATGGCAAATTCCTTCATCGTGTCGAAATCGGCTTTCTCGTCACGCGATGCTTCGATTTGGTCGACCATGGTCTTCTCGAAACGTTCGAGGCTATCGCTTCCGCAGGCCCGGCAGAGACGCACCAGCGCCTCGCGCAGTATGAGGGGCGCAAAGTGCGCCGTTGCCTCAAGCCTGAGCTGCTGCAAACGCTCTGGGGTGGCGGCTTGGAACTTCGACATGTTCGACCTCTCGCCTTGTGGAGCATGTCAACGAAAATTGTCGATGGATGTTCCATAAGGGCGGCCGCCGGTGCATCGCTCGATCCTCAGCGGTGTGCGCCACCACCGAGTGCCATGCGGACACCGAGGCCGACAACGAGGCAGCCTGCCACGCGGCGCTGCCAGAGCCTTACCTTCGGTCGTTTCATAATCCAGGCCCCGAAGGTGCCGGACGCGAGCGCATATGTGCCTAGCACCAGCACACCGGTCATTTTCTGTGTGCCACCGAGCAGCAGCAATTGCAGCGTGACCGATCCGCGAGCAGGATCGACGAACTGCGGAAGGAATGCCACCATCAAGGTTATCGGCCAGGGATTTATCAGATTGGCGATCATTCCTTCACGCGCGGCCGCAAGCGGTCCGACATTGCGCGGCTCGTCGACGGCGACGCTATCCGACCGTAATAATACCATACGCGATCCAAGCCAAACCAGATAGGCTGCGCCCGCCCAGCGAAGCATCGCAAAGGCAAGGGGCGATGCCTGGAGCAGTGACGATATGCCGAGGGCAAGGAGCGGCAACTGGACCATTCCGGCGCCGAGGGTCATGCCCAGAACGGTGAACAGGGCAACGTCCCGGCCCTGTCCGACGCCACGCGCCATCACCAGCAGACTGTCAGGCCCTGGCGGCATCTGCATCAGGATGACCGTCCCGCCAAAAGCCGCCCATGACGCGAGATCCATGCCGCTACTTCGACCCGGTTTCGTAAGACGGCTTCCCGCCACCCTTCAACCGGCCGGCATCTCGCATCATCTTGAGCGCTTCGTCCCTGGTCAGGCCGCACCTGCGGGCAAAGAAATTGATCTGATAGACCTGCTCGGTCGAGAGGCAATCTTTGGCTTGCACTCTTCGCTTGTGTTTGCGTCCACTCATACACGCTGGATCCGGTATAACTTAGCCTTCCCAACTCACATCGGGCCAGCCGGTTCCCCACGGCTTCGTCGCTTCCGCTGGTTTTCAGGCGCCGTCGGGCCGGCCGACCTTGTCCTTGAGTTCGTTCAGGAATGCGAGCAGCGCGTCCTCCGGATCGTCGGCATCCTCGGTCAGCATATCGATGCCCCAGCGTCCGAGGACGGCCTCCTGGACGATGCTTGGCTGCGGCATGAAGATGAAGGATTTTGGCCGATTCTTCTCATAACCGGACCGGCGCCAGGTCTGCCAAAGCCTGTGCAGCAGCAGACGGATGTTCATATCGGACATGCTGTAGCCGATGAACAGGATGGTACGCCCGAGCGCGTCGGCGCGAAACTTCACGTCGAGCGCCGAATCGAACGAAAGCCGGTCGAAATAGTCGGTCTCCGCCAGGACTAGGGATTTGTCGTCGTCGAAATCGCCGTGGAATTTGATGATCTGGGTGACCTCGCCTGTTGTCTTGGGCAAGTCCTTTGCATTGGCCACTTTCACAAAGGGCCGGCCATGGATCTCGAAGGCAACCTCGAGGTTGCGATCATAATTGGTGGTGTAGATGATCGGAAAATCGAGCGACACGATAAGCTTGTGGATCGCCGAGCCCCGCACTTTTTCCCGCGATACGCTCCATTCGCGATCCATCCAGCTGCGCAAAGGGCCGAGGCTCCCCTGCTTCAGCCGGTAATATTCGGCAAGGGCCTGATAGTTGGCCTCCGGTGCGCCGATCATGTCCTCGTCGAGGCCGAGCTCGTTTTGCATGTGCTCGATGAGCTTTTGCCAGGACGGCAAGCCGACGCTCATCGACACTCCGGCTCCAACGAACAAGATCGCTCGTCGCTCTTTCACCGATTGAGCCAGTTGCTCGACTGCAGACAGCATCCGACACAACTGCGAACAGCGCCCTCCGTTCCGGCCGAGCCCGGACCACCGCGGGAATAAGTCCAATTTGCGGTTGAATGAGAACGCCAGGATCAACTATCCCGAGCGCCGGCCGCCGAGTTTGGCCGACGGAATCCGACATTTATTTCATTCCATTTGGCACTTCTGCGCCTCTCGCGCGTTGGGAGTGTTCAACAAAGACGGCGCAGCTAATGGATCGCCATCGGATTGTCTCAGTAGCATTATGTCTGTTCCTGCTTACAATCGGCGCCGTCCAGCAAAAGGCTTGGGCTCAAGCACCTTGCCCGGCCGACCATGACAAATTGCTGGCCGCCCTCAAGGCCAACGTCAAAGCCAGCGGCGGCCCCGGCAATGGCGGCTTCGATACCAATGAATGGGCGGCAATCGTGGCTCGCGACGGAACTGTCTGCGCCGTCGCCTTCAGCGGGCCTACCGCCGACGCCCAGTGGCCCGGCAGCCGACTGATCGCCGCCGAAAAAGCCAATACGGCCAACGGGCTCAGCCTCGCGCAGATGGCTTTGTCCACCGCGAACCTCTACGCGCCGGTGCAGCCCGGCGGTCCTCTATTCGGCCTCCTGGCCACCAATCCGGTCAATCAGGCGGCAGCCTATGCGGGCGATCCTTCTACGTATGGAAGCTCCAGCGATCCATTGCTGGGAAAGCCCATCGGCGGTGTCGTCGTGTTTGGCGGTGGCCTGGCTCTCTACGACGGCAAGGGGATCGTCGGGGCCCTCGGGATAAGCGGCGATTCCTCTTGTGCCGACCACAATGTCGCCTGGCGGGTGCGGGCCGCACTCGGGCTGGACAAGGTACCGGCCGGCGTCAACCCAAACCGCAAGGACGCTATCATTTTCGACCTCGATCCCGGCGGCAAGAGCGCTTCCGGCTGGGGCCATCCATTGTGTGCCGGAACCGAGGCGGACGTAGCCGCAGAGCTTGGCGCCGGTGTCGGCGGGTCGATACGCTAATGAGGCAAGTGCGACAGGTGGCAGCGAAAACCAGTGTGTCAGCCAAAAGGGGAGAAAGGCCAATGGCTGCGATGCTGGGATGGACGCTGCTGGCAGGCTTCGCGCTAGTTACCACGGCGGTTGCTCAGTCAACGTCAAGCTTTGCGATAAATCCGCCGTCCGCGGCTGCTCCGCCCGACGACGGCCAGTGGGCGATGCCGGCAAAGAACTACGCCTCGACCCGCTACAGCGAACTTGCGGAAATCACCGAGGACAACGTCAAGAACCTGCAGGTGGCCTTCACATTCTCCACTGGCGTCAACAAGGGCCAGGAGGCTGCGCCCCTGGTCGTCGGCAACACGATGTACATCGTGACGCCGTTTCCCAACATCCTCTACGCGCTTGACCTTACCAAGCCCGGCGCGCCGATGAAGTGGAAATTCGAGCCCAATCCCGAGCCTGCGGCGCAGGGCGTTGCCTGTTGCGACGTGGTCAACCGCGGTGCGGTCTTCTTCGACGGGCGCATCTATTTCAACACGCTCGACGGCCATACCATCGCCGTTGATGCAGCCACCGGCAAACCGGTCTGGAACACCCATATCGGCAACATCAATATCGGCGAGACCATCACCATGGCGCCGCTGGTGGTCAAGGGCAAGGTGCTGGTCGGCAATTCCGGCGGCGAAATGGGCGTGCGCGGCTGGATCAAGGCGCTCGACGCCGGCGACGGGCACGTCGTCTGGACGGCCTACAACACCGGCCCGGACGCCGAGGTGCTGATCGGCCCCGATTTCAAGCCGCATTACGACATGGACAAGGGCAAGGATCTCGGCGTGACGTCATGGCCGCCCGATGCGTGGAAGATCGGCGGCGGCAATGTGTGGGGCTGGATCTCCTATGATCCGGATCTGAACCTTATCTTCCACGGCACCGGAAATCCCGGCCCGTGGAATCCGGATCTGAGGCCCGGCGACAACAAATGGACCGCCGGCATCTTTGCCCGCGATCCCGACACCGGCGCAGCCAAATGGTTCTATCAATGGACCCCGCACGACCTCCACGATTACGACGGCATCAACGAGCAGGTGCTGCTCGACATGACTTGGCAGGGCAAGCTCCGCAAGGTCCTGGTCCGACCGGAACGCAACGGCTATGTCTATTTGCTGGACCGCACGACGGGGGAGGTATTGTCGGCGGTGCCGTTCGGGCCTGTCAATTCCAGCAAGGGCGTCGACCTCAAGACCGGCCGGCTGATTGTAAATCCCGACAAAAAAACCGGCACCGGTAAGGTCGTGCGCGACATCTGCCCCACCGCATCCGGGCTAAAGGACTGGCAGCCTTCGGCGTTCTCGCCAAAGACCGGCCTGCTCTACATTCCGCACAATAACATGTGCATGGACGAAGAAGGCGTCGAGGTGAATTACATCGCCGGGACGCCCTATGTCGGCATGAACGTGCGCATGATTCCGGGGCCGGGCGGCAATCGCGGCGCTTTCACCGCCTGGGATGTCGCCGCCGCCAAGCCGGCGTGGAGCCTGAAGGAGAACTTTCCGGTGTGGAGCGGCGCCGTCGCCACCGCCGGCAATGTCGTGTTCTATGGCACGATGGAAGGCTGGTTCAAGGCGGTCAGCGCCAGGACCGGCGCGCTGCTTTGGCAGTTCAAGACGTCGTCCGGCATCATCGGCCAGCCGATCACCTATCGCGGCCCAGACGGGCACCAATATGTCGCGGTCCTTTCGGGCGTTGGTGGCTGGGCTGGGGCGATCGTATCCGGCGATCTCGACCCGCGCGACGCCACCGCCGCGCTGGGCTTCGTTAACGTCATGAAGGATCTGAAGGATGTAACCACGCCGGGAGGTACGCTGTATGTATTTCGGCTGCCTTGAGACGATCGGCCGAGTTGCGCGGCCACGGAGAACGCGACCGCGGCGGCTTGCCGCCGCGGTCGGTGCACTGGCGCTCTCGCTTGTTGCCCCCCTTGCCGATGCGCGCGAATTGAGAATCTGCGCCGATCCCAACAACATGCCGTTCTCCAATGCCGCCAGGGAGGGCTTTGAAAACAAGATTGCCGAACTCGTCGCCGAGGAGCTTGGTGCGACTGTTTCCTACACATGGTGGGCACAGCGGCGCGGCTTTGTGCGCAACACGCTGAAAGCCGGCCTGTGCGATCTGGTGCCCGGCACACCCGCCAATCTCGAAATGCTGCGCACCACCGCGCCCTACTACCGGTCTTCCTACGTCTTCGTGACACGAAAGGATGCGCCGGAAATCACGTCCTTCAACGATCCTCGCCTGCGCGATCTGCACATCGGCGTCCAGCTGATCGGCGACGACGGCGCCAACTCGCCACCCGTCCAGGCGCTCGGGCGCCGCGGCATCGTCGGCCATCTCATCGGCTTCCCGGTCTATGGCGACTATTCCGCGCCGAACCCGCCAGCGCGCATCATCGAGGCGGTGGCGAATGGCGACATCGATGTTGCCGTCGTCTGGGGACCGTTGGCCGGCTACTTCGCCGCCAGGCAAAAAGCTCCGTTACGAATTACGTCGGTTGCGCCGCGTATCGACGGTCCGCTGCTGCCGATGATCTACGACATCTCGATGGCCGTGCGCCGCGACGACGATGCACTGCGCGGTGAGGTAGACGCAGCTATTGCCAAACACCGCGCCGAGATCGATACGATCCTGGCGGAATATGGCGTGCCTCGCCTCGACGGCGCCGGGGCGGCAGTGCGATGAACCGCGGCCTTCCATGCTTGCTGTCGGCGATGCTCGTCCTTGCCGCTTGCCAGCGCGAGGAACGCGACACGCGTCCACAGTCGGTGCTCGGCTCGGGCGACCAACCGGCGGCCGTGACGGCCCTCGAGCCGGGCGGCCAACGGCCGGCCTCGTCCGACAACAAGGCCGGCGTGTTCGAGGCCAACGCCTTCCACCTCAGCGAGGGCAAGCGTCTGTTCAACTGGTTCAACTGTTCCGGCTGCCATGCCAATGGCGGCGGCGGCATGGGCCCGGCCCTCATGGACCAGAAGTGGCTCTATGGCAGCTCGATCGAAAGCATCCACGCCACGATCAGGGACGGCCGGCCGAACGGCATGCCGAGCTTCCGCGACAAGATCCCTGACGACCAGATCTGGGAGCTTGCCGCCTTCGTCCGCGCGCTGAGCGGCAACGCGCCAAAGTCCGCTGCGCCGAGCCGCGACGACGACATGATGCCCCATCCATCCGAAAATCGCCTGCCGGACGCCGCGACGCTGGGGAAGTCGCCGTGAACCGCCTTCTTTGCAGGGTGTGCTGCAGCACAGCCTGCATGCTGCTCCTTGCAGGATGCAGCGGCTGGCAATCCGCGCTCGACCCGAAAGGCCCGGCCGCGGGCGAGCTTGCATGGCTGATCTGGTTCTTCACCGCGCTGTGCACGGCGGTCTGGCTTCTGGTGATGGCCGTGCTGATTACGCCATTGGCCCGGCGCCCGGCGCCGCTCGGCGATCTGCTTGTCCTCGACGCTGCCGCCGAGCGCAGCAAGATGCGAATTGTCGTCGCCGCACTCGCCGCTACCGCCCTGATCCTGGTCGGCCTGACGCTGCTGAGCTACTTCGCTAACCGGACGCTCGCCGCCATCGGCTCGGATGCGGCGCTGACGATCCGGGTGACCGGGCATCAATGGTGGTGGGAGGTGCGCTACGAAAACGATCAGCCGAACCGCATCCTGACGACCGCCAATGAAATCCACATCCCGGCGGGGGAGCCGGTGCGGCTTGTCGTGACCTCGACCGACGTCATCCATTCCTTCTGGGTGCCGAACCTCTCGGGCAAGCTGGACCTCATTCCAGGCCACGAGAACGTTCTCGATCTGAAGGCGGACAAGCCCGGCGTCTATCGCGGCCAGTGCGCGGAGTTCTGCGGCGCGCAGCATGCCAATATGAGCACCTTCATCGTCGCCGAACCCCGGCCCGTCTTCGACGCGTGGCTGAACGATCAGCTGCGGCCGGCGGTCGCTCCTGCCTCTGGCGAGGCAAAAGCCGGCCATGACCTATTCCTCAAACGGCCTTGCGTGATGTGCCACAAGATCGGCGGCACCATCGCCGGCGGTACGGTCGCTCCCGACCTTACACATATCGCAAGCCGGCAGACGCTCGCTGCCGGAACGCTGGCGATGAGCCGCGGCAATCTCGCAGCCTGGATAGCCGATCCGCAAGGGATCAAGCCAGGTGCCCACATGCCCGTGGTGGGACTAAACGGGGACGAGCTGAATGCGATCGTAGCCTATCTCGAGGGCCTGAAATGAGCAGCGCCGACCTAGCCCATGAGCGTGACCTCGCCCAGCAACGCGCCGCAGCACAAAAGGGTGACCTAGCTCCCGAGCACGACGGTCCTCGCGATACCGGCCTCGACGACGCCAGCCTTGACCGCTGGCTGGCGCGGACATGGCAGACGGCACCGGGCATCATCGGTGCGCTCTCGAGCGTCGACCACAAAATTGTCGCGCGGCGCTACCTGATCACCGCCTTCTTCTTCCTGTGCCTCGGTGGCCTCAGCGCCGTTGCCATGCGCATCCAACTGTCGGGGCCGGAGCGCGGGCTGATCGGGCCCGACCGCTACAACCAGCTGTTCACCATGCATGGCGTAACCATGATGTTCTTGTTTGCAGTGCCGATCGTTCAGGCGACTGGCATCTACCTCGTGCCGCTGATGGTCGGCACCCGCAACATCGCCTTTCCGCGCCTCAATGCATTCAGCTTCTGGATTTATCTCTCCGGTGGCCTCTTCGCCTGGGTGTCGTTTGCACTCGACATGGCGCCCGACGTCGGCTGGTTCTCCTATGTGCCGCTGTCCGGCCCTGAATTCGGGCCAGGCAAGCGTTCCGACGTGTGGGCGCAGATGATCACCTATACCGAAGTGTCATCGTTGGCGGTCGCGGTTGCCACCATCGTCACCGTGCTGAAGCAACGCGCGCCGGGCATGTCGCTGGACAAGATTCCGCTCTACGTCTGGGCGATGCTGGTCACCTCCTTCGTGATCGTGTTCGCCATGCCGGCGGTCATGATCACGTCGACGTTCCTGATCCTCGACCGGCTGGTCGGCACCCATATCTTCAATCCCGCCGAGGGTGGCGACGTACTGCTCTTCCAGCACCTGTTCTGGTTCTTCGGCCACCCCGAAGTCTACATCATTTTCCTGCCGGCCACCGGCATGGTGTCCTCGGTCATCGCCGCTTTCGCCCGGCGTCCGGTATTCGGCTATCTGGGCATGGTTCTGTCGCTGATTTCGGTCGGCTTTCTGTCGTTCGGCCTGTGGGTCCACCACATGTTCGCAACCGGCCTGCCGAAGCTCGGCGCGAGCTTCTTCACCGCGTCGAGCATGCTGATCGCCATCCCGAACGGGCTGCAGATCTTCTGCTGGCTGGCGACATTGTGGGACGGAAAGCCGATAGTCAGGACGCCGCTGCTGTTCGTGTTCGGCTTCTTCTTCACCTTCGTCGCGGGCGGCCTGACCGGCGTGATGCTGGCCTCGGTCCCATTGGACCTGCAAGTGCACGACACCTATTTCGTGGTCGCGCATTTCCATTACGTGCTGATCGGCGGGTCGGTGTTCCCGCTGCTCGGCGCGACCTATTTCTGGTTCCCCAAGATCACCGGCCGGATAATGAACGAGCGTCTCGGACGCTGGCACTTCTGGCTTGCCTTCATAGGCTTCAATGCGGCGTTCTTTCCGATGCACATTGTCGGGCTGTGGGGCATGCCGCGCCGGGTCTACACCTATCCGGCGGAGCTCGGCTGGGGCAACATCAACCTGTTCATCACAGCCGGCGCGGTCGTCCTGTTCCTGAGCTTCGTGCTGTTTACCATAAACCTGGTTCACAGCGCCTTGAGGGGTGCGCCGGCCGGGGACAATCCCTGGAATGCGGGCACTCTGGAATGGGCGACAATGTCTCCGCCGCCTAACTACAATTTCGCCCATATTCCGGTGGTTACACATGCCGAGCCGCTGTGGGCCGAACGCGATACGCTGCCGGTGGCGACTGGGCTTCGTGTCGACGTGCGCGAACTTGTTATTTCGACCGTGGCAGAGGCGCATCCCGATGTGCGCGAGAAGTCGGCGACGCCATCGATCTGGCCGTTATTCGCCGCCCTCGCCGTCGGCGCCACCTTTCTCTATTCGATCTTCAGCCCGTGGGCGGTGGTCTGGGGAGCCGGGCCGATCGCCATCACCTTGATCGGCTGGTTCTGGCCGAAAGGCGATCCGGAGGACGAGGAATGAAACAGCGCCCGGCCGCGGATCTTTCCGAACTCCCGACCTTCGGGCTCGGACCGCGCAGCCCGACCTGGTGGGGCACCCTCGCCTTCATGGCGCTTGAGGGCACTGGTTTCGCGCTCGCCGCAGGCGCCTATCTCTACCTTGCCTACCTGTCCCCCGAATGGCCGCTCGGCGTGCCGCCGCCCAACCATTGGCCGGGCACCATCGTCATGCTGTTGCTGCTCGCCAGCGTGGTGCCCAACCACATACTGAACCGCTACGCCGAAGCCTGTGCCATGGTGCCGGTGCGCATCGGCCTGCTGGTGATGGCGCTGCTCGGCATCGCACCGCTTGTCGTGCGCTGGTTCGAATTTCCGGCCCTCAACATTTATTGGGATACCAATGCGTATGGCTCGATGCTGTGGGTGCTGCTCGGCCTCCACACCACACATCTGATCACCGATGTCGGCGACACGCTGGTGCTGACGGTTCTGATGTTCACGCGCCATGGCTATAGCGGCCGGCGTTTCGGGGATGTGGGCGACAACGTCTTCTACTGGGATTTCGTGGTCGCGACCTGGATCCCGATCTATCTGTTTATTTACTGGACGCCGAGGCTGGGTTGAGATGCGTGCGGTTCGGTACGGAACTTCCTGGGGTGGGCTGTTGTCGGGGCCATTGGCCTGGGCGGTATCGACGCAACTGAACTACGCGGTTGTCGAGTGGCAGTGCGCTCACAGGATTGCGATCATCCCCGTCATTGCGTTGGTGTTGGCGGTGCTGGCCTTGCTCGGCGGCGCGCTTTCGTGGCGGGCGCGACAGCAAGGCGGCGCCGCCTTCAAACCGGAGCGTACGCGCGGCACCGAAGATTTCGTCGCCAATGTCAGTATTCTAAGCGCGGTGCTGTTTACGCTGGTAATCGTCATGCAGGGCGCTGCCTCGCTCATTCTTGACGGCTGCATACGATGAGCTTCGAGGCGCTCTTCTCGACCTCCATCTGCTACGGTGCCGGCGCCCCTCAGGCCGGTTGGACGCTGGCGCTGCCAATTACGCTGCCGTTGGCAGCGATCGCACTGCTTTACACCGCTGGAGCCGCTCGGTTGTGGCGGCGGAGTGCTCGCAGCCGCCCGTTGCGGCTGTGGCAAGCCCTGCTGTTCGCGGCCGGCTGGGTCATTCTGGCAGCAGCGCTGGTCAATCCGCTCCATGCATTGGGTGAGCGCGTTTTCACCGCCCATATGATCGAACATGAGCTGCTGATGGCGGTGGCGGCGCCCTTGCTGGTCGCCTCCTGTCCGGCCGCGGCGATGATGTGGGCATTGCCGATCAAGCTGCGGCAGGCGCTGGGCACAGCCGGGCACGCCAAGATGCTGCGAGCGGTTTGGGTCGCCGTCAGCCGCCCTGCAGCCGCCACCGTCCTGCACGGCGTCGCGATATGGGCGTGGCACGTTCCGGCCCTGTTCGAGGCTGCGCTTGGACAGGGTGCCCTGCACTATGCGCAACATGCCAGCTTCCTCGGTAGCGGCCTGCTGTTCTGGTGGGTGCTGCTGCCGCGCCCCGGCCGCGAACAAGCCTATGGCAGCGCGGTCATGCACCTTTTCTTCACCTCGCTGCACACCGGCCTGCTCGGAGTGCTGCTGCTGGTCTCGCCAAGGCTGT
Source organism: Mesorhizobium sp. LSHC420B00 (assembly GCF_000503055.1). Taxonomy (GTDB): domain Bacteria; phylum Pseudomonadota; class Alphaproteobacteria; order Rhizobiales; family Rhizobiaceae; genus Mesorhizobium. The sequence goes on along the minus strand of NZ_AYVY01000001.1, from coordinate 145,929 downwards.
GGTACCCGGAAAACGCCGCCGGCGCAGAATTGTGGAGCCTTAGTCCGCTCGAGGACCAGCAACTCGCCGGTTTGGTGATGTGGGTTCCGGCCGGCCTGATCTATGGCGGCGCGGCGTTGCTGCTGGCCGGCCTGTGGATCCGCTCGAGCAGCCGAAAGGAGGCGCCGCATGCGCTTCACGCTGTCTAAAGCCATAATCGGCGCTGCGGTAATTGTCGTGCTCGTTGCAGCCCTGGCCGGGATTGCGTTGTACTTCGAGCAAAGCCGTCGGGTCGAGCAGAAGGCCGACAATGCGACCGGCGGTGTCGGCGCCCGCGCCATACCGATCATGATGGCCAATGGCTGCGCCGGTTGCCACACCATCACCGGCGTTCCCGGAGCGCAAGGGCTGGTCGGCCCGCGCCTCGACGCCAGCTTGGCCAACCGGGTTTACGTCGGCGGCGTCTTGTACAACAAGCCGGAAAACTTGATCCGCTGGATCCGTGCGGCAAGGGAGATCAGCCCGCATACGGCAATGCCTTCGACCAGAATTTCCGAGCAGGAGGCGCGGGACGTGGCTGCCTACCTCTATTCGCTCAAATGAAAGTCATTGCTCGCCGCGTCGCGACCACAGGCCACGACCGGGATCATAAGCGGCCGCCGCGGCGAGGAAGAACACGACGAGGCAGGCCAGAACTACTTGGCATGAGACCGGCTCGAAGCGCAGATAGAGCGCGAAGCGGATCAGCTCGACTGCATGGCTGAACGGATTCAGCGCTGCGACCGTCGCAAGCACCGGACCAGCCTCGGCAAGTCGCCACAGTGGATAGAGCGCGGTCGAGGCGAAGAACATCGGAAAGATGACGAAGTTCATCACCCCGGCGAAATTCTCCATCTGGGCCGATACTGACGAGACGAGCAGGCCGAAGGCGCCAAGCATCAGCCCGGACAGCACCAGCGCCGGCAGAACCGCGAGATAGCCGAGCATCGGTGGCCGCACGTCCCAGTAGCGCGCGATCAGCAAGAACAGGTACACGAGCGGCAGGCCGACGACCACACTGGCGAGCAGGCGAGCGCCGAGCAGATACCAGCGCGGCAGCGGCGCGGTCAGCAACAGACGCATGCTGCCCATTTCGCGGTCATAGACCATTGCCAGCGAACTGGCCATGGCGTGGAACAGCAGCATCATCGCGGCCAGCCCGGGCACCACATAGACTTCATACAGCACATAAGTCTGGTAAGGCGGCGTGATCGACAGGCCGAGCACGGAGCGGAAGCCGGCGGCGAAGATGGCCAGCCATACCAATGGCCGGGCAATCGCCGAGATCAGGCGGCCGCGCTGGCGCAGCGTGCGAAGCAGTTCTCGCTGCAAGATGCCGATGAGCGCCCGCAGCGCATGACGGGTTATCATGCCGACTCCGTCAAGCGAGCGAACGCGTCTGCCATGCTGCCGACGCCGAGTTCGGCGGTAATGCGATCGGCGCGGCCTGCCCATCGCACCCGGCCGCCGTGAAGCACGACAACATCATCTTCGGCAGTCACCTCCTCAAGGAAATGCGTCGCCCACAATACCGCAATGCCGCGTTCGCGGCATAAGCCGCGAACATGCTGCGCCAGTGCCCGGCGCCCGGGCACGTCCAGTCCGGTGGTCGGCTCGTCGAGCAGGAGAAGGCGCGGCTGGTGCATGAGCGCACGGGCGATCTCGACACGCCGCCGCTGGCCGCCCGACAATGAGCGGATGGGATCGCCGAGCCTGTCGAGGACTTCGAGGCGGCCGAGTTCCTCGCGTGTTCGGACCTTGGTAACGTCGGCGGCAAGACCATGCAGGGCGGCGTGATAGCGTAGGTTCTCGCCCGCCGTGAGATCGAGATCGAGCGTCTGCTGCTGGAAGACGACGCCCATCTGGGCGAGCGCGGTCGCAGGGTCGGTGCGCATGGCGTGTCCGAACACTTGCACCGAGCCAGAACGAGCGTGATAGAGACCGGTAATCAGCGAGAACAAGGTGGTCTTGCCGGCGCCGTTGCGACCAAGCAGGATGCACATCCTGCCCTGCTCGACCGAGAAGGAGATAGCGTCGAGCACCCGCCGGTCCTTGAAACTGTGCCCCAGATTGTCGAGCGACAGCGCTTTCATGGCCCAACCACGACGCCCCACGGACCGCGCCCGACCGGCAGCGATTTGACCACCTCTTCATTCTCAAGGTCGATGACCGAGATATCGCCGGAATTGCCGTTGGCGCTGAATAGGCGTCTCTGATCGTCTGCCAGCGCGACGTGCCATGGCCGCTGGCCGACAAGATAAAGGCGGCGCACCGCCAGCGTGGCCGTGTCAATCTCGGCGATCCGGTTTGCGGGACCCAGCGCGACATACGCAGTGCCGCCGTCACGCGACATCTCGATGCCGACGGCCTGGACGCCTTCGCGGCGAATACCCGGCACCTCAAACTGGACCTTGCCGGTTTCAGCCCGTGTTAAGGTGTCGAAGACCGTCACCGTGCCGCGGATCTCGGAAGAGACCCAAAGCCGCTTTGCGTCCGGGGAGAACGCCGCGGCGCGCGGTCGCGTGTCGACCAGCAAATTATCCACGAGATCGAGCGTGCCGGCGTCGATGAGATGCAGCATGCTCGTCGTCTCCGAGGTGCAGGCGACGTAACGGCCGTCCGCGCTGACCGCCATTCCCTCGGGCTCGACACCGACATCGACGTTGCCGATGACCTTGGCCGAGGCGATTTCCACTACCGAGACCAGATTGTCGTTCTCATTGGCCACAAACAGCCGCTTGCCGTCGGGATGCACGACGAAGAATTCCGGATCGGCTCCCGAAGGCAGTTGGCCGACCACTCGTCTCTTGGCAAGGTCGACGACATCGATGCGATTGTCGTCGCCGACAGCGACAAAGAGGGTCTTCTTGTCAATGGAAAGCGCCAGTCCGCGCGGCCGCCGTCCGACGTCGATCGTTGCCGAGAGGCTCATACTTGCCCCGTCGACGACGGCAACCGCATTGTCCTGTTCGTTCGACACGTAGACGGTTTCGGCAGCAACAGGACCGACCGAGATAAGCACGGACACCACCAGGAGGATTGCGGTCAAAAGCGGCATGCGCTCTCCTCGAGATCGATGCCAAGCGTGTCGAGCGGCGTCCGCTGATGCAGGAAGCCGGGCTGCGGCGAGGCGGAGACCAGCAGGCGAGGCCCAGCAATCAGGATCGGCTGCCGCAGTTGCCCGTCCCATGGACGAAAACTGAGCCCTTGGCCTTTGAAACCGGGGAGAAGAAAATCGTCGCCGCGCATGTAGCCGGCGATGGCTGACGGATCGACGCTGCGCAGCCGCGTCGCGGCCTCGCCGACGCTGCGCACGGCGAGCCAGGCGGCATAGTCGCTCGGCGTCATCCATCGCCCCGCCTGCTTCCGGAAGCGGTCCTGCAACTGCGTCGCTCCCCATTCCTCGGTGACGGCGCTCCAACCGGCCGCAACCAGCCCTTGCGTGCCGGCGACCGGTCGCGGCAGTGCCGTGCGGTCATCGAGATAGGCGCCGAATTCGTCAGCCTCGTCGGCGACGACCAATACATCGTAATCGGCGACCTGCGTGGCGGCCGGTATTTCTGACTGCAGCGTGACATGGCCGGTATCAGCGCGTCCGTTCGCCGGACGGAACGTCCATGGCTGGTCGACGGTGATTTCGGCCCCGAAACGTTGCGCCGCGCGGCGAAAAGCGGCGGCCATCGCCTGGTCGGCAGAATGCGTGCCGACAAGCAGGAACCAGCGCTGCCAGCGCTTCCACACCAGGTACTGCGCCAGGCCGTCGGCGAGCATGGCGCGGCTTGGAATGGTGTGTAGCAGGTTCTTCCTGCAGTCCTGCTGGCGCAGCGCATCGTCGGTAGCGCGGCTGTTGAACAGCAGCATCTTCTCGGCGCCAGGCGCCGCAAGCGCCTGCGTGAGCGGCACAGCGTCAAGATCGGCGACGACAAACGCAAGGCCGGCGCCAGCGAACTGGCCTATCGCGTCCGATGCCGTCTCGGCGGGCTTCAGCACTCGCTCCTCCAGCCGGAAATGCTGGCCGAGAAAGCGCCCAGTCGTATTGTCGTCGGCGATGCCAAGACGTGCGCCTTGCAGCCCGTCATCTGTCGCGAACTGGTCCAGCGGACCCAACTGTAAGGGCGGCTTGCGCGACTGGCCGAGATAGCCGATTACCACCGTCTGAGGCTCGGCAAGACCGGGAGCAGCGACGAAAAGCAACAGGGCAAGAACAGCAAGCGCCAGCCTCATTCCGCTGCAGCTCCCTCTCCCGCAGTGACTGACCGAGGCGGAGTTGGATTAATTCCCCGCCATTGAAAAGGTTCCACTCTGGATATTCACGGCCTTGTGGTGACGGCTGGTCAGATCTGGATCGGCCTCACCTTGACTGTTCCTTCCAGCCGCCGAGTGAGAACGAGGGTAGCCCCGGACTCTTGATCGAGATCATGTGCGGCCGATACGGCGAAAGGCAAAGGGCGGGATGAGGTCTCCGCCGGTCCTCGCATCGGACGGCGGAAGCGTCTCCTCGAGCAGCATCGCCATCCGGGCATGGAGGGGCGACCTGACGCATACGGGATCGGCCGCCGCAGCATCGCCGGCCAGCGCCAGCGCCTGGCAACGGCAGCCGCCCCAGTCGACATCACGGCGCTCGCAGCTGCGGCAGGGTTCCAGCATCCAGTCCGTCCCACGGAAGGCGTTGAATGCCGGCGAGTCCCGCCAAATGTCGGCCAGCGGCCGAGAGCCGAAGCGCTCGAATCGCAGCGATGGAATGGTCATCGCAGCATGACAGGGCAGCACCAAGCCGTCCGGTGCGATGACGAAAGCATCGCGCCCCCAGCCGCCCATGCAGGGCTTGGGATAGGTCGCAAAATGATCCGCCACCACGAAATCGATCTCCAGCACGCCGACAAGACGTGCCCGTGCGGCCTCCACGGTCGCGACCTGATGCTCTATCGAGGCGCCGTCGGGCAGCAGATAGCGACGATTGAGCAACGCCCAGCCGGCATATTGCACGTTGGCAATCTCCAGCCGCTCGGCGCCGAGCGAGAGCGCCAGGTCGATGTAATCGGGAATTTCCGCGATGTTGTGCCGATGGATCGGCGCATTGATCGTCAGCGCCAGTCCGAGGGCCCGCGCATGTCTGGCGGCAGCGAGCTTTTGCGCGTGGGCGCCGGAATGGCGTCCGATCCGCGCGGTGGTTTCGGCATTGGCACCCTGGAAGCTCACCTGAACATGGTCTAGCCCCGCGCTGGCAAGTGCTTCCAGACGGATGCCGGCAAGGCCGACGCCGGCCGTGATGAGGTTGGTGTAGACACCGGTTTGCGACAGCGTTGACACGAATTGTTCGAGGTCCCGGCGCAGCGTCGGCTCGCCGCCCGAAAGATGCACTTGAAGAACGCCCATAGCCGCCACTTGCTCGAACACGTCGAGCCAGCGTTCCGTCTCCATTTCACGGTCGGCTTTCAGCAAATCAATGGGATTGGAGCAGTAAGGGCACTGCAGAGGGCAGCGATGCGTCAGCTCAGCCAGCATCGCGATCGGAGGGAACGGCGCCTGCGTCACAGCCGCACCAACAGCCGGTCTGCCCATTCCTGCAGGAAGGCGCCGACGTCGGCGTCGATTTCCTGGCCCTGACCGTCATATTCGCAAGCAAGCTCCCTCACGATGGCACTGATTGACGTCTTGCCGTCACAGCGCCGGAGGATGTCCAGTCCGATTGCATCGGGCCACAGAACGCGCTCGGGTGCCAGCACCGCCCAGGCATTCCGGACGGGATCGAAACGCAGGCGTACATAGGGCGCGAGGCGCGGGCGAGATTGCGCCGATACAATCCCTCTCCGGCGGTCCGCTGTCATCCGTTGGTCTCCGGCCGGAAGCAGCCAGGGGGTATGACGCCGTCATGCCCATATGCGTAGTCGAGCGCGTCGAGCATCGCCCAGAGCACATCGCACTTGAAGACCAAGGCGTCGACAACCTTCTGCTGACGTTCCGGCGTGTCGGCATAGCGAAGCACGTAGCCCAGCGCGAAATCGGAATCGCGTGCGGCCTGATCGGGCCGCCGATCGAAATAGGCGAGCGTGTCGGCCCTGACGAAGTCGTATCGCGCCAGCATCGCTGGCACGCGTTCTGCGATAATATCGGGCGAGAAGAGTTCGGTGAGGGAGGAAGCAACTGCTTCGAGCAGCGTATGGGACGCGCAGAAATTGACATACGCCTGCACCGCGAAGCGTGTTGCCGGCAGCGCCAGCCTTTGGTTTTTCACCTCTTCCGACTCAAGGCCGAGCGACGTCGCGAGATGCAGCCAGCGCGCAATTCCGCCACTCCGGCCGTCCTCGCCGTCATGGTCCTCGATGCGCTTGCGCCATGCGGCCCTGAATGCCGGATCCTCGGCGTGGGACAGGATGGTGGCGTCCTTGCGCGGAATGGCCGCCTGATAGCAGTAGCGGTTGAGCGCCCAGGCCTGCAGCTCGGTCTTCGACATCGCTCCCTCCACCATTCTGCGATGATAGGGGTGTCGGTTGTGATAACGCTCGCGGCCGACCTGCAGAAGGACTGTGCGCAAATCTTGTTCATTGAGGCCGCGGCCGACCACGTCGGAAAAATCGTTCACAGCATGAGCTCCATCCGGTCTTGCGCAATCTCCCATCCAGCTGCGCGCACCGCCGCGTGTTCGGGCGATTCCTCGTCCAGAACCGGATTTGTGTTGTTGATATGGATGAAAATCCGGCGGTCGACCGGCAGGTGGTTCAGACATGCGATCGCACCGTTCGGTCCGGACATGGCGATGTGTCCCATGCGCGCGCCGGTCTTCACGCCCACGCCGGCCGTGATCAGCTCGTCGTCCGTGAACACTGTGCCGTCGAGGAGAACCATGTCGGCGCCGGCAATCCGTTGCCGCAGCGATTCATCGACGGCTGTACAAGCGGGAATGAAGAGCAGCGAGCGGCTCCCCTCCATCAGACGAACCCCGATCGTGCCGCCATCGGCGGAACGGAGCTCCGGATCCTGTCGGCCGCCATCTTCAAGAAAGAGCGCCACCTTGCCAGGAACGGAAAACACCTCGATGCGGATGCCGATTTCCGCGCCCTCGGCATCGCAAAGATCGATGAAGCCTTCAGGAGGAAGGCAGCGGCGCGAAACAATCTGAGCATCGAGGACATCGAAGATCGAATTGGAGGCGATAACCGCCAGAACCTGCTCCGTTGCATAAAGAGCGAAGGGTTGCCGCTCACGCAAGCTGAGGAGCCCCGAAATCTGGTCGATCTCGGCGCCGGTCAGGACGACGGCTGCCAGCGGTGTGGCGCGTGCCGACATCTCCGGATGCGGTTGGAGTTCAGGGTTTTCAGCAATCTGCTGGCGGATATCGGGAGAGGCATTGAAAAGCACCCAGCGTCGCCCGTCTGGAGATGCCGCAACACTCGTCTGAAGACGCGGGCGGACCCCAGGATTACCCGCCCGCGCGGCCCTGTTCAGCCGGTCGTTGGCGTTCCACTGAGGAAAACCGCCACCCGCGGCGGAGCCGATGATCCTAATCCACACGCCGTGACAAACTCCGCGTTTCTCTATTCCAGCAATGTCGCGAACCGGTCGAGCACAGCCGATGCCGTACCCGCCGGTTGCGTAATGTCATTTCTTTGTGGTGATTTCGGCAGGCAAATAGCGCGATATCTCCATTCCCGCCGCGACTTCGCACATGACGGGCTTCTTCCAAGTCTTCTTCTTCTTCTTCATGTCTTTCTCCGATCTGGCTGCCTTGGAAATACCGCAGCCAATCCCATAAGCACGCAGCCCAAGCTTTGTTCCCGACAGGGTATGCGAGGGATGCTCTTTCGGATTGGGCGTCGGACGCTCGCGTCAAAGAAAAGACAGATCAACCGAAAGCGGAACCGGGGTGGCGGATGTTCGCGCGAAGCTTACAGCATCGGCCGGCCACCTGTGACCAGAAGCAAGCCCCGGTGAAACAACCGGCTTCTGACGAAGCCAGGAGGATGTAAGCCGGCGCAACGCAACTCTTGAGGAAATCGCCCTGCTGGCGTTAAGCTCGTTCTCCTGCATCTTGTATCGGGCACAATGATGAACGGTGAGGCGAAAAGCAGCCTGTCCGGGCGCGCCATGCGCTGGGCCATTGCATTGACCGAGGAGAAGAGCGTCACCGGGACCGGCGGCGAAGCCTCGTTCGGCCCGTGGCTGGCAGACGAGTTACGCCGCGAAGCCGCGTTTCGCCACGCGGAAACCTGGACCATAGAGGTCGAGCCGGAAGATGGCCGCCATTGCGTGGCGATGCTGGTCCGCGGTACTGGCCGCGCCACCATCGTGCTGACCGGTCACTACGACACCGTCACGACGCGCGACTATGGCGATCTGGAGGATCTGGCCACCCAGCCGCAACAACTCACCCAAGCGCTAAGAAAAACTTTGGCCATGGCCGAGGCGCCTGCCGTGAGGCGGGCGCGGGACGACTTCGCCTCGGAGGAGTTTCTCGCCGGCCGCGGGCTGCTCGACATGAAGGCCGGTTTGACCGCCGGGCTGGCGGTTTGCGCCGCATTCGCCGAAAGCACCAACGCGGCGGGAAACTTTCTGTTTATCGCGGTTCCCGACGAAGAGAACAATTCTGCCGGTGCGCGCAAAGCGGCACAGGTTCTCACCGAGATAGCCGGCGAGCACGAGTTGGACATCTTCGCGGCGATCAATCTCGATGCGATCGCCGACGACGGGGACGGCAGCAAGGGTCGCGTCATCGCGCTTGGAACGGTCGGCAAGCTGCTTCCGACGGCCCATGTCGTCGGCGTTCCCGCGCATAGCGGCTTTCCGTTGAGTGGCCCGAATGCGGCGACCATTGCCGCGGCCATAGCCGCCCGGGTGGAATGGGCATCGGAGCTGACCGACGACTCCCGGTCGCTTCCGGGTACACCGCCGAGTCTGCTCAGCATTCGCGACGGCAAGTCCGGCTATGACGTGACCACGCCGGCTGCGGCGTTCGCCACCTTCAACGTGCTGAGCTATCGCCGGACGCCGGATGAGGTGCTCGAACGCTTCGACCGGCTTTGCGCCGATGCTGCTTCGGCCTGCCTGGCGGAGTTGAAGCGGCGGCGGCACTTCCAGCACGGCAGCGCCGCGATCGATCTCCTCGAAACAATCCCCCTGCATCGTTACGAGGCAGTGCTGGACCGTCTCGACGCGGAGGCAAGATCGAGGCTTGGCGCCGTTGGGGCTTCGCTTGCCGCCGGCGATCTTCCACTGCCGGAGCAATGCCGGCTGGTCACCGACTAGGCATGGCGATTGAGCCGCTTGCCGGGACCGGCAATCGTCACCGGCTTCGGATCGATACCTTACTTGCCGACGAACCTTTCGGACCGGCCGGCAGCGGCGCGGCTGCGGGCGATCGCTTCGGACGTCGCGGCCGACGCAAGCGCCCGCTATGGCTCGGCAATCGGCTGTGCGGATTATTTCGCCGGCATCTCGGATATGAGCTTCTTTGGCGAGGCGGCCGAGTCCGGTCTCAAGGTCGTCGCCCGCAACACGCCGATGGGCGGGACGGCATTCGCTGGCCGAAGTCAGGTGGGCTAGCCAACATTCCCACCATCAATATCGGTCCGTGGGGACGAGACTACCACACGCCGCTTGAGCGGCTTCACATCGGCTATGCTTTCGACGTCCTGCCGCAGGTCGTGAGCGATGTTTGTGCAGCGCTGCTTAAAGAGCAAGGATAGGTACGAGTCCATCAAATCTCGCCAGGAACAAATCGGCGAAGCCGAGGTTTGGTTCTACAAATCAAATCGCGAGGAAATCCTATGGACACTGACGTCAACTCCGAAACCCGTTCGATCTTCATTGTTGGGCTGCGCAACGCCCACGCCATGGAGAACCAGGCACTTTCGATCATGAAGCCTCAGGTCAAGCGGATCGAGAACTATCCGCAGGTCGCCGATCGCCTGCAGCAGCATATCACGGAGACCGAAGGGCAGATCGCCCGGCTGGAATCCATTCTGGATGGCCTCGGCGAGGACCATTCCACATTGAAAGACACGGCCATGTCGATGGTCGGCAGCATGGCGGCGATGGGACATTCCGTAGCCGGCGACGAAATCCTCAAGAACAGCTTCGCCAACTTTGCATTCGAAAATTACGAGATCGCCGCCTACAACTCATTGCTCGTACTCGCCGAAGCCGGAGGGTTTAGTCAGGCAACCAACTCTCTTCAGCAGAATCTCAGCGAAGAAGAAAAATGGCCGACTGGTTGAAGCAGAACCTTCGCGCCGTCACCTTGCAATACGCCAGGCTGCGTGAGGCGGGAGAGACCGCCAAGAGTTAGGCCGCCCCGCTGGGGAAGAGGAATTCCTGACAACCACCCCAGCCGAATTGACGGGGTGGTTGTTTTTCTGGGATCGGAAGTGCTGCTAAGGACCGCGCGCCACGCGTCGGCCAGACACGCTTCCTTGGAGCCCGAAGAACCGAACGGATTCAGAGCTAAGAATCCGAACGGATCGGAGCGCCCCGGTTCTGATGGCTTGAACGCCGCGATCCCATTTGTCTGCGGAAGGTTGCGGACTCCTGGCCGACTTCGATGTTCCCACCGCAAGGCGACCCGCGGTCGAAATCACCAGGAACGACCGGTGGCAGCGCTATGACGTCGATTTGGGAGCCTCGTCGGTCTCCGGCAAACGATCGCGAATGGCTTCCTCGGTTTTGCTTGCCGTCTTTTTCACGACTTTCTCGACGCGGTCGACCAACGTCTCGGCGTCGCCGCTGGAACCCTGTCGGTCAGCCTCTTCCTTTACAGTCTCATATGCTTCGGCGGCAACCTGCTTGGCTTGCTCCACGCCTTCTTCAAAGACTTCTTCGGCACTGTCACGAAGCTTGTCGCGGTAAGGGCCGAGTTGCGCGTCTTCCGCGGCGGTGTGAGGCAGCATCACGCCGATGGCTGTGCCCACGGCAAGGCCCACCGCGGCCATTGCCAGAGGTTCGCGCTGGAACAGGTCCTGCGCCGACTGCCGCACCCGCCCCGTCATATCGGTGGCGGCCGAGCCGACCTGCCCGGCTGTGCTTCTCAATCTTTCTTTGGCGCCGCTCGCAACGTCTGCCACAGCCTCAGTCGCACCGCCTGCCACGGACGCAACCGAACGAGCGGCATCGGAGAGCATGGAGCCGGCGGAACCTTCGCCCTCGGCACCGTACTCATCGCCGCGTGAGTCCTGCCAGGCCCCGCCCAAGCCCCTCTGGTCAGAGAAGTTTCGGGTGCCGTCAGGCTCCCTGCCGGTCGAATAGGCATCAAGTGCTGAACTGTCTACCGACGTGCCCTTGCCAAGCATCAGCCAGGCTAGGCCCGCGCCGACCAATGTAAGCGGCAACGGATTGTCCCTGACCTGAGTCTTAAGATTGCTGAGCATGGCGGATCCCTCGCCGCTGAACATCCCGGTGAATTCGTCGATCAGTTGGCCCGGTGTCATCTTGCTGCGGATCGTGTCTGCGGTATCTGCCACTCTGGCGCGCGCAATATCAGCATCGCGTTCCAACTCGGCTGCGGATTTCTCGGTCATCTTATCTGTTCCTTGATCACGCGTGCGTCGCGTTTAAGTTGGTCTTGTGTCCGGTCGGGGGTCAACTCGGAGGGAGCCATGCTTGCCTTGCCCGAGCGCAAGAGTATGACGCCCAGTGCTGCCACCACGACGCCGACGAGCAGCGAGGACCATCCGGCTCCCAGGCCGGCGCTCGCCAAGGCAATCACCAGCGCCTGCAAAAGCACCATCAGGGCGGCAAGCAGGCAAATGACGCCTCCCATTACCTCCACGGCGCCGGCGCCGACCTTGCTTACCTTTTCCGACATTTCAGCCCGCAACAGCCTGCTTTCGGTTTGAAGCAGTGTTGTGACCTGCTGTGCCAGATCGCTGACAAGGGTTGTCAGGCTGCGAGTGTCCTGATTGTCAGTCATGGGTTTCGCTCCAGGCTTGCATTGGCCCAGTCATCGCCGGACTGATCGGATCCTAGCGGGGCCGGCTCAACTGCCTCTGCCGATTGCCATCCGAACTCATTCGAGCGAGGACCCGTCTCGGGCGCCCGGCCTGTTTCCGACTGGCCCGGTGCTCCGGTTTGGGCAGAGGGTGGCGAGCTCTTGATGAACCGTCCCAACGCCAGGCCTGCCAATACCGAACCGGCGATCAGCGCGCCCGAGTTTTCGCGGCCGAACGACTGAATTTCGCCAAGCACCTCGTCGAACGGTTTATCCTTCAGGGACGAGGAAAGCCGCTCGAGCCCGCCTGCGGCGTCAAGGGCGAATTTCGAAGCGGTCCGTTGATCATTGTTGGCAAGATGCTCGCTTGCCGCGCGCAATGCGCCGCTGAAGGCCTTGAGGTTGGCGCTCACGTCGCGCTGCGTTCCCTCCGCCTTGTTGAACAATGCTTGCTTTGCTTCCGATGCGTAATCTCCGGCTTTCCTGGTGATCTCGTCACGCGCATCGTGGAGCGCTTCCGTCGCGGTCTGCTTTTCCCGTTGTAGTCTTTCCGAAAGCTCGCTTCTGGCTGTCTCGAAATCGGCCGGCTGACGGCCCTGATCGTCCTGGTCCTGCATGGTGTCTCCTAGTGGAATCCGAGGAAGGAGAGGATCGCAAGCACGACGACGACGAGGCCGATGAGATAAATAACACTGTTCATGGCGCAATCTCCTCCACTGCGCACCGAACTTGCCTGTGCTTCCCGTGTTCCCTCGGACGTCATCTTTTTTGGTAAGCGAAGCCTAACCCGCCTCAAGACGGGATCTTGTCCTGTGCCGATGGCGGTGAGCGCGCGGTTGGGAATGATACGGGACCGGACTCCGGTGCGACTTACGGGTCGAGGCGCAGTTCCTTTCCGGCAGATATTCGTGCTGCATGGGCCGGAATTTTTCCGCAGTGCCTTGACTGCGCATTATCGCAGTGGGACCTGCCTGCGACCTACCACTCGATTGCTGGCCGCGCGATCATCAGCCAGAAAATTCCGAGTACGGCAGCGAAGGCGGGGACGCCGAAGGCGAACCACAGCCAGAAGAGCCGATGATAGCGTGGCGGCAACGGCGCGCCTGCAGCGGCGGCTTGCGAGGCCAGCTTGCGCATCTCCATCTGCATCCAGACGACCGGGAGCCAGAACATTCCGGTGAAGACATAGAGCGCGATCGAAAGCACGATCCAGCCCTCCGACAGCGAGTAGCCTGCCTGCCAGGCGAGCGCAGCGCCCGTCAGCGGCTGCGCGACGACGGCCGTCGCTGTGAAAAGAAAGTCGGCTACGACAACCATGCGCGCCACCGCCGCAACCGTTGCCGTATTGCCCGTCCTGTGGGCGAGCAGCATGAAGAACGCGATGCCGGCGCCGGTGCCAAGCAGCACGGCCGCGCCGATGACATGCAGAAATTTCAGCAGGAAATAGTGCATCAACGCTCCTCCAGCACTGCCAAGGCTACAAAGTGCAGCACCAGGATCGGCAACACTTTGAGGAACGGCCCAAGCGGTTCGTTCCACAGCTCCGGGCGCAGGAAACTTCCGACGGCTAAGTAGAGGAGCGAGAGCGCGATGCCGCCATAGAGGCCTTTTCGCGTCGTCGACCGCCAAGCTATGAGCGCGCCAATGGCGATGTCGGCCAGAGCGCCGACGATCACGGTAGGCGCCGATAAGATGCCAGCCCCAGTGCTTTGCATCAGATCGATGCCACCGTTATAGCCGGTGGTCAGCGACACAATACCCGTCACGATCCAAAAGAAGGGCAAGACGACGAAGATCGCAGGCTTGATGAAATACAGCCGGGCAAACCATTTTTCCTGCACCGTTGCCGGATTGAGCGCGAGGAAACCCGCCAGGGTTTGCGGCCGTATGCCGGTCAAGGCGGCCCAGTTGGAGGGATCTCCAACCGCCCCTCGGGCGATCTCCCTGGCCGCGTTGGTGCGCATCGGTGGGCGCCAGCCGAACATCGCGGCAAGGTCGCCGAGGCGGTAGAGAAGCCTTGCAACAGCCGCCGGCAAGACAAAGCTAACTGCCGGAGCCCAACCGAGCCATCGGCGATAGCTGCCGACGACCTCGTCCATAGTCAGCTGTTCGGGACCGACAAGTTCCAGCACGACGCGAGACGGACTGGCGGGAGCGAGAAGGAAGACGACGGTTGAGACAACGTCGTCGAGTTGTACCACCTGGAGCCCGCCGGTGTCGGGCATGGACGGCAGCACCGGCAGCGAGGCGAGACCCCGAAACAATGCGCTGGCTCCAAACACCGGCCGCCCGAGCACCACGGACGGGCGCAGGATCACCCAGTTCAGATCAAGCGCCATTAGCGCTTGGTCGCCGGCCAGTTTCGTCGCCGAGAACGTCGAAGGCTGCGCCCGATCGACGCCTATCGCCGAGAAGTGGATCACCCGGGCAACCCCTGCCCTCGCACAGGCGAGGAAGAGTGCTGCCGCCGCATCGCGATGGACTTCCCGCGTCTTTTCACGGGGGCTGTCCTGCAGAACGCCGGCACAATTGACGACGGCGTCGATGCCCGTGAGATGCGGCAACCAGTCTTCGGGCTGCAGCGCCACCGCCATGTCCAGCACCAGCAACTGATAATTGCCGGCCCGGTTTGCGCCGGGGCTGCGGACCAAGCCGATCACCTCATGCCCTTCGGAAAGAAGGCGTGCGACGACCGAGGCACCGATCAGGCCGGTGGCGCCGGCAACCAGAACTTTCACACTGGACCCCATTCTCCGACGGCGGGACAGTATCGTTCATTCCCGCTTATCGCCCTCGATACTCCCCTTCATAGCGGAAAGTTCTTCCTCCGTGCATAACAACCGCGGCCGCGCCGGGTCGGAGATGTCGAGCTTGTCCCAGGGAATGCGGTACATGCTGTCGCGACTGCGCATTCGAAAGACGTCGAGGACCGCAATGCCGATGGCCGAAGCGGACAGGCGCTCGAATGCCGCGTAGATGCCGACATGGTACTCGGTAACCACGAGGTCATCGCCATCCGGTTCGGCGCGTATCTCCTCGATATGGCCGATGCTTTTGCCGCGCTGCGAAAGCACATTCCTGCCAGCCAATTGCTCAAGATTGACGGTGGCCATCATCCAGCTCCCGGGATACGCCCAATGACATGATCGCGCAGCCAGTCCTGCCAGTCGAAAATCGCCGTTTCGCGGACGTCGATATCGAACTCGATGTCGACGCCGATGTCGCGCACCTTGTTCCATGCGATGCGGTGCGGCTCGGCATGGCGCCTGCCGCCGAGCCTTGCCGCAAGCCGCGCCATCCAGCGCCCGGGCCGCTCGCCAAGCCGGCGCGCCAGCGTGATCGAACCGAGCTCGACCGCAATAATTTTTGGCGGCTTGCCTGGCCTGAGTTCGGCCACCAGCCCGTCCACCTTGCCGATCTTGACCTGCTCGCGGTCGACCACTTGCTTGTCCAGGATGTCGCGCAGCAAATCCATCAAGTGCCTCCGAATATCTGCAAAGGAATAGTCACGACTGCGAGCACGAAACCGAGCGCTATGATGAAGATGACCGCGGCATTCGCGATCAGGCCATTGCGGTGCTCGCCGACATAACGCTCGTCGTTCAGCAGGAAGAGGAACGGAACCACGGTCAGCGGCAGGCTGGCGGCCGTCAGAGCCATGGAAAAGATGGTGAGCTTCAGCGGATCGAGACCCAATGCGATCGGAATGGCGGCGAGAAACAACGAGATCGTATAGACGGTGCTGAAGCCGGGATCGTCGCGCGGTTTCAGGTCCTCGCCCCAGGTCCAGCCGAAACCCTGCGCCACAAGGTACGCTTGCTGCAGCCCGATTTCGAGCGCGGCACCGAAGCAAGCTATGCCTAGTGAAGCAACGAACAGGACGAACCCCCAGAAACCGAAGATCGGAATCAGCATCAGCGGCAGTTGGTGGTAGTCGTCGATCTGCTCAATGCCGTGCGCCGCCAGCACCAGCGCTGCCACGATCAACACACCGATAGCGATTGTGCCGCCAAAACACATGCCCAACCCGGCAATGGCCCGATTGGCTCCGAGATAGCTCTTGTCCCATTGGCCCTCGATCGCTCCCGACGAATAGAACATGAACAAATAGGGCGAGATCGACGCACCAAGAATGCTGACCGCCATGAACCAGTAATTGGCCGCGTCGTGCTCGGGCAGAGTGGGCACGGCACCGGCCGCAACCTGTCCCCAATCGGGCTTCAGCATGACGGCGCCAACCACGAAGCACAGCGTGACCAGCCCGAGGACCGCGACGCCTTTTTCGATGAATCCGAACGTGCCTTTCCAAAGGAACAGCCATGCCAGAAAAGCGACCGGCAGCGCCCACCACTGAAAGCCGATGCCGGTGGCGAGCTCGAGCGCAATGGCAACACCGCCGATTTCGGCTGCCATGACCAGGAAGTTGACCAGCAAAGTCGCAAGCAACGGCCACAGAAAGGCGTTGAAGCCAAACCGTTCCCGGATCCCGTCGGCGATGGTGTGATGGCTAACGGCGGCGAAGCGTCCGGCCATTTCGACCAGGAAGATGATGCAGATCGTGCCCAGGACGACGGCCCATATCAGCTGGAAGCTGAACGCCGCGCCGGCCTGAGCTGCGGTCGCCATCGATCCGACCTCGAGAAAGCCGCCAACGCTGGTGACGACGCCGAGCGATATTTCGAGTAGCTTCTTCATGATTTCGGCGCGAAATATCTGGCGTAGGATGCGCTCAGATCGGCGGCGGCGGCCCGCAGATCCTGTTGCGCGTGTTCCACGTCCGAACGGTTGCCGTTCTGCACTGCGGTCGCTGCGCGTGTTACCGCCGCCGAAAGCTGTCCGACCGCCGTCGTCAGACCGGCTTGCTCGCTGGGCTCAGGCGACTTGGCGGACTGGATTTGCGCACCGGCATCGGCGAGCGCCTTGCCGACCGATTGCAACGTGCGCGACGTGTATTTCGAAGGGGCTGCCCCAGCGACCCAAGCCTCCAGGACCAGCGATGCGGTCTGTGTGGCGGAAGCCGCGATTTTCGACTGCTGCTCGACCTGGTCGGAAGACGTGCATGCCGTCAGTACAGATATCATCAGCAGCAAGCACAGGCGGTCTGGTCGAAGACCGACGGCTGTAACGGCATTTACAATACGTGCTCGTAGCGTTGCTGCCACACGATTGTTCTCCCCGCACCAAGCGACTTCGGCGTGAAGTTTGATCTAGAGCGCCCGGTAATCACGTCAACTGAACCGGATGAACGGCGCTGGCAGCGCGGAACAAACCAGCGATCGCTGGATTAGGTGATGAGGAGGCAAAGGCCATGGACAGGGAAGAGCGTATCAGGCAGCGAGCCCATGAGATCTGGGAGCGCGAAGGCCGTCCGCAAGGACGCGAGCGCGAGCATTGGGATCAGGCCGTGCAGGAGATCGAAGCTGAGGGTTCCGAGGCCGAACGCGGTCCGGGAGTGCCCGATCCAACGGTCGGGGCCGGCTCCAATCCAGAGGCGCGCGGCAGCAAGCGGCGGGGGAAGTGAGGTCCAATGCCTCGTCTCGTCGCCTGGATCGTGGTCGTACTGGTCGTGCTGTTCGCCGCCTGGCTGATGATCGGACGCGACAGAACCAGTGGCGGAGCTCAGCCCACGCCGCATGCAATAGATCAGAATGGATAGGAGCTGACATGGCGGGAACCGATACTCATCCTGAACAGGACCCTGCCGAAGGATCGCGATCGACAGTGGAAAAGCAGCTCCGCAAGGAGCAAGGCGGCGAGGGTCAAAATCGCAAAGCCGAGCCAGCTTCCGACAAATCCGGCAGCAAGACCAAGACGCCTTCGGAAGCGCGCAAGAAAGGCTCAGGCTTGGATTGAGCCGGCTGACAGCGGGCTCACGCTGCCGTTTGCCTCGAAATAATAGGGATAGCGCTGCTGGACGATTTCGAGCACCTCGAAGATGTGGCGAAGATGCATTCGCATTGCTTCTTCCGCCGCAAGCGCGTCGGCCTGCTCGAGCGCATCGACAATCCGCCGATGCTGGCCGAGGACCACCGACATGCTGTCGAGGCGCGGAAAAGATAGGAAGCGGAACCGGTCCATGTGCAGCTTCGCCGCGCTGATGTCGGCCCAGATTCCGGGAAACCCGGCATGGCTGGCGATGTGCTGGTGGAACAGCTCGTCCGACTTGAAGAAGCGCCTGTCGTCCGCAATGGAGGCGAACGTCTCTTGGACAGCCAGTTCGCCTTTGAGCACGGCAAGCAGGTCGGCACGGCGCGGGCTCTCGACCGCACGATTGATCAGGCCGACTTCGAGCGATTCGCGCAGGAACTGCGATTTCTCGAGATCGGCGATCCGGAGCGGCGCCACCATGCTGCCGCGCTGCGGATAGATGTCGATCAAGCCAAGACCGGCCAGCCGGGCGAGCGCCTCCCTAACAGGTGTGCGACTCACGCCGAGGGCTTCCGACATCGCCTTTTCAGAAATCAGTTCGTGCGGCTTCAGGCGGAAGGTCAGGATCTGGTCGAGCAGGACCTCGAACGTCCTGGCCGCAACTGAAGCGCCGGGGCCGGTTTCGCCCAGCCGCCCCTCGGTGAGGGTCCGCATTCCCAAAAGCCCTGCCATCGGCGATCCCCTTATAGGCTCTGCAGTTTCAAGCCGTTCATGAAATGCCTGCGAGCAGCAGCGCCGGCGTTATTCCTTGCGCGGAGAACCGCCGATGCGCGCCAGCAGGCCGCCATCGACGCGCACGACCTCGCCGGTGACGAAGGAAGCGTCGTCGGACAGCAGGAAGGCAACGACGGCGGCAATCTCCTGCGGCCGGGCGGTGCGGCCGAGCGGATGCATGTTGTCGAGGATGCGCAGTATCTCGTCGGGGTTGTCGTTGAGCTTGACCGCATCCCGCAGCATCGGCGTGTCGACGGCGCCCGGAGCAACGGCATTGACGCGCACGCCGAGGGGGGCGTAGTCGACGGCCATCGATTTGACGAGGCCGATCAGGCCGTGCTTGGCCGTGCTGTAGGCCAGAACCCCTTCCTGGCTGGCCAGGCCCTGCACCGAGCTCATGTGGACGATGGCACCGCGGCTTTGGCGCAGCAGCGGCATCGCCGCACGCGACAGCAGGTAGGCAGCCTTGAGGTTGACGTTCATCACCTCGTCCCAAAGCGCCTCGTCTGTGGTCTCCACCGTTCCGTAACGCTGGATGCCGGCATTGTGGGAAAGCATGTCGAGCCCGCCGAACGCGGACCGGGCAAGCTCGACGGCGCGGCCGCAGGCCTCGGCGTTGGCGGTCGAGCCAAGCACGGTGTGCACGGTCACGCCGCGCGCTGAAAGCTGCGTCGCGACCTCGTCTAGCTGATCGCCCGCCCGGTCGAACAGGATCAGGTCGACGCCTTGCTCGGCCAGCCTTTCGGCGACGGCACGGCCGATGCCCATGGCCGCGCCGGTAACCAGCGCGCGTTTTCTGAATTCAGCCATTTATCCTCCCAAGAACAGTTGCCGATCGACTACCATGGTAGTCGATCGCCACTTGACGTGCTCTTTTCCCACGAGCCGGCCCAAGCGTGTTCGGCATCATGCAGATCCTTGTAGGAAAGCCAGCGTTTCCGCGCGCGTCGGTGCGCCAAGACGTCCGCCAAAGCGCAGGCATTTCAGAGCGGCGGCGGCGCTGGCCACTGCTATGGCCCGCTCTTCGTCCCAACCTTCGGCCAGACCGAGGGCGAAGGTGCCGTGAAACACGTCGCCTGCCGCCAGGGTGTCGACGGCTTCGACCCGCGGCGACGGCAGGTGACGGACATCATTGCCACCCGGGTGCTGGAACGCGGTGCCGTTCGCCCCATCGGTGACGGCCACGAAGGCGCCGGTCCGTTCGCCGAGGATAGCAACGGCAGAACCGGCGGATATCTCCGGACCGCAAAGGATGCGTGCCGCCGGCAGCGAAGCAACGACATGCGAGGCGATCGGCAGCAGCCGGTCGAGCACCGGTCGCGACGCGACATCTGCGTCAAGGACCGCCGGAATGCCGTATTCACGAGCTTTCGCCAGCGCCAGGGCGGCGGCTCCGGGCCAGCGGACATCGACCAGCACGGCGTCGAACTGGGAAAAATCCGCGGGTGGAAGGCGGTCCGGATCGGCTTGCGTGACGGCATCGTAGAAGGGCACGATCATACGTTCGCCGGCGGCGTCGACCAGGATCGTAGCAATGGCCGAGCGGCCGCCCTCGACCCTGCGCACCAGCGAACAGTCGACCCGCTCCGCCTCCATCTGGCCAATGACATCGCGGCCGACGGCATCGTCGCCGACGCTTGCCCATAGCCAGACCTGTCCGCCCTGGCGGCTGGCCGACGCGGCGGCGCTGGCCGCCATGCCGGCCGCGATCTGCACGGCCTCGCTTGGCAGGAACTTGCCGGCGCCGGAGGGCAGGACATCGAGGTGCAAGATCGTGTCGTAGGTGAGCGCGCCGACACAAAGCAGGCGGGGCGCCGTCATTGCAGCCGGTAGCCGCGCTGATGGGCAATCGCCGTCATCACGCCTCTCAGTTCGGCAAGGCCGCGAAGACGGCCGATCACGGGGTAGCCGGGATGGGTGTGCCGCGCGGCGTCATCGATCAGCTCGTGGCCATGATCCGGGCGAAACGGCAGCAGCGCCGCCGGTTCACCGGCGTCGCGACGGCGTTGCTGCTCGTCGAGCAAGACCGAGACCACCGAAACCATGTCGACATCGCCGTTCAGATGCTCGGATTCCATGAACGAGCCGTCCGGGTCCTTGCTGACATTGCGCAGATGCACGAACTTGACCCTATGCGCAAAGCGCCTGGCGATGGCAGGCAGGTCATTGGCCGGATTGGCGCCCAGCGACCCTGTGCACAAAGTAAGGCCGCTATGGGCCGATGGCACAGCATCCAGGATAAAGGCAATGTCGTCGGCGTTCTTGACGATCCGGCACAGGCCGACGAGATCGCGCGGCGGGTCGTCCGGGTGGATCGCCAGCGTGACGCCCGCCTCTTCGGCCGCCGGCAGCACGTTTTCGAGAAAACGGACGAGGTTCTCGCGCAGCCGCTCATGCGACAGGCTCGACTGCTCGACCGCCACTTCGCGCAATTCCATTATATCGTAGCGCTTGAAGGCGCCCGGCAGGCCGGCCATGATGTTGGCGAGCAGACGCTCTTTTGCCGTGTCCGGCGTCGTCTCGAACCATTCGCTCGCCCGCTGGAGAACATCGGACGCATAGTCGCGCTCCGATCCCTTGCGCTGCAGCATGTAGCAATCGAATGCGGCAAGCTCGTGCATGTTCATGCGGAGCGCCCGTCCGCCGCCCGGCAGCGGCGCAGCCAGGTCTGTGCGGGTCCAGTCGAGGATCAGCATGAAGTTGTAGCAGACCGTGCGCACGCCGCAGGCGCCGAGATTGCGCAAGGTCTGCCTGAAATTGTCGTAGAGCCGGTCAAGATCGCCGCGGCCGAGCTTGATGTCTTCGTGCACGGGGACGCTCTCGACGACGCTCCATTTCAGGCCCATCGCCGGATCCGCCTCGATCAGCGCCTGGCGGTGCCTGATGGCGTCGATCGGCCAGACTTCGCCGTAAGGGATGTCGTGCAGTGCCGTCACGATGCCGGTCGCGCCGGCCTGCCTGGCATGGGCAAGCGTTGCCGCATCGCCCGGGCCAAACCATCGCCACGTCTGCTCCATTCGACCCCCAACTGCGGAATTCCCCGATGACCGGTGGTGTATTGGATGCTACCATGGCAGTCAATCGATTGCAGTTCGGGGACCCTGCGAGATACCGTCGGGGGCGGCTTTGCTCCTTGAAAAGACTGCAACGACACCTGGCGTTCAGATCGAACGGCTACGCAAAGTCCGAGTTTCGGCTGGCCCAAATCGCGCCGCGTTCGAACATCGTGCGCATTTGCGGCACGGCGAACTCATCGGCGGTGTGGCCGAGCGCGCTATAGAAGACGCGGCCCTTGCCGTAGCGGCGCTTCCAGACGACCGGCATGACGACGCCGGCGATGAAGTCGAGATGCTCGCCGGTAAACGTCGTTGTCGCCAGCACCGCGTTGGTCGGATCGACATGCATGTAATACTGCTCAGAACGGTAGGCGAAACTATCGATGCCTTGCACGATCGGATCGTCTGGACTGGTGATATCGACGTGATAGTCGATGATGTTGCCGGGATGGGCGACCCACTGGCCGCCGGTCATGAACTGGTATTCCGGCTCGTTGCGGAAGCTGTCGCACATCGTGCCGTGAAAGCCCGCAAGGCCGGTGCCGGCCCCGACGGCGCTGGTCAGGTTTTGCAGCTCCGGCTTTTCGATCGTCGACATGGTGATCACCGGGACAATGAGATCGAGCTTGCCCAGTTGCGGATCGGCGAGTGCCGAGGTCCCCTGCTCCAGCCGCACGTCGAAGCCGTTGCCGGTCAGCATCTCCTTGACGATTTCGGCGCTTCGGGCCGGGGTGTGACCTTCCCAGCCGCCCCAGAAAATCAGTGCCGTCTTACTCATCGCATTATTCCCTATTCCAGAATTCCGAAAGGCAGATCGGCGTGCATCGGCGCCGGCCGGGCGCAGCCATATCTCAGGTCGATACGCTGGCCTATCTCTGCTGAAGAGATGATCGATTCCATGATTTCCAGGACATGGAGGGAAAGATCGAGGCTGGCGCGGTGTTGCCTGCCGGAGACGATCGCCTGCGCCATGTCGGCGAGGCCGAGGCCCCGGTAATTGCCGTCGCCATAGGAATGGATCTGATCGGCCACCTTCCAGTCGCCCTTGCGCTGGCTGGTCCTGATGTCGCCCTGGAACTGATTAGGATCGGAGACGATCATCGAGCCGGTGGTGCCGTAGAGTTCGATGTGATTGTGTTCATGCTTCCAGACGTCGAAGCTGGTGGTGATCGAAACCGCCGCTCCGTTCTCGAATGCGAGCAGGCCGGAAATATGGGTCGGCACCTCGACCTGGATGGTTTCGCCCTGGCGCGGTCCAGAACCGATGGTACGAGTGGCATAGGATGACTTCGCCTGCCCGGTCACCGACTTTACCGGGCCTAGGAGATTGACCAGGCAGGTCAGATAGTAAGGTCCCATGTCGAGCATCGGCCCACCGCCGGGCTGATAGTAGAAATCTGGATTGGGATGCCAGAGCTCGTGGCCGGGCACCTGCATGAAGGCAGAGCCGGCGACAATGCTTCCAACGGTGTCCTCATCGACCAGCCGCCGCGCCGTCTGGTGGGAGCCGCTAAGAAAGGTGTCGGGTGCGCAGCCGATACGCACGCCCTTTTCGCGTGCGGCCGCGACGAGCCGCTCCGCGTCGCTGAGCGTCGTTGCTAGCGGCTTCTCGGAGTAGACGTGCTTGCCTTGCCCGACAGCCTGCAAACCGACCGGCACGTGATGCTGCGGCGTGGTCAGGTTGAGCACGATCTCGACGCGGGGATCGGCTAACAGCGCCTCGATCGGCATGGCAGCCAGGCCGTAGGCCGCTGCCTTGGCCTCAGCTGCCGTCCGGTTGATGTCGGTGACGCCGACAATGTCGAGCACCGGGAATTGTGGCGACGCCTTCAGATAGGCGTCTGAAATGTTGCCGCAGCCAATGATGCCGACACCGATCCTCCGCATGGGCTTCTCCTCAAAAGGCGGCATTGATGAAACAGCAGAACTCGTTTGTCACCCCCTTTTCGGCCAGGCGATGTTGTCCCGTGAAAAGGATTTACCTCGAGAGCCTCAGAACCGCGGCCCGATCACAATCGCGCGCCTATGCGCGAGCCGCTTGCTTTCGAGGTCGAACGCCCGGTACTCAGCAACACTGCTTCATGTAGCTTGCTCGACATTCTTGATGCCGGCGTTGAGCACTGCACCGATTTTCACCGGTAGAAGGACGCACATGATCCGCCCACAAGGAACCATCGCACCGATCCTGACGCCGTTCGAAAACGACG
Organism: Mesorhizobium sp. LSHC420B00; assembly: GCF_000503055.1. Taxonomy (GTDB): domain Bacteria; phylum Pseudomonadota; class Alphaproteobacteria; order Rhizobiales; family Rhizobiaceae; genus Mesorhizobium. Next base: position 122,086 of record NZ_AYVY01000001.1, on the reverse strand, counting down.
GCCGCATTGCCCGCGACCTCTGGATATCACACGCCAAGTGGGTGCTGGATCAGGGAGCGCATTTCCTGTCGCCGTTCGGTACCACGGGCGAGGCGTTGTCCGTCTCGTTGCGCGAGCGCATGCAAGCGCTGGAGTGGCTGGTCGAGGCCGGCATTTCGCCANGGCGAGGCGTTGTCCGTCTCGTTGCGCGAGCGCATGCAAGCGCTGGAGTGGCTGGTCGAGGCCGGCATTTCGCCAAGCCATCTGATGCCCGGCACCGGTGTCACAGCACTTGCCGAAACCGTCGAGCTGACGGCGCATGCGGTCGGTCTCGGCTGTGCCGGGGTGATGGTGCTGCCGTCGTTCTTCTATACGGCCGCCGGCGACAACGGACAGGCCCGCTACTACAGCGAGCTGATCGAACGGGGGGCGAACCCGGCGATGAGGATGATCCTCTACCACATCCCGCAGAATTCCGGCGTACCGGTGAGCCCGGCGCTGACCGCCCGGCTGAGCGAAGCGTTTCCCGATGTCGTGGTGGCCTACAAGGACAGTGCCGGTGACTGGAACAACACCGCGGCGGTCATTGCGGCAGCCCCAAAGGTCGCGGTGTTTCCGAGCTCGGAAGCACAGCTGACGAAAGGCCTCGCCAACGGTGCTGCGGGGTGCATCTCGGCGACGGTCAATCTGAATGCGGCAGCGATCCGAGCCCTCTATGACGCAACGCTGGCGGGAGAGGACATTACTGACGCGGAGGCCGGCATCAAGGCGTTCCGCAAAATCATCCAGGATGCCGGCCTTATCGCTGCGATGAAGGCGGTCCTGTCAGCACGATCGGGCGACAGGCGCTGGCTGAACCTGCGCGCGCCGCACGAGAATGCAACGCAGACCAGCGGCGAAGCTTTGCTCGCCGCTCTCGGCCCGCTGGCCGACCATATCGGCCGGAGCTGACTATCGGGCAGCGTTCAGGGCGGCAGCAGCGCGTATCAGCGCCTTGAACGCATTCTCATCTATAGCCTCGCCCTCACGGATATCGATGGCGCGCCTGGTGTTGCCTTCGAGGCTGGAGTTGAACAGGCCTGAAGGGTCCTGCAGCGAGGCGCCCTTTGCGAAGGTCACTTTCACGACGTTCTTGTAGGTCTCGCCAGTGCAGATTATTCCGGCGTGCGACCACACCGGAACGCCTCGCCACTTCCACTCCTCGACCACTTCCGGGTCGGCCTGCTTGACGAGAGCGCGGACATGCGAAAGCGTCTGGCCTCGCCAATCGCCCAGCTCGCTGATCCTCGCATCTATCAGCTGAGAGGGAGAGTTGCCTGCATTTCCTTCCATCGAGCCACTCTTCATCGTCATTGTCGCTTTCCCTAGGGTTGTTGCCGCTCGCCCGTCACATGAATACCGCTAGTCGGCACCTGGTTTGCGGGAATGACTGGCATTCCCACTCACATTCGCTCGCCCGGCAATTGGCTGGCTTGCTTCACCCAGGCGGCCAGTTGAGTTTCGTCCAGCTGGTCGTCCTGGCGGATATCGAGGTAGCGCACGTCCTTGTGCTTGGACTCGCCTGGAGGGACAGGATGCAGCGACGCGCCGCGGAAGAAAGCCAGCTTGATGTACTTTGTGAAGCAATGGAAGTTGAGGAACCAGCCTTGACCCTCTACGCCATAGAAGGGCGAGTTCCATTTGACGGCCTTGCGCACGTTGGGCACGCTGCGCACGATGAGCGCGTCGAGGCGGCGCCCGACGTCGCGTTTCCAGCCCGGCATGGCCGCGATGTAGGCTTGCACAGGGGCGTCGCCATCGGCCTTCGCTATCTGCGGGTTGCCGCCTGCGAGGAGGACCGGCTTGGCAGCGGCAGGGTTGGCGGCGGGCTTCTTCGCGACCGCCAATGACCTGATGGACGTCTTGTTGGCCATGCGTTCACTCCAATGCGCCGGTGCCCCCTGCGTTGCGCCACTTGGGAGCGTAAGGCAGCACGAACATGTACAGACCGGTAAGCAGGAGCAAGCCGAGCGGAAACAGCGGCAAAAGGTATACCCAGTAGGCGGGTTCTTTGCCTGCTCCCAGGCTGATGAAGATAGCGGCGACGACCGCCGCAAAGATAATCGACAGCCAGCGGTGGATCTGCCGAACCCATTTGTTCCAATCCATTGAGACCTCCTCTGAAGACGAACCGAAGCGGATCGGCGGCCCGTTTGGCGACTCCCGCCGGGCAGCCACGCCACTGAACGCGTGCCTTACCAGCGCGCCAGCTGGGTGATTTGAACGAGATTACCGCAGCCGTCGTTCAGCTGGGCGATGGTCGAGCCGGTTACTTCGGTCGGCGGCATGGTGAATTCGGCGCCGCGCGCTTTGACACGCTCGTAGTCGCCCATGATGTTGTCGCTGAAGAACATGACCGCGGGCTGGCCCTGCTGGAACATGGCTTTCTGGTAGGTCTTTGCGGCCGGGTTGTCATTGAGCGCGAGTTGCAGCTCGGCACCGTCCGGCTCGTCGGGTGATGCGACGGTCAGCCAGCGAAACGGCCCATTGCTGAAATCGGCCTTCTTCGTAAAGCCGAGCGTTTCGGTGTAAAAGCCCAGAGCCTTTTCCTGGTCATCCACGTATACTTTGGTCAACTTGATCTTCATTGGCTTGCCTCCGTTATCGCCCCGCCATCTGCCGCTCTGTAACAGAGCCCGTGCTTGAATAGCGCCCGCGGACCTCAGTCCGTCCGCGCCAGAACCTGCTCCAGATCGTCAAAGAACCTCGGCCAGCCGACTTTGGCACCCCGGAAGTAAGGCTGCTGATCCGGCCGGAAGCCCGACTGCTCCATGCGCAAGCGGACCCCGGTACTCGTGGGGGTGAGGGTCCAGGAGACGACACTCTTGAGATCCTTGGTATCCCACGTGTAAGTCAGCGTTCTGTTCGGCTCGACCGTCTGGACCTGACATTCGACGGAGCCCCAGGCTGCGTGAAGATTAAAACGGTGGTCCGCGACAGGCTTGAAGTCATTTTTCATGAGCCACTCCTCGATCAAGTGTGGTTGCGTGAGCGCGCGCCAGATCTTCTCGGGCGGATAAGCGATCTCCCGTTCGACAATGACGGAGAGTGTTTCGGTCGACGTTCGGTTCACTGGTCCATCCTTTTGAGCAGGTCTTCGAGGTCGTCGAACCGGCTCTGCCAGAACCCGGTCATCTGGCTTGTCCAGTCGATCAGGGGGGCAAGCGCAGCAAGCTGCGCGCTATAGTGGGTCTGTCGTCCTGCATGGCGGTCGCGCACCAGCCCCGCCTGCCTCAAAACCCCGAGATGCTTCGACACGGCCGGTTGCGAGATCCCCGCCTGAGCCGTCAGAGCCCCGACCGTCTGCTCTCCTTCGCGACACAGTCGCTCAAAAATAGCGCGCCGAGTCGGATCGGCAAGCGTTCTGAAGAGTACATCGTGAGCGTTTGGCATTGGGATCGATAACCCTTCGGCTATTGATCGATGTATAACCATCGGGATATGTATTAGTCAAGCGGAAAGCGGCATAATTCTCGTTGCAGGAGCGATCACCTGCTTCGCTCACGCAGCCAGTTGCTCATTCGCCGTACTCTGCGCTGGAATCGTTAAGCGTGATGCGCTATATGACCATCTACATGGTCAGGAGCGTGACATGGGCGTGGTCAATCTGGCGGACGCCAAGGCACATCTGAGCGAGCTCGTCGACCGGGTCGAGGCTGGAGACTCGATCGACATCACCCGGCGTGGCAAGCGGGTCGCCCGACTCACGGCTGTGGCCCGCCCCCCCAGGCGGATCGACGCCGTCCTGCTCCAATCCCTGACCGCAACCATGCCTCTGCAGGCTCAGGCCGCCGCCGATCTGGTGCGATCGATGCGAGATGGCGATCGCTATTGATGCTTTATCTCGACACTTCGCTGATCGTAGCAGCGCTATCCAACCAAGCCATGACCGCGCGCGTTCAGGGCTGGCTGGCGGAGCAGGACCCAGCGCAACTTGTGATCAGCGACTGGACCATCACCGAGATGTCCTCCGCCATGGCGATCAAGCTTCGGACCGGACAGATTGACCTGGAGCAGCGCGCAGCAGCGCTCGCGATGTTCAACAAGCTGGTCGCCGAGAGCTTCACCGTGCTGCCCGTGACGGGCGGGCATTTTCGGGTCGCCGCGAAATTCGCCGATCAGCATACGCTCGGCCTTCGTGCTGGCGACGCCCTGCACCTCGCGACGGCATCCGAGCATGGCGCCACGGTGCGAACCCTCGACCAGCGGCTCGCCGAGGCAGGGCCGATACTCGGCGTGCCGACGCAGTTGCTGGCATGATCAAGGCTCCTCCTTCAAATGCATATATCCCGAGTTGCCTTGATCTCGACCACTTCTGGATATACATTTCTCCTGGCGTATATCTAGGAGAGGAAGTGGCATGCAGGTCGCCAAATGGGGAAACAGTCTTGCGGTCCGCCTTCCCGCCGCTGTGGTCGAAGCGCTTGAACTCAGGGAAGGCGATGAGATCGAAATCCATGTCGCTGACGCCCGCCAGCTTGGCGTGGCGCGGAAGCCCGGGCGCGAGGAGTTGCTGAAGCGTCTCCGCGCCTTCCGTGGTCGGCTCCCCGCTGACTTCAAATTCGATCGGGACAAGGCGAATGCCCGTTAGTTTTTTTGATACCAATGTCCTACTTTATATCGCGTCAAGCGATACGGCGAAGGCTGATCGGGCCGAGGCGGCCATCGCTGCTGGCGGGGCGATCAGCGTGCAGGTTCTCAACGAACTCGCCAACGTCGCGCGTCGGAAGATGCAAATGTCATGGACCGACACGCATGCGCTGCTGACCATGCTGCGCGGCCTGTTGACGGTTCATCCGCTCACGCTCGAGACCCACGAAACAGGATTGAGGCTCGCCGAGCGGTACAGCCTTTCCACCTATGACGCGATGATCGCGTCCGCGGCGATTCACGCTGGCTGCGATACAATTTTGTCAGAGGATATGCAGCACGGAATGGCGCTCGACGATGGCTTGCGCATCGTTAATCCCTTTCGCGTTGCGAGCTGATCGGCTTATTGAAGGAGCTCGCCGCGAGCGCACTGGCTGCTTTCGGTGATACCGAGCGGCGCTTCAGGCACGGAGAGCGATGCTTCAACCACAAGCGTCGGCGCGGGCGAGGAGAAAGGCCGCTTCACGTACGTTGCGGGTGAGCTTGGCCGCCGCCTCGAATTCGGCCTCGGCCAGCCGGCCGGCCCGAAACAGAAAGTCGCCCCTCGCTGCCGGCAATGGCGCATAGTTGCGCAGGGCGGCGGCGCCGGCAATCTCGTCTACCAGCCGCAGGCCCGCCTCAGGCCCGAAGGCCATGCTGTGGGCGACCGCTCGATTGAGATCGACCACCGGCGAGGGCATCACTGCTCGCAGCCGGTCGTAGAGCGCTGCGATGCGGGGCCAATCGGTATCGGCCGGACTGCGCGCCCGCGCATGGCAGACTGCAAGCGCGGCTTGTAACGCATAGGGGCCATCGCCCCCGAGAGCTTCGGCGCGGGCCAGCGCGTCAAGGCCTCGGCGGATCAGCAGTTGGTCCCAGCGTGCGCGGTTTTGCTCGGTCAGGGTCAAGAGGGCGCCGTCCGGCCCGATGCGTGCGGGCAGGCGCGATGCCTGGATTTCCATCAGAGCCAGCAGGCCGAACACTTCGGCATCCTCGGGCATCAGCCCCGCCAGCATACGGCCCAGCCGTTGTGCCTCCAGGCACAGGCCCGGCCGGACAAGGTCGTCGCCGGCCGTGGCAGCATAGCCTTCATTGAAGATGAGATAGATGACCTCCAGCACCGAGGACAGACGCGCCGCACGCTCGGCACCGCGCGGCACCTCAAAGCTGAGCCCGGCCTTTCCGATCGTCTTCTTTGCGCGGACGATGCGCTGGGCGATCGTCACCTCGCTCGACAGGAAAGCACGGGCGATCTCGTCCGTCGTCAGACCGCCGATGACACGCAGCGTGAGCGCCGCGCGGGCGTCGGCCGAAAGTACAGGGTGGCAGGCTGTGAAGATGAGGCCCAGCAGCTCGTCGCCAAGATCGTCGTTGATAGCCATTTCGATCACCTCGGCCGCGCCGTTGCACTCGCCGTCAAGCTCCCGCGCGATCTCCTCATGCTTGCGCCCGCGCATCTTGTCGCGACGGATCGCGTCGATGGCGCGGCGTTTGGCGGCCGTCATCAGCCAAGCGCCGGGATTGGCCGGCACGCCGGCCTTGGACCATTCGGACAGGGCTATGACCAGGGCGTCTTGCACCAGTTCCTCTGCAAGGTCGACATTGCGCACGAGGCGGACCAGACCCGCGATGAGTCGGGCCCGTTCAATGCGAAAAATCGCTTCGATCGCCTGGTGCGTCTCGCCTGCAGTCATGCTGCCTTGTCGGCCAAAGCCATAACGGAGGCAAGCAGATTGCGGCCGACAGTCTCGGTTGCCGCTGAGCTTCTCGCGCGTTCGGTCATGGATTTCCGTGACCTCCGGCATCAGATTTTCATTGCCAATCAGCCATCTCGTACAGCGGCCGGATTTCGATCTCGCTCGGTCCCGGCATGGGATTGGGGCAGCGCTTCACCCAGGCGACCGCCTCGTCCATATCCTTGACTTCCCAAAGCCAAAAGCCGGCGACCAGCTCGCGGGTCTCGGCGAAAGGCCCGTCGATGACGGTGCGGCGGGAACCATCAAACGCAACGCGCTTGCCCTGCGAGGAGGGCTTGAGGCCGTCGGCGTCGAGCAAGATGCCGGCATTGCGCAGCTCATCATTAAATCTGCCCATCGCCTCCATCGCCTCCTTAGCCTTGGGCGTGGGGAGAAAGCCCTTTTCGCTGTCCTCGGTAGCCTTCACGAGCACCATCACACGCATCGTCTGTCTCCTTGTTTGAGCCGGCCTCATAGGCCGGCATCGGAACGACGAACGGAGTTTAGGAAATCGACATTGTCCTGCAAATTTTTTTCGACGGTTGAGGCGCGGGACGCCAATGGCCGCTTCCGGGTCAGGAATCGCGACGGTGCGATATTGAGATTGGGCGCTTGACGGGCGCCCGAGTCACAAGCTCGAACACGAGTTTCATGAACGCCTTGATCGGGCGAAGCTCCTGCTACCCTTCAGACGGCCGCGAATGAACCTGTGAACCGGCTTGTGATCGGCAATCCGTAGCGGCATCAGGCGTCATCCGGCTGAAACTCCGTCTTCCGAGACGATCCCCGCGCCCAGCCGCGTTCGTTGCGCTGCTCTTGGACCTGACACGCATGAGTGACCCGCCTAAACCATTTCGGGACGTTTTGAAGCCTCGCGGATCGCCTTGTGCACGCTGCGCTGCAAATCCATGAAAGCCGGGGTTTCCATGACCTCTTCCCGGCGCGGGCGCTCGATGTCGACATTGAAGGTCTGCATGATGCGTCCCGGGCCGATCCCCATCACAACGATGCGGTCCGACAGGTAGACCGCCTCTTCCACATCATGGGTGACGAAGAGCACGGTGAGCCTGTGCTCCTCCCAGATCTGCGTCAGGAGTTCCTGCATCTGATGCCTGGTCAAGGCATCGAGCGCGCCAAAGGGCTCGTCCATCAGAAGCATTTTGGGTCGATAGGAAAGAGCACGCGCTATGGCCACACGTTGCTTCATGCCGCCCGAAAGCTCAGACGGATAGCGATTGGCGCTGTGCGGGAGCTTGACCAGATCGAGATGCTCGCGCGCTATCCTGCGACATGTCGCGCGATCATGACCCGCGGCCTTGAGGGCGAACTCGATGTTCTGCTGCGCCGTCAGCCAGGGAAGCAGGGTGTAGGACTGGAAAACGACGCCGCGGTCGAGGCCCGGCTGCAGGATCGGCGCGCCATCGATGGCAAGATCTCCCGCGTCAAAATCCTGCAGTCCGGCAACGATCGACAGCAGCGTGCTCTTGCCGCAACCCGACGTGCCCACCAGCGAGACGAACTCGTTGTCGGCAAGATCGAGATTGATATCGCGCAGCACCTCCGTGCGCCGCGCGCCCGTGCCGAAGCTCTTGTGGAGACCTTTTATCCGCAGCTTGGGCAAATTCATCGGCCCGGCCTCATTGCACGTGGCCTTCCTGCCGAAACAGCACTTTTCCCAGTGCCTTCATGACCTGGTCGGTGATGAGACCAAGCACGCCCAGCAGCAGGATGTAGCCGATGATGGTGTTTGTCTGGAAATAACGCTGGGACACGGTGATGCGGTAGCCGAGGCCCGATGTCGCCGCGACAAGTTCCGCCAACACCAGCCAGGTCCAGGCCCAGCCGAGACTGATGCGCAACGTATCCCAGATGCCTGGCAAGGCGCTGGGAACCACGATGCGCGTCAGGATCTTGCGATCCGGCAGGCCGAGCGTCCTGCCAAGGCCAATGAAATCAGCGGGAACCCGCTTCACATTGTCCATGATCATCAGCACCTGCTGGAAGAAGGTGCCGATGAAGATGATCAGGAACTTCTGCGCATCGCCCGTCCCGGACCACAGGATGGAGAGGGGCACGAACGCGACCACCGGCATGTAGCGGATGAAATCCACAAGCGGCTCGATCGCCGCTTCCCAGGTCCGGAAGCTGCCGATCAGCACGCCAATCGGAATCGCCAGGGCCGAGGCGATGAGGAAGCCAATGGAAATACGGTATATCGAGGTCCTGAGATCCAGCCACAGCGTGCCGTCACCCGCGAGCTTGCCGAGTTGGGTCACCACGCTTCCCGGCGAGGGCAGGAAAATCGGCTTTACCAGCCCAAGCCCCGTTGCCGCCCACCAGGCGAGGCCGAGGCCGGCAAAGACGGCCACCGCTATCATCAGGAAGCGCGAGCGTGCGATAGGCGCGCCGATCCCGGAGGATCGGCGACGGCGCATCGGCTGTTTGGTCACCGGCCCCGGTGCTGCGTGAGACGGGCTTGGCTTGGTCGCACGCTGGTCGGACATTTGCGTCACCACCGCGAGCCGGCCCTCGTCATTTCGCGGCCTTGACGAATGACGGGTCGATCATCTGCTCCGGCGTCACGTCCGCCTGAAGCAGCCCGGCGTTCTTGGCGGCCGCCTCGACATCGGCGAATGTCTTGGTGGAAAATTCGCCCGTCAGCGCATCCTTGTTTTCGGCGAGAGTATAGTAACGCACGCCATCAAAGGCGGTGTTGAGGTCTTCGACGCTCGAACCGACCGCCTTGGAGATGATCGCCCGGCCGTCGGGCGTGTCGGCGTTGTAGGCCTTCAGGGCCGCATCCCAGGTCTTGATCATGGCAAGCACCTGGCCGGGACGCGACTTGATCACCTCATCGCGCACCACGAACACGTCGCTGATCAGGCCGGGATCTTCGCCCGCGGTGAAGAGCAGCTTGACATCCTTGTTCTGCGCCCTGGCCGCGGTGAGATAGGGCTCATAGGTAACCGCGACCGGCACCTGGCCAGCGATCAACGCACTGCCGGCATCCGCCGCCGGCATCGGAACCGGCTGGACATCGGCGATGGACATGCCGTTCTTGGCCAGCGCGTATTTGAGCAGGATGTCGCTCGTCGTGCCTTCCTCGAAAGCGACCTGCTTTCCCTTGAGGTCAGCGACGGAGGCGATGTCCTTGCCGGCGATCATGGCATCAGCCGTCATGCTGACGTCGAGCAGAAGCACGATCTTCACCGGCAGGCCGGCCGCAACCATGCCCATGGCCGTGTGGGTCGCGATATTGGCGGCATCGAGCTGGCCGCTGGCCAAGGCGGCGTTGATGTCCTTGTCCTCGGCGAAGTTCACGATCTGAACGTCGGACAGCCCGCTTGCCTTGAACAGTCCCTTGGCTTCGGCGACATGCCACTGGCCATAGCCAAGCCATGGCTCGATGCCGATCTTGAATGTTCCTGCCTCAGGCGTCGCCGGAATGGTTGTATCGGCCGCGTAGGCCGCCGGGGCGAACCCGACGGCAGCAGCCATAACGAGTGCCCGAAATTGTCCTGCTAGGTTACGCATCGTCTTGTTCCCCTTGATGATCAGGCCGCTTTTTTTGAACCAAACATCCGGCCTGGTGAGAATGCGGGCTTCTGCTCTTGCGGCACCGTGCCTCGGCATCTTAGCGTCAGTTCAACCGAAGTGCGACGACACTTCAACGTCAGCAACAGCGGATGTCAAGGCTAAATACATACATGCATATACAAGTCAGACCTCTCTGAATCGCTTCACTGCGATCAGGTTTTTTTGGACGGAGAATACCGACTGCCAAGCGAGTAGCGGCTTCCAACGTAAGTCAGCTTGCTGATCGTGGCAACGACGGCGCCCGTCCATGTCCGGCGATGCAGAAGCAGGCAGCAGCTGCCCGCATCGATGCCCAGATGCCGCGCCGTTTCGGCATCGGCAGGGGTCGCCGAAATGATATGCTCGACCTCCGTCACCGGGGTTTTCTGCATGAGATAGTCGTAGGTCGCTGTCCTGGAAAAATCCTGCTTGTCATAGTCGGGTATCAGGCCCGGGTTGACGAAGCGCTCTTCCAGTTGCACAGGCAGGTCGTTCTCGAAGTTGACGACAATGGAATGATAGATCGACGCGCGCTTTGCGAACTCGAACGAAAGCGCGAGTTCCTTTGTCGGCATGATCTCTTCGAGGACGATAACCGCGGAGCGATGCCTGTTTCCCCGCGCGACAATTTCCGCCGCGATGTTGTTGATCTCGATCAGTGCGGATTGCGGTCGAGGTGGCGCGATGAATGTGCCGACGCCCTGGAGCCGGATCAGAAAACCCGCAGAGGTCAACTCCCGCAAGGCACGATGAACCGTCATCCGAGACACGCCGAGTGTCGCCACGAATTCATTTTCGGACGGCAGCTTCCGATCCTTGCTCCATCGCCCCGTTCCGATGTTCGTCAGGATGTAGTCCTTGACCTTCTCGTAAAGAGGGCTGGCGGTGTCGGGCAAAGAGATCATTTCAAAAATCCTTTCCGGCAATGTTCGGAAATCACACGCGCCCGGCAGACCGCATCCGGATGATTGTTTTCAAGCCATCGCCCTGCCCCGCCAACAGCCGCTCATAGGCTGCGGGAACATCATCCAGACCGATCTCGCGGTCGATCAGTTCGACCATGGGCTCGGTCAATTCGCCAAGCATCCGGATGGCGTCGGGAAGCTCATCGGCAAAGGCGTGGCATCCCAGCAATGTGATTTCGCGTTCAACCAGGATGTTGGGATCGATATCGAGGCGCCCATGGAATATGCCGACCATCGCAACGATGCCGCCGGCATCGAGAACGCCGAGCAGCTGGCTGAGTGCTGCGATGCTGCCGGTCGCTTCGACGGCAGCGAGCAAGGGGGCATCCGCGGTCGCCGCGGCAATGGCGTCCCGGTTCAAGTCGACGATGCTGGCGTCTGTCACCCGCGCCACCCGGGCGCATCGGCCAGGGTTGCGATCGGCGACGAGCACGGTACCTGCGAAGGTTCGAGAGAGCAGCAGCGCGGCAAGACCGCCAATGGTGCCGCAGCCGACGACAAGAACGGAGCCGACCGTTTTCGGCAGACGCCGCACTGCATGCAACGCTACAGCCAGCGGCTCGGCCATCGCCGCGACCCGTTCGTCAAGCGCGGTATCGACGACGTGCAGCAGGCGTGCGGGCAGGACCGCTTGTTCGGCAAATCCGCCGTCGCATATTTCGCCAACAAAGCCCAGCGACGTGCAAAGATGCCGCCTGCCTGCATGGCATTGCGCGCACTCTCCGCACCAGAAGCGGGAATCGGCGACCACTCGGTCGCCAACAGCGACGGTGTCCACGCCCTCGCCGATGGCGATCACCGTGCCTGTCAGTTCATGGCCTGCCGTCGAAGGCGACCGGCTTATCCACTGGCCCGTGCGGAAGTTGTGGAGATCGGAACCGCAGATGCCTGCGGCATCGACCCTCAGCTTCACCCAGCCCACCTCGGGAGCGCCTGGCGCGGCGATATTCTCGACGCGCAAGTCGCCGGGTCCATGGAGTCGTGCCGCCCTCATCATCATCGTTTCCGCTCAGCCGGCGAGATAGCGATCGCGGATCTCCGAAACCGCGTTCTCGTGCGAGCTGAACCCTTCGTAACGGGCGAGCCTGCGGGCATGCAGTGCGAGTTCCGGATAGGCGGCCGAGGTCACATAGCCGACTGATGATCTCTTGACGAAATCCGTCACAGAAAGCGGTCCGAAGGTTCGCGCCCACCGGCTGGTCGGCAGCACCGCATTGGGCCCGAGGACGAAGTTGGCGAGGGTCACCGGGGTATGCGGCCCCATGAGGATCTCGGCGGCTTCTGTGATACGTCCGAGATGCGCAAATGGCTCCGTTGACAGAATCTCGAGATGCTCCGGCGCATAGTCGTTGATGAAGCGGTAGCTGTCCTCCAGCGATTCGGTCAGCACAATACCGCCGCGTTTTCCGGTGAGCACGGCGCGCGAGAACTCCACGCGCTGTTCGGTCATCCGGGACCAGTGTTCCGGTATCGCAATCAACGCGGCTTCGGCGACCTTGCGGCTGTGCGTCACCAGATAGGCCGACGAATCCGGCCCGTGCTCGGCTTCGATCAACAGGTCAAGAGCGGCCAGACCGCCGTCGACGCTGTCATCGGCAAAGATGATCGCTTCGGACGGACCGGCGGGGAGACCCGTGTTGATGATCGGGGACAACACGCTCTTTGCCGCCACTACCCACGGGCTCCCCGGTCCGACGATCTTGACGGCGGGCTTCACAGTCTCGGTTCCATAGGCGACAGCGGCAACCGCATGGGCGCCGCCGCACTTGTACACGGTCTCCACGCCGGCGAGGCGGGCGGCAACCAGCGTCGCGCCATCGACGGAACCATCCGAAGTCGCAGGCGTCACGATCGCGATCTGCGGAACCCCGGCAATCACCGCCGGAACCGAGGTCATCATCGTCACCGAGGGGAAGGCGCCTTTGCCGCGCGGAACATAAAGCGCAACCGAAGCGATCGGTGTGTATCGGTCACCCGCATAGGCGCCAGGCCGAACTTCCTTGAGCCACATCGTCTCCGGGCGCTGCTCCTCGTGGAAATGCCTTATGTTCTCGATGCCAAACCGGATACTCTCCACGACATCCTTGTCGACCTTGTCGAATGCCGCATCGAACTCCGCTTCCGAAGCTTTCAGTCCACCGTCGGCAACATCGGCTTTGTCGAGCTCGCGCGCAAACCGGAGCAAGGCCGCGTCACCTTCATTCTTGACGGCCTGGATGATTGGACGGACCTTTTCGATGAAGGAAGACAGATCTCCTTCGGCGCGTTTAAGTAAATTGGCGCGCTGATCGACACTGAGGGATGACAGGCGGTGGAAGCTGACGTCAGACATGGCGGCTCCTTTTCTTAGTACGCAATCACGGTTAGCGCTTGTCGATCACTTCTGGGACACGTCTCCAGTCCCTGAAGCCTTCAAATCGATGCGAGAAAGCCTCCATCCACGGGAATGGACTGGCCCGTTATGTAGGCTGCCGCATCCGAAGCGAGGAACACCGCGATTCCGTGCAGGTCCGAGAGATCACCAAAACGGCGCTGCGGTATCTTGGCGAGCATCGATTGCTGCCATGCCTCGTTGCTGTAGAACACGTCTGTCATCGCTGTCCTGAAATAGCCAGGCGCGATGGCGTTGACCCGGATCCCGAGATCGGCCCACTCCGCCGCAAGCGCCCGCGTCATGCCGAGGAGGCCTGATTTCGACGAGCCGTAAGGCACCGCCGTGGGAATCCCGACCTCGGAGGTCAACGAGCAGAGATTGATAATGACGCCGGGCCGTCCGGCGTCTCTCATCTGCCGCGCGGCGGCTTGGGCGCAGAAGAAGGCGCCTTTGAGATTCGTATCGACAATCCTGTCCCACAAGGCCTCGTCGACATCGAGCGAGGGCCGGACCTCTTCCACACCCGCATTGTTGACGAGAATATCGAGACCTCCGAGCAGGCTGCCGGCCTCGGCTGTCGCCGCCCGGCATTGGTCGACATCGGTGACGTCCAGGGCGATGGCATGCGCGGCCCCGCCGGCAGTGCGGATGGCGGCCACCGTCTCCTCGAGCGAGGCCACGCTGCGCGCCGTGATCGCGACGTCGGCGCCGGCTGCGCTGAGCGCCTCGGCGATGCTGCGCCCGATGCCACGGCTTGCGCCGGTTACAAGCGCCTTCCTGCCTGACAGGTCGAAGAGAGATGCGTTGCGCATGTCTCATCCTCCTTGGTAATGTCGCGCTTGGACCGATCGCGTCGAGACTATCCGAATGCAGCTTATCTATACAAGCATGTACATCATGGCGGTAGTGCGCCATGCGGAACTTTGCTTGTCAGAGCGGCAGCGTATTGGCCGGCATCGGACCGGTCTGCGCGGTTCGCCGCAGCCCATCTGGAGTTCATCGGGAGGATAGATGAAGCGCGCAGTAGACCACGACGCGATGAGCGTGGTTGGTTATACCACCCCCTGGAGTGCCAAAGCAGGCCAGCAGATCAACCTCAGCCTGTCATGCGATCGGCCGATAAAGGCCACACGAATTTGCCGAGTCGACAAGCCGGCTCCGGAATTTCTGGCCTGGCCCATCGAAGGGGTGGGTGAACCACGGCATCGGCATTTCGACCAAGGGTCGTTCCTGTTCGTGCGAGCCGGCGAACTGGCCAAAGTACAAGCCGTCCACGGCATTCGTTTTGAGCTGTTCCTCACGCGCAACGGAGGTGCGCGTACGATCCTGGAAGCAGGCGCCCTCGGGCTGCGCCTCCGCGACGGCGCATTTGCCCTGGAAATCGGCGGCGAAACCTTTGTCGAGAGGAAGGCGCCAACTGGTGTGTGGCTCACTGTCGAGTTGGATCTGCGGCAGGAGCAGCCGCGTCTGCGGATCAAATCGCATGATCTCCTCGCGCCTTACGAACTTCGTGAAGGTTTTGGCAGCCCTGCGCGGAACCTTCAAGCGCACGGCATCCATTTCGGCGCAAGTGCTACTCACCACGAACCTACCCTCAACGCGAAATTTGCCGCGATCCGGCTCGAGACACCGCAGGGGACCATTGCCTGGGATTTCCCGACGCTGTTACCAACGCAGCCGATCCTGTCGTCGGGCAGAGCAGATCCGCTGCTCCTCGATGTGATCAATCAGCCAGCCTTCTGCATGACTTCGGCACGCTGGGACGGATCGAGCTTCGAACCTCGCTTCGTGCCGTCGCACTACGACGCTATCCATTGCCACGACGACGACATCGGCCCGCTTGAGTGGCCGGCATCGCACTGCGTGACAATCCCTGAAAACGCACGCCCAGGCGTGTACGCGTTCCAGATCGAATGGGAGGATAGCTACGAACGCGTGGTGTTCTTCGTCACCTCATCACAGGTTTCGTCGCCGCTGTTGTATCTCGTGCCGACGGCCACCTATCTCGCTTATGCGGACGAATATCTCCCAGATCATCTTTATGAATGGAAAAGCGACGACCGGGGACATCGCTTCGCGGTCGCCAACAATCTGAAGTCTCTTTACGACTACCACTCCGACCTTAGCGGCGTTTCTATCTGCTCCTACAAAAAGCCGAAAGTGACGCTCAGGGACGATTACGATTATCCCCTCTGCGGCTGCCCACACAATTTGCCGGTCGATCTGCACTTCCTCCGATTCTGCCACGACAATGGAATCGTGTTTGACGTTATGACCGATCATGATTTGCACGAATGCGGTATAGACGGTCTGCGTGGACACCAAGCGGTCGTCACCGGCAGTCATCCCGAATATATGTCGATCGAGATGGAGCAGGCGCTGCGGCAGTTTGTGGCCGAAGGCGGCAGCATCGCCTATCTCGGCGGAAACGGCTTCGCCGCCACTGTGGCTTTCAAGGACGATCTGATGGAGCTGCGGCGCTCGCCGCTGGAGGCCGGCCGCACGTGGGACGGCCCGGTCGCCGAACAAGCGCTGTCGATCACCAACGAACCAGGCGGCTATCTCCGCTCCCGTGGCCGCGGCGAATTCTCGCTGATCGGTGGCGCGATCTCACTGATGGGATTCGAAGGCGCACGCCCCTTCACGCGCACTGACGAAAGCCATGAAGCAGGATGCGCATGGCTGTTCGAAGGCGTTGAAAATGCGACCTTCGGTTCGGACGGCATCGTGCTGGGCGGTGCCGCGGGCTACGAAGTGGATGCGACGGATCCAGCCCTCGGCACATCCGCGGACACCGTCGTGATCGCGCGTGCGACGGGATTTCCCGACAGCTTCTTCCAGGATCCGACGCGCTGGTGCGAGGGCGGGGATACGCAACGCATCGCCCGCCGCTGCGCCGAAATGACCCTGCGAAAGCTCGCAGCAGGCGGCTTGATCTTTTCGGCAAGCTCGGTTGCCTGGTGCGGCGCGCTGCCAGCCGCAGGCGCCATGAACGATGTCGGCAGGATCACGTTTAATCTGCTTAACCGCCTCGGCGCGACGAAAGGAGAACCCGGCCGAGAAAATCGATAAGCTGATTGGTCTCATTACGAGAAAGACCGCATCCTCAAGTCGCTGAGCCCAGCCTTCAACCGCGCAATGCGGCCGCGACGAGGCTTTGCATCGAAGTGGTCGGACGACCGATCAGCCGCCCGAGGGCGCCTCCGTCATCGAACAACGCTCCGCGTGAGGCTGCGGCGTCGGTATCGGCCAGAAGCGCAGCGAGGTCGGCCGGCAGCCCGGCCCCCGCCAACACATCCTGATAGGCGGCTTGGGAAAAATCGTTGTAGGCGATAGCCTTGCCCGACTGCCGCGAGACCTCCGCCGCAAGCTCGGCGAGCGTAAAGGCTTGGTCTGCGGCGAGCTCGTACGTCTTTCCCGCATGGTCGTCGGTCGTCAGCACCACGGCTGCGGCCTCGGCATAGTCCCGCCGCGCTGCGGACGAGAAACGCCCGTCTTTCGCGACGCCGACGAAGGCGCCGTGCTCCAGAGCCGCCGGAAGCGCCAGCAGATGGTTCTCGGTGTACCAGCCATTGCGCAGGATGACGGCGGGACGCCCGAATCCGCGATGACCTCCTCCGTCTGCCGGTGCTCGATTGCGAGCGTTGCGGAAGACGTGTCGGCATGCAGCATGCTGGTGTAAGCGATCAGCGAAACTCCGGCGCGTTGGGTTGCCTCGATCACCGCCCGATGCTGCGGCAGGCGGCCGCTGACCTCGGTCGACGAAATCAGTAGCAGTTTCTGGACGCCGGCGAAGGCCGGGGCGAGCGTGTCGGGACGGTCGTAGTCCGCCTCCCTCACGATCACACCGAGCTCCNGACGCCGGCGAAGGCCGGGGCGAGCGTGTCGGGACGGTCGTAGTCCGCCTCCCTCACGATCACACCGAGCTCCGCCAGATCGCTGGCCTTTGCCGGATTGCGAACCGCCGCGACGATCCGGTCGGCGGGAATGGTCTTCAGCAGTGCCTCGATCACGAGACGGCCAAGCTGTCCTGCTGCTCCAGTTATTGCATACATCGTTCAGTCCATTTCGTGGTTGTGTGATTGGAGAGCCTTCGAATAGCGGCCATCGTTACCATTGGAAACCACGTATCTTGCGGTTACCGCCATTTTCCCGTAACCAACTGGAAACTCCTCGAGAAGGGTGTGCGATGGTTCTCAAGGCGCGAAAGAAGGTGAAGGCTCCCCCCGGCTGCCCCATGTCGAGATGCATGGCGCTGCTTGGCGGCTGCTGGACACCCGAGGTGCTCTGGTCCCTGAGCGAAGGCCCGCGTCGGTTCTCGGAACTCCGCCGCGATATCCCAGCCGTTTCGGCGAAGGTACTGACCAGCAGACTGCGGGATCTCGAGGAGCGCGGCGTCCTCGGTCGCAACGTGATGGCGACCTCGCCGCCGACGGTGGAATATGAGCTGACCTCGTTGGGGCAGGAGCTGCTGCCGGCTATCAGGTCTATCGTAGAGGTCGGATCGCGCCTGCTGCTCGGTGATTCT
Organism: Mesorhizobium sp. LSHC420B00; assembly: GCF_000503055.1. Classification (GTDB taxonomy): domain Bacteria; phylum Pseudomonadota; class Alphaproteobacteria; order Rhizobiales; family Rhizobiaceae; genus Mesorhizobium. Next base: position 104,260 of record NZ_AYVY01000001.1, on the reverse strand, counting down.
GTTCTTTAGAGAATCGCGAGCACATCAGAGAATCGCGAGTTTGTGGCGTCGACACTACTTTCGGCCTGCGCTTAACAGCGAGGATGACGCTTGATGTGCGTGTTGATCTGGTGGTGGAGCAGTTCCGCCCGCCCAGGTCAGCGTTCAAAATAGATGGCCAACCTTAGCCTCGGGTCATCATTTCGGACTGAAAGATACGGAGCGCCAAAGGGTGGTAATGCGCAGTGACTTGGGCCCACCAGGAGTCTAAGCTAGCATGCTTCTGCCAGCACGAAGAAAAAACCGCCGCATGCCCCGCTTTCTTGCCGTCTACACCATGAAGCCCGAAGACCTCGCCCGCTTTCGCAGCCTGCCTAAGCCCGAGCAGGATACGATTGATGCCGTCGGCTTACAGCTGTGGGCGGACTGGGAGGAGAGAAATGCCGCATTTTTCCCCGATCGCGGCGGCATGGTCGGTAAGACGAGGCGCGTTACCAGGGACGGCATCGCCGACGCCGTGAACCCTTTCTGCGGCTATATAGTCGTCGAGGCCGATACCATCGATGCCGCCGCCCGCCTGTTCGAGAACCACCCGCATTTCACCGTCTTCCCAGGAGACGGCGTGGACATCATGCCCTTCCTCACCGACCCTGCGCCGACTTGAACATCCGCTAATCGCTTGCGATTTCCAGAAGGAGCGGCCGGCAACGCAGCCCACTCGGCCTCCCCTTGCACGCCGCCAGCCCAACTGTTAAATACTGAACCATATGGTTCAGTATTTAATGCCCCACCTCGATGCCTCATTCGCCGCGCTCTCGGACGCCACCCGGCGCGGCGTTTTGGAGCAACTCGGACGAGCAGACGCCTCGATCACGGACCTTGCCGAAAAGTTCCACATGACCCTCACGGGCATGAAGAAGCACGTCGGCGTCTTGGAGAAGGCGGGGCTCGTCACCACGGAGAAGGTTGGGCGCGTGCGGACCTGCAAGCTTGGCCTACGCGCACTGGAGGAAGAGGCGGCATGGATCGAGAGGCACCGCCAGCTCTGGGACGCACGCTTCAACGAGTTGGACAAGGTTGTCGAGGAATTGAAACGGAAGGAGAAAGTCGATGGACGAAACAAGAGCTAGTGAGCCTACCCCCATGCAGAACCGCACGATGGTGGAACGGAAGTCCGACCGGGAGCTGGTCGTTACGCGAACCTTTGACGCGCCGGCACGCACCGTGTTCGAGGCTTGGACCAAGCCCGAGCTGTTCATGCGGTGGTGGGCACCGAAGTCGATGGGCATGTTCCTGCGTTCCTGCGAGATGGATGTTCGTGTCGGGGGCAGGTACCGTTTGGTATTCGGCCACGATGCCTCAAACCCTGACGAGTTCTTCGGTAGGTATATCGAAGTGACACCGCACTCGCGCCTCGTCTGGACCAATGACGAAGGTGGTGACGGTGGACCCATCACCACGGTGACCTTCGAGGAAAAAGGTGGCAAGACGCTGCTGGTCATGCACGAGCTCTATCCCTCAAAGGAAGCTCTCGACGCTGCCGGCACCGGGGCGGCGGATGCGATGGGCGAGACGTTCGAGCAACTGGACGAGCTTCTCGTCACGCTAGGCGCGAGCGTGCGACGGTGATGAAGTCGTCGATCTCCCGGTCGGCAGCCTGGATCTTCAACTAGGCGGAAGAGAACCCCGACGAGATCGTCGCCGCCCTCTGTGAACCTACGAGGCCAATCATCAAACTCATTGAGGTTTCGCCAACTATCGGGACCAATCGAGTGATTTTCGCACCTCGCGACGTTCGGCGACGCGCTCAGGTCGTCTCAAAAAGGACCGTCACCGCCCCAGCTAAGGCATTAGCCAGAGGCCATAGCGATCGACAAGTAACCGGTGTTGCACACACTCTGCCGCAGGCGGTGTGTTGTGAGCGCTGGCGTCCACTCGATTCCTGCCGAAATTCCGGCTAGCTTGGGCGATAGATGGCTCAGTTCTGGTCGGTGAATCATAATCAGACCGCCCGTCAAGAGATTGATGGGCAGCACTTTTGGTCCCCCAAGACCGAGAGCAATGGCGCGCGAAATGAGTTCTACAACAACATGCGCCGTGCGACGCCCGGTGACCCTGTCCTTTCGTATACCGATCAAGCAATTGACTATAGGCGCAGGATAGCGGAATTCGCTTTCACCGCTCGGAAACCAATCAAGTTCGGAGAGGCCTTATTGGAATCAAGAGCGATGACTTCTGCCGATCTTTTGGACACCGCTTTCCCCTTCGATCCATCCCAAAACAACAACAGGGAGTCTCGACCCGCTCCCGCCGAGGCGATATTCGCCAATCCATCTAGTTTCGGACTCAGGCAATCAGAAAGTTATCTGACAGGCATTCCACAGAAGTAATACAAATTGAAAATCGCGGCCTCATGTTTCAAAACCAGGATGGTTTCGAAGCCGGCGGGTCGCTCACGGTCCTCAAAGCGAGAATTCTAAGAGACGTTCAACAATGACCCAGCACGCAGAAAACGCTCGAATTCTCATGTACAGCCACGACACGTTCGGGCTCGGCCATTTGCAGCGCTGCCGGACTATCGCGCATTCGCTGGTCGAGGATTTCCGCGGACTTCAGGTGCTTATCATTTCGGGTGCGACTATCGCTGGCGCCTTCGACTACCGCGCCCGTGTCGACTTCGTGAAGATCCCCAGCGTCATCAAGCTGCGCAACGGCGAATACACCTCGCTGGAAAAGGACATCGATCTGCATGAGACGCTAAGGATGCGCCAGTCGATCATCCGCCATACAGCTGAGACCTTCCGGCCGGATATCTTCATCGTCGACAAGGAACCGCTCGGCCTGCGCGGTGAGATCGAGGACACGCTGTCCTACCTCAAGACGCGGGGCACCACTCTCGTGCTTGGCCTGCGCGAGGTAATGGATGCGCCGCATCTGCTCGAAGCAGAGTGGGCACGCAGGGATGTGATGCGCAAGATAGGCCTGTTCTACGACAAGGTCTGGGCCTATGGCCCGCCGGATTTCTACGATCCGTTGACCGGCTTGGATGTGCCGCCGGCTGTCAGGGCAAAGATGAGGTTCGTCGGTTTCCTGCAACGGAGCCTGCAGCGGAACGAGTTGCCCGGCCACCGGCCCGAGGGCGACTATATCCTCGTTACTACCGGTGGCGGCGGTGACGGCGCCGAACTGATCCACGACGTCATCGATGCCTATCAGCAGGATCCGCAATTGCAGCATAGGGCCCTGATCGTGCTTGGGCCTTACATGCCGGCGCGCAAGCGCAACAAGCTGCTCAAGAAGGGGTCCAAGATCCCCTACATCAAGATCATCGAGTTCGACAACCGCATGGAAGACCTGATTGCCGGCGCCAAGGCGGTAGTGGCGATGGGCGGTTACAACACCTATTGCGAGATACTGTCTTTCGACAAGCCGGCGCTGATCGTGCCGCGCGTCGAGCCCCGCCAGGAACAACTGATCCGCGCTCGGCGCGCAGCCGAACTTGGCCTCATCGAGATGCTTTTGCCGGAGGAAGCCAAGGATTCCCAGCGGTTTGCCGATGCACTGGTGGCGCTGCCGGACCGGCCCCACCCATCACAGAGCAATCCGCATCTGACGCTGGAAGGGCTGCCTCATATTTCCGAAATCGTCGCGGAACTGCTCGACCGGCGGGCCGGCCATCACCTTTCGGTCATTGAAGGAATGACCTGAGTTGCAACATCGCAAGATCGTCGTGGTTCTGAAGGGCTATCCGCGGCTGTCCGAAACCTTCATCGCGCAGGAATTGCTCGGTCTGGAGCGTGCAGGGTTCGACCTGATACTCGTCGCGCTCAGGCGGCCGACCGACGAAAAACGCCACCCCGTGCATGACGAGATCAAAGCGCCGGTCCATTATCTGCCGGAATATCTGCATGAAGAGCCGCTGCGCGTGCTTCGCTCGCTGTTTGCCTATCTGCTGCGGCCGTGCTTCTGGTGCACGCTCGGATCGCTGGCTGCCGATCTCCCCCACGACTTTACGCGCAATCGCGCGCGCCGCTTCGGGCAAGCGCTCGTGCTGGCGGCCGAATGGCCGGAAGACGCGGGCTGGCTGCATGCACATTTCGCGCACACACCGGCATCGGTGACGCGCTATGCCAGCCAGCTTCGTGGCCTGCCCTGGACCTGCTCGGCCCATGCCAAGGACATCTGGACTTCGGCGGACTGGGATCTGGCCGGCAAGCTTTCCTCGGCGCGCTGGACGGTCACCTGCACGAAAACCGGCTTCGACCGTCTGAAAAAACTCGCTAACGGCAACTCGTCTATACATCTGAGCTATCATGGGCTCGACCTTGATCGCTTCGGCAGTTTCGGCGAGGCGCGAAAGCAGCATGACGGCTCGGCGCCGGACGAACCGGTTGTCGTTCTGAGTGTCGGGCGCGCCGTTGAAAAGAAAGGTTACGATACGTTGCTGCAGGCCCTTGCCCTGTTGCCCGGTGATTTGGCGTGGCGTTTCGAGCATATCGGCGGCGGCGAGGAACTGGAGCGGTTCAAGGCGCTGGCGCAAAAGCTCGGACTGGATGGTCGCGTCTCTTGGAAAGGCGCGCTTGCGCAGGAGGAAGTGCTTGAGCACTACCGCCGCGCCGACATCTTCGCCCTGGCCTGCAGGATCACCGCAAATGGCGATCGTGACGGTCTGCCGAATGTTCTGGTGGAGGCGGCCAGCCAGCGGCTTGCCTGCGTGTCGACCGATATTTCCGGCGTGCCGGAGCTTTTATCGCCGGATGAAACCGGGCTGCTGGTTCCGACGGAAAACCCAATTGCCCTGGCACAGGCGCTGGAGCGCCTGATCCGTGATCCCGTACTGCGCGCCCGCCTCGGCGACGCCGCAGAGCGGCGCGTGCGCGGCAATTTCGATCATATGGCAAGCATTGGACAGCTCAAGGAACTGTTCGAGCGGGAGTGGCGGGCCGCCGAATGAAGCGGCTGCGCGCTTTCTTCTATGTCCAGCACCTGCTCGGCATCGGCCATCTTGCGCGCGCCAGCCGCATTGCGGCGGCTCTGGTCGATGACGGGTTTGACGTGACCGTCGTGACCGGCGGAGCGCCGATCGCCGGGTTTCCGGGACTCGGTGTAAAATCTGTAATCCTGCCACCTGTCACCTCCGGTGATGAAGGATTTTCCGGACTTGTCGACCTGGAGGGCAACCCGATCGACGATGATTTCAAGAAATGGCGTTCAGAGATGCTGCTGCAGGCATTCCGGGATTGCAGGCCTGATATCGTCATTCTCGAGGCGTTTCCATTTGGACGCCGACAGATGCGTTTCGAACTCTTGCCGCTGATCGAGGCCATCGACGCGACGTCGCCCAGACCGCTGCTGGCGACGTCCGTCCGTGATATCCTTCAGGAGCGCGTCAAGCCGGGCCGAAACGAGGAAACGGTCGATCTCATCAACAGGCATTTCGACCTTGTTATGGTCCACGGCGATCCGGCTTTCGCAACCATCGACAAGACATTTCCGCTGGCTGGGACGATCAGGGCCGAGGTCACCTACACAGGGCTCGTTGCCGCGCCGCCCTCGCCCGCGGCCTCCGAGCGCTTCGACGTTCTGGTGTCGGTTGGCGGCGGGGCTGCCGGAAAGAGCCTTGTCAGCTCCACCATCGCAGCGGCGCGGAATGCCAACAACGCTCGGAAATGGTGTTTGATCACCGGCCCAAACCTGCCGAAAGACGAATTTGACGCGATCGCACGCGATGCCAGGCCGGGCCTGTCCATCTTCCGGTTCCGCGAGGATTTCGCCAGCCTGCTGACAGGCGCCCGCCTGTCAGTCTCGCAGGCGGGTTACAACACGGTCTGCGATGTCCTGCGCGCGGGTTGTCGCTCCCTGCTCGTTCCATTTGCAGCCGGCGGGGAAACCGAACAGACGGTTCGCGCCCTGATGCTCGAAGAACTCGGTCTTGCAACGGTGCTGATGGAAAAGGACCTAACGCCTGAAGGTTTGGCGCAAGCGATCGAACAGGCGCTTGTGAGACCGACGCCATCCGCGCATCGTCTCGATCTGGAAGGCGCGCGTCGCTCCGCGCAAATCCTGCACGAGCGGTATCGAACATGGTCCCTAAAAGTGGAGCCCGGTTTCGGAAAAGCTCATGATCAAACAGACGATAGATCCTAGTCCTACTGCGTTACTGACTCAGTAGGACTAACGCACGTCGCGTCTGGTGAGTTTCGTGCGACGCGCTTCAAGTCCTGTTTTATGCATGTCGTTGTCCGAAAACCGCTACGCACTTTTGGGCGAAATACATTAAACAGTTCCAATCAGCATGAAGCGCGTATAATTTTTTGTCGGCAGTTCGCCGGAGAACCGCACCTCCCGTAGCGCCGCCATTGCTTCGAAGGTTGCAAGTGAAGCCACGCAGTTGATGTGCGTCGGCTCGCTGAAATAATCGTTCGATTGCAGCAGTACATTCGTGCCCCGCGGAAGCAGAGCAAGCCAGGCGCGCAGATCGGCTATGTGTTCGCAGCTCGTATTGACTATCAGGTCGGGCCGGACGGCCGCATAGTCGAGTGCGTACATATCTGCCGTTAGCGCCCGGAACCGGTCGCCGGCTTCCCGGTTGAGGGTCCGGGCGACCGGCGCGACTTCGGGATCGATGTCGATGCTATCGACCGCCGCGATGTCGAAGCGGGCGTCGTTGAAAAGCATTGCCGGCAATACGCCGTACCATCCACCCAGAACCCATATGCGCCCGAACCGGCCGCCGCAGCTTTCGAACAGCCTGTCGAGCGCCCACATCTTGCAGGCGACCTGCTTGTGGTTGAAGGCGTTGGCGATATCGGCCTTCGGATGCTTGGTGACGACGCGCGCCAGCCCTGCCACGAGAGGGCAGTTGACATAAGCAGCAATTCCCCGCGTGAGGTCCAAGGCTTGCTCGTGCCAGTCCATACCGGCATTGCGTGGTTGCGTGACATCCATCATATTTGTCTTGTATGTTGGGATTTCGGGCGACACAACGCAATCTTGCCTCCCGCAAGACTGTTTGATTCCGCGGACGTGATTATGCTGCAAGCCGCTTGGCTATTGCCCGGTGCCGGAGAGAGCCTGTTGCATCTGTCCGGATCATCGGCGTCCATCCGCCAGCACCAGCCGCCCAGCTGCGGCCTCGTGCTGCTCGGCTATTCGCCAACGCCCTGCGGAAGCCGCGAACCGTCTGGCCAGCTGCCTTCTTCGCTGATCAACAATGCCCATGTCGTTGTCATCGACCATGCGCCGGAACTGGATCGCGCCGCCTCGCAGGTTCCTTGCATCGTTGAGCGCAGGACAATGTCCGTGCACTGCAGCTTCGACTTTGTCGTTGGCGACGAAGAAATTGCCGATACGCCATTCGCCAGCAGGTGCGTTTACATCCTGCATCCTTTCAACTGAAGGGTCCGCAGTCGCATATGGAACCCAGCCTAGCCCGCTATATCTGGACGCACACCAAGAAGCAGCAGCTCTGGATATTGATGATCGTCGTGCTTTCGATGGTCCCGTATTTCATGTCCTTCGACCTACCGAAGCTGATCGTCAACGGCCCGATCCAAGGTAGGGGCTTCGAGCAACCGGGCGCGACCCAGCCATTCATGAGGCTACACTATAACCTGCCGTTCATCGGAGAGGTCCAGTTCTTCTCCGGTTTTCAGCTCGACCGCAAGGAGACCCTGTTTGCCCTGAGCCTTGTGTTCCTCTTGCTAGTCGTCATCAACGGCCTGTTCAAATTCTACATCAACACCTACAAGGGCCGCCTCGGCGAACGCATGCTGCGACGTATCCGCTTCGATCTGGTGGACCGTGTGCTGCGTTTTCCGCCGGTCTACTTCAAGCGGGTGAAATCCGCCGAAGTGGCGACCATGGTGAAGGACGAGGTAGAGCCGCTGGGCGGCTTCATCGGCGACGCCTTCCTGCAGCCGGTACTGCTCGGCGGCCAGGCGCTGACGGCCATGCTGTTCATCATGATCCAGAACGTCTGGCTCGGAATGATAGCGGTCGTGATCGTGGTGATCCAGATCGTACTCATCCCGCGAATGCGGCGGCGGCTGATCGTGCTCGGGCGCCAACGGCAGTTGACGGCGCGCGCGCTTTCGGGCCGGGTTGGCGAAATCGTCGACGGCATCGGCGCGGTTCACGTCCACGATACATCAAACTACGAGCGCGCCGACATAGCTGCCCGGCTCGGGCTCATCTTCAAGATCCGCTTCGATCTTTACCAATGGAAATTCATGGTGAAGTTCCTCAACAATTTTCTCGCGCAGCTCACGCCCTTTCTGTTCTATATGATCGGCGGGTATCTGGTCATCCAGGGGAGGCTGGACGTCGGCCAGCTCGTGGCCGTGATCGGCGCCTACAAGGACCTGCCCGGACCGATGAAGGAACTGATCGACTGGGATCAGGATCGGCAGGATGTCCAGGTCAAATATCAACAGGTCGTTGAACAGTTCACCGTCGAGGGTCTCATCGCGCCGAAAATCGGGGCATTGACGATCGACGATCCTGATCCGATGACCAATCCCCTATCGGCGATCAATCTGTCTATAGCAGACGATGGAGGTGCAACGCTCCTCAACCGTATCTCCCTCCAGGTCAAGCCGGGTGAGACGGTGGCGCTGGTCAGTACCGCAACAGGTGGAGCGGAGGCGCTTGCAGAAGCCTTCGCGCGGCTGAACTGGCCGGACAGCGGAAGGGTCGCTTCGGGCACCGACGACCTGCTTGAACTTCCCGAGGCAGTGACCGGCCGGCGCATGTCCTATGCCTCGTCGGATGTTTTCCTGTTCCAGGCAAGCCTCCGCGACAACCTGCTCTACGGGTTGAAGCACGCGCCGCTGACATCGGTGCCTTATGACGGTGCCGCGGCAGACCAGCACCGCTGGAATATCCACGAGGCGCGCCGGTCGGGCAATCCGGATCTCGATATCCACAGCGACTGGATCAACTATGCTTCCGCCGGGGCTACCGGCCCGCACGACCTCTTTGAAGCCGTGCGCCGGGTGCTCGACGCGGTTGTTCTGTCGCGCGACATTCTGGATCTCGGCTTGCGCTCTTCGGCCGACCTCACGCGTCACACGGAGCTTGCCAGGCGGATCGTTGAACTGCGTGCGGCGCTGCGAACCCGGCTGGAACAAGAGGGGCTGAGCGGACTGGTGGTTCCTTTCGAACCGGGCGCCTACAACAAGGAAGCAACGATCGGCCAAAACCTGCTCTTCGGCGCTGCCGCCGGCCCCGAACTGGCCGACAGGGCCCTGGCGGCCAATCCCTATTTTGCTTCTGTGCTGAGGCAAGCCGGCCTCGACCGCACGCTCTACGAAATGGGCTTGGAGATCGCCAAACAGGCGATCGAGCTGTTTGCCGACCTGCCGCCCGATCACCAGTTCTTCCAGCAGCTCGCCTTCATGAGCGCCGAGGAGATACCCGCCTACGAAACCTTGCTACAACGGCTCAAGAACCGTCCTCACGAGGCGGTTTCAGAGAACGATCGCGCCATGATCGTCACCTTGAGCTTTGCCTACATCGAGCCCCGGCATCGCTTCGGCCTGCTGAGCGACGAGCTGATGAGCAAGATCGTCGCTGCACGCAGCCGGTTCTATGAAAACCTGCCGCCCGAACTACAAAATGCGGTCGAACGGTATGACCCTGCCAAATACATTGCCGCGGCCACCGTCATGGATAACGTCCTGTTCGGGCGTGTGGGCAACAACCATCCCGACGCACCGGACCGCATACGCTCCATCGTCTATGACATTCTTGACGAACTGGGGCTTTATGCCGAACTTCTGGATGTCGGCCTGGACTTCAACGTCGGCTCCGGCGGCAGGCGGCTGACCGGTGGACAGCGACAGAAGCTCGATGTTGCCCGGGCCCTGCTCAAGCGTCCCGATTTTCTCATTCTCAACCGGCCACTTTCGGCGCTCGACCAGCGCATGCAGGATAAGGTGCTGCGAAACGTGCTCGAGGAAGCCAGGCGCGACGGCCATTCGCCGGCAATTGTGTGGGTCGTGACGAATCCGGCAATGGCGATGATGTTCGATCGCGTTATCGTCTTCGACTCAGGTCAATTGGCGGAAGACGGAACACACGAGACACTTTTGGCAGGGAACGGTATCTTCAAGGAACTGTTGTCATAGAGCAACGGACATTCAGATGGGATCATTCTGCCGGTGCACGACATCGGGCTCGCCACCTTTCGCGTGGTTTGTCTCGCCGTCTCGAAAAGAGAATTGATTCCATCTGGGCGTCCGTTGCTCTAGTCTGGCAAACGCGAATTTTGGAAGGTTTGCGACAATGCTGCTCAAGGACGAAGTTGGAATGCTGCAACGCGTTCCCTTGTTCTCTGCCATCGAGCCGACAAAGCTCAAGCTGCTTGCGTTCACATCCGATCGTGTGAGCTACAGCGCCGGCCAGATCCTTTTCCGGCAGGGCGACGAGGGAGACGCCGCCTATGTCATCCTTTCAGGCAGGGCGGATATTCTTGTCGATTCCGAGAGCGGACCGATAAAAGTTGCCGAACTGGAGCCAAATTCGATCGTTGGCGAGATCGCCATATTGTGCAACAGCTCCCGCACTGCCACCGTCAGAGCGGCAAGTCCGCTGGAAGTCCTGAGAATCCGCAAGGATCATTTCCTGAGGCTTATGAGGGAGTTCCCGGAAATGACCATCGAGATATTGCGGGTTCTTGCCGATCGCCTAAGCCATACAACCGCGGATCTGATCGACGCACGAAGCGCCAAATAACGAAGGACGTGCGCTCGATCCTCGCCGTCGTGACGGCACTGTCCTCTCGCTGAGAAGATCACCCGGAGAAAGCCTGTCTCGCCTAGCAGCAGTTGTTTGGATATGATGGCGAAGGGGTAGCATGGACGACAACGTTTTCCTGGTCAGGTTTTGGGGTGTCCGCGGCAGCATTTCGGTATCAGGGCCAGAATTCTCTCGCTATGGCGGCAACTCAATCTGCGTCGAGATGCGATGCGGTAAGCATACGCTTCTGTTCGACGCAGGCTCTGGCCTACGGCCTGCCGGCGCGGCGCTTCAGGCGTTGGGCGTGACCGATTTCGACCTGCTTTTCACCCATTGCCATTACGATCACATCATCGGGCTGCCGTCTTTTGCGCCGATCTATGACCGGGGCGCCAAGGTTACGCTTTGGTCCGGGCATCTTGCAGGACACATGACGACCCGGCAGATGGTCGATGAGTTCATGCGGCCGCCGTGGTTTCCGGTGAAACTGGAGATCAGCAAGGCAAGCCTCGACTATCGCGATTTCGTATCCGGAGACGTGCTTCGCCCGCGCGAAGGGGTGGTGGTCCGAACCGGCAGTCTTATCCATCCGGGCGGCTGCATAGGCTACCGGGTCGAATGGGGCGGCCGCGTCGTGGCGGTGATCACAGACACTGAGCACGAGCCGGACAAACTCGATCGGACGGTGCTCGGCCTGATCGAAGATGCCGACCTCGTCATTTACGATTGCACCTACACCGAGGAGGAAATGGAACGCCGCCGCGGTTACGGGCACTCGACATGGCAACAGGGCGTCAAGCTCTGTGAGGCGGCCGGTGCGCGGGGGCTTGCGCTGTTTCACCACGATCCGACACGCACCGACAAGGAACTGGACAAGATCGAGAAACTGGCCAAGGACAGGTTTACCGGCGCTTTTGCCGCGCGGGATGGCCAGACGCTCAAACTTCCAGTCTCATTGCGCAAAAAGCGCTGAGCTATTTTCCTCTAGAGCGCTTCACCGTTTCACAGAAACGGCGAAGCGCTCTATCTCTTTGTTTTGACGCAATTCCGGACGGAAAACCGTTCACACTTTTCCTGGAATTGCTCTACCGGCGCTGCGCTCGATCAATGTCCTGATCGGAAGCCATGCGCAGGCTTCAGTCCGTGCGGTGACGGTGAACAGCCGTTCGAGGAAAAGCCAGGCCGATTCATCATGTACGAGATGGTGGGTGAGCAGACCGACCGGTTCGCCGCCATCGAATGCATGCTGCAATTGCGCGATGATAGCTTGAACCAATAGGCCGTGATCGCGGCAGCCGCGCGTGCCATGCCAATCCATGATGTCGACATTGCTGTTGATGACCGCCAGTGAAGCGCGCCTCGGCGGCCCATAGACCGACAATGCCGCAAATCCTATCGATCCAAGGTCGGATACCAAGCCGGCGTCAATCCTGTTCCAGGGTGGCACCAGCATCGGAACGGTACGTGCGCCGTGCAGGCCGGTTACGTGCGACAGCCCGCGAGCCAGATCATTGAGCACCGCCTCGCGTGGCCGATGCGCGCCGAGCTCCTGCTTTTTCTGGTCCTCGGGCGCATGATTTCGGTGCGCCCAGCCATGGATGGCGACCGTGGCATGCGGCGCCTCGTCAAGCCGGACGGCAAGCTTCTCATCAGTCAGGGCCGGAATGACGGCCAGAGTCACCGGAACCGCGAATTCACCGGTGAGATCGAGCAGCCGATCAAGCGCAGGCGTCGGACCCACGGCGTCATCGTCGCGCAGCCAGAACTCTGCCTTGCGGTCTGCCCGTTGCCGGCACGCCAGTTCTTCCACCAAGGGCTGCCAGATCTGATCGGGTGTCATGAAACCGGGATCTTCGCAAGGAGTTCGGCCAGCCGCGCCACTGCAGCACCGAGGGAACGTTCTTCGAGGATGAAACGTCTGGCTTCCGCGGCCATGATGGTTCTTTCGTCGTTACGGGCCAGAAGCCTTTCAATGGCAGAAGCGAACGCCGCAACATCGCCCGGCGGGGTGAGAAACCCGGTCTGGCCATCCCGCACGACCTCCGGCACGCCGGCGATGTCCTGAGCCACCACCGGAAGGCCGGCGGCCTGTGCTTCAAGATAGGCAATGCCATAGGCCTCGCCGCAACCCGGCCAGACGTAAATTCCCCCACTGTAGAGGACATCCGGCACGGCGGCTGGCTCAATCGCGCCAAGCCATTCGATACGGGCGGCGGGCAAGCCGGCGAATTGCGCTTTGACCTCGTCACGGGCAGGCCCATCCCCGACGACCAACATGGTCCAGGGCAGGTGGCCGATCGGACCGAGCGCTTGCGCCAGCATGCGATAGCTTTCGACTTTGTCGCCCGGGCGCATCATGGCGACGGTAACGAGGCGCGTCGGACAACTCCGTGCCGGCGTTTCCCGGAATACCGATGTGTCGATGAAGGGCGAAAGCATGCCGAAAGCGGCGTCGGGAATCGCATCTGCCAGTCCCTGACGATCCCTTTGCGTGAAGCAGATGTTCAGCGCTGCCTGTTCGACGGCTCGCGCCACCAACGCTTGTATATCGGCCCACAAGCCGGTGTTGCGCCGCCTCGAATAGGAGGCTTCCGCTGTCACATAGGGGACACCAAAGGCCAACGCCAGCTCCGGCCCGATCAGGTCGGGCGCCTTGTAATAGGGATGATAGGTGAACCACAGATCGGGCTTGCCGTCACGATCCCAAAGCCTTGCCAGCCGCGCGGCTTCCTCCCGGGCCTCGATCTTGAGCGCGTCGAAACTTTTCGAATCCGGTTCGCGTAGATAGAAGCGTAATTCGGATGCTAGTTCGACGCTATGCCCTCCATGCTCCAGCGCCTTGACCAGCATCCGTGCCATCTGGCGGTCGCCGGAGGCAACGGGATGATTGGGCGACTTCAGCGGCGCGTAGAAGGCAATTCGCATCGCCGGACCCTATCATCGGAAAGCCTGCGCAAGTCAATTTCGAAGCATGATCGACTTCACCTTCAAGCAGTGGAATGTGCTATCTGATGCTCATGGAAACAGCTGCCGCGTCCGATCCGTTTGTCGCTTCCCTGCCGGTCTTCGCAAAGTTCGAAAGCGTTGCCGATATCGATAACTATCGGCCTCTCCCCGATGGCTGGGCGCTGGCCACCGCCGACATCGTCGGCTCGACCAAGGCGATCGGGGCTGGGCGCTATAAAACCGTCAATATGGCCGGTGCCAGCGTCATTTCGGCGCTGCTCAATGCGCTGGGTCGGCAAGATCTTCCCTTTGTCTTCGGCGGCGACGGCGCGCTCGTGGCATTTCCCGGCTCGGCGCTGGAGATCACCCGCAACGCGCTGGCGGCTGTCCAGAGATGGGTGGCGGACGAACTCGACCTGACCTTGCGTGCCGCAATCGTGCCGATAAAGGATATCAGAGCGCAAGGCCTCGACGTTCGCGTGGCGAGGTTCCAGGCCTCCGAAGCGGTCTTCTATGCCATGTTCGCCGGCGGTGGCGGCAGTTGGGCGGAAGCCGAGATGAAAGCGGGGCGCTACCGCATCGATCCTGCGCCGGCCGGCGCGCGGCCGGATCTGACCGGCCTCTCGTGCCGCTGGAACCCGATCGAAGCCCGGCATGGCGAAATCGTCTCGATCATAGCCATACCGGGGGCGTCGCGCGACGTGCGCGATTTTCAGTTTCTGGTTTCCGACATCATCGCCCTTGCCGGCAGGCAGGAACGCGATGGCCACCCGGTGCCGGTGAACGGACCGGACTACAGTTTGCTGCCCGCCGGCCTCGATATCGAGGCGCGCGCCACGGCGCCGGCAGGACGGCGATGGCTGTCGAAGCTGTGGATAGTGTTCCTGATGACGCTTACGGCTGTTACCGATAGATATGGCTGGACGATCGGCAAATTCGATCCGAAGAGCTACAAACGCGACGTGGCCAGCAATTCGGATTTCCGGAAGTTCGACGACGGCTTGAAGATGACCATCGACGTTGACGCGGATGTGTTGCAACGGATCGAGAACCGGCTGAAACAGGCGGAAGAGGCGGGCATCTGCAACTATGGCCTGCACCGCCAGAAATCGGCCTTGATGACATGCCTCGTCGCCTCGCCGCTGCAGCGCGATCACGTTCATTTCATCGATGGCGCCGCCGGCGGCTATGCGATGGCTGCAGCAAGCCTGAAGGCGAAGGTGCCGGTCTGACAGCTTGCGGACATCGATTTTCCGCAATATGCCTCGGGGTTCTTGGGACCAAGTGAGCCTCGCCATGGAAGCGGACGGTCTGTCCGAATTAAGGGAAAGCAGATTTTTGGACGCCTCACGATCGACATATGACCGTCTTCTGAACCGGATTTCGACGCGCGCCGCGCAAGTCGGCGTGATCGGACTGGGGTATGTCGGGCTGCCGCTGGCGGTTGCGATCGCACGCGCCGGCTTCCCGGTTTCCGGCTTCGACGTCGAAGCCCAGAAGGTCGAGAGCCTGAACAACGGCCAATCCTATATCGAGGCGGTGACCTCGACAGCCCTTGCCGGCCAGGTGGCGAGCGGACGGTTCCGCGCCACTGCGGATTTTGCTGAACTGGCCGTCTGCGATGTCATCATCATCTGCGTTCCGACACCGCTGACGAAAAACCGTGAGCCGGACCTCTCCTTTGTCAGGAACACGGCAGGCACCATCGCGAAGCATCTGCGTCTCGGCCAGCTGATCGTGCTGGAATCGACCACCTATCCCGGCACCACCGACGACGTGATCAAGCCCATACTGGAAGAAACCGGCTTGCGGTCGAAGATAGATTTCTTCCTCGGCTTCTCGCCCGAACGCGAGGATCCCGGCAACCGAAGCTTTGAAGTCGCGACGATCCCCAAGATCGTGGCAGGCGACGGCATTGAAGCGGCGACACTCGTTCAGGCTTTCTACCAGGGCGTGGTCAAGACCGTTGTTCCGGTTTCCACCACGGCGACCGCCGAGGCGGTCAAGCTGACGGAAAACATCTTCCGCTCGGTCAACATAGCCCTGGTCAACGAGTTGAAGGTCGTGCTCGGTGCGATGGGCATAGACATCTGGGAGGTGATCGAGGCGGCAAAGAGCAAGCCCTTCGGCTACATGCCTTTCTATCCCGGCCCCGGACTTGGCGGCCACTGCGTTCCGATCGATCCCTTCTACCTGACGTGGAAGGCGCGCGAATATGAACTGCCGACCCGCTTCATCGAGCTGGCGGCAGAGATCAACACGGCTATGCCGCGTCATGTGGTCGATGAACTGGCGAAGGCGCTGGACCGGCGCTGCGGCAAGGCGCTCAGCCGCTCGCGCATTCTCATCATCGGGCTCGCCTATAAGAAGAATGTGCCCGACATCCGCGAAAGCCCCTCATTGCGGCTCATTGAACTCATCGAGGAATGGGGCGGCAAGGCGGAATTCCACGATCCGCATGTTACGGAGATCCCGACCACACGGGAGCATATGGCGATCAAGGGGCGTCGCTCGGTCGAATTGACCGAGGCGGCCTTGAAGGATTTCGATGCTGTCGTCGTTGCAACCGACCACGACGCGATTGACTATCAGGCGATCGCGGATCACGCTCTTCTGATCGTCGACACACGCAATGTTTTTGGCCGCCTCGGGCTAACCCGAGAGACGGTGGTGAAGGCCTGACGGCGTCCGAGCCGGCGAATTTGTGGCGGATCAAGGAGATTTCGAGATAGCATGAGCACAGCGCAAGCAGAAATTTCTGCCATTCTCATGGATAAGGTTGCTGATTGGCTGACCCAATCGGCGCTGGCGGGCGACGACCTGGAAACATTGGTAAAGGGCTTTTGTGAACGGCTGGCTGCTGCCGGCCTGCCGTTGAGGCGGGTGCATTTGAGCTTTTCGATGCTTCATCCGCTTTATGACGCGCTTGGCTTCACCTGGCTCCGCGGCCAGGGCTTGGAAGTAGAAGGCTTCCGTCATGACGACGGCGTTCCTTCCGACAGATTCCTGACCAGCCCATACTACCATCTGCTCAGCCACAAACTCGACCATCTGCGGCGCCGGCTCGACCCGTCGGTGCCGTCTGAATTTCCTGTTTTCGATGACCTCAAGCTTATGGGCGTCACCGATTACATGGCTTTCGTCCATCCCTTCAGCGGCAACACCAGTCAGGGCATGATCGGGTCTTGGTCCACCGACAGTGCTGCAGGCTTCAGTGACAACATGATTTCGGCGCTGCTGCGGATCCAGAACCATCTCGCTATCGCAACCAAGATGGCGGTGCTCACCAAGCTCGCCGACAACATGATGACCACTTATCTCGGCGGCGACGCCGGCAGGCGGGTGCTGGACGGCCAGATCAAGCGCGGCGAGGGCGATACAATCCGGGCTGCACTGGTCATGGCCGATATGCGCGGGTCGACAAGGCTTGCCGAAACCTCCGGCCGCGAAATCTATATCGATACGCTGAACCAGTTTTTCGATGCCATTGCTGCACCTTTCAATCGCAGAGGCGGGCAGATCATGAGTTTCCTGGGGGATGGCTTCATTGCTGTCTACCCTTGCGAAAGGCACCGAGCGCAGTCGGAGATCGCCTGCCGGGCTGCCCTTGCGGCAGCGCACAAGGCCACCGCGCGCATGATGGATCTCAATCTGCGCAGAAAGGAGCAGCGGTTGGGCGACATTAAATTCGGCATCGGCCTGCATGTCGGCAATGTGATGTTCGGCAATGTCGGGCTTTCCGACCGGCTCACATTCTCTGTCTTCGGCTCGGCTGTAAACGAGGTCCAGCGCCTTCAGACCCTGACCAAGAAATATTCGCACAGCGTTCTCGCCAGCGAAGATTTCGCCGGCTATTGCAGCGCCAACAACTGGCTGACGCTCGGCAAGGAGGAACTGGCGGGCATCAAGCAGAAGCTGACGGTGCTTTCACCCGATTTGTCGGGTGCTCTTGCACTCGATGAAGACGGTGCGCTGGAGCCGATTTACGACCGAATATCGGACGCCGAGCAGGTCATGCTGCTTCATCGCGATGCCGCGCGGTTGTCGGCGGGCGACCCGAGGAAGCTCCAGTAACCGTCACGATCTGATCCGAACGCCTTTGGTATGCAGTCCGGTCGCCGGTTCCGCCGGGGAACTGGCGACCGTTTCGAATCCAAGTTGCTCTAGGCTGGCAATGCGCTAGTCTCGCTTTCTGGGCCTGCCGACCGGCAGGCCGCCAGAGTGGGGCTGGTGTGAGAATGAATTCGAGCGTTGATCTGCTGCGGATCGAGGATGTTGGCATCTCTTTTGCCATTATAGGGGGACCGTTGCATGCCGTCAGGCGTGCAAATCTTCGCGTCCTGCCCGGCAAGGTTACCGCGCTTGTGGGCGAGTCCGGTTCCGGAAAATCGGTTCTCAGCCAAGCAGTGATGGGCATTTTGCCGAACACAGCCCATGTTCGCGGCCGTATCCTGTTTTCTGATCCTGAAAAGCCCGGCACGACGCAGGATATCCTGCAAATGCCGCGTGACGGACCCGAAATCCGGGCGTTGAGAGGCAGCCGCATCGGCAAGATATTTCAGGAGCCGATGACATCGCTGTCGCCGCTGCACACGATTGGCAATCAGGTCAGCGAATCCCTGCAGATTCATACGCCCATGGCTCGGGTGGAGCGCAAGGCGCTGGCGAAGGAAATGCTCGGCCTTGTCGGCTTTCCCAACCCCAAGCGCGCCTATGACATGTATCCCTTTGAACTTTCGGGAGGATTGCGTCAACGCGCAATGATCGCCATGGCGCTTATCTGCCGGCCCGCCCTGTTGATCGCCGACGAGCCGACGACGGCGTTGGACGTCACCATCCAGGCGCAAATCCTGCAATTGCTGCGCGAGCTTCAGACGAAGCTGAACATGGCGATGCTGCTGATCACGCACGACCTAGGCGTGGTCGCCAATGTCGCCGACGAGGTGGTGGTCATGTACCATGGCGAGATCATGGAAGCGGGACCTGTGGAGGCGATATTCCGCCGGCCAGGTCACCCTTACCTGAAGGGCCTGATGGCAGCCGTTCCGCATTTCGACCTGAAGCCTGGCGAAAGGCTAAAGGCGCTCCGCGAGGTGCCGGTGAATGTCGGGAACCTGCTCGGCAAGCAGACGGCGCTGGCATCGAAGGGGCCGGACGACATCCTGCTGTCGGTCAGGGATCTGACAAAGACCTTCACGATCCGCAAGTCCGGATGGTTCGGCGGAGATCATCAAACCCCTGTTCGCGCCGTGGACGGCGTGAGCTTCGATATCAGGCGGGGTGAGTGCCTGGGTCTTGTCGGCGAAAGCGGCTCCGGCAAAACCACGGTCAGCAAGATCCTCATGCGGGCTGTCACCCCTAGCGGCGGCTCTGTGATCTTCAACGGCCGCGATGGTCCGATCGACGTCTTGGAAGCCGAGGGAGACGCCCTGCGTCTGCTGCGCGCAAAAATCCAGATGGTCTTCCAGGATCCGGTTTCGTCGCTTTCACCTCGCATGACGGTGGAGAACATCTTGAGCGAGCCGCTGGAAATCCATCAACGTGGCAATGCCGCGTCCCGACTCGCCACGGTCAAGAGCCTGATGCAGGCAATCGGGCTCGATCCGCGCTTCATAAAGCGTTATCCGCACAGTTTCTCCGGCGGGCAGCGTCAGCGTATCGGCATCGCGCGCGCGTTGGCGCTGGGACCTGAACTCCTGATCTGCGACGAGCCGGTTTCGGCACTCGATGTCTCTGTCCAGGCGCAGATTCTGAACCTTCTGAAGGACCTGCAGAAGGAACTGGGCCTGACCTACCTGTTCATATCCCACAACCTGGCGGTGGTGGACTACATGGCAGACCGCATCGCGGTGATGTGCGGCGGGCGTATCGTCGAGCTCGCGCCGCGCGAAATTCTGCTTAGGAAACCTATCCACCCCTACACGCGCTCACTGGTCGCCGCAGTACCTTTCCCCGATCTCGACAGGCCGATGGATTTCAAGACGCTGAAGCTCAGCGGCGCTTCCGACACCAGCGCATGGGGACCGCAATTCCGCGACGAGGGC
Source organism: Mesorhizobium sp. LSHC420B00 (assembly GCF_000503055.1). Taxonomy (GTDB): domain Bacteria; phylum Pseudomonadota; class Alphaproteobacteria; order Rhizobiales; family Rhizobiaceae; genus Mesorhizobium. The sequence continues at coordinate 84,551 of NZ_AYVY01000001.1, read as the reverse complement.
GACGAGGATATGCTGTCGCCGCTCGATCTTGGCGGCGGCCACCTCGTGCTGGCCCGACGTTCGGCCGATGTCAGCGAGCTACGCCATTGATCAGCCGGCGCACCGTCCTTGGGCTCATGGCTTCGGCATTTCTGCCCGGCACGTTGCGCGCCGGCGATCTGGAGCCGGAATTTCTTCAGCCGCAGCTGAAGGCCAGGGCGCTGCCGGCACTCGCCGAACGCCTGCCCAAGCGCCCGCGCGCGTTGAATCTCGCTGCGATGGGCCGGCAGCCCGGCCAATATGGCGGCACGCTGCGCACGATCATCGGCAGCCAGAAAGATATCCGGATGATGACGATCTACGGGTACGCTCGCCTGGTCGGCTATGACGAAAAGCTTAACTTGCAAGCTGACATTCTCGAAAGTTTCGATGTAGCGGATGATCGTGTCTTCACTTTCAAGATACGGGAAGGACATAAATGGTCTGACGGTAGCCTGCTGACGCCGGAGGATTTTCGCTATTGCTGGGAAGATGTCTGGCTGAACGATGAGCTTTCGCAAGGCGGGCTCGCCCCGGCCCTGCTGGCGGACGGCAAGCCGCCACGCTTCGAGATCGTCGATCCGTCGACGGTCCGCTATAGTTGGGATGCGCCCAATCCCGACTTCCTGCCCAAGCTCGCCGCTGCTTCGCCGATATCGCTTGTTCTGCCAGCCGCCTATCTCAAGCAGTTCCACAAGAAATACCAGGATCCATTCCGGCTCGCCGGCCTAATGAAGGAGAACCGGGCCCAGAAATGGACGCTCCTGCATATCCGCATGTCGCGGCAGTATCGCCCGGAGAACCCGGAACTGCCGACGCTCGATCCCTGGCAGAACCGGACCAAGCCGCCGGCCGAGCAATTCGTCTTCGAGCGCAACCCGTTCTTTCATCGAATAGACGAGAATGGCCGGCAACTGCCCTATGTTGACCGGATCGTCATGAATGTCAGCTCGTCGGCGATCATCTCCGCCAAGACCGGTGCGGGCGAGAGCGACCTGCAATGCATGGGAATTGACTTCAGCGATTACTCCTTCCTGAAAGACGCGGAGAAGCGCTACCCGGTGAAGATGCATCTCTGGAAACGCACACAGGGTTCGCGGCTGGCGCTGCTGCCCAATCTGAATTGTGCCGACCAGGTGTGGCGTGGCCTTTTTCGTGACGTGCGCGTGCGCCGCGCACTTTCGCTCGCTGTGGACAGGCGCGAGATCAATTTGGCTGTGTTCTACGGATTGGCGCAGGAAAGTGCCGATACGGTCCTGCCGGAGAGCCCGCTCTACCGGCCGGAATTCGCGAAAGCCTGGGTCGCCCATGATCCCGACCAGGCCAATGCCCTGCTCGACGAGGTCGGGCTTCAGGCGCGTGACGATGACGGCCTGCGGATACTTCCCGACGGACGCCCGGCGCAGCTCGTAGTGGAAACGGCCGGCGAAAGCACGCTGGAAACCGACGCGCTCGAGCTCATCACCGATCACTGGCGCAAGATCGGCATCGCCCTGTTCATCCGGACTTCGCAGCGCGACATCTTCCGCAGCCGCGCGCTTGGTGGCCAGATCGTGATGTCGATGTGGTCGGGCATCGACAATGGCGTACCGACCGCCGACATGAACCCGTACCAACTGGCCCCCACCGTCGACGACCAGCTGCAATGGCCGCTCTGGGGTGCTCACTACTTGTCTCATGGCAAGGTCGGTGAAGCGCCCGATCTTCCGCCAGTGGTCGAGTTGATGGCTTTACTCAAGCGCTGGAACGCATCGACCGAAGCCACGGAGCGCGCCGAAATCTGGAATTCAATGCTGTCGATCTATACCGATCAGGTGTTTTCGATCGGCACAGTGAACGGAACGCATCAGCCGATTCTGGCGTCCTCGCGGCTGCGCAATCTGCCTGACAAGGCGCTCTACGGCTACGACCCGACCGCCTATTTCGGTGTCTACATGCCGGATACATTCTGGCTTGGAGAGTCCTGAGCGTGCTTCGATATTTTGTCTGGCGCATCGCCGTGATGGTTCCAACGCTGCTGGTCATATCGGCACTGGTGTTCACGATCATCGAACTTCCACCAGGCGACTATTTCGACAGCTATGTTGCCGAGCTTCGGGCTCAGGGCGAAGCGGTGGATTCCGATCGCATCGAGATGATGCGCAAGGAATATGGTTTCGACCAGCCACCGGTCATTCGCTACTTCTACTGGGTCGGCGGGATGCTGCACGGCGATTTCGGCTATTCCTTCGAATATGAGCTGCCGGTTCGCGACGTCGTCGGGGACCGAATGTGGCTGACCGTGCTGGTTTCCTTCGTCACGATCATCTTTACCTGGCTCATAGCCTTTCCGATCGGCATGTACTCCGCCACGCATCAATACAGCTGGGGCGACTACGGCCTGACTTTGTTCGGCCTTCTCGGCCTTGCGATTCCGAACTTCATGCTGGCGCTGATCCTGATGTATTTCGCCAACATCTGGTTCGGCACGTCCATCGGCCATCTCATGGACCAGCAATATCTCGGCGAGCCGATGAGCTGGGCCAAGGCGAAGTCGATCCTCGCCCATCTCTGGATCCCGGTCTTGATCATCGGCACCGGGGGCACGGCAAGTATGATCCGGCGGCTGCGCGCCAATCTGCTCGATGAGCTACATAAGCAATATGTCGTGACCGCGCGCGCCAAAGGCCTTCATCCCTTCAGGGCGCTGGTCAAATATCCGCTGCGCATGGCGCTCAATTTCTTCATTTCAGACATCGGCTCTATCCTGCCGGCCATCATCTCCGGCGCCGAAATCACGGCGATCGTGCTGTCTTTGGAAACGACCGGGCCGATGCTGATCAAGGCGCTCCAAAGCCAGGACATGTATCTGGCAGGGTCGTTCCTCATGTTCCTCGCCTTCCTGACGGTCATCGGCGTCCTGATTTCCGACCTGGCGCTGGCGCTACTTGATCCGCGAATTCGTTTGCAAGGCGGCAGCACCAAATGAACACGCAATCGCCGCTGCCCGCTCCGGGTGCCCCACTGCAACACTACGTTTCCATCGCGCCCTTTGACCTGCAGTCGGTCGAGGTGATGACGCCGGAGCAGGAGAAGGTCTTTCAGGCGTCGCAGTTGCGGCTGATGTGGTGGAAATTCCGGAAGCACCGGCTTGCCGTCATATCCGGCATATTCCTGGCGGCGCTTTATTTCGGGATACTGATCTGCGAGTTCCTGGCGCCCTACAATCTGCACACGCGCAACATGGACTACATCTATTCACCGCCGCAGCGGGTGCACCTGTTCCACAACGGCCAGCTCGTCGGGCCGTTCGTCTATGGCCGTCAGATGACGCTGGATATGGACACGCTCAAGCGGAACTACATCGAGAAACAGGATGATGTTCAGCGGATCCGTTTCTTCTGCAAGGGCGACAGTTACCGGTTCTGGGGCCTGATCGAAGGTGACAGGCATTTTGTCTGTCCTGCCGAAAACGGCCAGCTCTTTCTGGCGGGCACTGACAGGCTGGGGCGCGATGTGCTCTCGCGCATCATCTATGGCGCCCGCATTTCACTGACAATCGGCCTCGTCGGCATCAGTTTCAGCTTCCTGCTCGGCATTGTCATCGGCGGACTGGCCGGCTATCACGGCGGTATCTTCGACCTGATCGTCCAACGGATAATCGAAGTTCTGCAATCGATCCCTAGCATTCCGCTATGGCTGGCTCTGGCGGCGATCATGCCGATAACCTGGAGTCCGATCCTGATCTATTTCGGCATCACCGTGATCCTCGGGCTGCTCGACTGGACCGGACTGGCACGGGCCGTGCGTTCAAAGCTTCTAGCCTTGCGCGAGGAGGATTACGTTCTGGCCGCGCAATTGATGGGCGCCAGAAGCAGCCGCATTATCGGGCGGCATCTCATTCCCGGCTTCATGTCGCATCTGATCGCGACGGCGACGATCTCCATACCCGGCATGATCCTGGGCGAGACGGCGCTGAGCTTCCTCGGGCTCGGCCTGAGGGCACCGATAACCAGCTGGGGCATCCTGCTCACCGAGGCGCGCAGCGTCAGCGTGATCGCGTTCTATCCATGGCTGCTTTTGCCGATGCTCCCCGTCGTTCTCGTCATCTTGGCGTTCAACTTCCTCGGCGACGGGTTGCGGGACGCCGCGGACCCCTACAAGTGAGATCGCTATTCCGCCGCGCGCAGCGCCGCCGACTCCACCCGGTATGATCCTTGTCGGCAGCCTGTTCGCCTGTTGCAGTGTTCATCGTTCGCCTCTACTCGCGGCAAGACTCGTCGCGAAACGCTCTGGTCGGGGGCAGTTGATTTCGTGGACTGGTTCAGGACATACAATCGCACATGAGTCGCCTCGACAGTTTCATCCGGAGGATGACCGCACAGCGCGACATACTCGATCATGTCTGCGCCGAGGTGGCGAAAATGGAGGGGCCCGTGCTCGAGCTCGGCCTCGGCAATGGCCGGACGTTCCACCATCTGCGCGAGCGCCTGCCCGGACGCCGGATCGTAGCGTTCGACCGCGCACTTGCCGCACACGCGAGCTCAATTCCCGAAGCTGAAAACCTCGTGCTCGGCGAAATACGCGAGACGGCGAGCAGGTTCATTGGCATCGACGCCGCTCTTGTTCATGCCGACATCGGCACCGGCTATGAAGATCGCGATGCAGTGACCTCTACCTGGCTTCCCGATCTAGCCGCGCGCCTGCTTCGCGTCGGCGGCATCGCGGTCAGCGGCACGCCGCTCGATCACCCGCAGTTGCAACGCCTCCCGCCGCCGCCTTCGGTGCCCGTCGATCGTTATTTTATCTATAGGCGCGTGTGAGGGGCCGGGACGAGCCAGATTTTCGGGGGCCAAGTCTCCAGGGCCAAGTCTTCAGGGGCCAAGTCTTCAGGGGATCGTATATACTGCTATCTCCCGGTCAATGCCGCGCAGCGAGACCTCGTGGGGCACGGGCGTCAGCGCGTTCCTGTGCAACAGATCGGCGGTGAGATTGTCGTCGACCACCGCCCGAGTGGCGAAGATCGCCTGTGCGTTGGCAAGGTTCTGGACCCGCGAAGCAATGTTGACCGTCTGGCCGAAATAGTCCTGTCGCTCATTCATAGACACGGCGATGCAGGGGCCGGCGTGGACTCCGATCTTGAGCAGCAGATCCTCGCGCCCGCTCTTGTCGTTGAGCGTACGCATGGCATCGCGCATCCTGAGGGCTGCAGCAATCGCACGATCGGGCGTCGCGAAGGTCGCCATCACCGCATCACCGATCGTCTTCACCACCGCGCCTGCCTCCGCCGTGACGATCTCGTGCAGAACCTGGAAATGCTCGCGCACGAGATCGAAGGCTGAAAGGTCGCCCACCCGCTCGTAAAGCTCGGTCGATCCGCGCAGGTCGGTGAACAGGAACGTCAGGCTGGTGATCTTCAGGCGCTGGTTAATGTCGAGTGTATCCGTGCGATATAGAGATCGCGGAATGTCTGGTTGGTGAGCAGGCGCTTGGCGGTCAGGAAGGGCCGGCGTCTACCCAGGAAATCATGCAATGCCTGGCCGGCTATGAAGACCGTCGGCAGCACGCGGGTGTCGGTCCTGTTTTCCAGCGAAATGCGCAACGGGCCGGGTTGCATCTCCAGCGTCTGGTTCTGGACATGGTCGCGGTCGAAGGCCAAAGAGAGGCTCCGGCGCTCCTTTGTTGGTTCGCCCTTCCCGTCGATGAACTGCGCTGAATGGGTGACCGGCTCGAAGACGATGATGAATTCGGACGGAAGCTGTATGGGCAGAACCGCCTTTTCACCGGGCGCAAGCTCGATATCCTCCAGCGAGAACGCTTCCATCTTTTCCGCGAAATCCTCTTCCGGCAGATCGACGCCGGACGCCCAGTAGATCTGGCGGAAATATTCCGCCACCGGCAGTTCGTGTGGATTGTGGGCGGCAATCCTGCGCACGCGGGGACTGACGGTGAATGTCACCTCGACCATCTCGTCGAGGGTGGGCGAATAGCCCTCGGAGCACAGCGCGCAGGTGTATTCGTCCTTCTGCAGGGTTTTCAGCGTGGCGTTGGTGTCGAGCACGCCGCCACAGCCGGGGCACAGAACATTCCAGGAAATGTCGAAGATGCCCACCCGCGCCGCATGGAGAAAGGCGCTTATGGCGCGCTCCTCGTCGAGGCCATGCTTGCTGGCGAAGGCTGGCGCATTGATGCGGCAAAGTTCGCGGTCCTCGCCCTCCGCGATGGTTCGCTTGATCGCGTCGATCGCCTGTGGATCGACATCGGCCGATTGTCGCAGAAGCGAGAACAGATCCTGAGCTTCGTTCATCGTGCAGGTTCCGGAAAATGCGCCCCGAGGCGTGTTGACCGGACCGGTCTTTGGTCCGAGTGCTCCATCTTACTTCGAAACAGATCGTACGGCCATTCGAATGGATAAGCCTGGTGACCGTCCAATTTCCATTCGGCGGATTTTCACCGGCCGCAAGCAGCACTATGATGGTCCATGGAGCATTCATCTTTGGGATTTTCTCCCATGCCGACATCCAACAACCCGCCATTTCCCGCGGCCCTGCGCCTTTTCTCTGCGGTGGTCATCATCGTCCTGATCGTAGGCGCCGGCCTGTTTTTCGTGCCTGTTCTGGTCAAACCGGGCTGGCCTTGGGCCGTCACGCCGTTCAATGCGCGCTTCCTCGGTGGCTTCTACACCGCCGAAATGGTCGTGATGGCGGCGCTGCTGGTCTGGAATCGCTGGTCGCCCGGCAGGCTCGTGTTCGTCATGGCCTTCATCTTCACAGTCATCGTGTCGGTGGCTTCGTTCATCAATCTCGGTTATTTCAACTTCGAGCGCAAAGCGCCCTGGCTGTGGTTTTTGGTCTATCTTGCTTCGGTCGCGGTATCCGGGCTGTTCCTGTGGCGGGCCAGGGCCCGTCCTTCTGCAAAAGGCGTGACCTTAAATCCCGCATGGCGCGGCTACATGCCGGCGGAATCCGCGATCCTTGGGCTCTATGGCGTCGGCCTGTTGCTGTTTCCCCTGACATTCAGTGGCATCTGGCCATGGCCGATCGATGCCTTCCACGCTCAGGTCTACAGCGCCATCTTCCTCGCCGGTGCGGGCGGTATATATCTGGTCTGGAGAAGCGCGCCGCGCGAGGAACTGCTGGTGCTCGGCTTGGCGCAGTTTCTGGTTGGCCTGCTTGCCATCCTCGGCGTCGCCATCACCGACGCTGCGGTGCACCGGATCGACTGGACGGCGACCGGGACATTGTGCTGGCTCGTCCTTTTCGGCTGGATCGGCATCAGCGGCGTCTTCAAATTCTACGCCGCCTCCCGGTATTTTAGCTCGCAATCGGCATCATAGGTTGCAGAGACGGCTGGATTTTCAGGTGACGTCCGGTGCATCGTACCGGGCCGATTGCCTTCGCCGGGAACGCCATGACCAGCACGACCTCGCCACCCTCCGAGAAAATCCAGCCGCAGCTCCGGTCCGTCCGGCCAAGCGATGCGGAGGCGCTTTGCGCTATCTTCAACATGCCGGGCTTCCGCTGGGGCACGCTCAGGATGCCTTTCGAGATGGTGGAGCAGGTGGCGCGGCGTATCGCCAAGTCCGGCCAGGAAACCACCTGGATCGTTGCCGAGCTGGACGGCAAGGTCGTCGGCCATGGCAGCCTGGTCGTGCAGGGTTCGCCGCGCCGTTCGCATATCGGCGAGATCAATATCGGCCTTGACGATGCCTTTGTCGGCAAAGGTATCGGCTCCGCCATACTTGGCGCGCTGCTTGACGTAGCCGACAACTGGCGCGCCCTGAAGCGGGTCGAATTGACCGTCTATGCCGACAACGAACCCGCCCTCCGTCTCTACAAAAGCCACGGCTTTGAGGTCGAAGGCCGGCATGTGAAGGCCGGCTTTACCGACGGGCAGTACCACGACCTCCTGAGCATGGCCCGCCTGCGGTTTTAAGATCCGCTGGTTTGGCCTTAACTGTTTAGCCAACCTAACAATTCGTGCCGAGTCGGCGAACAGGCGGTTGCTTATGGAGAACTCCGTAGGAGACGGTCATTTCGGCTCACACCATCTTGATCGAGTTGACGATCTATGTGTGGGCCGGCCGCATCCAGCAAGTCTGGTCTCCCTTGGCGTTTGCACCGCAAGCGGCTAGACGGGACCAATGACCGCCGTCCTTGACCCAACGCCTACGCCTCCGGTGGAAATTCTGGCTGTGCTGTCGCTGCTCTGCCCGGAGGTCGTGCGCGACATCGAGCAGAACTGGAATGCACCGGTTTCCGATTACGCCCGCCATCTGTGGCGGCCGGTGGCAAGGCCTGCATCGGCCCCGGCGATCGCTGCCCGATCGATCCTGCGCGAAGTCTTGCATCAGCGCCTTGGTGTGATGATGCAGCCTGACGAGATCGGCAAGACCCTCGACGAGTTCGAGTACAGACCGGTGATTCAGTCCGGCCTGCACTGCCTGCTTCTGATGGACCGGATCACCTTCGATGCCCTCCTGCTTGCCTGGCTCGGCGCGGTCGAAAACGGGCTGTCGGCCTTCTTCGGCTTCATGGGAACGACGATGACCATGGAGACAATTGGCCGGGAGGGGCCGGGATGGCTCGATGTCGGCGACGACAAGGTCAACCTGTTTGGCATCGGGCGCCACAAACTGTGCCGCAAAAGCGCCTGCGTGGCCGGTCCCGTCTCCCTCAACAAGCGCGCGCTCGAAGCGGTGGGCGATGAAACGGATGCCAGCCGCTGGCTGGGCACACTGCTTGCCAGCCAGGACAAGGTGTTTGGAACCGCCGCCGATGCGCTGACAGCCCTCAACGAGGATCTGGTCGCCAATTGGGATCGTGCCGGCATGGCCCTGCCGGTTTTCATCGATGATCGGCTGGCCGCGGCTGCCATGGCACGGCATCTAGAACATGACGGCAGCCTTCTTTCCAGGCTGCTCATTGAACCCGCAAGACGCCAGCGTCTCGAACATGCCTTGCAAGAGGCCGCATCGAGCCCGTTTGGCAGATTCCTGCCCAATGCCACAGACTATTTCTGGGGCATCCGCGAGGAGCGCGTGCGCAAGCTCGTCCTCGAGAACGGGCACCTGATCGAGCCTGACAGGCCGCATGGTCTTTTCATCCCGTTCGAGCGGCTGCATCTCAAGCAGGCGCTGCTGGACGGCGTGCTGCTGCCGAACTTGTTCCTGACGTTCCTCGTCCTTGCCATATTGCCGCGCGTGCGGGTCGTGGGCGGCCTGAGACAGATTGGCTATGTAGCGCTTTTCCACTCGATCCTTCTGGCCGTGCTAGACGAAAACGCGCCGGAAGAGCGCGATCTGGCCGCTGAGCTGCAGGTTCGGGAAAATGCCTGGGGCATGCGGGTCATCGATGAAAAGATCTCGGTCCGGGAGCAGCTTGCCGGCCTGCCGGAAGGGGCGCTCTTCCCGGACCTGCTCCGACAATACCGTTTGCGGACATTTGCCGAGACGACCGACGACCTGAAACTGGTTCGCGAAAACGCCCGATGGCGCAAGATCGGCCGGGCAGAGATCAAGCCGACCTGAGCCTCACTTCAAGCCTTATTTCAGGTTGATTTTCTGGTGAGCAACCGCAAGCGACGGCGACTATCGGTGAGCCTCTGGCGTCTGGTCCGGCCGCTTTCCTTGACGCTGATGCGTTTTGGGATTTCGACGACGGCTTCCGCCTCGACAGTCATATGGCTTGCCTGAGAGCCGTCTGCAGTTCAAGGCCTGACCTGACATGGCCTCACCTGTCATTGCACGACACCGGCCTTGCGGAACCCGTCCACAGCGAGTTCGAAATCGGCAATGACTGCTCTATCATGCTTTCGGACGTTCGACACTGTCACGCCGAGCGGCCGCTCTGGGTCAAACTTTGCCGTTTAAGGCGGCGCCCCGGAACGGGCAACTTGCGCCATATCCGGACCTTGCCAGTGATGCCGTGAATGTTAAGTCTCGGCTCCGATGCGGACGTTCCGCCCGAGTTCAAAGACTGACCGCGACCGTTCTGTGGCCTTCGCATCGACAGCGCCAATAAGCTGCGTCCCACATCCTACTCCTTGCGTCCATGGGAGGGTCGTTGTGAACCAAGCCCTACTGCCCGGGCTTGTGGGAAAGCCGATCCAGCGCGTCTCGAAGCGCAGTGGCGGCATCGTCACGCTCGTCAGCGGACATCAGCTCCGGTTCAAGTTCCAGCCTGAAGTGCGGCAGCTCGGTTCGAACGGCGCGACAAGCGCCGGCTAGATTGGCCTTCAGATCGATGACGCGGTAGGTGGCGACGGAATAGGCGATCCCCTTGACCTGGACATGCCCCATCTCCTCACAGTCGATCGTGTTCTTCACTTGCGCAAACGTCTCGTAGGAAATGAGGACGGTCCCCGGTGGCGCCTCCTGTTCCAGGCGCGAGGCGAGATTCACGGCGCCGCCGATTATCGTGTAATCCATCCGGTCCTCGCTGCCGAAGTTACCGACAGTGCAGTAGTCGGTATGGATGCCGATGCGGCAGCGCAGCGGTGTCTCAATTCCAATGTCACGCCAGATTTCGGCAAGTTCGCTCATCCGCTTTTGCATGGTGAGAGCCATCTGCACACACGCCAGCGCGTCCTCCTTGACGCCGCGCGTCTCAGGGTCGCCGAAAAACATCAGGATCGCGTCGCCGACATATTTGTCGATCGTCGCGCCGTGATCCGAAGCAATTTTCGACATTTCCGTCAGATAGTGATTGAGGAGCTGGGTGAGATCCTCGGATTCCATTTTGTCAGTGGTCTCGGTAAAGCCGGCGATATCGGAGAAGCATATTGTCAGTTTCTTCCGCTGGCTGGCGATTCTAACGTCTTGGCGGCCGGCGAATATCGAGCTGTACACTTGCGGCGCCAGGTATTTGGCCAGCTTGTTGGAAAGCGCCTCGAGAGCCGTGGATTTCTCTGCGAGGTTCTCCTCTCGTTGCTTCAGCTCAGTGATGTCCGAATAGACCGCGACCGTGCCGCCGGCGGTGATCCGCCGCTCGCTTATCATGATCCATCGCCCGTCGCCTCGCCGCTGCACCCACGGTTCGCCTGGGTTGCGGTGCCGGGAGAGCCGCTCGGCGACCCATTCCTCGAGCCGCCCCTCGGCATCCTTGATGTAGCCGCGCTCAGCGGATCGGCGAATAATGTGCTCGAATGTCGTGCCGGGCATCAGTTCGATCGCAAGGTCGCTGTAGAGCAGTTCGCGGTAGCGGCTATTGCTGAGGACAAGCCGGTCCTCCCCGTCGTACAGCGCGAATCCCTCGGAGATACTCTCGATCGCATCGATGAGCCGTTGGCGCGCCTCAGCGACATCGCGCAGGTTCTTTTCCTCGACCTCGACTGCGGTGTCCCGGAAGAGCCTAAGCGCTTCGGCCATCCGGCCGATCTCGTCGCGGCCCGCGGCAGGCAGCGGCGCACGAAGATCGCCGCCGGCGATTGCGAACATGCTTTGGCTCACCTCTCCCAGACGGGCGAGAAGGCTACGGTCGACATAGAGCCAGACAACCAGAACGGAACTCAAGAGGGTGAGAAAGGCGGAGCCAAGGACAACTCCGGTACCGTAGCGCTGGACCGTCGCGGCTTCGAGACCGGACGCGGTGATCTCGCGGTCTGCCGCGGCGACCAGGCGATCGACGGCAGCGGTGAGACTGCGCGACAGCCGATTGTTTTCGGCCAGAAGCTTTTCGCCCTCTGCGAGCACTGCTAGCTCGTCCTTGCGCGCCTTCGGGATGCTGTTCCCGCCGTCGATCAATGCCTTGAACTCGCCGACCCGCTGTTGGAAACGGGTTCGCAGCCTCTCGTCGATCTCGGTGGAAACCGTGTCGAGAACGGCGAGCGACCGGCGCAGCGGAAACAGGATCAACGTCAGATCGTCTGGCGTTGGCGCGTCCGTCGTCTTGACCAGCACGTCATTGACCGCCGATATCTCCTGCTGCGCTTTCTGCTGCGGAATGTAGGCCGCAATTGCCTGGACCAGGTCGGCCGCCGCCGCCGCACCGCGATCCGGCGCGAGCGACGTGTCGGCTGTAACCGCCTGCCATTGCTGGAGCTTGGAATTCATCACGAGGATACCGGGCGCCACAAGACGCTGGCTTGCATTTGTCGTAGCCGACAAGCGGCGTAACAGTTCTTCTTTGCGCGCCACCACTGTGAGGCGGGCGACAACAAGGTCGTCGAGGGCGTTGAGGTTGCGCCGCAGACCAAGAACTGCAGCCTCGATCTCAGCCACCACCGCCGTGCTAAGCGTGGCACCTTTGAGTGCGGCAAGCAGTTCCTCGAGGCGCGTCATCTCGACCCCGACCGCGGCGGAAACCTCGCCGTGCTGAGCTTTGCTGGTCGAAGTAAGTACGGCGGGCGCAGAGGCGGCTACCCGCTCTGCCTGGCGCGACAGCTGGAGGGACGCGAGCGCCAACGGTACCCGATCCTTGGTGATGCGGTCGACGACCTCTCCTACCTGGAGGAAGGCATAGAGAGCGGCCGCTGTCGCGAGTACGGCGAAGGTGCTGATGCCGAAAAAAGCGAGCAACAGACGGCCACGTATGCCGAAGCGTTCAAGCATAACGGCGACACATAGCTCTGAACGGTCCAGCTAACTCGATCTCCATCAGCTGTCTCAAGCGGCGACGGCATCGGCGGTCCTTATTCGACCGGCACGTACTCTCCACCTCGCCAGACGTACCATACCCAGTTTTGGCTCGTGAGATCGCCCTTGTTGTCAAAGTCGATACGGCCCAACACAGTATCAAATTGATTGCCGCGCAGCGCCGCTATCACGGCTTGGAGCTCTAGTGAGCCGGCCTTGTCCACTGCCTGCGACCAGGCCTGGACGGCGGCGTAACTGAGCAGCGTGTAGCCTGCGGGCTCGAAGTTTTCAGCCCGGAACCGCTCGACGACCGAGGCGGCTTCGGGATTTCGGCGAGCGTCCGCGGGGAACGTGAAGAGGGTACCCTCAGCCGCGGGGCCGGCGATCAAAGCAAATTCCTCGGTCGCCATGCCATCGCCTGAGACTAGCTGAACTGTGTAGCCGCGGTCGCGCGCAGCGCTAACCATGAGTGCGACCTCGGCATGATATCCGCCGACATATGCCACGGCGATGTTCGCAGCCTCTAGCGCAGCGATCTCGGCCGAATAGTCGTTCTTCGCGGGTGTGTATTCCTCGTAGATCGCTTCGACTACGCCGCGCTTGTTCAGCTGTTTTCGAGTCTCGTCAGCAAGACCCTTTCCATAAGTGGTGCCGTCATGAAGGATCGCAATCTTGCTGTTGCTCCAATGCTCGGCCAGGTAGTTGCCGGCCACGATCCCCTGCGTGTCGTCGCGACCAATGACTCGAAAAACGTTGGCGCGGCCTTGTTCAGTCAACAGCGGATTGGTTGATCCTGGTGAAATCTGCAAAACGCCCGCCGCCTCGTACACCTTCGATGCTGGGATCGAGGCTCCAGAGCAGTAGTGCCCGACGACGAGCACCACACCATCACCCACCAGTTTCTGGGCTGCGGCGACCGCTTGCTCGGGATCACAGAAGTCGTCGGCCGTGATGAGCCTCATCTGCTGGCCGAGTACGCCACCCGTCGCATTGATGTCGGCCACGGCCATCTCGGCGCCACGCTGCGCCTGCTCGCCGAACCAGGCGAGCCGTCCCGTCATCGCAGATGAAACCCCAATCAGCACCTCCGCCCGCGCGGAGCTGAACGCGGCCGCGAGAACTAAGATCGCCATGGCGATGATGCGGTGCATGTGTGCACCCCCTTAACTGTAGCTTACGCCAATCCCGTCAGAGCCGACAGCCCCTTCGGCAAGCGCGGCTGTCTCGGCGGCGTTCGCGGATCCGACAACTATTGCGCCTTCAACAATGCCTGCCCGCAGCGCCCTGCCACCGGACCCACACTGATCGCTCGATGCCCATTTGCGCTGCCGCTTGCCGGTCGACGACTATCGGTGCATCCTTGCGAATAGCCTGGCCGTGAAGTGCGTGGCGAGGTCACGCCGGGACGGCCTCTAGTGAGGTCTTGTTCGATGGACTGCTCGGGCTGCGGTTTCGAGGTTGAGGGCGGTTACGCCTTCTGTCCGAGGTGTGGCAGGCGCCAGCCCGTGCCATGCGCCAGTTGCGGCTACCCCTGCGCACCTGATTTCGAGTTCTGTCCTAAATGTGGGGCAAACGTCGGTGCGCCCGCAAAAGTCGTCGAACGGCCTGCTCCGACACCAAGCCGGACCATTGTGCCGCCTTCTCGAACTCCATCGATGCTTCCGGACATCGAAAGCGAAGAAGGGCTGCATCCCTTCTCTGACGCCGATCGCCGGACGGTAACGGTCCTGTTCGCCGACCTTTGCGGCTTCACGACGCTCAGCGAGCAGCTCGACCCCGAGGTCATGCAAGCGCTGCAGAACAAACTGTTCAAGGAATTGACGGCGGCCGTGCGAAACTTTGGTGGTTTCGTCGACAAATTCATCGGCGATGCACTGCTCGCGTTGTTCGGTGCGCCGGTCGCGCATGAGGACGATCCCGAACGTGCGCTTCGCGCCGCTCTCGACATGATCGCCCGGACGGCGCGGCTCGGCGAAAGCACCCCCCACTCCGGCTCGCCTCTGTTGCTCCACATCGGCATAAACACTGGTCCGGTCGTTACTGGCGGATTGGGCATCGGCACCGCCAAATCCTATTCGGTGACCGGCGACACAGTGAATACGGCGCAACGCCTGCAATCGCTGGCCGCACCGGGTGAGGTGCTGGTAGGCGAGCTCACTCACAGACTGACCCGGCATGCCTTCTCTTACGAGTCGCTGGGTGATGTCGTGTTTCGCGGCAAGGCTGGCAGTGTGCTCGTCCATCGACTGGATGCACCGCTTGCGACGCCGCGTGCAGCGCGTGGGCTCGAGGCGCTCGGCCTCAGTGCGCCGATAATAGGTCGTGGTGCGGAGCTCAGTAGAATGATGGCGAGCCTTGACCAGGCGTGCAGCGGCTCGGCCCAACTCGTCCGCCTCGTCGGAGAAGCCGGTATCGGGAAATCGCGGCTGGTGAAGGAGTTCGTCGCCCGCGTCGGCGACGAGGATCGTTTTCGCAACGTCGCCGTGCGGCTGGCCACGTGCTCACCGCTGGGCGAACAATCATTTGGCGCCTTGGGCGCAGTGGTGCGCAGCGCTGCCGGGATGATGCAAAACGACAATGGGGACGAAATGCGGGGGAAGCTCGCAGGCTTGCTTACCGATCTCGGCCTGCAGGGCGAGGAGGCGAAGCGGCTGATGCCTTTGCTCTACCATGTGCTCGGCCTTGGCGACCCCGATGCCACCTTGCAGCATGTCGAACCCGAGCAGCTGCGGCGGCAAATTCTCTACGCAGTCCGCACAATCATCGAACGGCGGCTTGCGTTGTCGCCGCTGTTGATTGTCGTCGAAGACCTGCACTGGGCCGACGCCGTGTCGCTTGAGGCACTACGTTTCGTGATGGACAGGTTGGAGCGCACGCGGTTGATGTTGCTGGTCACGCATCGTCCGGCGCCGGATAACGACCAGCTCGACTCAAGTCGGGTCAGTCACACAGCGCTCAGGCTTCCGCCGCTCAGCAGTGATGACGGACGCAGCCTGCTGGCGGCGCTTTTCGGCGAGAGCTGGGTAAACTCCGCAGGAGGGCTTCTCGACCAGATTCTCGAGCGCGCGGGCGGCAACCCCCTTTTTTTAGAGGAGATCGTTCGCGGCCTTATCGATCGCGGTGTACTGATGCGAGAGGGCCAGCGATGGCGGACTGTGGCAGGCGAAGTCGCAACCGGCATCCCCGCCACTATCCAGGCAATGTTGCTTGCCCGCGTCGACCGGCTGCCCCAAGAGGTGCGCCGGTTGGCCCAGGAGGCCGCGGTAATCGGCCCGCGCTTCGATGCCACACTTCTGAAAACTGTGACAACCGACCCCGGCCGGCTCGAAGCCGGCTGCGAACTGCTTTGCGATGCGGAAATCATCGAGGAAGTTGCCGGATCAGGCTCGGTCTCGTCGCAAAGCTACCGCTTTACGCAAACATTGCTGCAGGACGTGATCTACCAGAATCTACTCCTGCAACGGCGGACCGACATCCACGGGCGGGTCGGAGCTGCCTTGGAGCAACTGTGCGGCGACAAGCCGGAGCGGCTCGAGGATTTGACCGTGCTCGGTCATCATTTCGCACAGAGCGCCGAGCGGGAGAAGGGCGCGCATTACCTGCAGGCGGCGGGCGATCGCGCTCGCATGATATACGCCAACGACGACGCCCTTCGTTTCTACGAGCGAGCACTGACTGCGTTGGGCGCGATCGGGCAAACACCGCTCAAACTGGCAATTGCAGAGCGCATTGCCGATTTGAGCGGCCCGGCAGGCCGCCGCGAGATCGCGCACCACCATTACGAAACGGTGTTGCAGGTATACCGCGAGTCGGCCAATCGCGTCGCGTCGGCGCGAGTTTTACGCAAGATCGGTCGGCTGCTCTGGGACGTCGGCAAGCGGGACGACGCAGAATCCCGCTATGCTGAAGCGGCAGCGCTCCTCGATGGAGCGGATGCCCCGATCGAGCAGGCGCATCTCTGGCAAGAACGTGGCCGACAGGCGTTCCGTAGCGGAGATCACGCTCTCGCGGCAAAATGGGCAGACGCGGCGCTGGATTGCGTACGCACTCTGACAACGGAGCATGTCTCCGAGCTAGGGCGTGATGCCACCCTTGTGACCGCCGAGGCACTCAATACCAAGGCTGTTGCGCTGGCTCGCCTTGGGCGAAACCGTGAGGCCGTGCGTCAGGTTGAGCATAGCATTGAATTGGCCGAAGCCGCCGGTCTACTGGGCGCGGCCTGCCGCGGCTACACCAATCTCGGCGTGCTTTACACGACCATCGATCCGGCGCACGCGATGGAGGTCTGTCGGCGCGGTCTTGAAGTGGCGCGCCATATTGGTGATTTGGGTTTCCAGGCGCGCCTCCTCGCCAATCTGGCGGTCGCTTGTTGTACTTTCACGGATCGCTGTCCAACGGAGGGCGTACCTGCTGCCGAGAAGGCCATCGAGATCGACCGGGCGCTCGACCAGCGCGAGCACCTGCCGGTGCCGTTGATCGTGCTTGGGCAGATCCACCAGTGCAACGGGCGTCCGGAGCTGGCGGTTGGCTTGTTCCACGAAGCACTGGACGTAGCCCGCGAAACGGGCGAACCCCAACTGCTGTTTCCGTGCTATGATGGTCTTGCAACGCTTAATCTCGACCTCGACAATCTGGCCGAGGCCGAACGCTACTTTTCCCTGGCGCAGGGTATATGCGCCCAGCACGGGCTCGACCCGGAAGCGCTTGTGGTGCTGCCTTTTCTCGACTAGCCGGGGTTGGAGGTGGAAAATGTCCGCGCGTAGTGACTTGGTACCGCTTCAACCGGGCGACCGTGCGCCGAACTTGATACTCGACGCCATTACCCAGGAAGGCAAGATCGCGCTTGACGACTTTCGCGGCCAAAAGCCGGTGCTGGTCGGCCTGTTTCGAGGTCTGCATTGTGCGTTTTGCCGGCGCCATATCGCCGCCCAGGCGCGGCTTGATCCGGAGCTGCGCGAAAAGGGCGTGGAGAGCCTGACGGTGGTCAACACGCCAATCGAACGGGCGCGTCTCTATTTCCGCTACCATCCGATGCCGAATCTGCTTGCGGCCTCCGACCCTGAACGCGCTTCACATCGTGCTTTTGGACTGCCCAATCTCGAATTCACCCAAAACGAGACGAACTGGCCGTACAAGGTCTCGATGGCAGCGGCAAAGGATATGCGGGTCGATATACCAGGCGAGTTGCCCGGTCCTATGGACCCCATTGCGGCCAGCGAAATCCTTAATAAGAGGGACCATTACGAACTGACCGAAGCCGACGAGCAGATGATGGCAACGGGACACGGACAACTGGTCGGTCAGTTCCTACTGGATCGGCAGGGGATCGTCCGCTGGAGCTTCACGGAGGTTCCAGAGGGCGGGCGATACATGTTTGGGGCGCCAAGCCCGCAGGAGCTGATGTCAGCCGTGTCCCAAGTGGCCCAATAGACTTGCGAACGAGGTAAACGGGCGCGGCACTGAACAAAAAGCGGAACCAATTTGTTACAAATCTAACATTGGCCTCGACGAGCCAGAATGTACGGTCCTGGCAATGCTTTCTGTCGCCTCTGGACTAGCGATGTCCTCTGTGGATGGCTCCTGTATCGTGGGGTGGCTGCGACAGCACCCCTTCCAACCGTCAGAACGCTGTCGTCAACAACAACAATCTCGAAAGAGCGCGCAGCTGCGGAGCGTCTCGTCGATTGTATCTTGCGCATTGTGAGCGGGAATGATGACACTGACAAGCTCACCGTTCATTCGAGCACGGCCTCGATACGGGCAACAAAGTAATCGAGCGAGCGATCCCCGCGAATCTCGATCCGCGGAAGGTCGATGGGATCGCAATCGAGGTCCGCCGGCCCGTGTCTGCCGCCGAAGCCGATCCGATAGCCGCACTCCTTGGCCAGCCTGCCAAGCCGTCGGTCGGTGACCGAGAAGGGTGCCGCGAACGCCGTGGTTGGCCGACCGGTCCACCGTTCGATGAACATACGAGAGCGCAGGAGTTCGGCGGCCAAGTCAGAGCTCGACAGACCATCGATCGCGCGATGCGTCGCCAGATGGCTTCCGAAGAACGCACCTTCGCCGGCGAGGCGTCGCACTGTCCTGGCGTCCATAAGCTGCGTCGGCGGGCCACTGTAGGCGTCCCACTGTGCACTTTCACCCACCAGGTCCGTCACCAGGAACACTTCCGCGGTCAGGTCGTTCGCGCGCAAGGTCGGCCAGGCATGGTCGGCAAAGTTCTGGAAGCCGTCATCGAAGGTGATGAGCACTGGGCGGCCAACGAAAGGCTGACGGTTGGCGATGAACCATTCCAGCTGCTCGGACCTAATCGCGTGAAAGCCATTGGCGCGCAGCCATGCCATCTGGCTGGCGAATGCGGCGGGCGTGAGCCGAAAACGGGCGAGCGCGGCTGGACCTTCATCGGAGACGCTGTGATACATGAGGACAGGGATACGCTGTCGCCGCTCGCTACGTGCGACGTCGCGGCGCAAGGCCCGCGCCCCGCCCCAGACGATTTTCCGCGCGACCCCGATTTCGACGGGCGCGCGGATTGGCACGTGATCAATCATCGGTTCCGTCGCCACGTCGCCTGGTGACAGGCGGCGGAAGCGGTCTATGCGGTAGAGCTCGGTCTGGATCGATTGCTCGAGGACGAGGCCGTCGGTCGCTGCCAGCGTCTCTGAGATCGCTTGTGCACCGAATGTGTTCCAGTCGAAGCCCGTCCTTTCGATATTGTCACGTAGCACGAACGCGTGTGCGCTGATGAAACTGCCGCCAGGCGCCAACGCCTCAACGAGTTTTTTGGCGATGCGCCGCAACTCGGCGAGATCATCCAGGTAGTAGAGCACTTCCGAACAGACGATCAGATCCATCTCACCCGGCAGCGTGTCGGCGGAGAAATCCAGTACGCCGAACTCAACGTTCGGCTGATCGCCGCATCGCGCGCGCGCCCGCCCGATGGCTACGGCGGAGATGTCAGTTGCGGTCAAATGGCCCACCCGCGACGCCAGCTGACGCGTGAAGTGGCCCTCCGCGCAGCCCAGCTCAAGCGCCCGTCCGATGGGACCGGCAGGCAAAATTTCGAGCTGCCGCTCATACTTTTCCTGCTCATAGGGCGAGCCGTAGTTCCAGGGATCCTCGGTCGCGAAATGGCGATTCCAGAAAGACGTGCGATCATTGTCGTGCCCATCCGCGGCCCGTGCACGGCGCGGCGCTGCAAGAGGCTCTTTAGCTTCGGCGCTCGACCCAACCAGCGCCTGCGCTTCCACGGCCAATCCCGCGAGTTTGCCGAAATGGCTGTCCCGATCAGACCGGCGTCCCGCCATGGACAACAATGCCTCGGCTGCAAACATGTTTGACTTGTCGGTACCGGCGCCCTTTTGCGGTGCAGATAAAGGTGATCGCCTCGCAAGCGGCGCGGCACTGTGCATAAGCCGCTCAGGGGGCACGAAATTCAGGATCAACTCAGTCCAATGACGCCTTGTCACTTTCCCGAGTACGCCGAACTGTACGAAAGCCTCGATCTGGCCATCCATCATCAGATAAGCATAAATTTGATCGATTCCTTCTGGAAGCTCGATCGAGGTCGGATTTCGAGCGTCGACGCGAATGCCGAGTGTCCGCGCCAGTCTGCGCGGCGCGGCAAGATCGTCGAAGTCGAGAAGCATTTGCTCAAGGTGATACTGGACGCGGCGACCCGCTACGGGATCGTCCCAGACCTTGCCGAGTTCGATGATCAATTCGGTGAGGGAGCCGCCGAACCTGTCCCACTTGGCAGCCAATTGCGCTGGCACCGATAGGCTTCCTACCATAAGGCCATCGAAGACCACCTTGGCGATCTCACGCGCCCACTTACGTCCTGCCGGGAGCGCGCGCAGGGACTGCGGGTTGATCGAGCGCGAGCCGCAGCCGCAATCCGATGCGGCGTTCCACAACGCGAACCACGCGAGTGCTTCGGAAGCGGTGCGGCCGTTCGCCTCGATCGCTCCATTGGCGTGAGCCGATGCTGGGTGTTTGACCCTGGGATCAGCAGAAAAACCGCGGGCGATCACGATTTCCGCATCTGCCAGCATCTGCGTCGAATTGCGGCTGAGCGAATTGGGGCTGACCCGATGGAAAGCGAGCGGCTCGTCGACCATCACCCAATTTTTGCCTAGACGTGCGAGGCGCTGCCACAGATCCCAGTCCTCGCAGGTGCGCAGCGACACATCGAAACCGGCCAACTCGACAATTGTCTCCCGGTCGACCAGCAGCGCGTGAATGGCGATGGCACACCGGCGGGCGAATGTCTCGAAGGGCTGGATCGCAACCTCCGTTGCGATGCTCGACGGGGTGAGTTCGCCATCGGGCATCACGCGCCGAGAACCGCAATAGGCGGCGACCGCATCGGGCGCTGCTTCAAGTGCGGCCAGCATTTTCGCAAGGAAGCTGGCATCCACCCAATCGTCCGCACCCAAAAACATGAGCCAGTGGCCGCGCGCTGTCGAAATCCCGCTATTGCGCGCGCCGGCGGCGCTGTACGCGCAAGAGCTTAACGTCCGAAATCGGGCATCGTGCTCCACATAACCGGCGATGATCGCGGGGGTGCGGTCCGTGGAGGCGTCGTCGACGATGATCGCCTCCCAGTCCATTATTTCCTGATCGAGAAGGCAATCGAGTGCGCGCGCCAGCGTTACCTCCGCGTTGTGCGCAGGAACCACGATTGAAACCAAGGGATTAGGCGCCACGCCGTCTTACTCGCGCCCGGTTCGAAGGTAGAACAAGATGCGTCGATCTTTCTCGGCATAGGCCGTCACAATCGACGCCGATCAGTCCATCGACCCATCGTCTACCACGACTATATCCAGTATCTGGTAGGTCTGCCGGCGGATGCCGGCAAGCGTTGCGCCGACGGTTTGCTCGGCATTGAGCATCGGTACCACACCGCCTTGCGGTAGCATTGTCCTGGATCATCGAGCTTTCGTTTTCTTCGGCAAGAGTCGGCGAATGTCAAAACCGGATGACGGCATCGGCTGGCAGCACTGCCCTGTCAAGATCGGGGCGAATTAGAGGCAGGCGAAAAAGACTTGAAGACAGGCCGAATGGCAAGCGCGCATGCCCGACGGCTTAGACTGAGGCCGATGCGCCGCGGCATTTCCTTTCGCGCATTTCATCTGCAAAAAGATGATCGCGGGCGAGACGCGAGCGTAAGCTGATCCGGATCGAGCCGCATGTCCAAATCTACCCGAATGGGGACGCACGAAACGACTTAAGCCGAGAAGATTCCGGCTTGCGGGTCGGCTATTTTGCTGACATGTTTATCAGTTGCTAAATTAGCGCTGTGACAATGTTCAAAAGAAGGGGCATGGGATGGCCAAGGAATCTTCGAGTACCGCTTCTTCGGCAAATAAAGCGGACGCAAATCTGATAAGTAATGCAGACGGAAACGGGCTGACCTTCGTGGCGGGCCAGGCTCGCGAGAGCGGGGCCCCCGGCGACGCTGTAGGTGTCGACAAGATACGTGATCTGCTGTTCGGCAACCAGATGCAGGACTATGACCGCCGCTTTTCCAAGCTTGAAGAACGGGTCTTGCAGCGCTTCAAGGATGTCGAATCCGAGGCCAAGCGCAATCTTGAAATGTACGAGTCAAATGCAAAGAAGCAGGTCGACTCGCTTGCCGCGCAATTGCGGAACGAAAAAGACGCGCGAGCCGACGCCGACAAGGAGATTGACCGGAATCTTCGCGAGCAAAATCAGGCGCTTGAAAAGCAGGTGCGCGCGTTGTCGGATCAGTTGAGCGAGCTTGAGCGCGAAGTTGCGGACCGGATAAATCGAAACGACCATTTGCTGCGTGAGGAAATCAAGCAAAAGAATGAAAGCATTCAGATGCTGATGGAGAAAATGTTTTCCGATCTCGGCAATGTCAAGACCGACCGAAATCTTTTGGCTGGCCTGTTTGTCGAGGTTGCAAAATGTCTAAATCAGGATCCCGTCGGCAGCAAGAGCAACTCGGAGCGTACCTGGAAAGTGAGTTGATCGGAACTTGACGTCGACCGTCGACCCAATCAGCCTTCCTCAAAGAGCAGCTTCGAACGATACAGAGATTGATCGCGAGGCTCTGGCTCGCCTTTTGATCGAAATTGCCCGGAACGTTGATCCGGACTATCGTGCGCGTCTCGACGGAATCCCAACCGCCGATCCTCGCATGGAAACGCTTCGCCAGTTGCTGGTCGGTCGCGAAATTTCGGAGCTTTCACGAGTTACGCACCTGCTCGACGAACCCGAGCAGCTTGCGGCTGCACTGGGGAGCGTTCTCCCCAGTGCAGCCGCACGTGCGCTTCATGCGCAACTCGGAGAGGCCCTTGCGCCGGCTGTCGAGAGGGCTGTGCAACGGTCCATCCAGAAAAGCCCGCGCACGCTGACGGATATATTATACCCGGTGTTTCTGCCGGCTATTCGCAAGTCGATCGGCGAAAAGATCGACCAAACCTTTCAGTCGCTGAATGAAACTTTAAGACATATATTTACTTGGCATGGGCTCAAGTGGAGATTTGAAGCTTGGAGAACGGGGGCAAGCTTCTCAGAAGTTGTTCTCAGGCATTCTCTTGTCTATCGTGTAGAACACGCCTTTCTCATTCACCGCAATTCCGGGCTTTTGATCAAGC
Organism: Mesorhizobium sp. LSHC420B00; assembly: GCF_000503055.1. Taxonomy (GTDB): domain Bacteria; phylum Pseudomonadota; class Alphaproteobacteria; order Rhizobiales; family Rhizobiaceae; genus Mesorhizobium. The sequence continues at coordinate 61,355 of NZ_AYVY01000001.1, read as the reverse complement.
ATGTAACTGCCGAAAACGCAACCAGCGAAGATCCTCAACTGATCTCTTCGATGCTTAGTGCAATTCAGGATTTTGTAAAAGACTCATTTAACGAGAAAGAACAGGGCGGCCTGGACACTATTCGTTTCGGGGAGCTTCGTCTCTGGTCGGAAGTTGGACCGTTTGCGACCCTGGTTGCGGTGATCCGGGGAAATCCGCCGGAGGAATTACATGAAATAATTCGCGATGTATTGCTTCGCATCCATGATGAATACTCACAGGCTCTAGAGCAGTTTGACGGCGACAGTTCGCAGTTGGCCGGCGTAGAGACGCAGTTGCAGACCTGCGTTGAACTGAAGCAGGAGGAATCAAACCAGGGATTTCCGTGGCTGGTAGTGGCTGCAGTCCTGCTGGTTTTGATTCCCGCAGGCGGTTGGTTCTTTCTTTCCTGGCAATCCGGGCAACGCTGGCAGGCGTATGTGTCGCGCCTGGGGACCCAGCCGGGCATCATCGTTGCCGAACAAAAGGTGCGCGATGGCCAATTCTATATTGCCGGCCTGAGAGACCCGCTTGCCGCCGACCCGCAGTCGCTGTTGGCCGGAACGCAGGTCGATCCAACCCGCGTTCATTCACGCTGGCAATTCTATCAGAGTCTTGATCCGGAGTTCGTGTTGAAGCGGCTAACGGCGTCGCTGGTTCCGCCGGATTCAGTACGACTTTCGATCGTCGATCATCGCATCGTTGCCGAGGGTGAGGCTCCCGACACCTGGATAGATCGCGCACGCGCAGCGGCCCGACAGCTTTCGGCAGGCGGACCGGAATTCGACATCTCCAGAGTTCGTGATGTGAGCCCCGAAGCACGCGCGGCGGAGCACTGGCAGACTTATGTGTCGCGACTGGAGGCCCAACCGGGAATCATCGTCGTCCAACAAACGGCGAGGGGCGGACATTTCTATATTTCCGGCCTGAGAGACCCGCTTGCCGCCGACCCGCAGGCTCTGCTGTCCGGAACGGAGGTCGATCCCGCCCGCGTTCATTCGCAGTGGCAATTCTATCAGAGCCTTGATCCGAAGTTCGTCCTGAAGCGGCTGATGGTGTCGCTGACCCCGCCGAAATCAGTTCGGCTTTCGATCGTCGAGGACCGCATCGTTGCCGAGGGTGAGGCTCCCGACACCTGGATAGATCGGGCGCGCGCAGCGGCCCGACAGCTTTCGGCAGGCGGACCGGAATTCGACATCTCCAAGGTTCGTGATGTGAGCCCCGAAGCACGCGCGGCGGAGCACTGGCAGNCCGACACCTGGATAGATCGCGCACGCGCAGCGGCCCGACAGCTTTCGGCAGGCGGACCGGAATTCGACATCTCCAAGGTTCGTGATGTGAGCCCCGAAGCACGCGCGGCGGAGCACTGGCAGACTTATGTGTCGCGACTGGAGGCCCAAGCGGGAATCATCGTCGCCCAACAAACGGCGAGGGGCGGACATTTCTATATTTCCGGCCTGAGAGACCCGCAGGCCGCCAACCCGCAGGCTCTGCTGTCCGGAACAGGGGTCGATCCTGCTCGCGTTCATTCACAGTGGCAATTCTATCAAAGCCTTGATCCGAAGTTCGTGCTGAAGCGGCTGATGGCGTCGCTGGCTCCGCCGAAATCGGTTCGGCTTATGATCATCAAGGATCGCATTGTTGCCCAGGGTGAGGCTCCTGCCGCATGGATAGATCGGGCGCGGGTCGCCGCCCAACAGCTGTCCGCGGACGGACTCTCTCTAGAAATCTCCGAGCTGCGTGAGTTGACCCCTCCGCAACTCACTCATTCGAGGGAGGCTATTCAAGCGGTCAACATTTTCTTCGATTCTGGCAAGGCTGTACCGGGACCAGAGCAACTGCCGGTTCTCGACAATTTGGCGAATCAGTTGAAGCAATTGGCCAAGGACGCCCGCAACGCAGGCGTGACAGCACAGTTCATGTTGACCGGCCATTCGGACGAGACGGGCCGTGAAACGGCCAAATTGTCGATCAGCGCCGCGCGCGCGGAAACAGTTCGTGCGCTTCTCAAGAAGCGCGGCGTCGATCCGGAGTTGCTCTTGGTTCGCGGCGCGGGCACCTTTGAGCCAGCGGAGATTGAAAATAGCCGAACGGGGAACTCCGCCAACCGCAGAGTTTCGGTTACGGTAAACTTCCACTAGGGCGGAGCCCAGGAAATTGCAAAAGAAGATCTGCATGTTGGGCGGGTTCGCTGTCGGAAAGACGAGTCTGGTTCGCAGGTTTGTGCAAAGCATCTTTTCAGAAACCTACTTGACCACGGTGGGAGTGAAAATCGACAAGAAGAGTGTCGCATTCCCGGACAAAACCGTGGATCTGATTTTGTGGGATTTGGCCGGCGAAGACGATATCGGCTCATTCCGCGTCAGCTATGTGCGAGGTGCGAGCGGGCTCGTGCTTGTCGTCGATGGAACCCGCGCCGCCACTCTCGCCGTGGCGCTCACGTTGCGCGAGCGGGCCGAGGCTGAATTCGGCGCTATGCCGTTTGTATTGCTGCTCAACAAATCCGATCTGGCCGATCGGTGGGCAATATCGGATAGTGAAATTAACGAACTGAGGCAACTTGGATGGCAAATCTATCTAACAAGTGCGCTTTCGGGTGAACATGTTGATGATGCGTTTCGTCAGCTTGCTTCGATGGTCGCAAAATAGACCATGCATGAATTGCCAAGAGAAGTCAGAAGCTGGATTTACGATTTCTTCTACAACGAGCGCTCCGTCGCATATCTGAAAATCGACGCCCAGCTTTGCATAGCTGCGAAGGGCGGCAACGTTAAACATTACGGACTCTCATCAGTTCGCATAGGTAAGCCTGTTGCCGAGCAGCTTGAATTCATGGAAGGTTTGCTGCCCTGCCCGGAGCTTCCATATCATATGGCCATGGTCGAACTGCCCAGCGGGCGTGTCGCGGACCTCCATCTTTTTGCTGACAATGCCTGCGTGTGGCTGCTCTTTCTTGACGCCACTGCCGAACGCGACAATAGGCAGCGACTTCAACAGAAGGCTTATGAAATGACGCTCCTGCAAGAGAGGGAGCGTCAACTCAACGAGAAATTACAATCGATGAACGAGGCGTTGAGGGCGAGCCAAGAGGGATTGTCGCGTGAATACCAGCGCGCCGAAGCCCTGCTCCTCAACATTCTTCCGGCGTCTATCGCGGAGCGGCTAAAAGCGCACGAAGAAATTGCAGACAACTACGCAGAGGTGAGTGTGCTTTTTGCCGACATCGTCGGTTTTACGGAAAGAGCGCGGAACGTCGGAGCCGTGACGACGCTCGCTATTTTAAATTACTTCTTCAAGGCGGCGGATCTGCTCTCGGAGCGATACGGCTGCGAAAAGATCAAGACAATCGGCGATTGTGTGATGGTGGTCGCTGGCCTGCCCGCCGCGCGATCCGATCATGCGGAAGCCCTTGCGCACTATGCACTTGAACTGCGGAAGGCGGTTAAGCTCGAACGCTTCGCAGGAGAACCGATAAGACTCAGAATTGGAATTCACTCAGGACCAATCGTGGCGGGCGTCATAGGCACAAGGCGGTTTGCCTATGACCTATGGGGCGACACCGTTAATCTCGCCGCACGTATCCAAACGTCCGCGGAGCCCGATGAAATCCGTATTTCGGATGCAACTCACAAACTGCTTGGACCAAATTTTGCTTGCGACCCACTCGCGGAAACGGAATTGCGTGGTACAGGTCGTGTGCGAATGTGGCGGCTCCCGGGGGAAATCGGATCCTGATATCTGACGTCGCCATCGTTCTTCCCTGCACGGTCATGCGCCCAGTTTCCATCACATAGCCTCGGTCGGCGATGCCCACCGCGGCATACGCGTTCTGGCCTGGGGGATCCTGGTGCCGGGTCTTTTACGCCCAGCATCACGGATGCGCAGTTCATATAACGGCTGGAGGCTGGGCCTAGGTCGGAATGCCCTCCCCCGGCGGCTAAGTAGACACCGCGAAGTACCCGGCGTAACGGTCTGGGTCGAAACGATGACGTCTTGCACCGCAACATCGGTTTCTTCAAGGTAGGGCAACAACGGACATAGATGTCGTTGCTAGCCGATCTGACCGGAAGGTTAACAGCACGATGCCACGCATCATTCGACGATTGGGGGCCAGGAACCTGGCGCGCCTGGCACGGCGTCTCGGAGACCTGACTGCGATGTTTGCCCTGATTGCCAGGCCGCTCGTCTTTGGGATCGCCCTTTTGTTGACAGGTCAGGCACAGGCGCAGGCGCCGGCGACCGCCCCGCCTGAAAGGGTCAAACAGCTGCTCGAGCTTCTCGACGATCCATCAGTGAAGGCCTGGGTGGCCGAACAGCGAAATCAGGACGCCGGGTCAACGGGAGCGCCTGCCGAGACAGGAGCTTCGCCGACCGACGCATCGTCCGGCGCCGTGGCCGCACCCGGCCAGATGAATACGATGGCATCCTCGACGCTTGATGGGATCAGGCATCATATCGAAAGAATCGTGCGAACTTTGCCCTTGCTGCCAGGCCAGTTCGCGCGCGTTCGGGCAGAGACGATGGAGGATATGTCCAGCAAGGGGTCAGCCGCCGTATTTGTGCTGATTGCGATGTTCATCGCTGCCGGCCTGGCACTCACTTGGGCAACGTTCAAGTTCACCCGTCCATTTCGTCTTTGGATTATCGCGCAACCGAAGGATACGCCGATTGGGCGAGCCAAGAAGATTGGTGGTCGCATGCTTTATTCCAGCATGCTGATCGTCTCTTTCGCACTGGGCAGCGCCGGCGCGTTCATGTTGTTCGACTGGCCAATGCTTATCCGCGAGATTGTACTGACATTTCTGATGGCGGCAGTCGTTACATGGGGTGTGCGCATGTACGTCATGGCCATGCTCGTCCCTTCCTTCATGAATGTCGAGAATGCCGTCGAGGTTCGTGCTTTGCCGATCACCAACGAAGCGGCTGACCATTGGTCCTATTGGCTACCCCGGATCGTCGGCGTCTTCGCCTTCTTCGGCGCCGCGTTTATCCTCTTGCCAGGTCTCGGCATCGATCAGGACGGAATGATGGTCCTGTCACTGGGCGCCGACTTCGTGCTGCTGGTGCTCCTGCTGCTCGCGGTTTGGCGTCGGCCAAGAACGCAGCGAGACGGTGCGCGCCACATCGGTCACACGGAAGCGACATGGCTATTGACTGCTTATTTCGTCGTCCTGTTCCTGCAGCGCATCGCCGGCCTTTATACATACTTCTGGTTTACCTTCGCCGCATTCTTCCTGCCTTTTGCAATCGTGATGACGCAGCGCGGGGTTAATTTCGTTCTGCGACCAGGTTCGGAAGATGTCGGCCGGCCTACGATCCCGGCGGTGACGATCGCTGTCATCGATCGCGCAATCCGAATGATTTTCATCTTGGCGGCGGCTTACTTTCTCGCACGTGTCTGGGGTCTGGACATGCAATCCATGCGGGACAGCGATACGACGACGACGTTCATATTGCGCGGCTTGGTCAATGTCGTGGTCATTGCCCTAGCAGCCGATTTCGGCTGGTCGATCATCAAAGCTTTGATCGAACGAAAGCTGGGCATCGAAACACCGCACCCTGTGATCAGCGACGAGGATGTCCCGGTCCTCGATCCGCAGCAGGCGCGGCTGCACACGCTCTTGCCGATCCTCCAGAACATTCTGCTCGCATCGATCATCGTGATGGCGGTGCTTATGATGCTCGCCTCGCTGGGTATCCAGATCGGCCCGCTGATCGCCGGCGCTGGCGTCGTCGGCGTCGCCGTGGGCTTTGGGGCACAAACCATCGTCAAGGACGTCATTTCAGGCGTGTTTTTCCTGCTCGATGATGCGTTCCGTGTCGGCGAATACATTTCATCGGGCAATTACAAGGGTACTGTGGAAAGCTTTTCGCTGCGCTCGGTGAAGCTGCGCCACCATCGTGGTCCGCTGTTCACGATACCTTTCGGTGAACTCGGGGCAGTCCAGAACCAGAGTCGTGACTGGGTTATCGACAAATTCAACATCACCGTTGGTTATGACACCGATATCGACTTCGCTCGCAAGCTGATCAAGCGGATCGGCCTCGAACTGGCGGAAGATCCCGAGTTCAAACACTGGGTGCTCGACCCGATCAAGATGCAGGGCGTACAGGAGTTCGGCGAATACGGCATCGTATTGAGGGTCAAGGCCACAACCAAACCGGGAGGCGCCTTCGGTATGAAACGCAAATTCTATGTACGCCTCCGCCAAGTCTTCAAAGAGCAGGGCATCGAACTCCCATTTCCGACCGTCCAGGTCCAGGGGCTACAGAACCCACATGGGGCAGAGAATGCGCCGTTGGAGATCACACCCGAGTTGAAAATGGCCGTTGCGCAGTCGCACACTATTCGGCGCAGAAAAAAAGCCAGCACACCGGAGTAGGAAAGCTGTGACACCTGCCGGTCACAGCGTCGCTTTCCGCGCATCGCCCGTGGCAGGGATACTCTTCTATCTTCAACCGTTAAGACGAAAAAGACGGTCACGAGGCAGTCTACAACCAGAGTCCGTCCCGAGATTTACATCGGGCTGCGTAAGTTGATACAGCGGTACGTTCGAGACAGCGCCATCGGCTACCTGCCGCGCGTCAGTCACGCGATAAGGACCGTCCCGCGAGAAGCGGCGCGTACGCGGCGAGCCTGCGGGATACGAACTCGGTGAAGAGCCGCACGCGCTTCGTCTTGCGTGTCTCCCCCTGTGTGAGAAGCCAGAGCGTTCCGTACATGTGCAGGTCGGTGCCCGGCACCCTCACCAGTAGGGGGTCGGCATCTCCGACGAAGCACGGCAGTGTCGTCATCCCGAGCCCTTGCCGTACTGCAACGATCTGCGCCTCGCCGTCCGTGGTCCTGAACGGAACCCCCGTGGTACGAACCTCACCCTCGCTGGCCCAATCCGGGATGCCATGAATGCTTATGACGATCCACCGGATGGGATCAGGCGCGCCCGCACGCCACGCGGCTAGTCGATCGCGAGACATGTAGACGCCGCCGAACAGCTCCGGTCCCTTCAGGCCGTGAAGATTGAGCGGCAGGGTTTTGCGGTCGTAGACGACGCGGATCGCGACGTCGGCCTCCCGGTTGGTCAGATTTGCCAGCTCGCCGGACGACAAGATTTCCATCTCGATGTCCGGATGCAGACGCGCGAAATCGGCGAAATCCGGCATGAGCAGGTGTGTCGCGAGGGGCGGTGCCAGCGTCACCCGCAGAAGCCCGCGCACGCTCTGGTCGCGCCCGAAGACGCGCGTCTCCAGCAGGTGCGACGACACTTCCATCTGGTCCGCGAACTCGAGGACCTCCTCGCCCGCAGCCGTCAGGCGGTAGCCCGAAGGCAGCTTTTCGAACATGTGCACCCCGAGGCGTTCCTCGAGCTGGGCGACGCGTCGCAGCACGGTCGAGTGGTTCACACCGAGGCGCTCGGCGGCAGCCCGCACGGAGCCTCCGCGCGAGACGGCAAGAAAGTAGCGAACGTCATCCCAGTCGATCATGGTGCAATCCGGCACCGCGCGGTGCGCCTTCCAAAGCCCGTATTTAACACATCGAACAGCAGTACGGGCGGTCATCATAGCCTATGTCGACGAGCGCGGCCCAATTTCGAACGGCGGACGCCGATCGTCGCGGCTGGCCTCAGTCGTCCAGCCGGATCGATTTCGCACCACCGATGTGCGCGCTTCCGCACTCAACACCTGACGCCGGCGGACCCATTTCGAGGTTCTCGGAGGCAGATGCTGTCCCGACACCACGAAAGGAGAAGTCATGGGAAAGCTTGAGGGCAAGGTTGCAGTCATCACGGGTGGATCGAGCGGCATGGCGCTGGCGAGCGCCAAGCGGTTCGTTGAAGAAGGCGCCTATGTTTTCATCACGGGCCGGAGACAGGAGGCGCTGGACGAGGCCGTCAAGCTGATCGGCCGGAACGTGACCGGCGTGCGCGGCGATGCGGCCAATCTCGATGACCTCGACCGCCTGTTCGATACAGTCAAGCGGGAAAAGGGCAAGATCGACGTCCTGTATGCGAGCGCCGGCACGGGCGAAGCCGTCCCACTGGGCGAGATTACCGAGCAGCATTTCGATGCGACCTTCGGCCTGAATACGCGCGGCACGCTGTTCACGGTGCAAAAGGCGTTGCCGCTGTTCAACGATGGCGGATCGATCTTCATGACCGGATCAGTTGCTTCGGTGAAAGGTTTTCCTGGTTACAGCGTGTATGCGGCGAGCAAGGCGGCGTTGCACGCATTCGCACGCGGGTGGCTCAACGAGCTGAAGGGAAGGAATATCCGGGTGAACGTGCTGCACCCGGGGCCGATCGCCACACCGATGCAGGACCAAGTTCTCGACGAGGAGGGGAAGCGGATGTTCGAATCCCTGATCCCGCGGGGAAAGATGGGGCGTCCTGAGGAAATTGCGACGGCCGCGCTGTTTCTTGCTTCCGACGATTCGAGCTTCGTGAATGGGGTGGAGTTGTCTGTCGATGGCGGCTTCTCGGCCATCTGAAATCGCGCCGGATCGCGGGAAGCGGCTGACCGGCGGGAACTAGCGTGTCCATGGTGGAACGACCACGCAAAGGTCGCCACACAGCGGAACGAATAACCCAGCGCCGTTGAAGGCCGGGGAATCAATACCAACACGGATCGGAGAAGCATTATGAGCTACGCAATTGTAGGATTCGGTAAGATAGGCCAGGCCCTCGCCCACGCCTTCGCCCGTAAAAACATCGACGTGACCGTCGCGAGCCGCCGGCCGCCCGAGGCGCTGGCGCCGCAGGCTCGGGCGATTGGACCCACGGTCGTCGCCAAGTCGCTGCGGGATGCACTCGAGGCCGACACAATCATCTTGGCGGTCCCGTTCGGGGAGCATCGCGAGGTTGCGAAGGTCCTGCCGAGTTGGAAAGGCAAGACGGTCATCGACGCGATGAACGCGTTTCCAGTCCCTGAAGAGCTGGACGGTCTCCCGTCCTCCGCCTTCGTCGCGAAGGCGTTCACCGGCGCCAAGCTCGTGAAAGGGTTCAATCACCTGGTCGTCGAGGGCGGCCACCGGGNCGCGTTTCCAGTCCCTGAAGAGCTGGACGGTCTCCCGTCCTCCGCCTTCGTCGCGAAGGCGTTCACCGGCGCCAAATTCGTGAAAGGGTTCAATCACCTGATTGCGGCCACCCTGGCTGCCGATCCGATCGTCGAGGGCGTGCACCGGGTCGTCTTTCTGTCGAGCGACGACGAGGACGCGACCGCTCCGGTGGCGGCCTTGGCCAAACAACTCGGGTTCGCACCCGTCAAGCTGGGAAAGCTCANCGAGGACGCGACCGCTCCGGTGGCGGCCTTGGCCAAACAACTCGGGTTCGCACCCGTCAAGCTGGGAAAGCTCAACGAGGGTGGCGCGCTGGTGCACGCACGCGGCCGCACTTGGGGCCAGCTCATCTTCCAGGATTTGTTCAAGAAGGAGCAGTAATCGATGTATGATCATGTGATTTGGCCCGAGCGATATGATCCGAAAACGTCGGCCATCTACGCACTCAACGACATTGACGTGAAGGCGCCGGCTGAAGTGGTCTGGAAGCTGCTCGTCGATGCCGAGAATTGGTCGAGCTACTTTCCCGCCGAAGATCAGGTCAAGATCTTGACCGGCAAGCCGGAACTGGCGCTTCAAACCAGATACAGCCGGGTGACGGTTGGCTTTCCGATGAGTCTGGTCGTGACGGAGTGTGAACCCTTCCGCAGGCTCGCGTGGGCGACGACGGTCGATGGCGACGAGACCGGCTCGAGCGCGTACCACGGCTGGGTCATCACTCCTACGGTCGATGGCTGCCATATGCTGACCGAAGAAACGCAGCAGGGCCCTTGGTTCCTTGAGGAACTCGGGCGCAAGCATCCCGGTGCACTCTACCGCTATCACCAGGAATGGGTCGAAAGCCTCGCCCGCGCTGCGGAGGCGGAAGTGGCAAGCAGGGCAAGTTGAATGGGCTTGTCTTGAGGCCTGGCCGGTTGCTTGGGCCGCAACGCTTTCGACCGAACAGTACTGGGCCTGCCTTCGTCCCGAATATTGTCGGTACTCAACAGACGACGGGCGCTTCCAGCCTGGATCGGCGGATGATCACCCACCTACCATTGGAGATAAATGACATGAATATTGAACTCAGGGGCCGCAAGGCGATTGTCACCGGATCCACCGCCGGAATCGGCCGCGCGACGGCGGAGGGGTTTGCCCGTGCCGGTGCATCGGTCGTCGTCAACGGCCGTGGGAATACCCGGGTCGACGAGGCGGTGAGGCAGATGCGGCAGGCCTTTCCCGGAAGCGACATCTCGGGCATCGCCGCCGATCTTGCGACAGCGGAGGGTGCCCAGGCCTTGATCGCGCAGGCGCCGGACGCCGATATCCTTGTGAACAATGTTGGTACGGCTCACATCCGGAGCTACAGTGGCGTCGAGGACATCGCGAAGATCCCCGACGAGGACTGGCTTGGCCTCTTCCAGTTGAACGTAATGAGTGGCGTGCGCGTGACCCGTCATTATCTGCCGCGGATGGTGGCGAAAGGCTGGGGCCGCGTCGTGTTTGTAAGTAGCGAGTCCGCAGTCAACATCCCTAAGGAAATGCTCGACTACGGCATGACCAAGACCGCTCAACTCGCGGTGTCGCGCGGGCTCGCCGAGGCGGTCGCGGGCACGGGTGTCACAATCAACGCCGTCCTGCCGGGACCTACCCGCTCTGAGATCCTGGGCGACTTCATGGCGAAGCAGGCTGACGCAAACGGAATCACGCAGCAGGAGGCCGAACAGGGCTTCTTGAAGGCGATGCGTCCGACCACCCTCATCCAACGCTTCGCGACCACCGATGAGGTGGCCAACATGATCATCTACGCATGCTCGGAGCAGGCTTCGGCGACAACCGGCGCGGCTTTGCGGGTGGATGGCGGCGTGGTCCGCTTCGTCGCGTAGCTGCCGAGACGGTTATGGCGCTAATGGCGCCGACCAGCGGACGGTCGACACCTGCGGCTGAGTTTCCCCTGCCCGGTGTCTTCAGGCCAAATGCTGGCCGTGACCTTCACCTGTTTCTCGACACACCCTGCAACAGGTCGAGGAAGGCGCGCACAGCGGGATTGGCGCGCCGGCTTTCCGGCCAGACCGCCGTGATATTGTGCCGCTCGACCGCATGGTTGGAAAGCACCGGCTCCGAAGCATCGACCAGGATCAGCGGCAGATTATAGTGCTGGCGAAACATCTCCACGAACTGATCGCGCGCTAACTTCTTCGAGCAGCGCGCGACCGAAGATTTGAAGGCCACAAAGTCGCGAAGGTTGAGGTAGGCCCGACGGGGTATGGGCGCCGTTCGAAGAGCGGGGAGACGCCCGACAGAGCGGCAGATCTGTCGGTCGCCTAGAATCTATCGACTGCTATCGATGGCCTAGGATTCGCTCGAGTGTCCTCTGCTATCCGATATTACTCCACAGCACTCCCCTCCGTTCGCGCAGCCAGAGTGGGCGTTTGTGTTCACTCCATCGCTTTCGTTCGCCGACATAGAGCTGCCCGCTTCCGCAGCGTCAGAGCCGATTCTCTACATGTAAAAGCTGTACCTTGGAGCGATCTCCTGCCCGTCTCCGAGGTACTTCAGCACCTGCCCCACCTGTCTTGCCGTCGCAATAGTAATCGGCATTCCGTTGTCGAACTGAGTGTTGTTCCAATTCATCTTGGTCAAAGCCAGGGTCTCGTACGCGATATGCTGCAGTGGTTGACCGAGGACCTGACATCGCAGTATCAGCGGCCGGCACATACATTCCGGGATATGTGCGGAAGAAGTCGACGCTGCCGCGCGTGTAAAGGTGTGGAAATCGACGCCTCAGTTCGACTTTCTTCTGACCGCTTACAATCTTGGTAGCGTACTCTGGCTTGACGCTCAGAACGAAGTCGTGGCGGAAAGGTCAAGGTTGTTCATTCAGTGACGATCGCAAAATTTCCCACGATCGGGCATTATCCTACGCGAAACAAATTGTGAACCGCTGATTGATCCAAATCGGCGACGGAGGTCACCGAGCGATCTGCTTCCGATATTGCGGTTCGCAAGCACGCAGGAAACGCCGAAGCAACAGGCGTCACACTCGCCTGTCTGTAACCCAAAGGCCGTAGTGTGGCAGAGCAATGGCTCTTGGGATCATCACAAAAGAAAGGACGCTTGGCTGCCGCTGTTGCAGTTGTGGGAACAACCGCTTTCAAGTCGAGGCAGAGTTTGGGTTAACGACTGAGATGAGGCGCAAAGCAGCCATGCCGCCGTCGCGTGTGAGACTCTGCTTCGGGTCACAAGCAAAACAGCAGCCCTATGGCTCGTCCCTCACATCGCGCAAATTAGACACAACCCGGCGGTTCTGCGACCTGCAGGCGTTGTCGGGGCACTCGCGGACGAGCCTGTCCTTGCCGTAGCCCTTGGCCCACATGCGGTTGCGGTCTATGCCGCCGGCGGCGAGGTAGTCCATCACCGCATCGGCGCGCTGCTGCGACAGCGCCGTTTCACTTGCGCCGGGATCGTCGGCGAAACCCTGCAGCTTGAGCAGCCAGCGCGGATGCTTTGCTAACCAGGCGATCTGGGTGTCGAGGGTGGCCTTGGCGACAGAATCGAGCGCGGCCGAACCTTGCGTGAAATAGGTGCGGCGGCCGACATTGAGGATAAAATCCTCGTCGCTGCCCGGCTGCACGTTCTGGAAGCCGGCAACCTCGGTGTTGGTGACGTCGGGCGTGGAAGGGGCCAGCGTGTTGCTGGTCGAGCAGGATGCGACCAGCACCAGCAGGCCGGCGGCGAGCAGCCGGCGCGTGTTTTCAATCGTGCGGTTCATGAGGCGCCAATCATTCGACAGTGGTGGAAGCGGGCGCCTGGTCGGCGATGTGCGGCAGGACCTGCACCGCGGTGCCGATCGGGCAGCGCTGGTAGAGGTCGATGATGTCTTCCGGGAACATACGGATGCAGCCGCTGGAAGCGTCGGTGCCGATGCTCCATGGCTCCAGCGTGCCATGCAGGCGGTAGCCGGTGTCGGCGCCGTCGCGGTGCAAATAGAGCGCGCGCGGCCCGAGCGGATTGTTGGACGCGCCGCCTGCGACCATGGGTGGTAGGTCCGGCTTGCGCTTACGCATTTCGGGGGGCGGGACCCATTGCGGCCACAGCGCGCGGCGGTCGATCTTCGCGCGGCCGTACCATTTGAAGCCGTCCTTGCCGACGCCGACGCCGTAGCGGATGGCGGTCTTGTTTTCCATGATGACGTAGAGGAAGTGGTGGCGGGTATCGACCACGACGGTGCCGACCGGCTCGCTGCTGAAATACTTGACGATCTGGCGATGCCATCTCTTGTCGATCTTGGCGAAGTTGGTCTTGCGATAGACAAAATTGTTGTCGCTGGCGGTACCGGCGAAAAAGGATTTTGCCGCCGCGGCTTGAGCAATATTGCTGGTTGCACCCACCGCGACCAGCGCCAGGCCACCGAGCACGACACCCCTGCGTGATAAAACCATCGGCAATATTCCCCCATGCCTAAAGCCTGGCGGACCATAGTTGAGAATTATTTCGCCTCAAAGTGGAAAATGCTGCGTTGCTTAAGTCGGCCGTGTCCGGACATTCGGCAATTTGGCGGCGAGTGACCGAATTGTGACTATCTTGCCGAGGACCAACGTCTAACCTAAACCCCCTCCAGGACCTTACCAAATTGGCGCGACTGTTTGGGACCGGGCGTAGTTGCGACATTTGCCCTATCCGGAAGTGTGAGCGATGCCGTGGGCATGATGCATGCTTTTCGTTCGGTTGCTGCGATGATCGTGATGTCCGGCGTGGCAGGTTGCACCAGCATTTCCTACTACGCACAATCCTTGAAGGGTCACGTGGAGATCATGGCGGCGCGCCAGGATGTCGGAGAGCTGATCGACAATCCTTCGACCCCTGGGACATTGCGCGCTCGAATGGCATCGGCGAGCGCCATCCGACAGTTTGCGATAGATGAACTAGCGCTGCCGGACAACAACAGCTACCGCAGCTATGTTGACGTTGGTCGAGACGCGGTGACATGGGCCATCTTTGCAGCGCCGGAATTCTCGCTGACGCCACGAACATGGTGCTTTCCGGTGTTCGGATGCGTACCGTACCGAGGGTACTTCTCCAAAAGGTCTGCGATTGAAACCGCTGTCGAACTTCAGAGACAGGGCCTGGACATCTATGTGACGGGCATCACTGCATATTCCACGCTCGGCTGGTCAAGTGACCCGCTGCTAAGCACCATGCTCAGCCAAGATGAAACGTATCTTGCAGGGCTGGTATTCCACGAACTCGCTCACCAGCGCGTCTACGTGCATGACGATTCCTCGTTCAACGAGGCGTTCGCTGTCGCTGTCGAAACAACCGGTGTGAGAAAATGGCTGCGCGCGACCGGCGATACTGCCGGATTGCGCCGTTACGAAGCCGACCGGAGGCGCAGAGCTGAGTTTCTTGTGCTGGTGTCGCAGACCCGGGACGAGCTAAGGCATGTCTATGACGACGATGTTACTTCTGAGCAGAAGCGGGCCGCGAAGAAGGCCGCGATCGAACGGCTGAGGACGCGATACCGACAGATGCGCGACAGGCGCTGGGGTGGATACCGTGGATATGACGCCTGGTTCGATGCTCCGATCAACAACGCAAAGCTCGCCGCGACTTCCGTCTACAGCGATCGGGTGACTGCGTTTCTCCGCTTATTCGATTTGTGTTCGGGCGACTATCCACGGTTCTTCGCGTCGGTTCGACGGATAGGAGCGTTAGACAAATCTGACCGCGCCGAAGCGCTCGAGGCGGCAGATACATGCGATTGGGCCGGTCAAATCCGAAGGCCAGAAGCGGCGAATCGGTCGCTGATGTACTCGGCAGCCAGCGCAGGTGATTGAATTGACCATTTGTCGGCCGATTTCCTAGGTACTTTGACGTCGGCGGGGCCAGAAGACGCATGTCGGCCTACAGAAGCCAAAAGCGGACTTGCCTGAACTCCCCGAGGGGTCCTGGACCACAATGATTGCCGGCGGGCTGTGGCGCCTCAGTGTGCGCCCCTACGAGGCCGAAAACCTCACGCTCACGCCGCGCTGCCGAAAATAAGCCTGCATCAGCTTGCGGCCCGAACGGTTGTTCTGTGCCAGCCTTGCCGGATCGAACACCGCCTGTTCTATCCCCTCTCGCGTCAGCGCTGCTTTGAGCGCCGCGATATGTGCGTCGATGTCGGCATTGTTCGCCCGGAGCGATGCATAGATGCTGTCGGTCGCCTCGGCCACGGTCGGCTCGCTCACGGGTGTACTCCTTTGGCTATTCGGGCGGCGGCTTAGCACAGATCAGCGGCTTCGCCGATACCGATAAGACGGCTAGATGGGCGGCAACAGTGTTCCTTGGGGTCGGTTGTGAGTCATAGGTTCCGCCTGAGTCGGAGATCGCAAGCCATGTCGACATGAACGAGTGAGGAGGATTGGACGCACACGTTCGAGTATCCGGGCTTGCCTGCCGCGCGGCTGACCGTCCGGCCGCGCGGAAGTCGTTCACGGCAGGACGTCTACGCGTCAATTCAGGAATTCGAACCGATGACGCGCATCGCTTGGGGTGGCAGTCCGAAGATCTCGCGAAGGTCGCCATGCAGCGAAACGGATAACCCAGCGCCGTTGAGGGCCGGGGAATCAAGACCAACACCGATCGGAGAAGTATTATGAGCTATGCGATTGTAGGATTCGGTGCGGTAGGCCAGGCCCTCGCCCACGCCTTCGCCCGTAAAAACATCGACGTGACCGTCGCGAGCCGCCGGCCACCCGAGGCGCTGGCGCCATAGGCTCGGGCGATTGGACCCACGGTCGTCGCCAAGTCGCTGCGGGATGCACTCGAGGCCGACACAATCATCTTGGCGGTCCCGTTCGGGGAACATCGCGAGGTTGCGAAGGTCCTGCCGAGTTGGAAAGGCAAGACGGTCATCGACGCGATGAACGCGTTTCCAGTNACCGGCGCCAAGCTCGTGAAAGGGTTCAATCACCTGGTCGTCGAGGGCGGCCACCGGGTCGTCTTTCTGTCGAGCGACGACGAGGACGCGACCGCTCCGGTGGCGGCCTTGGCCAAACAACTCGGGTTCGCACCCGTCAAGCTGGGAAAGCTCAGCGAGGGTGGCGCGCTGGTTCACGCACGCGGCCGCACGTGGGGCCAGCTCATCTTCCAGGACCTGTTCAAGAAGGAGCAGTAATCGATCTACGACCGTGTGGTCGACGCCGAGAACTGGTCGCGCGCTAACTTCTTCGAGCAGCGCGCGACCGAATATTTGAAGGCCACAAAGTCGCGAAGGTTGGGGTGGGCCCGACGGAGTATGGGCGCCGTTCGAAGAGCGGGGAGACGCCCGACACAGCGGCAGATCTGCCGGTCGCCTAGAACCTATCGGCTGCTATCGATGGCCTAGGATTCGCTCGAGTGTCCTCTGCTATCCGATACTACTCCACCGCACTCCCTCCTCACTCCCACTCGATCGTGCCTGGCGGTTTGCTCGTCACGTCGTAGACGACGCGGTTGATGCCGCGCACCTCGTTGATGATGCGGGTGGCGGCGGCGCCCAGGAATGCCATGTCGTAATGGTAGAAGTCGGCCGTCATGCCGTCGACCGAGGTGACGGCGCGCAGCGCGCAGACGAATTCGTAGGTGCGGCCGTCACCCATCACGCCGACGGTCTGCACCGGCAGCAGCACGGCGAAGGCCTGCCAGATGGCGTCGTAGAGGCCGGCCTTGCGGATCTCATCCAGATAGATGGCATCGGCCTCGCGCAGTATCTCCAGCTTTTCGCGGGTGATGCCGCCCGGGCAGCGGATGGCGAGACCGGGGCCGGGGAACGGATGCCGGCCGATGAAGCTGTCGGGCAGGCTGAGCTCCTTGCCGAGCGCCCTCACCTCGTCCTTGAACAATTCGCGCAGCGGCTCGACCAGCTGCATGTTCATGCGCGCGGGTAGGCCTCCGACATTGTGGTGCGACTTGATCGTCACCGACGGTCCGCCGGTGAAAGAGACGCTTTCGATGACGTCGGGATAGAGCGTGCCTTGCGCCAGGAAGTCGGCGCCGCCGAGCTTCTCGGCCTCCTCCTCGAACACTTCAATGAACAGCCGGCCGATGGTCTTGCGCTTCTTCTCCGGATCCGACTCGCCCTCGAGCGCGCCGATAAAACGGTCCGAAGCATCGACCAGGATCAGCGGCAGATTGTAGTGCTGGCGAAACATCTCCACCACGCCGGCCGCCTCGTCCTTGCGCATCAGCCCGTGGTCGACGAGGATGCAGGTCAGCTGATCGCCGACCGCCTCGTGGATCAGCAGGGCCGCGACCGAGGAATCGACGCCGCCCGAAAGCGCGCAGATCACCTTGCCCTTGCCGACCTGCTTGCGGATCGTCTCGACCGCGTGCTCACGGTAGGCCCGCATCGTCCAGTCGCCTTCGATGCCGGCGATGTTGTGGACGAAGTTTTGGAGCAGCCTGGCGCCGTCCGGCGTGTGCACCACTTCGGGGTGGAACATGAGGCCGTACATCTTGCGCTCGACATTGCCGAAGATGGCGAAGGGCGAGCCCTCCGATTTTCCGAGCACCTCGAATCCCTTCGGCAGGGAGATGACACGGTCGCCATGGCTCATCCACACCTGGTGGCGCTGGCCGGGCGCCCACAGGCCCTCGAACAACGGGCTGTCCTTGGCGATCTCGACGAAGGCGCGGCCGAACTCGCGATGGTCGGAGCTTTCGGCGACGCCGCCCATCTGCACGCACATCGCCATCTGGCCATAGCAGATGCCGAGCACCGGCACGCCGGCGTCGAAGACGATCTGTGGCGCGCGCGGACTGCCGATGTCGCTGGTCGAGGCCGGACCGCCGGACAGGATCACCGCCTTTGGATTGATGCGCTTGAACGCCGCCTCAGCCGACTGGAAGGGCACGATCTCGGAAAAGACGCCGGCCTCGCGAATGCGGCGGGCAATCAGCTGAGTGAACTGGCTGCCGAAATCGACAATCAGGACGGTGTCGGGATGATTGGCTGTTTTCATGGCGAGCGTTTAAAGAAAGAAACGAGTCGGCGCAATGGGTTGCGGGGCGTCTCTCTCACTCCGAATCCGCATCTTAATGGGACAGGTCAAAACTGCAGCGTGTCAGACGCGATCGCCTGTTCCAGCAGTTGCACCGCCCCGGCCAGCTTCTCGTCGATGACATGCAGGTATTCCGTCCAGTCGCCGACGTGTCTCAGATCGGCCGCCCCGTCGGAAATGCCGCGCAGGCCGATAAGCGGCACGTCGAACAGCTGACAGGCGCGCAGGCAGGCGAAGGTCTCCATGTCGACCATATCAGCGGCGACCGCGTCGTAGGCGGCGCCGGAGACGATTGCCGCGCCGGTGGACAGCGTCGCCGGCCTGATGCCCGGTATCCTGAACGGTAGCGGCACACCGACAGGCAGGTCGAGAAACGGCGTGGCGCCCTTCTCGAAACCCAAGGGCGAAGCGTCCATGTCGCGGTAGGCGACCGAAACGGCCTGGTAGATTTCCGTCTGCTCCAGCATCCGGCTGCCCGCCGAACCGAGCGACACGACCAGATCCGGCAGCGCCTTCCCGGCGTGCAGCCGGGACAGTTCGGCGCTGAGCCCGACGCCGGCCTCGACCGGCCCGACGCCGGTCATCAGCGGCGTGAACAGCCGCTGCAAGTGTGGGCCGTATTCGGCTTCGGCCGCCATGACGAAGAGAACGGACTTGCCGGAAATCAGGGTGAGCTCACCAGGTGTCTTGCCGGCCATGATCGTCTGTCCTCCCCTGCCCGTTCCTCAGCCCTCGATATCGTCGCGGCCGAGCACCGTCATCATCGTTCCGGTCATCGTGGCGATCAACTTGGCCTCGCCGTCGGTGGCGAACGCATAGGCCTGGCCATCGGCGACGATAATGGTGCGACCGGGCTTGGTCACCGAGCCGCGGAACAGGAAGCGCTCGCCCCGGCCGGGCGCCAGCAGATTGACCTTGAACTCGATGGTCAGCACGCCGGAATTTTCCGGCATCAGCGAGAATGCCGCATAGCCACAGGCCGAATCGAGAGCCGTCGAAATGACGCCGGCATGAAGAAAGCCGTGCTGCTGGGTCAGTGCCGACGAATAGGGCATTTCGATCTCGATGATACCGGGCGTCACCAGCGTCAGCTCGGCGCCAATCGTCATCATCGCGTTCTGGCGCGCGAAGGACGTCCTGACGCGGTCCTCATAATCGGGAGCAGGAACGATCTTTGCTGCCATGGCCGTCGCCCTTCGTTTCTCGACAAATCTTATTGTAGAGGCATTTATCGCAGAGGGGTGGGCGGCAGGCAATCGCAAATGCTGCACTGCAGCAATTGGCTAAACCTGCTGATAAGAAGCGAGATCGGCGACATCCGGCAACCGTTCAGCCAGCCCGCCGCAGCGCGCAGAAATAAAAGCCGTCGGTGCCGCTCAGCAACGGCGACAGCGAAATGCCGCCCGCGGCGCCAATACGCACTGCCGCTTCGTGGCCCGCAAAACGGCTGTCCCAAAGCTGGCGGTGATCGACCGGGACAAAGCCGGGATGGCGGTCCCGGAAGGCCGAAACCTGGTCGCCATTCTCCTCGTCGAACACCGAACAGGTGATGTAGACCAGCAGGCCGCCGGGTTTGACGAAGTCCTTGGCGGCATCGAGTATCGTCTCCTGCTCGCCCTTGCGGGCGTCGAGCTGCCTTTGCGTCAGCCGCCATTTGGCATCCGGCCGGCGCCGCCACGTGCCGCTGCCGGTGCAGGGCGCATCGATCAGGACGATATCCATGTGCTTGCCGAGCGGCGCAAGCTCGGCCGGCTTGGTGACGATCTGCACATTGCGGTTTTCCGAGCGGCGGATGCGGTCGAATATCGGCGCCAGCCTTGCCTTCTCGGCATCGTGGGCGAAGATCTGGCCGCGATTGTCCATTGCCGCGGACAGCGCCAGCGTCTTGCCGCCGGCGCCGGCACAAAAGTCGAGCACCTGCATGCCAGGCTCGGCGCCGGCCAGTTCGGCTGCAATCTGCGAACCTTCGTCCTGAACCTCGAACCAGCCTTTCTGGAAGGCCGGTTCGGCCTGCACGTTCGGGTGCCTGCCGTCGCCGTCGATCGGCGGGATGCGGATGCCGTGCGGCGCGATCCGCGCAGGCTTGGCGCCGGTCTCCGCCAATTCCGCCAGCACCTTGCCACGATCGGCCTTGAGCGTGTTGACCCTGAGGTCGAGCGGCGGGCGAGTGCCAAGCGCGGCACCCTCTTCCACCCAGGCCGTGCCGAACGCCCGCTCGAACAGCGGCATGCACCAGTCGGGGATGTCTGCCCTGACAGCCGGCGGCGCGTCGGTGAGCCGGCGAGCGGCGAGGGTTTTCAATTCGTCGGCGCTCAGCAGCGGCGGCGCGAACTTGTCGCCCTCGAGCGCCTCGTTCAGCGACTGCGCCGTCTGGCCCCATTCGAGCAGCAGCGCGCCGAAGCCGATGGCGCGCGGCGTCTCCTCGCCGAGCAGCCAGCCGGCGGAGCGTTTGCGGCGCAGCGCGTCGTAGACGATGTTGCCGATCGCGGCGCGGTCGCCGCCACCGGCGAAGCGGTGCGACAGGCCCCAGTCCTTCAGCGCATCGGCCACCGGCCGGTGGCGCCGGCCAATGTCGTCAAGCACTTCGATGGCTGCCGCCAGCCGCCCGCCCAGTCTCATTGTCGTCTTCCATTACTCAGCAAAATAAAATCCGGCCCTGCTCTTAGAGCTTTTCGTGTCCTGATTGAAACAGTTCTGTTTCCCCGACGGCGAGACAATCCATGCAAGGCGGGTGACGAATGTGGGTTCGTGCATCGCGAGCCGCCGCCACCAAGCGGGCGTCGGCATGCGGAACCAAATAATTCGATCAATATATTACAAGATTCTAATGTTCTTGTCTGGTGGGCGCAAGCACGCCGGCTGGTGCAACTGCTCTGCTTTGCAACTTTTGCGGTTGCGAATACTCTTTGCGCGGTGATTCGCGTCGCAGAAAAAGGCGGAGCCGCGGGTCGACACGAGGAGAGGGCAATGAAAGCTTATCTGGCGGAAGTTCTAGGCACGTTTCTATTGGTGTTCATCGGCACGGCTTCGGTGGTGACGGGCGGCTTCGGCGGCGCGCTGCCGCTTGGCCAGGAAGGTATCGGTCTGGCATTCGGCATCGGCCTGATTGCGGCGGCCTATGCGATCGGCCCGATTTCCGGCGCGCACCTCAATCCGGCGGTGACGCTCGGTGTGTTCCTCGCCGGGCGGATGCCGGCCAGGGACGTCATTCCCTACTGGATCGCGCAGGTCATCGGCGCCATCATCGCATCGCTGGCACTGTGGATCATCGTCTCCGGACAGGTCGGCGGCCACACCGGCGGCTTCGGCGCCAATGGCTGGGACGTGACGAAATGGGGCGTCAGCTCGGCCTTCCTGTGGGAGCTGATCGGAACCTTCACCTTCGTCACGGTGATCCTCGGCGTCACCAACGCCAAGCACACCACGGCCTTCGCCGGCCTCGTAATCGGCCTGACGCTGGCCGGCCTGCATTTCGCCATCATCCCGGTGACCGGCACATCGCTCAACCCGGCCCGTTCGATCGGACCGGCGCTGTTTTCGGGAACTGCGGCGATCGGCCAGCTGTGGCTGTTCATCGTCGCGCCGCTGATCGGCGGCGCCATTGCCGGCGTGGTTGCCAAGGCCGGTATCTTCGAGAAGGACTGACTTTTCGGAGGCCCAACGAAAAGGCGCGGGTCGAGGCCCGCGCCTTTTTTGTTGCGTCGAGAACTTCGTGTGCTGGATCAGGCCGCGAGGTCAAAACGGTCGGCGTTCATCACCTTGGTCCAGGCCGCGGCGAAATCCCTGACGAACTTCTGCCCGGCGTCGGCCGAGCCGTAAACCTCGGCAAGTGCACGCAACTGCGCGTGCGAGCCGAAGATCAGGTCGGCGCGGGTGCCGGTCCACTTGACCGCCTTGGTCTTGCGGTCGCGCGCTTGGTAGACTTCATCGGAGCCGGCGGCCGGATCCCAGACCGTATTCATGCTGAGCAGGTTGACGAAGAAATCATTGGTCAACGTGCCCGGCCTGTCGGTGAACACCCCGTGCTTCGACTGGCCGGTGTTGGCGCCGAGCACCCGCAGCCCGCCGACAAGCACCGTCATCTCCGGCGCCGTCAAGGTCAGCAGCTGCGCCCGGTCGACCAGCATCGCTTCGACCGACATCGGCGGCTTGCCCCTGACGTAGTTGCGGAAGCCATCGACTTTCGGCTCGAGCGCGGCGAAGGACTGGACGTCGGTCTGTTCCTGCGAGGCGTCCATGCGGCCTGGCGTGAACGGCACCTTGACGTCATGGCCGCCGTCCTTGGCCGCCTTCTCGACCGCGGCGACGCCGCCGAGAACGATGAGGTCGGCAAGCGAGACCTTCTTGTCGCCTGCCTGCGAGGCGTTGAACTCGCTCTGGATGCTTTCAAGCTTTTCGAGCACCTTGGCCAGCTGCGCCGGCTGGTTGACCTCCCAATCCTTCTGCGGCGCCAGCCGGACGCGTGCGCCGTTGGCGCCGCCGCGCTTGTCGGAGCCGCGGAAAGTCGAGGCTGAGGCCCAGGCGGTCGAGACCAGTTCGGAAACGGACAGGCCGGAGGCCAGGATCTTCGCCTTCAGCGAGGCGATATCCTGTTCGCCGACCAGTTCGTGGTCGACTGCCGGTATCGGATCCTGCCAGATCAGCTCTTCCTTCGGCACGAGCGGGCCGAGATAGCGGACGACGGGACCCATGTCGCGATGGGTCAGCTTGAACCAGGCGCGCGCGAAGGCATCGGCGAACTGATCCGGATTCTGGTGGAACCGCCGCGAGATCTTCTCGTAGGCCGGGTCGACGCGTAGCGCGAGGTCGGTGGTCAGCATCGCCGGGGCGCGGCGCTTCGAGGCATCGTGCGCATCCGGCACGGTGCCTGCACCGGCGCCGCCCTTCGGTGTCCACTGATGGGCGCCGGCCGGGCTCTTGGTCAGTTCCCATTCGTAGTTGAACAGATTGTCGAAGAAGTTGTTGCTCCATTTGGTCGGCGTCGTGGTCCACGTCACCTCGAGGCCCGAGGTGATGGCATCGCCGGCAATGCCGGTGGCATGCTTGCTCGACCACCCGAGGCCCTGCGCTTCGATGCCTGCGCCTTCCGGCTCCGCCCCGACCAGCGACGCATCGCCGGCGCCGTGGGTCTTGCCGAAGGTGTGACCGCCGGCGATGAGCGCCACGGTTTCCTCATCGTTCATGGCCATGCGGGCGAAGGTTTCGCGGATGTCGCGTGCCGAGGCCAATGGATCGGGCGTGCCGTTCGGTCCTTCCGGGTTGACGTAGATCAGCCCCATCTGCACGGCGCCGAGATGGCCCTGAAGTTCGCGGTCGCCGGAATAGCGCTCGTCGTCGAGCCACTTGGTTTCCGACCCCCAGTCGACGTCCTGCTCGGGCTCCCAGACATCGGCGCGGCCGCCGGCGAAGCCGAAGGTCTTGAAGCCCATCGATTCCAGCGCGACGTTGCCGGTGAGGATCAACAGGTCGGCCCAGGAGATTTTCCTGCCATATTTCTGCTTGATCGGCCACAGCAGCCGGCGCGCCTTGTCGAGATTGGCGTTGTCCGGCCAGCTGTTGAGCGGCGCGAAACGCTGCTGGCCGGCGCCGGCGCCGCCACGGCCATCGCCGATGCGATAGGTGCCGGCGCTGTGCCAGGCCATGCGGATGAAGAGCGGGCCGTAATGGCCAAAATCGGCCGGCCACCAATCCTGCGAATCGGTCATCACCTGGTGCAGATCCCTGATCACCGTATCGAGATCGAGGCTCTTGAATTCCTTGGCGTAGTCGAAGTCCTCGTCCATCGGGTCCGAGAGGCTGGACTGCTGGTGGAGGACGGCAAGGTCAAGCTGGTTCGGCCACCAGTCACGATTGCTCCTCCTGGCCGATCCATGTGGGACCGGGCATTTGCCGGCGCTGTTGTCGTCGGTTTTCGCGTCCATCTTTGCCTCCGATTTTGTTGATTTTCCGGGATTTTGTTGATTTTCCGGGCAGGGCCAGCAGCCGCGCCATTCTGGAATGGTTCCAGACTAGCCTGCCCAGCCGATAAAGACAAATTGCCTTTGCTGTTTATTCTGATAGGTTTTCCTTATGATTGGCTTGACCGTCCGGCAGATGCATTATTTCGAAGCGCTGGCGCAAACGCTGCATTTCGGCCGTGCGGCAAAACTCGCCGGCGTCAGCCAGCCGGCGCTTTCTTCGCAGATCGCCGAGATGGAGCTGCGGCTCAATTGCCGGTTGTTCGAGCGCGGCGGCAAGGCGGTGCGGATGACCGACGAGGCGCAGGCCCTACTGCCGCGCATCGAGCGCATTCTTGCCGACGTCCGCGACGTCGAGGCGACGGCCCGGCGCGGCCGCCCGGCGCTAGAGGGCCGCTTCCGGCTCGGCATCATCCCGACGGTGGCGCCCTATCTCTTGCCGCATGTGCTGCCGAAGCTGAAACGGCATTTCCCGGCATTGCAACTCGAATTGCGCGAGGCGGTGACCGCTTCGCTGGTCGAGGACACGGCTTCGGGAAAGCTCGACGCCTTCGTCGCGGCACTACCCCTCGATTACCCAGGCCTGGTCACCGAGGCGCTGTTCTCCGACCGGTTCTTCCTGGCCGTGCCGGCCGGCGACCCCGCCTTCGCCTCGCCGCCGGTGGCGCCGGAAAGCCCGGCACTGGAGCGGCTGATGCTGCTGGAGGAAGGCCATTGCCTGCGCGAACAGGCGCTCGCCGTC
This sequence comes from Mesorhizobium sp. LSHC420B00, assembly GCF_000503055.1. Classification (GTDB taxonomy): domain Bacteria; phylum Pseudomonadota; class Alphaproteobacteria; order Rhizobiales; family Rhizobiaceae; genus Mesorhizobium. The sequence goes on along the minus strand of NZ_AYVY01000001.1, from coordinate 36,584 downwards.
TGCGGCAGCGTGCGGCCGGTGGCGATGGCAAGCTATGGCGCGACCAGCCTGACGACGCTCTTACAGATGGTGGCGCACGGGCTCGGCGTGACGCTCATCCCGGAAATGGCGGCGGGACCGGCCAGCACTATCCCCGATCTGAAGATCGTGCCGTTCCAGGAACCAATGCCGCAACGCACGATCTGCCTCGCCTGGCGGCGCAACAAGGTCCGCCACGACGAATGCGTCGAACTGGCCAAGATCATCCGCGGGCTGGATGCGGCGGTGCTTGCGGCGTGAGCGGCGGGGGGTGTCGGTCAATGGTCTGGTTTAGGCCGAAGCGGACCGCAAGCCCCTTCTAAAGGAACGACTTCAACCTTTTTAGTCTGGTGTTGACTCGAAATCGACCTTCGCAGACCTGAATGGCTGCTTTGCGCCGCATCACAGCCGTTGGGTAGGGAAGATGGTCATCCCGAAAGCCGAAAGTTCCGTTTGTTCGAATGATGACAACTAAGGAAATAGGAAACAGCCTTTGCGCGCAATTCCGTGCTTTGGCGTTGCCGAGGGTGCTTCACTAGCATTGATCTTTTTGGTGCGGCATCCGCGGCGTGCAGTAAGTGGAGAATACAATAGCGGTGAGGGCCGCGATCGGTGAGGTTCAGTGATGAATCATGCGCAGAGTACCAGGTCAAAATGTCTCCGTTGTGACTTCACCCTTATTAAACGACGGCCCTTGATTTTACTTCACGAGATACGCGGCATGGGGTGCAACGCCATACCATCCCTCATTCCGTTATGCCTCGTTCTGCTGTTGGCATCTCCGGCAAATGGTCAGTTGGCGCCCGAAGCGTCAGCGGTTGCCACAGCTAACGACAGCTCGTCGGTCGTGGTTTCCGAACACACCAAGGTCGGCAAAGAACCGGGCAAGCCACAACCGAGCGCGCTGGGATCCCGTGTGCTCAGCGAAGCGCAGGCACTCAAAACACGGGCACTCAAGGAGGGCGCGCAAACGCCGCTCGGCGAGCATGAGGAGGCTTTACGCCGCGAATTGGCCGCAGCACGAGCGGAGCTGGACGCTATGCAGCGCGGCGCACGTGAGCTAAGCGCCCAGGCACACGTACTGGCAGACACGGTGGCTCAGCAAGCACAAGCCCTAAATGAGCAGCAGCGAACAGACGAAGCGCTCGCGCTCGATCTGGAGGCCGCGCAGCGCGTTATCGAAAGCTACAGGGCCGAAGCCAGTCTCTGGAACAGCGAGAAGGCTGCCGCGCTTGGAGCGCACCCCTCTATGGACGCATCCCAGCTTGCTGCGAAGCGAACGCTTGATGACGAGCGGCACAAGGTTGAGCTCCTGGAACAAGAACTTACCACGGCTCGCCAAACTATCGATGCTCTTAAGAAAGGCGCAAATCTGGCAGCCGTCGAGCAAGCCAACGCCATAAGGGACCGACAGGTGGCCGAGGCCGCTCTAAAGCAGGATCGAGAAACACTCGAACGGGGACGCGAACGAGCAGATTCAGCTGTACGTGACCTCGATATTGTTCGCCGGGAACGCGATGCTTTAAAGCAGAGCTCGGCAGATTTGAGTGCCGCGCTGGACCAAGAGCGTGAACGGGCTATCGGTCTAGCCCGCAGCCTCAGTGCCGCGCGTGAGGCAATTGATATTGTCAAGGGTAAGCGTCGCACTGCGGCTGTGGAGCGCGCGCCGAAAGCACGTACCCCCGCGAGTGCACTTGCAAGTAGGTTATCGCATTCGGGCGCCCAACCAGCCCGTGAACCGGACTTGCCGAAAAAACAGAAAGTGAAGGTCCAAAAGTCGCCGCAAACTGCTCTGCTGGCAACCATACCTCTTCCCGCAGCATTGCTTCCAACACGGCCATCAAAAAGCTCGAGCCGCGCCAGTGAAGACTAGGGAGCGAAAGCCGCAGGGGAGATGACAATGAACAAGTATGTCGCAGCCGCGTTGACGATCGGGATCACAATTGGGCCTGCCTCGGCTCTTGAAGCAGGTGTGGGCGGTAGGGCCGGCGGTGTCGGGGTCAGTGCTGGAGTGAGCGCCGGTTCGCAAGGCGTATCTGCGGGAGCGGGCACGAGCGTCGACGGCGTAGGCGGAGCAAATGTTGGAGCTTCGGTCGGTGCAGATGACGGATCAGTCGACGCAGGCGTTAGTGCCAGCGGCAACGTTGGTGACACAAGCACAAGTGCCAGTGTGGGCGACGATCCGTCCGCCGAAAACGAAGCGGCTACGGCACCCGACAGTTCGACTGCAGTGACGGCCCCTTCCCCTGCCAAGACCGCCAGGCAATCCATCGTCCTGCCACCCGTCCTCAGGCCTTCCAAAGCCGGTGGGAGTGACTCCACCAAGGGGTATCCCTTTGGATCTCTGGGACCACTGACAGCGAGACCCGGTACGCCGGTTGCGGTCGTGCAAGCCTGCCGCGCGGCGATCATGGCCGCTGCGACGCCGCTTGGCGCCGTCCGTGTCCACGCGGTAAGCGCAGGCGCATTGCGTCAACTTCGGGGTGCACGCACGGCGCCGATCGAGGTGCGAATAGACTACGCAAGAAAGGGTGGCATCGAAGTCCGACAGGCGCAAGTCAGTTGTCGCCTCGATGCGTCGGGCAGGGTCACTGCGATAACATAGCACCAAGCCTGATTGCCAGAGCTGCCGCACGCCGACAGCGGCACGATCCGCTTCGCCATCTACAAGGCGCCCTTCTTCGTCGGTGGCGCCGTAGGTGTTGGTCAAAGGTTCGGTTTGAGCCACGAAGCCAACCCGCAAGCCCCTTCGAAAAGAAGGCTTCAGTCCCTGTCCCAGGCTGCGAGCAACGGGCCTTTGCTTCCATAGACAGGGTCCTTGCGCGGCCGGCCAACCTTGGGGATCGTTACGACCGCCTTGGCATGGTAGGCGGCAGTCGTGCACAGGTCATAGGTGCCGGATTGAGGATAGGCGCCGACGACTAGAAAATCGTCGGATGCGGAAAGACGCTGGTGCCCGGTGCCGGCCGGAAGCACCGCGACGTCGCCGGCCTTCAGCGACAGCGTTCGTCCCATCTTGCCGCCAAAGCGAACCTTGGCCGTGCCGCGCGCGACGCCCAGCACCTCATGTATGCGCGAATGGTAGTGAACGTAGTTGTAGATGCCGTTGCGCCAGCTATCGCCCCAGCCATTGGCTTCAAAAAGCGCCTCCATGACAGCCGCCGGATCGAAGTCTTCGGGCAGCGTCACGGCGCCGCGATAGACGACCAGCGGCCAGAACGGATGGTTGGGCACCAGCCCGTCATCCCTGAACCGAAATGCATTCGCTTTGCGCGGCCTCAGGAGGTCGGCGACCTCTCGCCTGTCTGGCCTGGCGATGCCGGTGACCTGCTCGACGGCCTTCTTCGTGGTTTGCAGAATGCTCATGGGGTGGCCCTTGGGTGGTTTGGAGCTCCATGCCGGTTAATCGGCTGCGTGGCGGTTGGTTCCGCTAGGGTTAGAGTTCCGCGATCTGCACCATGGCGGCTCCGCAACAAGGTCCGGCAAATCCTGAATGGCTGCTTTGCGCCGCATTTTTGCCGTTCAGACCACCATTGCAGCTTCCCGAAAGCTGACGGTCTGCTAAGCCGGCACTAAGGCCTCGAATGGGGTGGTAGCGGTTACTCCGCCGGTCAGCCCGCTGCCCAACGATAATAGTCGCGTTGATGTCAATGCGAGCATCCCAAATATCATGCAAGTACTCCTAGGCTATCCGCCCGGGTGGTCGTTGCCACCGTGCGCGGCGATGAACATGGCGACGGCCGACCGGCAATAGGATTCGATTTCGTTGTCGTCCTCTGCTCTCGCCTCATCGAAGCGTGCGATAATCAGGAGATCGGATCCTTTGATAAGCGCGGCAAACAAGCGGGCGGACCGGAGAGGGTCGGTCACGTTCAGAACCGCCTTCGCGTGCAACTGACGCAACAGGGCCTCGATTTGGGCGATGACATGGGCGGGGCCGGCTTCGTAATGGAGCTTGCTTAACGACTTTTGATTCGTCTTGTCGGCCATGATCATGGCTTCGACACTGCGGACGTCCGGGTTCAACAGCGTGCGAAGCAGGGATGATCCCACCGCCATGAGCTGATCTTCGGCCGAACCGTCGACGCCTTCAAAAAGGGCCTGTGGTGCAAACTGATGGCAGCGGGCCGCGATGGCCGCGCTGAACAGCGCCTCCTTGTTCTCGAAGTGCCGATAGATGCTGAGCTTGGATATCTTCGCTCGCTGGGCGACCTTGTCCAATGTCGTCGCATGAAAACCCAATTCCTCAAAGAGTTCGCACGCGGCGTCGACTATCGTTTGGCCAAGCGCCTCATTGGCGGGCCGGCCGCGCCGGCCCTGGCTGTTTTCGGTCACGACAATTCCAGTCCTTGACAGTATCATAATTCTTGAATTACGATACCACGCAGTGTCAAAAATGTGCAAGCCAGGCCCAAACCAACCCCTCATCCACATACGGAGCCCATCACCATGGATGACGTCATCATCATCGGCGGCAGCTTTGCCGGTCTCGCCGCCGCCCTGCAGCTCGGCCGTGCCCGCCGCAAGGTCACCGTTCTCGATACCGGCCTGCCGCGCAACCGCTTCGCCGGCCACTCGCATGGTCTGCTCGGCCACGATCACAAGCCACCGCTGGACATCCTGGCCGAAGCGCGGCAGCAGCTGGCGCGCTATCCCACGATCAGGCTGGTCAATGCCCGGGCCGACAGGGTCTCCGGCGCCATCGACGATTTCTCTGTCCTCACTGGCGCTGGCGAAAGCCTTGGGGCGCTGCGACTGATCCTGAGCTATGGCGTTGCCGACCAGATGCCTGATGTTCCGGGCTTTGCCGAAGGCTGGGGCACGTCCATCGTACCCTGCCCCTATTGCGATGGCTTTGAAGTCGCCGGCCAGCATTGGGGCCTCGTCTGGTCCGGCCCGCCGTCGCACAATTATGTCAGGCTGTACCACGACTGGACCGACACGTTGACGGTCTTCGCCGATGGTCACGACATTGCACCCGATATCCGGGCCGATCTGGCGCGCCGCAACATACCTGTCGTTGATGGCCGGATCACCGAAATCGCCCGCCACAGGGGCCACAATGCCACCGTCAAGCTCGATACCGCCCCCGATGTCGCAGTCGATATCTTGTTCGCGCATCCGCGCAACAAGCCGTCCGCAAGCCTGCATGAATCACTGGGACTCGCCACGGTCAATACGCCCCTCGGCATCGCCCTGAAGGCCGACGAGCGCCGCGAAACCAGCATACCCGGCATGTACGCCGCCGGCGATCTTGCAAACCCAGCCATGGCTTCGGTCACCACAGCAATATCGCAGGGCGCGACGGCGGGTATCTCAGCCCAGCAGTCGATGCTTGTTTGAGAGCACAGATTGGAGATGAGCATGGCCGTCGAACCGGACAGCGCGGGTGTGCGCTTCCCTCCGCCCTTCGTCTATCTAGGAGCGCTGCTGTTGGGGCTGGCGGCGGAGCGGTTCGTCACCCTGCGCTCTTTCGGCATCGACTGGCGGTTGCTGGTCGCGACGGGCGCGCTGCTGTTCGTTGCCGGCGCGGCGATGATGCTTGCGGCGGCGGGGCTGTTCCGGCGGCTGGGCACCAACGTTCCGCCGTCGCAGCCAACGACCCTCATCGCAACGACCGGTCCTTATCGGTGGACCCGCAATCCCATGTATCTCGGCATGGCGCTTATCTATTCCGGCCTTGCGATCGGCTTCGACGGGCCGATCGCCTTCGCCTTGCTCCCGTTGGTGCTGATCGCGATCCAGACGCAGGTGATCGCCCGCGAGGAGCGCTATCTCGAAGCGAAGTTCGGCGACGACTACCGCCGCTACAAGGCCGAGGTTCGCCGCTGGCTCTGACTATTCCGCCGCTGCCGCCTGCGGGGCCTTCTGATAAACCAGCACCGGCTTCCTTGCCGCGAGCTATCATATTCTGAAGGTTGCGGGCCGGTGTCACGGAAACCGACTGCCGGCTGACGCAGTACACCCGGCGCCTGAGGAGACGCACATGTCCAAAACCAGAGACACCGAGGCCAGCATCAGGATCGCTCGTCCGACCGCTCTTGGAGAAGCCTGACACACATGGAGTTCGAACACGTCACCTTCGACCTGCCACACTGCACCTTTCACGCGCTGCAGGGTGGTGATCCCGATGGTCAACCGACGCTCGTCTTGCACGGCTTGCCGCCACAAATGAGCCGTCGACGCACCGCACACCGATGTCTGCTTTCGAGAAGCGGTGACCAAGAGCGGACAGACCGCCACCGGCCCATATTGAGACGTTCAAGCAGTTTTCCTAACCTATCCGCCTCTGACCGCCCACCTCCCCCCACCCTCACGGCACAAATATCAAAAACACATACGTGCAAAACACCACCAGATGCACCAGCCCGGTCAGGAACGTCGTCCTCTCGGTGCTAAAGCTCACATTGCAGATGAAGAGCGCCAGGACCAAAAGCACCACGTCGGTCGCCGGCAGGCCCAGGGTCAGGCCTCTTCCGGTCAGCAGGCTGGCGGCGGCGATGCCCGGTATTGTCAGGCCGATTGTGGCGCAGGCCGAACCCATGGCGACGTTCAGGCCGCGCTGCAGCTCGTTGTTGAGGGCGGCGCGAACCGCCGAGATCGCCTCCGGCATCAAGACCAGCCCGGCGATCATCGCGCCGACAATGGCGTCGGCCTGGGGCACCTGATAGGCGACGAGCGCATCCTCGACGCTGGCGGCGACCTGCTCGGCCAGCATGACGATGCCGATCAGCCCGATCAGCAGGAGCAGAGCACTAGCGGCAATGCTTTCGTGGGCGTCGGCTGGCACTGCGGCGCCATGCGCTTGTCCGTCGATGAAATCATCCCGGTGGCGGACAGTCTGCGCGAACAGAAAACCCGCATAGAGCAGCACTGAAAGCACGCTGACGAAGCCGAGTTGGGCGGCCGAGAAGGTGCCGGGATCGGTGGTTCGCGTGTAGGTCGGCAGAATGAGCGTCGTGACGCTCAGTGCGACCAGCACCGCCAGATAGGCGCTGGTCCCTTGGCGGACGATTGCCTGCTTGCGATGACGCCAGCCGCCAAATGTCAGACACATGCCGACAACGCCGGTCGACGTGATCATCACCGTCGAGAAGACGGATTCGCGTGCAAGCGTCGGGTTGTTGGCTCCGTGCAGCATGATGGAAACGATGATCGACACTTCGATTGCCGTCACGGCGATGGTCAGCACCAACGTGCCGTACGGCTCGCCTACCCGCCGGGCCACCGCCTCGGCGTGGTCGAGCACGACGAAAATGGTGGTGAACATGATCGCGCTCGAAAGCGCGCCGATAAATATCCTGGTGCCAAGCGACCCTTCGTCCACCGACACCCCGCTGGCCCTGACCGCGACAGCCATCGCCAGGGCGGCCAACGGCATGCCGTAGGAAACCGCCGATCTTGCGAAACCACTCATTCCAAGCCCCTTCCGCAAGCCGTGTTGCAGGTCCCTTCTGGGCAAGCCCCTTCTGCGAACCCTGCGAAAGCCTGAAGCGCGCGCTCAAGCCGTCTTCTGCGTCACCAATCCCAGTTCGTCGATCATCGCCTGGCGCATCAGGTATTTCTGCGGCTTGCCGGTCACCGTCATCGGCAATTCGGTGCGGAAGCGGATGTAGCGCGGGATCTTGAAATGGGCGATCTGCCCGGCGCAGAAGGCCTTGATCTCCTGCTCCGTTGTGATCTGGCCGGGCTTCAGCACGATCCAGGCGCACAGCTCCTCGCCATATTTCGGGTCGGGAATGCCGAATACCTGCACCTCCTTGATCTTGGGGTGGCGATAGAGGAATTCCTCGACCTCGCGCGGATAGACGTTCTCGCCGCCGCGGATGACCATGTCCTTGACCCGGCCGACGATGTTGCAATAGCCCTCGGCATCGATTGTGGCGAGGTCGCCGGTGTGCATCCAGCCGTCGGCGTCGACCGCCTCGCGGGTCTTCTGCTCGTCGTCCCAATAGCCCTTCATCACGGAATAGCCGCGCGTGCAGAGCTCGCCCGGCGCGCCGACCACGACGGTGGCGCCTTCGGCGTCGATGGCCTTGACCTCGACATGCGGATGGACGCGGCCGACGGTCGAGACGCGCTTTTCCAGGGGGTCGTCGACGCTGCTCTGGAACGACACCGGGCTGGTCTCGGTCATGCCGTAGGCGATGGTCACCTCGGCCATGTGCATCAGCGACACCACCTTCTTCATCACCTCGATCGGGCATGGCGAGCCGGCCATGATGCCGGTGCGCAGGCTGGTGAGATCGAAGGAGGCGAACTCCGGATGGTCGAGCAGACCGACGAACATGGTCGGCACGCCGTAGAGCGCGGTGCAGCGTTCCGTTGCCACCGCCTTCAGCGTGGCGCCGGCATCGAACCCCTCGCTCGGGAAAACCATGGTCGCGCCCTTGGTGACGCAGCCAATCGTGCCCATCGACATGCCGAAGCAGTGATAGAGCGGCACCGGGATGCACAGCAGGTCGTCGACCGTAAGCCTGATCGCCGCGGTGACGAAATTGCCGTTGTTGACGATGTTGTTGTGGGTCAGCGTCGCGCCCTTGGGCGCACCGGTCGTGCCGCTGGTGAACTGGATGTTGATGGCGTCGTCCGGCTTCAGCCCGTCGGAGATGCGGTCGAGCTTATCATGTTCGTCGCGCCCGGCCATCGCCAGCACGTCGGCGAAATTGAACATGCCCGGCGAATTCTCCTCGTCCATGCGGATGACGATCTTCAGCGCCGGCAGTCTGTTGGCGTCGAGCTTGCCCGGCGCTGCCTTGGCGATCTCCGGCGCCAGCGTCTCGATCATGCCGAGATAGTCGGAGCTCTTGAACTTGGCGGCGGTGACCAGCGCTCGGCAACCGACCTTGTTCAAGGCATATTCCAGCTCGACCAGCCGGTAGGCCGGGTTGATGTTGACCAGGATCAGGCCGATGCGGGCGGTGGCGAATTGCGTCACCAGCCATTCCCAGCGGTTCGGCGACCAGATGCCGACGCGGTCGCCTTTCTCGAGGCCGAGCACCAGGAAGCCGGCGGCGAGCGCATCGACGGTGTCCGACAGTTCCTCCCAGGTAAAGCGCTTGTCCTGCTCGACGAAGACGGCGGCATCGAGCGTGCCGTATCTGCCGACCGTATCGGCAAACAGCGCCGGGATCGTCAGGTTGAGCAGCGGCACGCTGCGCTCGCCCGAGACATGCGCCGTGCCGTCGACCGGCGCAATGAACGAACCGCCATCGCGCTTGCCGCGCAGGCTGGTGGCATTCTTCAGCTCGTCGAGATTGATCGGCATCGCCGTGTCCTCCGCAGACAGGCCGAGCCTATCAGCCCGGCGGGGTGGTGGAAATCCCGTCGATGATAGGGCTGGGGTTGGAACTCGCCCTGTCAGGGCCGAAAACAAAAAAACCGCCTCGACGGGCGGGTGTTCGGGGCCAATTGGCACCATAGCGAGATTAGTAGCATAGCTGCCGGCACAAAGCAAGAACAAAATTGCTGTACATCAGGAAAATCGCTTCGGGTCGGTGCCACGGCTAGACCGCTGGATCCAACGTTAGTGGTTGGCAAAGGCCGAGGCGATATCCGATCTCCCCCCTTGCGGGTGAGATGCCCGGCAGGGCAGAGGGGGGGCGAAGGATCGCCAAGTTCGACTTCAGCACCCCCAACCGGGAACGGATGAGGCTCCGATTGGCTGACAGGTCGGCGGGACAGCACCCCCCTCTGGCCTGCCGGCCATCTCCCCCGCAAGGAGGGAGATTGGCAGCTTGGCCGACGGCGCCTGCTCCGCAATCGTCAACTCGAGTTCACCGACGCCATCCTGGCCGCAATATCGCGCAAGATCGCCTCGTCGGCCGGAGCGCGCATCTTCCGCGACGCCACGAGACAGGCCTGCGAGCGCAGGATCACGCCGTCGGCGAGCACCTTGAGATGGTTGGCGCGCAGCGTCGCGCCTGACGTGGTGATGTCGACGACGATGTCGGCCAATCCGGCCGCCGGCGCGCCTTCGGTGGCGCCGAGGCTTTCGACGATGCGGTAGACCTGGATGCCGTGCTTTTGCGAAAAGAATTGCTGGGTCAGGCGCCAGTATTTGGTGGCGATCCTGAGCCGCCGGCCATGGCGCTGGCGAAAATCGGCGGCGACGTCGTCGAGGTCGGCCATGGTGTCGACGTCGAGCCAGATGTCGGGCACGGCGACGACGACGTCGGCATTGCCGAAACCGAGGCGGGCGATGATTTCGGCGCGTGCCTCGCAGTCGGCGAGGTTTTCGCGCAGCAGGTCCTCGCCGGTGATGCCGAGATCGACCGAGCCCTGGCCGATTTCGCCTGCGATCTCGGAAGCCGACAGGAAGGCTATCTCGACGCTGTCCAGGCCATCGATGCGGGCGCGGTATTTGCGCTCGTCGCCGGGCAGGCTGACGGCAAGCCCGGCCTTGGCCAGCACCTCCAGCGCCTGCTCCTTGAGCCGGCCCTTCGATGGGATCGCCAGCGTGATCATGGCGCTGTCTCCCGCAGCGCCTCGATGCGGTCGAGCCAGACAGAAAAACCGACGCCGGGGATCGGCGTCTTGGCGCCGAGCAGCGTCAGCAGCCGGTCGTAGCGGCCACCACCGGCCAGCGGCCGGTCGCCGCCTTGCGCCGCGACCTCGAAGACGAGGCCAGTGTAATAATCGAGCGGGCGGCCGAAGGCGGCATCGTAGCTGATTTCAGACATCGGCAGACCGAGGCTTTCGATGGCCGCGGCGCGGGCGGCAAAATTCTCCAGCGCAGTTCCCAGCGAAAGCCCGGCATCGGCGGCAAAACTTGCGAGCGCCCCGGCGGCGCTATCTAGCGGCACGTCGATCGCCAGGAAACCCTTCAAAGCCGCAAATGCCTCGTTCGACAGCCGGACGCTGCGCAGTTCGGCTTTCTCGATCAGCCGCCGCGCAATCTCGGACGGCGAACGCCCGGCCGTTGCCGACAGGCCGGCCTCTTCCATGCCGCCGGCGATATGCGCCGAAAGAGCCTCCAGATCGCCGTCGAGGACAAGCGCTGCCACCGCGCCGGCGATCTGGCTGTTGCGCGGCGGATTGGCGAGGTCGGCAAGCGCCGCTTCCAGCATTGGCGCCGAGCCGAAGGCGCGGGCCAGCCGCATGCGCCAGCCGCGCGGCAGGCCAAGCGCTGCCAGCACCGCCTCGAAGATGGTCTGGTCGCCAAGCGTCACCGCCAGCTCCCGTCCGGGCAGCACCAGCGAAAGCAGCGCATGCGCATCGGCCAGCGAACGCGCATCGGCGGCGGCCGTGTCGCGGTCGCCGAGGTCCTCGATGCCGGCCTGGAAGAATTCGTTGCCGCCCTCGCGGCGCTGGCGAAACACCTCGCCGAGATAGGAATAGCGGCGCGGCGTGCCGGCCTGGCTGGCAATGTGGTCGAGGCAGACCGGAATCGTGAATTCCGGCCGCAGGCAAAGCGTCTGCCCGGTCTCGCTTTCGGTGAGGAAAATCCGCCGGCGCAAATCCTCGCCCGCCATGTCGAGGAACGGATCGGCCGGCTGCAGCACGGCGACCTCGACCGCATGGGTGTTGCGCGCGGCGAAGAGCGTCGCGATGTCGGATGCGATGGCGGGGGAGGTCATGGGGATGTGGGGCGCGAGGCACCCCCCTCTGGCCTGCCGGCCATCTCCCCCGCAAGGGGGGAGATTGGATATCGCGCCTGCTTTCGCCAATCTCCAGCGTTGGAAAGAAGACGGTGAGGCTGAAGCTGCCAATCTCCCCCCTTGAGGGGGAGATGGCCGGCAGGCCAGAGGGGGGTGCTCACGCGCCACCTTTCGCCCGGTCGGCCGCCTGCGCCGCCAGTATCTTCTTCACCTCGGCGACCAGATCGCCTTCCGCCACGGTCACCTGCGCCGGCCGTGCGGCGCGCCATTCGGCGTTGTCGGCGATCTCGGCCGACATCTTCGCGCCTTCGATCAGGTCCTTGATCTGCAGCTCGCCCTTGGCGCGCTCGTCGCCGCCCTGGATGACGGCGACCGGGCTGCCGCGGCGGTCGGCATATTTGAGCTGCGCCTTCATGCCGGCGCCGCCGAGATACATTTCCGAGCGGATGCCGGCGGCGCGCAGCTCGGCGACCATCTTCTGGTAGCGGCCGAGGCTTTCCGTATCCTTGTCCATGGTCAGCACCACGACCGGCGCGATGACATCCGAGGTATCGAGCTTGCCGAGGTTCTTCAGCGCCGTCATCAAGCGGGAGACGCCGATGGAAAAACCGGTCGCCGGCACCGGCTCGCCGCGGAAGCGCGAGACGAGGCCGTCATAACGGCCGCCGCCGCCGACCGAGCCGAAGCGCACGATCTGGCCGTCCTCATTGGGGATCTCGGCCAGCAGCTCGGCCTCGTAGACCGGGCCGGTGTAATATTCGAGGCCACGCACGACGGAGGGGTCGATGCGGATGCGGTCTTCACCGTAGCCGCTTTGTGCGACCATGGTTCTTATCTGCTCCAGCTCTGCAAGGCCCTCGACAAACGGCGCATTCGTTATGCCCAGATGTTCGAGTTTCCTTTCCTCGACAAGATTGCTGACACCGGGGTTGATGGATCCCAGTGTCTGGACAATTTTTTCGGGATCGTGCTGCGCCATGACTGTGAAATAGCTGATCACAACGTCGATTTGTGCGTTATCCAGCCCGGCACCTTTGGTGAAATCACCGCTCTCGTCCTTGCGCCCTGCACCCAAAAGCAGGCGCACGCCCTCGACGCCCAACTTGTCCAGCTTGTCGATCGCGCGCAGCACCTGCAGCCGGCGGCCGGCATTCTCCTCGCCGCCAAGGCCGATCGCCTCCAGCACGCCGTCGAGCACCTTGCGATTGTTGACGCGGATGACGTAGTCGCCGCGCTTGATGCCGAGCGCCTCCATCACATCGGCCATCATCATCGCCATCTCGGCGTCGGCGGCGACGCCCGGCGTGCCAACCGTGTCGGCATCGAACTGCATGAACTGGCGGAATCGGCCGGGACCGGGCTTCTCGTTGCGGAACACCCAGCCGGAGCGATAGCTGCGATAGGGCTTCGGCAGGCGCTCGAAATTTTCGGCGACAAAGCGCGCCATTGGCGCGGTCAGGTCGTAGCGCAGCGACAGCCACTGGTCGTCGTCGTCCTGGAACGAGAACACGCCCTCGTTCGGCCGGTCCTGGTCGGGCAGGAATTTGCCGAGCGCATCGGTGTATTCGATCAGCGGCTGGTCGACCGGCTCGAAACCGTAAAGCTCAAAGACCGAGCGGATCGTCGCCATCATCTTCTCGACGGCGCGCAGATCGTCGGCGCCGCGGTCGACAAAGCCGCGCGGCAGCCGCGCTTTCATCTTTTCGGATTTGTCGGCCATGGGATGGGTACTTTGCTAAGCAATTGGTGACTTATTTCGGGTCGGCGTGTCCTACCGATGCAGCCCGGAGAAGGCAAGGGTTTGCGCTTCTCCTTGCTCCCCCTGCGCGAGAAGGCAAGAAAAAGAAGCTGAAACAATTGCGCCATGCGCGCGGCATCGTGCCGACACAATCCGGGCCGATAAGCGCGCCGAAACAAGGGGTTCGGGGCCATGGCCACGCTACAGAAGTTCGACATCATCGATAGCGGCGCAGGCGACGCCCCGGTCCGGCTGCGGCCGGCCGACAACCATGCGCCAAAAACGACGAAGCAAATCGCGGGACCGTTCGAGATCGCGGCGCAACAGCGCAGCGGGCCGACCATGCGCGACGTGCTGATGACCGGCCTGCTGGTGATCTATCCGGTGTTCGCCGCGCTGGCGGCCATCCTGGCCGGGTTTTTCCTCGCCGGCGCCGGCGGCGCCTGAGCGGCTCTTCCTTCTCCCCCTGTGGGAGAAGGTGGCCGAGCGAAGCTCGATCGGATGAGGGGTGTTCCAGGGAACGCGACGCCTCATTTCTTCCAACACCCCTCAACCGTCTCGGCGCTGCGCGCCGATCCACCTTCTCCCACAACAAGGGGAGAAGGCAAAAGGTCGCTCACTTCGGCCGTTTGAACGCTTTCCGCTCCGCCTCGACCGGTTCCCGGCAGACGCAGCCCTCGAGATGGTCGTTGACCAGCCCCATCGCCTGCATGAAAGCGTAGACGGTGGTCGGGCCGACAAAGCTCCAGCCGCGCTTCTTCAGCTCCTTCGAAATGCGAACCGAAACTGCCGTCGTCGGATTGGCGCGCAGATGGGCGAGGTCGACGATCTCGGGGCGCTCGTCCGGGCCGGGCTCGAACTTCCAGAACCAGGCGGCCAGCGAGCCGGCCTCGTCGATGAGTTCGCGGGCGCGTTTGGCGTTGTTGATGGTCGAAACGATCTTGCCGCGGTGACGGATGATGCCGGCATTGCCGAGCAGGCGCTCGACATCGGCGTCGGTGAAGGCGGCGATCTTGTCGACATCGAAGCCGGCGAAGGCCTCGCGGAAATTGTCGCGCTTGCGCAATATGGTCAGCCAGGACAGGCCCGACTGAAAGCCTTCGAGGCAGATCTTTTCGAACAGCCGGCGATCGTCGGCGACCGGCCGGCCCCATTCGTGGTCGTGGTAGTGCAGATAATCCGGCAGGTTGCCGTGCCAGAAGCAGCGGGCGATGCCGTCGGGACCAGCAATCAGACCTGTCTTTTCGTCCATGGCGGAATTCCGTTCGTGTCTTGGCGTTAACGCGTTTTGAAGCGGCCTTTACCGCGGCTTTACCAGATTCCTGAACCGGGCGGTAACCACACCAAAAGGTTTACTGACAGACAGGCATTTTACGCATTCCGATTCATGTTTCGGTTGCCGCTTCGCGCCCAATGTCGCGGAAATCGGGGAGGCTTTGCGCCCCGGCATGTTCGACGATCAAGGTGCGATCCGATGAAGATATTCTTGTTCCCACTGTTCGGCGCCGCGGCCGTGCTTGCCGTCGGCGCCGCCAATGCCAACGACCGCTATGCCGAGAGGCCGCCGGTGGTAGTCAGCCCCGACCTTTCGGCGCCCTGGGTGCTGCAGCTCGGCCATGCGCCGGGCATCGTGCGGCAGAGCCGGCAGGAAGCGCAGTCGCTACGGCGCTACCGGCGGCAAGCTGAACCCGATCAGTTGCGCACCGCAGCGGTGCAGGCGCCGGCCAAACGCATGGTGATGCGGCCGCAGATCGATCCCGTCTATTTGCCGCAGGAAGTCGCCTATGACGGCCCGCAGAAGCCGGGCACGATCGTCATCGATACGAGAGAGAATTTCCTCTATCTGGTCGAGAAGAACGGCAAGGCGCGGCGCTACGGCGTCGGCACCGGCAAGCCGGGCTTCGAATGGTCCGGCACTCACAAGATCACCAACAAGCGGGTCTGGCCGGACTGGCGGCCGCCGGCGGTGATGATCGCCCGCGAAGCCGCAAAGGGCCGTTATCTGCCAACCTATCTCGCCGGCGGCATGGAAAACCCGCTCGGCGCACGCGCGCTCTATCTCGGCTCGACCGAATACCGCATCCACGGCACCAACCAGCCCTGGACCATCGGCGGCGCGGTGTCGTCGGGCTGCATCCGCATGCGCAACGAGGATGTGGTCGATCTTTACGAACGCGTGAATATCGGAACAACGGTGGTGGTGATATAGTTGCCGCGACGAATCATCTGGTCTAGAAAGACATTAGCTTTGGCTTTCTGAGGCCAGATGAATAAACAACGGGGGACGGGCCGTGTGGGGATGCGGCCAGTCACGAAAGGGCAGCGCGGCAAGCCGTGCTGCCCTTTTTGTTTCCGCCAGCGAGAATTGACGAAGATTTCGCCGGCACGTCGCTCGACAGGCATAGCGGTTCGCTTTTCGCGCTGCCTTTTCGCCGTCCCTTTGCTATGTGGCAGCCAAAATTCCAGACAAAGGCCCTATCTCGATGTCCCTCTCCGATGACAGCCGCTATCTCAAGGGCGGCCCGGTTGCCCAACGCATCATCGCCAGCGTGCGCGAGGACGCGGCGATCGCCACCGCCGAAGGCTTTCCGCCCAAGCTGGTGTCGATCACCGTCGGCGACACAGCGGCGGTCGACATCTATGTCCGCAACCAGCGCGCCAAGGCGGGGCTGGCCGGAATCGGCTTCGAGGAGAGGCGCTTTCGCGCCGACATCACTGCCGGCGAACTCGAAGCTGCGATCCACGGCCTCAACGCCGACCCGCGCGTCACCGGCATCATCATCCAGCGACCGGTGCCGGTGCATATCCCGATCAAGACGCTGCAGGCGGCGGTGCATCCACTCAAGGACGTCGAGGGCATGCATCCGGCGTCGATCGGCAACATCGTCTACAACCAGCTCGACCTGGCGCCCTGCACTGCCGCTGCCTCGGTCGAACTGCTCAGGGAAACCGGCCTCGACCTCAAGGGGCTCGAAGTGGTGGTCGTCGGCCACTCCGAGATTGTCGGCAAGCCGATCGCCTTCCTTTTGATGAGCGAAGGCGCGACGGTAACCGTCTGCCATCACATGACACGCTCGGTGGCGGCACACGCACGCCGCGCCGACGCGCTGTTCGTGGCCGTCGGCAAGCCGCGGCTGATCAAGGCCGACATGGTCAAGCCGGGCGCCGCCGTGATTGATATCGGCATCAATTCGGAAATCGGACCGGACGGCGAAAGCCGCATCGTCGGCGACGTCGATGCCGAGAGCGTCAGGCACGTCGCGTCGTGGATCACGCCGGTGCCGGGCGGCGTCGGCCCGATCACCGTGGCGATCCTGCTGCGCAACACCATGGTGGCGCTCAGCCGCCAGCGCGCCCGCTACCAGGCAACCTACGGCACGGCGGACAGACTGGCGGCGGAGTAAACCACCGCTGCATCACTCGGCCGCGATGACCGCCCTCTCTTCGCGAACGCCTTCGGGCTTCGGCCCGCCATAGGCCCAGTCGAGCAGCTTTATCGTGTGCACCACCGGCAGCTTGGCGGCGGAGGCGATCTGGGTGATGCAGCCGATATTGCCGGTGGCGACGATTTCAGCGCCGGTCGCCTCGATATTCCTGACCTTGCGGTCGCGCAGCGTCGCCGAAATGCCGGGCTGCAGGATATTGTAGGTGCCGGCCGAACCGCAGCAGAGATGCCCTTCGCGCGGCTCGCGCACGACGAAGCCGGCACGGACCAGAAGCTCCTTCGGCTGGCGGGTGATCTTCTGGCCGTGCTGCATCGAGCAGGCCGAGTGATAGGCGACGATGATGCCCGGTCTACGCACCGGCTGAGGCAGGTCGAGGCTTGCCAGATATTCGGTGATGTCCCTGGCCAGCGCCGAGACGCGCGCGGCCTTGTCGGCGTAGGCAGGATCGAGGCGCAGCATGAAGCCATAATCCTTGATGGTGGTGCCGCAGCCGGATGCGGTGATGATGATGGCGTCGAGTCCGCCTTGCTCGATGGCGCGCGTCCAGGCGTCGACATTCCGTTGGGCCGACGCCAGGGCAGCGTCCTCGCGTCCCATATGATGCACCAATGCGCCGCAGCAGCCCTCGCCCTGCGGGACGACGACCTCGACACCAAGCCGGGTCAGCAGCGAAATCGCCGAGTCGTTGATGCCGGGATCGAGCACCGATTGCGCGCAGCCGGCGAGGATGGCGACGCGGCCATTTTTCTTTGCGCCCTGCCCCGCATGGATGCCCGGCGAAGCCATCGGCGATGCAGCGGGGATGTGCGTTGGAGCGAGCTTCAGCATCGCCGCCAGCGGCTTCAATGCCGAGATTTTCTCGAACAGGCCGGCGAATGGCTGGCCGAGCTTCGCCAGCTTGAGCGCCGCGCGAAAGCGCGAGGGATAAGGCAGCACGAACGCCAGCATGGCGCGCGTCAGGCGATCGGCCAGCGGCCGCCTGTAGGTCTCCTCGATATGGGCGCGGGCGTGGTCGACCAGATGCATGTAGTTGACGCCCGACGGGCAGGTGGTCATGCAGGCGAGGCAGGACAGGCAGCGGTCGATATGGGTGACGATCTCCTTGTCGGCCGGCCGTCCGTTCTCCAGCATGTCCTTGATCAGGTAGATCCGGCCGCGCGGCGAATCCAGCTCGTTGCCGAGCGTCACATAGGTCGGGCAGGTGGCCGTGCAGAAGCCGCAATGCACGCATTTGCGCAGGATCTTCTCCGATTCCGCGACATGCGGATCGGCAAGCTGGGCAAGCGAGAAGGAAGTCTGCACGCAAAAGAATCCTTACCGTTTGAACATGATCTTTTCCCAAAACCGGTACCCACTTTTGGGGATCATGCTCATAATCCCAGGAACCAGCTTTCCGGGTTCTTGACCGCCTCGCCGCGCTGCAGCGCCTGCAGGCCGAGAATGCAGCGGGCGATGAACCAGACCGCGACGGCGACCATCAGCACGACGCCGACGACCACGACCATCAGCAGCGCCGAGATCAGTGCATAGAGCAGGCCGATCCAGAAGGTGCGGATCAGGAATGCGTAATGGCTTTCAACGAAGCCGCCGGCCTTGCCGCGGTTGATATAGGCCAGGACGATGCCGACAATGCCGCTGACGCCGATAACGAGGCCGGCGAGATAGAGGATATAGATGACCAGCGCGTTGGTCGGACCGGGCTCCAGCCAGCGGTCGGTCTGGCGTGACGTACCGTTTTGGCCTGCATCGCTCATTGCGCTCCTCCCTCGGTTGCTGGGGCGAGAGTAGCAGAGCCTGCGCCCGGCGCCATACGCCCGGGATTGAGGATATTCTTCGGGTCGAATTCGGCCTTCAGCCGCGCCGACAGTGCTGCAAGAGGCGGCGCTTGCGGTTCGAACACGGGTATCGCCGCGCGATGCGCAGGGGTTGCGCGAGCCAGCGTGGCATGGCCGCCGCCATGCTTTCTGATCAGCCCGCGCAACAGGCCGGCCTCTGGATCGTCCTGCTGCATGCGCAGCCAGATCAGCCCGCCCTGCCAATCGTAGAAGGCATCGACCGCGGCCTGCATGCGCAGCGCCAGCACCATAAGGTGGCCCTGCGACGGCGCCATCGAGACGCGCCACACCGGCCTTTCGCTGCCATCGGCGAACGGCGCGCAATCGCGGATGTCACGCCAGACAGAATACGAGACCGAACCGGAAATCTCCTGCAGCGGACCGGCGTTTTTCAGCAGGTCTTTCAGCGCCGCGATGCGGTAGGCGACCGACGGGCCGAAACCCTCGATGCGCAGCAGCGTCGCCGCATCGCTGCCGAGACTGCCGCCGGCGACCCGCGCGGCGACCCGTTCAGGAAGATGGGCCGCACTCGACACCTCCGCGCTGGAACCCAGTGCCAGCGCCATGGCGGCGGTGGCATGATCGTCGAGCAGGCCACGGATGGCGAGCGTGACTTCGGTCTCGGCAGCGGGAAGCACCTTGAAGGTGACGTCGGTGAACACCGCCAGCGTGCCCCAGCTGTTGGCCATCAGCTTGGACAGATCATAGCCGGTGACATTCTTGACCACACGGCCGCCCGACTTGAAGGCCTCGCCACGGCCGGAAACGGCCGCGATGCCAAGGATGTGATCGCGCGCAGCCCCGGCCTTCAGCCGCCGCGGGCCGGAAAGGTTCGCGGCCAGCACGCCGCCGATCGTGCCTCGTCCTGGTTCACCGCCGAGCAGCGGGCCGTAGTCCATCGGCTCGAAGGCCAGTTGCTGGCCGTTTTCGGCAAGCAGGCTTTCGATCGCGGCCAGCGGCGTGCCGGCTTTCGCCGACAGCACCAGTTCGGCCGGCTCATAGAGCGTGACGCCGGACAGGTTCGACAGGTCGAGCGTATGCTCGCTCTGCTGCGGCCGGCCGATGCCGCGCTTGGAACCATGGCCGAGGATCTCGAGCGGCGAGTCTTCCGCTGCGGCCCAGGCGATGGTGGAGAGGGTTTCCGCTGATGTGGTCGGGGTGAAGGTGGTCATGCGGCAGAACCACCAGTCGTAAATGACGAGAAGCCGCGATCCTTCCCACCCCCCTCTGTCCTGCCGGACATCTCCCCCGCAAGGGGGGAGATCGGATGTCGCTTAGGCTTTCGCCAACCATCAACGCTTGAAGGCGAGCAGGACGTTGAAGCAGCCAATCTCCCCCCTCGCGGGGGAGATGTCCGGCAGGACAGAGGGGGGTGTCCAAGCGCCAACATACCCTCAAAACCTCGGAATGTCCGGAAATGCCAGCTGCCCGCGATGCACGTGCATCCGCCCGAGCTCCGCGCATCGCCTCAGCTGCGGAAATACCTTGCCCGGGTTGAGCAGGTGATTGGGGTCGAAGGCGCATTTGACGCGCATCTGCTGGTCGAGATCGATCTGGTTGAACATTTCCGGCATCAGGTCGCGCTTCTCGACGCCGACCCCGTGCTCACCGGTCAGCACGCCGCCGACCTTGACGCAGAGCCGCAATATGTCGGCGCCGAAACTCTCCGCCTTGTCGAGCTCGCCCGGCACGTTGGCGTCGTAGAGGATCAGCGGATGCAGATTGCCGTCGCCGGCGTGGAAGACATTTGCGACGCCGAGCCCGTATTTCTCCGACAGTTCGCGCATGCCGGCGAGGACGCGCGGCAATTCCTTGCGCGGGATGGTGCCGTCCATGCAGTAATAGTCGGGCGAGATGCGGCCGACCGCCGGGAAGGCTGCCTTGCGGCCGGCCCAGAAACTCAGCCGCTCCTGCTCCGATTGCGAAATGGGGCATGTGGTCGAGCCGTTCCTATAGGCAATGGCTTCGACCAGGCCGATCAGATGGTCGACCTCGACACCCGGCCCGTCCAGCTCGACGATCAGCAGCGCCTCGACATCCAGGGGATAGCCGGCCTGGACGAAATCCTCGGCGGCGTGGATGGCCGGGCGGTCCATCATCTCCATGCCGCCCGGGATGATGCCGGCGCCGATGATGTCGGCGACACATTGGCCGGCTTGCTCGCTGGTCGGGAAGCCGATCAGCAGGGCACGCGCCGTCTCGGGCTTCTTCAAAATGCGGACGGTGACCTCGGTGACGACACCGAGCAATCCTTCGGAGCCGGTCATCACGCCGAGCAGGTCGTAGCCTTCCGCGTCGAGATGGCTGCCGCCGAGGCGCACCACCTCGCCATTCATCAGCACCATCTCGATACCAAGCACATTATTGGCGGTGAGACCGTATTTTAGGCAGTGCACGCCGCCGGAATTTTCCGCGACATTGCCGCCGATCGAGCAGGCGATCTGGGAGGATGGATCGGGGGCGTAATAGAAGCCCTCCTGCTCGACGGCGGTGGTGATGCCGAGATTGGTGACGCCGGGCTGAGCGACGACGATGCGGTTCTGGAAATCGATCTCGAGGATGCGGTTGAAGCGGCTCATCACCAGCAGCACCGCGTCTTCCAGCGGCAGCGCGCCGCCGGAGAGCGAGGTGCCGGAGCCGCGCGGCACGACGCGGATATTGCGGTCACTGCAATATTTCAGCACGCGCGAGACCTGCGCCACGGTTTGCGGCAGCACCACGACCAGCGGCAATTGCCGGTAGGCGGTGAGCCCATCGCTCTCGAAGGCGCGCATCGCATTGGCTGCGTCGACGACGCCCTCGCCCGGCACGATGATGCGCATATCGGCGACGATCTCATCGCGCCGGCGCAGCGTGGCGTCGTCTGGTTTCGGCATCGCAAGACCGGACATCGACAGCCTCCTTCGACCGACTGGTAAAAATCTTTTACCAGCGACGGCTATCGGTTGCAAATGCCGCTTTGGCCGGGATCGCGGGCCTATGGCCGGGACAGCCTTTCGCAGCGGCAATCTGCCGCTGCGCGCCCCACACTACTCGCCCGGCTGCTTGCCCGGTTCGGAGTGCATGCGGCGGACACGGCGCACGCCCCACCAGACGAGCAGGACGGCGAGCGGCACCGAGGCGGCGGTGACCATTTCCGGCGCAAAGGCATGGCCGAAGATCGAGGCGCCCTTGGCGACGTAGCCGATGAGGCCGACGACATAGTAGGAAACGGCGGCGACCGACAGCCCTTCCACCGTCTGCTGCAGGCGCAATTGCAGGCGGGCGCGATTGTTCATCGATGCCAAGAGATCGCGGTTCTGCTTCTCGACCTCGACGTCGACCCAGGTGCGCAGCAGCGTGGTGGCACGGGTCAGCTTGCGCGACAGATTGGCCTGGCGCTCCTCGACCGAACGGCAGGTGCGCATGGCCGGCGCGACGCGCCGCTGCAGGAACCCGCCCCAGGTGTCGTAGCCGGGCACGGCTTCTTCCTCGAGCGCCTCCAGCCGCTCGCCGACGATGCCGTCATAGGCACGGCTGGCGCCGAACCGGTAGAGGCTGGAGGCGGCATCCGCCTCCAGTTCGGCGGCAAGTTCGGTCAGGTCGGCCAGCAAGGTCTGGCTGTCGCGGGTTTCGGCGACCTTCATTTCCAGCGTGGTCTGGGCCAGCCTGTCCTCGATGCGGCGGGCACGCCCCGAAAGCATCAGCGCCAGCGGCAGCCCAAGCATGGCCAGCGTGCGGTAGGTCTCGATATCGATCAGCCGCTGCGACAGCGCCCCGGTGCGCGCCGGTGTCAGCCCGCGATCGAGCACCAGCATGCGGGTCAAGCCGTCGCCATCCTGGCGGAAATCGGTGACGATGGCCGCGTTGCCGCGCTCGACCAGCGAATAGCACAGGCTGGTCGGGTCGAAGCCGGCGATCAGCCGCTCGTTCGCCGGTGTCCATTTGCGGATTTCGAGCCTGATGCCGGAAATCACCGTGCCCGGCGGCGAAAACCCGTTGCCGAAGGGGGTATCTTCTTGCCCCCTGCCGTTTTCGGCGAGCGGCCCTTCCCAGAGATAGGTCGAGAACTCCGTGTGCCGTTCCCAGCGCAGCGAGCCCTTGCCCCACTTCATCGCGTGATGGCGGGCATGGCGGTCGGGCGCGGCAATACCAAGGCGCTGCGACAGTTCCGAAAGCACTGCCAGATCGACGCTCGAGCCGCCTTCGGTCATGAAGGAAAGCTGCACCAGCACGCGCGGCTTTTCGACCAGCGGATGCGGTCGGGCGTGGACCTCGCCGAGCGCGCCGGGCCGACCTTCATGCGCCGGAAAGCCCATGACGCTGCCGCCCATGGCTTTGGCGCGCAGCTGGAATTCGAGATTGGACGGGTCGGCGTCTGGCACGGCTGGTCCCCCGGGCTTCTCTGAGCCCTTTGGCAATGATGTCCCTCTAGAGCGGTTTTGTCGTTTCACGGAAACGCCGAACCGCTCTATCCCTTTGATTCTGCGCAATTCCGGACGGAAAACCGTTTCACACTTTTCCTGGAATTGCTCTAGAGGCAATCGCCAGGGGACGCAAACAGCCAGTTTAGCAGAAGGTGATATGAAGCCGCGGCTGTGAAACCGACCCGGCCGGGCGAATTGGATAAATAATTTGACCAGTTGGCGACGCTGGCTTTATCTTGCGCGACATCGGTTCAACCCCCAGGCACCCCGTTTGAGCGACATTTTCTCCCGGATCGAGCATTCGCGCACTGCCGACGAGGTGGTGCAGCAGATCGAGAGCCTGATCCTCGAAGGCGTGCTGCGCACCAGCGACCGGCTGCCGGGCGAGCGCGAGCTGGCGCGCCAGTTCGAGGTGTCGCGGCCGATCCTGCGCGATGCCTTGAAAGCCTTGGAAGGGCGCGGGCTATTGACGACACGGCCAGGCGGCGGCACCCATGTCGCCGACGTCATCGGCCAGCTGTTCACGAAGCCGGTGGCCGACCTGATCTCGATGCATCGCAAGGCGGTGACCGACTATCTGGAGTACCGCCGCGAGATCGAGGCGGTGGCGGCGGAATATGCGGCGCGGCGCGCCACATCGGACGATCTGGCGCTGCTCGACCGCATCATGGCACGGATGGACGAGGCGCACCGGACCGGCAATTTCGACGACGAGGCGGAAATCGACGTTGAGTTCCATCACGCGATCTGCGAATGCGCGCACAACATCATCCTGCTGCACACGCTGCGCGCCTGTTACCGGCTGCTGTCGGAAGGCGTGTTCCAGAACCGGCGGCTGGTGTTCAGCGTGCCGGGTGCGCGCGAGGCGCTGCTTTCGCAGCACCGGGCAATCTACACCGCGGTCAAGGCCGGCGATCCGGCCGCGGCGCGGCAGGCGGCGATGGACCACATCTCCTATGTCGAACGGTCGATGGCCGAGGCCGAGCGCAGCGGCGACTGGCAGCGCGTGTCGCGGCTGAGGCTCAGGCAGCGCTCCGAGCCCGGTGATGGCGAGCCGGCAAGAAAACAGCCGTAGGCCGCGGCCAGAAAATTCAACGACGAACCAGCGAAGAACCAGCGGAAAAAGATCCATGAGCAGCATCCTCACCATCGCCGACCTCAAGGACCTGGCGCGCCGCCGTGTGCCGAAGATGTTCTTCGACTACGCCGATTCCGGCGCCTGGACCGAAAGCACCTACCGAGCCAACGAAGAGGATTTCCAAAAGATCAAGTTCCGCCAGCGCGTGCTGGTCGACATGGACAACCGCTCGCTGGAATCGACCATGATCGGCGAGAAGGTGGCGATGCCGGTGGCGCTGGCGCCGACCGGCATGACCGGCATGCAGCATCCGGACGGCGAGATGCTGGCGGCGCAGGCGGCGGAAGAATTCGGCGTGCCGTTCACGCTGTCGACGATGAGCATCTGCTCGATCGAGGATGTCGCGTCGGTGACCAGGAAGCCGTTCTGGTTCCAGCTCTATGTGCTGCGCGACAAGGATTTCGTCTTCGATTTGATCGACCGGGCAAAGGCGGCGAAATGTTCGGCGCTGGTGCTGACGCTCGACCTGCAGATCCTGGGCCAGCGCCACAAGGATATCCGCAACGGGCTTTCGGCGCCGCCGCGGATGACGCCGAAGCACCTCTGGCAGATGGCGACAAGGCCGCGCTGGTGCGTCGGCATGGCCGGGACCAAGCGCCGGAGCTTCCGCAACATCGTCGGCCATGCCAAGGGCGTCGGCGACCTCGCCTCGCTTTCGTCGTGGACGAAGGAGCAGTTCGATCCGCATCTGTCGTGGAAGGACGTCGCCTGGATCAAGGAGCGCTGGGGCGGCAAGCTGATCCTGAAAGGCATTCTCGACAAGGAAGATGCGATGATGGCGGCCAGGTCGGGTGCCGATGCGATCATCGTTTCCAACCATGGCGGCCGCCAGCTCGACGGCGCCTCGTCATCGATCATGGCGCTCGAAGAGATCGCCGATGCCGTCGGCGACACGATCGAGGTGCATATGGACGGCGGCATCCGTTCCGGCCAGGACGTGCTCAAAGCACTGTGCCTCGGCGCCAAGGGCACCTATATCGGCCGGCCTTTCTTGTACGGCCTCGGCGCACTCGGCAAGGAAGGGGTTACCAAGGCGCTGGAAATCATCCGCAAGGAGATGGACATAACGCTAGCACTGTGCGGAAAGCGTCTGGTCACCGACATGGGCAAGGATCAGCTTCGGCGCTAAAGTCCCGTGACAGCATGATCACGGAGGCGACGCAGGCATTGACGGAGCCCGGCATCAATTTTTACGAGGCGCGCGGACCGCAAGGCATGCGCCTTTATGCGATCGGCGATGTGCACGGCCGGCTCGACCTGCTGGCCGCCATGCACCGGCGGATCGAGGCGGAGCTCGGTCAAAGGCCGTCGGCCGATTGGCGCGTGATCCATCTCGGCGACTATGTCGACCGCGGCCCGGACTCCAAAGGCGTCATCGATTTCCTGATCGACGCGCAAAAACGCGATCCGCGTCACCTGATGCTGGCCGGGAATCATGATCTCGGCTTTCTCGATTTTCTCGATGTCCCCGATCAGGACGGGCTGTTCATGCGCTATGGCGGCATCCAGACGGCGCTGTCGTATGGTGTGTCACTCGGTGGGAGCAGCGCCTGGTTTGGCCGCGCCGATGCGGCATTGCGGCAAGGGCACGCCGCACTGGTCGAGGCGGTGCCGCAGAACCATGTCGAATTCCTGCGCTCGCTGCCCTTTTCAGTGACGTTCGGCGATTTCTTCTTCTGCCATGCCGGCATCCGGCCCGGCATTGCGCTGGAAAGCCAGAGCCCGCAGGACCTGATCTGGATCCGCGAGGTCTTCCACGATCACACCGGTCTTCATCCCAAGATCGTGGTGCACGGCCATACGCCGGTGCCCAAGCCCGAGATCACAGGCAACCGCGTCAATGTCGACACCCTCGCCTGGCAGTCGGGAAACCTCACCGCGCTCGTCGTGGACGGCGCGGACAAGCATATCCTGACAGTCACGGGTGAGCGGGCTTAGGGAAGGCGTGGGGTTATGAGCAGAGGGTCTAGCGAAGCGCGGCGGTGACGCCGTAGCCGTCGACGGCATTGTGGTTGTTGGCTGCGTCGGCGGAATAAATGCCGAGGCCGCACAAGACAATGGCCGACAACATGGCAAAGGACAAAAAGGCTGCTTTCACGGACGTCATCTCTTGTTGAGCTTCCTGCATCTATGCACGAGCGGGTTACCAATGCGTTGAAACGCAAAATTCGTCGCAAATGTCTGACGGTTTCGCGCTTCTAGGCATGTTCTGTATCGGCGGTGTGTCGCGCGGGTCACAGGATAGGTTCATCGCGGTTGCACGGAAGATGCAGAGCGGCGCCTTTTAGGCTAGCGGATTGACACAGGCCAAGGATGAAACGCGTTATCCCCGGCGGATTTGGCGCCGCGTGCCAAATATGCAACGTCGCCAAATAGGCAACGTTGGCTGTATGAGTCGTCAGATCGTCGCCACCCAGGCGCGGGCGATGGCCAGGCCGGCGGCATCGGCTTGCGGTCCGTTGCGGGCCATTTCATCGTCGAGCCGACCTGCCCATTCAGGATGCCGCTCGGCAATCAGCGGTGCGAAGGAGGTGCTCCAGTCGCGAACCATCGGCCGGTCGGCCTCGAAATGGAACTGGAAGCCATAGACGGCGCGGCCGATGCGGAACGCCTGGTTCTCGGCGACGGCGTTGCCGGCCAGCCGCACGGCCCTCTCAGGCAAGACAAAGGTGTCGTCGTGCCATTCGAAGATCGGGAATTTTTCGGGCAAGGCGGCGAGCACCGGATCGGCGTTCGCGGCCGCGGTGAGCGCTACCTCGTGCCAGCCGAACTCCGAGGCACCGCCGATCTGGTTCTCGCCGCCAAAGGCGCGCGCGACCAACTGGCCGCCAAGGCAGATGCCGAGCACCGCGCGATCCCTCTCGGCAAAATCGCGCGTCAGGTCGAGCAGGCCCGGAAAATAAGGACAGAGCTCGTCGTCCAGTGCATTCTGGGCGCCGCCGAGCACCACCATGGCGTCATGCCCGCCGCTATCTTGCGGCAGCGCGTCGCCGCGATAGGGCCGGCGCAGATCGATATCGGCGCCGGCCTCGACAAGCGCCGCGCCGATCTGGCCAAGGCCCTCATTGTCGAAGTTCTGGACGACCAAGACCCGCATCGAAACCTGCTGACATGAAATTGATGCGGCGAGGGATATCATGGCGCCAGCATTGCAGCCAACAGGGAACGCCTATGCCACTGCAAAACCGGGTCGATCCGTTCGGCGCCATCCATGCCGTGCCGGAGCGCGGCCTGTTCATGGGCAATCGCGGCATCATTCACGACGCCGAGACGAGAACGCTGTTGAAGAAGCGCTGGGCGCTGCAAGCCTGGATCATCTGCGTCTGCGAATTCCGCAATGTGCGGCGCGAGCCGATGGGTCGCAACCGGCAAAGCGACGACCAATTGGGCGGCAAGGCCGGCTGGACCGAACTGTTTTTCCTCGACGAGGTGACGGCGCTGGCGGCCGGGCACCGGCCGTGCTTTTTCTGCCGGCGCGAGCGAGCCAGGGATTTTGTCCAGCGCTTCGGCGACGCCTTCGGCATTGCCGAGCCGCGCGCGCCGCAACTCGACAAGCGCCTGCACAAGGAGCGCCTGGCATCGGGCGGACCGGCGCCGAGACTGGAACCGGAGGCGCTTGCGGACTTGCCGGACGGCACGATGATCTCGTCAGGAAACAGGGCGTACGCCCTGTTTGACGGCGCCGCGCTGCCCTGGAGTTTCGGCGGCTATCGCGAACCGGTGGGGTTCGGCGGTTTTTCCGACGGTCCAATCCGCATGCTCACGCCGGCGACAACTGTTTCGGTGCTGCAGCAAGGCTACGAGCCTGTCTGGCATCCTTCCGCCGAGGCTTGACGCCGAGGGTGACGTTGCGCATTCCTCGGCGATGCGCGCCAATTACAAGATGCAGCGGCTGTTCGTGCCGGACGAGCTTGGACCGGATACCGAGTTCGACGTCGGCCCGCAGCAGAGCCATTATCTCTCGCGTGTGCTGCGGCTCGGCGAAGGCGCCGAGGTTCTGGTGTTCAACGGCCGCGACGGCGAATGGTCGGCGGCGATCGCCGCGAAATCGAAGAAGGCGTTGCGCCTGAAGGTGATGGCGCTGCAGCGGCCGCAGCCGCCACTGCCCGATCTCGTCTATTGCTTCGCGCCGCTGAAGCAAGGACGGCTCGATTATCTGGTGCAGAAGGCGGTGGAGATGGGCGCTGGCACCCTGCAGCCGGTCATCACCCAGCATACGCAAGTGGCAAAACCCGGCATCGAGCGCCTCCGCGCCAATGTCGTCGAGGCGGCCGAACAATGCGGCATATTGGCGGTACCTGATGTGCGCGAAGCGGAGAAATTCGAGCGTCTGCTGGCAGGCTGGGACAAGGAGCGGCGGCTGATCTTCTGCGACGAGGATGCCGCCACCAACAATCCCCTGCCGGCATTGCAGGCGGTGCGGGAGAACAAGCTCGCGCTGCTGGTCGGGCCGGAGGGCGGCTTTTCCGACGAGGAACGCGGGATGCTGAGAGCGCTGCCCTTCGTTACCGCCATTCCGCTCGGGCCGCGCATCCTGCGAGCGGATACGGCGGCGGTGGCGGCACTGGCGCTGATCCAGGCGACAATCGGCGATTGGTGATCAATTCCCGTTACCCTCTGGCTCAGGATTTTTCGCTTGATCGGCTACTGACATTTCGTCCATCTAGCGCCGGCGGTCGTCCGGCCGCTCTGCAGCGCAGCGCGTCCTTTCGGGCGCGCAAAGGACGCTGTAGCATATTGATTGGGCACATGATCCTTTCCGAAAATCGAAGCCGATTTTCGGGGTCATGTGCGGAGGGCTGTTATGGCGCGCGATACTACCGATTTCCGGCCGATAGAAAGCGTCGACGAACTCGTCGAGCATCTGGCCGAAGGCAACAAGCCGCGCGACAAATGGCGGATCGGCACCGAGCACGAGAAATTCCCGTTCTATATCGACGGCAATGCGCCGGTGCCCTATGGCGGCGAGCGCGGTATCCGCGCCATCCTCGAAGGCATGCAGGACAAACTCGGCTGGGACCCGATCATGGATGCCGGCCGCATCATCGGCCTGGTCGAGCCGACCGGCCAGGGCGCGATCTCGCTGGAACCCGGCGGCCAGTTCGAACTTTCCGGCGCGCCGCTGGAGACGATCCACCAGACCTGCCGGGAAGGCAATGCGCATCTGGCGCAGGTACGCGAGATCGCCGAACCCATGGGCATTCGTTTTCTCGGCCTTGGCGGCAGCCCGAAATGGTCGCTGGCCGAGACGCCGAAAATGCCGAAGTCGCGCTACGAGATCATGACCCGCTACATGCCCAAGGTCGGCACCAAGGGTCTCGACATGATGTATCGGACCTGCACCATCCAGGTGAACCTCGACTTCGAGAGCGAAGCCGACATGCGCCGCAAGATGCAGGTGTCGCTGAAGCTGCAGCCACTGTCGACGGCGCTGTTTGCCAACTCGCCCTTCACCGAAAGCCGGCCGAACGGCTTGCAGAGCTGGCGCGGTGAGATCTGGCGAGACACCGACAACCAGCGCTCCGGCCTGCTCGAATTCTGTTTCTCTCCCGATTTCGGCTTTGCCGATTACGTCGAATGGGCGCTCGACGTGCCGATGTATTTCGTCATCCGCGACGGCCAGTACCATGACATGACGCACATCACCTTCCGCCAGTTCATGGCAGGTGCTGCCCGTAACGAACTGCCGGACGGGCTGCCGACGATGGGCGACTGGGCGAACCATCTGTCGACGCTGTTCCCCGACGTGCGGCTGAAGCGCTTTCTTGAAATGCGCGGCGCCGATGGCGGGCCGTGGCGGCGCATCTGCGCGCTGCCGGCCTTCTGGGTCGGGCTGCTCTACGATGCGGCTGCGCTCGACGCGGCCGAGGCGCTGACCTCGAGCTGGAGCTATGACGAAGTGCTGGCAATGCGCAACGCAGTGCCGGAACAGGGCATTTCGGCGCCCTTCCGTAACACGACGTTGCGCGAGATCGCCCGCGACGTGCTCGTCATCTCGCGCATGGGACTGAAGAACCGCGACCGCAAGAACCGCGACGGCTATGACGAGACCTCGTTCCTCAACACGCTGGACGAGGTCGTCGCGCGCGGCACGACCAGCGCCGAAGAGATGCTGTCGGCCTACCACACACGCTGGGGCGGCTCGATCGAGCCGGTGTTCATGGAATACGCGTATTAACGCTTCGCTATCCGCATGAGCCACGGTCCGGCAAATTCGCTTCAATCAGTGATGGAAACGAACTAGGCTTCTCCAAACGAGGATTTTCCCGGAGGAGAAAACAATGCCTTCCTTGTTCGATATTCTGGCACAGGCCCAGAACGGCAACGGCATGCAGGCGCTGGCCCAGCAGTTCGGGCTTTCGCAGCAGCAGACGCAGGCGGCGGTCGCGGCGCTGCTGCCGGCCTTTTCGCAGGGGCTGAAGCGCAACACAGCGGACCCTTACGGGCTCGGCTCCTTCATGACGGCGATGGCCAGCGGCCAGCACGCCAAATATTTCGAGGATGCAAGCCGGGCCTTCTCACCGCAGGGTCTCGATGAAGGCAACGGAATTCTGGGGCATTTGTTCGGCTCGAAGGATCTGTCACGCGCCGTCGCCAGCCAGGCCGCGCAAGCGAGCGGTGTCAGCCAGCAGGTCCTGCAGCAGATGCTGCCGGCAATCGCCTCGATGATGATGGGCGGGCTGTTCAAGCAGACCACCAACCAGCTAGGCGGACAGATGCATGCGGCAGGGGGTGGGCCCGGCGGCGGCAATCCGCTCGGCGAACTCATCGAGCAGATGATGCGGCAAGCGGGCGGCGGCAGCCAGGCGCCGGCCCCTCAGCCTGCAGGCCCAGCGGACAATCCGCTCGGCAAGGTGCTGCAGGATATGTTCGGCGGCGCACAGCAGCCGCAACAGACGCAGAGCCCTTACGGCGACAACCCGCTCGGCAAGGTATTGCAGGACATGTTCGGCGGCGGGCAGCAGCCGCAAAGCCAGCCGCAGCAGACACAGAACCCTTATGGTGACAATCCGCTCGGCAAGGTGCTGCAGGACATGTTCGGCGGTGGTGCGCAACAACCGCAGCCCCAGGCGCCGCAGCCGCAGGCCAATCCGAGCGGCAGGCCGAGAAATCCGTTCGACGACCTGTTCGGCAAGATGTTCGAGACGGGTGCCCAGCAGCGCGACGACTACCAGAAAGGCATGGAGTCGATCTTCGACCAGTTCAAGCAGGGTATGGGCCGGCGGTAGACTAGACACCGGCATCCAATCATCAGTGCCGCCCAAAAAAGAAAGCCCGGTCCTGGGAGGACCGGGCAGCGCGCAGGCTGGCCGGGGGGATCCGGCAGGGAGTGGGGAGCCTGCGTAACTTGGTGGCTTCGTGCCTCAAAAAGGTTCAATGCGACCAAAATCGCGAATTTGTGCGATCAGGCCACCTTGCGGGCAATATCCTCGATCGTTTCGGCGCGCTCGACCGCGATGACGCGAAGCCTCTCGGTCGGATCGCGGCCAAAGGGCACACCGACAGCGACGTGCAGGTCGGCGCGGGTCAGACCGATGTCGGCGAGCTCGGCATCCGACATCTCGCCGAGGCGATAAAAGGCGCGACGGTTTTTCCAGGCGCGGTAAACATTGGCAGCGGCATTGGCCACGCGCGTCGCAACGGCCGGACGCGAGGTGATGCGCGAGGTCTCGGTAGCGAAATCAAACGTAGCCATGTCGGTCTCCTTCACATTCGAACGAGCGAAACCAGTCGATCGGGCGCTGGCGACAGCGGCCGTTCCGGCTTCGATTCACATGCCTTCATGTGGACAGTCGGAATTTGCCACGGCGCGATTGATTAATCCAACGAATGTTTCTAATCTTTAGCATCAACATCAATGATGGATTAGACCGATGAAAGCGCCGCTCGATCTCGATCAGTTGCAGACCTTCATCTCGATTGTCGACACCGGCAGCTTTACCCGCGCGGCGGAAGCCGTGCATCGCACCCAGTCTGCGGTGTCGATGCAGATGCGGCGGCTCGAAGAGCGGATCGGCAAGCCGCTGTTCGAAAAAGACGGCCGCACCAACCGGCTGACCGAGGAAGGCGACAGACTGCTCTCCTACGCAAGGCGGCTGCTCTATCTCAACAAGGAAACACTGGCCGCCTTCGACGACCGCCGGCTCGAAGGCACCATCCGCATCGGCACGCCGGACGACTATGCCGATCGCTTCCTGCCCGAGATCATGGCGCGGTTTGCCCGTTCCAACCCGCATGTCGAACTGACCGTTATCTGCGAACCGACGCCGGGACTGGTCGAACACATCAAGCGCGGCAATCTCGACCTGGCGCTGGTGACGCACAATGACGCGCGCGGCCAATCGGAAGTGGTGCGGCGCGAACCGCTGCTGTGGGTTACCTCGGCCAATCATGCGACGCATGAGCAGCCGATCCTGCCGATGGCCTTCGGCCGGCCGAACTGCATCTGGCGGCGGGCCGCCGCCGACGTGCTCGACCAGCAGAACCGCGACTACCGCATCCTGTTCACCAGCTTCTCGGCCACCGTTATCGCCGCGGCGGTGCTTTCCGGCCTGGCGATCTCGGTGCTGCCGGAATGCGCGCTGCGGCCCGGCATGCGGGTGCTGGGCGAGGCCGACGGTTTCGGCGCCCTGCCCGATTGCCGCATCGGCATCATGCGCGGCCAGACCTCGCGGCCGGAGATCGTCGACGCGCTCGCCCGCCATATTTCGGAAAGCCTCGACAATATTTCCGTGCCGCTCGGCGAGGAGACCGGCACGTTCGATTTCGCCGCCCTCGCCTTCGCGAAGATGAAGCGGACCAAGCCGAACCAGATCCTGCCGGGCTGGTAGGGCTTCGTGTCTCATAGCGCCATGGGGCCTGCCACCGCGGAGCCGATGCAAGTTAGGGCTCAATGACGACGGAAATTCAGTGCGACGAGGATCATCGCCGCGGTACCGGCAGCGGCGAGATAGACGGCCATCCGCACACCCTCAGCGGTAGCGACGCGCAGCGCTTCTCCTGTCAAACCGCCGGTGCCGGCGTTTGCAACGGCTACCAGGACAGCCAGCCCCACCGCGCTACCGACCTGCTGACCCGTGGATGCAATGCCTGAGGCGATGCCTTGCTCATGCGCGGCAACGCCCTTGGCTGCGGCTGCGAACATTGTTGGAAAGGTGATGCCGCCGCCGAGGCTGAAGACAATCAGTCCGGGGACCAGGTCGGCATAAGTGCTGTCCGCCGACATGGCCATGCCCAGGCCCGCCGTACCAATCGCGCCGATCGCAAGGCTGACGACGAGTGTGTTTCGTGTACCCAGACGGGTCGCCATCCGACCGCTCAGCGCATTGCCCGACAAGACGGCCAACATCGGGACCATGAAGGCGAAACCAGTCTGCAGAACGCCGAAGCCCTGCACTGTCTGGAAGTAGAAAGACAGGAAATAGAGCAAAGAACCGAACGTGGCGGTGAACAGGAATGTGGTGACGACGCCGGTGCTGAGGTTGCGGTTGGCCAGCAGCCGCAGCGGCAGCAACGGGTCGCGGCTATGCGCCTCTATGGCCACGAAGAGCGCCAGCAACAGGATCCCAACGGCAGCGCTGACCAGAATACCCTGTGAGGCCCAGCCGTACTCTGGACCCTGGACGAGCGTGAAAACGAGCAGGGTGGTACCGACCGTCGCCGTCAATGCGCCCGGCAGATCGAACTTGCCGCCTGACTGGTACCCGCTGTCTCCTAGAATCACCGGAAAGGCCGCCACGATCGCGATGCCGGCCAAAGGCACGTTGACGAAGAACACCGCCTCCCAGCCGAATGCCTGGGTCAGCACGCCGCCAAGCAACGAGCCCAGAACCATGCCCCCGGCACCAGAGCCGGCCCATACGGACAAAGCGATATTGCGTTCGCGACCTTCGCTGAAGGTGGTGTTGACCAGCGACAGGGTGGCCGGGAAAAGAAAAGCGCCGCCCAAGCCCTGCACGGCGCGCGCGGCAATCAGGATCTGAGGCGTCGTGGCGAAACCGCCGACCAGCGAAGACACTGCGTAGAGGACAAGCCCGAAAACGAACATTCGCCGACGCCCAAGCAGGTCGGATGCCCTGCCTCCAAGCAAGAGGAAACCGCCAAACGCAACGGCATACGCACTCACGACCCATTGCAGGGTCTGCGCCGAGAAGCCGAGGCCCAGGCCGATCTCGGGCAAAGCGACAAAAACGATATTGTAGTCGATCGAAATAATAAGCTGGGCAAAAGCCAGCAATGTCAAAACCAGACCAAACCGTGGTCGGGCCGATACGTCAGCCACGCTCGAGTGGTGGCTCATATTCAACTGGTCGGTCATGCCTATTCCTTTTTCCAAATGGAGCCCAGCACCCGCTGATCAGCGCGGCAATTGGCAAGGTAATATCTGGACGAAACAGCCAAAATGGCATAGAACTGGAAGCATCGTCCTCTATTGGCAACGATGTGCGACTGTGCTGGATCTGAACGATCTTTATTATTTTGCGAAGGTGGTCGAGAAACAGAGCTTCACTGCCGCAAGCCACGCGCTTGGACGATCAAAGTCCAACATCAGCCGGCGCATCATCGAGCTCGAGAAACAGCTGGGCGTCTGTCTTATCCAGCGAACCTCCCGCAGCTTCGCCGTCACTGATATCGGCCAGGAGGTCTATCAGTTTGCTGTGGGAATGCTGGTCGAGGCGGAATCGGCCGAAGGCGCCGCGGCGCGACGACTGGCCGAGCCCAGCGGTACGGTCCGCTTCACCTGCTCGATCGGCATGGCGCAGTCGTTCCTGGCGGAATTGCTACCCCGGTTCCTTTTAACGTTTCCCAAGGTAAACATCATCCAGCACGCGACCAACAGGTATGTGGATCTTGTCGACGAGGGGTTTGACCTTGCGCTTCGCGGCCATGTCGAGCCGCTGCCCGATTCCAGCCTGATCCAGCGTCGGTTCGCGCCGACGCCCTGGCATCTTTTCGCCGCACCCATCTATCTTGCCGGCGCAGGCACACCGACAAGCCCACAGGACCTTGCCGACCATGGCGGCCTCGCACTGAACGGGCTGACCGGCGGGGCGGTCTGGAATCTGCGCAATATCGGCGGCGAGACTGTCCTGATGCCGCTCACGGCGCGCTTGCGCAGCGACGATCTGGGAACACTGAAACAGGCTGCCATTGCGGGCCTGGGGATCGTGGCGCTGCCGGCCTATTTCTGCCAGGCCGAAACAGGCAATGGCATATTGCAACGCATCCTGCCGCAATGGACGGCGGGAGAAGCTGGGATCACTTTGCTGTCGCCTTCGGGGCGCAGCCTGTTGCCGGCAGTTCGAGCGTTCAGCGATTATCTGGCTGCCGAATTTTTGGCCGTAGCGAGATGATGGGATCGCGTTATGACACGCGGCCGGATACAGGCGCCTTGACGGCGGCCAACAACCGTCCCCCAATCGGCCGATGAGCGACACAGCATCCGAATCACGCACCAACGCCACCGAGTATACGGTGAGCGAGATTTCCGGCGCGCTGAAGCGCACGGTCGAGGACGTCTTCGGCAATGTACGGGTGCGCGGCGAGATTTCCGGCTATCGCGGGCCGCATTCCTCCGGCCATGCCTATTTCTGCCTGAAGGACGATCGCGCGCGGCTCGACGCCGTGGTGTGGAAGACCACGATGAGCCGGCTGAAATTCCGTCCAGAGGAAGGCATGGAGGTGATCGCCACCGGCAGGCTGACCACCTATCCCGGAAAGTCCAACTACCAGATCGTCATCGACAATCTTGAGCCGGCCGGTGCCGGCGCGCTGATGGCGCTGCTGGAAGAGCGCAAGCGCCGGCTGCAGGCCGAAGGCCTGTTCGACGCCGGCCGCAAGCGCCTGCTGCCCTTCATGCCGCGCGTCATCGGCGTCGTCACCTCGCCGACAGGCGCCGTCATCCGCGACATCATCCACCGCATCAAGGACCGCTTTCCGCTGCATGTGCTCGTCTGGCCGGTGCGGGTGCAGGGCGAAATGGCAGGAGCGGAGGTGACCGCTGCCGTCAACGGCTTCAACGCACTGCCATGGGACGGCGCCATCCCGCGGCCCGACCTGTTGATCGTGGCACGCGGCGGCGGCAGCCTGGAGGATCTGTGGGGCTTCAACGACGAAGCGCTCGCCCGGGCCGTCGCCGCTTCGGCCATTCCGTTGATTTCCGCCGTCGGCCACGAGACCGACTGGACGCTGGTCGATCTGGCGGCGGATGTGCGGGCGCCGACGCCGACGGGCGCCGCCGAAATCGCCGTGCCGGTCAAGGTCGACCTCGAAGCGACGCTTGCCGGTCTCAGCGCACGGTTGAAGACCGCGGTGTCGCGCAATTTCGAACGCAAGCGGCAAGCGGCGCGCGCGGCCGCCCGTGCGCTGCCCTCGCCCGACCAGTTGCTGGCGCTGCCGCGGC